>DAORDH010000037.1:0-51318 GCA_035345875.1 Leptospiraceae bacterium | reverse complement strand
TTTAGTCTCCTTTTGGAAGCCTAAAATCGTGTCCTTTTTTTATGTAGGGGTTCAGATTTTACTTTTTACTTCTAACCTAACTTCGTGTTCCTTCGTGATCTTCGTGGTGAAATATCTTTTACTATCTGTCTTTTTTTAACCACGAAGCGCACATGCGAAGCTGATCGTGAATACTTGGAGCGAAGGGTGGAATAAGCACAGAGGGTTTCCTTTTTATTTCTAACCTAACTTCGTGTTCCTTCGTGTCCTTCGTGGTGAAATATCTTTTTCTATCAGTCTTTTTTTAACCACTGATGAACACATGCGAAGGCGCTGGTCGGGAATACTTGGAGCGAAGAGTGGAATAAGCACGGAGGATTTTACTTTTTACTTCTAACCTAACTTCGTGTTCCTTCGTGATCTTCGTGGTGAAATATCTTTTACTATCAGTCTTTTTTTAACCACGAAGCACGCATGCGAAGGCGCTGGTCGGGAATACTTGGAGCGAAGGGTAGAATAAGCACGGAAGATTTTGGTTTTGCTTATACCAAACATCTATTGAACTTAGAGGTAAACATTGGTTAAACTTCCCCTAAATATATCTCATTACCCTATCTTTAAGGGAAGTTTAGTCCTAACTTTAGAGGAGCTTTAGTGTATTGTTAATAAGAGTCTCACGCAAAGAAGCAGAGACATAAAGAGCTATGCTTAATCCAAGTTGACGAGTTTTAAGCTAGGGTTTTTATTAGAGATTATAGGTATTCCTGTAAGAGTGATTCGCCTTTTCTTATTAGAACAAAAGATATGTGAGCAAAGTTGTAGTTAATTGAATGATCTGGAAAATCTTAGAAAGAAATTTTTATTAGGTGACGTATTTGAATCAGTTGGCTATCTCATTCAGAGGAAGTAGTTAATGTTAGAAATAGTAAATAATTATGAAACATTTAAAAATGAGTGGTTGGCTCCAGTTTTGCAGAAAGGTAAGAACCCTGAGCGGACAGGTAGTGAATTTGGCAGAAAGCTATTTAGTCAGTGGTTTGAGATAGATGAGGATTCGGCAGATTTTTTTGAGTTTAATAACCATTACACTCTGGGAGTTGATTTAGCCTATTATCATGAAGGGTCTGATGAAGAAGAAAATTCTAATAAAGAGTTTGTTTGGTATTTAATCTATTCAGACTTAGGTGACGCTCTAAAAAATCTAGATTCCTTTGAATCATATTATGACCGATTAATTCAGACTATAAAGAACCAGAAATTTATAACAAAAGAAGATTTACCTTTTCAGCAAAATTTAAAAAGTTTTCTAACTAAAGCTTCCAAGGCAAATGAAAAATTATCATATAAAATCGCGATAGTATTAGCCTTATCAGATGAACAGAAATGGGATGATTATGATTTTGTAAGACAATACATTCATAGAAAAGAGCAACCTGACTCAATTAATATAGATGTTGAAATTATCTCTATTCGCACAATCTACAATAGAATATTAGAAGAAAGAAATCGAACTGATATTTTTGATATCAAAGCCAACTTAGTTGAGTCGGGTTCGGATTTATTGGTTGGATCTATTAAGCTAATAGATTTGTATAATTTTCTAAAAGTCTACAAGAAGGAAAAGAAAGATTTAGATTTAATCTATCAAAAAAATGTCCGGAAGTATTTAGGAAGTCGAAACAAAGTAAACTCTGATATAAGAAGAACTATTATTGAAAATCCAGAAAGTTTTGGATTATATAATAACGGTGTAACGATCGTTGCTGCTGATTATGACTATAAAAAAGGAGAAGAGACTAATCTTATTGAACCATACATTGTAAATGGCTGTCAAACCTCTAAGACTATATGGGCAACTTTAGAATATGAATTTGCGAATAATACAAAGAATCCACACTTTCATGATTGGGAAAAAAAACTGAACTCATCTACTGTTGTTTTAAAAATTGTGAAAATTGGAGACATTACAGAAGATAAAAATTCTGCTGAACTTCTAAAATCAATCACACGGTTTACTAATAGCCAAAACGCGGTCAAAGCTACTGATTTTATTTCATTAGAAGAAAGCTTTAATCGGTTTCATGCAGAAATGGCAGATAAATACAATATTTACTTAGAAATTCAAAGAGGTGGCTGGGATTCTAGACGAGCTTTACAAAAATTGAATCCTACTATTCTTCCATTTTTTAGAGATGATGATTATGCAAATGCATTTGAACTCATAAAAGTTTTTGCGTCAGGTTGGCTTAAGCGACCAGCGTTGGCATACGGAAAGAATCCTCCGTTTGCGCCCGGTGGAAGTATCTTTAAACAAATCACTGACAAAGCAGATAAAAATTATATAAATATTGAAGATTTGTATGCAAGCTTTCTATTACAGAAAGAAGCTAACTTCCATAAGTTCGGTTCAGTTGCTGAATTACAGTCAAGAAAACAAACAAGGCATTTTTTCTACTTCATAGTAATAGAAATCTTGCGGGATATAATTTATAAGGCATTTAATAAGCCAACCAATGAAAAGGAAATAATTACTAAGTCTCTAATTCAAATTTTAAAAAATGAAAGTGCCAAGTCTGAGTTAATTGAAAATGCCGCACTTCCCATTTTAGAAGACTATATGACAGAGACAAAAGAACATTCTATTTTTCGTGAAGAGGAATACAAAAATGATTTGAATTCCTTTCTAAAAAACGATAAGTGGGTAGGCACAACAAGTAACTTTAAGTTCCTTGTTTCAGTTCAATTATCAACAATGAAAAGGGCTTATCGAGGGGTTATTCCATATAACCTCCTATTGGATGAAGTAAAAAAAGTAGGTTAAAGGAGAAACTAATTTGAATTATAAATTTTCAGATTTATCCATCAATAACATTACCAAATTCGAGCATGAATCATTGAAGTTTGTGCCCGGAATCAATGTGATTATTGGTAAGAATGGTACGGGAAAAACTCATTTATTAAAAATTCTTTATACAATAGCAAAGTCAAGTAGCCTTGCCAATAAAGATAAATTGTCTTTTAATGAGAGAATCAATAATAGAATAAAAGGTATATTTAAAATTGAGTCCAACGGGAAACTCATTCGTAACTTTGAAGATAAAGATTTCACAATTAATTATAAGATTTTTGATGAGGATAAAGATTTCTTTATTCAGTATTATGCGTTTGATCAAAAACTAGTATCCGGATTTGATCAGAACATTACATCAATACCTATTGAACATACTTTTAATGTAACCTATTTTCCCACACAAGAAATGATTACAGCTTATTCTGAATTCATTCCATTCTATGAAAAATACGATGTTAAGTATGATGAGACATTGTATTTCTTAGCGAAAGCATTGAGCGAACCTGTTACGAGAGAACAAAATGAATTTCAGAAAAAGATTTTAGCGGTTATAAGAGATCAACTAGAAGGAACATTAATTAAAAAGGGCAATACATTTTATATAAAGAAAGAAACGGGTGAAATAGAAGCTTCTATGTTAGCCGAAGGGATGAAAAAATTGGCTACACTTCTGTATTTAATTGAAAATGGAACAATTACTGAAAATTCAATTCTAATTTGGGATGAACCAGAAATTTATTTTAATCCTAAGTTAATTTCAGTTCTTACTTTGATATTAAATCATCTCGCAATGTCTGGTATTCAAATATTCATGGCTACACATGATTATCTTCTCTCGCATCAACTTTCATTAATGGATGAATATAGATCATCGTACTCGGAGGAAATAGCTGAGATCAGATTTTTTTGCCTTGAGGAATCAGAAAAGGAAGGTGTAAAAGTACATACCGGAAAAAATCTTACTGAAATTCAAAACAATCCAATCTTAGAAGAGTTTGCTAACCATTATGATAAAGAAAGAGAATTATTTCAGAGGTCAATGAAAGATGAGTGAACAAAAGTTTATTGAAGAGGATTTAGAATTTGCATTTGATGGCTGGGAAGAAATAATTCAGTTTGATAAAACTCCTGATTATAAAAAATTATCGGATACGCTCCCGAATTCAAAAGGTGTAGATTTTCTGGGCGTTTATCGAAACGGTGTTTATTTTATTGAAGTAAAAGATTTTAGAGCCCATCGAATAGAGAATCAATACCGATTGGCAGAAAAAGGCACTAACCTTATGATTGAAGTAGGTCAGAAGGTAAAAAGTAGTCTAGCTTGTATATCTGGTGGCGTGCGGAATTCAACAAATCATGAAAAATTTTGGAAAAGTATAGCACAGAAAATTTTAGAAAAAGATTTAAAAGTTTTTATAATACTTTGGCTGGAGCAAGATGAAGCATTAATTAAAAATTCAACTATGCAGGCTAGGTATAAAGCGAATATAAGTTCTTACATTCAGACCTTGAAAACGAAATTTGTATGGTTTACTACGAAAGTGGATATTCGCAATAAGCCAGTTGGTGCAAGCGATATGGGTATTAAAGTTGAATACTTACGATGAAGATTGTCAATTTATCACTATGGGAAATTCAACTGTTATAACATATCAATCATTACCTAAATCGGCGCAAAAGGAAGCTGATGATTTTATACAATTTTTAGCGACTAAGTATGTAGTTAATAGGGAATGCTTCAAAATCAAAAAAAAGAGGGATTCGAAAAAGCCCTTTAATCAATGCATTCAAAGATCATAAGGAAATGGAAAATAGTATCGCCTATGTTAAAGAACTGAGAAAAAAAATTGGTAAGTATGAATAACGTTCTACTTGATACAGATATTTTAATTGATTCATCTAGAAAAAAGGAATCGGCGATTTCATTTTTAGAAAAACTAGAAAAGGATTTTGTTCTCTCAATCAGTTATATAACAAAAACCACAAAGATTATCAATTTATTAAAGAACTTTCCTTTTTACCTTACAAAGAAAAGTAATCCTCCAACGAACCTGTAAATCGTTATTATTTCTCGAAAGTTTCTTTGTGATTTAATATATTGTCGTTCCGTTATCGGTGGTAATCTTTTAATTTTCTTTCCGCTATCCTCCATGCTTCTAGATAATACTTATATCTCTTTCTTTTTTTATCTAGGTCTTCACCAAAGCTTCGATCATCAGTAATATAGATTTTATCTACAGCAATTTCTTCTAAACTTAAATTGTTTTTATACGCATAAGCCCAAAACTCCATCGGGAAGGCATATCCATTCTCTTCAAATTTATAATCTTTAATTTTTTTTGTAGAATAACGTTTAAACCCACAAAAGGCATCTGTAATATACCAACCATATTTTTTATTAATTGCTTTTGTAATGCGACGATTGATTTCTACTCGATCTTCAGGAGGAACAATCCCAATCGATCTGGACTTTGGCGCATAACGACTTCCACTCACTACATCAATCTTTCTGTTAAAATTTGCAAATCGAGCTAAATCTTTTGGTTGATGCTGTTCATCACAATCCATTGTTATTAAATACGGATAATTTCGATTTGCCCCAAATTCAAATCCATAGATAAGACTTGAACCATATCCTCCATTTTTTTTGTGATGCACAAACAAGTAAGGATGTTCTTTTTGAATTGAGTTTAAAACTTCCTCTGTCCCATCGGAAGAACCATCATTTACAAATAAAATATCAGCAAAATCAATACAGGCGGAAATCGTTTTAATTGCTACATCCAGAACTGTGGCTTTTTCATTGTAAACAGGGATGATGACTAAAAATTCCTTCATCCCACTACTTTGTGTAATCTTATCTTGAATGCTAGATTTTTTTTAAATTTGTTTTATGAAACCAAGGCTAGAGAGGAAGATTTTGATCAATTGGCTGTATCTTTCTTAGGCGATAACTATTTCTATTCAATCGAAATTTGGTTTATTTATTTGTTTTTAATGGGAATTCTTTTTGTTAGGGTCTTTACTTGGAATAAAAAGTTGAAACTAAATTAGATGAGTGAGATTGATTTTAAAATCGTACTCACTCATTTATTTTAGAGCAGATTAGAGTAAATTCGTAATTGCTCCATTCGATGCAGACTGAACTAAATGTGCATACTTAGCAAGCACACCAGACTTATATCTTGGTTCTGGTTTTTTCCAAGCTTTTAATCTAGTAGCAATTTCTTCTTGTGAAAGTTTAACTTCGAGTAAGTTCTTAGTTGCGTCTATCGTTACAATATCCCCTTCTTTCACAATTGCAATTGGTCCGCCATCAAATGCTTCTGGAGTAATATGTCCAACTACAAGCCCATGTGTTCCACCACTAAATCTTCCGTCTGTCATAAGCCCTACATCTTCCCCAAGACCTTTTCCAATAATAGCAGCTGTAACAGCAAGCATCTCTCTCATACCAGGTCCACCTTTTGGTCCTTCATAGCGGATAATGATTACATCGCCTTTTTTAATCTTATCAGCCATAATCGCTTCAAAACATGTATCTTCTGAATCAAAAACTTTTGCTGGTCCTGTGATTGCAAATTTGTTCAACCCAGAAATCTTTGCAACCGCTCCGTCTGGAGCTAAATTTCCTTTGAGTATAACAAGAGGTCCAGAAGCAAAAAGAGGATTTTCTTTTGAACGAACAATGATTTGCTCTTTCGCAAGTGCAGGCATATCAGCTAGGTTTTCAGCTATCGTCTTTCCTGTTACAGTTAGACAATCTCCATGCAGCATTCCATCTGCTAACATTTGTTTCATAACACCGTGAACCCCACCTGCTTTATCTAAATCAAACATAGCATACTTTCCACCAGGCTTTAAGTCTGCAAGATGTGGAGTGACTTTACTGATTCTATCAAAATCTTCCAAACTAAGACCAACACCCATTTCTTTTGCAATCGCAATCAAATGAAGAACTGCATTCGTTGATCCACCTAACACCAATACAACTCGAATTGCATTTTCAAATGCTTTCTTTGTTAAGATTTGTCTTGGTGTAATATTTTTCTTGATTAATTCTTGAATTGCAATTCCAGCCGCATAACAGTCATTTGCCTTACGAGAACTTACAGCAGGCATAGAGGCAGAACCAGGAAGACTCATACCGAGAGCTTCGATCGCGGATGACATTGTGTTCGCTGTATACATTCCGCCACAGCTTCCTGCGCCTGGAATAGCCGATTGCTCTACTCGTAAAAATTCATCTCGAGTCATTGTGCCAGCATTGAATTTACCAACTGCTTCAAATACAGACACTATATCCACATCATGACCATCACAAGTTCCTGGCATGATCGATCCACCATAAACAAAGATAGAAGGGATATCAAGTCTAGCTAAAGCCATGAGGCAACCAGGCATATTTTTATCGCAACCACCGATTGCAACCACACCGTCAAAACGCATTGCGTTAGTTACCACTTCTATAGAATCCGCAATCACTTCTCGAGAAGGTAGAGAATAATGCATTCCCTCATGCCCCATTGAAATTCCATCGGATACTGTAATTGTGTTAAATATCTGAGGCATCCCACCCGCGCGGCGAATTCCTTCTTTTACTTTTTCAGCTAATTTATTTATATGAGAATTACAAGGAGTAATCTCCGACCAAGTAGATGCGACACCGATCATAGGTTTTTTAAAATCTTCATCTACAAATCCAACTGCACGAAGCATTGCTCTGTTCGGCGCTCTATTGTCTCCCTCTGTAGTCATCTTACTTCTTCGTTTTAAATCTTCTGCCATTGTATTTCCTTTGTTAAAAAAATTCTTTCCTGCTCATTTAATGATAAACATTTAGTTTTAGAGATTGTGTAAAAGCAAATATTTTCGAAAACAAAATGCTCTGGTAAGGCATTCCTCTGCGACTCTTTTGCTCAGCTTTTACACAGTTCTTAGCAATGCTTTTAGTAAATTGTAGAAAAGCCAATATTGTAAAGGTATTTTTTATACGAGGATTTCGGTTTCAATTGCTTTCTATTTGTAAAAACCAGAAAGAGACCCAACTTAAAAGCCTTTGTATTCTCAGAGATAAGAATTTTCTTTGCAAGGTTTTAAAACTACAAAATCGATTCAGATCAGATTTAAATTTTTCCAACAGGACAAGGAGAAGTCTCTGAGAATGGGAAGGATTGATTTAAATAGGTTTCTATTTTTTTATATCGATAGTCGCCAATCTATTCCCCAAATCTCCATACAGTAATTTTGTATTCAATTCAGATTGATAGAATCTTATAACTTTCTCCAATGAATAATTGAGATAACTATAATAGAGGATTGGTGCAGATTGAACTTTACATTCCCTTGATCCATCTAGATTCTCATTTTATTTCAAACTAAAATTAGAAACCAAATGAGTTCTAAAATAGAGACTAATCATAATTATCCCCTAAAAGAATAAGCCAAATTACTCTCTAGATTTCTAATTATTCTTGTTCAAAAAAATCTAAAATCAAGGAAAGACCCAAGGAAAGTGAAAAAGGAGAGTCTATTGCCGATGACTTTTTTTACTCTTCCTCCTCAAAGTGATACCACAAGGCGTGCTTTTATTTGTTTCTTAAAAATTCCTTTTATTTTTAAAATGAAACGGGAGAATGAAAAAAGATTCTATCTTTCATCTCTAAATGATTTCTTTGGATCACTGACTAATCAATATTATCCCCTATAGATCTCCTACTTATCGATTTAGAACTAACATTGTTTAAAATAATTCACATTTATACTGCCTACAATTTTTGGTGGCCAAGAAAACATTTTTTTTCAAAAAAAATATTGATATAGATCATAGTCCGTTTTTAGCAAAAACCACTTAAACATATTGCTAATTTGGTGTATTGGTTTTTATTTGTAGGGAACAAACTATTTACATTAAAGTGAAAATTCTCTGCTAGGATTTTGTTAAAAACTTTTATAACCATTGGAAATAAAATGATAAATAAAAACTCTGAATACTTACTTGGAATCGATGTAGGTTCCACTACCGTTAAAATTGTTCTCACAGACAAGAATCTAAATATCTTATTCACTCGATATGAAAGACACCACACAAAACAAGGTCAATGTGTCCTTGCGTTTTTAAAAACCTTAGAAGAGAACTTTCCTTCTTTTAAACCAGGTAATGTTTCCATATTTATGACTGGTTCTGGTGCGGTAACCCTTGCTCCCAAAATTGGAGCTCGTTTTATTCAAGAAGTAAATGCAGTTGCAATGGCAGTGGAAAAGTCTCACCCAGATGCAGAGAGCGTCATTGAGTTAGGTGGACAAGATGCAAAGGTAATTATCTTCAAAGAGAATCCAGGAACTGGAAAACGAATTCTTACTTTTATGAATGATAAATGTGCTTCTGGAACCGGAGCCACCATTGATAAATGTATGATTAAAGTGGGAATGGATCCGTCGGAACTCCCCAAAATAGAATTCAATCCAGAAAAATTATACCATGTTGCCGCAAAATGCGGAGTATTCGCGGAAACTGATATTGTGAATTTAATCAAATCAGGAACTGCTCAACATGACATTATGAATTCGCTTGCGGATGCTATTGTAAATCAAAACCTTTCTGTTCTCACTCGCGGTCATACATTAAAAGATAAAATCATTTTACTCGGTGGACCGAACCACTATCTTCCATTTTTAGTTCAATGCTGGAAATATAGAATCAAACAGATTTGGAAAGAACGTGGATTTCAAGATTTGTATGAAGGCAACATCGAAGAGCAAGTGATTGTTCCAGAGAATTCTCTCTATTATGCGGCACTCGGTAGTTGTTATTATGGAGCTTCTAGTCATTCAGAAGAATACAAAGGCTACAAGGAACTAGAAGAATTTATTTCGGGTGGAAGAAAGGCAGAATTAAAAAACATTGCGGGAGATCCACTGATTCAAGATTCAGAAGAACTCACACAATTCAAAGAAGAGTATGCAATTCCAAATTTCACTACTCCGAATTATCAGCCAGGACAAACAGTGAGAGCCTTCCTCGGAGTAGACGGTGGTTCTACTTCTACGAAATGTGCGTTACTCGATGAAGACGGTAAGCTCATTATCAAAGAATACACTCTTTCCAAAGGAAATCCGTTCGAAGATTTTAAAGTTTTAATTGATAAGATCAGAGAAAAGACAAGTAAGAAAGGAGTTCAACTCGATGTAATCGGTTTCGGTGTAACAGGATACGCTGCGAATATTTTTGAAAAAGTTTTTTCTGCGGATGTGAATGTAATTGAAACTGTAGCTCACATGAAAAGTTCTCAAAATTATTTCGGAGATATAGACGTTATCTGCGATATAGGCGGACAAGATATAAAAGTTCTTTTTATGAAATCACAAGAGCTTTCAAATTTCAAACTATCCAATCAATGTAGTGCAGGCAATGGAATGATCTTGCAAGGTATGGCAGAACAGTTCGGTCATTCTGTGCGAGAGTATGCGGATATCGCATTCAAAGCAGAACTAGCTCCTGTATTTTCTTATGGGTGTGGAGTCTTTCTAGATACAGATCGAGTGAACTTTCAAAAGCAAGGTTTTGCAAAAGAAGAAATCATGGCAGGACTTGCACAGGTTCTTCCTAAAAATATTTGGCAATATGTGGTTCAAGTTCCAAGACTAGAACAATTTGGAAACAAATTTGTTTTACAAGGAGGAACTCAATACAATCTAGCCGCACTAAAAGCACAGGTAGATTATATTAAAAAACGTGTGAAGAATGCAAAAGTATTTGTTCATCCACATCCAGGAGAAGCGGGAGCGATAGGCGCAGCTCTAGAAGCAAGAGAGACTGTGATGATGAGAGGCTACACAAAGTTTGCCGGACTCGATGAAGCCTATGATATTCAATATTCTTCTAAATCAGATGAGTCAACTCGTTGTAGATTTTGTTCCAATTCTTGCTCTAGAACTTTCATCGATACGCTTACTCCAAGTGGACAGAAAGTGCGTTATATTTCTGGATTCTCATGTGATAAAGGAACAGTTGAAAGCAAAGAAGAACTAAAAGAATTAATGGCAAAGAAAAATACAAAAGCAAAATCAAATCCAAATTTAGTTCAATTACAAGCAAAAGAAATTTTTAAGTTAGGAGAAAATACCTTTATTCATCCAAAGAGAGAGAATATTAGAATTGCGATGCCTCGTGTTTTAAACATGTGGGTAATGGCTCCGTTTTTTAATTCTTACTTTCTAAACCTAGGATTAAAAAAAGAAAATATCATCTGGAGTTCGGAAACAAATGAGAAGATGGCAAAAGATGGAATGAAATATGGATCTATCGATCCATGCTTTCCTGCTAAAGTTGTGCAAGCCCATATTCACAATTTGATTTATCATAAGGAAATGGATTATATTTACTTTCCTGCAGTCACTCATATCCCAAATTTTCTAGAAAATGTAATGGCTTCTACTTCTTGTCCTGTTGTGCAAGGAACTCCACTTGTAATGAAAGCATCCTTTACAACAGAGAAGGATTATTTCAATGAAAGAAAGATCCAATATGTTACGAATGCATTGAATTTTGAAGACTTGAAATATTTAAAAAAGCAAATCTTTGAGACTTGGGAAAAAATTCTAAACGTTACACGAAAAGAAAGTGATGAAGCAGTAGATAAATCCATGAATGAACTCAGAAACTTTGAACTGAGAATGCAAGAACAAGGTAGAAAAATTTTAGAAGAAGCTGAAGCAAATCTATCCATGGCAGTTCTTTTAATTGGTAGACCTTATCATTTAGATCCAGGACTCAATCATCATATCTTAGATGAAATCCAATCACTTGGATTTCCGGTTCTAACTATGACTAGCATTCCAAAAGAGAAAGAATGGTTACAAAAATATTTCGATGGAAATCCGTTTGATATTAGAGATGTTTGGCCAGAAAACTTTTCAGCTAACTCTGCTCAAAAAGTTTGGGCGGCGAAGTTTGCTTGTAGAAATAAGCATATCGCAGTAGTAGATATATCTAGCTTTAAATGTGGTCACGATGCTCCTACGTATGGAATCATTGACAGTATGGTTTCTGCTTCAAAGGCGGCATACCTAACGCTTCACGATCTAGATCAAACTGCACCAACAGAATCTTTTAAAATCAGATTAAAAACTTACGCATATAATTTAAATAAACGCATTGAAAAAATGCGATTGGAGAATGAAAAATGGCAGCAACAGCTGAACTCACAGAAAATACAATTACACATTGGACAGACAAAAACCCAAGAAAATTTAGCCATGCCGATCGCAGCACTGTAACTCTATTTACAACTGGATTTCCAGCTCATACAAATGCGTTATTAGTAGATGCTGTAGCACTCGCTGGTATCAATCTAGAAATCTTAGAGGAACCAAATTCAGAAGCCCTTCAACTGGGTAGAGAATTTGGAAATAGAGGTCAATGCAATCCGACCTATTTCACAGTGGGGAATCTAATTAAAAAATTGATTCACATGCGCGATAAAGAGGGAATTTCTACAGAAGATATCATAAACAATTATGGTTTTATCACTGCGGGAGGTTGTGGTCCTTGTCGAATGGGGATGTATGCAACAGAATACAGAAAGGCTCTTCGTGATTCTGGGTTTGAAGGTTTTAGAGTATTACTACTAACGCGTTCTGGAGACGTGGATGATGTTCTCATGGAAGGACTCAAGATGGGTAATGTCGATTTACTTCGAGGATTTGGAGCCATCATGATTGGAGATCTACTCAATGCAGTCAATGTTAGAAAGCGTCCTTTTGAAATCGAAAAAGGATCTGTAGATAGAACGATGCTAGAAGTTCGTCAGACCATCAAGACTCATATCCGCAAAAAACAAATGTGGAGAGGTCTTTGGAAAGCACGTAAACAAATCAAAGGTATGAAACTAGATACATCCAAAAAGAAACCGTTAGTGCATATAATGGGAGAATTTTGGGCAAAGACTACAGACGGAGAAGGAAACTATAACCTCTACAGATTTATTGAACAAGAAGGGGGAGTTGTATCGAGTGAATCTTTAATTGATTGGCTCATGCATCAACTCTGGCGTGCTCGTTGGATGGAAAAAAGAAAGCGTGAATCTTTCTGGATGAGTTCGAGTGAAATGAAAATTTTACTTGTTGAGAAATTAGTAAAAACGATTTTTAAAATGATGGGACTTGTTTTAGGAGAGACAGTAAAAATTTCTGATCATGATATGCTCGCAAACATTTCCCACGAACACTTTGATCTGCATGTAGACGGTGGAGAAGATCATATGGAAGTCGCACATCATATCCATATCTCTAAACACAAACTGGCAGATTTAATCATCAGTGTAAAGCCTTTTACTTGTCTTAGTTCCTCTGCTGTATCCGATGGAGTGCAATCTAGAATTTCAGATTTATATCCACAAGTAGAATTCATTGCAGTAGAAACAAATGGAGACGGTGCGGCAAATTTCTATTCTAGAATCCAAATGGCAATGCACAAAGTAATCAACCAAATGAAAGCGGGGAATTGAAGAAATAGACGTCAGTTCTATATGGTAGAAATATTAAAAGATTACCACCGATGAGCACAGATGAACACCGATAAAAGATACGATAATTCAAAAATTATCCGTCGTCTCTAGATCGTTCAGTTATCGGTGTCCTCGGTGGTTAATTTTTTACCTCTTTTTTCTAAACTTCTGTTCCACGTAACGCACGAGGGATTTGCCAGAGAGTAAGTCTCTTCCGACGAAGAATTTAATTTTACCGAGTGTGATTGCCTTTCGACAGAAAATGGAATTAGCCGACCAAACTTCCTCGTCATCTAGACAGCCCTTTTCCCTGTTGTGGAGGGATTGAAAGAGTTCTAGTCTCTTTGTAAAACCTAACGTTTTTTTATTCAAACTGAGTTTTACTCCAAACAAGTGACCATATTTTTCAAAATCAGATTGTAAACTTGGCTCGATATGAATTGAAAAAATATGAGCGCTCTTTGCCTCTGCGGGCTTAATGTCTTTCATGTTAAAATGCATTCTAAGTGTTTGGGAATTACTGAGTTCTAAGAAATTAATTTTCTCTGGTAAAAGTGTGACCTTGCCATAACGCTTTCTCTTCGCAAGAGAAGAATAATGAGCCATCGTTGTAAATTTTTCTAGCTCATACTTATAGTAGTCTTCCGTATAACGTAGTCTCCAGCGTTTTGAAATATTGATAAAAAATCTTTCTAAATCAGCCCATAGTTCTTTTCCAATTGCATAAGCAGCAAAGACAGCTACAACAGATTCTACTGAAAATAAATCTTCCGGTTTATACTTATAAAAAAATCCAGCAATGACAGAACCAAGTGCTACTCCAAAAAACTTATGAAACTTCAATTGTATTTTCGAATACGCAGAAAGTTGATTGGACTGCACATCTTTTACATACTCTTCAAATGGAAAAAAACTAATATGTTCTGACGTTATGCGTCTACTATACGGATATAAAACAATATGGACTTCTATCGAGTCGTAATCTCGTAGTTTATCAATATTAGATAGACTTACATCATATAGATTGGGATGCCGATCACTTTTTTCTAAATAAACTATATCTTCTGGAAATTCTGGTATCATAAAATGGATGTGAGAATTTGCATGAGTCGATTTGCACCCGTATTATCAGGCTCCAATTTCAATACAAGCTCTGTAAGCGCTATAGAGGCATCTCTTTTCCCCATTAATCGATTCACATCCGCTAGGTTGAGTAGGTTGAGAGTATGATCTGGATTTCTTTCGCGCAACTTCTCCCCTGCTTCCATAGCCATATTATAATGTCCAAGTTTTTTCTCTGCCATAGAAAGATAATACCAAAACTCTTCATAAGCTGGATCATCTTTCAGATAACGTCGAATCACGTCTACAGCAGAAACATAGTCTCTCGCTTTAAAAGATAGCAATCCATAGAGCTTGTTTATCTTTAAATTGTTTTGATTTGCTTCCGAACGATTGTAAGTTATTTGTAAAAGCTGTCTAGCTGCTTCATCTTTATTATCACGTAAAAGTTTTTTACACTCACTGTAAACACTTTCTAAATCATCATGATCGATATCTTTAGGGAGTATAATTCCTGGTTCATCTAGTGGATTCGCATAATGAACTACTGCTTCGCGATAGGCGATACGAAGTATAGAGAAGTCATCTATAAATTCTCCCGATCTTTGTAGGCTGTGATAGATTTCTTGTATATCCGCTCTACCTGCCACTACATGTTTTAGAAATAAAGTATCATCTTCGTTGATCGTTCGCACAGGCTCTTCTGGAGTTAAATCAATATCATCTCTACCATCAGAGGCTAACAAGATTATATCCCCTGGCTCTAATTGGATTTTGAAAACTTGAAATGGAATTTCTGAATCGAGTCCAAGCTTTCTTAAATTGAGTCTATCTTCGATAAACTCCGCTCTTCCATTTCGATAAATAACAGAATAAGGATGCTCTGCATTAAAATAATAAGTTTCTCCAGTTTCATCATTGATGAGCATGACAGTGCAAGAAATTACCATGGAACCGTTAAATGTTTTAAAGACACGGTGAATCTCGTAATATACATCCGTTAGCCACACTTCCGGAGCTTTGTCGACAACCCAATCTTTAGCAGCCGATCTTGCCATAAGAGAATTCATCACGACACCCATAACGATCGATCCACCTGCTCCTTGCATAGATTTTCCCATTGCATCTGCGTTCATCGCCATCGTATAACGTGTGTGTTTTAATTTAGTTCCAAATCGTAAATTTCCTGTGACACAAATATCGCCACCGATCTCTACTTGTTTACCCTTAAACTCAAAATTCTTCTTTTGTTTAATAAAAAATTCAGTCTTTGTGATTTCGGATTTATTTGCATTCATAAAGAGAGGCTTAGCAAGTAAGGACGTTAGGAAATAATCTCCATCCTGCTGCACTTTGAGTTTTTGCACCTCGTCCATTTTCTCTTGCACTTCTTTAGTTCTTTCTTGGACTTTGTCTTCTAGTTTATCTGCATAGTGTTGCAACTCAGACCTTGCATACTTAATCGAAATCACCATCGCATTAAATGAATCAGATAAAAATCCGATCTCATCATTTACTTTGATAGGAACCTCTACATCTAGATATCCTTGGTTCACTTTTTCCAAAGCGTGGACTAAATCCCAAAGAGGAGTAACAAGACTTCCTCTAAAAAATAACGGATAGACCCCAATTACAATACAAACAACTAGAATCAATATAAACTGCTGGTTAGAAGCAGATGTGTGCATGTATTGTCGATATCCTAAATAAGAATAACCAACTTCACTGACTACCTGTGTATAAACTTCATAATGTGTGTAAGCGATGTAGTGTTTTTGATTGCCATATTCATCTATACTTTTTCTGAATCTTCTTGTATTGGCTGGTTGAAAATGTCTGAAGTATTTATTGATTTCTTTTCGGTGACTTGCTGAATCTAAAAGTCTTCCATTGATTTTGCATTGATTTATGTTTTTCTCAATGGCAATTTTAAAATTCTTTAACGCATTTGCATTTAAATATTTCGTAATTGCTTGGCAAAAATCTTTTTCATCTAATTGGCTGATTTTATTGGAGTGAATGAAACTAAATTTATTTAAGCTATCTAAAAAAGGAAAGATTGCATCTTTTAAATCACTATCTCCTAAATCTTTATTTCTGACTAGATACTCTCCAATGCTATTTTTAAATCCTTCAAAATAAGGATGCGTATTAAATAAATATTCATTGAGTGCAGATCTAAAATTAGATTCAGGTAAATTTTTTATATCCTCATAGATTACTGTATTTCTAAAATCAACTTCGACTAAAGGCAAATCTAAGTTAATCGAACTAGGATAATCTTTTTTTTTAATTTCCAATTCATCTAAATTGAGCTGAATGAAATACTTAGTATCCTTTGATTTATCCCCACCCTCTATGATACGAGACATGTTTTCTGATTTTAATGTATCATAATCTACTTCTTTATCCCGTATGGAATAGAAGTTAGCCGCCTGTAAAATGAGCAAGAGTGTAACCAGTGTTAGTCCTACAATCTTGACCATGAAGGTAGTTCTATCTTTGGTGGAATTAATATAAACAATCGATATGATAAAAAATCCTATAACTAAAAAGAGAGTCAATGCTATTAAATAAGCTGATCTTTCGATTGCTCCATCTCGACTCATAATATTTGTAACGTTAGGAGTGACGGCAGCGATGAGCATCGCAATTAAAATCTTTAGAATGACCCATCTTTCTCTTGTTTTAACTACATAAACTTTCCAAGCACCAATGAGTATGAAAGAAATGATTGAATAAATTGCAATTAGAACCGCAAGCATTCTACTAATTGGTTCTGCATCAAAATCCCAATAATGCCCTGTAAAATGAAATTTTCGATCCGCATTCCAAGTTCCGCTTATAAATAAAATCGCTCCGAGAATGGCAACTGCCCACATAATTCTAAAGACAAGTTTGGAGAGTTTAGGATTTGTATCGCGCGGGTATTTAAAGAAAAATTGTCCGAAGTGTAATATGGCAGGGAGAATAAAAACTCCAGTAAACCACCTGTGATAAGCGGCAAAAGGGTGATAGTAAGAGGCGGCAAAAAAATATCCAGTATTGAAAAAAGCCAAAAATAAAAAGCCTATACCTAAATGAAGAGTGCTTTCTGATTTATTGGGTAAGGTGAGAAAAAAATAAGCAAAGGCAAAAGTAAAGATCGTTACGAGTAATGTTCCAAAAGAAAAAAAATTAAAAAGAATGTATTTTGTATAGGGTTCTAAAAACTCCATTCATATCCTCACTAGCCTTTGAATCTGAATGATTCAGTAGACTTGGTTCTTAGTAAGCTATTGAATTTCACACCTAGAAAACAATCCTTTTTTTTATTATTTCCGCATCCCCAGCATAGGAAGACTTTCAAAGATTACCACTGAGGACACCGATTACAAAACGATGTAAAACGATGGTATTCAGATGCAAAAAAAAATGAACCACGAAGAGCACGAAGATTCACGAAGAAAAGAGAAGTCCTTATTTGTTCATCCCACTCTTCGCTCCAAGTAGTCTTTATCAAACCCTTCGCGTTCTTCGTGCCCTTCGTGGTGAATAAACCGTTTACTTGACAAATGAGCATTGGGGAATCCTTTTAGAAGATTATGGATATTGAAAAGATTGTTTTAGTGATTCGGGCGACAAGACTACAAGAAAGTGTGCAAAGGTTTAGCACTAAGGCACAGGCAAAATTCTTTGTAAAATCGCGAGGACAATCGTTTGACGACTACGAAAAAGAAGATTCTAATTATCAATATGCAAGAGACCAAGTAACGCATGCAATTCCTTCCGATATAAAATTACAAGTGATAGATAGAAGCTTCTTACCAAATTTTGTATTCGGTCCAAAAGACATTGTGATGACTCTAGGACAAGATGGTCTTGTTGTAAATACAGCAAAATATCTAAACGGTCAACCCATCGTTGCAGTAAATCCCGATCCTGAGCGTTTCGATGGTATCCTTCTTCCATTCCAAATATCCACTCTACCCAAGGCAATGCATTCTCTCCTCAAAGGAAGTCCAAGGATTCGAAATATCACGATGGGCAAAGTGCAGTTAAACGATGGTCAATCTCTCTTTGCCTTCAATGATTTTTTTGTAGGAGCTAGATCTCATATCAGTGCTCGTTATACTATCAAGTTCAGAGGAAGAGAAGAACGTCATAGCTCTAGCGGTGTGATCGTCTCAACTCCGGCTGGCTCTACAGGTTGGCTCAGTTCTGTCTTCAACATGGCTAAAGGAATCGCAAATTTTCGAGGGGATAACAGTGATTTGTCTCCCTCTCGTTTGGAATGGGACGAAAGAAGAATGATCTTTGTAGTGCGAGAGCCTTTCAAAAGCAAATGGAGTGGCTCCGATCTTGTCGCCGGTGAAATCTCCGAGCAAAATAATATTATCCTCGAAAGCCACATGCCTGAGTCCGGCGTAATCTTCTCCGATGGAATGGAGTCTGACTTTTTAGAATTCAACTCCGGCACTACAGCGACTATCGCTCTTGCAGAGAAGTTCACACGGCTTGTTGTTGGGTAGGGATTAGAAGATTACCACCGATTACACCGATGGGATTTGGAGTTGGGGTGTTTGGATATTTGATTTTATCTTTGTTTTTTTATGAAGTGTAAACACTGTCTGAACTAAGGATTTTATGATTCATGTGATTACCATGATTTTGTTATAGGTAAAATTTTTACTTATTAAAGAATCACACGAATCATAAAAATCAAAAAAATCACAGTGCTGACAGAGGTAATACAAAGAGCATTGGCGATTGAAATGGAAGTGAATTCTTTTTTAAATCATTCAGAATGAACCGGAAAAAGCATAAGAGAACACAGGCGAACGAATATTAAATTCTTAGTAGCATATTAATGAAGATCGAAATAAATTAGATCTTAGAGGATTGAGTTGAATAAGAGGATTCAAATTGAATTGAAAACCTTACTTGCAAAAGAGAAAGATTTATTTCCAGATGACATTGATATAGAATATTTTGATACAGGTGAATTTAAGGTTTTGACGGAAGATGAGATTAAGTCTATCATAAGCATGGAAGGCATTCGCACATGAAGAAATATAAAATTATAATTGATACAAATGTATTGGTTTCCGGATTGAAATCTAGATTGGGGGCTTCCTATAAATTATTATCATCTTTAAATGATGAAAGAATTCAATTATTTCTGTCTAATTCTCTGCTTTTTGAATATGAAGAGATTTTAAAAAGAAACAATCATTTGGTAAACTTAGATCTGAATGAAATCGACAGTTTACTAGATGATATTTGCGCAATTGCATCCACAAAAAATATATTTTACTTGTGGCGACCTACAACATCTGACCCAGACGATGATTTTATTGTTGATTTAGCTATTGCATCTAATATAGATTATATTATTACATTCAATGTCTCTAATTTTTTAAATGCGAAAAAGATGAATATAAAAACTATTACTCCGAAAGAGTTTCTACAATTATTAGGAGGGATTCAATGAAAACGATCCAAAGCCAAATTCCTGATTTTCTGTTTACGCAAATAGAAAATATTGCAAGAAAAGAAAATATCAGTATAGACCAAATAGTCTCAATGGCAATCTCAGCACTACTCCCAATTATTACGATGCAGGAAAATATTGATAGTCGTGCCAAGAGAGGAAGTTGGTCCCATTTTCAATCTATATTAGAAAAAGTCCCCGCAGTCGAACCAGATGCACTGGATAAGCTAGATTAAGATTGGCTAAATAGAAAACAATCGGGAAAAAGCTGAAATAGAAAAAGCATATAAAGTAGAGATCGATAGACGCCTAGACTAGAGGAAATGAAAAAGGGCTCTTATTCCCTACGAAATTAATAAAGTAGCTAAGTCTCTTGCCAAATCTGGAACGCTAGTCTCTATAATTCTCCAAACTTCATCTGGTATAATGTTATCATATTGGTGAATTAGTATATCTCTAAAACCGGCAATTTTTCGCCATGGTATAGAGTTGTGCTCACTTTTAAACTCTTCCGTTAAACGCTTTGTAGCCTCGCCCATAATCATAAATTGATGCAGAATCGCAGATTGAGTTTTGATATCTTCTTCAAACTCCTCATGAGAAATTCCTTTTGAAAAGGCTATAATATTATTGCATGCATTGAATATATCCATAACATGCGATAAATCATTTTTTTGCATAAACTACCTCATAAGAGTTCAGAATATTATTTTTACGATATGGATTTTTACTTCTCTCAACGGCTTTCTTATTAATTAAATCCACTTTTCGATTGAATTGGTTTTCTAGCTCTTCTCGCATATCCATTAAATCAAAGAGGGACCATCTTGAATCTTGTGAAAATGCAACCATTACATCAATATCACTTTCAGTAGAAAAATCATTTCGCAAAACAGATCCAAAAAAAGAAAATTCATCAATCTTCCATTTTTGACAAAAGGAATAAATAAAGTTATCGTTTACCTTTAAATTCTGCTTCAATGTAACATTGTTCTGCATAGATAAGTGCCTATTTTTTTATATTAAATATATTTAGATAATTCAGCAACCTGTTTTTATTTACCTTTTCACTTTGAATACTATTCTAGAAGTGAATGAAAGGACTTACAAAAATAGGTTTTCCAGAAAACATTTTTAAAATATACAACAGAAATTTAAAACCATTACTCAATCTGGTATTTCATAACTAGAAAGTAGACCCGAAAGCAAATTGACGAATATCTAAATAAAATTAATTTACTAAAAGTAATTATTCTTCTAAAGCTTTTTCTATAGCTTCGGAAGATAAATTTTTAGAATTGCTATTGCATATAAAAAAAATCACCAACAAACCGAAATAGAAAAAGCCCCAATGGAGAATCCTGCGTGTTATAGCGATTAGCCGCAGTTTCGGGTTTCTTTTCTTTTTGCATACTTTTTCTTTACATAAAGAAAAGAAAAAGTATGAACCCCCCGCTGGGAAGCGGAAATAATAAATAACTCACCTTACGCAAAATTGACATTTTAAGGAAAAAGAAATGATTTTAATAATATTAGGAAATGCTAATAAACTAATAAAATCAATAGCCTGCGGCGGCAAGCCCTCCGCTAGGAGCAAACCTCATTTGAACGCTTGGTTCACCTTGCGTAAGGTGAGTAAATAATTCTTTTAAAAAAATTCTAGTAACCTAGTGGGCTTGACAAGGTCGGATAAAAATATTATATAAATAAATGGTGATGGAGAATTAAAATGAGAAAAATAATTGCAGCACTGAACATGACACTGGATGGATTTTGCGATCATACAGCAGGGATACCGGATGAAGAAATACATCAACACTATACTGATTTATTAGGACAGGGTGATGCTATTTTATATGGGCGAATAACGTATGAATTAATGGAATTTTGGAAACCATTTATAGAAAATCCTTCAGATGAAAAATTTATGAATGAGTTTGCAACTGCAATTGATAGAATTCCAAAAATTATTTTTTCTCATTCTCTTAAAAGCATAGATTGGAAATCGGCAAGACTCGCAAACCGTGATTTAAAAGAGACTGTATTAGAACTAAAACAACAATCGGGAAAAGATATTCTAGTTGGCAGTCGCAGTTTATTTATACAACTCCTAAATCTTGGCTTACTCGATGAATTGCAGATTTGCATTCACCCTGTTGTGATAGGAAAAGGTCTTCCTTTATTTGATCATATAAACGATAGGACACTTCTAAAACTCACAAAAACCAAAACATTTGGCAGTGGTGCTATTCTTATCTATTATGAGCCTAGTAGATAAGAATTAAGAAAATCAGAAGTAAAAATCATAGAACGAATGAATGAAACTCAAACATCGGTGTTCATCCGTGTGAATCTGTGGTAATCATTAAAATGGCTATAACTCTCAAAAAAGAAATAAACTGAGAAGAAAAAGTCATCTTGACTATTTTAAATCTACTAGAATCATATTCTTATCAATTTCATCCAAATGGATTCTATTAAGCAGGGAGATTATTGTGGATACCCAAAAAATTTCAAAAGTCACACCAACACTAGCGGAAGAATTAAGCAGATACATTCGACTTCTTGCTAAAGCGGGAAAAGGTTCTTTTCATAGGCATTTATACCAACCACTGGTTTATGCTGGATGGGAACGTCAGATGAAATATAATGATTCTAAATTCATCATGGCAAGAATCGATGAAGCTAGGTCTGACCTTGCAAAACTCAACACAATTGGTCCTCTCTGCAAAAGATTGATTTCCCAGTCCTTGCTTGAGTCTGCTTCAAGTCTTGGTAATTCCAGTATTTTTTTCTTAGATAGAATGGGCTCTATTCCTGTCCTAGCTAAAAGCGAAGAAGGAGTGGAATTTGTTACGATCATCAAAGATCCACTCACCGAATTCAATTTAGACAATCAAACTAAAAAAGAAAAATCTTTTGAAGACAAACTAGAAAATATTTCCAATCAAGAACTTACTGATGCGTTAAATCCAGTAGAACTCGGGAAAAAAGAAGTCATCGTAAAAATTCAAAAAGAAGCATTGGCACTATTCAACCAAATTTCCATTTACAGTAACAAAGGTGACATTCATAGATGTAGAAAATTGATTGCAAATTATTTAATTCAATATGCAGAACAAGAAGACAACAATCGAGACGAAGTAGAAAAAGTAATCGAAGCACTAGAAAGTCGCTCTCCTGGATTTACTTCAGAACTAAATGATTTTATTGCGATCAATTTATATTATTCTATCTTTAGTGGAATCTCAGAAGGCGATTTAAAAAAAGCAATCCAAGCCATTCGAAAGTATGCATTTATTTTCCAAGGAAATCCTGACATCAAATACTTCATGGAAATTGATGAATTAGAACGCAAACTACAAGCAGTCATCACAAAAAAAGACTTATGGAAACAACTACGCAAATAATATTATAAAGAGGAAATAATGGAAATAACAGAATCAGAATCAAAGAATATTTGGATACTAACGCTTAATGGAGCAATGGATGCGCATACATCTCCAGCAATTAAAACAAAATTGGAAACTGGAATTGCAGCTGGAAAAACAAAGATTGTAGTCAATATGAAAGACGTTAGTTATCTTTCCTCTGCAGGCGCGGGTGCTTTACTTGCCGGTCTTACTGCCAGTCGTAAAAAATCAGGAGAACTTAGACTTTGTTCTTTTCAAGCTGGGGTAAAAGATGCATTTGATGTAATGGGATTTTCTAAAGCATTCAAAGTATTTCCTGATTTAGAAAAAGCCTTGGATGGATTTTGAGAGAAATCAATTTTCAATTTCCAAATCAACTTTCTATTCTTTCTAATGTTCGAACGAAAATTAATGATTTTATAGGATCAGATCTAGACAATATCCTTAAAAATAGAATCATTCTTTCTATAGATGAGGCTATTTCTAATATTATAGAGCATGGCTTTCCTGAAGTAAAAGATTCTTTGATATCTGTTTATGCTCGATTGGAGAAAGATAAAATTACTTTTGTTTTGGAAGATGAAGGCATCCCCTTCAATCCTTTGACTAAACCCCCTGTCGATGTAGATGAGCATTTAGAATTAGGAGAAGATGGGGGAATGGGGATTCACATTGTCCAAAAAATTATGAATGTAGAATACGAAAGGGTTCATTTAAAAAACCGTTTAACGCTTACCAAAAATTTCACAGAGGAGACTGAATTTGAAAAATCTTAGTTGGAGAATCATATTACCCGGGATTCGCGCAAAATTATCCTTATTCACCATCCTCTTTGTAGGTATCATCATTTTTGTAATGTCACAACTTTTTATCAGGCAACAAAAAATGACATTGGAAGAAAGTTATGAAAAAGAAATCACTGCCTCAAAGTCTTATATTGAAAATGTAGTTTCTGACTTAGAAGGAATTTCTAGAAGTTTAATTCTTATTGAAGGTTTCAGAGATCAAATCAAAGAGAATCAAAAAGCGTTAGCTGCTTTAAAGAAAACCTATTTTGTAGAAGAAAAAAGCTTTATGGGTTTATTCAAAATCAATCGCGACTTTGGTCTAAAAAAACTAGGTTTGATTCAATCTAAAAAATCAGCTCGAAAAATTGATACATTCTTTTCGATTTATTATACCGAGAAAGACATTAAAGAATTAGAAGCAAATATAAAAACTCAATTCAAAGATAAAGACGGAAAACCAATTTCAGATAAAGTATTTTCGGACTTACAAAGATATGCAAATCAAGTTGTAAAAGCAGAATCATTACTGGAAAAAAATCTAGAAAACAAAGCGGCTGACTCTGTCATAGCGGCTAATCGAAAAAACCTCTCTACACAAAAAGCACAACTTAGAAAACAGATTTTAAATCAATTTCAAGAAGAACAAAAAAGAAAAATCAAAGAGCTTGGACTTCCAACGACAAAGATTCGAATTCAATCTTTTTCTTTACTCTCGCAAGGAGACCAAGTAGAAGCTGAGATTGGATTCGATACTAATATCTTTGAAACAAAAGGAGAAGTGAATTCTAAATCTATTGATGATTATTTGCAAAATGGATTTAACCAGCAAGTTGGAATCCTCGCAAAACAAGATTTATCTGCAACTTCTAAAGATAAATTTATTTTAGATCAAAAAAACTACCAGACACAATCTGATCTCTTTTACAAGAATCATCTTACAGTTGAAACAGCAGAAAAATTAAATTCTAAATATCTAACTAGCGAATGGAAAGAATACTTTGAAAAGGAAAAGGAAATCCAAACTAAGTTTAAAGAAATTTCAGATAAGCTAAAAGCTAGAATTGAAGTTTTAAAAGCAGATAAGACAAGAGTATCTCCGTCTAGAGATTTAGAATTTAGAAAACTCTACATTGAGTATGCACAGAATTTACAAAAGAGGGAAGCTCTAGTAAATGAGATCACAAAGAAAATTCCGAACCTAGAGAATTTAGAGAAAACAAATTTAGATTTTTCCAATGAACAGTCCTTACATATCAAAAATGCAATTTTAAATTTGAGAGATGTAGCTTTATATGAAGACATTATCCTGAAATATAAATCGAATCCTACAGCGTATTTAGAATATGCATCCAATGAAAAGCTCCGTCAAGAGGCAAAAATCAAATGGAAAAAAATGCGTCAGTGGATCATGGATGCTAATTCAGAAACAGTTCCAGCCGATCTAAAAAAAATGATCACAGAAGGAACGATTTCCAAAAGTAGATCAGAAGCAGAGGAGCTCATGTGGGAACTAGATGCAAACCCAATCTATTCTGAAGATGAGAAAAATCTAGCCAAAGAATTACAAGCAGCGAATCAAATTGGATTCACTAGAACAGTCATTGATATGCAAGAAGGATACAATCGAATTGAAGAGCAAAAAAATAAAATTCTTTATACATCTTATTTTATTGGTGTAGTTGCTTTCTTTTTAGCTTTATACTTATCAGATCGAATGGTTCGAAAAATAAAAAGGATCATTCACTCCGCTGCTGAACTAGGACAAGGAAATTTAGATACAAAGTTTCAACATGGTGGTTCCGATGAGTTTGGAGTTTTAACAACAGCACTCAATCAAATGACAGTAGATTTAAAACATCGTCAGGAAATGCTCATTGAATATGCGGCGGCAGAAGAAATTCAAAAAGGTTTGCTTCCGGTAGAGATGCCGTCTAACGCGAATGGAATTTTAGAATTTGGAAATTTTTATAAATCTATGTCCGGTGTTGGAGGAGACTATTTTGATTTTATGAATTCGGGAGAAGACAAAATCGTATTTTGTATCGGAGATGTTTCCAATCATGGAATCGGTCCTGCTCTTGTAATGGTAGCCCTTCGTTCTCAGCTTCAATCTTTAGTTCGAAATGGCGAAACAGATCTACGAAAAATTTTACTTTCTATGAATGAACAAATCTATGCAGATACACCTTCTCATATTTTTGTAACTTTCTTTCTGGGTATTTATGATAAAAAAACAGGAAAAGTAAATTATATGAACTGCGGTCACTCTAAACCTTTTCTCTATAGAGCAATTTCCAATAAAGTAGAATCTCTTCCCTCCGGTGGGATGCCACTCGGTGCAATTGATAACGATATCTTTGATACAACCATTGAAGAAGAAAGTATCCAATTAGAAAAAGGAGATTTATTTTTTCAATATACGGATGGAGTCAATGAGGCAATGAACGGCAAATCAGAGTTATTCGGTTCTGATAGGATGGAAGAAATCATTTTGAAATATGGAAAAGAATCGCCCGAGAAAGTCACAAATGAAATTGCAAAACAAGTAGAAATCTTTTCAGGCAAAAAGATTTTCTGCACAGGTCCCTCTGAATTAAATGATGATATTGCGATGATTGCATTTAGAAGAGTCAATTAATAGAAAGAAAAGAATTCTTTAACGTTAGTCACAGGTCTAAGTCTTAATAGAGGTTGAGAGTAGAAAGTCAAAATAGAAAATAGATAGTAACCAATTCTGATTATAAATTGGTGAAGATAGAGTAACGTAATTTCAATGTAAGATTTTTTACCACCGATGAACTGTGATGAACATGCGAAGGCATCGGTCGCGAATACTTATAGCGAAGGGTGAACTGAACACCGATAAGAGATACGATAATTCAAAATTATCAATCGTTTCTCTATCGTTTAGTTATCGGTGTCCTCGGTGGTAATTTTTTAAATTTTTTGCTCCATCGAACTAACGTTAGACTATTTTAGTGCGCCTTGGATGCTTGTAAATACACGATCCGACCAAGCCCCACCCTCTTTTACATAAACGGCTGGTTCACCGAGAGGTGCT
Organism: Leptospiraceae bacterium; assembly: GCA_035345875.1. Classification (GTDB taxonomy): domain Bacteria; phylum Spirochaetota; class Leptospiria; order Leptospirales; family Leptospiraceae; genus UBA2033. The sequence goes on along the minus strand of DAORDH010000037.1, from coordinate 24,183 downwards.
GGGACTGTGAAGGTTCTTCCACCGATAATTGTTTTACCAGTAAAAGCATGTTTCCATTTTCCTTTTGGAAAATATCCAGTCACAGTAGTTTCTCCTTTTTCTACAACTGGTAGAACTAATAAATCTTCTCCAACCATAAACTGATGTTTTAAATCATAGGTATTTGGATCAGATGGATAGTTCAAATAAGGATGACGAATGACAGGATATCCTTTTTCTTTTGCTTCCGCAACAAGGAAGGTAAAGTAGTCTTTCAGTGCATAGTGAATCTTTCCAAAACGAGCAAAGATTCTAGTCATCTGAACATCAGAATAAACTTGGTTAAATTGAGAGGGAACATTTCCTTCATGAGTTCTATAAATTGGAGTAAATGCATTTAACTCAATCCATCTTCTATTTAGTTCTTCTGTTCTATCATAATTTGGAAAATACCATGGAGGATTTTTAATTCCTGTGTATCCACCGATATCACTGTGATTGATTGCAATCCCACTGATTCCACCAGAATTTAATCCAACTACAGTAGAAGCTAGACCATCGTTAGTTCCAAAGCTTACCATTTGGTCACCTAACCAGAAAGCTGTTGAGTAGCGGTTACTTCCCGTATACCCCGCTCTTGTAAAGAAAACAATTTCGCCCTCTTTACCGGCTTCTTGAATTGCTTCTCTATTGATTCTTGCCCAATCTACTGGATAAATATTGTGATAAAGTTCAGCAGAAATTCCACTGTAGAGCTTTGCATCAAACGGCAACCATTCTCCAAAATCGGCCATCCAACCTGATAGACCTTGATCGATCATGTTTTTCTTGATAATATTTTTTGTCCATTTCACTGCTTCTGGATTGGTTAAATCAATTAAGTAGGCAGGAAATCCTACTGACTCAATTATATAATCCTCTCCAGCTTGGTTTTTAACTAGATAGCCTTTTGCTTTTGCTTCCTCTAGCATTGGGTTTGTAAAAGAATCAGGCTCTCTTTCTGGATTGCATCCATAAAAAGGAATAAAAAGTTTATATCCACAAGAGTTTGGTTCTTTGATTGGTTGCTTACGACTATTTTTAGGATTTGCATCTGCTAAAAACGAATTGATATAACCTAGAACTTTCACGCCTTTTCGGTTCATCTCTGCTGTGAAATTCTTAAAATCTGGATAAGATGGTTCTGGGTTTCCGTTTGAATCTTTTAATTCAGATTCTTCCTGAGCATACCATCTCCACTTGAGCTGATCTCCAAAACCAGTCACACGTCTTCCCACCCAATCTTGAATCCATACTGCTGTAATTGGATTCCCTGCGGCTAACGCATGATCAACAACTTTCTTAACTTTTCCTGTTCCACCTTGAAGTCCAATCCAAGTTCCGTATGCCCAATCTGGCAACGCCGGATAACGTCCAGTTTTTGCAGTGTAATATTCGATTAATTCTAAAGGTTTATCTGATACCCAAAAAGTTCCTTTTAAATTATTTTCCCAAAAAAGAACTTTTACAAAATTAGGATTCTGTAAATTGAATTTAGAGTAAGCACTGTTTTCAAAGTAAACTGATCTATGATTTGTAGTGATATAATGAGGCATTGGAGCATAGCTTGTATACTCATTTCCACCAGCACCTTCCGTAAGATTTGCTGCAAATGTAATTGGTTGATCGCCTCTTCCAATTCCTTGCTCTTCAGTGAAAATAAAAGGATTTTTTCCTTTCATATTAAAGTGTGTATACTGTTCACCAAATCCAAAAAATTGCTCATCCTTTGTAGAACGATAGACAAGATTAATTCTGTTGTAACTTTTATCAGAAATGTTCACATCAAAATTTAAAGTGTGACTGTTTTCTGCTTTTAGAACTATATCATATTTTACATAGCAATCTTTATCATGTAAGATACCTGAAATTTTAATTCCATTTTCTATCTTTTCTATATCGTCTATCGATTGATTACGGCAAGTAGCTGTAAAATTATCTTTGAATTTAAACGCGGCTAAGTGGTATTTAACGGTTGGAGAGCCCTTTGCAATTGTTAAAAAAGAGCGATCTGTTGGAAATTCAACAAAAGAAAATTTTCTGTTGAAGACACGAAGTGAATTATCTTCAATTGCATATTGTATATCCGATCCAATCTCACCCTTGGTGTTTACTTCCTTTAGAACTCGAACTTGTGAAGGTTGTCCCATCGAGCACTGAAAGTAAAAAGATATGATTATACCTAATAGTATTTTTTTTATCATTATAAACTCCTAGTTTATTATTTCTTTTTGTCAATTCCACCAACACGTGGAGCTGCGGCTGACGCTGCGCTTGCCCCATACAGAGAAACGGCCTGTTTAGGAAGGTTTGATTTTCTCCATTCAAACCAAGACCCTTGGTATGTATGCACATCTTGATAACCAACTTCTTTTAGCATAAGTGCACACAAACAAGATCTAGCTCCATTATAATCATAAAGAACTGTCGTTCTCTCTGGCATAAATGGGAATCCCTGTAATCTCTTTATAAATATATCACGGCTAATAACAAAACCTTCTTGGTCATAAAATGTTTGCCAATCCCATAAAAAAGCACCGGGTAGTCTACCAGATAACGTTCCAGGTTCAGGGCTTGTAAGTCTTGGAAGCTTTCCATCGTATTCCTCTTTGGTTCGAGTATCAAAGATTTGTAGACGAGTGAGATTCTTTTCCATAAATGCTTTATCCACAACCCCATTTAACGGTTTTGCTTTTTCGGTTGGTTCAGCTTCGATTATATGCTTACCTGGTTCTGTATCTCCCTCAAAGGGCCATTTAAGAGCTAGCATATATGCTTCTCTAAATCCGATTGCACGTAGTAGATAAACCATTCTAGCAGAAAACATTCCCATGCCTTCATCAAATACGATCACTCTCGATTTGTTTGCTTCTTGAACTAGATTCAGAATTGTCTTGAGCGGATTATACATTTTCTTTTGTGATTCGGCATCTGAGCCAAATGCTTTTTTGATGAAAGGAAAATAATAGGCTCCCTTGATCGTGCTTTCTTCATATGCTGCCTGATTTCTGCAATCGATGATAAAATCATCATTCTCTATTTTTTGTTTTAAAAAGTTCCAGTTTGACAAAGTATTCCTTTCCTAAATGTTCTAGCGAATTGATTCGCTAATTTTTTTTGATTATTAAAATATCTCAAATTGACTCTTAAAAGAATAACGTTAGAATCACATGGTTCTTTTAAAAATGCAGAGATATAAAAGCTCTCTTTGCCATTTAAAAAAAGGGCTACATTTTGTGTTATTTTTTTTTATAAAAATTAACATGAGACATAAGGAAATTATTTTTTTATGCAATGAAAAGAAAAAAACTACTTTGCTTTTTTTGTTTTTATTAGAAACTTTCTCCTTTTTATGGAAGCAATAGGAAAAGATTTTAAATCAAATTAGTATAGGCGTAACACACCTAGATTAAAAGGAAGAACAACCGAGGTTATATGTCACAGCAAGTTCGAAAGAGTAAGAGATTTTATATAAAGGACTCAGATAATTTTATCGTTCAATTAGAGACCAATCCAGGAAAAACAGTCAATTGTTTCTTAAATGATATTTCTGCCAATGGAGCTTGTATAATTTTAGATAAAACAGTATTCGTGCAGAGGGAAAAGCAATATCCATTTGTTTTTTTGAAAAAAAAAGAGGATGGTAGTTTAGAAAAATTTGCCACAGCTACAGGTAAAATGGCATGGTATTTAACAAAAGAATTTAGAAATGAGGATATGATGTATCTAGGTATAGAATTTTCCAATGAAATCAATCTTCCTCCCTATATCACAAATTAAAGGACTTTATAATTGGAATTAACTGCCTTCGAATCAAGAATTTCCTTAGAACTCAGCTTAAACGAAAAAGACTCGCGAAGAATGGATCGAGTCATAGCCGATTTATCAGAAAATATTGGTATGTCAAAACAGGAAATTCTTGATTTTCTTATCTATGGCTCCACCAAAGAGCTAGAAGCACTCCATATTAGCTATGACTGGGAAGCATTTCGAAGAAAAATTCAAAGCAGACTTAAGAAGTAAAAATCACTTTTTTACACTCTACATATAAAAAATAATTTAATAAAGACGAGTATGTCTCCACTGAGAATCTAAACCAGGTTAAGATAGTAGCTAACTCTAATTAGCCGCCATCATTTGAATGAATCACTCTAAATCTACAACCAATGCTTTGGATATTGTCTATGATAAACAAAATTATTTGTAAATAAAGCAATGAAAAATAAAATCAGAACTCCCGCGAGCACTGGAACAAATAGAAACATAGGAGTGCAGTTTCCCATCACTCCAATCAAAGCAGTCGCACCACCAGGAGGATGTAACGTTCTTGTTAAATACATAGCAAAAATTGACAATCCAACCGAGAGACCTGTAACCCAAAAACCAGAACCAAAAAATTGAACTAGAAGAATTGCAATCACTGCAGAAATAAAATGTCCGCCGATTAAATTCCTTGGTTGTGTCAAAGCAGAGTCAGGCACTCCAAAGAGTAAAACAGCCGTTGCACCAAAAGATCCAATCAAGAGCGGATAACCTGTAATTTGTGTTACCCAAAGGATTGCAAGGATAGAGACTGTCCCAGAAATAAAACTCCAGATTGCATATTTCCAAGAAAGAGGAGCAGAATGAGATCTGAGAGGTGCCTTAAGTTTACGAGGTAGATCATAGAACCTTTTTTTCACACTTCCATACTTTTAAAAAAAGACAAAGATTCATTCCTTTTTTTAACAGGAGGCTTGTTTAAAGGTTTAGCCTTTAGAAAATAGAGTTTTTAAAAATCGGATTTCAGTTTGAGCAGGGTTGAAAACTAAAATGGCTAATTTATATCGAACTTGTCGAGCGACTCGAACTCATCGTTTCGATTTTTTACAAATTAATATTTCACCAAGTCTATTTACCTTAAAACCGCTGAGTAGGAAGAGTTTTCGGGTCATGCTTTTTTGCGATACCAAGTTCCTCCCTTCGATTCGATCCAAGCATTCTCGATCAATGGCTTCGTAGGTGGCTAAAAAATTCTTACGGGAAATTTTCGCTGGGTTAAAAATTTAAAAAGTCATCAAAGAGAGTGCTTTTTTCTTGGGTTTGGATAAATTTTAAAAATTCTTTTTTAAGCGGAACGACATTGTCCGTGAATCGAACTGGTTCTTTGGACTTTGTGAGGTATTCATTAAAACTTTCAGCGCATTGCACCAAAGTCTTATGCATATGGAATAAATCTGAGTTAGAATATGAGGATTTAGAAGATGGAATAAAATGGGCATTAGATAAAGGTTTTAACTCTTGAATCAAATTCTTCTCCATACAATAAAAATCGGCAATTGGTTCTATCTCTTAGATATAAAAAAAAAGAGATTACCCTGAGGGGCAAGGGACATAATAAAATGGCCAAAAATCCTGTCAACTCGATGCTAATAAATCGAATAATTTATCAAACTCCCGAATCACAGAATAATTGTTATCATCTTTGACTGAGCTTGTCTTTGCCTTTTTATTGAATGATAGAATCAAAGTATAGAGAGTATCTAGAGCTCGAGTGGAAAAGAGCCTTGTTTCTCTTCTCAGCCTAGATTTTATGAATTTCTTCCTCCCATCCGAATAAGAAGCCATACCTAAATACTTAAAAAATTCGGAATCATTCTCGTCTTTAAATCTCTTGAATAGAACCTTTGCTTTTCGAACTTCATCGGTTCGATTGAGAAGCGCCGTCAAAAGGGATAAAAATACAAAGTTACTTTCCGCACTCGGTTTCAATTTGGAAAGCTCCCTAAAAAACTCTGCTTTATTATTGCTAAAGAGTAAATCCACCAATTGAAAGGGATTGAACTCAGACCTGTTAAATAATACTTCCTCTACATCTGCAAGGGAAAACTCTTTTTTATTTAACATCAGCTTGAGCTTACGGATTGCTTTGATATAGGCTCCTGTATTTGGAGGGATTCTATGGATAAGCTCATCTTTCGCATGCTCTTCTAGTTGCACTTTTTCTGTTTTTAATATAGCTTCCAAAGCAGGTCTTCTCTCTTCTGCATAAAAGCTCCTATTTTTAATTAAGCCAAAACGATTGTCGAATAAATTGCCCAATTTAGCAGGAATATCCTTTGCATCGTAATGAACCAATACGTAGACTCTATCCCCTAAATTAGGCATGTTCCGTCTAAAACTTTCGTAGAGTTCTTTTTTACCTGCTGTGAGTATTCCTTTGAAAAAGTCAGATCCAGACTTTATAATCAAAAGCTTTTGAGGAGAGAACATACTCAGATTAAACATTTCCGAAAATAACTTCTCCAAATCTCCCGTTTCCGCAACATAGACTACAACTTCATATGGATCTCCTGAATTCATCAAATCCGTTCGATAAATATCCGTCAGTAGATCAAATTCAAACGAATCCAATGATACATAAATCAGAACTTGCGGAAGTGTTTTCTTCGATTGATAGTCAGAGGTAAACTCATGAATATTTTTATATTCAGTGATTTCCTTTTTTTTTGCTTGTTTTTCAGCCATAATTTTAGTACATTAACCTTGTTGTACAAAAAGAGGTAAAGAATATGAATTTCGGAGAAGGAATACAAAAAATCTCATTAGTATCTGAGCCATTAGCTTATGTTCGTCCGATTTATACCTACGCACCTATTGAACAAGTAAATAAAATCTATTCAAGCGACAACTATTTTAACTCTTCTGCATTTAAAGAATTTAAAAATGGAAACAAACAACCAAATGCAGAAAAGAAAACGATGGATCGTGGAGCAATTTTAGATTTACTTGCTTAAATATTTCTCCCATTGCGGATAACGTGTGTAAAAGGTTCTAATCGGAAAACCCATCACATTTGTATAAGACCCTATGTATCTTTTCACTGGACTTATTGAATCTTGAATTCCATAGGCGCCTGCTTTATCAAATGGTTTACAATTTCTAATATAGTTTAAAATCTCCTCTTCCTTCCATTCCTTAAATTCAACTCTTGTCTCTTCGTATCCAAAAAAGATATCTCCTTTTTCCCATAAGGCGATTCCTGAATATACGGAATGAGTCTTCCCTGAAAGAGTCGAAAGAATCTGCAATGCTTCCGCTTCATTGACTGGCTTACCCAGAATCGAATTTTCATAGACTACCATTGTATCAGAACTTATATAGATATTCTCAGAATGGCTCTTTTCTATTTCCAATTTATCAATCGTCACCCGTTTCAAATAGTCGAGTGGAGTCTCTCTTTCTAATTTGTCTTCATTGATATTCGAAGGTTCTACTTGAAATTGCAACTTTAGTTTTTCTAGGATTTCACGCCTACGAGGAGAGGCTGACTTTAAAATTAACATTGATTTACCCTTTCGGAAACATTAAAAATGTCGATAATAAGTACACTATGAAAAATCATACACTCCATTTCAATATTCATTTTTTTAAACTCAATCTAGTTTTGATCACAGTATTTCTGTTCCTATTTCAATCGAATCTATTTGGACAGACTGTCAGCGTAAAAGATACAAAAAATGCTCCAAGCAGTGATCCAGCCAAAACAACACCAGAGAAAAAAGAAGAAGGCAAGCCATTAAAAATGGAAACTGGGACGGTAGTTTTAGATCCTCAAGTTGTCTCAGCTGACTACAAACGAACTAATTTAAAACATTTAAAAAAAATGAAGAGTTCTTTTCTAAACTATGAAGCAGAACCAAAATTCAATGCAATCATGAAAAATTATGTGGATGCGAGTATCAAATTTCAAGAGAAGAATTACATTGCATCTAGAAGAATCTTTGAACAAAACTATGCAGAGCTGAATACAGAAGCAGAAGGCTTTTCTAAAAAATATTCTGAAACATACTCAAAACTCTATGCAGATGCATCTTTTCAACTAGTTGACTTAAAAGTAAATTCTGATTCAGAAGAGTCTATTTATCCAGTCTTAGAGAAACAATTGATGATTGCAAACGAGTTTACTTCCTCTGCGCAAATTTTTACTGCAAAGGGAAATCATGTTGATGCGTTATACGAACATAAAAATGCACTGCAAAGTTTATTTAAAATCTACTATACAATCAATAAACACAAAAATAAAAATCTAAAGTTAGCCGAAAGAGTAAGCAAAAATCTTTTACTAGACGATGACTATATTCCTAAAGAATATTTAAAAGAGTATGATGACTCCCTCGGATTGGTTTTCTCTGTTAGAGAAAAAGAAAGAGAGAAAGAGAGAGAGCAAATCAAAAAAGGTCTCACAAATAAATACGGTGAGTTAAATTTATCCAAAGAGAATGAAAGCAAACAGCCTGCTGAACCAAAGAAAGATACAAAAGATGCGAAAGAAGTAAAAGATGCAAAGGCTCCAGCAAACCCAGAACCTGCTAAAAAATAAAATGAAGAAAATTCTATTTCTACTCACAATTGGTTTGGCTCTTCTCCAAACCAATTGTAATTCCAAATATAAAACCGTTGATATCAATGATTGTGATACTATTGGAAATTATTACGAAAATGGAGAACACTTTATTCGAAGAGACTTATTTAATGATGATGGTGTGATTGATTACAATAAAATGCTGAAAAGTTATAAAGGACGAGATACTGAATGCAATCCTTTAAATCAGCAATTTAATACAGAAAAATGATTTTACATTTGCATCCAAAGAATCCAGAAATAAGAACTCTAAAAAGTATTTCTGAAAATCTAAAAGAAGGTGAGGTTTATATTTTTCCAACAGATACAGTCTATGCAATCATTGCAGATTCTAAGTCCAAAAAAGGAATCGATAAACTTCACGAACTCAAACACTCCGATAAACATAAACCACTTTCGCTTCTCTGTCTAGATATATCCACTGCATCCGAATACATTGAGCAACTTCCCAATGATGCTTTTAAATTAATGAAAAGAATCACTCCAGGTCCTTTTACTTTTATCTTTAAGGCAAATCGTAATCTACCTCGCTGGGCTGTAGTGAATCCCAAAGCAAAAACCATTGGAGTTCGGATTCCCGAAAATATTTTTTTACAAGAACTTCTAAAAGTTCATGATGGAACGTTAACCTCCACTTCTGTCTTCACTGGAGATGAATATCTAACCGATATAGATGATCTAGAAGAGTTATTTGGAAACCAAGTAAGTGGTATCGTTGATGGCGGTATTGCCAAAGTAGAAATGTCTACCGTCTTAGATTTTACCAAAGACGAAATGGAAATAGTTCGAGAAGGAAAGGGTTTCGATCGCATTTAGCCTTATGAGCCTCTTCCTAGCAATATGCCCTCCAGAATCCATACGAGAAAAAATTTTTACAACCATACAAAACAAAGATATTCCGGAAGAATTGTGGGAAAGAAAAGAAGAATTGCATATAACGCTTCTTTTTCTCTCAAAAGGGAATCCTGATTCAGAGTATTTGCAATCAATAAAAGAAAGGTTGGTGCGCTTTCCATTTTCATCTTTTGAATTACAAATTGGAGGATTAAATCTTTGGTCATCAAAAGAGTATCAAATCCTACATTTAAAAATAGCAAATTCGGACGAATTGATCTCGATTCAATCAAGAATTATTACCCTCTTCCCCGAAATTAAAAAATCCATTCATGAATTCTCACCACATATCTCCCTTATTCGTTCTTCTGGAATTTCAAAACAAAAAGCGGAAGAATTAAAAAATAAATTTTCCAATTTTTCAACAGAATCTTTTCTAGTAGATAAAATTCATTTGTATAAAGGAGAGAAGGATCCTAAGACAAAGAGAAATCGTTATCGAATATTAGAATCTTTTCCAAGTGACGAATCAATTAGACGAATCCCTCAGTGGTAGAGTAAATAAAATCAATTAGCTAACCAACGCATTTAAAATAATCTCTTCTGAAAATTTTGGAGAATTTGAAACGATATAATTCTTGATCTAGAATTATAAAAGATTTATATTCTTAGATTCCAACTTATTCGTTTAACTTTCATACATTACTTTTCTTTTCTAATATCGCATTCATCCCTGATAAAATGTATGTATCTAAATAATCCAAAAGATTTCCTGAATACTCATATTTTAAAGATAAATAATCAGAAATATGATTGATCTGATTCAAGGCTAAGCCCTGCATCGTAATCGAACAGAACATAGCGCATTCAAATAGATTTCCTTTTTTTAAAACACCAAATTCTCTCAGACTAGTTAATTGTCTCATAAGCACTTCAAAGGATGCTTTTGACCAATGATGTAAATCTTCATATTTAGGATCATTTGGAACAGAAGCGCTGAATATAAATTTGAATAGATCCGGATTCTCGTGTGCGAATTTTAGATAGTTGGACTTCATTCGCAAAAAGCCATTGAGAGAAATCTCTAAATTGTCTGGCTCCTTTAAACCCTCTTTCAGATATTCCGTAAAAAGTTTAAATCCTTTGGCTGCGATTCCAGCTAATAAATCATCCTTGGTAGGAAAATGCCTATACGGTGCTCCATGAGAAACACCTAGTTTTCGCGCCACCTCCCGTAAGCTTAAAGAGAGAACTCCTGACTCAGAAATGATTTTAATGGATTCATCTAGTATGAGCTCCCTTAAATTTCCTGCTTGCACTTCTGCTTTCTTGGATTTTGGGACTTTATTTGTTTTTTTGGATGATACTTTCTTTTTCATTATGCAGTGATTTAAAGGAAATGTGAGTTTTATTTATTTGTCTATTATTTTTTATTTGACTTATTTATTCAGTAGACACTGTATACTATTCTGTAGACAATGTAATTTTCAAATGATTTAAAAATAAATTTATTATTATATAATTCTCTAAATTTGATTTGTCCTACTCCATTTTAGGAGACCATATGAAAGTTGTTTATATTTTGATTTTTTGTATTTTTGCTTGTTCCTCTTATGAAACTAAGACCCCTCGAAGTGTTCAAGTCCTTTCTTTCAATACAGGTATGGCAAATGTTTATTTATTAAAAGGTAAAATCAATGTAATGATTGATGCCGGAGAGCCTTCAGACGAAAAGAAAATCGAGTTATTTCTAAAAGAAAATGGGATTTCTCCAAAGGACGTTAGTTTAATGATATTGACTCACGGTCACGAAGATCATTCAGGAACAGCATCCTACTTTCAAAAAACCTACGGTATAAAGTTAATAGGAGGAAGAGGAGATAAAACTTTATTTGCCACAGGAAAAAATGATGAACTAAAACCCACTGGTGTTTTTGGTTCCATCGTAAAGCTATTTGTAAAAAATGATTATCCAGCTATCGTTCCTGATATATGGATAGATTCAAACTACTCTCTTGCTGAATATGGAATAGAGGGAGAAATCATTCCTTTGGGTGGCCATACAGATGGGGCTGTTGCAGTGATTTTAGAAAGAGAATTTGCCTTTGTTGGAGACTTACTCAGAGGTTCCCCTTTTTCGGCACATTCTCCCACAGAACATTTTTTTCACCAAGACAGACAAAAGGTAAAAAATAATATTAAAATACTTTTAGATAAAGGGATTCAAGTTTTCTATCCAGGACATTGGGGACCGTTAAAACAGGAAGATGTTGTAAAAGAGTTTTTCTAATCATTCCCACAATTGACTTATCTAATTCAATTCCTATTTAATGAATTGGTTTGGATAGGTCTGTTATTTACTATTAGATAAAGTTTAATCTATCAAAAACCGCAAAACTTTTATTCCACAAGTTTTCAATCCGTTTTATACCCTACCCTTATAATCTAAGCTAATCAAAAGAGAAGAGTTCTATTCACTTTTTACAAATAAGAAAATTTCTCCTGAGACTTTTATATTTTACTTCGACTTCCAATCTAGTTTAAACTTTTTTATTTATCTATTAGTAATTTTGTAGACAATGTTTACTATTATTGGTAAGTGTCTACTTTTTAGATGACACTGTCTACTGGAGGATTTATGAACTGGTCAACACTAATGATTCAAAAATATCGCTTTTTTTGGCTTTTAGGAATTTCTTTTGTTCTTTTGGGTTTTCTGGCTTGGTTCCAAATACCAAAGGAAGAAGATCCGAGATTAAAGCCGCGTTTTGGCTTAATTAAACTCATCTATCCGGGGGCGTCTGTAATAAGAATGAAACGTTTGGTAGTTTTAGAAGTAGAAAAAGAACTAGCAAGTGTTGATTCCATCGAAACAATCTCTACTACCATACGATCTGACTTCGCAGCCATTGAAGTCGTTTTAAAAGATCGACTGAGAGAAAATTCAGAAATCACAAGAGCCTGGGATGAAGTAGAGGAAGCTTTAAATAAAGCTAAAAATAAATTTCCAAGTGGTGTATTTCCTCCTGAATTAGATCGAAAACTAATGGATCAAGAAGCAATCCTATTAAGTATTGAAGGAGACGATAGGTATAAACATGATATACTCATTGAGTTAGAAGACAAACTTTTGTAAAAATCTACTGTCTCCAAAGTAAAAAGAGTTGGAGATGAAGGAAAAGAAATCAGAATTATTCTAGATGAAGTTAAAGTAAAACAAATTGGATTAAATTTAAAAGACGTTATTGCACAGATCCAAGCTGGAAATGCCGAAATTTCTTCCGGCTATATTGAAGAGAACGGAAACAAATTAAATATCGGTTCTACTAATTCTTTCTATTCTGTTACTGAGTTTAGTAAATTCCCGATCGCTTCTCCTAACGGTAGAAGCATTCCGCTCTCCTCATTTGCTAAAGTTACAGAAGAAGAGATCCAACCAAAAAAAGAAGAAATGCACTGGAATGGAAAACTGGTATATGGATTAGGAGTAATTCCAAAACAAGATATTGACCTTAGAAATTTTGGAACAGACATAACGCACGAAATAGAAATTTTTAATTTACGATTGGTCGAAAAAAATATTAACATTAGAATTAATCTAATCAATTCTCAACCAAAGTTTGTTTCCAATCGCTTAAATGAGTTAGCTTTTTCTTTATTACAATCAATTCTGATCCTAGCCTCTTTTCTTATGATTCTTATGGGAATCAGAGTTGGGCTTGTTGTTAGTATAATGCTTCCAGTGATTAGTCTTATAACTTTAGCACTATACTATCTCATTGGAGGAATCCTACATCAGATAGCAATCGCTGCCTTTGTTATGGCTTTGGGTTTACTCATTGATAATGTAATCGTAATTGTAGAGAGTGTCCAAGAAAAAAAAGAAAAGGGATTGGACTCTATTTCTGCAGGAAGTGAAACGATTAAAGAATTCACAGCACCTCTTTTCTCTTCTACTCTTACAACTATCGCAACATTCTTGCCTATGTGGATGTCAAAGGGATCTAGCTCAGAATTTACAGAAGCGATTCCAAAAATTACAATGATTTCTTTGGGAGTGAGTTATTTTGCTGCTCTTTTTCTTTCTCCAAGTCTATCTCTTTTTTTACTAGGAAATAGCAAAGAGAACAAATTACCTTTCTTAGATAAATTAGGGAATTTCGTTGCAAATGTTGTGATCGAAAAACCATTTCGAATCTTGATCGGCTTTGGAATATTCTTTCTAATCTTTATTAGCTGCATTGGATTTATGAAATTCAAGTTTTTCCCATCAGCGGATAGAAATCAAGTCATAGCTGAAATTTCCTTTCCAGAAGGAACTGCCATTTCTAAAACAAAAGAGGCAGTAGAAAAATTTGAACAATCCCTACTAGGTCATGAGGAAGTTTCTCAAATCACTTCTTTCACAGGTAGAAGTACACCTTTTTTCTATTACAATTTAAATCAAAAGCCGAGTGCTCCTCATTTAGCTCAGATTCTAATCGAATCCAATCAGACAATAATTTCTGAAAAATTAAAAGCTCGCATCTATGAAGTAGGAAATAGTCTAGGAGCAAGATTTAATGTAAGAAGTTTTGAACAAGGTCCTCCAGTAGAAGCATCTTTAATCATTCGGCTTTATGGAGAAGACAGAGTGCAATCTACCAAAGAAGCAGAAAGAATTATAAAGTATTTGGAAAAAAATCAAAACATAACGCAAGCTTGGCACAACGCACTAGGAGAACAAAAAGAGGCAATCTTTAAATCAGATGATCGATTTTTAATAGAGAGAGGATTGACGAGACAAGATCTTTCTCTTGCTCTTTTGAAGGTAACGAATGGAATCCCATTAGGTTTTTACAAAGCAGAAAGAGAGAGTGTGCCTATCGTTCTCTCATCTGGAAAATTGGAAAAGTCAAATATTTCCGATCTAAAAAATGCTCTTGTTGGACAAACTTTGGATTTACCGATTTTAGCTTCCTCCGTAAGTAAAGTTGAATTCAAAGATGTCACACCTGTTTTTTATTCTAGAAATCGAAAACAATACATTGCCGTTCTAGCTACTATAAAATATGGAATTGACCCTGGAATGGTTGCAAGCGAAGTCGAGAGCTTTTTAAAGAAAGAACCATTACCAAACGGAATCGATTGGGAGTTTGATGGCGAAGCAAAGGAAAGTGAAAAATCTAACTCAGCTTTAGTTGCGGCCTTACCTTTAGGAATTATCGTATTAGTTGCGACTCTTTTATGGGAATTTAATAGTATTAGATTGACTTTAATCATACTCACATCAGCGCCTACCGCATTTATGGGGATCGTTCCTGGCTTAGTATTCTCTGGAAAGCCTTTCGGTTTCTTATCTCTACTTGCACTCTTTGCACTGATAGGAATAGCAGTCAACAATGGGATTATTTTAATAGATAAATTTAGACTTTCAGAAAAGGAAGGCGTTATTCCAGAACTTGCAGTTCGAACTGGAATTTCAATGAGGCTTCGTCCTATACTACTCACTACTGGATCTACAATTTTGGGCATGGTTCCTCTTACTTTTTCTAGTTCTACTTTGTGGCCACCTTTTGCTTGGTCTATGATTTCAGGGCTCACTATATCAACTCTCTTTACTTTATTTTTAGTGCCTTGGTTTTATTTAAAATATGCAAAAGCTAAAGGGAAATTTTCTATACCTAAACTTTTTACTGCATTGATTTTCTTAATTTTGTGTTTTGGAGAAATTCACTCCCAAGAAATGAAACCTACAATCAACTTAGAGAAAATCAACTTATTCGATGCAATCACGTTAGCCGCAAACTCATCTGCTGCGAAAAGTGCCTTTCATGATGCTGCTGCAGCTAAATATGGATCTAAAACCGCAACCTACGCAGCTTACGTTCCAAAATTCGGATTGGGGGGAGAACGTATATTTAGGGATAAATCATTACAATTAGAATCTCCATTTGGAAATCTTCCATTTGCAAGTCGTGCTTTCTATCAAGCAGGTATGGAGCTTTATCAAACACTTTGGAGCACAGATCTTATGGAATTCAAAGTGCCGGCAGCAAACCTGATGGCAGAAGCAGCCGCCAAGAAATCTATCTGGGAAAGACGAAGTGCGCAACACAATGCAGCCATGGCCTATCTTGATTGCGTAACACTCATCATCCAAAAAGAATCTTTAAAAGAGAGAAAGAAAGTATTGGGTCAATTATCGAAAGAGCTGTCTAGTCTGTCGTATAACGGTAAGATAAAAGAAGCAGATTCTCTTAAAATCAAATTCTCGATTGGAGATATAGATAGAGGAATTACTGAAATTGAATTTATGGAGACAGCTTGTTATCGTCAACTAGGCAGATTAGTAGGGAAAGAAGAGATTCAGCCAGATGCAACACAGACTGCATGGACTTTTCCGCAAAAAGACTCAGGTGCTAGAGAAGATTTGGAATCCTTTTCTTTGAAGATACAAGCCAATAAAAAGGAAGCAGATGGAATCATGGCAGAAAATTATCCCGAATTCTATGCAAAGGGAAATCTACTCTATAACGATCAAGGAAACATTCAGCCATTTTCCTACTCTCAGGTTGCCATTGGAGTAAAATGGAAAATCCTTGATGGTGGCACAATTCTAACAAGGCATAAACAAAAATTAGAAGAAATACTCTCTTTAGAAGAGCAATATAAAGACGCAATAAAAGGAGTATCTGTTGGTATAACGGATGCAAAAGCACATCTTGCCTCAGCACAAAAAAATTATTCTCAGTTAAAAGAAGAATTGGCGGAGACAGATAAAGTAATTCAACAAGAGATGTATAGATTTCTTGCAGGTAGAACAAGTTCCAATTCCTATTTACAAGTCAAAGAACTCTGGCTATCTAAGCAAGAACTATTAAAAATGAAAAAAATAGAAATGTTACGTTGGGAAATAACGCTTTCTTTCATCGAAGCAAAATTAGGAGACTAAAAACGGTAAATTATAGAGTTGATAGAAGTATCCTTTTTTATTCTTCAGGAATCTGCAAAGATACCTTCAAAATATAGAGCTAGCAATTTGAATTACTCGACTTTCGTAAAAATTGATTATTTAAATTGCTTTTTCCATTCCTCTTCTTTGAAACCAATTAGTATGGAATCTTCCAATACAACAAAAGGACGTTTTACTAAGTTGCCATTGGAATGAAGAAGATTTAATTTTTCATCCTCTGTCATTGAGGACAATTTGTCTTTTAGATTGAGAGATTTATAATCCTGACCGGATGTATTAAAAAGTTTTTTACTATCCCCGATTATCTTTAAGGCTTTTTTTAATTCAGAGAGAGAGGGTGGAGTTTCTCGAATGGGTAGTTTGGTATAGGAAATTTTCTTTGAATCTAGAAACTTTAATGCTTTGCGACAGGTGCCACAGCCTTTGTATTCATAGACTTTCATAGTAGGAAGGGAATGCTGCCAAAGATTGGCAGCACTTAGGTTGTAATCTTATTTAGATTCGTCTTTTGCGTCAGTTTTTGGAGCGTCTGTTGCGGAAGAATCTTTAGCTTCTGGCTCACCTGCTAAGAATTGAAATGTAACACGTCTATTTTTAGCACTTTCTCCAGGAATTCCAGGAATTGGATTGGAAGAACCCATTGCTTTTGTAGCAATTCTTTTTTCTGGGAAACCTAATTTAACAAGAGCTTGTTTCACTTCTTTTGCTCTTTGCTCAGAGTAGAACATGTTTCCTTTTTTAGCGCCTTCTGGATTTTCAGGACCTACTGTATCAGTGTGTCCAGCGATTTCGAGAGTGTAAATAGCAGGGAGTTCATCCAAGCCTTTCTTTAGAACCGCTCCAGCACCTTTTACCCATTTTACAAAATCTTTTTTATTTGGAATTTCCCATTTTTTGTAAGCAAATCCTTCAATAGATTCTCCGTCTGGATAACGAGCTGATTTTAATGACTCATTTAATTGAGCAAATAACTCGTCCGCAGCACCGGTGAGAGCACGTTTTGCGACAGAGTCTTTGTCATCTTTTGCATCCACTGGTTTTACATCTTTTGGCTCTTCTACAGCTGCTCTATCAGTGGTCTTTGTATCCTCTGCAGTTTTTGCATCTTTAGGATCAGGAGAGTTTTTCTTATCATTTCCGCTGCAAAATGCCAATGAAGTAGAAACAATTCCGATCACTAGGACAGTTCTAATAAATTGTCTATTCATAAATAAATGCTTCCTTTCTAATAATGATTTTTGAATATTACCACAATAGAAATGTCTATTTTATTTTAAAACCATTTTTAATTGATAAATTAATTTTCATGATAATAACCGTAAATGTTCAAGAAGGGCAAAATGACCAACGTTTAGATCATTTTTTAGCCCAATCCACCGGAGATGAGATTTCCAGAACTTCTATCCAGAAATGGATTAAATCTGGCAATGTAGTCAATCTTTCGAATCCAAAAGAATCCAAATTGAAAGCCAATCTCAAAGTGCAGATAGGCGACATATTTCAGATTACCATTCCACCGAAACCAAAACTAAACCTAACTCCTGTGGAGATGAAGCTCGAAATCCTCCATGAAGAGGAAGATTTTGTGATTATAGACAAACCGGCTGGAATTGCCTCGCATGGGGGACCTGGAGATGATGGACCTACTCTTGTGAATGGTCTTCTCTTTTATTTCAAAAACCTTTCCAAACTAGGAGGGGACATTCGTCCTGGGATTGTGCACCGTCTAGACAAACCAACATCTGGAATTATGATCATTGCCAAGACAGACAAAGCACATATTCAATTTGTGAAAATGTTTCAAAAAAGAGAAATTGAAAAACAATATTACGCTTGGCTTGTCCAGACTCCAAAGCTACCAACCGGACGAATTGAACTTCCACTTGGCAGACATCCAACGGAAAGACTCAAAATGTGTGTTCGAAATGATGGAAGAAAAGCGATCACAAATTATCAAATTGAGAAGTCTATCTCTTCTCGTAAAAATAGAAACTACTCTCTCGCAAAAATCCAAATTGAAACAGGAAGAACGCATCAGATTCGAGTGCATTTCCAAAGTATGGGTTGTCCTGTGGTGGGAGATATGCTCTATTCAAGAACGGGAAATGAATTCTCTCAGTATGGACTCCTTCTTTTTTCTCAGAAGATACGATTCAAGCATCCTTTTACTAAGAAGATAATCGATATTAGCCTCCCTTTCCCAGAGCGCTTTACTCGCTTTGAAAAAGAAGCAGAATTTAGATAAAAAAACATCTATAAAAAAAGATTTAAAAGATTACCACCTATTGCCGCGAACGAGCGGCAATGGATTTTGGGCGGAAAGACGATGAGCACGGATAAAAGATAAGATAATTCAAAATTATCAATCGTTTCTGTATCGTTCAGCTATCGGTGTCCTCGGTGGTAATTCTTATTGATCGACGCCTTTGTATGTGGTAAAAAATTCTACTGCAATCTTTTCTTCTTTAATTTGATAAGAGCACAGCCGCGAACAATAGGAACTCTAATTAGAATCTTATTTTCTTGAACAATAGTTTCTATCCTTTTTACTTCCTTTGCAGGATAACAAACCGTTGCCTCAAAAGTTTTTAAGTCTGGAAGGTTTTGAATCCATACCTCTACTTCTTTTCTGTGGAAAGCAAAAGTCACTGGAAGTGCATACCCTTCTAATGTTTCAAATAAATTTACTTTCACTTTTGGATCTTCACACACAACACAATGGGGAGCCAAGACCCATTTTTTTCCACGCAATGCTAAGAGCATAGGACCATAGTCTAGATAATATTGATCTGTTTTTGCGTTTGGTCTTAAAGCATGATTATTAAAAGGATAAGGAGCCGTTGGAAAAACTCCCATAAGCAAATGCCTTTGAAAGAAACTATCTGGATCCGGTTTTAATTTGTAAGTAGGTATATACCACCACATACAAGTCCAAGTGAGAGAGGTCTTTCGCATACCGATCCAAGCCAGAGAATTTAAGCCGGGTCCTGATTCCCCATGCTCAGAATAAAATCCATCTACCTCTTTATATAAATCCAAACGCATGGTCATTGGATTTGTAAAAATAACTTTCCCTTTTTCATGTAGTATCGAAGCGAGTCTTTCGATCAAAGTATTCCAAGATTCTACCAAAGAACGAGTGATTTTATTTTGATGCATACTCACTCCATCATCTGCATTTGGATTAAAATAGCGAAGCCAATCGAGTCGGTCGATACAAATTCCATCTGTATCAGGGAGCATTTCTATATGTCTTTTGGCTTGCTCGATTAGAAAATCTCGGTAGCCCTCCTCTCCAGAGTCCATCACATATGCCCCATAAAAAGTTCTAAGCTTTGGATCGAGCACTGCATTCGGAAAATAACGTTTTAAAAACTGAATCGGATTTTTCCAAATTTCCTCTTCAGGAAATTCTTTATTCCATTCACTAGCATTCTTATTTTTCCCAAACTCAGTCACATTAAAATAGTTTAGCACATAAAACCCAAATTTTTTCATTTGAATTGCATACTCATTCATTTGTTCGCATGAGGTATATTCTGATTTGCCGCTAGGATTTGGTTCATCGCAGGATCGCTTCCACTTTTCTTCTTTCGATTTTACAGGTGGAAGAAACATTCCCATCCAAGGAAAATCGTCTGACAATTTCCAATTTATGCGAAATCCCATTTTGCTTAATTTCTCTGAATCTATTTCTCCCTCATAACCGGAATAGGCTCCACATCCAGCCATCTCATTTGCTTTTGTATTCTTTGGGTCGAAATACTCTGGATATTTTTCTGTATAATACCTAAGTCCTCCTCTCCAATCTGCTTCATGAAAACCAAAATCTAAAGAAAAAGAAACTTGTTTTCCTCCACCGAGCCGATTCCCTCTTCGAATAAAACATAGTTCTCCATTCTTATCTGTATCTAAATACAATTGAAATATTTTATCCTTTGGGGAAAGATAAATAGAAAGAGCATTGTCTGTGTTTATTTCTGCGATAGTCGCAATTGGAATTGAAATAAAATTTCCCTTCTCCGGTGTGTAATGAGATAAGTTAGAATATTCCCATAGTTTATTAGAAAATGGAAGAAAAACTCTTGGATCATGCCAGCCTGAGTTCTTTTGAAATGGATCACTCCAAGCAGTCCAAAACCTAGTTTGCTTTGAGACTTCGTATTGGATCTTAGTGATAATATCCTGAGTCCAGAAAGGATATGCACTTTCTATTAGAATGTCCAAAGATATGGACTTATCTCCCAAAGTATATTTTTCCTTTAGAACAGATGTTCTGCCATTTGTGCTGTAAAGTTTTTTTTCGAATTCAATGCTTGTATCTTTTTGAATAGAACTCAGCTCCTGAATCGAAAAAGATTCAATTGAGTTGGAGGCAATCATGGAATAACAATGATTTACCGCTTTATCTGTGAGAGCTAGAATTTTTCCTTCTCTGTCAAATTCCATTTTGATTTTGGAATTCTCTAGAATGTATTCTGTAGGTAGTTTAGGTTCCTTCTTTTTAAAAAAATAAAACAATTTGAGTCCTTCCTTTTAAGGCGGGACGACCGCACTCCAAGTTTATGATAAACTTTACCTATCATCCAGTGAATGGATAGGAGGAAAAAATGAAACAGGAAAAAATTTTGAATCTATCTAAGATTCTATTAACCATTGGGGCATTGGAGTTTTTTGGTCCTATTGCAAGAGATACAAACTCTTCTCATCTTTTAAACGATGCATGGGTTGGACATGCCCGATTTCATCTTATGTGGAATATATGCCTTTGGGCATCTATGGGGATATACAGCATTTATATTTTATGGGGAAAAAAAGAAGTTAGAATAAAAGATCTATATACTTGTTTCTCACTGCAAGTGATGAATGCCATTGGCTTTTGGGGATCAGTGCTCTTGAGTGGAATCTACCAAGGGGACATTTTTGATGCAAGTATTCATGTTGGAATTATGAATGTAAATGAAAACATTCTAGTATTTAGCCTTCTCTCTTCTCTTCTTCTCATCAATTATATAATTTTAAAGAAAGGAATTGAGCCAAGTTTCAAAGAGGTGAATGTATGAGCTTTATCAATCAAATGAAAACAGAAGTTCTAATCATTGGAGGCGGACCAACTGGAATGGTCGCGTCTATCGCACTCTCTAAACAAGGAATTTCAAATATTCTAGTTGAAAAAAGAGACAAACCGATGCTTCATCCCAAAGCTCATGAACTGAGTGCTAGATCGATTGAAATTTTAGATAGTTTGGGAATTCCTTTTTCAGAAATACAAAAGGAAGCATCCGACCACGAGACTGCCTCACGAATTTTGTTTTGTAATACAATCAATGAAGAATTTGGTAGGATCGATTTAAGGGAAAATGGAACAGACGAGAAATATGCAGATAATATCTGTTATCCGCATCCATATTTTAATATATCCCAAGTAGAATTAGAAAAAATCATACGCAATTATATGCTAAGGTGCAAAGAAGGATCAGCTCTCTATGGCTATCAATGGGAGTCATTCAAAGAGGGGAGAGAGTGGACAAGTTCAGATGTATTCAATACAGTCACTGGCGAGAGAATTAAGATCAAAAGTAAATTTGTAATTTGTGCTGATGGAGCAACTAGTAAGGGAAGAGAAGCATTGCAAATCAAAATGATTGGTCCTGAAAAAATCCAAGATTTTGCCAATGCTTATTTTATAAATGATTTAACTCCTTATCTCAAAACTAAGGCAAAACTCTATTGGATCCTAAATCCAGAAGCTCCTGGTGTCCTGATAGCGCATCATCCAGAAAAAAGATGGGTCTATCATGTGCCAATTGAAACACCTTATGAAAAATTGGAAGACTTTACAGTAGAATATTTTTCTAAAAGAATAAAAAAGGCACTCAATTTAAAAGAGAATATTCCTATTCACATAACATCGATTAGCTCATGGAGAATGACAGCACAAGTCGCTGAAAAATTTAGAGCAGGATCTATCTTCCTTGCAGGGGATGCCGCGCATCGCTTTCCTCCAACAGGTGGATTAGGAATGAATTCTGGAATTGCAGATGTGCACAATCTAGCGTGGAAACTCGCAGCAGTGATTAAAGGCTTTGCAGGAAATTCTCTGTTAGACACATATGAGGCGGAAAGAAAGCCAGTAATAGAAAGAAATTGCTTTGAAAGCAAAAAGAACTCGAATGATATTTTAGATGTCCCAGCGTCCTTAGGCTTGGATATAAAAAAAGGAAGAGAATTAGCTCGAATACTTCATTCCAATTTCATACATTCATTACCCAAAAGTTGGGGCGATAAATTAAAGTCTATTTTAACCTTGCCTACAAGACTTAGGCTGAAAATTTTTCTCCGAAACTCAGAGAATTTTCCCAAGTTAAAAACTATTATAAAAAAACAGACAGGTCATTTTGATCGAATTGGTTTAGATCTAGGCTTTAGTTATAAAAGTGAGGCAATCATTTCGGATGGAATTAGTAAAGAAGAGGAATTAGAAGTTAGTAATTATTTCCCAACCACAAAGCCAGGACATAGATTTCCCCACTTCTGGCTAAACTCACAACTAAGTAGTCAAGCTCTCTTATCCTATAAAAATTTTACACTCATTCTAGGTTCAAAAGAAAACAAATGGGGCTCTGCTCTAAAAAAAATAAATCTAGATATTCCAATCACAGTTTCCTTTTTGAGCGAATACAATGAGAATCTAGGAGAATTATACAAAAAAGCAGAAATTGAATCGACAGGCGCTATTCTAGTGCGACCAGATGGTCAGGTTGCCTATCGAAAACAATTCCTCTCAAAAGGAGAAGACCCTTATAAAATACTAGAATCCATATTCCAAACAATTCTTTCGTCTAGACAAGAAAAAATAAATAAGGATGTAGCCGCATGAAAGTATTTTTGATTCTAGCGATAATTCTACTTTTACCAAGTTTAGGATTCTTTTATTATCTATTTCGACCTCTAAGGATTGTTCCCAAGCCAGCAGCTTTTCAATGCATCCCAATACAAGATGGAAAGCTAGAGGCATTTACTCCAAATCCAAATCATATCTTTGGAATGGGTCTTGTTTATAGTAAACATATTGAGGAAACTGCTTCAAACTTTTCAATAGTAGAGCCTCCCCCGATTTTTATCAAAGACAAACAATCATTAGCCTCTCACAATTCAGAGGTAAAAACCCCTAATTCTTTGGATCTATTTCAAGCATTATTAAAATATGAACCTTCTCTAGAATCAGAAGAAGGCTTAGTGAATAACAAGGATTTGCCTCCACTTCTAGACTATGAAGTAGAACTTGGATTTGTATTACTTGCGGATATAAAAAAAGAAGATTTATACAAAAAAGAATTTATTCCACCCATTGGATTTTTTCTCGCAAATGATATTTCTGCTAGAACAATAGCAGTGTTTGGAGAAGGAAGGCAAGACAAAGCAGAGTATTGGGGAATTTCTAAAAGTTTTCCGAATTTTTTACCAGTATCTTCGCAGGTTTGGATTCCAAGTCATGGACTTCCGAATGGGATTCCTTGTATTCGAATTCAAACCTTTGTAAATGGAATCGAACGACAAAATGAAGTTACGGTTAATATGATATATACCCCCAAAGAAATGCTCCAATTTATTTCTGAGAAATATAAGAACATACCTCTTAAAAAAAATGATATGGTAATTATGGGAACTCCAGGAGGTGTAGCCATGTCCACTCCTAGATGGATGGTTAGAATCTCTGATCTAATCGGTCTCAATCGATTTCAAAAATTAAAAATAGTCTTAAGAAAGGATAGAACAAATTTTTTAAAGTCTGGAGACAAAGTTTTAATTCGAGGCGAAGGCTTTGGAGAAGTAGAAAATACAATAGTTAATTAACTGACATTATGCAAAAGATAGAAATTTATCTGGATAATAAAAAAGATTATTATATTACGTTTTTCGTAACCTATCAGGCTGCTAAGTTACTTTTATCAAGAGAATATAATTTTAA
>DAORDH010000036.1:0-54449 GCA_035345875.1 Leptospiraceae bacterium | reverse complement strand
ATTTATTTTTAAAGGCTGACTTTTAATTCTTTAACATTTCGCAACAGACTGATAGTAGTTATTAACCGTAGAAACTGAATAGGATAAAGACTAATATTGAGTAGAAGAATAACCGTCAATGATCCAAAGAGTAGGATTATAAGAAATTGTTTTTCTAGAAAAATCAGGCAATCTTCCAATGGCTCCAGATAAATAGAAGGACTCAGAAAATGGAAATACATTGTATATAGCTTCCCTGTCCAAGGATTCATTTTTGTATAATCAATACAGGAAGAAAAGACATTACAACGAAGATGTGATATGATTTGATTGAATTCATATGTTTTATCAACTGCCAAGATTGTTAAGCCTATCTTTACATTTCCAGTGATATTATAATCAATAGAGATATCCTTGGCTGAAATTCTATCGACTCTATACAAAAAATTATAACCAATACGAATCGATACTTTTTTCTTTTGCCTATTATCGTTCTATGTTTCGGAATCTATTTGATGAGCCCAAAAAAGAAACAAAAGAATAAGGAAATGAACTTTCATTGCTATAGGGAGGCAGTTCATTGAATAAAATCATTAAAAAATATTTTTACTAAATGAGTAAGATTATAAGGGAATTCTTTCGTTGAGTGAATTTTTTAAAAAGGATTTTAGTGCCACGGGGAATTGAACCCCGGTTACCAGGATGAAAACCTGGTGTCCTAACCACTAGACGATGGCACCTTAGGAAGCAACTACTGAGTCGTTCGGGATTCGAACCCGAGACCCCTTCATTAAAAGTGAAATGCTCTACCGACTGAGCTAACGACTCATGCGTTGCTTATGTCAGTTTTTTTATTCCTAGCAAAATGTCAAAAACATTTAACTTTAAAAAAGGATTTTTTCTAAAAAAAATTTATGCGAGTAATCCTTTAGTTTCCTCTAAACCGAGCATCAAATTGATATTTTGAAGTGCTTGTCCAGCAGCTCCTTTTACTAGATTATCAAGAGCAGATACAATCACTAAAATATTCTCTTCTAATTTATAACTAAAATCTAGAAAATTAGAATTCTGGATATTTTTTAGTTCAACTTCTTCTGGTTTTTTATAGAGGCGAATAAAAGGCTCTGATTGAAACTTAGAAAACTGATTTGCTAGTTGAGATGGATCAATCGCTTCTTGGAATGAAATCACAAAAGTAGAAAGAATCCCTCTGTATACAGGAAGCAAATGAGGAGTAAAAACAATCTTAGGTAGCTTAGACGACAGTTTATAACCTGCGTATTCTTCTATTTCAGGAGTATGTTGATGTGATAAAATTTTATAAGCTCTAAAATTTTCATAGGTATTTGTAAAAGTAAATCCAATGTCCTCTGTTCTTCCCCCTGCTCCACTGACTCCTGATTTTGAATCAATTACAATCGGACCAGATATTTTCTCTCTGAAAGATCCAAGCATAAATAAAGGGAGAAGTCCAGAAGTCGCATAACAACCAGGATTAGATACAAAATCTGCACCCTTTAGTTTATCTCTAAACATTTCCGGGATACCAAACACGACTTTCTCCATCAAATGAAAAGAATCATGTTTTAGATTGTAAAATTTTTCAAATAAATCCTTATTATGCAAACGATAGGCGCCCGATAAATCAATAACCTTATGCCCCTTCTCTAATAAATTAGGTGTCATAGCAAGAGAGACTTCATTGGGAACTGCAAGCACAACAAGGCTTTCTTTTGGAATTTCCTCTTCATGTGTTTTGAAGACTAAATCTTTTTTGAAACGAAGGTTTGGAAAAATTTCTGAAATTTTTTTCCCAGCAGTTTTATTGCTTGTGACATGCACAATCTCTATATCAGGATGATTTGCAAGAAGGCCAATCAACTCCCTTCCAGTTAGTCCACCTGCACCAATAATTGAAACTTTCATTTGAACTCCTTCTATAAAACTCATTGCTTTTAAAGCTAATTATCCAGACTTGTATAGACAATGCGTTTGAAAAACATTTTATTTCTCTCTCTACTCTTCCAATCAGCGGTTTTTTCTGAAAAATATGGTCCATACGATTTAGCATTTCCAAGTGCCGTATCAGCAGGAACTGCATCACTAGGAGTCGGGCAGGAGAATTCGAGTAGTAATCTATACACAAATCCAAGCTTACTTTCCAATCAAAACAAATCTATTTTAGATGGGGGATTGAGTGTTTCGACAAACCAAAATAAATACAATGCACTTCGCCCTACATCATTGGGCTTTTATGTTCCAATCAATGCGACAAGCGGTGTTGGTCTTACGGGTAAGCAAAGCTTTTATCAAAATTTTCCTAGTGGATATGATTCAATGAGCAATTATACCTATTCCTTTTTTGGTAGTTTTAAGTTAAATGATAACTGGAATGCGTCAATCGGAATAGGACCTAGTGTTGTTTATAGAGGTGGATACCAATCGAGTTATTCCATTAGCCCACAAGCTTCCCTTTCCTATAAAAAGGAAAAGCATCTAGTGGGAGCATTCTTTCAAAGCACAGGCAAATTTAGATTAGAAGGATATCGGTCGGCTGATTCTTTGAGAGAACGAATTCCTGAATTTTTTGCGATTGGTTATAGCTATGATCTAGGTCAGACAAAGATCTATACTGAGATTAGAAAAATTTTTTGGGAGTATAGTAGTTTCAAATTAAACGGGAATAATTCTAAACCGCCACTCGATCGAGGAATAGGTGCAGAATTCAAATATAGTTTAGGATTCAATCATAGTATTTCGGATACCAATTTCCAAATTCGATCAGGAATTGAATTGGGAGGATTCTATAATGAAAAAGGACAGAACAAACGGTCGGTAGGATTAGCAATCGGCGGTAGTTGGAAGGTTTATCAATCCAAAGAAGAGGATTCTTTTTTGATTCATTTTGCGATTGTAAATTATTCTATTTTTTCTAAGAGTGGTGGAAGACAACCAGAAACCCAATTCTATTTTTCGGGAAGTTATTTGTATTAGCAAAATGATCCTTCATTCTCGAAGACTAATCTAAAATCCAAGTAGATAAATCTTTTCCACTTTTCTATGATTTTTTGTTACAGTCTTCCTATCTCTAAAAGAAGAGTTTCATTTTAACCTCTTCTAGTTTATAATTTAAAAAAGAAATTTAAATCTTTAAACAATGCAAAGGGCGCCTTCTTTTCCTGAATCAAATCATTTAAAAATAAAAGCATTACTCTCTTTAAAAATGAAAAGGTAATTGGAGAGATTTTTTTATTTATTACTCCATTCTGAAAATTATTTGAACTAATTTTATTTTCTATAAAAAAAATCTCTACTTTGTCCCTTGAACAGTCTATAGTTTAACCATAAGAATCTTTGAGGTGTATCCAATGAAAGTATATGTTTTTATTCTATTTTTACTGATAGGGATTTCCATTTCAGCAAAAGAAAATAAAATCTACGTGAAAGGAATTGAGACAAATTTGTCAGAAGCAACAGTCAAAAAAATTGAAAACATTCTATTATTGAGCATAATTCGAAACTATCCCGAGGCAAATGTTTTTTCTGATGATGCAAGTCTCTCTGTTCTAAAGCAAGGCAAGCTTTCTCAATCCATTGGAGCAGATTCAGAATTTCTTCAGTATTTAGGAAACAGTTTAAATTTTCAGGAGCTAATCACAAGTAACCTACAAAAAAACGCATCTAACTTTCAATTTTCAATTCAAAGTATTAAATTAGGAACAAAAGAAAATGATTTTTCCATACAAAATAAAGTCTATTTCGAATTTAAAGAATCGGAAATAAACTTTATAATTCCTGAAATGGTGAAAGCCTTAAAAGATAAAAAATATTCCATTTTAAAAACCCCTATATCTAATTCAAATATAGATCTTACAGAAATAATTCTTCCACAAGCGAATAACGTTTTACTTGAACCCAAGCAATTTGAATCTAAGGATAGTCTTCCAATCACTTTTCTAGAAGGTGTTTCAAATTATATTGAAAAAGCAGACACAGAATATAAAAATAAAAACTATTTAGAAGCTCTCAATATCTATTTAAAAATATTAGAAACAATCAAAACTCTAGAAAATTCAACAGAAAAAAATATAAAGAATATAACACAAAATATTCAAAAAAGAGCAAATCTATCTGCGCAAGCCGCCTATTCAGAACTAATAAAAACTAAAGACCAAACTCTTCCAAAAGACTTTTCAAATACAAACGGAGATCTAATATTTTCCTTTTTCCAAGGATATATAGAGGACTGGAAAAAATATAAGGACTTACCAAATTTTGCCAAAACAGACCTTATAGAAAGAAATTTTAAATCGAGGACGATGGGGCTAATGAAGATTTACCTTTCACGCTTAGAAAAAGCTGGAGATGAAAAATACAATTTACTTCAATTCAAAGAAGCAATAGAAGAATATAAAAAAATAGAGTCTGTTTATAATCCGTATTCGGATCTATTGGATTTAAGAAACTATCAGAAACTAATTCAATCCAAAATAAAGACAACAAAGGAATCAGCCACCTCTTATACATCAAGCAAAGTGAGAGGATACCTACAATTTGCAGAATCAGAAAATGCTAGAGCAGTATTAGAAAAAAATATGCAAAACACAGAAGCTCTATTAGATAGAAAAAATTCTAGTCTTTATTTTTTAAAGGAAGCGAGAAGCCTCATTGTCGAATATAGAGAGTTTGTAGATGAACAAACATTCAAGCATTTTGAATCTATTTCTACATCTTTCAACTTAGACAACGAACGTCATACATTTATTACTCCTCAAAACATAGCGCTCGCCCCAGTTCGATACATTGGAAATATATTTCGTGGGATTTCAGATATTTTTATTTTTAAATGGGGATACGGAATTGGAATAGGATCTGAGTTTTTCGTTTTCGGATTAAGTCCAATCCTCTACAATGAATATTTTGTTGAAACATCCACAGCCTACGGAATCCAAACAGAATATAGTAAAGGATCTGAATTGAGTAGCATAGATAGTGCTTTTCAGGATAAGGAGAAAAACATTCCGAATATGGGAAAAAGTATAGGATTTTACGGTGTCTATACAGGAAATTGCCCTTCTTATTTTTTCCGAATGTGCAGGACACAGCTGGATAAAGAGAACACGGATTATAGAAAATACACAACTCTAAATGTCTCTATAGGATTTGGACCAAGTGTTTATTTCGGTCTAGAGTTACATCGTATCCCAGAGTTCTTCGGTGTCCTAATTTTTCAGGATTGGGATTTATTGAATCAAAAGAAAATAGCAAAACCTAGATATAGATACTTTGGTGTAGAAAATATAAAACCGATTGAATAAAACCGCGAGTAAAATGCAGTTCATTTTTTTATAAATGACCTAGTGGTTTATTTACTCAACTTGCAAAATGAGAGAGTCTCTACATTTATCAAAACTATCTTTAGCTAAAAAAAGAAGTCCTATTTTTTTACTATTCGGTTCGATTCTATTTGTCTGACTGATTAAATCATTGTATTGATATTTTGTTTCATGAAAGAGAGAAGACCAATAGAATTTCTTCTCTTTTTCTGTGGGCTCTACCTTAGTTAGTTCAGTTTCTTTTTTATCCTTTGAAGAGGAAGCTCCCATTAGAATATTTGGAATTGAATAAGATATAGCAGCTAACGCAACAGCTAACCCAAGAACCACAATACCATTATAAACATTCTTTGTAATTCCTTTTGGATTGAGACGATATACATCGTTTGGAAGAGACCAGGGAGTTGCAAATTGATCTTTGCATTCTTGCCCGATAAATTGAATCCTAGGAATAGAAAAATCTTGCGGCAAATCAGTTTTATTCTCAATCTCTAACAAAAAAATGTCATAATAACTTTTTAGGTAATAAACCGCGGACTTGTCTCCATCTTTTACAAATACTGTTCCAAGTTCTTCGAATAAATCATCTGGATAATCTCCTGAAAAAATCTTTACTCTAAATACTTTATCTTCAAATTTTTTAACAGCGTATCTACCCCAATCAAAATTTTCTTTTTGAACTTGATATTGAGTTCTATCTGGATCTGCAGTCATACAATTCAGAAGAATTATAACGATTAAGATTTTTACTGATTTTTTTAAAATTCCTTCAAACATAAAAGCTCCCTTAATAAACTGGAAAACCAATTTAGCTGTCTACCAAACGGCCAATTAAAATTTTATTAACTTACATTTCACAAAGTATAGAATTAGATAAATAAAAATAATAGATATGATTCTATTAGATTTTTCCAATGAATCAATACCTAAGTAGGTGGACAAGAACTCAAACGATCCACTGAGTGCTAAGAACTAAGGTAGCTAAAATTTTCCCTTCTCTCTCTTATACTTTTGTGCGAAAGGTGAGGGATCTATTATTATAAAATTTAATAATATTTAAGAGTCAACAAACTTTAAATCTATTTTCAATTGATTCAGATTACTACATATCAATTCTCATCTTAAAACCTATTGAAGAATAAAAAAGAATTATAAACATCAGAACTCTTTTCGACTTGGAAATTAAATAGAAAGATTAATCTTGGAATTATAGTATTGAGATGTCGTCCCTTCAGAATTATATTCAAAAAGAATTAGAAGAAATCAAAAATAAAAATCGATATAGATTTTTAAAGATTCCGAATGGAATCGATTTATCTTCAAATGATTATCTTTGCCTATCTAAAAATCCCAAGTTAATTTCCGCATTTAAAGAAGGAATCGATCTCTATGGAACAGGATCCACAGCCTCTAGGCTCATCCGAGGTCATAGAGATATTCACGAAGTCGTAGAGGAAAAATTTGCAAATTGGGTAAAATCAGAAACTTCTCTATTTCTTGCGAATGGTTTCTCGGCTAACGTAGGTCTCATGGAAGCAATCTCAAATCCAAGAACTTTTGTTTTTACTGATAGATTAAATCATGCTTCTATTCTAGATGGAATTCGACTGTCGCAAGCAAATAAAAAATACTATCATCACCTAGATATGAATCATCTAGAAGAACAATTAAAAAAAACAAATTCAAAGGATCAAAAAATCATTGTATCGGAAACTGTCTTTAGTATGGATGGAGACCTTGCACCTATCTCTGAATTGATCTATCTAAAGAAAAAATACGATGCATGTCTCATTTTAGATGAAGCGCATGCTCTGGGAGTTTTTGGAGAAGAAGGTTCAGGTCTTTCCAATGCTTTTCAAAACAAAGAATTAAATGAAATTGATTTTAGAGTTTACACTGGTGGGAAGTCTCTTGGTCTAGAAGGAGCGTTTATTGCAACATCTAATCTATACAAAGAGTATTTAATCAATACTATGCGAACCTTTATTTTTTCAACGGCTCCAAGTCCTGCAATACCTTATGCACTACTAACGTCTATTGACTTGGTTAAAGGAATGGATGAAGAGCGAATAGCAATTTTAAAAAATGCAGAAGAGTTACGGAATGATCTAAAAATAAAAAACTATGAAACACTTTCCTCAAAATCTCAAATCGTTCCAATTGTTCTCTACGAGGAAACGAAAGCCTTGCAATTTGCGCAAAAATTACAAGAGAAAGGATTTGACATTAGAGCCATTCGACCTCCTACTGTGAAAGAGTCCCGTTTACGTGTCTCGATAAATGCTGGAATAACACCAAATATTATCAAATATCTTTTGAATAGTTTATAAAATGAGTGAAACAGAAGAATTACCTGAATATATCTATCATCTAGTTCTTAAAAATGAGTTTATTCCGCTTGTTAGGGATAATTACTATTTGCCACTTCGTTTTCAGCAGGATAAATTCATTCATTGCACCCAAGGTGAGGATTTAACCATTATTGTAGCAAATGATTATTTTTCCGGTATAACAGATTTACTAGTTTTAAAGATTCGTTTAAAGGCGATTCATTCTCCAGTTACTTTTGAAAAACCAATTCCAATTCCAGGTGGGAAAAAAAATCATCTAATAGAGGGTGTCCTATTTCCTCATATTTATGGTCCTCTCAATCTAGATGCAATCGAAGGTATTGGGATTCTTCCTAAAATCAATTATGTATTTCATTTTCCGAAGAAATTTATTTCTTATACTCAACTTAAAGAAGGCAAATTATGGAATTAACAAATAAACACTTTCTAATCACCGGGGGCAAAGGTATGTTAGCCACAGATCTTCAAAAAGCTCTCGAAAAAGAAAATTGCAAAATAACAGCAATCGATGTTGATGAATTAGATATACTTGTAGAAAAAGATGTCCATGGTAAAATTGCTGCTTTAAAACCAGATATACTCATCAATTGTGCGGCTTATACCGCTGTTGATAAATGTGAAACTGAATCTATTGCATATGAGATCAATGGAACAGCTCTCAAATATTTATCAGAAGCTTGCGCAAATAATAAAATCAAATTAGTTCATTTTTCAACTGATTATATTTTCTCTGGAAATTTTAAGACTCCAATTCCAGAAGACCAAGCCCCTGCCCCAATCAATCAATATGGTCATGGGAAATTAAGAGGAGAGGAAAATATTCTAAAAACAGAAGGGCTAAACTTTTTGCTCCTTAGAGTGCAGTGGCTTTATGGAAAAAATGGAAAAAACTTCATAGATACAATGCTTAAACTTTCAAAAGAAAAATCAGAACTAAACGTGGTAAACGACCAAATTGGAAGACCTACTTCAACACCATATTTATCTGAACTAATTGTTGCTTGTTTGAAAAAGGATTTAACCGGTATTTATCATCTCGGTCCATCCGATTATTGTTCTTGGTATGATCTAGCCTCCTATGTATTAAGAGATACAAATTGTAAAGTAAAGCCTATTCCCTCTTCTGCTTATCCGACACCTGCTAAACGTCCCTTGTATTCGGTTCTCGGACTGGAAAAAATTCAAACCGCTCTCAAAGGAAGTCCACTTATAAAAAAAACTTGGAAAGAATTAGCAGATGAATATTTGAGCCAATAATTGGTGTGTTTCGAATAACCTTTGATAATGAAAGGAAAATATTTCATTCCAAGAAAGAAGAACTTTTGTAAGCCGTTTTTTCTACTTGAAGAATTTTAGGCATTTATGAATAGTCAAATCTATACGAATATTAAATCGGAGTAACTCTGTGGTAACAATCAAAATTGATGGTTTAGAATATAAAGTTAACGAAAAGAAAAATCTCATCGATGCAGCAAAAGAAGTAGGAGTAGATATTCCCTACTTTTGTTATCATCCATCCCTAAGTATTGTGGGCATGTGTCGTATGTGCCTCATTGAAATCGAAGGTGTACCTAAAGTGCAAGCTGCTTGCAACACCCCAGTAAAAGAAGGACTTTCAGTCATCACAAAGAGTCAAAGGGTCTTAGAAGCAAGAGAAGGCACAATGGAATTCCTACTTGCAAACCATCCTCTTGATTGTCCTGTTTGCGATAAAGCAGGAGAGTGTGATTTACAAGACAACGCTTTCTCCGCAGGCAAGGGAGTTTCTCGATTTGAATTCGAGAAAAGAAATATTCCACAAGAAGAAATTGGTGATAACCTGATGATCAATCACAACCGTTGTATTGTTTGCTACCGTTGTGTTCGCTTTGAAGAAGAGCTTGTAAAAGAATCCAATCTTGGGTTATTTCAGAGAGGCTACCACTCTATTATAGGTCTTGCGAATAATAAAATCATCACACATAATTACCAAGGAGCTCTTGCTGACCTTTGTCCAACTGGAGCACTTCTAAATCACAAAACATTATTTAAGTCAAGAGTTTGGTGGTATAAAACAGCTAAGTCCATTTGTCATGGTTGTAGCACTGGTTGTAATATTGAAACTAACGTTCGCGATAATAAGATGTATCGTTATATGGCAAGAGAAAATGCGGAACTTGGAATGTATTTCCTCTGCGATAAAGGTAGATTTGATATAGAGTGGATCAATGAAAACAGACTCTATGCTTATTATGAAAAAGGTGCTCCAAGTGAGAGTACAAAAGTGATTCCAAAAATCTTAGAAAAAATCCAATCAGCTAAAAAAATTGCCGTGATAGGTGGAGCCCATGAATCCAATGAAAACCTAGCACTTATCAAAGCACAAGCTGAGAAACTTGGGAAAGAAGTCGTTTTTGAAGCTAGAGTTGCGAAACCACAATACTCTGTCCCAGAACAAGCAGACTTTTTAATGACTACAGATGCACATCCAAATACAAAAGGTGCATATGACCTAGCATTTATTTCTACAAATGGAATAGATGGAGTAGTAAAAGACTTCAATGAAGGGAAAATAGACCTAATTTTCGTAATCAAAGAAGATATACCAACCAACCTAAAAGGTTCCGGAACGATAGTTGTGCTTCACACAAATATTACTACATCTGTAAAAGATGCTGACTTTGCTGTTCCAATCAAAAGCTTTGCAGAACAAATTGGTTCCTTTACAAATAAAAACGGAATCAAGCAGAATTTTGAATTAGCAATGCAACCTTTACAGGGTCTACCATCTTCTGGGGACTTCTTCAAACGTCTAAATTTAGAACTTTCCATTAAAAAAGAGGAGTTAGCAATTGGCCACAATTAATGTTGTAAATGTAGCGAAAAGACACAAGTTCGCTTGGTATGAAAAATTTTATTTCTACTCAATATCCAAAGGTTTGTTTATTACCTTAAAGCATTTTATCAAAGCAGCTTTTTTTAAAGGGTATGTAACAGTTCAGTATCCTGATGAGAAGCGTGCCTACTCCTCTCGTTTTCGGGGAATGCATTCTTTAAAAAGAGATGAGAAAGGAAGAGAAAGATGCACTGCTTGCTTTTGTTGTATGTGGATCTGTCCTGCAGATGCAATCACAATTGAAGCGGCTGAAGTTCCGACAGAAAGACAACATCTTCATCCAGAAGATAAATATGCAAAACGTTTTGATATAGATCTTCTTCGTTGTATTTTCTGCGGACTCTGTGAAGAGGCTTGCCCGAAAGGAGCAATCTATCTAGATGGCGGCGGAGAAATGGCAGCTGATAATAGATATGATTTAATTCTGACAAAAGAAAGAATGACTCAAAAAGTGGGAGGTCCGATCCTAGGACAAAGAAATTAATTCTTCCACCTAACGTTTCTTTTCTAAAAAGACTGCCCTGTAAGAAGGCAGTCTTTTTTATTTAATCAGAGATCTTTCTAAAAATTTCCTTTCTCAGTTCAGAACTAATATTATTATAATATTCATAATTTCCCTTCAATATTGAGAGATAAATAGAAGCTAGTTGCTCTTCAAAAGAATCAAAATCTCTGTTTTTTAGCAATTCTTCTCTAAACAGTAAGTCTTCTGTTTTTACTTGAAGTAAATTATATAAATCATATTTTAATTTAATCATTTCGGAAGTGGCTTTTCTATCTGTTGGTGTCATAAAATTAGATTTATCGAAAGAGAAAATCCATCGATTGTAGTATTCCAGCAAAAATAAAAAATTTTCTTTATAAACATCAAAGCCCTTTCGCATATCTTCTTTTTCTTTATCATTCAAATTTAATTTTTGAATACATTTAATTTGAGAGATTCTTTCTTTTGCACTTATCTCTGCAGTCTTAATCAGCTCTTTATTTAGATTATCAAACTCTCTTATGTCAAAATGTTTTTCTTTAAACTGAAACTCCTTTCTCTTTTCGAACTCAGAACAGCCATTGATTCGCTTTTTCAAAGAATTATTCTCCTCAATATCGAAAAAAATTGGAGAGGAAGATATAGACAAAACAATACTTAAATATAAGAATATGGACATTAGAATCGGAAGCATAAACTCTAAAAATAAAAAATAAAAATGATTTGCAAGTGTAAAACTATATAGAAACAAAAGGAGAATCTAAATTTCAATTCTAAAACACGCCTTATGCAGAACAAAGACCTCTAAATTCTCTAAAATCCAAAAAATCCATATCAGAGTAATACAAAAATCCATTCAGAAAGATTTGGAAACTTATTTCAGAAAATCCTCAATAAATTCACTTGCTATTAAAATAACAAAAAAAGTATACCTTACTAAGAGGATTCTATTTTTTGATGGAAAAGTTTAAGTTCAGTGTTCGTTTTAGTATAGTTACATTTTCTACCCTAGCCGTTCTACTTTTTGGTGGGTTGGTTAGTTTTGTTTCCTATCTCGGTAGTAAAAACTCAGTTCGTTTTTTAGTAGATAATTTAGTCGAAAAAGCATCAGAACATGTAATTGATAAAACAGTCAATTATCTAGACGTAGCTGTTGTAAATACAGAATTAAATGAAAATTTAATGAATACTGGTCTAGTTAAAATTCGAAAAACAAGAATTCTAGAAAAATATTTTCAAGGCGTTGTAGAAACGAATCCGCAACTACTTAGTATGTTTTATGGGGATGAAGAAGGAAACTTCATTATGGCAAAAGAAATGCCTGACCATAGCTTTAGCATCCAACGTATTATCAGAAGAGGACGAAAGACCAAAATTATTTGGGAACATCAAAAAGAAGAATGGTATGAAAAAGAACAATTTTCAAATAAGATTGTTCCAACAGAAGAAGCTTTTAACCCCAAAACAAGACCTTGGTATACAGAGGCACTTGCTTCTAAAACACATGCTTGGACAGATGTATATGTTTTTTTTAATGATCGCAAACCAGGAATTACCTGTAGCCGAGCAGTTTATGATAAAACAGGTCGATTTATTGGTGTAATTGGAATTGATATCAGTATTCTAGAACTTTCAGAATTTTTAAGTAATTTGAAAGTTGGTAAAAACGGAAAAGCTTTCTTAATAGACGCAAAAAATCAAATCGTAGCAATTCCTTCTTCAGATCCAAAAGACTTAGAAAAAATAATGCAAGAAGAAACCTCTCCCGAGGGTAAGAAATCTATTAAACTTTTAACAGCGGATAAGATAGATAATCCGCTTATCTCTAGTTCATTTAAATTCTATGAAGAGAATAAAGATAAACCAAAAGAAGACGGTATAAATTTTTTTGAATACAGTTTTAAGGGAATCGACTATATTGCAAACTATCGATCCTTCAAAAAAGATGATATCGAATGGAAAATAGCAATCGTAGTTCCAGAGAATGATTTTATGTATATCGTTCACCGAAACAATAAGATTATTTTAATTATATCTATAGTGCTAGTTGCTTTTGCAGTTCTATTTGAAATACAATTTTCCCAAAAACTATCTAAACCGTTATCACTACTATCCGAAGAAATGAGGAAAATACAGAATTTTGATCTAACCTCTGAAATTCAAGTTGGGTCTTTTTTACTTGAAGTGGACAATATGGCTCAATCTTTTACTAAGATGAGAACTGGTCTTCGTTCTTTTAAGAAATATGTTCCAGATGAATTAGTTAGAGAACTCATTGCTCTAAATAAAGAAGCCATCTTAGAAGGCGAACGTAGAAATATGACAATCTATTTCTCTGATATTGCTGGATTTACTTCTATTTCCGAGAAACTACAACCAGAAGAACTAGTAGAGCAACTCAGCCAATATCTTGGAAGCGCAAGTAAAATCATTACAGAGCATCATGGGACTTTGGATAAATACATTGGAGATGCGATCATGGCTTTTTGGGGGGCACCTACTCCAATTGAAGATCACGCCTTACAAGCATGTCTTTCTGCATTAGAACATAAAAGAGTACTAAAGCTTGCAAATAAAGAATTGGAAAGATTGGGAAAGGAACCATTTAACGATCGAATTGGAATTCATACAGGCGAAGTAATTGTTGGAAATATGGGCTCAGAAAACAGACTCAACTACACTGTGATTGGAGATAACGTTAATCTTGCCAGTCGTTTAGAGAGTATAAATAAATACTATGGAACTGAAATCATTATTAGTGAATCAACTTACGAACTAGTTCAAGATTTTGTTGAAGTAAGAATTTTAGATTTAGTTGCAGTTAAGGGAAAACATAACGCTATACAAATTTATGAATTGGTTTGCGAGAAAGAAGAAACTAGTCTCGAGATTCATAAATTTATTCTGACATTTAACGAAGGAGTTTATCAATATAGAAATCGAAATTTTTCTGATGCATTGAAACTATTTCAAGAAACACTTAGAATTAAATCATCTGATCTTGCTTCAAGAGTATATATTGAACGTTGTGAAAATTATATCCAGAATCCACCGCCTGAAAATTGGAATGGAGTTTATGAATCAAAATCCAAATAATTTTATTTTGTCGCATTTCAAGTATATTAGAACATTATAATATACTTATTAACTGAAGAGTCAAAATTTCCAAATACAAATGAAACATAATCAATAGTATTATGTTTCATTTGATGCTTTTTTTAAATTTTTTTTCAAAATATTTTCTATTATCTTTAAAATGAAAATTTAGTTTCTCAATAGTGAACTTTCGGTTTCCGAAAATAAAGTGTGTCATCACAAGAATATCAATCTACATCCTCAAAATCTTTTTTATATTATTTATTCTTTGTATTGATCGCTTTGATAATGATTGATAAGACTTTGCAGAGGAAGCAAATTAAACCAAACACAAATAAGTTCACTTCACAAGTAAGTCAAATCTCTAAACTAGATATAGAAGACATAAATCCATCTACAACGAATGACGCATCCGAATCAGGAGAGACAAGTGTTCCTGAAGTAAAAGCAGAAAATAATTTAAAAGATCTAACTGAATCTTTCTTTGATGAAACGGAAACATTACAAGGTGTTTACTTCTTAAAATTTTACCAAGCAGGAAATAGAAATTATTCCAAACTTGTAAAAGTCCAGAGAAAGGTAAAAGGTAGTCTTAAGAAAAGAATAAAAATGGCTTTGAAGGAACTGAAAAAAGGTCCAAATCTAGATGAACAAGATAAAGGTGTATTAAGTGTTCTTCCTCAAAATTTCCATTATTCAAAAAAAATGAAGCTTACAGAAGGGATTCTCCATATTTCTATTGATAAAAGTTTTCAAGAAAATGCAGGAAAAGACCTAATGCAAGATAGACTAGACCAATTGAGTCACACTCTATTCGAGTTTAAGGAAATCAAAGGAATTAAAGTTTATATTGATGGAAAAGAAATGCATTCAATGGGAAAAGATAATTTAAAAGTTCCATCCATTTTAGCTAGAAGCAATTTTAGAAAAGTTATATATTTATAAGCCTTCGAAATTTTGCCAATTCATGACTCATTCTATCTCCTTAATCAAACATTGGGAAAATACAATTACAATCGAAATTCCGGAATACTCTAACTTCATTCCTGTTACAGAATATTTGAAGACAATTGAAACTCTTTACGATGCTAATCCCGTTCCTTCTCTAACTATAATCATAGCAGACAAAGAATCTCTATCTTCAGTGGCTTATGGATTTATGATGTCATTGTCTAAATTTTCGATTAAAAAAGGGATCACTCTAAAACTAGTTTGTAATGAAAGGAAAATACTCGAACTAATTGAAATTCTAAAAATTGGGCAGTTATTTTCTATCTATCCAACGTTAGAAGAATCAACCACTGATTAATTCTTTAAAAGCCAATTCAATATTTTCTTTCTGCATAAAATAAGTTCCAATTAAAACAGATTGAACATATTTTTTCATATTCAGATAGTCTTGTTTGTTTTTTATACCAGATTCCCCTACTATCAGCGTATCTTTAGAAAGAGTTGGAGATACTTCTTCAATTAAATTTGGATGAATTTTGAAAGTATCTAAGTCTCTTGTATTAATTCCTATAATTTTTGCACCGGCCTCTTCTGCAATCTTGGCTTCTTCTTTTGTGTGAATCTCTACTAACGCTTCTAAACCAATAGAGTAGGCAAATTCTAATAGGTTCTGTAGTTGATATGGCTTTAAAATCCTAACAATGAGTAAGATGGCGGAGGCTCCAAAGATAGCTGCTTCTCGAATTTGTTTCTCGTGAATGACAAAATCCTTTCGAAGAACAGGGATTTCAACATTCTCACTGACTGCTTTTAAATCTTCCAAGCTTCCTTGAAAAAAATTTTTATCTGTTAAAACTGAGATTGCTCTAGCTCCTGATTTAGCATAGATTTTTGCAATTTCGAGTGGGTTATAATTTTCTCTGATGATCCCCATGGAAGGACTTGCCTTTTTACATTCTGCAATGATAGAATGAGAACTAGATTTCAGGGAGTTATAAAGAGAATATTTAGGTTTTGGTAGGTCTTTGTAAAAAGGAGTCTGTGAGATTTCAGACTCCTTCTGTAAAACAATTTTTTGAAGAACTGGATTAATAGTATTTAAAAAATCTGATTATTTGAAATCAGCAAGTGCATCTGCTTCTGTTGGATAAATATCAAATAATGATGTCAATTCGATTACATCAAATATTCTCTTAACAGCCGGCTTGATATTGCACATTTTTAAAACGCCTTCTTTTGAATTTAATTTTCGGAGTGTAGAGATACATGCTCTAAATCCTGAAGAAGACATATATTCAATGCCTTCCATATTCAAAAGAACCTTTTTGTGACCGCCATTGTCTATGATTTCTGCAAGACCCTCTTCTACTTCATTGGCTACAGAAACATTCAAACGTCCTTCCAAATAAACTACTAATATATCGCCTTTTATTGTGTTTTTAAGCAAAGTAAGTTTCCTAAAAAATAATATATACAATTACCCTAAGACTAAAATTGTGTCAATGAAACTTTTATAAAAAATATGAACTTAGACAAACGATTTAGAGAAGCAAAGAGAATTCTAGTCTTAGGCGGTGGCATCACAGGAAAATCTGTCATCAAGTTTCTAAGACAATACAATGTTGAAATCTTATTGATAGACGCGAAAGAAGATTTAAGTTTAGAGAAAATAACTTATTTTAATGAGAGCGCAGATTATGAGAAGCTAGGTAAAATTGATCTAGCAATTAAGAGTCCAGGTTTTAAACCTACCCATCCTTTAGTGGAAAGGCTACGAAAAGAAAGCATTCCAATTCTAAGTGAAATTGAAATTGCAAGAGAATTCTTTTCTGGCAAAATTATAGGCATCACTGGAACTGATGGAAAATCAACAACCACAGCACTTACCTATCATATTCTATCTAAAAGTTTTCCTAACTCGAAAATGGGGGGAAATATCGGACTCCCTTTCATAGAATTTTGCCAAGAGAATTTAGATTTTGCTGTTTTAGAATTAAGCAGCTATCAACTAGATGATTCTAATTTTCTCAATTTAGATTATTCCGCCCTTTTAAACATAGCACCAGATCACTTAGAAAGACATGGCACAATGGAAAATTATTTAGAGGCAAAAAAGAAAATTATCAATCGAAAGGACTCGAATTCTTTTTTTATAACCAACACACGTCTCATCGACAAATTAAAATTAGAAAGTCTAAACCTAAAAAACAAAGTGCTTCTATTTGGAGATTCGAATTCTGATGCACAAATCTATTTTGATAAAAAAGAAATTAAAACAAAACTAAACACCTACTCTACGAAATCTTTTCCACTACAAGGAAAGCACAATCTTGAAAATCTAGCAGCAAGTATTTTGCTTTGTGAATCTTGTGGTTGCACAAAAGAAAAGATTGAATTAGCAATCGCAGATTTCACAGGACTGCTATATCGATTTCAGAAAGTGAAAGAATGGAATGGGATTCCATTTATTAATGACTCTAAGTCCACAAACATTCATAGTATGCTTTCTGGGCTATCAGGAATCGACAGACAATCACCGATTATCCTCATTATTGGAGGCAAGCAAAAGCAAGAAGATTTGAGTCCCTTTATAGAAAGATTAAAATCTCTTACGGCAAAAGTCTTTTTAATTGGGGATGCTAGACTTGAATGGGAGAAAGAACTTTCGCATGTATTAAAAGAAAATTTAATTGTATTAGAG
This sequence comes from Leptospiraceae bacterium, assembly GCA_035345875.1. GTDB lineage: Bacteria > Spirochaetota > Leptospiria > Leptospirales > Leptospiraceae > UBA2033. The sequence continues at coordinate 36,676 of DAORDH010000036.1, read as the reverse complement.
AATCTAGGTGAAGCAGTAAAAACAATTCGTGAAACGATAAATCCAAATGAAACTAAAATGGTAATTTTTTCTCCTGCGTGTGCCAGTTTTGATCAATATAAAAACTTTGAAGAAAGAGGGAAACATTTCAACGATTTACTAGATCAATTCTTTTAGTTTATTAATTTCCTCTAACCACAGTTTACCGCTTGCATCGCTAGGCATACGAAGATCCCCTCTTGGAGATAGGGCGACTGTTCCGACTTTGGGTCCATCAGGCATTGCAGATCTTTTAAACTGTTGTGAAAAAAATCGACTATAAAAAACCTTCATCCATTTTAAAATTTCTTCCTTTGAGAATTTACCATTAAATGCAATCTCGGCAAGAAGATAAATCTTGGTCGGACTAAAATTCATTCTAAGCATATAATACAAAAAGAAATCATGCAATAAATAAGGTCCTACTACCTCTTCTGTCTTTTGCACAATTTCCCCATTCTGCGCAGGAAGTAATTCTGGTGATACAGGTGTATCACAAATATCATGCAGAATTTGTCCTATTTTATTTTGATACTCTGCATCAGCCCTCCACTCTATCAAATAACGCACTAAAGTCTTTGGAATACCTGCATTGACTCCATACATAGACATTTGATCTCCATTGTATGTGCACCATCCAATCGCAAGTTCAGACATATCCCCCGTTCCAATGACAAGGGCATTCTCTTTATTTGCCACATCCATTAGAATTTGTGTTCTCTCTCTTGCTTGGGAGTTTTCATAGGTTATATCCTGTAAATTCGGATCTTGTTCAATATCTTTGAAATGTTGCAAAACAGAATCTGCGATTGAAATGATTTTCAAACTAGCTCCCAATTCTATCGCGAGCATCTCAGCATTTGATCTGGTTCGATCTGTTGTTCCAAAGCCTGGCATCGTGATACAAAGAATTCCTCTTTTCTCTAAACCAAGTATTTCGAATGCTTTTACACAGACTAAAACAGCAAGTGTAGAATCAAGACCTCCCGAAAGACCTAAGACTACTTTTTGCACATTTGTATGTTTTAATCTTTTTGCAAGACCAGTAGATTGAATTTGAAATATTTCTTCACAATTTTGATTTCGTTTTTGTAAATCGGAGGGAACAAATGGAGTGCTAGAAATAAAACGAAGTAATTTCTCTTTCTTAGATCGATTGAGTGGAAATAAAACTTCTCGATAGGTAGATTTAATTTTTGATTTAGAGAAACTGCTATTTCGAATTCTATCATTCTCGGTTCTCTCCAAATCAACATCTGCATATAAATAAGTAGTTTGAAAAGAATAGCGATTTGATTCGGATAAAATACTTCCATTTTCACAAATTAGAGCATGACCAGAATAAACTACATCTGTGCTTGATTCATTTGGACCAGCAGATGCATAGGCATAGATTGCAAGACATCTCGCAGATTGTTGCTTAATTAATTCTTTACGATACTCAAATTTACCCAGTATTTCATTGCTCGCAGAAGGATTTAAAATTAGATTCACACCTGCAATGGATTGTTCGCTACTTGGCGGAATTACAGACCAAAGATCCTCACAAATTTCAATACCTATTTTAAGACTATCTAAATTCTCTGCTTTAAAGATTAAATTTGCACCAAAAGGAATTTCCTCTCCATTCAGCCTAAATTTATCCGTTATGCGATCACTCTCACTTGAAAACCATCTCTCTTCATAAAATTCACCTGTTGTTGGTAAATAAGATTTCGGAACTATGCCTAAAATTTTACCATTTGCTAAAAACGCGGCACAATTAAATAGTTTTCCATTGGATTCAATGGGAAGACCAATTACGGCGGTTAATTTTAATTTGCCCGTATGCTCTGTAATTTCTAGTAGTGATTCTATACTGTTTTTTCTTAACTTGGACTGATAAAATAAATCTGCACAAGAATAGCCTGTAATAGATAATTCTGGAAATAAAGCAATTTCCGCTTCATTTTCTTTTGCCTTTGTTAAAGAATTTAAAATTTCTTTTGTATTAAAGTCAATATCACCGACTTTTATTTCTGGAACTATTGTCGCCAAACGTATGAAGCTATTCATTTTTTAGAATTTCCTTTTTAAAAATTAATCATGAAAAATAGGAGAAGGTTTTAATCTATATTTCAATACAGTCTCTCTATTTTTAAATTGGGTCAATAACTTTTGATCTTCAAAAAGAAAGAAAAGTAAGAACAAGTTGGTAAAGCTAATATAGATTTTTTGCTACACAATACAATTTATAAAATTTCTTACATAATCAATAGAAACCAAAGCAGTATAACCACAATTCTAAGGTTTTTATAAGGTCAGTATTTTTTGAATTTCATATTAATTAGTTTCTTATAGACAACACGATTATGAAAGTAAAACTAGGTAAATAAAAAGTTTATTTATTTACCATAAAGTATATAAAACATGCAATCCAAATTTAAACCTCCATTCCTACTCCGATCTGCAACCGTTCAAACAATTCTTGCCAGTTTAAAATTTGAAAAGCTCAAAAAAAATCCTATGTTTGAAAGAGCAGAAATGCATTTAATCAAAGCAGGAAAAAATATCAGGCTCATTGGTTATCTATCAAAACAAATTCATGGAGACTCTAAAGGTCTTGTATTACTTTTACACGGTTGGGAAGGCCATGTAAATTCTGCTTATATTTTAAAAACTGCTTCCTATCTTTATAACAATGGGTTTGATATTTTTAGAATTAATTTGAGAGATCATGGGGGAACCCATCATCTAAATGATGAACTTTTTAATGGAAGCCTATTAGAAGAAACATTTGCTGCTGCAAAAGAAGTTTCTAAACTTGCGGGAAAAGGAAAACCGTTTTTTATTACTGGTTTTTCACTCGGTGGAAATTTTGCTCTTCGTATCGCAAAGAAAAATAGTAAAAAATTAATTCCAAATTTAAAACATGCAGTCGGAATAAGTCCCGCCATTCATCCGAAATCTAGCACTGAAATGATGGATGAAAATATATTCTTAAGAAGATTTTTTTTGAAGCAATGGATGAAATCTCTTAACGAAAAAGAAAAGCTATTTCCTTTCCTGTATGATTTTAAAAAATACAAAGATGCAAAATCTGTAATGAATTTAACAGAAAGAATTATCCCAGATTATAGTCCTTATAAAAGTTCTGATGAATACTTTGAAACCTATACACTTACGAAAGACTATTTTAAAGATTTGAAAACTCCTGTAACGATTATCACTGCAAAAGATGATCCAGTCGTTCATCCAGAGGATTTTTACGAACTGACCCCCAATCCTAACCTAGACGTTAGAATAGAAGACTATGGAGGACACAATGGCTTCTTTAATTCATTCGGGCTAGATTGTTACTATTTACCAGTCCTTTTGGAAATATTCTCGAAATAATTTATTGACAAATTTATTCAATAGGATTCAATTATGACTCTATGGCTGATATTGAAATTACAAATCCAAACACAATTCAAGAAATTGTATACGAATCTGGGAGATTCAAGTATATATTGAGTGAAATCTATAACTTAAAGATAAGCGCTATACAGTCCATTCGATTAGATAGCGATAACTTCAAAATAGATATCAATACAAAAGATACCTACTATCGATTCAAGCCAAAGGGCTTTGAGGATGTGCTTATGACTAATCCAGAAACAAGAAGTATGGAATTAAAATTTGATCCTGCATTAGCACAAGCAGTTTATAGAATTTTAAATGATTGTATGTATGAAGAGGTCAAGCAAGATTAACCTATGGAACAAACTTTTCACTCATATGAAAATAAGTTTCTAAATTAGTCAGCTTTAAAACAGACCTTGTTTTGTCAGAAGGTTCCAGAACTTTTAACACCCCATTCATTTTAGATAACTTCGTTTGAACTGCAATGAGTCCACCTATTCCAGATGAATCAATGTTTTCTAGGTGTTTCATATATACATAAATTCTTATTTTACCAACATTGATCAGATTTGATAAAACTGATTTTAATGGATTAGCTGAATATAAATTCAAAATTCCTTTTAAATCGATCACGACTCCATTCTCTGGTAAATTTTCAGGGACACCTATCGTTCGAACCGATATAGTGATTTGTTTATCCGAATAATTAAAATCTTCTGCTGTTAAATCTATTTCTTCATTCATAAAAAATTATCCTAAACTATTTTACCATTTCGCATAATGATCTTCCGCATAACCATAGATCCCATCCAATTTAATAAATTTTTTATTCGGAAGTTGAAGTTTCCCAAAGTATTTTCCGTAAAGTTGATTAAAGTTAGATGCTAGTATATATGCGTTAATATTTTCTTTGTAATTGCCTTCTGGAATAAAAGTAAGATCGATCGATTTATCTAAAGAAAAGACTTTCCATTCTTTCTTAATATTTTCCTTATCGTATTGAAAAGCAACTTGTGAAAGAGGATAACGAACACCATCAATCCAAAGTGAATTTTCAGAATAGCTAGTTTCATTGACACCACAAGAGAGGTTAACACTGATTATCTGCGAATTAATTTTAGCGGTAAAACAAGTCCAATTCCAAAATGTTTCCCTTCTCATAAAACCTACACTGTAATCGTTATGCCCTAAGACTCCTAATTTTTCTAAATCAAATTTCCCCAATGAGCATTCAATTTTTCCAACAACGGGACTTCCTGCTGTCTTTCGAACATAGACCCAACCATTTACACCCGCCCTAGTGCAGATTCGTAAAGGTTCAATCTTTTCTTCTAAAAACTCTGCATCAATTGTTTCACCTGATGATAATTCTAAAAGTAGTTTTCTCCTTCCATTCAGAGGAGCCATTTCGATTTTATTTTTACCTTTGGAGAATGATACTACACCGGTTTCGGGGAAATTGGAAAATTTGGAACCAATTGAAAAAGGCTGCTTCAAACTTTTATGAAGGAATTTACCAGTTTCGGGTAAATAAATGTAAAAAAAAGCATTTGTCAAAAATTTTAAATCAGCAATGGCTACACCAAAAATAATTTTATCAGATACACCGCCAACATATTCAAATTGATTATAAGCAAAATGCTTACTAATGGAGTTCTTAATTTTCCCAAAGGGATTTAAGTATTTATAGTCCTTGAAATTAACCTCATTAATAGGGTGATTAAAGATTCCAAAGCTAGGCATTCCATTCGCTTGAATTAATTTTTCTTGCGCATGATTTTCAATTTTTTTTGCTTTCACAGCTACCAAATTGAAATTATGAAAGCATTAAGCAAGGATAAATTAATACTGCAAACAGTATGAAAGAAAAAGAAGTTAGGTATCAATTAGCTAAAGAATTAGCTCGATATTTCCTCTACCATTTAAAGGAGGAATTAAAAAAACCAGAAGCAGTCACTGAATATATTACCATGGAAGGTGTGCCTTTTAAAAAGATCATTCAAGATATGATTCAAAACCTAGTAAAAGAATTTCCTGATCTAGATAATAAGCTCCCTACATTTAATCTTTTTCATCATTGGTGGAAAAGAACAATAAAGGAAATTGGAACTGATAGTTCTAAACCTTATGAAGAATCAACGTTTAAATCACAAAATCAAATGTTCTTTTTTAAGATCATTGATATTAAAAAAAAAGAATCACTTCTTAGAAGACGTTATGAGGAGAATATGGAAGCATCTATTAGAGGGCTAAGAGCAAAGGGTAGAAACATTGGCTTTGAAACTATCTTTAGATCAGAGTATATAATGTTTCCACTCATCGAACTCATTATTAGAAGAAGTCGACTGCCTTATCGCTCTTGTTTAAATATACTTTTAGAACAGAATTTTTTTATTCAAGGCATTGCCTATCGTATATTTGATTCAGAACTAAAAGAATCTTTTAAAAAGACAGACGACATACTAGACTCGATTTTACCACATAATATCGTAGATGAACTAAAATTAAAAGGGAAAGTCGAACCAAAATTAATTCCTTCTGCATCCATTTTATTTTGTGACTTGGTAGGCTTTACTAATATATCAACCAATCTCCCACCAGAAAAACTTTTATCAGAACTAGATGGTTGCTATTCCCATTTTGATAAAATTGTAAAAATGAAAGGACTTGAGAAAATAAAAACAATCGGTGATAGCTATATGGCAGCCGGAGGAATTAGCTCGAATGGTCGTCTTCATGCAATAGACGCAATACTATCAGCACTAAAGATCCAAGAATTTTTAAGAAAATATGAAAAAAGTCAAGAACGAAAAGGCTTACCTAGTTGGAAGGTTCGAATCGGAATTCATACTGGACAAGTCGTTTGTGGAATTTTAGGGGAGCAGAGATTTAATTTTGATATTTGGGGAGATACTGTAAATACAGCACAGAGAATGGAAGCTTACGGAGAGGCAGAAAAAATAAATGTATCAAAGGAAGTTTACGAAGATACAAAAGAATTTTTTAATTTTGAATCAAGAGGGAAAATTCAAGTCAAAGGAAAAGGAGATATGGAAATGTATTTTGTTACTGGAATCAAAGAAAATCTTTCCATTAGCCAAAAAGGAAAAACTCCGAATTCTCGTTTCTTGCAACTGTATTTATCGCATTTAAATAACGATAGTTTGATGAAAGAATTTTTAACCACGGATAAACACAGATGAACACATTATGTTGAGACCTATGGAGGCACCATTAAGTTTGGATTTTATCTTTCTTCCTTTTTATCGGTGCTTATCGTCTTCACAGGTGGTATTCTTTTATTTTTGAAACCATTTTGAAAGGGCAAGACTATGTAGCTCAAAAGCCAATTCCTCATAGGCATAAATAATTTTTCTTTCTAAGGTTTCTGCATTGGGGATAAACGGTGTTAGCTCTTCTTTTTTTAATTCTCTCGTCACTCCAAAGATTAATACAAGTCGATTTTCATTTGCACTTTGCACCATAAATTCTTTTACTGAATCAGGTGAAATGGAAACATCTGCTTCCTCTCTTAGTTCTCTAACCCCTGCCTCTTGCCATGTCTCCCCTGTTTCAATAAATCCACCCGGTAGTGCTAACTGTCCTTTTGCTGGCTCTATTCCCCTTCTCACAACTAAAATCCCTTTCTCAACAGGCACAAGTAAAACTGTAACAGGAATTGGATTAGAATACGTTATTTGACTACAATTTGCGCAGGTGAAAGGAAAATGAAAACCATCGGGAAACTTAGTTCCACAAAACGAACAATGAGAATTTTTTTTATACATGGTTGATTCTATTTCCATTTTATTCTTTTCTTCAATCTCTTTTTCTCCTAATTCTTCTTTACAAAGAATGCTTTTTTGGGGAACTATCAAATTAAATCAAAAAACGGGGTGTAGCGCAGTGGTAGCGCACTTGTCTGGGGGGCAAGTGGTCGCTGGTTCAAATCCAGTCACTCCGAGTTTAAAAAAAATCGCAGTGGTAGCATAAAAAACTTTTTGAATAAAAAAGTTTTTTGGGGAAAGTCGAGTCTGCGAGACTTTGGGGACGGGGGCAGTCTGGGGGGCAAGTGCGCTGCTTCAAATCCAGTCACTCCGAGTTTAAAAAAAAGTCGCAGTGGTAGCATAAAAAACTTTTTGAATAAAAAAGTTTTTTGGGGAAAGTCGAGTCTGCGAGACTTTGGGAACGGGGGCAGTCTGGGGGGCAAGTGGTCGCTGGTTCAAATCCAATCACTCCGAGTTTTTTTCAAATCTCTCTAAATTTTTAACTCCCTTTACAATTCCCTAAAGAATCAAACTTTGACCTTTTACAGTGATTGCATCGATCTCTAATGAGAGTAAATCTTGATAGCCATAGAAATAGAATATCAAATATTCTAACTCAAAAGGTTAAATTTATGAAATGGCAAAACCTATTCAATGGAACAAAAAAAGAATTTGAGGCAACAAAACTCAAATTGGTCTCAGGAGAATTGCCCAAAGAAATCAAAGGCGATTTTTATATTAACACATCGGTTATGACAACGCGTGGTGGAAAACAAAATGGCTCTTGGTTTGATGGAGACGGTGCAGTCCTTAGAGTGCATTTGGAAAATGGAGAAGCAGAAGGCACATACAAATACACACGAACTAAAGTTTTTGTGGAGGAAGAAAAAGCAGATAAATTCCTTTATCCAACAGTCTCAAATCTTGCTCCAGGTTTTTTTAATCGACTAAAAAAATCTTGGAAACCAGCAAACAGAGCGAATACTAGCGTTTATCCGTTAAGTGATAAATTGATGGCTCTTTTTGATGGAGATACTCCCTATGAACTTGATCTTAAAACCTTAGAAACAAAAGGGGAATCTAATTTTAACGGAGCGATAGGAGAAAACGAAGGTTCAGGAGCACATATTCGAATTGATCCTAACACGGGTGAGCTCTTTAGTTTTGGGTTTGATAATAAAGACTACAACAATATCATTCTCTATAAATTTGGTAAGGATCAGAAGTTTCTCTATAAAAATAAAATCAAAACAGCCTCCCCTCCTCTTATGACGCATGATATCGTTTTTGCTGGAGATTATATTCTTTTTTGGGTATTTCCTTTGAAAATTGATATTCTCCCAATGTTTTTAAAATTAAAACCACCTATAGATTCTTACTACTGGAATCAAAAGGGAAACTCTCATATATACGTTGTCCGCAAGAAAGACTTATCACTTGTAGCAGAGATTAAATCCGATGCGAATTACTTTTTACATTTCATCAATGGTTTTCAGTCTGAGAACGGGGCACTTATCGTTGATTTAATTGAGTTTAACAACTTTGATGTTTTTACGAAATGGTCTAAAGATGCAGTTACTGGAAATTTGCCCGACTATGAAGTTTTCTCTACACTTGTTCGATATGAGCTAGATATCAATGAATTCAAAGTAGTAAATAAATCTGTTTTACATAAAGACTCTTCTTATGAATGGCCGTTGGTAAAATTAAATTTACAAGGCAAACCGTATGACCATTTTTTTATCTGCCATGGAAAAGAAGATATGTTAACCAATCAATTTATGAAGATGGAAATTTCTTCTGGTAAAGTGACAAACAGAAAATTTGGTCCAAACTCCTATTGCAATGAACCAAGTTTTATTCCTTCCAAAAAGAATACAAATTTTGGGTATTTGATTCTTGTAGTTTATAATGGAGAACTAGATAAATCCTTTGTGCATATACTCGATGAAGAAAAACTAGAAGATGTATGTGTATTTGAACTACCCTCTCCTATTGGAAATTGCTCACACGGAAAATGGAAAAGCTTAGTTTAACGATAAATTGTTCACTCTTTTTATAACAATTAAATCTATTGTAGAATCGATTTTTGTTTTTGCGGTTAATCGTTGTTTATCTCTTCTATTGATTGAACTTTATAGATGTCTAAGAATGAATCATTTAGAAAGAGTATTTTGGAAAGAAAAAACAATCCCTTTTTAATGAGGGATTTCACATTTCAATTATATAGAAGATGCCTCTTGATTTTTTTTTACAAATCATACTTCCCTTTTCCCAAACTATATTTCCAGAGCCCACCATCACATTTAAATAGTGTCGCATCAAAACTTCCATTTACTTCTCCTTTCTATTTTATTCTACAAACAGAAGTACAAAACGAGTGATACAATCTAAATACATTTTTTAAAGCTTGTAATAAATCAGAAACAATTTCCTACTAAACTCATCTTAAATAGATTTTTAAAGGAATTACTCTATGATTAAATATTTTTTTTGGGCGTTAGCATTTCTAAACATTTCGATGATGTATGCAAATGATACAACACAGTATACACCCGAACAAGCAAATTGGAAAACATTCCAATCAAAACCGTTAGCTGCGGGAAATACGGGACATGATCCAGATAGTGTGACTTGGATTAAGAAAGAACATTGGGATTCTTCTAAGTGGGATGGAAAAACGATTTATGACCCAACGAAAATGACGAAAGCAGAATTTTTCGCAGCAATTTGTCCTAGTGCAGATCGTGTGCGTGGAATCAGAGAAGTTTTTTATGCTCATAAACCATTCAAAGATAATAAAAACCCGACGAAAGCAGAAGTTGATGAATGGCATAGAATTGCGATCAACCATATTAGAGCGTTAGTTGGATATACCACTCCTGATAGACAAGTTCAAAAAGACCAATGTATGTTTAAGCGTGCTCTTTGGGGAGACGAAAGAAAATTCACAACCAAGTGGGATGCAAAATATCCTGGTAAACTTGGATCTGCAGAAGGTCCTTGCCAAGGCTCCAAGAATGCTCACTGTGGAGCGAGTTTTATTCCAAGTCCAGAAGACCAAGCACCGTATTTTAGTGAAACAGTTTTAGTCTGCAAGACGCAAGCTGGTGCGGAAGGTGTATTCAGTGGACCAAAATCAAATATTCCATGGTCGCTCAAATGGTCTCGTGGATTTTGTAATACTCTCGCCGCAGAAGGTTTTTGGGGTGGGCATGTAGGTCCATGGTTTCACCGTGAAAAATTCGGTTTTAGTTTTTGGGACTCCGATGAAAAAAATAACAATAGCAATGCAGTCTTAAGAGCAAAATGGACTGGAAAATTAATGCCTAGTCTTTACACCAAGCCTTAATTAAATACAATTCGATAGCTGTTTCTCTAGTTTAAATTCTCTTCTAACGGCTATCGTCTATTTCTAAACTCTTTTTATTGGCAAAATCACCAAATAGTAAAGAATTCTTGAAAATATTTTTAGCCTCATGAAATATTTCTCTAGATTTCTTATAAAAATTTGTGGTATTATCCTCCATACAATTCCCAGAATTTACCATTAGGTGTTCGCCCATCTTCCTTCGTATATTCAGGTTTAAGCCCATGCACATAATACATATCTACTTCTCCTTTGTTTTTTGCGTTTACTTTCCCTCGATACTCGCATTCAAAAAAGTCTTTTACTATTTGATAGGTAGACCCACTGATGTTTATCATCCCAGGTGTGCCACTCGACTCCATTCTACTTGCTGTATTCACTGTATCTCCCCAAACGTCATAAGCAAACTTACGTTCACCGATAACTCCGGCTACCAGTGGACCTGAGTGGATACCAAGGCGTAATTCCCAATACGGAAATCCTCTTTCCTCTTTTAATTGTTTCATTAAGTTCATAAAATTCTGAATTTCGAGCGAGGCTAGAACACAGTCTACAGCATGAGTCTTGTTCTTTTTGGGAATTCCTCCAGCACACATATAGCTATCGCCTATTGTTTTTAACTTTTCCAAATTGTATCTTTCTGTTATTTTATCAAATTGAACAAAACATGCATCTAACTCTTTTACTAATTCATTTGCACTCATTGTTTCGGCTATCGTTGTAAATCCTTTGAAATCTGTAAACATCACACTCACAGATTCAAACACACTTGGCTCTGCAAAGCCTTTCTCTTTTAGTTCTTTTGCAACATCTTTAGGGAGGATATTCAGGAGTAGCTTCTCCGATTTATTTCGCTCTGTATCTGCTTCTTCTTTTGCTTCTTCTACTTTTTTTAATAGCTTTGCATTGAATATCGAGCCTGCTACTAAGTCTGAAAATTTTTCTAGTTTTGTTAGTATTTCTTTTGTAATTGAATATTCTTTTTGATTTGCATGGACAAATAAGACTCCGATTAATTCATCGTAGACGATGAATGGAACTAGAATTATATATGTAAATTCACCTCTATCAATCCAGTCCCTTGCTATTGTATCATCTCTATCAAGGTCCTCTTTAGAGCAAAATACAATTTTCTTTTCCTCTACAACTTTTTCGAATACTCCCGATAAGTCTCTGTATTTATGCTTCCAGTTTTTAAAATAATCATTCTGCTCTTTACTCGCGCGAGGCGATGTGAAGGAGAATACGGATAATTCCTGTTTTGTTTCCTCATTTAATAATAAAGAGAATTCTCTAAACTGAAGTTGCTTCTCTAAATAATACATGATAAAGGCCATAATATCAATTAAACTCGAAACCGAATTAACATTTTTCATTAACTTATTTAGGCCTTCTGTTTCTTTTCGAGCCTTTTCGGTTTCTTTTAATAATTGCGCATTATAAATTGCACCTGCGATTTGTTCACAAAACTGTTCGACTGATTTTCTAACTTCTTTCGAAATTGCAAATTTTTCTCTTCTATCTGTAAACATTGCAATCCCAATCACTTCATCATGGATAATAAGTGGAACTTGGAAATGTCCTTTGAGTTTTAAGTTAGTAATTAAATTTCTATCGAAGTCTGTTAGAAACTTTTCATTGTAACGATTTATATAGAGAGTTTTTTTATTTACAATTCCCGCCCAAATAGAGCCTAACTCGGGTCCTAATGTTTCTTGAATATTCGAAGCAAATTTGACTTCTTCCGGTGAAAACTCTAAGCTAGATGTCTTAAGACAATGAATTTGATTCGTTGAATTGTTAATTCCTAAAATGAAACCAAGCAAACCAAATTCTTTCTCAAAGTAATTAAAAACAATCTCTAAGATAGAATCCAAATCAGATGTTGAATTAATTTTTTTTGTAAGTTCGTTTAACTTCTCTATTTCTAATCGAATAGATTCGGATTTTTCTTTTTCCTCTTGCACTTGTTTTAATAAATTAGATCCGTGGATAATACCCGCTAACTGCTCTCCTAGAATAGAAAGCTTTGTAATATCATCTTTAGATAATTGTAATTTCTGTTCTGAAGAAAAATCTATCGTCCCAATGATATCATTGTTTAAGATGAGAGGTATTACGATGATTGATGAAATGTTATAAACACGTTTGATGAAATTTTCTTCTTCTGTTCCCCCCGATTCCCTAAGTCTTGGAATAAAAAATGGTCTTTTTGCTTTGAAAGGAAAAGCATGAACTCCCTTTACATTTTTTATAGGAATTTTAAGATTTAAAACATTTATTCTATTTTCTTCCGTCATATGAACTGGAAAATTTGCTTCCTCCATTTCCACATGAGTATTCTGTTTATTTGATTTATAGAGTGCATAGTATTGAATGTGAAAATGTAAATTGACATATTGCAAAACCTTCTGCATTATAACTTTCAAATCTAGCTCTTCATTTAGGCTCTTGATTAATTTATTTAATTCTTCAGTTTCTTGCTTTTGCTTTTCAGTTTCAAGTTGAGCAACTAACGCATTTTTTTTTGCCTCCTCTGCTTGTTTTAATAATCCGGCACCATGTATTACACCTGAAACTTGCTCACAAAATATTCCAATTCGCTTTATTTCGTCTTTAGAAATACTCATTTTCCCAGAATAATTTGAAAAGTCCATAGTTCCAATAACTTGGTTTTGATTTATAAGCGGAATCACTAACAAGGAATCAAAGTCTAAAAGTTCATTGATTGTATTTTCTATATTTGAAAGAGATTTATGACGTTTTATACCTCTCATAAACAAATATTTTTTATTTTTACAAACAGAAGCATGAACACCTTCATCATATTCTAATGGGATTTTTAACTCTTTAAATTTTTTTATATTTTCTTCTGGAATATCTTTAGAATAAGTTCCTTTATAAGGGGAAAGTGATTTTCCATCGAAGTCTTTTTTCCAAAGTAAGTAGTGGCTAATAGGGAAATTTGTAACAATATATTCTCCCACTAAATCTAACATTTCATCTAAATCATACTTTTCATTGATTCGTTTAGTAAATTCATTTAACTTCTCTATTTCTTTTCTGGCTTTTTCTGTCTCCTTCTGTGCAACTATCGCATTTTCCTTTTCTAAGTCAGCTTCTAATTTAGCTTTTTCTGTTTCTTTTAATAATTGAGCATTTTGAATCACACCTGCAATTTGATTTGAAAATCGAATTAGCTTTTCCAAGTCTATATTTGTTAGTTTCAGAATTGTATTCGGACTAGATAAACTAATTATCCCAATTACTTCATCTTGAACTATAAGAGGAAGCTGCAAAGTTGTTTTTAGCTTTCCTTTCAATATGATTTTTAAATCGATTTTACTTCCTGAAATAATCTCTCCATTTATTTCATTGAAGTATTCATTTTTTGTGCCCTTTATAGTTTTAGTAAAATCAGAAATATAAATTGGATTCTTAGTATTAAAAATTTGATACATTGTACCTAGTTTTTCATTAATACTTTCCCTAAAGGAGAGAAAATAATTATTATCTATTGACTCCAAGCCTCGATAAATGCTAAGATTTTCATTGGTATAAAACTCATTCGAATTTTTATCTACTAATAATGTCCAGACGTTAGTAATTTCAAAATTCTGATTCAAATAAGAATAAACTTCGTTCATAATGAGCGAAAGATCAGATGTAGAATTAATTAAGCGAGTAAATTCATTTAGTTTTTCAATTTCTTGTCTGGTATTATCCGCATTACGTTTTTCTTCCTGAATCTTTTTTAATAAACTCGAACTATAAATAATTCCTGCCAGTTGTTCTCCTAAAATGGAGAGTTTATTTAGATCGTCTTTGTCTAATTCCATTCTACCCACATTGTATAAATCCAAAAAACCAATAAAATTACCTTGTAAAATTAGAGGAATGATTAACAGGGATTCAAGCTTGGTTACTCTTTGGTTATATTGTTCTTCTTCTGTCATTGCTCCTTTTCTAATTTTAGGTATATAAAATGGTTTTCCCGAGCGGTATGCGAAAGCATGTCCACCGATTTTCTCATTTATTTTTGTAGAAAATTGACTAACCCTTAATCTCTCTTCATCCGTTAAAAACTCTGGAGATAGAGTATCTATAGTAATAATCTTTTCTTCCTTATCATCAATCACTCCAAGACCATAATAATGAATTTTATGATTTTCTTTTAAATACTCATAAACTTTTTTCATGATAACTTGAATGTTCAAATCTTCATTTAAACTTTTAATAAGTTTATTTAGTTCTTCTGTTTCTCTTTTTTGTTTTTCGGTTTCTCTCTGCGCTTTTTCAGTTTGCTTTAGTAGAAGCGAATTGTAAATAGCGCCTGAAACATGTTCACAGAAATTTTCTATTTTCTCAATTTCTTCTTTTTTTAATTTTTCACTTCGTGTATAAGAAGTCATCAACACAAGTCCAAAGGATTCATTTTTGATTTGCAATGGAACAGCCAAAAATGAAGTAAACTTTAATGTTTCAATCATTGCTTTGATTAATTCCGTGTCGGCACGATTTGGACTGACTTTCGCTAAGTAAAGGGTCCTATTTTTACTGAAAGCTTTATATAAAATTCCCCCTTCTTTATCAGTTAAGGGAATTACTAATTTTCTAGAATAATCAATCATTTCTGGATTTACGATAGGTGCACTCGTATGAAAAGAACGTAAGTTTTCTTCTTGTTCATCTTTTAATAAAACAATGGTTCCATCGATCGAATATTCCTCTTGCAAATGGGAAAAAATAAATTCTAAGATATTGACTAAATCTGATTCAGCATTGATCTTGCGGGTAATTTCATTTAGCTTCTCGATTTCAAGTCTTGCAGATTCGACCTTTTCTTTTTCCGTTAATACCTCTTTAAATAGCAAAGACCCATTGATAATTCCAGCTAGTTGCTCTGCGAAAATAGAAAGCTCAACTAAATCCTCTTGGATTAAAGATACAGACTCTTGGCTGAATAAATCTAAAATTGCAATTGGCTTTTTTTGTAAAATGATTGGGAGAGTGACAGAAGATTTTTGTTTCAGAAAGGATAATATGTATTTTCCGCTATTTGATTTAATACCGGAGGAAGAATCAGGGAGAAATAATGGTTTTTGTTCTGCTAAAGCTTGTGAGTGAATGCTTTCCTTGTTATTAAAATCTATTGGTAAATTAAAACTTTTTATAAACTCAATTTCTTTTTCACCTAAGCCGGTTGGTAGAAATGCATGAGCATATTTAAGCATATTTGTTTGTGAATCTAATATGGAAAGAATATAATAGGGAAATTTGTATTTTCCATTAATATAAAACGAAAGCATTTCCATAATTTCAATTAGATTTGATTTTTCATTTAGAACTTTAATGAGTTGATTTAACTCAAGCGTCTGACGTTTTGCTTTTTCTACTTTTTCTAATAAATGATTGGTATCAATAGCGCCAGCAATTTGGGAGCAAAGATTGGAAATTTTACGAATTTCATTTTTTGAAAGTTTCATTTCTTTATTTAAGTTAGAAAATGTTAAAACTCCAACACTTTCATTCTTTCGAACTAGTGGAACAAGTAAAATGGATTGTAGAGAAAGCTTGTCGACCAATTCTCTATCAATGTCAAATTCAAACTTTGGAAACTTGTTTAGATAGAGAGGTTTTTTTCTTAAAAATGTTTTATAAACCATTCCACCATCTTTATCCAACATCAAAACATTTTTAGTCTTGAGATAATTGTATTTATTATCTGGAAGTTTTTCATAACTGTAAATTTTATATGTATATAGAAATTTTTTATTCTCATCCGGAAGAGTAAGCCAAACAGCTAGTATCCCATAATTTTCGTAAACATAACGGGAAATTTCAGTAAATATTGAGTCTAGATTCGAAAGAGAATTTACTTTTTGTGTGAATTCATTTAGATCTTGAATTTCTTTTTGTGTTTCTTCTAGTCTTTTAGTTCTTTCTAAGACTTTTGCTTCTAGATTTTGTGTAAGCTCTTTTAACTCTATTGCTGTTTCTTCTAGACGATCTGATTTTTGCGATAGTTCTAATCCCAATTTTTCTGCCATCTCAAATCCGAAAGCAAATCGGTGCGAAAGAATGATAGCCTGAAAAACTACAAAGGATAAAAAACCATAGCTTGCTAAAAGAGGAGTATATAAAATGCCCATACTTCTTAAGATATCATTCATAACAGATAATGCAAAAATTAGAAAACTAAAGAGAGATAATTTTGCTCCAGGTTTATTTTTGAGAGAGGATAGGATTAATACTTTCACAAAATATACAATGGCAATCAAAGTAATCAATTGAACCAAAGTAAGTAAGTTGAGATATACAGATACAGGGAATAGGATCACAGCTAAGCTACAAGGAATTAGGATAATCGTGATGAACCGTAACCACTTTTTAGAAAATTCTTCTGGAAAAAGAATTTGGCTAAATTTAGCAAATGCAAAAGTCCCAAAGTAGAAACTAAAATATTCAATTTTTAGAATGATTAAATACGGCACAAAAGGTAGTGCATCCAAAATCATCAGCTGATTGATGGAAACCGTTCTCAAAGAAATTAAAATACAAAATATACCAAAATAAAGAGGAGACTTATCTTTTTTTCTATTAAAGTATAAACCCAAATGATAAAGCCCCATAATTAAAAGGGAACTAAATACAATTAAATCTAAAACAAATGCTCTATTCTCTAATTTCTGAATTGAATCGATAGTTCCGATTTTTAAAGGTAGCCAAATTCCGCCTCTGGTAAAATTGAAATTTGACACATGAATAATTATATTTAATTCGTTTGGAAAGGGAACAGAGTTTAAATCACTATTTGTTTTATTTTGATTCAATTTTCTGGAGAGATCTATTGTATAATTTTGCATAAAAGAAATAGAATCTTCTTCACTCGTTCCTACCTTGCCTTTTTCTCCAACAAGCACTCCATTCACATAAATCCGATGCGCGGAAGCTATATTGGATAATGCAAGAGAAATGTTAGAAGGCTGCGATTCACTGGATTCATCTTTTTGTTTGGGGAGGATTATTTTTAAACGATAGGACCCAAAACCACTTTTACCGATAGACTCTCCATTGACCCTAAAATCATTCCACACATGTGGAACGGGAATGTATTGTATCTCTTTTGGAAGATTCTTATTTGCGTCAACTGCAGGATTCGTTTCTGGGCTTAACAATTCTTTCCAATAGAACTCCCATTCCCCATCGAGTGATAGGAAACCATCTTTTGAAAAATCCCATTCTTGTAAATCTAGCACCCCTTTCACGACTTTGGGTGATTCTTTCTTCTTGGTGTCATTGCAATTTGAAAAAACTAAGAATAGAAAAATAAAAACAAGAAGTATTACTCGACATAACATTCACTGAAGCCTAAGTTCCTGTAGTATATTAGCAAGCAAAAATTGGCGTTATCTGTCATTGTTCTTAAAATAATTTCATTGCAATAGATATGAACCTTTTCTATCAGTTTTAAATTTTTCTAAAGAAGCAGGGACTTCTTTTGAAATAGAGGCAGGATTTTTTCCCATTCAAAATAAATTTATAATTCTAATTTTTCGTTTCTTATAGATTCTAGCTCAAAATATTCATTTCTCTTTCAAGTTAAATTCAAGGATAAAAAATGCTTGTTTGTATTTCAAATTCATTCAAAACACCTTGGATACTTTTAATTTATGCTTAGAAACAATGATCCCTTTAGAATCAATCCTATTTATTTTAAGCTTATGATCTGTTAAAAAAATACTTTATTCATTTTATATAAATTTTAGAATTTAGCAAGCTAAGAATAATTTTTAAAATTTTAGAGAATGTAGATAAAATTATAAAATCGATTCTAAAATATTGCATGACTCTAGTGTATAAAATGGAGAAGAGTTGAGAGATCTCTGACCCTATCTTTTGCAAAGTCTATCGTCATTTTTTATTAACGATAGTTGCAAGACTGATTAGAAGATTTGATTCAACCAAACTCAATTATTTTTTGAATTCAAGAGTGATAGCATAAGTTGAATTTTATATTCTTTCATATCTTTTTAGAATCGTTGCAATTCCTTGCCCTACACCAATACACATGGTAACCATTCCATAGTTGAGGTTACGCCGTATTAGCTCATGGGAGAGAGTGAGCGCCATACGAGCACCACTAGCTCCAAGTGGATGTCCGAGAGAAATTCCACCACCATTCACATTCACCTTCTCTTTCTCTATATTTAATTCTTTGATTGTGGTTAAAACCATAGAAGCAAATGCTTCTGAGATTTCCCAGAGATCGATTGTATCTTTATTTAGTCCTGCTCTTTGTAGAGCTTTTAAAGAAGCAGGAATTGGTCCTGTTCCGAGTAAAGAAGGATGCACTCCAGATACAGCAGAACTTATCACTTCAGCTAATGGAGTGTAGCCCCTCTCTAAAGCATAGCTTTCTTCCATAACTAAGATAGCTGCCGCTCCATCATTGATTCCGGATGAATTTCCCGCAGTAACTGTTCCATTTTTTTTAAAAACAGGAGGAAGTTCTGCTAATTTTTCGACAGTAGTTTCTCTTCTAACGTGTTCATCTTTTGCAAGAAGTATTTTTTCTGAATTTAATTCATAAACTGGAATGATTTCTTTGTCAAAGAGTCCCTTCTCTTCTGCCCGAGCTGCTTTTTCATGACTCTCATGGGAAAATATATCCTGCGCTTCTCTAGAAATATGAAATTTATCTGCAATGATTTCTGCGGATTCACCAAGACTTACAATCGGATAAAGTTGGTGAAGTCTAGGATTGATAAATCTCCAACCTAATGTCGAGTCAGCTAACGTATGATTTCCACGACTAAAACCAATTTCAGGCTTCATCATAATGAGAGGAGATCTAGTCATACTCTCCACTCCGCCTGCAATTACCACATCAGCCCTACCTGATTCAATTTGCATCGCCGCATAATTGATCGACTCAAGACCAGATCCACAAAGTCGATTGATTGTGACACCTGGAATTTGTTCCGGGAGACCTGCAAGAAGGAGTGACATTCTAGCTACGTTTCGGTTGTCTTCCCCTGCTTGATTCACACATCCTAATACTACATCATCAATACTATTTCTGTCTAATTTTGTTCTCTCTACTAAATTTTGAATTACGATAGACGCTAGATCATCCGGACGAATCGACTTCAGCGCACCTTTATATCTTCCAAAGGGAGTTCTCACGCCATCAACAATTACTGCTTTTCTCATACTTTACTTCTTTTTTATTTTTGATTCAGTAGCATTTCGAGAAACTGAATCAATCTAGATTCATAACAAATAATTTGATTTATTTGGTTTCAATGCTACTTTATATTTCTCTTATTTTTTGCATAGTCCATTGCTTGTTTCATTGCTTTCTTTCCGCCAAACATTCTTTGAATCTTTGCTTCTTCCACTTGACGTGAATTTAAACTTTCATAGCTAATTTCTG
Source organism: Leptospiraceae bacterium (assembly GCA_035345875.1). Lineage (GTDB taxonomy): Bacteria > Spirochaetota > Leptospiria > Leptospirales > Leptospiraceae > UBA2033. The sequence goes on along the minus strand of DAORDH010000036.1, from coordinate 16,698 downwards.
TCTGTAATTTCTTATAATTTTCCAGTCTCTTTTGAGAGATGTTTCCATTTTCTACTTCTTTTAAAACTTGGCATCCAGGTTCAGAAGTGTGGGTGCAATCGGAAAACTTACACATCTTTGCAAACTCTTCAATATCCTCAAAAGATTTTGAAAGATCAGCATTTTCAAGATGAAGTTCTCGCATTCCAGGAGTATCAATCACTACTCCACCCTTTTCCAATAAAATGAGCTGGCGGCTACTCGTTGTATGCCTACCCTTCTCATCCTTTCGAATCTCTTTTGTGGCAAGTAATTCTTTTCCAATCAAATGATTGATCATTGTAGATTTTCCAACGCCCGAAGAACCAATGACTGCAATCGTCTTACCTTTTTGTAAATATTTGTAAATTTCTGAATATCCATCGGATATTGTATTAGAAGTAACGATGATTGAAACTCCGATCGCTGATGATTCTACTTCTAAAAGTTGTGTTTCTAGATCTTTACTTAGATCTGATTTAGTCAAAACAATGACTGGCAATGCTCCGCTATCCCAAGCAATAGAGAGATAACGTTCTAATCTTCGCAAATTATAATCATGGTTTAAAGCCATGCAAATAAAAATAGTATCAATGTTAGAAGCAACAATCTGAGATTGATTTGCCGTTCCTGCTGCCTTTCTTTTGAATACTGTTTTTCGAGTGAGTATGTGATGAATGATTGCATCTCCAGTAGTATCCTCCATTCGATCAATCATAACCCAATCACCTACTACCGGATAATCAGTATTAGTCGAAGTATCGTAAGAAAATTTACCGGAAACTTTTGCCTGCAATTCTCCTTTCTCTGAAATAACTCTATACAAATCTCCAAATTGCTCAGCAACCCTAGCAAGATATAAATTTTCATACTTTGCAGATTCTTCTTGAAAGCGCTTCTCTAATCCAAGATCTAGTAAATTCATTTTCCCTTCTAAATTCAATATTTAATACTCATATTAATTTGGCGATATACAAATACTTCAAAACAACAAGTAAAATAAAATCTCCTCTTTTATACTGTTAAAAAAAATTATGAATTCACCTAACTCAATGATTGTTTAGAAAGAGTAATGATTGAGTTGTATTGATTCAAATCTTTCTATCTTATTTCAAAATGTGAATCAGATCGAACAGAGCGATAGAAAAGAAATAGTAAGCTCAATACACTTAAAAACTTTTCTTTTTATACTCCCTTTCTTCATACTCTTTTAGCGCTAGAACAGTTAGTTCCTTGACTAGAGAATCTTTTTTATCTATGTATTCTTCTTTTGTTTTGCAAGTCCTTTCTAATTCTACTTTTAATTTTATTAGTTTTTCTTTGGCAAGTTTATTCTTTCTTAAATAATCACGAAATGCTAAATGTTTTTTTAACTCATATTCTCCTTCATAGCATACATATAGATGATGGGGAGGTAAAATTTCCTTTTTGTCTTGTATCAAATCAAATGCTTCCCTTCCCGTAATCCCTAGATCCCCTTTATGTATGTATCCAAGCGAAGTGAGATGACTCAAAACCCTGTTGAAATTTTCTCTCCAAATGATAATGTCTATATCAATGATTGGTTTTGCATTCATTCCCGGAATAGATGTGCTTCCAACATGTTCTATAGATAAATATAAACCCCAAAGAGATTCTTCTAAAATACCTTTAATCTGATTAAACCAATTTGGCCAGTCCTCATTGTATTCTTTAATTAATCCTAAGCTCATTTTAAAAATATCTTAATCTTCTTTTTCTTACTTCCATTTTCAAAGGGAACTATCGGTTCACAAGAATGAAAGATTAGAATGTATACTACTAATCTTCATTCCTTTTTATAAAGAAATTTTTCTTATGCTTAGATTCATTTGGAGAAAAATTTGAATTGAATCTAACTGCAACCGGAGAGAACTAAAAAAGTTCTTTTTTCATTTTTATATTCGCTCTTTCATATAGACCTTTTTCTAATTCAACTTCCGTAAATCCATACTCTTCATAAAGATGAATAGCCGCCTTTAATGAGGTATTTGAATATAAAACAAGTGTTTTAATATTTTTCTTCTTAGCAATATCTAAGCAGTATTCCAAAAGCATTCTTCCAATTCCAAATCCTTGAGCGTTTTGTGTAACAGCCATTTTACCAAGCTCATAAATAGAATCTGATTTTTTTAGGAGGGAAACAGTGCCAACTATCATTCCATTTAATTTAGCAAAATAAATCATTCCGCCTTTATCAATAATATATTCTTGAGGGTTGGAAAGGGAGAGTATATCACCCTCTTCAACTCGAAAATATTTTTCTAACCATTCGTAGTTGAGTGATTTTATAAACTCCTTGTAACTTGGATTGTATTCAATGATTTCAATATCCTTGGAAGGCTTTTTTTTCTCTAATGGCTGGACTTTATAGGTTCGCATAGCATTCTCAATCTGGATCTTCTCCGTTCGATTCGGAAATAAGAAATAACTAGGCGCCTGGATTCTATCAATTTTTTTAACACTTATCTCAATAATTGATTGAATAGGAAACTCTTCAGTGAATAATCTTTTTAAACTTTTTTCTGCTCCTTCAAATCGATCGCTTGAACGTTCAATGATCCGAGCATCCCCTTTTATTTTAAAACCTTTCTGAACAAAAATATTAATAAAACTAACGCATACTATCGGATTTTCTAAAATATTTTGAATACTTTTAGGAGAGGCAATATTGGCAATTAGAATTGTTAGATCGTCTTGATAGGTAAAAATCTCTTTTGGAGAAACGTTAGGCTCATTCCTTTTATCTGATGTTGCCAACCAGCATAAAACACTTTCATCTATGTATTTTTTAACTTCATCATTTAACATATTTATAAGCTCCATTTCCTATTGTTTTAATTTTTATTCTCTTTAAACTTTGAATTTGTCGACACAAAGCAAGTCGCCATTTTTAGTATCCTTTTGGGATTCTGAAATTGTAAATAAAAAATTCTAGAGTTGAGGGCAATTCTCTTTGAAAAAGAAACACTGGAATAACCATTTCACATCTTTGTAGACTTGCAGCGGATAATTAGTATTAGCTGGTTTCGATATAAATCAAATTCCCATACTTTTAATTACCCTTCTCTGATCCTTCTTTAAAAAACTATTTAGGATTATGAGTCGATAGAATTGTATCGGTGCTCATCTGTGTAAATCAGTGGTAACCTTTCTATCTTTCCCTATTGCTCCACGCAGACTAAATACCAGAATGTATTGCAGGCTGGAGTATTGTTTCGGATTGCATTTGAATTGGTGGCGGTGCTGTCTCCTGTTCTTCCATCAATTCCCCCCGTAGAATTCGTCCAATCAGAACAATCATTCGAAGAACTTTGCCAGTTATTTCGAAGACCTGTCCAATAAGAAACTGTCGCTCCGGTTCCAAATGAATTCGTTAAAGTGCCAAATGTAAATATACCACCTGCATTCGTTGTAAGAATAGCAGCAGAATCTGTTGCTCTTACATAAGCTGTGTTCGGTTTAAAAGTCCAATTTAAATTTTCAGCCGAATTTGTGCAGTCAGGATTTGAACAAGCCCTTCTTGCTAGGCTGGAATTATCTACAACAAGTGCTCTATAAGTGCTTCCATCGTTCGGGCGGTTAACGTCAGCATTACACTTTGCATCTGCTCCTGTTACTCCACCTAAGTTTCCATTATAAGTTGCCGCTGTTATAAAAATTCTATAAACAGATGAATTCAAACGAATTACATTGATTGTATACGTTGTAGTAGAACTTCCTGAGCTGACAACAATCGTAATTGTGTTAGAACCAACACTCAGAGCGATAGGACTAGAAGGATTTCCAGACAGCACGCTAGAGCCATTCACTGTAATATTTGCACTCGAATCTGTAGCCGTTGGTGTCAAGGTAAAGGACGAAACTGCATTTGCTAGCGTCATACTATAAGAAGTTGTAGTAGAACTAAATACGGGACTCAAAGTTCCAAAGCTTGTTGTTATCCCACTCAGACTGGTTAAAACGATAGGCGATCTAGTTACTGTGAGTGTGTAAGTAGTAGATAGACCATTGTTTTGACTTACCACAATCGTAATTGTATTAGCACCGGTATTTAAGGAAATCGGATTAGATGCGACTCCCGAACTAACTGTTGTTCCATTTACTGTTATACTCACAGAGGACAAATTGACAGTTGGTGTAACCGAAATTGAAGTAATATCCGATCCAACCGTGACGGTATAAGATGTAATAGATTGTGAAAACGCTGGGGACAAGGTTCCTGTACTCGTTGTCAAATTAGAAAGAAATATTTGCGAATTTGAATTTGTTGAGAGTGGTTGAATGAATCTTAAAGTTAAATCTTTTTTATCAGGATTGCACTCAAAGAAAAAAACAGACAACCAAAGAATTGAAATCAGTTTGATAAATATATTTCCCATACCTAATAAATAAGACAATTAAAAACGTTGCAATATTCAGTAAATTATTTATTTTTAAACTGCTTCTTATAAAAATTTACATTTTTTACCCGTATTTTCACTTGCATTTAAATAAAAGACTCCACATTTTTAACTTGTGTCTCAGATTATTTTAGGCGAATGCATCGAACATGAACTTTCATATCTTTCGCATAACGATCAGGATCTCCATCCTCTAGACTAAAAACGTAAGCACCAGCACCAGATACTTCCTCAGAAGTCCAATACACAGAAAACCAACTTCCATTTGGTTTTCTCCAACTCTTTCTTTGGTCAGAGTTATATGGTTCTAGCCAATCACTTCGACTTGGTAAACGCATTCCCAATTTTTTACATTTTTGATTTGCTTCATTCCAATTCATTATTCCTAAATATTCGGTCCAGTTTGTAGTTGAATTCTTTCTATCCGTAGACTCTAATAGAATTGGCATAAAAATAAAGATAAGAAATAATTTTTTCATATTCTCTAAATTGCTCCAGTGCATTTTTCTAGCTATTGGTCAATTTCTTCTACTAGTGTTTTTTTTAAATAGAAAAGACAATTATACGAATCGTTTTGATTTTTGTAAAAATCAATTTGATAATAATAGGAAAAACTAATTTTACTAGCAACCCATTATTAGTTTTTAATGACAATAAGAGCAAACCTCATTTAAATCTTTGGCTCATCTAAACTCTATTATTTCTTTTGTTATGCAATTATAATTGAATTTGAATTAGATAAATAAAATCCAAACTTGTAGCTAAATTTAATTTTTACTAGGAAAATGATTTATGTTTTTCCTAGAATTAGAGTGTCTAATTCACTATCGTTAGACTCCTTAGTGTATCCTTCGTATCTTTCTATCAATTCAGAAAAATATTTGAAAATCAAATTTAAAATCCTTGCTGAATTTAACATATACATTGATTTTAATATCTATGAAATCATTTCTCTCTTTTCTATTTCTTATCTCTTTTTTTATAGTTCCACTCTTATCAGAGGACTCCATATCAGAAAACGAGGCGCGCACAAAGTATAGGGTTGCTATTTTAGATTTCAAAAATGGCAATGGAGTAACACCGCAAGAAGCTAAGGATATAACAAACATTATCCGCACTGAGATGATCAATTTAAATACTTTTACAATTCTAAACAGAGAAAATCTAAATAAAATTCTAGAAGAGCAAAAGAATATTCAACTTGGTTTATGTGATACCACAGATTGCAACATTCGTCTAGGAAGACTCTTAGGTGCAAATAAAATTATGACAGGCAAAATTTTTAAACTAGGACGAAGCTATCATATAAATGCATATCTAATCGATATTGAAAAAGGCGTAGAGGAAGTGGCTGAGCATGAGACTACATCTTCCTTAGATGGAATGCACTTAGCAGTAGAAAATCTAACACTTAAAATAAGAGAGATGGTATTAAATCCTGACAAAGATCGCTCCTCTCTAAATCCGAGCCCAGCCTATTCTGATACAAAAGAAGACACTAAAGAATTAGATCTAGGAATAAAACCTAGCGAAGTTTCTCCTTACCTTTCCTTTTTAGTTCCAGGTCTTGGTCAATTTATGAATGGTTATAAAGTAAAAGGAAGTCTCTTTTTTATTAGTTTTTTTGGATTACTGAGTCTAGATCTAAGAGCCAATCATGATTATCACCAAGAAAAAACTAGATACAGAACTGCAAACTATTTGGTCTCCAATTCATTCCTAAGAAATAATACACTCGCTTATACATTTATGCAAAACGAAAAAGAAGATGCAAAAAAGAAATCGGATATTGCATCAGCAGAAGTTGCCGTTTATTCTACTTTTTTAATCTTAATATACGTTTTTAATATTCTAGATGCACTTTTATGGTCTGATGATTTTTCCAGCTTAAAAAATCCTATGTATGAAAAACAAAATGGATTTTTTATTTATTCTAAAGTGGAACCCAATTCTATTCTAAATAAAAATAGTTCTATCTATAGTTTTGGTTATAGCAAAGAGTTTTAATTTCACTTCATTGGTTTGATCTTTGAATCTAGGGATTTCATTGCTTCTTGTAAGGATTGGGTTGAATTTTTCTCATCGATCGAAAATTCATACTTCCAAAGAATCTTCCCTGTTTCCATATCAACATTACGAAGAGAGAATTCCAATGTAGAATCATTTCGATCAATGTCTAGCAACTCACCTACAATTAAATTAGATGCATTTAACATACTTCCTATCTGTGCCTGCTCAGATGTTGTTAGACCTGTTTGAGAAAGTTTTACTTCTTTTAGTATTTCGTCTAACTTTACTCTTTCTACAACTATGAAGTTTTTATTTACAAGAATAGTTTCAACTTTATCCCGAATTGCATTTGCTATCATTTGATCCTTCGAAAACTGATGCCGAATTGGTAAAATAGCGATTCTAGATTTATTTTGTATGTCTTTCGATTGATTGAGTATGTTTATATTTTCAGAAATTTTTCCTTGAGCTAAATCCTCTTGAAAGTCAGTTTCGAATTTATTTGCAATAAATCTTTGAGGATAATCAAACATATGAATAAAACTATGGGCAAATGAATCATTTGAGATGAGAATTAAACTAACTGGAATCGTAAGCCAAGAATTATAAGCATGTTCTTCAATATTGTAATAATATTCCCTGAGAATATTCTCATTTGAATCTAAAACTTCAATTTTTATCTCAGCATCCACTTTTTCAAAAACAGGAATGAGACCCAAAGAAAACATCCATAAAAAAACAGTTGGAGCGTATAAAAGATCTGATTTGACGTTGGAAGAATAACGTATTTTTAATTTTGCATCTTCTACAATTTCTATGCAGCATCCCCTTTTTATATAATCTCTGAATCCATCCGAATTATAGCTACTTGCAATTGAATTGTCTTTTTTTTTACTCTCTATTGGATTTGGAATTCTATCTAAACTCATTTTTCTTTTTTCTCGCAATTCTAATGAATCTACAATTCGAATTGGTTTTCTACCCATCTCATAATGATGGAGGGTGCATTGATAAAAAAAAAGAAAAATAAAAGTTATAAAAAAGATTCGTTTTAGAGAATCAATCATTTGCAAAAGGAATCTCGATTGTAAAGTTAATTAGAATTCCATTTGGATTGGTGTGGTTCTTTATATTCCCTACTTTGATCTTACCATTGTGATTGCGTATGATTCGATCCACAAAACAAAGACCTAAACCAAAATCAAGAGTTGGTATCTCTTCATGAACATATCTAGATATACGAAAAAATGGTTCAAATACAAGTGCTTGAAATTCAGGTAAAATCCCATTCAACTCTTTTCCATTTGAATCAGGATGATTTAAAATTGAAATGAATAGTTGTTCTTTTATTACTTCAAATAAAATAAAGATTTTACTACCTTCTTCAGAAAATTTAAACGCATTCAAAAGTAGTTCCTGCAAGGCTTTTCTGAAATACTCTTTGTTTAAAAGAATAGATCTACTAACGTTTGAATAATCATTTTTGGTTAATACTACTGAGTGATTCCTCAAGGCGGCATATTTATCTAGGTCATTGATTACAGTCTCAATAAACTCATGAAGAATATGAATACTAATTTTCTCTTTTGGAATTTCCATATTGCTGACATGATCTATATCAGCTATGATTTCGATTAATCGATTTAAAAACTCTGCATTCGAAAAAAGCATCTTTAAAAGCTTTTTCTTAACTAGAAAGACTTCCCCTTCTTCTTTCGAGGATTGCTTAATCATATCAATAATTGGAACAAGAGCACCAATTCCTGATCCTTGCAAAAAGCTAGTCTTAATTCCATCAATTAAATGAATATCAGACTTGGTATTTTTTGAATTGTCTCGAAAAATATTCCATTTGAATTGATTTTCAAAACGAATTTCTCTTTCCCTTTTAAGGTTTTCATTTACGATTCGAAGTTCTGCCAACTCAAAAGCTTTGTTTACTTTTGCGACTATTTCACTTACCGCAAAAGGTTTGATTGTATAATCATGGGCTCCACTTTTAAATAGATCAATGATTGTCTTACTATCATTCATACGAGTAAGAATAATGACTAGAGGTTTATGACCAGTCTCAAATAGTTTTATCATTAGATCTCTTCCAGACATTTCATTCATAATAAGATCGGTAATAACCACAAGAGTTGGATTTTCTTTGTAAATTTTTAGCGCTTCGACGGGATTAGAGGAAGCAATTACATTGTATTTAGCAGCTGTCAATACATCCTTCAATGTTTCTAATATAACAATATCATCATCGACTATTAATATTCTACTCATACTGAACCTGCTGCACTTTGCTGAATCTTTCGTAAATTATTAATTTTAGCTTGCGTTATTCGCCTTAGCTCGATTATTTTATCTAGATGATATTTCAAGATTGTATCTTTATCTAATTGCTTCTCTAAATCTTTTAATGTATTTCGAATATAAATCAAATCATCTAACATTGAAATTTTAGACGTTAGGACAAGTCTTTTAACTACATCAAATTCATATTTTCTAAAATGAATTCGAATTAAGAATCGAATCGAGAACTGATTTACTGCTTTAGCCCATTTACTATTACCTGAATCTTGCACTCTACGATCTGTGCTCTGCGGATAAGGACTATTACCCTCCACTTCATATTCTACTTCATAATTGGGCTCTTCTTCTCTATAAAGTTTATATAGTTTCTCCTTTCTCCATGAATCCGTATATTCAAAAGGACTCGTGGTGATTAAGCGACTATACTCATCTAACATGATCGCTTCATTTAGATTTCTACCTAATTGTGTATTGTTAAATTCTTTTATTTTTGGAAGCAATTCTCGAATAATCTGAAATCCAGATTTTCTTTTATAATAAGTGCTTTCATAGACTTGAGTAAGTCTTTGCTCGGTATAATGTTTCAGCTCATTTAAGATAGAAAGTTCTGCATAAACATACGCATCCACACCTTGGACAAAAAGAGTTGGATCAGAGGCAACCACAGTAATCACAAAAATATAATGCAATTCCTTCAACTGCTCCAAGAAAAACTTTATATCCTCTGCACTCTTTGAATGCAAAGTCATCATTCTTTTAATAAAAGTTTCGGAGGTTGGAATCCGCTCTCTTCCTCTCAAATTTTCTTCTTTGATTTGATTGGCAATATCTTGTAAAATTTTAACATTTGAAACAGACATAGGTGTTGTTTATATTTTCGGTAATTAAACCAAATTTCCTCTCAATATGCGTAGATTCTAACTTAAAAATAACATGGATTCGATGCATGGAAAATCAGTTACCAAGCCCTCAAAGTCATCTAGTTCAGAAAAATTTTCAAAGATTACCACTGATTCACACCGATCGCTTCGCTTACACCGATAAAACCATCGTTTCTAATCGTTTAGTTATCGGTGTCCATCGGTGTTGATTTTAAACAGACCGCATCCGTATCCATCTGTGTTCATCTGTGGTAAAATCCTTCTATTCGAATTATTCATAGGAAAGGATTTCTCGTAAACTCAATTTTTTTAGAATCAAATAAGGATAGAGAGTCGTAAAAAAAGAAACAAACGGTATAGACAAAATACAAACGAATAGCAAGGAATATGGTATTTCAACAGTTAGTGTCCATCCAAAGGCTGTTTTATTGATTACATGAAGTATAATTGGACTCAGTAGAAGGGAAGACAGAATTCCCATGCAAATTCCGAAACAAGTTAAAAATAGATTCTCCGCAAATACAATTTGATTTAATTGCATCTGGCTAGAACCAATAGAACGAAATACACCAAAGATACGAAGTTTATCATTTAGGTTATATAAGATAGACGAAAACAGAGATACAAACGCAATCAAGGCGGCAGTATATTTAAGAGATTCTAAAACTTTAAAGACTCGTTTGAGTCCGTTTAGATAGATGTCTTTTAATTCTTGTCCATTCATAGGTTTCAAATTAGGGAAAGGTGCAATCTCTTGTTTTAACCTCTCCAAATCATCCTCTAAATTTCCTTTATCTTTGAAATTAACTCGAATCGAACTAAACTTATCAATTCCAAATAGCTCATCATACAAACGATAGTCCATAAGAATCGTCCCATTCTCAGAAAAAAAATGTTCTCGCATCCCTGCGATCCGCAGACTCTTTTTCCCCTTTCTGGTATTTAATAAGATCTCATCTCCCTTCTTTAGATGGTTTAAATAAGCCATATTGGAGGAAACAAGGATTTCTTCTTTTAGATTGATATCTGAGTGAATGAAAATTCCTTTTTTTAACTCTCGAATCTTTGTAAGTTCCATATCATAGGCATGGATTGTAAAAATTTTATCTCCCACTTCTGCTTTGGTATTTAAAACAAAAACATCCACCTCCTCCACATTTTCCAACTTTGCAATTTTAGAAGAAAGAGAGATTGGAACTCCTAAATCTTCTCCTTCCTCCAAATCTTTTTGATTGATTATGGAAAAATCAAATGGGAACTCACGTTCTGTCCAATTCATAATTGATCTTTCATAACTAAGTGTTAAAACAGAAAGTGATACGATAAGCGATACTCCAAGCATTAATGTTGCGGATGTTAAAGTATTTTTATAGGTATTATGAACAATCTCTTCAAATCCAATCCTAGTTTCGATAAAGGAATGATCGAGTGATTGGAAAACTTGATTCGCAAGGCTCAAAAATATTTTCATGAGTTGGGGAAAACACATCGTTTGCCCTAAGATTATCATACCAATTGCAATCAATCCGAATATCGGAATATTGGAAGAGGATCGAATCTGTGTCAGTAAATAAGCGACTCCGATAAAAAGAATACCTACATAGAATAAAGTTTTGAAATTTCTGACGGATGTCTGATTTGGATCTTCCCGAACAATGGTAATTGGAGCCAACCGAAATGATCTGAGTGCTGGAAATAGACCCGATAAGACAGAACCAAAAATTCCAATCATCGAACTGATTAAAATAATTTTAAATGGAATTTTTGTATAGGATATTGATTGATTTATGTCTGTCAGTGTGGATTCCCCACTAAAAAAACTATGTTTAGATAAGAAGGTTCCAAGTAAAATTCCTAAAACAGTTCCAATCACTCCAAGCACAACAGATTGAGATAAAAACAAAAACAGATTTTCAAGTTGGCTGCTTCCCAAACATCGCAATATACCCAACTCTCTTTTTCTATTCAAAAATATGCCTGTCATTGTATTCGATACCATAAAAAATGCGATTAGAACGGATATCATAGATATAATAATCAAATTTAAATGAAAAGATTTTAAAACGTTAGATGCTCTATTTTTAACTTCCTCGCTCGTTTCTAATTGAAAATTTTTATTGTAACTAGATAAACTTGTTTTTAGGATTGAAAGATTTTCATTTGTTGTATTGCTTATACTGAGTAGAATCGAATCATAATAGGTCTGAGAAAGTCTTTCTTTTACATCTTCAACATCTTCTAGTATAAAAAGTCCTCCCTCTGAATCAACGACAGCTGCGTTAGTAACTTTGTATTCTACACTCTCAATCGTAAAACTAAAACTATCAGTCCCAATTTTATCAAATAGAGCAGAACTGATAAATGTTTTGGATTCTCTATTACAATTTCTGCAGATGGATGTGATCGTTAAATCTTCTCTTTCCTTGATTATATCAATTCCTTGGTAAATAACGTTTAAGGTTGCTTGATTTGTTTTTAATTTTACAGTCTTGTGGATTCTTGGAATGATTTTATCTATAAAACGAAGTTCTTCCGAATAGAATAAATTCTCTATATCAGAATCAGTGATCCCAATTTTATCATTTAGATTTTTAATTCTCGCTTGGTATCTATCTCCTAGATAACCCATTGAAAAATCGATCAAGGACTTTTCTGCTCTCTCTCCATTGAACGTTGTAGTCACAAATAAAGCAACACTCAAAACAATTCCAACAAGAGAGAAGAAGGTTTTTACTTTATGAGTTCTAAAATACTCTATTAAAAATAAATATATTAGCCTAGAATTCAAACTAAAATTCCATCCTTCATAGAAAGCTTAATATCTCCCCTATTCCCAATCTCCACGTTATGCGTAACCATTACAATTGTAAATCCATGATCCTTCTGCAATTGAATCAAAAGCTCCATGATATGATCTGAATTTTCAGTGTCTAAATTCCCAGTTGGTTCATCAGCAAATAAGATTTCAGGACTGTTCACAATAGAACGGGCAATTGCAACTCTTTGTTGCTCTCCACCAGAAAGCTCATACGGTTTATGTGTAAATCTATTCTTAAGACCAACAAGACTTAAAGCTTTTTCTGCTTTTGGATAAGCTTCTTTTTTTCCAATTCCAGCTAGATAGAGAGGCAAACACACATTTTCCACACTGGATAGATAAGGCATCAAATTAAAAAATTGAAAGATGATTCCAATTTTTTTTCGACGAAACTGAGTGATATCCTTTTCAGAAAAGGAAGAAATATCCTCTCCATTTATAAATACATTCCCCGAATCAGGTCGATCAATTCCGGATAGTATATGCATAAAAGTAGATTTACCAGAACCGGAAGGACCCATGAGTGTAATTAACTTTCCTTGCGGCAAATCGATGTTAATTCCTTTTAGAATTTCTAATTTCTGGTTTCCAAAAGAATAGGATTTTTTTAAATTTTTAATTTGAATCATAGAACAATTATGTATCTGATTCTAGAATAGTGGATCCGTCTACACCTAATTTTTAGATCCAACCAAAATGGTTTTCAATTTTTACGAACGGATTCCATTTCATTCAAATAATCAGAGATAGTAAGTATAGATTCAATTTACTAAAGAGCTATTTTTGCAAGACACTTTGCTACTACAATCGCATGATGCATCATTTTTCTATTAGAATCAGAACTTTGTCTATTTACTAAAATAAGACCTTCCCTTTCAATACTATCTTTTTTCATTACAAAATAGACAACTTCAAACAAAAACATGATTGTCATAAACTGTTTAAAAACCTTTTTGATCTACATCTAAATTAGGGACTGACTTACTAGATCAATCTTTCTTTTAATCTACTGCCCTGGCATAAATGTTTCTAGATTTGCACTTCCCTCTATCTGAGTGGAATTTGGTAGATCCAGTATTCTTCCGTTTTGAATGGTATAAGGATTTTTTCTACCTTCTAAATTAAGATAGGGAAAAAAGTCTTTCGGATTGTTCAAACAAAAATCCTCCTTTTGACTAATTATCCATTTTATTTTATCAAGCTGAATCCATTTTTCTAAATCATAATCCTGTGGTTCAAAACGAACGCCTGTAAAGGTTGCATTGGATACAAGTTCATCTTTTGCGCTGTATTCTTCTCGTGCCCATCCCATAGCAAACTCACTCTGAGAAATTTTCTCCTTTGTAAAATACGTTATTGGATATCCTGTATATCCATTTCCAATCGCAATTGAATGGATAACAGCAATTACCCCCTCTTTTTTTAAAATACGAGGCTTAATAAAGGGAACTTCTGCTCCCATATAGATTTTATTTCGAACAAAACCATAGGCAGTCAATTTTTCAGGAATCGGTTTTGAATTTAAATGCAAGGCTCCATCTAAGAGAAAGAAATGTTGACATTTAGAATCTTCTGTTACCCATTTTCCATCATCAGACTCTAAAATCCAAAAAGAAGCACAAAGAGTAAACAAACCATTTCGAATCCTTGCCCATATCTTTCGAGAACAATAAGGACATATTGCTACCAATACATCTGGACATGGCAAGGCAATTCTACGACCAAACTCCTGTGAAATTTTATTTAAATAAGAAATCCTCTCAATTGGTTTGAGATTTTGGATTTGAGATCGGATTTCGGATTCGAAATTTTTAAATTCTTCTTCTCGACTTAAATATTCAGTGGGTGATTTTATCTTCTCCTCATCGGAGATAGATTTTGAAAATCTATAAATGTTCTGCATCTTGGTTCAAAGAATACCTTGATGCAAAACTAGCTTAATTCTAAATATTTGCAAATAAAAAATCAACTAACGTAAATTACTCTTCTATTGTATTGTTTGTCTTTTTTGATTTAGTATCTTCTGCTACATTTGGAAACATCTTATCATTGATATTTACATAAGCAGGTAATCCATCTTTGCCAACCGGTATAAAGATAATTTTTGAGTTTGGACTTTCAAAGGCTTTATAGTGACTTTCAATTGCTTTTAATTTTAAATAATTTGGCGTTAAATGAGCATTGACTAATTTTTGAGCCTTTGCTCTAGCTTGTGCTCTGATAATATCAGACTCGGCTTCGGTTTTCACTTTTATTTTAGCAATTTGATCTTCTTTCTCTGCTCTAATAATTTCCACTTCTGATTCGGTCTTTGCTTTCATCTTTGCAATCTCTTCATTTCGCTGTGCAATCTTCATATCATATTGCATAGTTTCCAATTCTTGCTGTCTTGCAATTTTATCTTCTACCGCTTGTAAAATCTTAGGACTTAAATTGATATCGTCAATATTTACATCTGATACTTCTAAATTCTTGGCAGATAATTTTCTTGCAACTAAGTCCTTTATTTCATCCTCAATCGTTTGTGATTTCTTAGAAATCATGATCATTTGATATCCTGTCATCACGTTTCGAATCGCTGTTCTAAATTCTGCTTTTACAATTCTTTGGTAATAATCTTTTCCAATATTCAAATGAACATCTAGAATTTTTTCTTTCACAGGGCGCATGATAATAGAGGCAACAACATCAATATGTAAATCATCTTGCGTGATAACGTCCACTTTTTCTACATGATTTTCCCAGCGAGTAGAATAGAGGACAAGTTCTTCATTGATCCCAACATATACTTTTCCAGTGTCTACGACCTTAGCAGTTCCTGGGCTAGATAAAATCCCTACCTCTTCTTTTTTGATAATACTCATACAACTTGTGTTGAGAAGAAAACCTATCACAATAAGGTTTGTGTAAATTCTTTTCATTTTGATTCTCCGATTTGTAAATTGATTCTACAAAATATTTGTAGCGATTATATAGATCCTCTCATAAAAGTGAGAAATAAAAAATAGGTATCACACGTAGAAAGGGAAATCACTCATAGTTTTTTGTGCTTTTAGTGGATTCTGCCTATGAGAGTTTTTTAAAAAAGACAGCAATTCCAGAACATATTAACACTACAGTAAATTGCTTTTTTAAAGGAAAACAAAAGAGAAGAGAAAAAATTTATCGAAATGAATACAATGTTTTTCTCGCATTCTCTACTCTAGCTAATAACGTTAGACTCAACTTCTCTTAAAACCCCTTAAACTATGGGTAAAGATATCTAAGGAGATAAACATAGGGGAAGTTTAGCCAGTCTTTACCACTAAGTTTAAGGCATCTTTGGTGATAACAAAATCCAATTTCTTAAAAAGAAATAAAAGAATTAAACCACGAAGGGCACGAAGAGCACGAAGGGTTTTGTTTTTACTTCCCACCCAACTTCGTGTTCCTTCGTGTGCTTCGTGGTAGAATATCTTTTACTATCAGCTTTTTTTGAACCACGAAGGGCACGAAGAGCGCGAAGGGTTTTGGTTTTTTGCTACTAACCCAACTTCGTGTTCCTTCGTGTCCTTCGTGGTAGAATATCTTTTACTATTAGCTTTTTTAAAACCACGAAGTGCACGAAGAGCGTGAAGGGTTTTGTTTTTTAATACTAACCCAACTTCGTGTTCCTTCGTGTGCTTCGTGGTAGAATATCTTTTACTATCAGTTTTTTTAAAACCACGAAGGGCACGAAGAGCACGAAGGGTTTTCCTTTTTACTTCCCACCTAACTTCGTGTTCCTTCGTGTGCTTCGTGGTAGAATATCTTTTACTATTAGCTTTTTTAAAACCACGAAGTGCACGAAGAGCGTGAAGGGTTTTGTTTTTTAATACTAACCCAACTTCGTGTTCCTTCGTGTGCTTCGTGGTAGAATATCTTTTACTATCAGTTTTTTTAAAACCACGAAGGGCACGAAGAGCACGAAGGGTTTTCCTTTTTACTTCCCACCTAACTTCGTGTTCCTTCGTGTGCTTCGTGGTAGAATATCTTTTACTATCAGCTTTTTTTGAACCACGAAGGGCACGAAGAGCGCGAAGGGTTTTGGTTTTTTGCTACTAACCCAACTTCGTGTTCCTTCGTGTCCTTCGTGGTAGAATATCTTTTGCTCTCAGTTTTTTTTAAACCACGAAGGGCACGAAGAGCGCGAAGGGTTTTGGTTTTTTGCTACTAACCCAACTTCGTGTTCCTTCGTGTCCTTCGTGGTAGAATATCTTTTACT
>DAORDH010000035.1:0-55599 GCA_035345875.1 Leptospiraceae bacterium | reverse complement strand
TGACCACTTCAATTCTATTTTACAAACGTGCGCGACTTGACAAAGTCGCACTAATAAAATTTTATAATTATTAATTATTGAATTTGCTGCGCAATAAATATACATATTCGTGGCTGTCTGGGAATCAAGTATAAAGCTTTGAATGGTTTCGTTTACATTCAATACAAAATTAAAGCTAGAATCAATGGTAGAACTATTAGTGGTTGGAGTTATTGCTTTTGTATAAACTGAGCAATTTTTCGTACCGATAGCCGAAATATTAAATACCCTTTTTGAAAAATCCATCTGGCTAAAACTAAAAGGATAAATATCAACATCGGTTGAGCTGATTTGACCAAAAACTCCTAAGGATTGAGACGCTAAGGGCAAGGTTAATACAATAGATGAATCGCTTTGGATAAAACTATCATTTGGTTCTTTCTCTTGTTTGAGTATAGATTTAAATGTTAGAAAATAATTTTCCGTTGCACTTACCGGTGCAGGATTAACAATATCATTGAAAACCAGAAACCCAATTATTTCTCCCTCTTTACATCCTTGTAAACATTTATCATAATCTTGCTTGTTCCAAAAATAACGATTCTCTTGGAAACATCCTAATAGCAATAGAGAAATAATTATTAAACTTTTAATCATCTCAACCTTCTTTTTAGTAATTCATTCAATTATTTAATACTATTGAAAGAGCTTTTTTATTTTCAATAAGATATAGCCCAAAATTGAACTATGATACTCTTCTTATTTTGTATCAAGTTAGAATAAAATTGCCCAAATTGATTTCGGGCAAATTACTAAAATCAGGACTAATACAATTTATAAGAATTTTTTTATAAGTATTCTCTTCTATTAATTTAGAGATGATAAATACTCGTCAACCTATTTGATTTTATAACTGCATTCTTTTTCTAATCTACTTTATAAGCTGATTTTAAAAAATGGATTTAATTTATGAGGTAGGCAATGTCAATTTTCACTACAATCAACAACTACGGGAAAATGGTAAAATTTTCTCATACACTCTTCGCTTTACCTTTTGCAGGACTTGCGAGTGTAATCGCATTATTAAAATCAAATCTAAGCACGGAAGACTTAATCTGGAAACTAATACTCATCCTACTTTGTATGTTTACAGCAAGAAGTGCGGCAATGGGTTTTAACCGTTATGCGGATAGAGAATTCGATAAAGCAAATCCAAGAACAGCAAATAGAGAAATTCCATCAGGAGTCTTATCTGAAAAATCAGTTCTTTCTTTTACGATTCTATTTGGGATTAGTTTTTTAATTTTTAGTTATCTACTTAGTCCGCTTTGTTTTATCTTATCCATTCCGGCACTTGCAATTATTTTATTTTATAGTTACAGCAAGCGGTTTACAATGTTTTGCCACTTCATCTTAGGTCTTGGAATTGGAATTTCTCCAAGTGGTGCTTGGGTTGCAATTCAAAATAATTTAGAACTCATTCCAGCTCTTTGGTCTTTTGGGCTCATGTTTCATATCGCTGGTTTTGATATTTTGTATTCCTCGCAAGATGTGGAAGTAGATAAAAAACTAGGACTCTACTCTATTCCAAGTCGTCTTGGTATTCCAACTGCTTTTTTAATCGCAAAGATTTCACATGTAATTGCATTTGTTTTGTTTGTATATGCAGGATACTTAGCGCAATTAGAATTTTTCTATTATCTATTTCTTGGAATCACTGGAATTCTATTTATAGTGGAGCATACACTTGTTAGCCCCACTGATCTAAAAAAAATTCCAATTGCATTTTTTCATATCAATGCTTCGATTAGTGTGATTCTATTTATTGGAATTCTTCTAGACAGAGGAAAAGACTTATATACAAAATTTGTGCAATAGTAAAAAAATTGATTTAGGAAAAAAAATGAATCAAAATAAATCTCTATCTATTTATAGGTCTATGGCAAAACGATTATGAAATTAGTTTTAGGAATTGCGGGAGCAAGTGGCTCCATCTACCCAGCTCGTTTTATTAAAAAATTATTAGAAATAAAAGGGGAAACCTTTTTAATTATAAGTCCAGCTTCCATTCGAATCTTTCGAGAGGAATATGAAACCAAAGTCAATACCGCACAAGAGATTCTTGATTTTATTATAAATCGCTGGGAAATCAAAAACATTCAAAACCAAATTCACTTTCGTTCTTTCCAAGACATTGGAGCAGATATTGCATCTGGTTCTAATACTTGGGATGGGATGGTAGTTCTTCCCTGTTCTATGAAGACTATCGCATCAATCAATGCAGGACTCACTGAAAATTTAATTGAAAGATGTGCCGATGTAACTCTAAAAGAAAGAAGGCGGCTAATCCTTGTTCCCCGCGAGACTCCCTACAATCAAATTCATTTGCGAAATATGCTTTCCCTCGATCAAGCAGGTGCAATCATCCTTCCCGCTTCTCCCGGCTTCTATCAAATGCCAAAGACACTCGATGACTTGGGAGATTTTATCGCAGGAAGAATTTTCAATTTACTCGGAGTCAATGCAGATCTCTTCCCTAAATGGGAAGGATAAAAAGACTTGCAATTCTTTTTGGTTTTGCTTAACCTGAACTTGATATAAGAATTTTTAACCACGGATGGACACAGATGGACACAGATGGTTTTAAATTTGTTGTATCAAACTGACGTTAGTTACAATTTATGAGTAGTATTTAACGGCTTAAGAAAGCAAACATCATTTGAACGGTTGGTTCGCCTTATATAAGGTGAGTTGCTAGGAGGAAAAAATGAATACCTTTGTTTTAGAGATACCCGATTCCATTGGCAAGATTGATGATGAAAAGTATTTAGATCTCTGCAAAAAAAATCCTGAATCGAGGATTGAGAGAAGTAGCAAAGGAGAAATTATTATTATGGCACCAACCGGCGGGGAAACAGGTAGAAGAAATTTCGAATTAGGAATACGTTTTGGAGAATGGAACAGAAAAAAGAAATTAGGTAAGTTTTTTGACTCCTCCACTGCATTCAAATTGCCTAAAGGCGGAATTCGTTCTCCTGATGTTGGATTTGTGTCTAACGCTAAATGGAATTCCATTTCCCTAGAAGATAAAAAGAAATTTCCTCCTCTCTGTCCTGAATTTGTATTAGAGCTTCTTTCTGATTCTGATTCCATTGAAACCTCTCAAAAGAAAATGGAAGAATGGATGGACAATGGATGTCTTTTGTCATGGCTCATTGATCTAGATGAAAAGAAAATCTACATCTATCGCAAAAACAAACCAGTAGAAACGTTACTCGGTCTAGACCACATCCTCTCCGGCGAAGATGTTCTCCCTGAATTTACGCTCGATTTAAAAGAGATAGAGTAGAACTTAAAACAGCCTTTCATTCTGGAATCATAAGAGAGTGGGAAAATGTGATGTATTGGACGTCAGAAGAATTTTCTTCTGATAGCGCATATTACTTTGATTCCTCTATGGATTCGAAAGCGATATCCCGAAAAACGATGTTATCTTTGTCCGCTGCATTCGATGATTTGCGGTTACTCAATATTAACCCCATCCATTAAATAATTGCTAAGACTTTTTTATTTTTAACAATTTGAATTTCAGCACCTAGATAATTTAAAATTTTCTTTAGAGTATCAATTCTAGGATTTTCTTTTCCATTTCTAATTTTCAAAATCGTTCTAGTTGAAATGTTTAGAGCTTTAGAAAGTTCCCGAATGGATGCTTCATCATCTTGCATGAGAGAGTAAACCAATTCAAAAACCAAGAAGTCTTTATAACCCTCATCAAATACTTTTTTCTTTTTTAGATCTTTTAATTCCTGATTCAAAACACTTTTAAACGAAATTGTTTTTTCTTTACTCTTCATAAAATTCCTTCCTCGCAACCTGTGCTTTTTTTAATTCTAATGCAGGTAGTTTTTGTTCCTTCTTTATAAATCCATGTGTTATAATAATTTTCTCTTTTTCCATAAATGCAATAAATCTTATAGTTTAACGCACCTTCTGCAAGATGAACCAACCATTTCAAATGAGGTCTGCTCCTAGCGGAGCGCTTTCCTCCCATCGCTTTTTCGCTCTCCTTCAGCCGATCTATACCGCAGGCGATTAATTCGTTCAACAGCAATATCTAAAATTATCAAAATATTTATTTCTAAATTACCAAAATTACAAAAACATAAATATTAAACAATAATCAATCTGCTTCTGTATTGAAAATTTATTTTTAATTCTTTGGATTTAATTTAGACAAATATTCTTATTCTATCTTTAGTGTCCTTATGAAGAAGATAATTATAGCAATAATAATGATAATAGCAACATCGATATTTAGCCAGAACTCTGAAAAATGGAGTGATTATCAAGGTGTAATGGATTGGGAAACGGCAAACAAAAAATGTTCAAGTATTAATATGAGGTTACCATCTATTGAAGAATTGAAAGTAGCTATGAAAGAAGGTTCCGGTAAACAATGGAAAAAAGATGGATTATCTTATTGGTCAAATGCTCCTAGTGGCGGATACGGTGGTGCATACAGTATTACTATCGAGGCTGCTGGATATAGAATAAGTAATCAGAAGGATGGATATCTAAATGTTCGTTGTATTGACGGGCTTTCGATTATGAATAAAATCGTGAAAGAAAAAATTTCAATGCAATGGAGTGAACTACAGGGATCAGGCAATTGGGAATATGCAAACATTAAATGCACAAATATAAAAATGAAATTACCTAGCATAGATGAACTTAAATATTCAATTAAGGATGATGTAATTAAATCATGGGAAAAAGATGGACTTTATTACTGGTCATCTGAGCCGTTTCATTATATTGATATTAAGAATGGAAGTATTAAAGAAAATATGACTGTTGATGATAAATTTAACGTTAGATGCACGCATGGACTTCCAATATCAAAAAAATGGATTGGTGGATACCAAGGTGATATGAGTTGGCAAGAAGCGACTGAAAGATGTGCAAATCTAGGCTTGAGATTACCTACTATAAATGAATTAAAGGCAGCGTATTTATCAAAGACTATGAAATCATGGGATTACAATTATATAACTAGGCATTTTTGGTCATCCACTCCGAGTCCAAATTCATCACATTATACATTTTCTAACGGTGACAAAACAGACCTTTCGCCTAGTGATGCATCTGTGTATTGCATACAATGATTACTTTTTTAAAGAAAATTAGATAATTTATGGCGTCTATCAGATAATAGATTTATTTAGAGATTCATGCTGAATAGATAATCCTACAATTTTTATATATATCCAACCCTTCGTGCTTATTCCACCCTTCGCTCCAAGCTTTCGCGACCAACGCCTTCGCATGTGTTCATCCGTGGTTAAATCTTTTATTTCAAGAAATAGAAAAGACAAATCGCATTGCACAAAACGTCAGGTCGCGTGACCTGACCTACAATTTTTTTAATTCATCCCAACCCTTCGTGCCTCTTCGTGCTCTTCGTGGTGAAGAAAACAACACATCGGTGCCTATCGGTGTTCATCGGTGGTAATCTTTTCTCCCTCTAACTTTTTTTCTTATCCTCTTCCGTGATTCGATCTAGGCTTAGTTTACGCACACGATCATCCATGACATGGAGCAAACGCAGGTTTACCTCTTTCATCATTTGACCAACTACTTGAGTGCTTAACGTTTCTAAAATAGCTTCTGTGACTTCGTCACTTACTTTGCTTGTAACTTCTTGCATAAAAGGAAGAGCATTCACACGTTTCATGAAATTTTTAGATTCTAAGGTTTCTCGCACAACTTTTCCCAAATCATTTTTATTCTTTGCAATGATGTCTTTTGTTAGATCTTGAAAATCCATTTTTTCAACTACTTCTTCTACTCTTTCGAGAGATCGTAAGAATATCGCATCTGAAATTGCATCTACAAACAAATCAATAAAACGGAAATTCAATTCTCTTTTGATAAATTGTTTTGTATCCTTCTCTCCTCTTTTGATAAACTTATAGGTAATAATCATGAGCTTTAGAGTCGCAAGAGCCAAAAAGAAACGAAAGATAGGAAAGGGAACAAGTCCTGGGAGTAGATACCAATTTGTGCTGATATATTCAAACTTATCAGGAGAACGTCCAATTCTAAAAATAACTTGAACACCCCAGAGAGTCACAACAAACATATCAAATAAAAAAGCAGCACCAGAATAAATCTTTGGTAAAAATGCCTCATAGGAATTTAGAAATAGAATAAATATTAAATCAAAAAATAGGATGATATGTAGAAAATAGTCCTTTTTTGAGGTAGGAATATAAGGTCCCCAAGGATGTAAATATTCAATGAGTTTACGAATCGAAAATTTCATAGAAGAGCAGATTAAAGCATACTGCTTTTTTTTCTACTAAATAAAAACCAATACCGATATAGAAGATTACCACCGATGAAGACGATGAACACCGATAAAAGATTCGATAATTGAAAATTTACATCGTTTTTATCGTTTTGTTATCGGTGCCATCGGTGGTAATCCGTCTTTCTCCATGGTAAAAAAAACTTACGTTAATGACATTGACAAGTTTTACGACCTAAACTATAGGTGTAACTTACCAGAGAGGAATATCATTTGTCTAAGAGTTTATACATAACCACAACAGAACCAAAGAGCGGCAAATCCCTAGTATCCTTAGGGATCATGGAATTATTAAAAAGTGGACTCTCTCGAGTCGCCTTTTTTAGACCAATTATAAAAAACCGTGATCATGGAAAGATGGATCCAGATATAGATCTAATCCGAAAGCACTACAATTTACAAATCAAATACGAAGATACCTATGGTTTATTTATGGACCAAGCGTTAGAGCTGATTGCTGCCGACAAAAAAAGCGCGCTCATTGATACGATTATGGCAAAATGTAAAAAGCTAGAAGAAGAATACGATTTTGTCCTAATTGAAGGCTCTGATTTTTCTGGGTCGACTAGTTCTTTTGAATTCGAACTCAATTCAGAACTGGCTAAAAACCTAGGGGCTCCTATTATGCTCGTTCTTCCAGCTACCCATAAAGACAACGACAGTGTTCTTTCCGATTTGTCTCTTGCAATTGAATCGTATACAAACAGTGGCTGCACGATCATAGGATCTATTCTTACAAGAGTGAATCCTGAAAATCTAACTCAACTAAAAAAATCTTATGAATTTAAGACGATAGACAACATACCAGCCTACTTCATTCCCGAAAACGAAATCATTCGAACTCTTACCATGAAAGAAATCACAGAAGCGCTTGAGGCAGAGGTTTTGTATGGAAGTGAACACCTAATGCGTCACGCTTACTATAATACAGTTGCATCAATGCGACTCGAAAATTTTCTAAATCATATTAAAGATGGAACCTTAGTCATAGTTTCTGGAGATAGAGCGGATATTATACTCGGGGGATTTTTATGTTCCGAAAATAAAAACTTCCCTAGAATCATGGGACTAGTTTTGACAGGAGGAATTCATCCCGATCACAACATTCGCAAAATCATAGATGGTCTAGACGCTCATATTCCAGTCATTGTAACAAAAGAAGACACACTCCGAACTGTTTATAAAATCAATAGCATTGATTCCAAAGTATCCCCAGACGATAGACGAAAAATTTCTATCTACCTAGGTCTATTCGAATCAAATGTAGAAACTAAAAAATTAAAAGAGAAGATGATTGTTTACAAATCGAGTGTAATCACTCCTAAGATGTTTGAATATGATCTCATTCAAAAAGCAAAGTCTTTGAAAAAACATATCGTTTTACCAGAAGGAAATGAAGAAAGAATTCTGAGAGCCGCCGAAGTATTAGTAGATAGAGATGTTGTAAAGGTAACTCTATTAGGCAAAGAAAAAGAAATTCGGGAAAAAATAAAAAAGCTAGGTCTCAAACTAAAAGATGTAAATATTCTAGAGCCAGCCCACTCTGCTGAATTTCAAAATTACTATGAAACTTATTATGAACTGAGAAAGCACAAGGGAATTACAATCGACAATGCAAAAGATGTAATGAGTGACGTTAGTTACTACGGAACCATGATGGTGTATAAAGGTCATGCAGATGGAATGGTTTCTGGATCGGTAAATACAACCCAACATACAATCCGACCTTCTTTAGAATTTGTAAAAACAAAAAAAGGTTTCTCCATTGTATCGAGTGTATTTTTTATGTGTTTGCCAAACAAAGTTTTGGTTTACGGAGATTGTGCAGTAAATCCAAATCCAACCGCACAGGAATTAGCTGAAATCGCAATGTCCTCAGCGGAAACGGCAAAGCAATTTGGAATTGAACCTAGAATTGCAATGCTTTCTTATTCTACAGGAGATTCTGGAAAAGGAGAAGAGGTAGAAAAAGTAAGAGAAGCAACCCAAATTGTAAAAGCAAAAGATCCAAATCTTTTAATCGAAGGTCCGATTCAATACGATGCTGCGATAGATCCAGATGTTGCTTCTACTAAAATGCCAAATAGTCCGGTTGCAGGAAAAGCAACTGTATTTATTTTTCCGGATTTAAACACAGGGAATAATACCTACAAAGCAGTCCAGAGATCGGCTAACGCTGTTGCAATCGGTCCTGTTTTACAGGGAATTAAAAAACCAGTAAATGATTTGAGTAGAGGTTGCACGGTTCCAGACATCATTAACACGGTTGTAATTACAGCAATTCAAGCACAGGAGTAAAAATGAAAATACTTGTAATCAATACTGGAAGTTCTTCTATAAAATACCAACTCTTTCGGATGGATGACAAAACAGTATTAGCCTCGGGAATCATCGAAAGAATTGGAGAAGAAAAATCTAAACACAAATACAGTTCAATCAACTTAAAAGAAAGTATTGAAATAGAAAAGAAGATTGCCGATCACCAAACTGGAATCAAAGAAATGGATGAACTACTTACTGACGCAAAAACAGGAGTGATTCACAATTCAAAGGAAATTACGGCTATCGGTCATAGAGTGGTGCATGGAGGAGAAATTTTTACAAAACCAATCATCATTGATCCAGATGTGATTCGAGCGATTGAGGAAAATATTCCGCTCGCCCCACTCCACAACCCTGGAAATCTTTCTGGAATTTTTGCGGCACAAACTTTTTTTAAAGGTGTGCCTAACGTCGCAGTCTTTGATACAGCATTTCATCAAACAATGCCGGAAAAAAACTTTCGCTATGCGCTTCCAAATATATTTTATGAAAAGCATAAAATTCGTAGGTATGGATTTCATGGAACATCTCATAGATATGTTTCAAAGACCGTTGCATCTTTTCTAAATAAAAAATTGGAAGAGGTAAACTTAATCACATTGCATCTGGGAAATGGAGCGAGTGTATGTTCTGTTCGAGAGGGAAAAAGTTTTGATACCTCAATGGGTATGACTCCACTCGAAGGTCTTATTATGGGAACCCGCACGGGTGACATTGATCCAGCGATTCCTTTTTATATGGCAGATCATATCAAACTTTCCTACAAAGAAATTGATAAAATCTTAAACAAGGAAAGCGGCTTAAAAGGAATCTCTGGACTAAACGATATGAGAGATATACTAGAAAAAGAAAAGACAGGCGATAAAAATGCGAGACTTGCTCTTGAAATGTATGTAAATCGAATCCGCAAATACATCGGCTCTTACTTAATTGGTCTAGATGGAAACTTAGATGCAATTGTATTCACAGCTGGAATTGGGGAAAATTCTCCCGACATAAGAGAGCGTGTCGTAAAAAACCTAACTTCTCTCGGAATCGAAATCGACGATACAAAAAACAAAACGAGAAGCAAAGAAATAAGAGAAATCAATTCTGATAAAAGCAAAATCAAAATTCTAGTTTGTCCAACCAACGAAGAATTAGAAATTGCAGAACAAGTAAAAGAAGTAATTGAAATGTGATCTTGTTTTGATAAAAATAGGGCTTAGCTAATGATCTCGATCTAAGGTGACTCTCAAAGATTACCACCGATGGGGACGATGAACACCGATAAAAAATATGATAATTCCATCGTTTCTGTATCGTTCAGTGATCAGTGTCCTCAGTGGTAATCCTGTAAGCTGCCATCGGTAAATATCACTCCTTTCAGAAAAAAGAAATCAACCACGAAGCGCACGAAGGAAAGAGAAGGTTGCAATACAATCTTCGTGTTCTTCGTGCCCTTCGTGGTGAAAAATCCTGAACTGAAAAACAGTAAGCGGCGATCGCGCCTTATTACTTTATTTCAAAATAAGATAGACAAAAGTTTATATTCATAATCTAAATGGCTAATTCCTAAATTGGAGAGAAGTATGTCTGCTACACCAGAACAATCTATAACAAATTCAAAACAAGTGGATGTAGATCCTATCGAAACAAAAGAATGGCTTGATGCTTTAAATGGAGTCATCGATGCCGAAGGGACTGATCGAGCTGCCTATCTTATTGACAGGCAAATCGAATTCGCAAGAGTTAATGGAGTCGTGCAACCCTTCCACGCAGAAACGCCTTATATCAATACAATTCCTGTGGAGCAACAATCTCCTCTTCCGGGAGATCAAGCACTCGAAAGAAAAATTCGTTCTTATACTCGTTGGAATGCTATGGCTATGGTTCTTCGTGCAAATGAAAATTCAAATGTGGGAGGACATATTTCCTCTTTTCAATCTGCTGCTACGTTATACGACATTGGTTACAATCATTTCTGGCATGCTCCTTCTGAAAAACATGGAGGAGATTTAATTTATGTTCAAGGACATTGTGCACCTGGAATCTACTCTCGTGCCTTTTTACTAGGAAGACTCACGGAAGATCAACTCATCAACTTTAGACAGGAAGTAGATGGAAGTGGAATTTCTAGTTATCCTCATCCTTGGCTCATGCCTGACTTCTGGCAATTTCCAACTGTGTCTATGGGACTTGGTCCTATCATGGCAATCTACCAAGCCAGATTTATGAAATACATGCAAGACAGAGGTATGATCAAAGAGGAAAACAGAAAGGTTTGGGCGTTCTTAGGAGACGGAGAAACCGATGAGCCTGAGTCGTTAGGTGCAATTGGAATGGCTGGTCGAGAAAAACTAGACAATCTTATTTTTGTAATCAATTGTAATCTACAAAGACTAGATGGTCCTGTTCGTGGAAATGGAAGTATCATCCAAGAACTAGAAAGTGAATTTAGAGGTGCCGGCTGGAATGTAATCAAAGTGATTTGGGGACGTCACTGGGATGCGTTATTTGCCAGAGACAAAAAAGGCATTCTCATGAAAAGACTTGGCGAAATTGTAGATGGTGAATACCAAACCATGAGAGCAAAAAACGGAGCTTATATCAGAGAGCATGTATTTAATACTCCAGAGTTAAAAGCACTAGTTGCAGATTGGACAGACGAAGATATTTGGAATTTAAATCGAGGTGGACATGATGTTCACAAAGTTTACGCGGCCTATCATGCGGCGGTCAACCACAAGGGGCAACCGACTGTTATCCTCGCAAAGACTGTAAAGGGTTACTGGATGGGTAGCTCTGGGCAAGCAATGAATATTGCGCACCAACAAAAACACATGAGTGATATAGATGTAAAAGCATTTAGAGATCATTTTGGAATTCCGGTTCCAGATGATAAATTAGCAGAACTTCCTTTTGTAAAATTTCCTGAAAATAGTCCAGAGATGCAATATATGAAAGAAAGAAGAAATGCACTTGGTGGCTATCTCCCTCAAAGAAGAAAAAAAGCAGACAGTCTAAAAGTTCCTTCTCTAGATGCATTTGCGTCCCTCTTAGAAGCAACCACTGAAGGAAGAGAGCTTTCTACTACGATGGCATTTGTTCGACTTTTAAATATTTTACTCAAAGACAAAGAA
The DNA here is from genome assembly GCA_035345875.1 of Leptospiraceae bacterium. Lineage (GTDB taxonomy): Bacteria > Spirochaetota > Leptospiria > Leptospirales > Leptospiraceae > UBA2033. Next base: position 43,803 of record DAORDH010000035.1, on the reverse strand, counting down.
ATTGGAAAACGTATTGTGCCTATCGTTCCAGATGAGTCTAGAACTTTTGGAATGGAAGGACTCTTTAGGCAACTCGGAATTTGGAGTCATGTAGGACAACTCTATACTCCACAAGACAGAGATCAATTGATGTTCTATAGAGAAGACAAACAAGGACAAGTCTTACAGGAAGGAATCAATGAAGCAGGTGCTATGAGTGATTGGATTGCAGCGGCTACTGCCTATTCAACTCATGGAACTATGATGATTCCATTTTTTATTTTCTATTCTATGTTCGGATTTCAAAGGGTGGGCGATTTATGTTGGGCGGCAGGCGATATGCGCAGTAGAGGATTCCTACTCGGAGGAACCTCTGGGCGCACAACGTTAAACGGGGAAGGACTCCAACACGAAGATGGACACAGTCATCTCTGGAGTGCAACGATTCCTAATTGTGTGAGCTATGATCCAACATTCAGCTTTGAACTAGCAGTTATTTTACAAGATGGACTCAAAAGAATGTATGCAGACCAAGAAGATATATTTTATTATATCACTGTGATGAATGAAAACTACACTCACCCAGCTCTTCCAAAAGGAGAAGAAAGAAATATCCTAAAAGGAATGTATTCTCTTTCAAAATCAGATAAAAAAGATGCAAAACTAAAAGTGCAACTTCTAGGAAGTGGAACTATTTTTAGAGAAGTCATTGCAGCAGCAGAATTACTCAAAAACGATTGGGGAGTCGAGGCAGATATTTGGGGTTGCCCAAGTTTTACAGAACTAGGAAGAGATATCAATCGCGTGAATCGAAACAATTTACTAAACCCTGAGGGGAAAACAGAAGTTAGCCACGTAGAAGCCTGTCTCAAAGATACAAAAGGTCCAGTGATTGCGGCAACTGACTATGTAAGAATGTTTGCAGAACAAATTCGTCCTGCTCTTCAAAACCTAGGAAGACGATATACAACACTTGGAACCGATGGATATGGTCGTTCTGATACAAGAGCAAAGCTTAGACATTTCTTTGAAGTAGATAAGAGATGGGTAACAATTGCCGCTCTCAAGGCTCTTTCTGAGGAAGGCTTGATCGAACCTAAAAAAGTTTCAGAAGCAATCAAGAAATATGGAATCGATCCTAAAAAACCAAATCCATTAACAGTATAAAAGGAATTTATATGGCAAAATTAATTGATGTTAAGATTCCCGATATAGGGGATTACAGTGATATACCGATCATCGAAATTCATGTGAAAGTAGGAGACAAAGTTTCCGCGGAACAATCTCTCATCACACTCGAATCTGATAAAGCAAGTATGGATGTTCCCTCTCCCGCAAATGGAGTGGTGAAAGATTTAAAAGTAAAAGTGGGAGACAAAGTCTCGAAAGACTTTTTATTTCTTGTTTTAGAAGGAGAAGAAGGAGTAGCAGAAGTCAAAGCGCCTACTCCTGAAAAACCGAAAGAGAGTGCGCCTATCGCACAATCCGCACCTCCACCACAAAAACCAATCACTCCTCCAGTGCAAGTAGAAGTCTCGCATGACTCAAATGGAAAATCTAGTCATGCAAGTCCATCTGTTCGAAAATTTGCAAGACAGCTTGGAGTAGATGTTGCAAAGGTAAAAGGAACAGGACCTAAGGGAAGAATCACACAAGAAGATGTTCAAAATTTTGTAAAGTCAGTCATGAGTGGACAAACTTCCACTTCTTCCAATACTTCTGGACTCAATCTACTTCCTTGGCCTTCGATTGATTTTAGTAAATTCGGAGAAACAAAACGTCAGCCGCTTTCTAGAATTAAAAAACTATCAGCGGCTAATCTTTCTAGAAATTGGATTGTTATTCCATCTGTAACATACCACGAAGATGCAGATATCACAGACCTAGAAAAATTCAGAGTAGATACAAACAAGCAATACGAGAAAGAAGGAATCAAGCTCACAATGCTTTCTTTTATCATCAAGGCTTGTGTTGTGGCTCTTAAAAAATTTCCCGAGTTCAATAGTTCTCTAGATGGAGATGACTTAGTTTTAAAACAATACTATCATATTGGATTTGCTGCGGATACACCAAACGGCTTAGTCGTTCCCGTAATCAAAGATGCAGATAAAAAAGGAATTTTTGAAATTGCAAAAGAAGCATCCGAACTTGCAAAACTAGCAAGAGATGGAAAAATCAAGTCAGAACAAATGCAAGGAGCTTGCTTTACGATTTCGTCGTTAGGTGGAATTGGAGGAACTTATTTCTCTCCAATTATCAACGCTCCTGAGGTCGCAATACTTGGAGTAAGTAAAGCCGCCATCAAACCAGTTTGGAATGGAAAAGAGTTTTTACCGAGACTTATCTGTCCACTATCGCTCACTGCAGATCATCGTGTGATTGATGGAGTCCTTGGCACAAAGTTCAATGTATATTTGGCAGAGCTTTTGTCCGATTTTAGAAGAGTTGTATTATAGAGGAAAATATGGCAGAAAAAGAACTTAAAATTCCAGACATTGGAGACTTTGACGAAGTCCCTATTATTGAAGTTTTTATCAAAGCAGGAGATATCGTTCAAAAAGAACAGCCTCTCCTAGTCCTCGAATCAGATAAAGCATCGATGGAGATTCCAGCCGAAGAAGCAGGTAAAATTCTATCCGTTGCTGTAAAAGTCGGAGACAAAGTAGGAAAAGGAAAATTGATTGCAGTAATTGAAGTTTCAGCCACTGCAAATACAAACCAAACGGCTAATACGAATAATCCTCCCAAAGCAGATCCACCGAAAGTGCAGTCGGCTACTGCTGTTTTACCGCAAGGTTCTTATTCAGGGAAAGTAGATCATGAATGTGAGATGGTAGTTTTAGGTGCAGGACCCGGCGGCTACAGTGCGGCATTTAGAAGTGCTGACCTAGGAATGAATACAATTCTAATAGAACGTTATCCGACTATTGGTGGAGTTTGCTTAAATGTAGGATGTATTCCATCAAAAGCACTTCTGCATACAGCGGCAGTCATGGAAGAAGTAAAGGCAATGGCGTCACACGGTATCGTGTATGCAGAACCCAAAGTAGATATTGATAAACTTCGCCATCACAAAGAAACTGTGGTAGGAAAACTAACTAACGGTTTAGCAGGAATGGCTAAGATGCGAAAGGTCAAAATAGTTCGTGGTCTTGGAAAATTTATAGATGCAAATCATATTGAAGTAGATCTCACAGAAGGAACAGGACAAAAAACAACTGGCAAAAAAGAAATCGTTCGCTTCCAAAAAGCTATCATTGCAGCTGGAAGTCAATCTGTGAAACTACCTTTTCTTCCAGTGGATCCAAGAATTGTTGATAGCACTGGTGCTCTTCTTTTAAAATCAATTCCAAAGAGAATGCTTGTTATCGGTGGGGGAATCATTGGTCTTGAAATGGCAACTGTATACAGCACGTTAGGCACTCGGATTGATATCGCTGAAATGATGGATGGTCTTATGGCTGGAGCCGATCGAGACTTACAAAGAGTATGGGAGAGAAAAAACTCGCACCGCTTTGATAAAGTAATGCTTAAAACAAGAGCTTCCAAAGCAGAAGCAAAAGCAGATGGAATCCATGTCAGTTTCGAAGGAGAGAATGCACCCTCTTCGCCTGAGGTCTATGATTTAGTTTTAGTTGCAGTAGGTAGAACGCCTAACGGTAAGAAAATCGATGCTGAAAAAGCAGGAGTCCAAGTGACTGATAGAGGTTTTATCAATGTAGACAAACAACAAAGAACCAATGTGAGTCATATATTCGCAATCGGTGACATTGTTGGTCAACCTATGCTTGCTCACAAAGCAGTGCACGAAGCTCATGTTGCAGCAGAAGCAGCATTCGGAGAAAAATCATTCTTTGATGCAAAACAAATTCCTTCCGTTGCCTACACAGACCCAGAAGTAGCATGGGCAGGTCTTACAGAAGAGCAATGCAAAGAAAAAGGAATCAAATACAAAAAAGGACATTTCCCTTGGTCAGCAAGCGGTCGTGCGATCGCCAATGGGCGTGACGAAGGTTTTACAAAACTACTCTTTGATGAAGAAACCCATCGCATCCTCGGAGGCGGAATTGTAGGAACTAACGCAGGAGATCTCATTGGAGAAGTTTGTCTTGCTATCGAAATGGGAGCAGATGCAATTGACATCGGAAAAACAATTCATCCTCATCCTACGCTCGGCGAATCCATCGGCATGGCAGCCGAAATCGCCCACGGCACTTGCACTGACGTTCCTCCTCAGAAGAAATAAGGGGAGAGGATTACCACCGATAAACACCGATTCGCTTCGCTGACACCGATAAGGGATGCGATAGTTTCTATAGGTGAGTGTGTTTATTGGTGATTGTGCTGAGTTCTGCTAGCAAAAAAGGCTGTCACTCCCGAAATTTTCTATCGGGAGTCTCTTGAGCTAGAAATCCCCTGATTCTTCTGGGATTGGCGGATAATACAGAGTAGTCCCCTTTGCGAAAGGGGATACTTTGGAGAGGAAATGTAGACTATTTGAATTTGTTTAACTTTGGATGATTGAGAACTAATGAAAATGAAAAGACTTCCTAAAAATATAAAGATTTATTTGAGTTTGTTTGTAGTGATTGCATTTCTTTCAAATTGCAGAACCCAGCCTGAGATTAAACCTGATTCGCTTAAAAAATCTTCCGCTGTCGTTTTTCAGTTTCTTTATAATTATGAAAACCTTTTAATGGATATACTGAGTTCGACAGTGTTTGGATTATGAAATTAGAAAAATCCTCTAAGTCATATTCCGATTTAAATTGTATAGAAGCAAACTACAAATCAAATAAAAGATTTTATTTTTTAAATATTGAACCTGGGCAGTATACTATTGTTGCAGGGAAATTCGGGTATTATCGCACTCAGTCAAAAAGTCCCCGCTATAATTTCTCAATGGTGTTTGATAAAGAATCTAGAGAAAAGATGAAGTTTACCGTAAAAGAAAGTGAGCTAATCAATCTAGGCGAATTTTTAATGGATGAAAGTGCAGTTAGTTTCGACCAAGATCCAGACCTTGGCAGAATCGGCGAAAAAATATTCCCAGGATTTAAAAATAATTTTGGAAAAAATGTGCAAATGACTATGACTCCCGGACTATATCAAGCATTGGAATTACCCGCTATAGGGAAAACCTTCAATCATGACAATCGCCCAGAGAAACTAGAAGAGATTAGAAACGAAGTCAAAGAAGACTTTAGCGGAACTGAATGGAAAATTTTCGTAAAGTAAATTTATCATTACTTAAGAGGCTACTCCCCATTAGCCGCAAATAAGAAAAACGAAGATGACCTATCCGAAATTATTCCCTTCAAACAATCCACCCACATAGCCCTTGACTAAAACTCCATTGCATAAAAATTACTCGACTATTCATACAAATACAAGCAATGTAGTGTATAAAATAAATAACGCCAGTTCGATGTATCATATAAATTAAAAGATTACCACCGATTAGAACGATTAACACCGATAAAAGATACAATAATCATAAATAGATCCAAAGATTCTTTCTCGTTCTGTTGTCGGTGTGTATCGGTGGTAATCCTCTAGCTGACACCATTGACCAACAAGCTCCACTGTTTCAACTTTACGCACACGCAAAGTGAATTCAGAAATATTTTTTGATTGCAGTTAAACTAACACTGTTAAACTAGACTTATGCTATTCTATTATAAACAGCATCCAGGAAAAAAATGGTTTGCTTCTAACTTACTCGCTCTCATTGGTCGCATTGCTTCCGTTCTATTGTATAAAGTAAAAATAATTTCTACTCCGGATTTAAAAATAGATGGACCTGTATTAATTCTAGCAAAGCACTCGATTGAAATCGATATCCCACTCGGTTACTATGCTATGCTTGTAGCCATTGGCAGACATGCTTGGTGTATCATGAAAGCAAGTCTTGCGCGAAGTCGGTATTTAGGTTTCTACTGGAAAATCGGCGGTATCCCCTTAGATCGTGATAAACCAGAAAAGAGCAAACACATGTTAGTCTATGCAAAGAAAGTTCTATATGATCTAGATGAAAGTGGACTGAAAAAAGGAAATGGAAATGTAATGGTTTTATTTCCTGAAGAGACAACGTATTGGCAAACAATGGGTGAAGGACAAGCAGCAGGGTTTAGATTTATTGTGGGTAAGCCTGCTATTCCGCTTAACGTAGTATGCGCCGGTTTCAGATACACAAAAGGTTTTATCCGAACGAATCTAGAAATTGAGTTTGGTCCCATTCGACAATTTACAAAGGATGATGACCATGCTAGTTTCCTGCACGATAGAATGGTTGAGATTGCAGAATTGTCCAATCTCCCCTATCCATTCTCTCAACCAAAATCAAGAGCTAAAGTCCTTACCGAAGCAAGCGCTTCCAATTAAATTTTACTCCTTGCGGAATGCGGCTAATTTCTATTTGCCGCTTCACTCTTTTTTTTAAATACTGTTATATCCGTCTCTTGCTTCACTTGTTTGTTTTTAACTAAAGATTCAAATTCAATTTCTTTCTATTTAAATTTAAACACAGAGATCGGATCCTAACGATTTTTAAGCTTAATCAAAAAGATTTACTAGAGACACCTAAGATGGAGACATAGGTTTTCACTGGTTATTTTAGATTATTACAAGAGCTAAAGTATTTATAAGTAGTTCAATTTATATAGAATCCCATTGACAGTTAATAACAAAGGTTTACTCCTGTACAAAATAGGTGTTTATACCAGATTTGGTTTTATGAAAAGGAATTCAATGTTTATCAATTTCATTAAAATTTTTCCTTTCAATACCATAGTAAGAAAAATGCAAGCGATCTGATTTTATTAGATATAGGACAAAGCTTTCAACAGTAAATTGCGGATTAGGTGTTTAAAAGATGATACAAAATAATTTCAGGCACTATTTGAAGATTAGAAATTATTTCTTTGCGTTATTCTCTACAGTTCTTATTCACTTAACTTGCTCCCTCTCGGACAAACCGAAAGTATTAGGTTGGATTCCTTTTAAACCGCCGACCACACCAGCACAAATTTTTATCAATTCTCCAGCAATTAAAGCCACCGCAGAAGATGGAATCTCTTTACAAATACGCTTTAGTTTAAATAAATCTCCATCTTCACAAGTGAGTATTCAAATCACAAATTCCAATCCAAATGAAGCTTCCATCTCTACAACTAACCTCAATTTTACTTCTTCAAATTGGGATACTGTTCAAATCTTAACTGTCACAGGCATAGATGATCTTTACGTAGATGGCGATAGAAAATATAATATAAATTTTAAAATTACATCAGATGATCTAGAATTTTCTAATCTCCTATTAGATCCTATCGAGATTATCAATAAAGACAATGACACTCCAGGAGTTCAAGTGACTCCAAGAACTGGACATCTTACATCAGAATCAGGTGCCACTACTACTTTCCAAGTTTTTCTATCTAGTGCGCCAACTGCAACTGTTACTATTCCAACTATCGCAAGTTCTAATACGTTAGAAGGAACTGTGAGCCCATCTACTCTTACTTTTACACCAACGAACTGGAGTATTCCTCAAACAGTAACGATTACTGGAGTGGATGATTCTATAGATGATGGAAATCAGAATTATAGTATTGTTTTTGGAACGACAACCAGTTCTGATCCAGTTTACAATAACTTTGTAACAACAAATCTAAATGTAATTAATGCTGATAATGAGACTGGGAGTGGGATCACTGTAAGTGGCTTAAGCGGAAATACAACCGAGGTAGGTGGAACTGCTACCTTTAATGTAATCCTAAATACAGATCCAACTTCTAGTGTTACAATTCAGATTTCCTCTTCTAATACAAATGAGGGAACAGTCTCCCCAAATTCACTTACGTTTAATTCTGGGAATTGGAACATCACTCAAACTGTTACGATTACCGGAGTAAATGATCTAATACAAGATGGAAACGTTAGTTATAATATAATCATAGGTGGAGTAACTAGTGCAAACTCTAATTATGCTGGATTAGCAAATCAAACTCTTTCTCTTTCCAATACTGATAATGATACAGCAGGCTATACAATTAATACAACGAATCCTTTTTTAGTTACAGATGGAGGACAAATTACCTCTTCCATTCAAATTAGTTTAAACTCGCAACCTACAAGCAATGTAACAATTCCTATTGCTAGTCTTAATACAGCAGAAGCAAATGTTTCTGTAAGTAGTGTAACGTTTACTCCATCCAATTGGAATATTGTTCAGACTATTTTAGTAAGTGGAGTAAATGATGGGACTGTTGATGGCAATCAAGCATTTACAATTGATCTTGCAATTCCAACTACCTCTGATAGTGTTTATGCTGCTCTGAATCCTGCCAATCAATCTGGTAATAGCTGTGATAATGATGGGACTGGAGTTTTAATTTCTGTTTGTAGAACCAATTCTACTTTAACAACAACAGAAAGCGGTGGTGCATTAACATTTTATTTATTACTTTCTCAAAGTCCAACTGCGAATGTAAATATAGGATTATCGTCTAGCAATACATCAGAGGGAACCGTTAGTCCAGCCACAATAACTTTGAATACTTCTAATTGGAATACTTTTTCGGGTTCCAATTTAATTACTGTTACAGGGATAGACGATTCAAATTATGATGGAGATATTAGTTATAATTTGAATTTTGCAACTAGTTCTAGCACGGATCTTGTTTTTAATGGAATCAATCTCTCACCTATTGGATTGGTAAACCAAGATAATGAAATTTATTTTAATGTGTCAGCAGTGACTGGTTCTCCGATGGTAGAAAATATTATAGGTGGAACTGCCTCTTTTACAATTGCATTAAATAGTGCGCCTTCTGGAATAAATACAGTTAGTATTGGAATATCGAGCAGTGATGCAACAGAGGGAACTGTTTCTCCTTCTAGTGTAGTTTTTAATTCTGGAAACTGGAATACTCCACAAACCATAACAGTAACCCCAGTTGATGATACCATTGCAGATGGGAATATATCGTTCACCATTTTAACTGCATCTGCCGTTAGTGGGGATATAAGATTCAATGGTAGAAATCCAGCTGATAGAACTCTAGTCACAAATGATGCAGGAGAAAAAAGAACTTTTCTCACATTTACAACCTATAATGGAAATTTGGGAGGTATCGCAGGTGCAGATACGAAGTGTAATGGAGACACAAATCGTCCAAGTATAACACCTAATACCTATAGAGCGTTAGTCTCCGTCAATACCACTCGAACAGGAAATCCATTAGCTGGATCTTGGTCATTCGCAGCAAATACAACCTATTTCAGAACGAACGGAACTACAAATGTCTTTCCTTCGGATGCTGGTTCTATTTTTTCATTTGGGGGTTTAACAAATTCTTTTAGTGGTGCAAGCGATGAATACTGGACTGGACTCAATACGAATTGGACTGTTGGTAGTAACTGCACAGCGTGGACAAGTAGTTCAAATGCTATAAGCGCTCGATATGGTATTGGAAATACAACAAATACTGATAGCATTAGCATTGGACTAGATACCTGTGATAAGTTTAAAAGAATTCTATGTGTGCAACAATAGATTTAAATTTTACAACGGAAATTCTATTGACGATTTATTCTTAATTCTCCAAAATGAAAGAATACAAATACATCCAAAGAATGAAATTACTTACGCAAGAACCTAAAAAAGAAACTATAGATTGTATTGATTTTTTAATCAGTCAATAGCGTTAAATTATAAGAGCAGAATCTTTTTAAGTATCGAGATAGGAACTTGGCTTCCAAGGACTCGATTTCCCTCCTGATGACAGACTAAAATTTCTAGAATTTTTTTCCCAAATACTTTTTTAACTTCAGGATAATTTTTATAAGAACTAACGTATGCTGGAGAGACATTAGATTCTATAAACATAAAGTAAATCGAATCTTTTTAAATCAAGAAATCAATTTCTTCTTTGTCCAAAATGAAGTGTGATTTTGGACAAGAATAAAATTAGAATTCAGAAAGATCTATGTAGCAAAAGGCATCGTATTCAATTCTGCCCAAAGTTCCCCTAAACTTAGGAGTAAAGATTGGGTAAATTGCCCCTAAGCTTCCTCGTTAGGGAACTTTACCCTAAGTTTAATGGATCTTTAGTGGAAGTTTAGTATATAGAAATTGAAAAGCACACGGAATGGAAAGTTACGAATAAGGGTTGACTTAGTTCAGTAACTTAGCTAACCCTAAAATTATGAGCACAGTATTGAATATACATGAAGCAAAAACAAATCTGTCCAAGCTCCTTTCAAAAGTCATGCAGGGAGAAGAAGTAATTATTTCTAAACAATATATTTTAGACACTCATACATTTTTATGGGCAATCGCGGAACCAGAATCCATTTGATAGGTTACTTATCGCACAGTCATTAGAGGAAAATACTCCACTTATAACAAATGATCCAATCATAAAAAAATATATACCAAATGAAAAAAGTAATTTCCCACACGGACTTTATTTGAGTAGCATTTGGTATACCGAACTTACTGATGTTCGGGAACACTAAGAAGTGTTTAGACCAAAACCACTTTATTATTTTTGAAATGGGATTTTTCTTTTGACGTTTGGTATAAATCGAAAATAATATGGTAATTATCTGAAAAAATACAAAACTATTTTATATGAATGCAGCTAATACTCGTTTGCCACATCAATGAGAAAGATTTGCCAAATAAATCGAATAAAAATAAAATACGATAAAGGAAATAAAATGAAAAAACTCAGTTATTTACTAGTCTTACTCTTCACTCATTGTTTTACAGTTTATACTCAAAACGAATCTATTTTAGAATCGGAAAAAATAAATTCCAAAACGCAAATAGAGAAAAAAGATTTATATGTTTTAACGCATACATTAACGAATGATGGTCTTTATCTTTTGCTAGATGCATACCAAGTAGAGGAAGAAAACCAAGTTCATTTTATTAAAGAAAAATACGAAGAAAACAAAGGAGTAAAATTAAAAACTATTTTCGACGACGGGATTGGAGGATGCGATGTGCAACTTTGTGGCGCAATTTTAGTAGTCACTACAACCATCTTTCTATTAGAAATTCCAACTCTACCCTTTCGTATGATGTCAGAACCCAAAGAAAGAATTCGAAAAGAAATTAAAACAATGAAATCAAATAAGATAGGCGTTCTATCTACAGAAAATATTTATTTTTCCTTTTTAGAAAAGAATTCATCTTTTAAAAATTATCCATTTGAAGAAGACAAAGTATTGATTCCAATCTCTGAACTTGGTCTAAACTCTTTTAACATAAAGAATTTTTCTTATAAACTAACCTTCACATCGAATGGTAAAAAATTAAGAGAGGGAAATTTAGATTTATCAAATGATGTTAAAAAGAGCAAAGAACTGCAAGCAATCGTCAAGGAAAACGATTCTAAAAATCCTGCTGTTCAATGTAAAATATCGTTTCCTATCTTAGAGAAACAAGACTTGGAAAAAAATATCGCCGAAAAAGATTGCACAGAGACCTGCAAACGCAAATTCTCGAAACCAAATGTATTGGTGTGGAATAACGATGAATACAATGCATGTTTAAAATCAATAGAGAACTGCTATTCCATTACTAGGATTAAAAAATAAGACTAGAAATATTTTTCAATCGATAATTTTTATAGTTGGCACTCTAATTAATAATTTTTTACTAAGGAAGGATAGTTAAAAAAGATTCTAAGTGAATTATAATTTAAGCTTTTACAAATTATATGAAGCGTATAAAATATACCTATGAAATATTGTTTACTTGCAATTATTTTTGTGCAAATTCAATGTGCTAGTTTTAAAGTATATGAACTAGCATTTCCAACGAGCGTCAATAGTGCGTCCAAATCAAATATTGACTCTGTCAAATTATTAGAAAATAATTCTATTGAATTAAAAGTTAAAACGTTATTATCCACAAGTCCTAAATGTATTGAACTCATTCAAACTTCTCAATATTATTCAGTCTATTCCTATTCTTTTAAAAATTGCTCCCTATCAGATGCAAGAAAAGATTTGGAACAAGAAAAAAATACGAACCCAGCTATTTTACCAATCTTAGATCAAAGAAAGACAGACATTAATTTATCAGAATACGATGCCTACAGTAAATACTCAGATTATTTACCCTATGTTCAAGAGTATTTAAATGAAATTCAAACAAAGAAGGTTTATATCAATAACAAAAAAGATAAAATTTATTTAACAAGTGGGGGCAAATATTGCATTATCCTCAATAGAGATGCTAGGTATCCAAGTGTATCAAATTATAAAGAAAATCCCGGTAATTGTCCCGCATCCTATCCACAGAGCGATTTTAAAGAAATCAATGTCTTTCAGGCAGAAACAGCAAAATTGTATTTAGATTTTCATGATGGAAGACTTGTTTATACTTTACCAAAATCAAATCTACGAAGCATTTATTTAAATATAGTAGAATTAAATAGAGACGATAATTATTTTTATCTACTACTTATGCCAACAGCGCTTGTCTTTGATATAGTTACATTTCCTTTTCAACTGGTTTATTTTTGGGCATTAGGAAATGCGATACCCGCTCATTAAGGCCAGCCAATTAAATTTGATTTTTCTTTTTCGGATAGTTCAGAAATTTTTAATCTGTATCTTCCTACTTCATCGCCTGACGTTACCATGATATATATTAGACCTTTTTGAACTATTGTTCCTGTATCATCATCCTTTGATAAAAATTTCTGATTTTGATAGGTAAATGCTCTTGGATCAAAAGAATTATTTTTTTCATTCGAATCTTTTTTTATTTCAATCCTAATTCCAGTTTTAAGAGAATTCTCAAATTTATAAAAGTCGGCATAAGACCCATCGGGAATTTGAGTATTCGATTTATTTATATTACCTAAGATTTCCTCTCCAATCTGAACTTTTTTTGAATGCTCTGATTGACTTACTTCAGAGATCACGGGGTTTTCTCTCTCGAAGACTCCGAAATTTAGGAAGGACTCGTAAGTCCCATGACCTCCGGTATATCCTTCCGTATATGTAAAAAAAATCTTTGAACTACATAGAAAGCCTTTGCCTTTCCCATCTATAAATAAATACCCTCTCCCACGACTTCTAGAACTATCAGGAAATAAATCCACATCAATCTTAGTAAATTGCATTTCAGCTATTGGTTGCCAACCGCAAATCGCAAGTGTTAAATCAGAGCCTTTAGCTGAAAATTGAGATTTTTCAAGATTTTTAATGGTTCCCTTTATTTCGCCTGACGTCATAATGCAGGCAGTAAAATATACTCCTGTTAAAATAATAACTGTGATTCTAATTAGATTTTTCATGATCTGTGATAGACTAAATTCTATCTTTCCAAAAAAGGAATGTAAAGGATTTATTCTTTATGTTCGTAATTTTTTCTTTTGCACCCGTATTTATATCAACAATATAAATATCTAAATCGCAGTGAACATTTCCTCCCTCATCTCGATTGCAATTTCCAGGTTCGGATGCAATATACGCTATCTTGGAACCATCAGGCGACCAAGTAAATTCTTCTACACCACTATAGCCCTCTCCTGAAAAAATAAATCCTGGTGGCTCATAGGCTTTTAGCTGAAGTAAATCTTTATCTGTTTTCTCACTCAGCAAATAAATAGAAAATGGAGGATATAAACCTTCTTCCGCCTTCATTCGAAATAAAATTCCAAGTTCTCCATTTGTAGACCATTTTATGTCTTTTGTATAATCAGGCATATTTTTTTGTATAAGAATTTTGCCGGACGTTAGATCAATGATTCGAACTGAGTATTGAATAGGATTCCATACTTTATCTAATTCTATGGTTGCTAGTTTAGTTCGATCTGGACTCAAAATAAAAGAACTGATAAATTGTTTTGATTTATAAAGAGTCTCTTCTTTATTTGAACTCAAATCGATTGTTTGGATTGATTGACCTGGCTTATCCTTTCGATCTGATAAAAAAGCTACTTTATCATCCTTAAACCATTCTGCTCTCTCATGTTCTATTTTGATTTCTTTCTTTTTTTTTCCATTCAAATCAAAAACTTTGATAGAACTCAAGTCACTGTATAAAATTTTATCTTTTTTATCATTTAGAATTGGTAATTGATATAAAATTGTATTCTGCGGATAATCTAGGTTACCCTCCTTATTTCTAAGCTTTATCTTTTTACCATTTTCAAAAATTAGATACTCTCTATATTTAAAATAGTTTAGCGAAGAAATCTGAGTTTCATCAAGTAAATCCAATAACTCTACTTTTTTGTTTTCTGGAGTTACTATAAAAACTTCCATTTTATCATTGTAGTTTTCAGGATCAATTTTTCCGGAGACTAGAATAAAATCCTTATTTCTCGGAAGTGAAGTCTTTTCATATAATTGTTTATTTAGACAATTTTTTAAGAATAAGCAGGACAAAATGACAAGAATTGTTTTTTTCATTCTTTTATCTCCCTTGGATCTTTGAAGAAAAAGTATTTATCCTTTTCGATTCCGCTGAAGACTCTTTTTATTCTTTCTTCTAGATTTTCGTCATAAGCAACTCGAATGTAAATTTTCTTGATTTGATCTGGATATTTTCGAAAGAGTGTCGCATAGGCCTCCGGATCTTTTTCGCCGGAATCTCCAACTAAAATAAACTTCACATTTTTCCACTCTTTCAAAATAGGTTCAATCTTTTGTATTTTATAATTGTCAGGGCTTTCAAATAAGTTTAAAACACTCCAATCTTTTAATCGAATATCTTTCATAAAATAAATTGATTCAGGAAACTTCTCGTCTAAAAAAAATTTGGAAAGATGATTATACATCTGCCAAGGACTAGCACTCACAAATAAAAAGCAACTAACGTTACTTGTAAGACTTATATAATAATCATTCATTCCACTTATTTTCTCAAAAGGTTTTATAAAACTATTTTCTAATAATTTCTTTTTGTTTCTAACATCGCTTAGTTTAATGGTATCATCCACATCCGAGATTAAACAGGTTGAATCTTCTGGTATGATCCAGATTTTTCCTTTATACTCTTTTTTATTTCTAGAGGATGAATTTACATTTACTTCTATTTGATTTGTATTTTCTAAAATAGATTTCTTGGGAATTTTAATTTCGGTGATAGAGCGTCCATTGGCTTCTGTTTCCTTCAACTTATAATCTTGCCCTAAAACACGCACAGAAACTTTCTTCCCTCTTTTATTGTCTACTAGAAATGACCTAATTCTCTCTTGAAATATTTTAGAATTGTCTTCATCAGATACTTTTAAATACTTTTCCAATTCTTGGATCAAGATTTTTCTTTTAATCGAATTTTCTTTTTTCTTAAAAACATGAAGATGAATTTTTACCTTATATTCAGAAGCTGATTTATCTAAATATAGATACGTTGGGTATAAAATCACATCTTCGTCTTCTTTTAATTCAGAACTAAACATAGTATAAGAATTAAAAAAAACTATTCTAATTAACAACAGTTTTATTTTAAATTTCATTTTAAAAAGAGGCAGTTACATCAAATAAAAATCTTCTACCTTCTCGAATATAATCAAACGGAAAATTATTATTCTTTAAAAGTGTTTGATGTGAATTAAACAAATTCATAACATTTATACCCATTTCAACAGATTCATTCCATTTATACATGAATCTATAATTAACATTGATCCATGCAGGAACCACTTTGGGACGATAGACGGGATAATTGTATTCATAAGGAGGAAGATTTGTATTAAAACCAAATATAGGATCGACAGGACCCAAATCACTATTCCTCCGATAAACAGAACCTTGCCTTTCAAAGGAAATACTAGTCATAAATTTTTGATCTGTCCAAGTAATACCTAAATTTGCAGTATGACTTGGAACCCAAGTGATTTGATTCTTATCGATAGAAATAGTTCTATCTTGTATAAATTCATTGAGTCTCTTTGCATACGAAAAATTTAAGAAACCAGAAAGATTTTTATAGGTAAATAACGCTTCTCCCTCTGCCCCACCCGTTGTCAGTGTATAAAGGTTAGTGCTTAAGTTATTATTTGCCACGCTATACGCAATTTGATTTTCATATCTTGTTCTAAAAAGATTTCCTCGGATGTTAATGTATTTGTTTATAAGCCAATCAACGCCAACCTCTGTTGTATGAATCACCTCAGGTTTTAATTTTCTTGGATTGGATGCAAGAGAAAATGTATTAAAACCAAATAACTCTGTAATAGATGGCTCTCTAAATGCTTTTCCTGACATTAACTTCAAAGTTAAATTATTTGAAACAAAGTATACGAAACCGACCCTTGGGCTCGTTCTCTTAAAAATTCTTTTCTCGTTTGGAACAAATGGATCTCCTAAATATTGAGAGGGAATAGGAGTGCCATCTAACGAAGGTGTTCCCAACAGTCCAGATCTAGGTTGATCTACTCCTCTAAACTTGGCTTGAGTTTCATCATAGCGGATACCAAATGTTATCTCCAATGAACGATTTAAAATTTTTCCAGAGGTGATTTGACCAAAAGCAGCCATTTTCGGTATCGGTTTATTTTTAATCCATTCTAACCAAGGTCCTTGTTTAACATAACCACCACTAGCATAAGGTGGAAATGCATTAACTGAATCACTTAAATTAATATTACTGTAGTGTTCACTATCTCCAGTATATACAAATCGATTTGCTTCCACCCCACCGAGAGCAGTTCCTCCATTTGGAAATATGTAGGTTAACTGACCTCTTCCAAATATATCATTGGCACCAGTCTTTAAATATTCAGTTACACCACCTGGATAATATCCATCATACGCTCCATTTTCCGCATAACGTGTATTCCAATCAATGGATCTGTTTTGATAGCGAATTGCATACTCTTGGATTAATTTCTCAGTTATATTTTTAGTATACTTCATTGTTACAATTTGTCTGGTTTCAGCCATTGCTTCTTTCACATCCGGAGTTCTCCAAAGCCATCCCTGGCCTGTTTGAAAACTCCAATACTGTCTATGATATTGAATTGTTAATCCCTTCAAAGCACCCTCACCTTCCAATTTTGTGAAGAGATAATTACTATTTCTTGTATCATTGGTTGTAAACTTTTGAAGGTAATTTGTAAAAACAGGATCTGTTCTTCCAGACCCATCATAATTTTTTACATTATTTCCATCTGTCTGATAGGAATTATAACTTACTACATAGGAAAAAAGATTTCCTTTGTTTCCTGTAATGATGTCATAAATACGAGTCCCAAAATTTCCACCACGAATTCTAGTTTTTAAAGATCCGCCTAGATCTGATCCAGAAAAAGTATTAATTGAAACAACACCGTTAGTCGCATTAGATCCGTAAAGAGCAGATCCAGGTCCACGAATCACTTCAAGT
The DNA here is from genome assembly GCA_035345875.1 of Leptospiraceae bacterium. Taxonomy (GTDB): domain Bacteria; phylum Spirochaetota; class Leptospiria; order Leptospirales; family Leptospiraceae; genus UBA2033. The sequence goes on along the minus strand of DAORDH010000035.1, from coordinate 26,462 downwards.
GACTTTATCATATTAATTGGAGTTATTTCAGATGTATAAGCACTCCCATATAAATTATCATTAAATTGGATTCCATCTACAAGCATAAGTAAATGGTTGCTATTCCATCCTTCAAAAACTCCACGAGAGCTTACTGTCCGTCTATCATAATCTTGTGAGGGAGAAAATCCAGGAAGTTGATAGAGTATGTCATTGATACTAACTCGCCCATAATCTTGGATCTCTTTATGAGAAATAACAGATACAATATTTGGAGCTTCACTTGTCTTTCTTGCAATCTTTGTGGCGGATGTTGTAACTTGATTTTGTAAAAGATTAAATACTTCTGCAGATGCTTCCTCATCTGCTTTCGAATTTTCTCTCACTGGTAGTTTATTCTTTTCAGTAATCCCATTTGCAATTGCATTTTGATTTATATTTTCTCTATTCTCTTTTCTATTATTATTCGAACGAATGCTATTCGATGTTTTATTTGCAATTTTTTGGATGATTGTTTCATCTTTTTCTTTAAGTTCTTTGGCATCCAATTGAACTCCATCTACTATATCGAGTTCATCGACAATACTAATTGCATCAATCATATAACCCGTATTTGGATTGTAAATTTGGATGAATACAGATAAATTTTTAGTTTCAGTTCCTGATGTATAAAAACCTTCAATCAAAAAGGCTGCATCTTTTTGTTTTGCATAATTCATATTATCCTGTAAACTTCCACTTGCCACTGTCACTTGAAATTTATTCGATTCCAAATTAGATTTCATTGATTCTTTGATTTGGTTTTCTATTGCTGGATTTTTTTCAGATTTGTATGGATTAAAATCTCCAAGGACAACAACTTTAGAAAGACTCCCTTCTTTTGTCTGAGAGTAAAGGGAAAAGGAAAGCAAGGACACAAAAATGATAACAATTCTAAAACTCAAGATAATTCTCCATTCAGTGTAGTAAGTTTTTTTGTAATCAACCCGGATCCGCTTCAAAAAAAACGCACTTAGTCTACCGACAAAATGAAATAAGCAAACAATAGGGATTAAGAAATTCCTCTTATCAGCCTATCTAAATTCACCTATATGGATATTTTTTTAAATAGAATTCAAGTTAATCATTAGTAATTTAAGAGTTAACCATTGCATGATTTTTACTCCATGTAACGGCAAAGGATTGTTATATGATAAATATTGTATTTGAAATACAAACAAAAAATTGAGACGAAATAGAAAAAGAATGAATCAGTCTATGGAAGTGAACAGAAGTTAAATGAAGATAATTCTTTATTAAGAGAGAAGATAAGAGAGGGAGTAAAATCTTAACCTTGAAATTTTTAAAAAGGAAAAATGAATTTCGATACTTTACGAGACTAAAGTATTTCTGGTTAAGGTTTTACCCAATCTTAAACTGTTATTTTTGACTAAATCTCATAGCCATTTGGAATGGCACTTCTACGAGGAACAACAATAATACCATCTATAATTTTCACAAAATCATCCTCGTAATTCTCATGGTTTTCTTTATTGATAAGGCGAACATTGTTCCCAATATAACAATCCTTATCGATAATAGCATGCTTGATTTCACAGTCTTTTCCAATTCCAACAGGAATTCCGAATCCTTTTTTATCAAAGGATCCATACGAATCAGCACCCATCACGACGGAATTTTCTATATGGGTTCCAGAATCTACCACTTGTCGAACTCCTAAGATAGAGCGAGTTATGTTCGATTCATTGATAATGCAACCTTCCGATAGTAAAACTTTGTTTAAATGCGCTCCATTTACTTTGGTTGGAGGTAGAGAACGAGCTCTAGTATAAAAAGGTGTGCTTTCTAAATATAAATTGAACTTTGGAAAATCATCGGTCAACATAAGATTCGCCTCATAAAAAGCTCGAATCGTTCCAATATCTTCCCAATATCCGTCATACACATAGGTTTTAACTTTATGAGTTTTTAGTGCGCCTGGAATGATTTCCTTTCCAAAATCAGTGAGACTTGTATCTGCGAGTAATTCCTTTAAAGTGCTTGTATTGAATAAATAAATACCCATAGAAGCTAAGAAGGTTCTATTTGGAAGACGGAAGGATTCAACTTCTCCAATGTCCTGTGGCTTTTCATAAAATCCAGTAGTCCAATTGTCTTCATCTTTTCTTAAAATTCCAAGAGCTGGTGCTAAATCCTCTGTTACAGGAGTTGCTGCAATCGTCATTTGATTGCTTGGATCAGATAAATGAGTGATTAAAAACTGATTGAGATCCATATTGTAGAGCTGATCGCCCGAAAGAATGATGATATAATCGGATTTATAATCTTCAATATGAGGTAATACTTTTCGAACTGCATCTGCAGTTCCTTCAAACCATCGAACTGAGGACACTGTCTGCTCAGCAGCAATGATTTCCACGAAGCCTTGTTTATGAATCGATTGAAAATTATAAGTTCTAGAGATATGCCTGTTTAAAGAGTATGAGTTGAATTGAGTCAAAACAAAAATTTGCTCGAATCCACTGTTAAGAGCATTGGAAATTGGTATGTCAACTAATCGATATTTCCCACCAAAGCTCACCGCTGGTTTAGATCGTTTCTCTGTAAGAGGTAAAAGTCTAGTTCCTTTTCCTCCACCTAAAATCAATACAAGTACTTTTTTCTGTATCTTTGACGTTATTTGCATTTGATGATTAACCTATCCTATCTTGTTTTACATTCGTCTATTTATTAGCTTAAAAAAGCAAAAAAAATTTCAATATTGAAACTCTATTTTCAAATGATATTAATCATATTTACAATTGAAACTACATACTAAAAAATTCATGAAATTTGCAATTTCATAAGATAAACGAAATTAAAACGCAATCTTATCTAAATTGATTTTTTTCTCAAATCAATGCAAAGAAAGAATCAAAAATAATTTTCCCATCTGTGCTGCCAGAGATTTCCTCCACAGCTCTTTCAGGATGAGGCATGAGTCCAGCAATTTTAAAATCCTTGGATGTAATTCCAGCGATATCTTCTAAAGAGCCATTTGGATTTTCACCTGAGTATTTAAACAAAATCCTGTTTTCATCCTCTAGTCTCTTTAATGTTTCCTTATCTGCAAAATATGAACCCTCTCCATGTGAAATTGGAATATCCAATAACTTGTCTGGAGAAATTTTTTTAGTAAGTGGATTTTCTTTTGAGCCAACTTTTAAATTTACATTTTTACATATATGCTTTAACGTTTTATTTCGAGTCAATGCTCCCGGAAGAAGACCTGCTTCTACGAGGATTTGAAAACCGTTACAAATTCCTAAAACAAGTCTACCTGAATCTAGATGGTCTTTGAGTGAAATCATTGCTGGAGAAAAACGTGCCAGTGCACCGCATCTTAAATAATCCCCGTATGAAAATCCTCCGGGCAGAACTACTAAATCATATTTTTTTTCAAAACTATCTTTGTGCCATACATAGGTCACATCATGATGATAGTATTTTGAAAGTATATCAGCAATATCTCTATCACAATTGGATCCAGGAAAGCGGATAACGGCTGTTTTCATTCAGGAATTACCTCTAATTTGTAGGTTTCTATCACACTGTTTACTAATAATTTTTTACAAAGTCTATCTGCATCTTCTCTGGCTGTTTCAATATTTTTAGAGTTTAATTTAATCTCAATGTATTTACCAATTCGTAAATCAGAGACCATTTCTTCTCCCATATCATGTAAAACTTTTTTCACAGTAGTTCCCTGTGGATCCAAAACAGATTCTTTTAATGTAATATTTACTTTTCCGATAAACATCTTTTTATCTTTCCCTGTAATTCTTTATATTTTAATATTAATTCATTTATAATACTATCTGGCAGTTTGGGTGGGGGTGGATTTTTATTCCATTCAATTTTTTCTAGATAGTTACGAAGAATTTGCTTATCATAACTAGGCGGAGATGACCCAATTGCATATGTGTTTAATTCCCAATAACGAGAAGAATCTGGTGTTAAAAGCTCATCAATTAGAATGACTTTATCATTGTAAAAACCAAACTCAAACTTCGTATCACATAAAATCAAACCCTCTGTTTTTACTCTTTCCCGCCCCCCAAGATAGAGCTTCATAGAGTAATCCTTTAAAATGGTAAATAACTCCAAACCGATTTTATCTTTTAAATCTTTTTCACTGATATTTTCATCATGACCTGTATCGTTTTTGATGGCTGGAGTAAAGAGAGGTTCTGATAATTCTTCTGACTCTTGATATTTACGACTAACGTCGACTCCTGCAATTTGTCCTGTTGACTTATATTCCTTATACGCAGATCCACTTAGATATCCTCTGACAACGCATTCATAGTCGATTCGTTTACATTTTTTTACTAGAACGGATCTATCTTTTAATTCCTCACGTCCTTTGTATTCCCCAGGAAATTGATTGTAATCTGTTTCCACTATATGATTTGGAATATCAGAAAAATATTTAAACCAAAGAGTAGAAATGTTATTTAGTATTTTACCTTTGTCGGGCACTATTTCATTAAAAACGCAGTCAAACGCAGAAATTCTATCGGTTGAGGATAATATTAAATAATCCCCTAAATCATAAACATCTCTTACCTTACCTTTATATGCAACTTTCATTTGATTCATTCCATCTCCCCTCTTACTTGCTCTAATTTTGAATCTAACTTTTCTTTTCTGTATATAATTAAAAATAAAATCAGAAATAAAATATGATAGGCTAAAACATTTACCCAAAAAGTTTCCTTCATATCTTTATCCATACCACCTCTTCCTAAAACAGAACCAGGATGGTTTCCCGGATTTTCAATCCAGCGTATGGCTCCCCATGTTAGCAAAGCGTTTAACGCACAAAGCAAACTTAGAAAGGAAGAATATAAATATTTTTTATTTCGATCTGTAATTAAACTTCTAAAAACAAAATAGGAGAGTAAACTTACGACAAGTATAAAAAAGGATTGAAGCCTTGCATCCGTCCAGTCCCAAGGAGTCCCCCAAGCACTATAAGCCCAAATAGGTCCTGAAATTAAAACTAGGATCGAAAATAAAAGAGAAAGTTTATTTAAGCTATAAGATAGCGTATCCCAATCTGGATTTTTTCGGACAATATAGATTAATCCAAAGAGTGCTGATAATGCTGGAGCATACAAGGCAACCCAAGCAACAGATACATGGAAATAAAAAATTCTATGGGATAATCCTTGTTCCAAAATTACATTCGGATAATAGAGAGAAAGTATTACCGCAAAAGGAAAAAATAAAACAAATAGGACAAATAAAACTATGTCTAGCATAGGAGAAAAAATTCTTATTTTTTCATTCATAAATCACTCCATTGTTATTTAAAAAAATCATATATCTTCTCCTACTTCTCGAATCAAAAGTCCTAGTGCAAGATATAAGATCATAAAAGCAAATAGGACAATTAAAGAAGGAAAATTAATTTCAGCGGATGAAAAGTATTTCCTTTCAGCTTGCATGCCCGAAAGTAAAACAGGGATAGAAAGTGGTATCAACAAGATAGGAAGAACGATTTCTTTCAAACGTGTAGCAAAACTGAGTTGAGATAGAGTTACCCCTAAAAAGGAAAGAGATAAAGTCCCAGGAATTAAGTAGAGAAATTGCCCTATCAATTTACTAGACTCAAAGTAAAATTTTTCAAAAAATAAAAATAAAAGTAAAAGTAAAAATAACTCAACTAAAAATAATAAAAAGAACAAAACAAATGATTTTGCAATAAATTCGGAATGGGAAGAGATATAGAGTCTTGTAATACGATAGGCACCCGACTCTCTCTCTTCATAGGTCACTTGTGAAATCAATACAAAAGCGAGTAAAAAAATACCCGCCCATTTGAGTCCAATAATGGAATCAATTTCTAGTTTTGTATTTGTCTCAAGAGAATAATGAAAAATAAAAAGAAATGCCATTAAAAGAGAGACTAGAGATAGAAGTCCATTTTTAGCACGACCAATCAACAAAAATTCTTTCCATAGCAAGTGCCTAAACATAGTTAATTTCTCCATTATAAATATGAAGGCGATTTTTGACTAGCTTAGAGAGCTTATCGATTTCATGAGAGACTAGAAGTATCGCGGAATCTTTAAAATCTGTTTTTAAGATATTTAAGAATGCTTCTGCTGAATTCACATCGAGTCCATTTAAAGGTTCATCTAATAAAAGTAGAAGTGGTCGTGCAAGAAGTGCTCGAATGATTCCAGATTTTTTCTTCATTCCTTCTGAAAATGTTGAGATTGGATCATCCAAGCGTTTAATCAAGTTTAGCCGCTCAAGTAAAATATTTAGGTCTGATTCAGGCATTGGATTTTTTAAAATCCGATTAAAAAAATTTAGATTCTCCCGCAATGTAAGAGAACTGTAGAGTCCGTTTTCATGACCTAAGTAGGATATAGGGTTGATATTTTTTGAATTAAAATTATCATTCCACTGAAATTCCTTTCGCTTAGAAGACTGTAAAATCAATTTTAATAAGCTACTTTTACCACTCCCATTTTCACCCGTTAGTAAAGTAAACTCAGAAGCAAAAATTTCAAAGGAAATACTTTTAAAAATTTTCTTATATCCGATAGTATAAGAGAGATTTTTACAACTGAGAATGGAAGTTTTCATAGAAAAAAGTCTAAGGTCAGGATTCTAGTTTATGTTATATTTTCAATTGCTATTTTTACTCTTTGTATTCCAGATTTTTCCACAAACTATAGTAATTGACGATGAAAAATTCCAAATGAATCTATGGGATCAAGAATTAGATCAAAAGCAAAAAGTTGATTTTACCAAAGGTAGTTTCTTAAAAAATGAAAACGACTTTATTCTTTGCAAAGGAAGAATGTGGTCTGGAAATCCCCCAAAATCTACTTACCTATTTACCTATCGAGAGAAACAAATCGATAATATTGGACAATTTAACAACGAAGCAATAGAACTGATTGAGAGAAATGAAGAAGGTGACTGGTCTGAGGCTAACGCAATGTTATCCGCTATGATCCAAGCTGATCCAATGTTTTTTCCAGCTCGTTATAACTATGCAAGATTTCTATTTATACAGAAGAAATTTCAAGAAGCAAGTTATGAATTCTTACAGGCTCGAAATATTATCCCTGCCTACTATCGCAGTTATCTTCACTTAGGACATATTTACCTTTTTCTAGGAGAAAAACAAAAAGCAGAAGAAATCTATAAAGAAGCCGCTTGGAGAAATCCTTTAAACGATGAAGCTCATATTTCTCTAGCTGAAATCTATTGGAAAGAAGGTCTCATAACAAGAGCTAGAGATAGAATCAAAGAAGCTGATAAAACAAACGATCCAACAGAAGCAACAATTATCAGAAGACAAAAACCGGCATTTCCTGTTCTTGATTTTACAAAAGCAATAGAAAATCCACTCGCAAATCCAAATCCGAAAATTGCAGAGGCTCTATTGTATTTTCATCAAGAAAAATATGCGTTAGCCTATAAGCTATTTAAATCAATCAATACAGAACATTTAAATAAGGAGAAAATCCCTTATCTAAAAAAAATGCACTATTACTTCGCAGAGACTGCAATCAAATTACTAGATTATAAAACGGCAACCTCTCAATATGACGCAATGTTAAAGTTTCCCTTTGATCCTTTTTTTCAAGAAGTTTCAATGGCAACTGTTGAAAGAAAGAAAAATCTAACAGCTAGTATTAAGCAAAACTCCGACTAACAGTAGTTACATTTGCTTTTCGCATTTTCTTTTTAATTCATAACAAAATTAACTTTCTTGACTCTTTCCAATTTTACTGTATTTCTATCAGTATGTTTTTTTTCCAATTACTTAAAAATTTTGTATTCATTCTAATTTTGTTATTCATCCAATTTCCCATTTACTCACTAGAGAAAATTAACCTTGCAGAAGATTGTGAAAGAAATGGATCTACAGAATCTTGCCACTCTCATCCATGGTATGTAATTAATCAGTTTTCGGAAGAATTTATAAATTCAGAGAAAATAAGCGGCAACTGGAAATTAGCCGATAAATTCCCACTAACTCCAGAATCGTATTATCCTGATACAGCAGATACGTTATTTACAATGAGAACACAGTTTGATGCTCCGACCGAGTATCTAACAAATCTTAGTTTTCCAGCTCTCTATTTTATTTCACTAGGTGAAGTTTATTCTATTTATTTGAATGGAACCCTTGTTTATCAAGATGGGAAATCTGAAAATGGAAAAATCTTAATTAGCCGTTATGGGAAAAATATCCTAGTTCCTCTTAGCAGTAAACTCTTTAAAGAAAAGGGAAATCTTTTAGTGATAAAAGTAGAAGGAACAAGAGGATTTGGTGCCACTGGCGTCTATACTGGGAATAGCGTATACATAACTGATTATAGAGACGCTGCGGCAGTTGCAAGAGATCGAATTGGTCTTATATTGATTTTTCTCTATTTATTTGTAGGTGCTTATCATTTATTTCTCTATTTTAAAAGAAGAGAAGAAGTTTATAACCTTTATTTTACCCTGCTTTCAATTACAACATTTCTTTATATGTTAAATAGAATCGGATTTTTTCATGAACAAGGATTCGACTCGGTTTTGGGTTATAGAATGGAACTTCTTTCTGCTTATGGAATCTTCCCTTTTATTGTGGCATTTATGGAATCCTTATTCTTTGGAAAGCTTAGTAAATTATTAAAAGGAATTTCTTTATCTTACGCAATCATTGGAATCGCAACTTTATTCTCTCCTCCTCCTATTCTAAATCAATTATTACTTCTCTGGCAACTATCGGTTTTACTTGGAATTGTTTATACATTTTATATTTTCTATAAAGCAATCAAAGAAAAAAGCGACAATGCTAAGAGACTCTTTTTTGGGTTTTTAATCTTAATTGTATTCTCAGTATTTGACATTCTAGATTCGATTATTTTTAAAACAGGTTTTCATTTTGCAAGATATGCATTTTTTGCTTTTGTAACAGGAATTGCAGTCATTTTAGCAAACCGTTTTTTAAATCTCTATGAAACAATTGAGGATTTAAATCAAAGTCTTGAGAAGAAAGTAGAACTTAGAACGAAAGAACTTAGGTATACACTCGACCAAGTAAGACTCTTAAAAGAACAACAAGATGGAGATTATTTTTTAACCACTCTAATTATTCAGCCACTAGCTACCAATACAGCAAGTGATGATCGCTTAGAACTTGATATACTCATGAGACAAAAGAAAAAATTTGAGTTTAAGAAAAGAGTCTATGAAATCGGAGGAGATATTTGTATTTCTGATATAATAACTCTCAAAGAAAAGAAATACACTGTATTTATCAATGGAGATGCTATGGGCAAATCCATTCAAGGTGCAGGAGGAGCGATAGTTCTTGGCGTTGTATTTAAATCTATTATTTCTAGAACCGTTATGTATAAAGGAAACCAAAACGTATACCCAGAACGTTGGTTAAAAATCGCATTTATTGAATTACAAAAAATATTCGAATCATTCGATGGTTCTATGCTGGTATCTATCGTAATTGGACTAATGGACAATGAATCTGGATTTTTATATTTTATCAATGCTGAACATCCTTGGAGCGTTTTATATAGAGACGAGAAAGCATCTTTTCTTGAATCAGGCTTTCATCTCAGAAAGGTTGGAATGCTTGGAGTAGAAGGCTCTCTTAAAGTAAAAACATTTAAAATGCATAAAAACGATATTATTTTTATTGGTTCAGATGGAAGAGATGATATTCAATTGGGAGAAGATGAAACAGGTAGGAGAATTATCAATGAAAATGAAAATCTATTTTTACAAACCATTGAAGAAGCGCATGGGGATTTAGAAACAATACTTTCCATAACAGAAAAGAAAGGAGAAATCACAGACGATTTCAGTCTTCTAAAAATTAAATACAAAGGTGATGAGCCTATCTATCTTTCAGATAGACCAATTTTTATTGAGAATGCGATATCCGCAATTCAGAAGGATAAACCAATAGAAGCTCTTCAAATCTTAGAACAAAATAAAAACGAAGAATTGGGTCAATATGCGAAAGATTATGCACAACTTGTACTAAAAGCAGCAACTCTTAGCACAAGACTACAAGCTGGTTCAACTCTATTAAATGAATATATATGGAAATTTCCTGAAGATGAAAGTGCTATATATGGACTAGCTACACTGTATTTTAAACAAGGGCAGTTCGAGAAAGCAACCGATCTAGGCGAAATTCTAAAACTGAGAAATCCAGATGACTCAAAAGTTTTAAAACTTCTAGTAGAAATCTATTCTGCCTCAGGCAATCACACCCGAGCCGAAAAATTAAAACTAGAAGTGAGATAACGTTAGTTTGACTTGAATTCGATCTAATAACAAGTTTAAAATATTACCACCGATATAAATAAAGAAATTTAAAAACATCGGTGTTCATCGGTGGTAAAAAATTCTTACACCAAATTTTGATTAGCCTAAATTTAGATCATAACTAAAGCCATTCTCTTTGCAGACTTTACTATACCAGTTTGCACTGAGTTTTGGAGTTCGTTTTAATGTATTACGATCGATATGCACCAAGCCAAATGTTTTTTCAAAACCTTCAGCCCATTCAAAATTATCCATAAAAGACCATACAAAATATCCTTTCACATTGGATCCTTCTAGAATTGCTTTGTGCAAAGAAGAAAGATATTGTTGCAAAAAAGAAATTCGATTTTTATCTTCTATAATTCCCTTTTCATTTGGTTTTTCAATGAAAGCAACTCCATTTTCTGTGATCAATACAGGAGGATTCCCATAATCTTCTCGAATCATTTTCATTAATTCATAAAGACCCTGAGGATAAATTTCCCAACCCATACTTGTAAATTGAATACCTTTGTAGAATGGTTTTGCAGGACGAAAATTATAGATTGGAAAAGGGAAATAACGCATCACAAACCTTGTATAATTATTTACCCCAAGAAAATCTGTTTTTCCAGAAATCAGTTTCAAATCATCCGGTAAAATATTTCCCTTATTTTGCTTTTCGATAAATGGTAAAATTTCCTCTGGGTATTTACCTTTATAAATTGGATCCAACCAGAGTCTGTTTACTATCGCATCGGCTCTACGGGTAGATTTTGGTTCTGTTGTGAGTAAAAAATTATGCACAGGAGAAAGAGCATTTGTAAGACCCACTTTTGATTTCGGGTAAATTGATTTGATACGAGCAAGTGCAGTCCCATGAGCTAACAATAGATTATGCGCTACTTTAAAAGCTGAAAAGGGTCTAAAAACTCCAGGAGGAAATACTCCCAAGAGATACCCACATACAAATACAATCCAAGGTTCATTTAGAGTAATCCAGTTTGTAACTCTATCTCCTAGTTTTTTTAAAATTACTTCAGTAAACTCTCCAAAATATTCGGCAGTATTACGATTGTACCAACCTCCTTCTTTTTCAAGTGCAAGAGGAAGATCCCAATGAAATAACGTTATAAAAGGATTAATTTTCTTTTTTAATAATTCATCCACTAGTCTGTCATAAAAATCGAGTCCCTTTGAATTCACCTGACCCTTTCCTTCTGGAAGGACTCTTGTCCATGCAATAGAAAAACGATAGTTCTTATAACCAAGCTTACTCATAAGAGCAATATCTTCCTTGTATCGGTTATAATGATCACAGGTGATATCTCCATTTTCACCATTTTTAATTTTACCTTTTTTATGTGTAAAATCATCCCAGACAGAAAGTCCCTTTCCATCTTGATTGTAAGCACCTTCAATTTGATAAGCTGCTGTTGCCGTTCCCCAGATAAAGTCTTTTGGAAATAAAATCTTTTGCATAAATCCTTTATCTAGAATAATTAGGAATTGAAAACAAAAAAAGAAAATAGATTTTCAAGGTGGAAACTGGCTCAAATTATTTTGCATTACGACTTAGATATGGAAATATTAACATACAACCAAGGAATATAACGAACTGGGAAATCAGATAGATTTAAGAAAATAAATTTACATCCTAACCATCTGTGAATTTCATCTCTAGATGAATTCAAATCATTTTGATCTGACAGGCTCTATCCTTGTTTGGTTGGATGAACCGTTATTTGAAAGACTTTTAAATAATATTAACAGGTTTTTCGAATGGATGGTAAGTAGGGTTGTGTAAAAACTTAAAAAAAATCTAATCATGAAGAGCACGAAGGTCAAAATTTCCTAGGAAATTTAAAATTTTTCTTCGTGCACTTCGTGGTTAAAATCTTGTTTTTACAAAATTCCTAAATTCTAGAAATTTGCTTTTACACAACCCTCTTTCTCTTATGTTAAGAGATTATTTTTTTCCAAGACCTAGGCTTGGCGCACCTACTAGAATAGACATATTTCCATGTGGGTGTTTGTTATTTTTCATGAGTTGGTGACAAGATCCTGTTTCCTCGAATTTAAATGTTCTAGAAAGGCATGGATCAATTTTACCAGCGATCACTAAATCATTAAAACCTTTGCTGTTTTCATCATTTGCGAAATGAGAACCTTGTAATCTTTTTTGTCTCATCCATAAATAGCGAAGATCTACAGTAGCGTTAAATCCAGAAGTTCCAGCGCAAATTACAATCATTCCACCTGTCTCACAAACAAAAGCAGAGGTTGGAATTGTAGATTCACCTGGATGCTCAAATACGATTTTAGGATTTACACCTTTACCCCAAATGTCCCAAAGAGCTTTTCCAAAATCACGCGCTTTTTTGGTCCATTCAGCAAATACTTCAGGTTTGTTGATGTCACTAGTGATTGCTCCCCAGTGTTTGAAATTATTTCTATTGATTACACCCTCAGCGCCTAACTTCTTACAATAATCAATCTTATCATCAGAACTAACAACAGCGATTGGTCTTCCGCCTGCCGCTTTTACAATTTGAATTGCCATAGAGCCAAGTCCACCTGCCCCACCCCAAATTAAAACTGGATCTCCTGGTTTTACATCGTTTGGTTTCCAGTTGTGTAGCATACGATAGGCGGTAGCCCCTACTAACATATAAGCAGCAGATTCTTCCCAAGATAGATGTTTTGGCTTTGGAAGACATTGATGATCTTGCACTTTACAAAATTGAGCGAATGATCCCCAATTTGTTTCATAGCCCCAAATGAGTTGTGATGGTGCAAACATTGGATCGTTGCCTGCTTTTACAAATGGATCATTTTTATCCCATACACCACAGTGGACTACAACTTCATCTCCCACTTTCACATTTTTAACTTCAGAACCAATTTTATATACAATACCTGATGCATCGGATCCACCGATGTGAAATTTTTCTGGCTCTCCTTTTTTATTTCTAGCTCCAATTACATCCACCGGATAACCAAGAGCCGCCCAAACGTTATTATAATTCACTCCAGCAGCCATAACAGCAACTAGAACTTCGTCTGGTTTAATTTCAGGAACATCAATTTGTTCTAACTGAAATGCTTTTTCTGGATCTCCAAAACGCTCTGGACGAATGACCTGCGCATGCATTTTTTTTGGCACTACTCCAACTGGAGGAAGGGTTCCTACTGGAACGATTTCTGGTGTTTCACTCATTTTAATAAATCCTTACTTTGATAAGCACAGGTTTTATTCTCTATCTTACAGGGAAAGTAAAATTTTAAACTTGAACGCATGGAATCCATTCTCAATACAGAACAAGCCTCAAGAATTTGTAGAAATGACTTTACTATTTCATAAGTGTTTATCTTCCATTTTTGTTTTTAATTGAATCAATGTTATTCATACTAAGAAATTAGGACTTGAACAAAGATCAGTAAGAATAGAAACGCAATCATTTGATTTTCTTTCTATTCTTACTGTATTATAGAATACTTTCCTTTTTTTAGGAAAATACTTTTGCTTCTTTTAATTTTGAATCTAGGAAGTTTAAAAAGTTAGAAGGATATCTAACATCTTGTTTTGAAACTTCATCTAACAACGCGATCTCCTCTGTAGATAAATCCAATGCAAGTGAATCTATATTATCTTGTAATTGTTCCAATTTAGAAACACCAACTAAAATCGTTGCACAAATCTTTTTTGCTAATAGCCAAGCAATAGAAATTGCTGTTGAGGTTGTATTCTGCTTTTTTGCAAGCTCTGAAACTTTCTCGACTACAGTGTAGGCTTTCTCTCGATCAAATAAATTCAAATCAAAGGTATTGAGTCTACCGTTTTCTGGTTTTGGATTGGATCTTGTATACTTACCTGTTAGAAATCCACTCGACAAAGGACTCCAAATCATAAGTCCTAGACCATGATGAGAAGACATCGGAATAAATTCCTCTTCGATGGAACGATTGAGTAGAGAATAATGCATTTGAGCTGAAACCAAAGGAGAATATCGTCTCTCTTTTTGTAATTGAACCATACTAGCTGTTTTCCAGGCTTGCCAATTACTAACTCCCGCGTATCGTATTTTACCCTGCATTTGTAAATTCTCTAAAGCCTTTGCGATTTCTTCTAGCGGAGTAATTGGATCTTCAGTGTGCAGAAATAAAATGTCAAGGTAATCAGTATTTAATCTTTTTAAACTTGCCTCACATTGCTCAATGATTTGCTTATAACTGATTCCTGCATTAAAAACTTCTTCTCCTGTTCTAAATGCTAGTTTAGAAGATATTAAAACAGATTTTCTTCTTGATCCGAGCGCTTTACCAAGCATGATTTCACTTTGACCGTTATTATACATATTTGCTGTATCAAAAAGATTTATACCCATCTCGATGGATTTAGAAATTAAAGCGTCTGCTGTTTTTTGATCAATTGAATATTTTAATCCAAAGTAATCCCCTTCTCCACCAAATAACATTGTCCCAATAGATAGTTTAGATACTACAAGTCCTGAATTTCCTAGTTGTGAATATTTCATTTTATAACTCCTTTAAATTTTACTCTACGTATTTAACATTAAACTTAAAACGATCAATGTACCATTTTTCTTTTTTAACCAAATGAATATCATAACTACCTACAAAAGTCTTAACGTTCTTTCCATCTTTTACAGGTAAATAATGAGTAGCCGTTGCATAACAAAAAACATCGGCAGTATCGCCATTTATTTGAACCAAGTAATTTCCAGCTTGGTGATGGATTGCTTTTAGATTTTTTAGACCATTCTCCCATGCAGAGGTAATTTCAGTATTTGCTAATAGGTTAGGCTTTCCGCCAGCAAGAGAAGTCATATCAAAGTCAACTCGATCTGCGAAAACGCTCTTCACCTTTTCCCAATCTCTATTATCTGTGAAGATGAAAAGCTCATTCACTTTTTCAATTACATCTTGTTTTGCGTTTAATTCTTGTAAGTCCCGATTCATGCAATTCTGCAATAGAGTGATGACTAGAATTAGAGTTAAAATTATTTTTGAAATCTTTTTCATTTAGAAATCTCCTTATCTTTTTTAAATTATAAAGAGAAAAAGATTTCTTTCTTGTAGATTATTGGTTTATTTTAGGAATAAATTGCTATTATAGGATTTTATTTTCTAATGCACAATTCGCTTTCTAGAAATTCCATCCGCTTCTATTTTCTTAATTCTTTCAATGTTTCGAAGAGCATTTGCAATTTCATTTTCATTTCCGATGTTTACGATTTCTTCATATAGATTTTTCACTCGTTTGAAGTTTCGGTTCTCTTCTTCTAAAGCTGTCATTCTGAAAAGTAGATTTGTTTTCTTTAAACTATCATAGACTATCTTAATTGATTTTAGTCTAAAACTAGCCTCTTCTAATTTTTCTTGTTCTTCTTTATACATTGACAGTGATTCAGCAGTAGATTTATTTAATAAATCTCTCTTTAATAGATCAACATCTCGCTTAACGTTCGCAAGACTTGCATCTTGGTCTTTTAATAGAGTCGATATTTCTTTATATGCAGAATATGCCCTTTCTAAATAGATTTGCTCTTCTTCTGGATATTGCATTTGTTTTTTATAGCTAGAAATGGCATAGGAGGCAATAAATTCAGAAGAAAGCCGACGTGTTGTTTCTTCTAAAGAGATGCCGAACTCTTTATCCGATTCTCTTTTTTCCTTTTCTTCTTTTCTTTTTTGATCGAGCCATGTTAACCATTTTGAAAAATAATCAGAGCCTTTTTCAAAATTTCCCAATCGATGGGAATAAAAATCTCCCAATTGATAAAAAAAGTTTGGATCTTCCTTTTTGTCAGAGTTTAGAATTTCTAACATCTTTTCATAGTAATTGGATGCTAAAACATATTGTTTTAAATCTGTGTAAAGGGCTGCAACACTTCTGTAGACATCATAAAGCGGATACTTACCATTATTCTCTGGGAGGGATGACAATTTTATATATCTCAAATAAAAATCTAGGGCATTTCTTTTTTTGGCAGAAGATTTGTATTCATCTGCCAAAAGTAAAATGGCTTCAGCATTGTTTGGATTTACTTTAATTGCAAACTCTAGAAGTTGCGAATACCCAACATAGTCTTGATTTCGATTAGTATCTGAGGCAACAAAATTCCCTCTTCCAAAATGATTCATCTTTTCATCTACTTTGGATTTTTCTTTAGTTTCATTTTCAAGTTCTTGGATTTGTTTTGCTAGATCAACTATCGTCTTGGAATCAGAAGAAGTTTTATCATTTACATATTTTCCAAAACGACCAAGTAAAGAATCGGAATATTCTTTTTCTTTTGCTTTAACCTCATCTCTTAAACTATCTATTTTAGATCTATTTTCCGAAAGCTGTACATTTGCTTCCGCCTCACTTAAATCTCTTTTGGCATAGAGAGACCCGATTCGTGCGGAATTATCTTCAGCTTTTTTTAAATTTTGTTTTGCTTCTTCTAAATCATCTTTGATTTTTTTGTGTGCCAATCTCTGCGCAGCTTCTTCCTCGCTCAACTCTTCTAATAAACTTGGATTGTAGTATCTTTCTTCCGTATTCGAGTAATCTCTATAGCGAAGAGCGGAATAATACGATTCGATTGTATTATTTCTATCGCCTATCTTTTCATAGAGTTTAGCAAGGCGTAGATGTAGGTCATAGAGTAAATCAGAATCTCGAGCTAACTGAGATGGTGCATTTTTAAATTTTTGATTTGAAATGAATAATCGTATCGAATTTACATCCGCATTGACAGGAATGACTCCGGAGTTATTTTTAAATTCATCTGTCACATTGTCTTTTCTGTCTTTATATCTACCGGCTTTTTCCCTTACATCTAGAATTCTTTTTTCTTCTACAAATTGCGCATAATATTCATTTAACAAAGATTTAATTTTAGAAATTTGGTAGGATGGCTTCTCCGCGTTATCCGCTATATACTTTTCTAATTCTTCTCGTCTTTCTTTTGTAATAACTTCAATTGGTTTCTTGTAAATTTTTTTAGAGTCATCTCTATAATCATGAGAATATAAATTTATAGATAGAATTAGAGATAGTATCAAAGAAAACCGCATAGTTACTATATCGGTCAATTTATTTTTTTGATTAAGAAAGGCTTACTCACCTTCAGGAAGATGAGTTACTTGGTAACTTCTGCTAATTCTTCTGAGGATAAAATCTTTTCAATATCCATGATAATGATAAAGCGATTATCCTTTTTTGCTACACCAATGATATATCGAGAAGACATCCCTCTCACGGAAGGAGGAGGAGGATCTATCTGTGCTGGTGAAAAATGAACTACATGGGAAACCTTATCCACAATCACGCCAAGGGACTTGCCATCAATTTTAACAATAATGGCTCTATTCATAGAGGATTCGCCCACTTTTTTATTCATGATCTTTTTACTTAAATCGATCATATTAACTACTTTGCCTCGAATGTCCATAAGACCCACAAAGTAATTTTGTGACTTGGGAACTTTAATCAAATTTGTGACTTTTACAATTTCTTCTACATTGATAATAGATATTGCATAGTCTTCTTCACCAATTGTAAAAGTTATATATTGCTCACTTAAATGATCATCATCTTTCGCCATTTATATCCCCTTAAAATCTAGTAAACCCCGTATAAAAATAATACCCACCGAATGATAAGAAACTCATAACCTTCAAGTAGAACGGAGTTCGATTTCGCAAGATCCAATCTAAACCACCAAAAAAAACACCCATGAATGCAAGCGAAAATCCCAAAACAACATAATCAAAAAAATGTAGATAAATTGCAAGACAAACTGAAACTCCTAAGATAGAATCATACAAATCATCTAGGAATCTAATTTTAAAATCTGCATACGAATCTTTTGCTCTGTGCAAAAGTCTTTTATAAAAAGACTCTCCTGATACCTGAGTATAAGGCTCTAACTCACCTGCATCACTAGGAATTTCTTCATGAGCTTTTTTACCTAGAGAAACTTTAGAAATATCATAAACACCACCGATGGAATTTAAAACATCGTCATCAGGAATGCAGGAAAATACATTCTTGAATGGATGAAATTTTTTCTTGAGGGATGTATTCGTTGCGTTAAATACATCTCTCTCTCGAATGATTGTTCCATTTTTTATGGTAGCTGTATAGGTTCTGCCTTTCTCAGAAGCAGGTTCTAAACTAAGACGAACTAAATTTTCATGAAAATTATAATCTACAACAAAAACATCTCCGATAGGAGATACAGCTCTATAGGATTTGAAATATCCTCTTGCAGGGGTTTTACTGCGTTTCCACCAAGTTCTAAAACCTTCGTAATCCGAATCGTATAGCATACGTTATCTATCGGACACAAAAAAAAAATCTTAAGTTAAGATTCAAGGAGGAGTGTAAAAAATCGTATTCCTTTACACCCTCCTTTTAAAATCTTAAGGACTATTTCCCTTTTTTCTTGTGTCTGTTGGCTCTACGCTTTTTCTTTCTCTTGTGAGTAGCTATTTTTTTTCTTTTTCTTTTTTTACCAGACGGCATTCATAACTCCTTGTATAATGTTAAAAATCTATTCCAAATACTTTTGTAAACTTCTATTTTTCTTTAACTCAGATAATAGAAGTTTTATATCTTTGATTCCAGTTTTAGAGGATATAAATAAAACATCATCCTCCTCTACTACAATTAAATCCTCTACTCCAAGAAAGGTAACTAACTCTTTCTTAGTAGAAGAAATATTCCCTTTTGCGTGAAAATGAAAAGAAGCTTTTCCTGTGTGGTGATTCCCTTGTGAATCTCCTTTCAATACTCTTTCGAGTGACAACCAGGATCCTACATCATCCCAATCAAAGCTTGCTTTTACCATTCGAATCATAGAGCTTTTCTCCATAATCGCTGTATCAATTGCTTCTGAAGGAAGTAACTTAAAAGCCGCACTCAACTCGCCAAAGTTTGCAAATGGAAACTTATTTTTTAAGGGAGATAAAATATAGGGAGCATGCTTTTCAAATTCGCTTAAAATAAAATCTGTCTTCCAGACAAAGATTCCTGGATTCCAGTAAAAATTCTTTTTTTTCAAATATTTAAGTGCTACTTTATAATCAGGCTTCTCGAAAAAGCCCTTTACCTGCATTCCATATTTAGTGGGTTTTCCTGTTCCAATATAACCATAACCAGTCTCAGGTCTAACAGGTTTAATTCCAAGTAATACCAAACTTTCTTCTGCCTCTTGCATCGCTAGTTTTAACGTTTTTGTAAATTCGTTGACCGGTTCAATAAAAGCATCTGCAGATAAGACAATCTGTGTTGGGTTTCCAAATTTTTGTTTAAAATATAAGGAGGCTAGTGCTACGATTGGAGCTGTATTTTTTCCCTCAGGCTCTAGGATGAAATTTTTTTCAGGAAATCCTTTCTCTTGCTGTAAAATGGATTTTTTTAAAGCAGCATTGGTTCCAATAAATATACGATTGATTGTTGTAAGAGTTAAAGCTCTATCGATGGTTTCTCTTAGAAGTGTTTTATTGGAATACACTTTCTGCAATTGCTTAGGAGTAGAGACTCTAGACCTTGGCCAGAATCGCTCCCCTTTTCCTCCCGCCATAATCAAAACTACAGGTTTTTCTTTTCCTGTCATCGATCTTCTCCTTTCAAATGCAAAATAATGTAACTAGATAAAAGCATGATATATTTGTCTATTTTCAATTTGAGTCTTTTAATTCTATTGAATTGGAATCAGAATTAGAGTTTATATCTAATAACTGATACAATTAAGAATTAGCTTTCTTTTATTTCTTCCGGAGCAAATTTGATTGGTTTGAGTGGAATAATGGTAGAAACGGCATGTTTATAAACTAACTGCTGTTTACCCTCATTTTCAATGATAATTGTAAAATTATCAAAGCTATATACCTTTCCCTTTAAAGGCACACCATTTAAAAGATATATGGTTAAATCAATTTTATCTTTTCTGGCTGTATTCAGAATGTAATCCTGTATATTATTTTTTGTAGACATCCCTTTTTACCATCTCTATATATTTTTAATTTTCTCGAGAGCAGTTGCCCAGTTCATTGTGTCTAAAACTCTTTCTTTCTTGAACCAAGTTATCTGTTTTTTAGCATAGTTTCTATGCGAACGAGAAAATTCTTCTAAAAAGGATTCCATGCTCATTTTACCATTAATATAATCAAGTGCAAAATTATATCCAAGAGAATTTAAAGCAGGAGCATTTTCCCCATATTTCACCACAACTTCTTTTGTTTCCTCCAAAATTCCTGATTCTATCATCTGTTTACATCTTTGATTGATACGGTCATATAACTCCTGCCTCTCTCTATAGATTAGCATTCCAGTAACATCTGGTTTTTTTAGGTCTAGAAATCCCTCTAGCTTGGATTGTTTAATTTCAGACCATTTTATATTCCCAGACAAAATGACCTCAAGGGCTCTCATAACTCTATAGTCATCCGCAAATCCTATGGACTCTGTTGCGATTTTGTCTTTTGCCAGAAGAAGTTCCCATCTCTCTTCCCTTGTCATTTTTTGCAGCTTATCTTTTATTTCAGAATCCACTTCCGGAACGGAATACATCCCATATAAAAATGCTTTTAGATAAAAACCAGTTCCACAGGTAATCACAGGAATTTTAGATCTTCTATAAATATCTTCGATCGCCTCCTCTGCCTTTTTTACAAAGAAACCTGCAGTTATCCTCTCATTTGGTTCCAAGAAGTCTACAAGATGATGGGGTATATACGAGAGGGTATCTTTGTCTGGTTTAGCAGTTCCTACAGAAAGTATTTTATATACCTGTCTAGAGTCAAAAGAAACAACCTCAAATCGCTTTGGGTCAATCTGACGGCATAGCTCTGTTTTGCCTCCCCCCGTTGGAGAGGCGAGAATAATTAGTTTTCTAATTAGGCTTCTTCCTCATCTATAATTGGCTCTGGATCGTCCATTTCCGCATCTGGCTCTAATAGTATATCATCTTCAGTGCCTAATTCTGCTACTACATCTTCATCAACAACATCAAACTCACTTAATTTGGGGGATGATTTCGGTACTCGAACTTTCACAGCTGGTCGTGTGCTTTGATCTGCGCCACATTTTGGACAAATCTTTTCTTCTCTGCCAAAATCATAAAACTTTGTAGCACAACTATAACAGGTATGTTTCTTTCCTAAACCGTTCCCATCTGCGGAAGCGGTGGCAGCTGGCTTTTTAATCGGTACTTTGGCTGCTTTGGTAGTAGCTTCTGCTTTCTTACCTGTATCAGCTTTTTTAGAAGGTTCTGCCTTTTTTGGTTCAGCCTTCTTAACAACTTTTTTCTGCAACTTCTTGGTCATAAAAAAGAAATTAAAAAATCTACCATTCAAATAATGACAAGCTAATTTTTGAAATTTTATTATTTTTCTATTTTTTTTTCAAAATAGGTAGACTAGATTCAAAAATAGAATTTCTTACACGTATGCCAACTTTTTATGAGACAGTTTCTTCCATAGGTCATAAAATCAGTGTGAAAAGAACCATAAACCAAAAGAAAGATACCATGGTTTTACTCCATGGATTCAATGATAATAAAGAAACATTTGGTTTTTTGGAGGAGTTTTTAAGTAAACGCTTTAATCTAATTAGTTTCGATTTTAGGGGACATGGAGACTCTGATTGGAAAAAGGACTCTCTCTATAATTATAGCGAAAACCTAATCGATGTAAATAACGTTTTAGAACACTATTGCAAAGAGCCTATCGTCCTTTTAGGACATTCGATGGGAGCTGGAATGGCCGCAAGGTTTACAGGATTATTTCCTGAAAAAGTTAAACTTTTGATTTGCCTAGAGGGTTTTAGTGGTTTACAACCACAAGAAGTGGAGAGAAATCGACTCCGTGAATGGCTAACAAATATTAGCCGTAGAAATGAAAGGCACACAAACTCTGCCGGGGAAAGAAAAAAAAATATGACTCTAGAAGAG
This sequence comes from Leptospiraceae bacterium, assembly GCA_035345875.1. GTDB lineage: Bacteria > Spirochaetota > Leptospiria > Leptospirales > Leptospiraceae > UBA2033. Next base: position 4,176 of record DAORDH010000035.1, on the reverse strand, counting down.
GCTAAATCCAAACTTTCCTTTATATATGGAAAATTAGCAAAAGAAAAAATAGATATTCTGATAAATGGTCTAGTCCGAGAAACGGAGGATGGCTCTTTCAAATGGAAGAATGATCCTAACTTAAAAACTTCTTCCCCTATTCCCTTTCCACCAGAACTTTCTCGAAAACTATGGAGTGAAATTATTTGCCCAGTCTTAATTTTCTTCGGACGGCAAACACACATTCGACCCAAGAATTTAGAAGAAATACTTTCTCATTTTAAAAATGTTGAATTACATGAAATAGAACATGCAGGTCATAATATGCATCACGATAGACCAGAAGTATTAATAGAGATTATGGACAAGTTTTTTATACAGAATGGTTTTGAATCGATTCCCTAATTCTATTGATACTGATATCTCATTCATTTGAATACTATCTCGAAATCAATGACTGATCTCAATCTGCAAATTGTTTCAATGTTTTTTTAAACTTTAAAAAATCATCTCTATATTTCTTATAGATTTCTCTATCGGTATATTCAATACCTATGACATACTTTGTATAACCTGTTTCATCTAATATTTCTTGATAAGATCTTAAACCAGTTCCATCCTTTTTTTCATAGGTATACCATTTTGTAGTAATACCATTTTTCTGATTTTTTCTTGCATCCTTTTCTATTTCGATTTCTGAGTCGCGGATAATATCTGTTGCCTCACCATTCCATTGAGGAGAGTAAATATAAAATTTTACTTTTCCATCAGGAGAAATAAAAAAAGCACTATCATATTTATCTGGAAGATTAGATTCAATAGAAGGCTTAACGGAAAAATCTTTTGGATATTGAATTTCAAACCAGCCTCCCCTGTATGCTATAAAATCTACTTTCTTTCGGTCTTGGCCGAAGATAACTGTGGCAAATAGAACAAAACCCAAGATAAATAATTTTTTTCTAAATAAATTCATAAGCTACAAGTTTTTAAACGGATTCAAATTGGGCAACCGTAAAGATAAAATTAGAAGCAGAATTCAGAAATTAGAATCTCTTTGAATTCAGCCAATTTATAAAGCAGACATTCATTTCTATTAAATTCAAAATTTGTATTCTTTTCCTTTTTAAATTACGGAAACAAAGATTTAGGATAGTAAATCAATCCTTACCCTAAAATTATCTTGCAACGATTTAGTTGAAATAAAAGAGTTATTTAAACTATGGAAAACCAACTATGAAAAAATTATTAATATTCTTTATTCTAATCCCATTCCATTCTTTATTCTCAGAGACTTTAGTTTTAAAAGATGGAACTATAATACGAATGACTCTTAAAGCACAGGATGTGACTAGCCTCACATACACTCTAAAAGGAAAAGAGTTTAAAGTTCCAAAAGATAAAATTCGTCGTGTTGTGTATGCAAAATCTCCAGAACTAGAAGAGAAAATTGCGAAAGAGGAAGTGCAAAAAATGAGACAGGAGAAAGCGGCAAAAACTCCTGCTAAATCAAAAGAAGAAATCGAAGAAGAAGCAAGACTTCTTGAAGAAGAAATCAACAAAGCACTCGAAGAACAAAGAAGACAAGAACTACTCAATCTAAGCTTTGAAGAAAGAATACAACGCCTAGAAAAAGAAGTAGGAGATATGAAATCTGTCACAGGCGAAAGTGCGTCTGTAAAATTAAATCGAATCGAACAGGATATTAGTGATCTTAAAAAACGAACCAGAAGAATTGAAAGATTTTTAGAAATCGATCCAGATATAGAGGAATATTATAATAAACCAAGATCTATGTGGTCTATCGTTTGGCGTTCTGCTCTAATACCAGGCTGGGGTTTAAGTTATGGAAGAGATAGTGGTTTTGGATCTATGTATACAACCTTATTTTTTATAACAGCTCTTGGTGGAGCAGGTTATAAATCAGCATTGAATAGTATGGAAAAAACGTTAAATAATACATTCATCAATGACTTTATTGTTCAGCCTTATGCGCTTAACGTATTGACTAGCTCAAATCCCTCGCTATCCTCATCTGGAACTCTAAGCACATACCAAACCTACAATATCACAAATAAATTTGTGAAATACACTCAGTCTAGAGACTCCTTTCATCACCAAGTAGAAAACAGTGAAAAAGTGATACAAGCAGCAGTTGGAATCTATGCTCTACAATTAATCCACTCAGCTATCTATGGATACTTTTGGGCAAAGAAAAATCCAAGTAAGTTCAATGAAGAAAAATCCTCTGGTTGGAATCTAAACATAGTTCCACTTGCAAGGAGAAATCCGATTACAAATTCGCAAGACTGGCAAATGGAAATGGGTTATCGTGTCAATTTCTAGTTGCTTTCTGTGGTTACTGAGTATTATCCTCTTTCTACAATGCAGTCTCATAGAAAGAGATTCTCCAAATTCTATTTTTCAACATAGAAAACTAATCATTCTATCTATTGATGGCTTTCCAGGATATTATCTAGACAAAGATTCTAAATTCAAAGATTTAACTCCTAATTTAAATAGACTTTTAGTTAGATCTAACTTTTCTAATAAAGTAGATTCCGTTTATCCAACTCTCACCTATCCTGCTCATACTTCTATGATTACCGGAGTCGATCCAATTCAACATGGAATTCTTTATAATTCTCCGGTTGATCCATTTCGAAAATATTTGGCTGGTTGGTTTTGGTATGATGAAGATATACAGGTGAAAACTATTTTAGATTTTGCAAAGGACAGAGGTCTAAAAACAGCTTCTCTCTACTGGCCTGTAACTGTCGGTGCAGAGATAGATTATAACATTCCACAGTATTGGAGATCAAAAACAGAAGAAGATGAAAAACTATTAAAGGCTCTTTCTAGCAAAAATCTATACAAAGAATTAAGAAAAGAAACGGGACTTAGCGTCCTAGAAACAACGGGCGATAAAGAAAAAATAGAAGCAGCTATTGCCATATGGGAAATGAAAAAACCAGATATACTTTTGATTTATACAACTGATTTAGATTCTATTCATCACGAAAAAGGAGTCTTCAGCCAACAGGCGGAAGAAAAGCTAAGAAAAATTGACTCTCTCCTAGGAAGGCTCATTCGTAAAATCGATTTATATAACAATCCAAACCTAGGGTTTATCGTTGTCTCTGATCATGGATTTAAAGAAGTAAAAAGTGTATGTGCTCCAAATAAAATTTTGCAATCAATGGGAGTTTTAGATAGTAAAGAATCTAAATGGAGATACTTTTTTAAGACGTTAGGTGGTATGGCAATTCTTTTTGAAAACAAAGAAAAAGATTCTTTGCCAGTCAGTTTGGATTTAGAAGAGTTAAAGAATAAACTCAGTTTGGAATGTCCCTTTGCCCTTCTCGACACAGAAGAAGAATTAAAAAATATTAAAACAAAGGTTTCTAAACAAGCAAAAGCTGTTCTTCATTCCAAAGCGAATATGGCGTTTTCAGAGTCCCTCACAGTAGAAACGTATCGCGAGATGAATTATTATAATCATGGATTTCTTCCGACGGATCCAGAATTAAAAACGATAGGCATTGTGTATCCAAAATCAAATCCAATTCAGATACAAGATTTGAAAGATACATTTGAAGCAGGTTGCAATTGGATGAATTTAAAATGCCAAAGAGGTGCGAATCGAAATAGATAGAAAACTTGCTATAGAGATTTTTCTCTAATAGCAAGTGATAGTTAACTCAATAATCTAAAATGGAGTGAAATTAATTCTTCCACTTAATACATTCACCCGGACATTCGTCCATTTCTTTTTGAACGATCTTAATATCTTCATCCGGAATCATTGCATTGTTAATAGACCCACCATTGATATGAGTTTCCGAATTATCATTGTCATCCATTTGAAAATACTTTGGAAGGTTGTCCGCACATTGGTTGCAAGAGGTGCAATCATCCTTGTTTACATAAGCAATTCTTCCCATAAATTTCTCTCCTTACGTATGGAATACTTTTATTTGCATAGTATTCAAGGAATATTCCTAGGTCAAGTGAATATAGTTTGTAGACATGCACTAGAAATTAAGGATTTTTTAGATTAAATTTTCTAGGTGCTCTCTCTAATGATAAGTTTTTAAACCCATCTTAGTATCTCCAATCAAATTCCTTTTTTTATAAATTTTATTCTATCAGTCTGTTGCGAAATGTTAAAGAATTAAAAGTCAGCCTTTAAAAATAAAT
>DAORDH010000034.1:0-55972 GCA_035345875.1 Leptospiraceae bacterium | reverse complement strand
TATGACCACTTCAATTCTATTTTACAAACGTGCGCGACTTGACAAAGTCGCATTAGAAACTTTAAGAAGTGTTTAGACCAAAGGAAACTTTTTTTAAATGAAATTTCTATCACAGGCAACCCAAAAGAAGAGAAAGTTTCATTCTGAAAAATCTAGTTATTATCCTTCGCAGAAACCTACAATATTTTAGTTGAGTATAACCTCAAAGATTCAAATCTGGATAACTGAGGTTAAAATGACAAAAGCAATTTTTCAAACAAATCATGGCTCTTTTACTTTGGAGCTAGCAATGGATAAAGCGCCTATAACTGCTGGTAATTTTGCTAAACTTGCAAAAGAAGGATTTTATAATGGACTAACGTTTCATCGTATTATAAAAAATTTTATGATCCAAGGTGGATGTCCAAAAGGAAATGGGACTGGTGGACCAGGATATAAAATTAAAGATGAGTTTCATCCTGATTTAAAAAATGCAAAGTTTACAATATCTATGGCAAATGCAGGTCCTAATACGGGAGGATCTCAATTCTTTATTAATGTAAAAGATAATTATTATCTAGATAATCGACACGCTGTATTTGGGCATGTTATAGATGGTAGTGATCTAGTTTTAAAAATATCAGAAGTGAAAACCGGTTTTCAAGATTCACCAGTTGAAAAAGTGATAATGGAAACTGTGACAATAGTTGAAGAATAATTTTATTTATGGATTTGCACCATTTGCAATCCAACAATAAATCGCTTGCCTAACGTTCGCATTGGAATAGGCATTCATGGAACCACCGGGTTGAACCTTGAAATAGAGTATACTTCCTTTCGGGTTACCCGGTAAAACTCTCTCACCTACAGAACTATAATTCGTAATAATAAAATTTGCTTGTGCTGTGTTTGCACCATGACACTCACTACATTTATATCCTGAAGTATTTAAAGTATCAATGGCTGTTCTAAAATCCGCAAAGCTTAATGGCGACGGTGATGTTTTGCAATTGTAATCGGACTGACTATTTTTGTAATTATTATAGAGAAGACTAATGATTAAGGCATTGTTATTCTTACTGTCATTCGAGCGGCTACAAGTGATTAGGCTCAAAAGTATTAAAAAAAAACCAAGTCTATTCAATGGAATTTATTTTTTTATTGGATGGTTTGATAAATACAAAAGAAGCGTTGTCGTTATGTTGCAATCAGATGAACATGTGCTTTGACAATTTGTAAGACAAGAGAATTTATCTGTTGTAACAGCTGCTCCATCAGCTATCCCGCACTGAGGGTTACATCCCGAGTTACAAGCAGCTAATGATCCTCCTTTACAATTAAAATAATATAAGGTTACAGCATTTCTTGTGGTTTTATCTGGATTGCTAGGATGAGTAGGGCAATGAATAAATATAAAAGGTATAAGCAATATAAATAAAAATTTGACGAATCGATTCATATTTTCATTTTTTAATTATTACACATGATGTCAATTATCTAAAAAAGGTTAGTGTATGAAAGTAAATGGAAAACAAGTTGATATTTCCGGAAATAGTTTTACTATTTCGGAATATCTTACCTCTATACGATTAAATCCAAATACGATTGCGATTGAATGGAATGGAGAAATATTAGAAAGAGAAAAATGGCAGTCTACTTATATAAAAGACAGTGATACCTTAGAAATAATAAAATTCGTTGGTGGTGGTTAAATCTGAACAAACAAATTATTTTAAAATCTGCTAAATTATATCCTATTCTAGATTTTGATTTTTGCGCAAAGCAGAACCTAGATTTATTTCATTTAATTGAAGTTTGGAATAGATTCGATGATATTATATTTTTTTTTCAGCTCAGAGCAAAGTCTTTAAATGAAAATGAATATCTAAAATTATACTTAGAAGTTTCTCGTTTTTTTCCTGATGTAAGAATTATAGTGAATGATTTTTGGGAGATAGGGATCAAAGAGTCTTCTTTTGGGATTCATATTGGAAAAGAGGATTACATCCGTTTGTCTGATTCCGAAAAAAGAGTTTTGAAAGAGAATAAATCAATTCTAAAAGGAACCTCTTCCCATAATCTTGAGGATATCCTTTCTCTTGATACTGAAATTTGGGATTATACAGGATTTGGACCAATGTTTAAAACAGAAACGAAAAAAAGTCACTATCCAACTTTGGGTATCGAAGAATTAAAAAAAGCCCTTTTCAAAACAAGAATTCCTCTTGTTCCTATTGGTGGTATTGATTTATCTAATTTTTTTATAGTCTATGAAGTTGGAAATATTTTGCCTGCATCTATTGGAATGCTATCGAATGAAAAAAGTCTAGTAAAGATTGTTGACTTTATAAGGAATAGTCATCACCCTGTTAGAGAATCTAAACCTGTATGAAAGATCCGAAAGAAATAACACATAATTCCTCCAAAGAGGAAAGAGATTATGTATTAGAATACCAAAAAATAGATATAACACAAAAAGAAAGAATTTCTCTATTGGGAGTAGAAATTGACAATATTACTCGTGATGAAGCCATTGCTCACATTTTAGACTTTCATAAGAAAAAGGATTCTTTTCATCATATACTATTTATTGATCCAATCAAACTCATGCTGATGCAGCCAGGCAAGAAGATGAATCGTATTGCACGAAAGGCAAGTCTTGTTATAGCTGAAGGGGGCGGAATTGAGTGGGCGGCTAATAAGTTGGGATTCAAGTTAAAAGAGCGGATATCCATTATTAGCCTACTTATGGATTTAATACGTTATTCCGAGAAAAAGGAATTAACACTCTTCTTTTTAGGTAGCAAGGAAGATATTATAGAGAGATTGTTCTTTAATTTAATACGTCACTTTCCAGAGATTCGAATCGTCGGAAGACATTCAGGTTATTTGAATGACGCAAGAGAATTAATGGTAAAAGAAGCAATTCGTAAAACAAATCCAGATATTATCATCATCGGGATGGATTTCCCTCGACAAGAAGTATGGATTGAAAACAATACAGGATATTTTGGTAAGTCCATTGTCATTGGTGTTTGGGGTAATTTAGATACTCTATCTGGGCAAATTAAGAAGGCACCTGACTACTTTCAATTGCGTGGATTAACCTGGCTTTGGAGAATCTTTGTTAGACCTTATCGTCTTGATAAGATTTACAATACGATTCAATTTTATTCTAGTATTTTATTAGAAAATTGGAAATTAAAAAGAGAAGCCAATAATAAGATAAAATCAGTTGAGTGAAAGGTTTTAGCCTCTCACTACCTAATTTCTGCTTCAGTATTGTAGATTGTAAAAAAAGAATCAAGAGATGAAAGCTTAAGCACTGCCATTATATCATTGGTAGGCGCAAGCAATCCAAACTTATTTCCGCTGGACTTCATTTTCTTTTGAATGTTTGCAAGGAGTGCTATTCCGGAAGAGTCCATATGATTTACGTTAGACATATCTAAAACTACAGACTCTGCCTCTTCATCATCAATAATTTGAGTGATCTCTTTTTTCACTTTAGATGCGGTATAAATATCTAAGCTTCCAACTAGTTGGAATATTTTCGTTTTGTTGTGATCTTTTACTTTGAGTTCCATTTCCCCTCCAAAAAATCTCTATATATTGTAAGGAATTTTAACATTGAAAGAAGTAAAAGAATTTTTTACTTCGTAATACAGACAATCAGGGGTAAGTCCAAGTTTTTTCATTAAAATAACAATCATACTGAGCCCTAATCCCCCTCCTTCCTTATTTGAGGTCTCATCAGAAAGTAAATCTGATACCTCATTTGTTCTCCTACCTCTATCAATCATAAAATTCACATTCTTGATTTCATTTTCATTCATTTCGCCGTGATTACGAACACTAATTAGAACTCCTTTATCTAACTCTTGAAGTCTTAGTTCAACTAAGAAATCAATTCCATCAATCAGTTGATGGTTATGGATATCTCCATTTGACATGGATTCCTTAAACTTTTCGATACCTTGTTTATGGTTTTTATCAATGTCTAAGCCGTGGTTCTTAAAAAAGATTCGTTTCTGGGTTGCTTTAGCACCATTTTGTAGGAATTCTTTGATAACTGTGCTAGCAAATGCAAAGAATTTGTTTAGATTTCTCTCTTCTAAGATTGTTTCTGTAATTTTACGTACTTGTTCCATATCGGACGGTGCCAATTTCTGGAACTGAATTACAACTGGTTGACCTGCTCGAAACAACCTGAGGAAGTCAACAGATTCAATATTGAGAGAACTCATAGGTGCTATGACTTTTTAGATGAAATATTCTTTTTGTAAAGCAAAATTTTTCCTCTTCTTGATTTCATTACAGGATTGTTCTGTTTTTGCCTAATTCCTACTTAGAAAATACCTATTTTGAAGTAGTTTTTCGCAATCCTCGAATCCAAGATTATTAACAACCTTGTAACAATGCTGTAATGAAATCTTAAGACAAAAAGTTAAAATAAGAAAAAACTGGAGATTTGAATGAAACTATTAATTCCAAAAACAGCAATTAAATCAATTGCTTTTACAACAATTCTACTTACAATCCTATATCTATTTGCCCCGATATTTGCACAAAGCACTACGGAGCAGCCAACAACCCCAACACAGGTTGAATCAAAAGATTCCCCAAAAACCAATGATCCATCACTAGGCACGGAAGAAAAGGCAAAGGCTCCTACAAAGAGTCCAGGTCTTGTGGATTTATTTATAGCTGGTGGTTGGTCAATGTGGCCTTTAGCTTTGTCTTCTATCATTGGGTTTGGAATCGCTTTAGAAAGATTATATTTCTTTTTTACTACCAAACTAGTTTCAAAAGGCTATAATCAAATACTTTCTGATAAGATTGAAGAAAAGGGTTTAGAGGGAGCTCTTTCTCATTTAAAAGAAAATGGTGAGCAAAGAATATCTCAGATTCTATCCGATGGTGTAGACGTTTCTAGCGGTGATCCAGATTTATTTGCTAAAGGTGTAGAAAGGGAAGCAGTCGAGGTGATTACACTGCTAGAAAGAGGTTTAACAATATTAGCCTCTGTTTCAACGATTGCTCCACTCATTGGATTCTTGGGAACTGTGTCTGGTATGATCAATGCGTTTGATGCGATTGCCAACGCAGATCAAGTGAATGCAAAAGTAGTTGCAGGTGGTATTAAAGAAGCGTTGATTACTACTGCTGCCGGATTGATAGTAGCTATTCCAGCTATGTCATTTTATCAATTCTTGAGCGGAAAAGTAAATGGTTTTGCTGCTGAAGTTGAAGAAGGAGCAAATAAAATCTATAAAGAGTTATTAAGAAAGAAAGGCGCTTTAATTGCCAAGTAAAAGAAAATGGTTAAACTAAGAAAAAAAGTTGAAATGGAAGAAATTTCAGCGGCATCAATGTCGGATATCGCTTTTCTTTTATTAGTATTTTTCATGGTGACAGCAGTGTTTTTTGTAAAAGAAGGACTCAATATTCAGTTACCAAGAAAAAATGTTCCTCCAACACAAGTTTTGAGATCAAATGTGTTTGAGATTAACGTTTCAGGAGATACTGTCTCAATGCGGAATGTTTCCGTTGGAACAAAATATTATAAATCTCTTAAAGAGTTTAGAGAGGAATTGAATCAATTAGAGATCCAAGATATCTCTACTAAACTTGCAATTATTTCAACTAGTGGTGAAACAAAGTATGGAAACATGTTAGATGCTTTGTCTGCTGTTCAACTTAAAGGTTTCACACAAGTGAGTGTAAGGAAAAAGAAATGATTAAACGAAATAAATCAACGCCTTCTATACCAGTCAGTTCTATGGCGGATATTGCATTTTTACTGTTGGTGTTTTTTATGGTGACTTCCGTATTGGATTCAGATCCAGATTTACCAATCTCTCTTCCTGATGTTCCTGGGGGAGAGCAGTTAAACAAAAAAGTATCAAACATCTTTCTAAGTGCTGATAAAGATCGAACTGTTTACTATAATTCTATGCGAGTTCCCCTTGCGGAAGCGATCAATAATGTGAGAGCAAAACTTGCAACAACACCTGATTTAAAAGTTTTAATTCATGCAGATAAAGATTTGTCCTATGGGGAAGTAGATCATGTTTTTGATATGTTAAAAGAAGCTGGTGCGCTTAAGATATCTCTTGTAACTCAAACCACCCAGGGTGGTGGACTCAAAGGACAATAGCATGTCTCAAATGATTGTAGATGAAAAAAAAGAAACACCTTCTCTAGAGCATAAACCGAGAAGATCTAAAAGGGCTATCGTCCATCGCTTTATAGATCGAAATCGTTTGAACGTTGGATTAAGCATCTCTACTGTGTTTCAGTTATTGATATTGTTTTTTTGGTATACGCCGGATTTAAAATTTAGTTCACTCGATAAATTTGTGGATGAAGTAGCATTTGTAGACTCTGTTTCAATTACTGAAAATGTGGCCGACACCCCGAATGATGGAGATGTGGAACTAACGGATCAATTGAAAAAAGAAAATAAAGAAGATCCAAGAATAGCAGGAGCCCAAGATGCAATTCTTTCAGGAGCTACTGCTCCGGTGGACTTAAGTCCAACAGAAAAACCGGAGTATACTGAAGAAGCAAGATCTGCTGGAGTAGAAGGAGCAATGACCCTAGAGGTTGTAATTGCAGATACTGGAGAAGTTTTACAAGTAAGATCCGTTGGGAAAAAATTTGGGTTTGGTTTAGAGGAAGAGGCAATAAAAGTTTATCGCTCAAAAAAGTTTTCTCCATCATTCTTAGATGGAAAAGCAATTACTGTTAAGGTTTTAATTCCAATTCGTTTTAAACTTAATTAACTTTCATTAAAGAGGGTATTCTCTGTTAGCCGCTTGTTTAATAAGTAGAAAAATACATATAGCTGATCAGGGAACCTTCCCAATTGACATATTTCCATTAAATTTTCTAAGGCTTTCGGTATACTTTCTTTGTATTTTAAGTTTTGTTTTTCATTAAATTGAACCAAATAGGTGCCTAATGCTTTGAATGATCTTTGAAGTGCTTGGGTTAAATAATACTCTCGAAATCGTTTATTTTTGAATTGAGATCTTTCTTTAAAGAAAGAATAAAGTTCTTCCCTTCTTTGAATTGATAGAGGTCTATAAGCATCATAGACAAGACTAGCTAAATCGTATTGAGGAGTTCCCATCATCATATCTTGGAAGTCAATAATGGTTTGTTCATGTTTTATATTGAGTAATATATTTCTTGCATGATAATCTCTATGACAAATTACTTTTTCCTCAAACTTTGCAAGGAATCCTGAAGCTTCTTGCAGAAATGCATACATTTCGCTTGTAATGTCTAATTCAATTTTATATTTTTCTTTAAATCGTAAATAGCCCGAGCATGTATGGTTTACTTCAAACATTAATTTTTCATAATGAAAGGATCTATCAGCAATGATAGGTATTGGATTTAAGGTTTGTAGTTTTAAAATATACTCTAAAGAAATTTTTAATTGAGAGATATATTCACTATCGTCTAGAATGCTTGTTAAATCTTTCTCACCTGCGTCATTCATTAAAATGGCATTGAGATTTGGATCATAATTCAGAATTTTAGGAACAGGTATAGAATTCTCTTCTAAAAAGTTACGTATATCTAAAAACGGATAAGGAATTGTTTTAAAATTTTCATCAATGCATAAAACTAACTCTTGGTTCTCATAGATCACACGATAATAGTTACGAATTGACGCTTCCTTGGGAATTAAAATGAGTTTTTGGAAGTCTTCACCTTTATAGTTTAAAAATTGATTTAATGCGGTAGAATTTTCGGGTGTATTATATGAACTCATAAAAATCAGTTATGATAGGAAAATTATGTTGAGCTTGTAGATGGTTTCCTGGACGGTCTAAAATGATTGCAGATACTCCGACTTGGTGACAGGCATTTGCTTCTTCCTTAATATCCGTGAAAAAAAGAACTCTATTAGGGTTAATACCTATTTGCCTCGCTATCTCTACATAGCTTTTGGATTCTCTTTTATTGCCAATATTCGTATCAAAATAATAAGATATATATTTCGTTAAATTTCCATAATTAGAATATTGGAAAATATACTTTTGTGCTTCAATACTTCCAGAGGAATAAATTGCTATAGGTATTTTTCGTTCGTGTAATTTTTTGAAGAATGGGAGAACATCTGCAAATATTTCACTTTTAAGTTCTCCTTTTTCATAGCCTGTTTTCCATATTTTTCCCTGTATTTCTTTCAAAGGTTTACTCTTTCGATCTACACGTATAAGATAATGCAAATAGGAGACTAGAATTTGTAAGTTTACAACATGATCAGATCCTAAAATGGGAGCTGAAAATGTTCCCTCGGAAAAGTCTTTCTTGTTTTCTTCGATTAACTCAGTGATGATATGTGGTTCTAATTTTTGTGACAATAGAAAACTTTCCATTTTATCTCTTGAATACGGAAATAGTTTATCATGAACAAAACTAATTGGAGTAGTTGTTCCTTCTATATCAAATAAACAGGCAGAATAATTTTCTAATTTCATTTTGTTACCTTAATCCTCTGAGCATCCTTCAATAATGTTTCTCTTACATTCATTTCATCTTTCTTAAAATTAAATACGATAGGCAACCAAAATATAGCGCATGGAATCCAAAATAATATGGATATTGATAAAGCCATCGTTCGATCTGGAATCAGATTTAGTATAATCGCACTGAGTGCAGGTCCTAATCCTTTTCCTAAATCGTCTGTTAAATTATAGAGAGCAAATGCAGCACTTCTATTTTTAGGGGCATTTGCATTGATTAAGATAGATCTCACATTTGAAAGTGGAAATGTTATGATCATACCTGCAAAAATATTCATTGGTATAAAGAGTGCTGATCGTGCAATACTATCTGCATGAAGTAGATAAAGACATGGAAAAACGCCTAAAAAGATTGATGTCATTGCAAAGATAGGTTGATAAATGTGGTTAATATTAAATAGCCTCTGTCCAATGACGCCCCCAAGAAATGTTCCTAAAAAAATTCCTATCGCTGCGAAAGTTAATAATCCAGAAGCTTCTGCTTTACTTAATAAATAGGTTGATTCATAATAATCAACTAGGAACACAAAGAAAACACCCCATGGAACACAGCCTGGAATTCCTTGCAGAAATACCCCTAAGTTTGTCTTGCTCTTTAGGATAACTTTTACGTCTTGCCATGATAAGTGATTATTTAGTTCTTCTACATTGATGTCTTTGAATTCGTCTTCCATAATTCCGCGTTTAGGCTCTTTACAGAAGATCGCATACACCAAAACAAAAAGGAAAGCAGGTGCTGACATTGCAATAAAACTTGTTCTCCATCCATTGATTGGATCTGAATTTCCAAGTATTCCACCAACTAACTGACCGATGCCTACACCCAGACCCATAGCAAGAGAAATGTAAGCGGTTGCAGTTACCCTTGATCTAATAGAGAAATAATCACCCACAATAGAAAATAGAATTGGAAATACACCACCTAAACCAAATCCACATAGGACACGATAAATAAAAAACTCAGTGTAGGAATTAGAGAATCCAGTTAAAAAGCAGGGAATTTCTCCCATGAGAACAGAAAAAATAAGTAGATTTTTGCGGGAAAATTTTTGAGAAAAATACCCCATGGAGATTGAAATGAGTCCACCTAGTATAAAAAAGAAGATAGGGATTAAGCCTCCAATATACCAATCAATATCTTTCTGATCAATTATACCGAATGAATTCGCAATATTTTTTAAATTGGGAGCAATTAAGTTTTGATCTCCAAATAGAAAGAATGTCATACAAATGATGAGCCAGAATGCGAGGATTGCTCTTGAACCTTGAGCGGCTAACTCTCCTAATCCTATATAGGAAAGAAAACCCTTTTTGAAATTATTTGGATAATTCAATTATTCCTCTGATTTTTTTTTCTTAGATTTTGCTTTTGTCTTTATTTTTTTGCCTCTTTGATTTCTTCCTCTTCTTCATCGTCTTCCTTTGTTTTAGAAGATTCCGTTTTGGCATTTTCTGTTTTCTTTTCAACAGATGATTCTGTTGCTTCGTCCTCTACAAAATAATATGCCTCTGCAAGCTGAATGAGTTGTGCTCGAACTTCTGGATTCTTCTCTTTATCAGCTATTAGGAATAAATTTTCCCCCCTAGACTCTCTCGTTTTCTTCTTAGTGACTACTTTTTCAGGACCACCAAGTGTTTTATAAAAAAGACTTTCAATAATTAACTTTCTAGTTTCGGGGTTACCTTTTTCGTATTCCAAAGCTTTCACTAAAGTCTTAACCCCATTTTTCTTGAATCGGACAATTACAGTTTTAGGGTCTTCTAGATTGGATTTTTTAAAAAAATCAGGAGACATGATTGCTAACGCTTTTGGGTTTTTAACTTTAATCGCTTCTTTTACACTGTAACCATACTGTTTAATAAGAGCATTTAACGATTCATTTGCTTCAGGATTTTCAAGTTCATCCACAGAGTAAATTGCAACTCTCAGTTTGTCTAAGTATTGTTTGAGTTGTTTGTCTTGCTCCATAAATTCAGCAACAGTGACACCCTCTAGATCTTTAAAAATTTCAGGATACAATAATTCTTTATATATAATTTTTCTGACTTCAACATCTGGGTTTTTAAAAGCTCCAACTAACGCATTTACACCATCTATCTCCATGCGGGTAATTAGAGTTTTCCCCTCTGAGTTAGGCTTATTTCCTTCTTTTAAATCTTCGAATTTTATATTTTTGAAAAATTCAGTATCTCCCTTTCGGATTGCTTTTTTGATTCCTTTATCTTCGGAAGGCTTGGCATGTATTGCTGAGAGAAAGGAAACCAAAAAAATAATAAATATACTCTTTGTATAGGATCGCATCAGAAACTCCAATAGGGAAAAATTTATCTTTAGTGAATGAAACTAAATTTATGTTTAAACATCAAGTTTAATTTTCAATAATTTCTTGCCAAAAGTTTGGAAGAATTTGCCCAGAGGGATTCGAAAAATGTAAATCCGCTCGGTTTGAAATCGTAGAATTTTCTGGGTTTATTTCTATCGAATAGGCACCGTTATCTATAGCTTGCATTGCTAATTGTATGGGAACGCTCACTTGACCAGAAGTTCCAATAATTAGAATTAAATCGGTTCTTTCTAAAAATGATATTACTTTTTGCAAGAGTTTAGAGTCGTATGACTCTCCAAACCATACAATGTGTGGTCTTGCCAAATTTTTACAAAAACTACAATGAACAGGAAATTTAGAGGGGATTTCATTCAATGCAAATTGCTTTTTACATGCAGTACATCGTGCAGTGAAAATATTTCCGTGTATCTCTGCTATCTTATTATTGCCAGCTCTTTTATGTAGTCCATCAACATTTTGAGTAATAAGTAAGAATTCAGGGAAATAGGTTTCCATTTTAGCAACAATCTCATGCCCTGCATTTGGTTTTGCCTCTGCACAAATTTTCATTCGCATTGCATACCACTCCCAAACTAATTTTGGATCTCGTGCAAATGCTTCTGGAGTAGCTAACTCCTCTGCTTTATAATTTTTCCAATATCCACCTGCTCCTCGAAAAGTTGGTATTCCACTCTCTGCAGAAATTCCTGCTCCAGTTAGAACAGATACTACCTTTGCAGTTTTAATTTTTTTAATAATTTCGGGATTAATCATGATTAAACTTTTTATTTTACGATAACCTCATTTAAATAATATCTCTACTAATTCTTAAGAACATAAATATACAACTTCCTCCTTAAATCAATAAATATACTGTAATGTTTCCTACCAAGGACATGAAATATTGGAAACGTTATTTCCTAAATATTTTTGAAAAGTATTTTAGATTTAAAGATTGTATGATCTTAATTCAATCTTCTATGATTGATATCTAATTATTTCTGTAAGTAAATTTATCCCCTTTCAGATTGTCTTAGAATCCTTGGCCTGAATAACGATAGCTGGAATTAATTGGTTTTGTTTAGTGGAACTTCTTTTTAATGTTCTTTTCTCTTCCGAAAGTGAAAAAGAGTAGTATAGTAAGTTCTTTTATTCCATAGAAATACTTTTGCGCTCAAGTCAAAATTCGGGATCATTGAAATTCCGACACCCTCTAGGTAGTCCGAAGTAGCTTTTGCTAAGTCTACAGAGTCTGCTAATAGTAGGTATATAAAAAAGGCAGAGATAGACATACCAAAGCTAATACGATAGAGCTTAAGTTCTGCCCAATCTTCCGGTCGTGGTCGAAATGCAAACTTTTGAAGATTTTGGCCCTTGTCTTGATATTTAGTTGTTACATTCGAGTAACCAGGGATCAAGCCATTTGCAATAAAAAGTTGATACTTGGAAAGAAGATAGGCGACATAGCTGCGAAGACCTTTGTGTTGAATTAATTTTAATTGGAGAGTGGATAAGTATTTTTCAGGGATAAGAAGAGTGGAGCTAAAATCAGAGAGTTGGAAATTTGATCTAGGGAATGAAATTGTTGATTGGGAAAAGGTTTGTAACATTGAAATCTCCTAATTAGGTAAATAGTTTTGCTGGGAAAAAATAATTTCATCGATTAAATTCAAGAAAAAAGGTTAGAATGGAAATTCGTAATTAGAATTACAGTTAAGATTTATAGTTTAAGGATGGCAGTTGCCATTTGATATATAATGAGAATTAAAAGTCTATCTTTGTGCGGAAAAAAGGAGAAAAAAAATAATTTTTTTAAAAAAAGTGAATCTGCGAGAATCGAATTAGGGAATGCTTCGATTACAAACTCCCATAGATTAGGTTGAATTTATCGTTTGGAACTCTGCCATTGTTATCCACTGAAAGTTCTGGTTTAATACGATTTACGAAATACATTTTTACCTTTCCTTTATTTTTTGCTTCCAATTCTCCACGGTATTCACAATCAAAAAAATCTTTCACGATATGGTATGTTTTTTCTGAAATATTGACTCGAGCAACTTCGCCAGATGATTCCATTCGGCTTGCTAGATTTACAGTGTCTCCCCAAATATCAAAGGCAAATTTTGTTTTGCCAATGACTCCCCCGACAACGGATCCAGAATGAATCCCGATTCGGATTTCCCATGAAGGTAGGTTCAATGAAGATTTGATCTCTTTGATTTGTTTAATAAGTTCTACTATTTCTAGAGCCGCAAGGCAAGTATCAACAGCATGGGTAGCGTTTTGTTTTGGAATTCCACCGGCACACATGTAAGCATCGCCTATCGTTTTTAATTTTTCAAGATTATATCTTTTTGCAATTTCATCAAATTGGAAAAAGAATCCATCCAATTCTTTTAAAAGTTCTTCAGGTTTCATTTTTTCTGCAATGGAAGTAAAGCCTTTGAAGTCAGTAAAAAGGATTGATACATTTTCATAGAGAATAGGTTTAACAGAGCCAGTCTTTTTTAGTTCCGCTGCAATCTTTGCAGGCAGAATATTTAAAAGTAATTCATTTGTTTTTTCTTCTTGGTCTATTATCTTTTGATTCGTTAGATAATCATTTCTATTTGCATATTCTTTTAAGTAGGCTGCTAATTCTACATAGATTGTAATACTCAGAAAGAAAAGAACTTCAGACAAAGTATTTCGACTATCGATTGGTATATCCCATGTTAGGTAAGAAAAAAACGAAATAGTAAATGCATTTGCAATGATAGAATATTTAAAATAGCATCTTGGGAAAATTGTATAGCAGATAATTATTTGCAATACTTCTAGAGAACTACCATTTTCTTTTATCACTTCAGTAACAGCTAAATATGAAAAAATAAGATTCGAGCTAAAAGTTAGAGGGTTAAAAAGTTTTCTAAAGTATTTTGTATACGAGATAAAAATAAAAAAAACACCAAAAGTAAAAAGATTCAAATTGGAGAGGAAGGCTGAAAGTATATTGATATCTCTTGATAAATCAACAATGAAGCCCAAGACAAGTGCAATTCCAATTACCAGTTTAGAATTTCTAGCATAGTCGAAAATAAATGAATCTATATAAGCATCTTCTTTGTCTTTGTCTCTAAATTCCAATGTCCATGGACTTATAATTTTAGAATTGATGAGTTTCATAGAAAGATTTGTTTAGACTTGTGTTGGAACAAATTGACTTTCATAGAGCTTTGCATAAAGACCATTTTGGGCAATCAAAGATTCATGATTACCGATTTCTGCAATTTGTCCATTTTCTAGGACAACTATTTTTGGAATTCGTCTTATAGTTGAGAGTCTATGTGCTATTATAAAAGTAGTTCTATTTTTGAAAAGTGTATCGAGTGCTTCCCCTACAAGCTTTTCTGTATGAGCATCTAACGCACTTGTTGCCTCATCTAAAATTAAAATTTCGGGATTTCTAAGGAAGGCTCTTGCAATTACAAGTCTTTGTCTCTGACCGCCAGATAGATTGAGTCCTCGAACACCTAAAACACTGCTGTATCCATGTTCCATTTCCATAATAAAATCATGTGCATTCGCTAACTTCGCGGCATGAATAATTTCGTTTAGATTTGAATTTGGTCTCCCATAGGCAATATTTTCAGCAACTGTTCCATGAAACAGGAAAATATTTTGTGTAACAATTCCAATTTTTCTACGAAGATCGTGGAGATTATAATCATTTATATTTACACCATCAAACGTTATTTCCCCACCTGTTACATTGTAAAATCTAGGAATTAAATCCATTAAGGTTGATTTTCCACTTCCACTGGCTCCTACAAAGGCAATTGTATCTCCGATCTTAACGTCTAGATTTATTCCATTCAAAACATCAGTATTTGTTTCTGGATAATGAAAGCGAATATCTTTAAAAACTATTGAATTTCGAATTGGATTTACATGCACACCTACTGCTTTGTCATGTGCCTCTGCATTTTCCTTGTCAATAATTTCAAATATTCTATCGCCTGATATAGTTGCCTGCGTTACTTTCCCTACCATTTGTGAAAGTTGTGTCAAAGGTCTCAACAGAAAAAGAAGCGTTAATAGAAATGCCATGAATTCGCCTTGGGTAAAGCTTCCGTTAAAAATTAATTTTGCCCCAACAGCAAAGAAACCTAAAACGACAATGGAGGACGTTAGCTCAACTAAGCCTGGAGCTACTTGCAGATAGAATTGACCTTTAAAATTTCTATGGGATAACTTTGTATTAATTTCATTGAATTTAGATAACTCATAATCTTCCATAGAGAAGCTGCGAATCACTCGAATTCCAGAAATCATTTCTTGGACGTTGGCATTCAGGTCTGCCATTCTCTCTTGAAATTTTGAAGTGGATTTAGAAATCTTTTTTGTAAATAGAGTAACAGGATAGATAATGATTGGAACTGTAACAGATGCTATTAGTAATAATTCCGTATTCAAATAAAGTAATACAAATAGATGAGTTATCACATAGAAAAAGTTTATAATCGCATCTCTTAGATTACTAGATATAACTGCTGAGACAGTTTCCGCATCATTAATAATACGGCTCATTAATAAACCAGTCTTCTCCTTATAAAAATAAGTAAGAGGAAGAGTCTGCACTTTATCAAACAATTCTTGTCTTAAATCACGGACTGCATTGTAGCCACTCGTTGCAATACAAATTACTGACAAAAGATATGCGATCATCTTTAAGAGATAGAGTGGGATGATTAACTTGCAGATCATCCAAACGATTTCTGTTGAATTCATATCCTTAATTGTATTGTTTACTCTGAATTTTATAACAATGATGAGTCTTTTTAATTTTTCTAAACCATCTAAAGAATTTCGTCCGAATATTTTTTCTTTGATTAAAATATTATATTCGGGAGCAGTCAGCTCTAATCGAAAGTTTGTTTTTTTTTCTGAACCTAAATTATCAAAAAGTGGAATTAATACTGTTATAGATGATGCATTGATAAGTGCTGTCAAAACAGCGAAAAATATTCCCGCTATAAAACGATATTTATATTTTAGTGAATAAGATAGAAGTCGTCGGAATATCTTCATTTGAGTCTACAAACATTTAGTGATTGTAAATTTTACTGTCAAGGGAATAATTAATTTGCGATCAAATCGGTTATGAGCTTAAGAAATTCTTTTTATGTCACAATATTTGTTTATCTATTAACCATTTTTATGATTCTTCAAAAAGAGAGTTTTCAAACATCAGAAAAAATAGAAATCGATAAAGGATCTTCGAAAGTTTTTTCTATCAATTTTTCACAAGCAGAGAAAGGGGTAGGTTCTGTTGAGGAAATTAAAAATAATTCCTCCAGTGAAGGAAGTATTGCAGAAGAAATAAACCAAATTCGCAATAAGATTGTCTATCCTCCACAAGCACTCGAGGATGGACTAGAATCTGAATGTGAATGGAGTGTAACAATAGACGTAAATCAAAGTGCTACTAATATCAAAACAATTCATCCCTGTAAGTATAGAATATTTGAAGAAGAATTTTACAGAGTAATTCACAATTGGAAATTCCACCTACCGCCGGAAACAATTCTTTTCATTCCGGTTAGTTTCAAAATTAAATAACGCAAAGCCATTCTTTTGAAATTTGACTTTAGTTTAGAGATATTTTAAATTTTATGGTTGTATATGAACTACAGCTTGATAGATACTCATTGTCACCTAGACATTATTGAATCACAGGGGCAGGACATTGCAACCTCCCTAGAAAAATCGAGTAGTGCAGGTGTAAAGAAAATTGTCCAAATTGGCATCAATCTAGATCGCTCTATTGCCGCTAGAAAAATTGCTTTGGAAACAAAAACAAACATTGAATTATCCTATACGATTGGATGTCATCCCGCGGATAATATTGATTTACCTGAGATTGAAGACATTTCCAAGTTTATAGAAGAAAATAAAGACGAAACAAGTTTTGTAGGTATCGGTGAAATTGGTCTAGATTACTACCATAAAACAGAAACCAAAGAATCTCAAATAAAAACATTTCACCATTTTATGGAAATGTCGGTTAAATATGCGTTACCCGTTATTATACATTCTAGAGATGCTGCGGAAGATACTTATCAAATTTTAAAAAAATACAAAGACAAAGCTTTTGGCGTGATTCATTGTTTTACCTATGATACTGAATATGCCTTAAAATATGCAGAACTTGGATATTATATATCTTTTTCAGGCGTAGTTGCTTTTAAGAATGCGGCAGATATTCAGGAAGCAGCTAGAAAGGTTCCATTAGAATCAATCCTGATTGAAACAGATGCTCCTTTTTTGTCTCCTCCGCCTCATAGAGGAAAGAGAAATGATTCTTCCAATTTACCATTTATCTTAGAGAAAATGTTTTCTTTAAGAACAGAAGCAAATCATAAAGTAGAAGAAAAAATATATGAAAACAGTGTAAAATTTATTCATCGGAAAGCGGTATAAAATGTTAGATTTAAATAGAATCCAATCCAATCCAGAAGAACTGAGAGAAATGTTAAAGAAAAGATGTATGGAAGATACATCGTTAGTAGACAGATTAAACGTTATTATTCAACAAAAGAAGAAATTACAGACAGAAGTTGAAACTTTACGCGCAGAAAGAAATAAAGTAAGTAAGGAAATCGGCATCATCAAAAGTAAGGGCGGGGATATACAAGAGCTTTCCAACTCCATGAAAGATGTCGGAAATAAAATCAAAGAACTGGAAGAGGCTTTAGAAAAAGAGGAAACAAATCTATCCGATCTGAATTTAAATCTACCTAACTTTCTAGATCCTGAGGTTCCTTTTGGAAAATCAGAAGAGGACAATGTCGAGGTTTACAAACATGGAGTTAAGCCAGAATTTTCTTTTGCACCAAAGCCTCACTTTGAAATTGGTGAAGCACTTGGCATCTTCGATTTTGAAAAAGGTGTAAAGCTTGCCGGTGGTCGTGCTTATACTTACTTCGGAAAAGCTGCTAAGCTAGAAAGAGCTTTAATGAATTTTATGTTAAATACGCACGGAACAGAACATGGATATGAAGAAGTATGGGTCCCAATGCTTGTAAATGATGACTCTATGAAAACTACGGGACAGTATCCAAAGTTTAAGGATGAATACTATCGTTTAGATCAAGATGGACTTAGTTTAATTCCTACAGCTGAAGTTCCTTTGACCAATCTCTATAGAGATGAAATTATTCCAGAAGACAAACTTCCTATCTCCATAATGGCTCATACTTCTTGCTTTAGAAGAGAAGCTGGTTCTCATGGGAGAGATACAAGAGGATTAGTTAGAGTTCACCAATTCCAAAAAGTAGAGTTGGTAAAATTTACAAAACCAGAAGACTCAGAAGCAGAACATAGAAAGATGTTGACTAACGCAGAAAATATTCTAAAAAAATTGGGTCTTCATTATAGAGTGCTACTTCTTTGTAGTAAAGATACATCAAATTCTTCTTCTAAAACATTTGACATTGAGGTTTGGATGCCTGGGCTCAACCGCTATATGGAAATTTCTTCTGTCTCTAACTTCAAGGATTTTCAAGCAAGAAGAGGAAAAATTCGTTATAAATCCAAAGAAGGAAAAAATCAATTAGTTCATACGATCAATGGGTCAGGACTTGCTATCGGTAGAACTCTAGCGGCTATCGTTGAAAACTATCAAACTGAATCAGGTGATTTTACAATTCCAGACGCATTACAGAGATATATTTAAATCAATTTATACTCTAAAAATTTTGAATTGAATAAAATTTAAAATAGAATCCGAATTTTCTAATTCTAGCGGATTCTATTTTTCTAAAATTCTACTCCAATAAGGATCTAAGCATCCAGGCCGTTTTCTCATGGATATCTAACCGTTGTGTAAGTAAATCCATGGTAGCTTGGTCTTTTCCTTTCTCTGCGACATCGAAAATCTCGCGAGCTGTTCGTATAACGGTTTCATGTCCGATAATAGTATTTTTTATCATATCCTGTGCTTTTGGAACCTTAGTGTCTTCTTTCACACTTGTTAATTTGCTCATTTCTGCATAGGTTCCCGGAGCATAGAATCCGAGAGAGCGAATTCTTTCTGCTATAGGATCGATAGCATTCCATAATTCAGTATATTGATCCATAAACATTTTATGTAAACTGTCAAACATAGGACCAGTTACATTCCAGTGATATCCATGTGTTTTTAGATATAACATATACGTATCAGACAGAAGTGATTTTAGTCCTTCGGCAATATTTTTTCTGTGAGCATCTGAAATTCCGATGTCAATTTTCATTTACTTTTATCTCCTTTGGGATTATACTGATACTAAAGTAATGAATGCACTTATTTTAGAAAAGTTTTTTCTAATCAACCAGTTAAATTTGTTCAAAGGAACATTCGTTTTTCTGTGGCTAATCATTGTTATTCTCATTAATTCTTGCATAATTCGTCTAGATTGGGATCGTGCAGGTAAGCCTCCACGCGTTTATACCTATGAACACCCTCATGATGGAAATTTAACTAGAGCAGAAATTGCTAGGTCAGGAGGTGAGCAACCCAATGGAGGAGGGATGTATCGCATTAAAACAGAAGAGGAGTTAAATGGGAGACCGGTTCATAATTGTGTGAGTAAAACTGCTAAATGTTTAAGTGATTGCAATCGGAACTATGATGTATTCTCAACTATCTTTGCTCCTTCCGTTGCGATTATGCATGCGAAAAGAGCAAGCTGTTATGATGAATGCTACAATGAAATCACACCCGGTTGTAGTTATCCATTAAAAAGAATTCAATACTAAGCGTTAACGAAAACTCTGTTTCTAACCAATGTATTTTTTACCGATACTATTTATAAAATGAATTTAATGTTTAAAATAAAATTACTTTTAGTAAAGCTCTTTAAAAGAAATATTCTCTATATTGAAAGCGGGACTTCTATGATCCCTCTAAAAATACTCAAAAGAAAAACATATTTAATTGGCAGAGGGGTTGATCCAACAAAAGAAATTCCAGTGAATTCTATGGAATTGAGTCGAGTCCATGCTACCATTGAAAAGAAAAAATTAGACTATTATTTAATTGATAACTTCTCTAAAAACGGAACCTTTCTAAATGGAGAGAAATTAGCCCCTGGTATTCCTTATATACTTATACACAACGACAACATCGAAATGGGAGATGTTACCATAAAATACCTTCGAGAGTAATATTAATTTTCTAGAAATATTTTATACACTTTTTCCAAATCCTTTTTTTCTAAGAGTGGTTTCTTTGCCGCATTCATATTCTCCTCCACATGTTTTGAATTAAAGGATGCAAATAAGATGCAAGTTAAATCTCGATTTGCCACAAGAAATCGAATAAATAACTCCGCCCAAGAATGGATATCGAATTCTTTCAATCTGGGGTCTATCGGTTTTTTAATAAAGTTTGAAAAGAGTTCTCCACCCTCAAAGGGACGGTTGATTAATACTGCAATGCCTTTCTCTCTTGCAAGAGGTAAAATACTATTCTCCGCATCTCGTAAACTGATTGAATAGGGAATTTGAATAAAATCAATTTTTTCTTTTCTAATAATTTCTTCTATTTGTTTAAAGTATGTAGGAATATAATGGGTGACTCCTATATATTTTATTTTTCCTTCTGCCTTTAATTCTCGAAGAGTATCCATTTGTGTTTTCCAATCTAATAAGTTATGAATTTGAAACAAATCTATAAAACTTGTTTTCATTTTTTGGAAAGATTGATTGATCTGATGTGATCCTTCTTTTTTCCCACTTGTCCAAACTTTTGTTGCAAGGAATCTATTCTCTTCTTTCTTTTTCTCGAAAAGGTTTCCAATGAATTCTTCGGATCTTCCATACATAGGGGAACTATCGATCAATTTACCACCATGTTCTTTAAATTTTTCCCAGACCTCCATTCCCGTTATCAGATTCTCTTTTGTAGAATCCTTATCAAAAACCCTCCAAGTTCCAAATCCTAAAACTGGGATTTTTTCTCTGGAGGAAGGAATTTCTCTCATTGGAATTGCTTTTATTTCTCTCATTGTATCCTCGGCAGTTAGTTCCCAATTCTTTTTTATAAGAATCAAGCTCGTAGCTAAAGTAAGAAATCTTTTACGATTCATATTTTAAAAGGAAATTACGAACCAGCGATTGTCAAGTCTACTTAGCTCATTTTAAAAATGAAACAGGCTTTCTTAAATTTGAAATCCTTTTTAGACTGCGTCAAATGGCTATTAGCCTCTAGTATATTTCGTAAAATTTTTCTAAAAAAATATTATATTGGAAGAAAATAAAATTCTTTACGATAAAAATGCAATAGTCATCTGTAGTATTTTTTATAAAACAAAGAGGATTTCTCATATGAAAAGAATTCTATTCCCATTATTGCTCTTGCTATTACTTGTTTTTACTTATTGGCAAGATCTTCTCTATTCTCCACTCACCCCGAAAGCTTCTGCTATTGCTCATTTCAAGATTAGCCCAAAATTATTAGCTAAACAGCCACCCAAGAATCAATCGCCTTATAGTTCCTCCGCATCCGGTCCATCCGAAGCTAAAGACACTCCTGTTCAAAATTTGACAGAAGAAGAAATTCGTGCAAAGCATGGAAGACTAGAATTAGTTCGCCTTATAGATAATTCATTTTTAAAAGGAGTTGTTATTGAGCAAGGAACAGATTTTATTCGAGTGGAGACAAACTCAGGAATCAAAAAAATTATGACAGAAAATGTCGACACTGTGGAAATCATAAGATAACAACATAAAACGATTTACAATCTATTTCAATAATTACAATTAGATGATATGCAGAACAAGAAATATGATGTAATTGTAATAGGAACTGGTCCTGGAGGGGAAGGGGCTGCTATGAAAGCAGTGAAAGCAGGGAAGAGTGTTGCGGTTATAGAGAAATATGACCGCGTTGGTGGAGGATGTAGCCATTGGGGCACTATTCCAAGTAAGTCATTACGTCATGCGGCACAGCAGTTAGTTGATTTTAAATCAAATCCTTTATTCGAAAAATATACCAATACAATTGAATATCCCCATCTTGTTAAAACTGCCGAATCTGTAATAAATAAACAAGTCAAAATGCGTCAGTCTTTTTACGAGAGAAATGATATCGATATTTATTATGGTCATGCTTCTTATGCAGATGCTCATACTATCGAAGTTAGAAACAACCAACATATTATTGCTAGATTAGAGGCTGATTACTTTGTAATTGCTACAGGTTCAAGACCTTATCATCCTAAGGATATTGATTTTACGAATCCAAATGTATTTGATAGTGATACTATTTTAAAATTGAATCATACTCCTTATTCGATTACAATCTATGGAGCTGGAGTCATTGGTTGTGAATATGCTTCTATTTTCAGAAGTATTGGATCTAAAGTAAATTTAGTAAATACTCGAGATAAACTCTTAGCTTTTTTAGATGATGAAATTATTGATGCGCTTGCCTATCATTTACGGGAGCAAGGCATTTTAATCAGACACAATGAAGAGTATAGCAAGGTGGAATTTGCGGCTAATGGTGTTATACTTCATATGAAATCAGGTAAACAAATTAAATCAGATGTATTTTTATTCGCAAATGGTCGAACAGGAAATTCCAAAGATTTAGGATTAGATCAAATTGGAATCCCTGTTAATTCAAGGGAGCAAATTGATGTAAATGAAAATTATCAAACTGTCTTACCTCATATATATGCAGTAGGCGATATAATTGGATATCCAAGTCTTGCGAGTGCCGCTTATGACCAAGGTCGATTTGCCGCGACTCATATCATTGAAGGAAAATGCGATTTTAAATTAGTGCATAATATTCCAACAGGAATCTATACGAGCCCAGAAATTAGTTCAATCGGAAAAACAGAAAAGGAACTTACAGATGCGAAAGTTCCCTATGAAGTTGGTCATGCCTTGTTTAAAAGTTTAGCTCGTGCACAAATTACAGGTAGAACTGTTGGAATGCTAAAACTTTTATTTCATAGAGAAACATTAGAAATATTAGGAATTCATTGTTTTGGAAGTGAAGCATCCGAGATTGTTCATATTGGACAAGCAATTATGACACAAAAAGGAGATGCAAATAATCTACTCTATTTTATCAATACTACTTTCAATTATCCCACAATGGCAGAAGCTTACCGTGTTGCGGCATTAAATGGATATAACAGACTCTCATGAAAAAAATTGGAATCGATGTTAGAATGATCGAGCACTCCGGTATAGGAGTTCGTATTCTCAATTTAGTAGAATATTTAGCAAAACAAAACCTTTCTGGATTTGAACTTTATTTATTTGGAGAAAGAGAGATTCTTAGTAAATATGGATTAGATCAAAAATTTCCAATTATTGAATACAATACGAAGGTTTATAGTATAAAAGAATTTTTAGGTCATCCTAAAATGAAAGAAATGGATTTATTAGATATTCCTCATTTTAATATACCAATTCTCTATTTAAAAAAATGCGTTGTTACGATACATGATATCATTCCCTATAAGATGAAAGAATTTTTTCCAAGTAAAGCAAAGCAAATTTATATTCGTCTTATTTTTTGGTTGATCCGAAGATTTAGTAGAAAAATAATCAGTGTGTCTGAATGCACAAAAAAAGATTTAATTCAAGAGTTTCATTTTTCTCCTGAACAGATTCATAACATTTACAACGGTTTAAACCAAGAATTATTTCAACCTCATAAAGAGAAAGAAGTCAAAGAGTTTAGAAGAAAATATAATTTAGAAAAAGATTATCTTTTAACTGTTGGAATTGGAAAAGGTCATAAGAATCTACAATTTGTAATTCAATCCCTCATCCCCTTATGGCTTGGGGGTAATCTTGATTTACCTCTTATTCTAGCGGGAACAAGTGGAAAAATTCCTGACCATCTGCAAGAAATGATTCAACCAGTTGAAAAATTTATACTTCCATTTCGTAAATTATCTTATGAAGAATTGCCTTTACTCTATCAGGGAGCTAAAATGCTTATCTTTCCATCTCTCTATGAAGGATTTGGGTTTCCTCTTTTAGAGGCACAGGGTGTTGGTTGTCCAGTCTTTTCATCTAACGCTTCCGTTATGCCAGAAATTCTTGGAAATTCTGCTTTTTTCTTTGATCCTAGAAATGAAAAAAAATTCCAAGAAGAATTCCGACTTCTTATGTTAAATCCCTCTCTTTTAAAATCCAAGAGAGAACAAGGATATCAAAATGCGAAACGATTTACTTGGAAGAAAGCTGCCGAAGATACAGTTCTGCTATACAAAGAAGTTTAACTTTTTCATGTGACAAAAATAAAAAGCAATACTAGATTTAAATCCTGTCCACATTATTAGAGCATCCAGCAACAGCTAGATTAGTCATAGAAGTTAGCCTAACGACCTACGATTTAGATTTTCAAAAACAATTTATTTATGCAGATGCACTTGTGATGGAATACTGGCTAATCAATTTAAAAGAAATAGAAGTTGAGGTATATAAAGAACCGAATTCAGGAAAATATCTTGAAAAGAAAATCGATCGTTCTAAAGATTCAATAGAAATAGAAGGACATCAAATTCAACTGAAAGAATTTTTAGGATAGAATTTTTGCTTTGTCCTAAAACTCTTTCAGTTAAATATTTCTATTTTACAATCCCTTAATTCGATTCATTGCCTCTTGGACATTTTCTCTTGTTCCAAATGCGCTGAGTCGAAAGAAACCTTCTCCAGATGGTCCAAATCCAGAACCAGGAGTTCCTACAACTTGAACCTTAGAAAGCAATTCATCAAAGAAATCCCATGAATTTAAATTTCTCGGAGTCTTGAGCCATATATAAGGAGCATTAATTCCACCGAACACCTCGTAGCCAAAACTTTGTAAGGAAGTGCGAATTAAATTAGCGTTAGACATATAGTATTCTATATTTGCTTTTACTTCTTTTTTTCCTTGTTCTGAGTAACAAGCTGCAGCAGCTTTCTGAATTGGATAAGATACTCCATTGAATTTTGTCGTATGACGTCTACTCCAAAGAGAATTAATACTTACTTTTTCTCCGGATCCGGTATAACCCATCAACTCTTTTGGAATCACTATATAAGCACAACGTGTTCCAGTAAAGCCAGCAGTCTTAGAGAACGATCTAAACTCCATAGCAACTTCTTTTGCACCATCGATTTCAAAAATGGACTTTGGTAAATGACCTTCTGTGATAAATGCTTCATAAGCAGCATCATAGAGTATAATGCTTTTATTTTTATGAGCATAATCAACCCAAGTTTTTAACTTTTCTTTTGTAATGGTTGTTCCAGTTGGATTATTTGGATAGCAAAGATATATTAAATCTGGTCTTTCTTTTGGAAGCTCTGGTTCGAAATTATTATCTTTTGTGCAAGGAAGATAAATCAAATTCGCATAACGACCATCTGAGCCAGCTGCACCTGTTCTTCCTGCCATTACATTCGTATCTACATAAACAGGATAAACAGGATCTGTTACAGCTATTTTACTATCTATAGAAAAGATTTCTTGGATATTTCCGGTATCACATTTGGAGCCGTCTGATACAAACACTTCATCCTGACTTAGTTTGATTCCTCTTGATGCAAAATCATTTTGAATGATTGCATCAATTAAAAATCCGTAACCTTGTTCTGGACCATATCCCTTGAACCCAGATGAAGTGCCCATTTCGTCTGACGCGTCTTTCATAGCCTTAACTATACTAGGTGGAAGCGGAAGTGTAACATCTCCAATTCCTAATCGAATAATTTTTTTATCTGGATTTTCTTCTGAATATTTTTTTACTCTTTTTCCAATTTCTGGAAATAAATATCCAGCTTTCAATTTTAAATAGTTTTCGTTAATAATCGCCATTTTGTTTGTTCCTTTCTATTAATCTTCTTCCTGCGAAACCATCTTCGTAGGTATGTTCATACAATAAATCCTCTTCTCCAACTTTCCAACAATAGTAGCCATTTCCATTGTCAAAATCTACTAGCCAGATACCTTTCACGTCTACTTCAAATTCTTGCAAAGTAAAGTTCCATGCTTTTAGTAAATCCGTGATTTCATCCTCCATACTTTCCATTTCGTTTTCAGGATAGATATTTTCAGTAAGGAGGTGAACAAGGCTTTCTACCTTCGCATGAAAGCCTTCTGTAATTTTCTTAATTTGTGGAAAAACTTCACGAGCTTCTTCTAGTGTCCAAATTTTTTTAGGATTAAACATTTCTAAGCCTCATTAATATCGATACCCAAACATAGACATAAAAGCGTCATACGCACGATTACTCCATATTCTGCTTGTCTAAAATAAGCTGCATTTGGTAAATCATCTACGTCTGTAGACAATTCATTTACTCTTGGTAGCGGATGTAATACAGTTGTATTTTTTTTAGATGCCAGTATTAATTCTTTATTAACCTTATAAGTTTCTTTGAGTCGATCGTATTCTTTATGATCTGGAAATCTCTCTTCTTGAATTCGAGTAACATAAATTACGTCGCAATTCCAGATTTTTTTAATGTCTCTAGTTTCTTCGAAAGTCAGAGAGTGACCTGCTACATCTTTTTTGTAGTTATCTGGCAATGCTAGCTCTTCAGGAGAAATTAAATATAAATGAACTTTATAATGCTTGAGTAAGTTTATTAGAGAATGAATTGTTCTTCCGTATTTTAAATCACCAATAAACCCTACTGTTATATCGTCTAACTTTCCTTTTTCCGACTTGATGGTATACATATCAAGCAATGCTTGTGTGGGATGTTGTCCTGCCCCATCTCCTGCATTGATTACAGGCATTTTCACAGCACCTGCTGCTATCCGAGAGGAGCCTTCTACCGGATGACGGATTACTGCAATATCTGCATAAGCTTCGACCATTTTCATTGTGTCATAAAGCGTCTCACCTTTTGAAATGGAGGAAAATTGAAATCCTACGGTTGAGATTACTCTTCCTCCTAGTCGTTCCATTGCAGATTCAAAGGATAAGCGAGTTCGAGTAGAGGCTTCAAAGAAGAGGGAAGCAAGTAATTTTCCATGAAGCATTCCGAATGACTTTCCAGAATGCAGAAGGTTTTTCATAATTCTAGTTTTTTGAATGATAAAATCTAAATCTTCTTTTGAAAATTGATCCGTATCTAAGATATTCTTATGGGGAAACTGATACATAAATTCAAACTATTTAAAGATACTTACGAGGCAAGAAAATTATTCTTTAAAATCAGCCGCCTGCTGATTCATAAGCATCCTGTCCTTTTCTCCAAAACCAGAGTGAGAAGATAATCATGATTATCCCCACAGGTAAAGTTCCAAATACAAAATAGGGATGAAATAAATTTTCACCTGTCTTATTTAAAAAATAATGTGCAGGATAGAAATTAATAAATGCAAGAGGAACAATAAATGTTAAAAGAAATTTGAGTCCACTACTGTAAATATTAAGTGGATACAATAAAAATTCTCGAGAAGAAAAAACAAATAGATGGACCAATGAATTTGTATTTACTGCATAAAAAGCTATAGCCGCAATAATGATTCGAATCGAACCAAGTATTAAGGCGCCACCAATGACTACTGCTAAAAAAATAAAAGCATTCGTAAAATTCCAATAAACAGTGATTAGTGTATTTGCCATAAAAAACGTTAGGAATCCTAGTATGATATGTGCAAATCCAGTAATCTCAAAGCCTCCCATAATAACTTGCGATAATGGAGAAAGAGGTCTGACTAAAAAACGATCAAAAGTTCCATCTCTTACATATGTGCTAAAATCTAGGATTCCTGAAAAAATAAATGTAACGATTCCTTGTGATAAAATCAATAGACTATATAAGAATGCCATTTCGCCCATCGACCAACCGCCAATTTTCTTGAATCTTGTAATTACAATACCTATGGTTGAAATTTGAGCTGCATAAAAAGTAAGAAGTGTAAATAGAAAAACAAGAAAGCTCGCTCTATATTCCATTCTGGATTTAATAGAAGCTGTTGCTATGCGAATGTAAATATAAACTGTCTCTATAAAAGTATTTTCGTTTTTGATTAATTTATGGGGTAAATTCATATTAACCTCCTGCAAATTCGAGCTTCCTCTTTCCTGAAAAATAAGCTGTGAAAGTTAAGCTACCAACGATAGATAATTCTAGTAAATACCTAAGTATTAATTCAGAATAGGACATTTGAATAGGAGTTCCAATCAATACAGTTGTTGGATAGTAATATAGATAAGGAAAGGGGCTCCAAGAAATTATCTCTACTAAATAGTCAGGAAATAAATTCAGTGGGATTACTGATCCAGACATGAGAGTCACAAGAGCACTGTATAAAATCATGAAGCTAAAAACTTCTGTGAAGAAAAATGCAAGAGAGGAAATCATAAATCCAAATAGAATAAATAGGATGAAAGAAAGAATATAAACTGGTATAAATTGAAGGAGGCTAATCGCTGTTACACTTGGAACAATACCAAAGAATAATATTGAAAAAATAAGAAGAGGAATAGCTCTCGCAAATAATTGAAACAGACTTACTCCAAAACTATCTGCGAAATACATCATAACAAAATTGTAAGGTTTTAAAATATCATATATAATATCACCCGTTTTAATTTTATTTGTAAGTAGTGATTCATTTCTACCAAAGGAAACTTTTATTAGTGTAGAAAGGATTGCATAACTAACTAACGTTTCTCCTGTCCATGTTCCTAGGGAACTCGGACTTTCCTTTGCAACGGTTTGCCAGACAGATGTGAAAATGAAAATATATAGAAACGCATTCATGAGTCCAGTGTAGTATTCAAGTTTGTAGGCAATTGATCTCTGAAATGCTTTTGAAATGAATTTCAAATAAGTCATAATTCCCCCTTTCCTGCATACATTTTTTTTACTGCATAACCAAGATCTGGTTTGTGTCGATTGATTTCCTGGATTTGTAATCCCTGCTTTTGTAAAGTTTCGAGTAATCCAGACAGGGGAACGTTGTCCGGAACATCAAGAGAATACTGTTGATCTGAGATTTTCTTCTTTATAGTAAAAGGACTTGGTAGTTCTAATTTCTTGACTGGGTTTACAAAATGAATTGTAACAATTGAATCATTTCCAAGCAATTTATTAAAACTAGCAATGTCTCCATCATATTCTTTTTTGCCTTTTTCAATGATGATAATTCTTTGCGCTAGAAATTCGATATCTTGTATATCATGTGTAGTTAAGATAATTGTGACTTTGTCTTCTGTGTTAATCTTTCGAATAAACTCTCTTACTTTTTCTTTTACAAGTAAATCAAGACCGATAGTCGGCTCATCTAAAAATAATACAGATGGAGAGTGAATGAGACTGGCTGCAAGGTCGGCTTTCATTCTTTGTCCAAGAGAGAGCTTACGTGCTTGTTGTTTAAAAAATTCATCTAGACCAAGCAACTCAAAGAAGAAATCTAATTTTTGCTTATAAATTTTTTCATCTATTTTATAAATAGAGCGGAGTAAATCGAAAGATTCTTCAACGGGTAAATCCATCCAAAGTTGACTTCTTTGTCCGAAGACAACACCTATTTGTCTTGCATTAAATCTTCTGTCTTTGGATGGATCTAAGCCATGGACTTTAATTTTTCCTGAGGTGGGGGTGAGTATCCCAGTAAGCATTTTAATCGTAGTAGATTTACCTGCTCCATTCTGCCCAATGTATCCGACTAACTCGCCTGGTTGAATCGTAAAGGAAATATCATCTACTGCTTTTAGATATTCCACATCTGTATGAACTAAGGAAACAATGGAGCCAAGTATTCCTGGTTTTCTTTTTTTGATTTTAAAATGTTTGCTTAAATGTTCTACTTCGATCATAATATTATAACTTGATGTTAAACTATTTTTTGTATTTGTTTTTTACAAATCATTAATTTAAGAAGAGATGAGTTGAAAAGACGAATCTTTTCCCTTTTATAAATAATGATTTAAATGGAGAGATAGAGAAGACTGTTTTGAAAAGGAAATAAGTGTTTATTACTCATAAAAAAAACAGAGAAATTTACTTCTCTGTTTCTTTTCAAATTTATTTTTATTACTGATTTAATTAAAGTTTTATTCCGTATGCCTCACAATCTGCAATCGTCATAATTTTAACTAGTTCTTCAAATTTGACTTTAGGTTCCCAACCAAGCTTTGCCTTTGCCTTTGCTGGATTTCCTAACAATTGTTCCACTTCAGTAGGACGATAATATCTAGGATCTATTGCGACTATTGTTTCTCCAGTAGCAGCGTTGATTCCTATTTCTTTTTCTGCACTTCCTTTCCACTCAACTTTAATCCCTGCAATGGAAAAGGAAAGCTCGACAAATTCTCGAACCGAGTGCATTTCATTTGTGGCAACTACATAATCATCTGGTTGGTCTTGTTGTAGCATCATCCACATCATTCTAACATAGTCAGGAGCGTAACCCCAGTCTCTTCTAGCATCTAAATTTCCAAGAGTGAGTGTCTTCATCTTTTTAGCTTTGATTCCTGCTACACCTAACGTTATTTTTCGAGTAACGAATGTTTCTCCTCTTCTAGGTGATTCATGATTAAATAAAATTCCATTCGAAGCATGAATGCCAAAAGCCTCTCTATAATTTACAACAATCCAATAGGCATAGAGCTTGGCTACTGCATAAGGTGATCTTGGATAGAATGGGGTTTTTTCTGTTTGGGGAACTTCTTGCACAAGTCCATACAATTCTGATGTCGATGCTTGGTAGAAGCGAGTTTTAACGC
Organism: Leptospiraceae bacterium; assembly: GCA_035345875.1. Classification (GTDB taxonomy): domain Bacteria; phylum Spirochaetota; class Leptospiria; order Leptospirales; family Leptospiraceae; genus UBA2033. Next base: position 25,393 of record DAORDH010000034.1, on the reverse strand, counting down.
CTGTTTCGTTTATCGCATCCAAAAATCGAAGTGTTCCGACAGCGTCAACTTCGGCTGTATATTCAGGCACTTCAAAAGAAACTCCTACATGGGATTGTGCAGCCAAATTGTAAATTTCATCCGGCTGAACTTTCTCTAGAATACGATTCAGGTTACTTGAATCTGTCATATCCCCATAATGAAGATGTAAATTTGGATTATCTTTTAGATGCTCAATTCTATTTCGATTAAAAAGACTCGATCTTCTGACAATACCGTGCACTTCATAATTTTTCTCTAATAAGAGTTCTGTAAGATATGATCCATCTTGACCAGTTATTCCTGTAATAAGTGCTTTTTTCAAAATTTGCTCCTTAGCTAATCACCAGATTTACATGTTGTAAATTTGGAAGTTTATCTTTTAACTGTTTTTTTATTTTTTCTAACTCGGCAAGCTTATTTGCATACAGTGTATTTCCTAAATTAAAAAAAACAGCCTCTAGTTCTTCATCAGATTTTACGTGTTTTAATGTGGTGCGCACCTTTTTAGCGGCCTTTTTTACGGATTCCTCAAAAATTTTCTCTGTATCCAATTCTAACTCAGCTTTAAATTTTAATCGGTTCGGACCTAACACGACGGTTCTTACATCTTTATAGGATTTTATATTTGGATTTTTATCTAGAACTTCTAGGAGTTGTTTTAATTCATATTCAGGAATTGCTCTGTCTAGTAAAAATCTTTTATTCTCTATCGCTAGATGAATTGCGATCCATCCCATTAAAAGACCAATTAAAATACTTGCGAATGCATCAAACGTATTGTTACCAGTAAACTCTGTTAACGCAATACCAACAAGAGCCAATAGTAGTCCAAGAATAGCAGCAAAGTCCTCCCAGAAAACAGCGCTGATAGATGGATCGGTTGATTCTCTTAAATATTCAAAAAAACTCTTTGTTCTACTACTTGCTTGTTTTTTAATTTCTCCAATCACAACATAAAAGGAATAACCTTCCACTAACATAGAAATGAATAAAATGATTTGGATGATAATCTGTTCTATCCCACCTTGTTTATGAGGCGCTCCAGCAACTAAATCATGCACTCCATGATAAACGGTAACACCACAACCTAATACGAAAATTCCCATTGCAGATACTAAGTTCCAAAAAAATCGCTCCTGAGATAGACCATAATGGTAAATATTTGTAGCTTCCTGCTCTCCTCTTTTGATTCCGATTAAGAGTAAGGATTGGTTCATCACATCAGCAATGGAGTGAATTGTTTCTGATAGGAGAGCGGATGAGCCACTGAATAGATATCCAATTGCCTTTGCAATTGCAATAATTGAATTGGCAAGAATTGCCACAATGATTGGTTTAGATTGATTTGAATTGACCATACGGATGCAAATTAATTAGAAAGCCTTTAAATTCAAATACAATTTTCTTTCAAAATTCTTTGCAACTTCTCTCTGAAATTTTGGATTTCCTCTTTTGGCTCTAAAAGGATTGCATAGACGTCATAGGCAAATAAAGCCTTCTGTAATTCGATTGCATCTGAGGTAGTGAGCTCGATTATTTTCCAGCTTCCTCTATCCTCTAAAATTTTTATGGAAAAATCATAATTGAGTAATAAGTGTTCGAGTGAATACGATGTTATGCGAATTTTATAAAAGATTTCTTCTCTTTGAAATCGACCTTCTTTTGATTGTTTGAATTTTTTATAATTAAAATGATCTTTCACTCTTTGGCTTTTTATAAATTCATTTAGCAAAGAAATTTTAGGTTTTAAATGGAGATTGGCTAGAATGAATTGTTTTTTCGTATTATCTGAAATATCATTTGCGACTAAAGTTAAATATTGCGAGTCCGTTGACAAATAACAAGGGTAAATGCGACGAGTAGAGATTGAATTACTCATCAACTTCTTGTAAGAACCTTCCAGTTTTAAATTATATTGAATTGCATATCGAATAAACACAAAAAGATAGAGCTCTTCCATTATAAAACTTTCTTCTTTTTTAGATGGAAAAAGTATCAATCTATAACGTATAAATTTTTTAATACTAGAATCGTTATGAACTTCAGTTTGTTTTAGAAATGCATGTCTTATATAAAAAGAGAGAACGTTAAATGCAATCTCTTCTAAAGAATCATCCGAATTAAATTGGACTGTTTTTTTCTTCAAGGAAACTGTTAAATCAAAATTCGCCTCTAGATCGGAAAGATAATTTCTGTAATTTCGCTCTAAATTCTGTGGATCTGGCATCTTCTTATTTTCTGAATGAACTAATGAATCAAATGATTGTAAAAATCCGTAGAAGTCTTCTAACTTTTTCTTTTTACCATTACTCCACTCATAAAACAAAAGGCAGGCGTATTCAAGTGCAATGAGTATTCTTTCTTGTTTTGTTGTGGTTTCTTTAGCCATAAAGAATTAGTTCAATTCATCTTGATTTACCACTTTTCATACGTCAAATTGGTTTTTTTAAATAGACTTTGTTAATCGGAAAAACATTTTCCGAATCTGAATCGGTTTCTCCTTTAAAATGAATAAAAATAACAAAGAGGAAACCAAATGAAATCTACAATTGAATCAACGACTTTAGCTCCAATAGAAGTTGCTATAGCCAATAAAGATACAGCTCGGTGTAAAGCTTTATACAATAGTTTCTTGGATTACAGTCAAGAGAATAAGGATGATTTACCGTTTATGATTTTTCTATTTCATTCGATTGAGTCTAGGGGAATAACGGTTACACAAGAGATAATAGATAATATTCGATATATTGCTTCTATATAATGAAACTATATGAAAATTTTTTCAAGAAAAGATTAGGAGAAAGAAAAATGGAAAATATGAAGCCGGATAGAGGCAATCATTTTAAAAAAACAAAATCAGGAGTCCCGAATATATTTTACGAAAATACAGATAGAATTTCTTCTGTGCGTTTATTTTGCGTTTACTATGGAGTAACTCCTAGAGTCTTATTTTTGAAAGGTTTAAATCTTTCTAAATGCTTAGAATTTTTTAATAAAATGGATTCGAATCAAATCGAGGATAAGCGGGAAGTAAAATACTTTGATCGGGATAAAAATCAATTTGAACTTGATTGTCTTTTTTTGCTATTCAAGACAAAACTATTAATAGAAATAGAAGCCTTAAGCGAGAATACTGCATGGATCAGAATTAGTTACGGGAGGGAAGCGGAAGCGTTAGTGAATGAATTTGTAAAGATTCTGATTCAATTCAAGAAACGAAAACCTAAATTAAATCATATTCACCTTATAATACCTGGAAAATTTAATGCATTGGAAAAAGCTTCGATTCAAATCAGTAAACCCAAAATTAAAATAGAAACTCATTACAATAGCGATTTGGAATTATTGCATAAGGATATTCTAAAAAAGATAAAACAAAAAAATGAAAGTGGATTATTTTTATTTCATGGTCAACCTGGAACCGGTAAGTCGACCTATATTCGTAAACTCATTCATCTTGTAAATAAAACAGTCATCTTTATTAGTCCAAGATTTGCTAGTAGTTTAGATTCACCTGATTTCACAAAATTCTTGATCGATAATCCAAATTCAATTTTTGTTATTGAAGATGCAGAAAATCTGATTGTCTCTCGTGATGCTGAAGATAATTCAGCTATTTCTATGATTTTAAATTTAACTGACGGTCTTTTGGGAGAAGGACTAGGGATTCAATTTATTTGCACGTTTAACACCCATTTGTCTCGAATTGACAAAGCACTCTTACGCAAAGGAAGATTGAAAGCTTTATATGAATTTGCTGCCCTGAGTGTAGAAAAATCTAATCATTTATTAGAGAGTCTATCGTTAAATTATAAAGCTACAAAGCCAATGACTCTCGCTGAAATTTACAATTTAAAAGAAGAGAAATTTGATTTTAAAGGAGAAAAGAGGACGATTGGATTTGCTGCATAATTTGCAAACAAACGGTAAATAAAGGAAGGCATTCAATGCTTTCCTGATATTTCTAATACCTCAATGTTATTTCTTACTATCCCAATAAAGTCTTTGTGATAACAAATACAAGTATAATTCTGAACGGAACTAGTATCATGATTCAAGTAATACAACCCACATCTATAAAATTAGAAAAGTGCAGATAAAGCGCATAACGGTATAGCATCGAAACGGATTTCTGAGTATGGATGATAAATAAGCTTTTTTTACATTCTATTCTCTCGCTTAAAGAAAATAGCTAAACAGAAGAAGAGCGAGAGTTCTTAAAGTAGAAACAATTCTTAAAAGAAGAGGATTATCAAGTTTCTCAAGAATTCTATTTTGACTACATTATGCCAACTGTATCCACTTTTTTTACACATCATAGTAACATATTTTAACAGACTACCACAGAATAGGATGGATTGCTTATTTTGGTTAAATCAGTTCGATTAAATATTTTTAAAGGATGAATATTTAAAACTGAAACGGGATTAAATCAACAAATTATGTAGAATAATAAAACCTTATTATATCTACAACCCATAGGCATCCATCGTCTTTATCGGATTTAGCAGGTTTTAACATATTTGTGGTAACTATATGTTTTTTAATAGTGCAGGAAAGCATTTACTAAATTTTTATTTCTACCATTTCGTTTACGAAAAGTAATGGGAATGAGTTTTGAATGACTCTTATGCTTCTTCCTTATTACATTCGATTGTATTGAATTTTACATCATATTCTTTTGATTCTTTATAAATTTTTCGTTTACTTATCCTCATTTAGAATTAGTTTGTAAGCAACGAATTGTAAATTTTATTTTATTCCAAATACGACTCAAACGAAATCCTTATAGTAAATTTTTTTTGTCATTTGGTATATAAATCAATTCTAAATAAACAAGAGGATGAGCTTGAAAGCTCAATTCATTTCTTTATAAAAATAAAAAAGGGAAATGAAAATATGTAAATGAGATGATAAAATATGACCAAAAACAAAATCGCGCCGGAAGAGAAGAAATTTTATGATTTGATTAATAATTTACAAATCGAAATTCGCTTAGGAAAAAACATTTTTGATATTCTAGATCATATTCTGGAAGAAATTCTAAGTATCTTTGAAGCAAGCACTGGAAGTATATCTCTTGCTGATCCACAAGAGAAGGTTTTAACTATCGCGTGTGCTAAAGGGATCGATAAAGAAAAAAAAATTGCCGCAAAATTTCCATTTGCTGTTGGAATTACTGGAGCGTCAGCCGCAAGCAAGAAAACGATATATGCTCCGGATGTTACTAAAGAGAAGCGATATGTGAAATTAATTGATTCTGTCGCTTCCGAACTAGCAGTGCCTATGATATCTGGTGATGAAACAATAGGTATATTAAATTTAGAGTCTCATTATTTAGATCATTTTTCCAAAAAACAAATAGCTTGGGCAGAAAAAATTGCAGACGAGCTTTCTAAGGCACTTGTTCAAAATACTTTTTACCGAGAAGCTATGGAGAGAAGCAAACAAGAGCAAGATTTTTTGAACTCAATACTCGGGTATGACGCACAAATTATTTTTTTAAAGACTAGGATTAGAACTGTCGCTCCTTCAGATGCATCTGTTTTAATTAATGGAGAATCTGGAACCGGAAAAGAATTAGTTGCAAAGAGTTTACATTATCTATCTTCTCGCAAGTCAAATCCATTTGTAAGTTTAAATTGTGGAGCCTTGAATGAAAATTTACTCGAATCCGAATTATTTGGGCATGTAAAGGGAGCTTTTACTGGAGCTGATCGAAATGTAATTGGTAGATTTGAAGCTGCAAACGGAGGAACGATTTTTCTAGATGAAGTGGCTGAGATGCCACCTTCTTTACAGGTAAAATTGCTCCGTGTTTTGCAAGAGGGAGAAATCGAAAGGGTTGGAGATTTCAAGAAAATCAAAGTGAATGTTCGAGTCATAAGTGCTACACATAAGGATCTTGCACAAGAAGTGGAAAAGGGAAATTTTAGATTGGATCTATATTTTAGATTGGGTGTAATTCCTCTGCGCCTACCACCGTTACGCGAAAGACGAGGTGATATACCCTTGCTTGTGCATCACTTTTTACTAGAATTTAATAAACGTTATGGGAAGAATAAATATTTTGATTTGTCTACTCTAGACTTATTAACTCAGCACACATGGCCAGGCAATGTGAGAGAACTCGAAAATGCCATTCAATATGCAGCCATTCTTTGTCCAAACGATAATATTACACCAGATTTTCTGCCTGATAATGCAATTCGTGGTTCTGATCGATTAAAAGAGGAGACTAGTCAATCCAAAGCCTTAAGTAGTCCCGAAGAAGTCGAGATTGATGCAACAGATTTGAATTTAGAGAAAGCTTTATTAAAAGTAGAAACAAAGTTGATCCAAGAAGCTATGAGAATTGGTAAGACCCAAGAACAAGCAGCTAAACTTTTAGGGATAAGTCGGGGATCTTTGCAATATAAGATTAAAAATAATCCAAATATTCAAAATTTAATCGATTAAAATTAATCTTTTCTCTATCCAGAAATGAATTTGTCTAGTTTATTGAAATTGAAAAGAGAAGAAAATGAAAATGAAATCTTCGGCAAAAAAAAAAAGCCTCATTATATTAAGCTTATAAGGCTATTTAAAGCATATTAGACATAACTTATGAAAATTGATTCGTTTTGCGCTCCGATTAAAATTAAGTTGTATTGAGTTGGCACGCTTTGTGCTATATATAAAGTAAATCAGCAAAAAGCTGAAAAGAAACAAGATAAACAAGAGGATATGCACCATGAAATCAAATTTAACAATCGCTTTAACAATCGCTTCCCTTACCCTAATGGTAAGCCCAATTTTCTCAATCAGTTCAGATTTAGAGAGTTCATTACTTGAAAAAGCACTCATCGAAGGAGCAGTGACAAAAGAACAAAAAACTGCAGTTGCTCATTACTTAAATTCTGTAGCGGCTGAAAAGAAAAAACTAGCTGATTCTTACAGAGAGATGGCAACAGTGAATTATGGTGGCAAAGCATTAACTCAAGAATTAAGAGTTAAAAAACTTTTAAATCTCGCTGAGTCTCTTGATAAATTAGCAGCTAGCTACGAAAATTTAGCAAACAACTACTCTCCAGCAGAATATCAAAAATTAGCTAAACTAGAAGAATAATTAACATCTCATACATATTTTACTAACCCTTGCTCTCTCCCTTAACCTTGTCGAGCAAGGGTTATCTTTTTTAAGTTCCTCCCTCAATCAGTAAAACTTCAAACAAAAATCATAGAATAGAAAGACGGGCTTATTTGAGTTTGCCGCAGAATTTAGAATTTTTAAAATCCACTTGACATTGATTTGTTTCTGTAAAAAATTTCGCAAGTAATTGGTATACCTCGCTCCTAATAGTAATATGAATTCAAAGATGATTTAACGAATGCATTCAGTAAGTGTGTTTATGATCATTCTTTGTTTTATCAATGTTATATTTAATGATTTGATTGAGTTGCGATCTGTATTATCAAATGATCAAAGATATTTTAGCTTAGGATTTTTAAATGAAGAAAGTTGAACTAGAGTCAGAAGACGATACATATGATAAAGTCTTACAGGATTTACAAGATTTAGAAAGCTTTAAGAAAAAGTTTATTGATACTCATCGTGGTCGTCCAATCTTCATGGTTCGGATGGAGCATATTAAAGGAATATCCTTAGCTGATTTTATTCATTTTATAAAGCATGAAATCCAAAACTTGCCTGAAATTAAAATTGTAGATTATGGATTTTATTTTGTAGAGAATAAGCGAAGTTTACTTCTTGGTATTGCATCAGGTGGGGATATTGCGGATGATGCTTTTCCGAATTTAGATTCCCATTTTGGTCGTATTCATCAAGAGAATCTTCGCAAAAAGAAAATTGAATTTAGCTATGGAATTTCAAGAACTCAATGCAATTATATTTCTAGTATGCATGAAATCTTTGATGAATTGTATAAAACATCTGAAAAAAATCTAAATGATAACTTAGTCCGTTGGGGATGGACCTATTTTAATAAAGCAAACAGTTATATTTCAGGAAATGCTCATGAGGCGATGATTCAACCGACTGTTTGCTATGATTCAAAGGAAAAAACTTTTTCTGTCAAAGGAGGAGAGGTCTTTGTTGGCGGGGGAGCATACAAAGGATATAAAGATTTAATATCTGATATTCCGACTGACCAAGATATTAGACGTGTTGAACTGCTAATCCTTGAAAAGTTGATACTAGCCAGTGAAAATGCCCCTGGATTACTTAAATTTAATATCACTCCACAATCATTGATTGATACATTTTCAAACCATGAAAAGGTAAATCGTTTTAATAGTTTGATTCGATCTAGAAATTTACTTCCAAAGAATGTTCGCTTTGAACTTATCGAGAAGCATTATGAAGAAGATGAGTTTTTATTAAAGGATGTTTGCAGATGTTTTTGGGATTATGGCTATAGTTTTGCAGCTGACGATTTTGGAGTAAAAAGTTCAAGCCATCAGATCGTTTTAGATCTTGGAATTATGATTCAAGAATTTAAACTAGATCCAATTAGTTTCAAGTTTAAAGCGACCGAAGACAAGGTTAAATTTTTAGACAATCTAGCATTTATAGACTATTGTAAAAAACTAGCTGATAATAGAGAGGCTGTAATTACCGCTGAAGCCGTAGGAGATTTAGAAACGTTAAAGTTCTTAATGGAGCACCAGATTGGACAATACCAAACTTTTATTTTATTTAATAAAATTCCTCTTACCCAATATAAAGAGGAATTTGAAAGTTTAAAGAGTATACCTGTTGATGTTATTTTTGAGATTCTATCTCATAGTAAATTATTAAAAGAACAGAAAAAAGAAGGTCATATTTTTCATGTAGCAAAGAAAAATAAACTCTTCTAATAAAAGATTATCAAAAACTCCTAAGATGGTTTTCTATATCAACTATCGGTTTAGCTAGGAAAAACTTTTCTGATAGTATAAATCTCATTTTTCATGAATCATACAACTGAATTATTCTAAGCCGCAATTCATTTTATTAAACCATTGATTTGCAATAGATATCTGTAAATAAAATTAAGAATCTTGAATACTTGATTTATTTTTCTAATTGTTTTTTGGAAAAAAATTGTTTCTTCTTGACCAACGAATGAATTTGATTTTAAATCAAAATGTTTATGAAATCTAAATTTCGATATTTTTTCCTATTACATTTTCTTCTAGTTTGTTTTCCCATTTTTTCAGTAGAGCAAGTCGATTTATTAAAAGACTGCAACTCGGAAAATCAATGTAAGCAGAGACCCTGGTATATTATTGATAATTTTAAAGAAGACTATATTCAATCGGACACAGTTCCAGAGGGTTCAAAAGAAATAGAGAAATTTCCAGTCAGTGTGCAAAAGATTTATCCTCAAACAGAAAGTATAGATTTTACTTTGCGGACAGAATTTAAAGTTTCAGATGAATACTTTAATGAAAAAATCACAACTGGAATTTACCTAGATGCGATAGGGGATGTATATACGATTTATCTTAATGGAAAAATGATTGGACAAGAAGGTAAAGTGGAGAATGGTAAAGTTGTCCTGAGTCGTTATGGGAATCATATCAAATATCCATTGAATTTCTCTTTTTTTAAGAAAGATAAAAATATTTTAATTCTGCATATTCAAGGGAATCCTAAGTTTAATTTAACCGGACTCTTCCGTGCTAACGGTTATTATTTAGATGAGTATGATAAGATTCTAATTTCTAGTAGAGATAGAACGGGGATAATATTAATTTTCCTCTATTTATTTTTTGGTGCATACCATTTATTTTTATACATTAAAAGAAGACATGAAACCTATAATTTAGCTTTTTCCATTTTATCTCTGAGTGCCTTTATTTACTTAATTGGAAGATATGGATTATTTTTTGAATATGGTCTTGATTCAACGATTGGTTATAGAATCGAACTGATGTCTGTTTATTTTATTCCTTTATCTCTAGGAATCTTTTTAGAATTACTTTTTTTTGGAAAGATTGGAAGATATTTTAAGGGATATATTCTATATAGTGCTCTTTTGTTTATTGTGACTCCATTTGTCCCACAGCATTTTATTATCTATGTATTACGAGCATGGCAAATTAGCGCATTAGTTTCCGCTATATTTTTAATTTATGTTTTTAAAGTTGCGATTCAGAAAAAAACCGATTCGGCTAAGCGCTTAATGCTTGGTCTTACAATAATGATTTTTTCTGCTATTTTTGATGTTTTAGATTCAATATTTTTTAAGACGGGTTTAATTTTAACACGTTTTGGTTTTTTCTCCTTTATAGTTGGAATTGTAGGGATTTTGGCTAATCGCTTTTTAAATTTACATGAAACTGTTGAAAATCTAAATAAGACGTTAGAAGATAAAGTTATTCAAAGAACGAAAGAGCTCCAGGAAACACTTTCACAAGTAAAATTACTCAAAGAACAACAGGATGGTGACTATTTCTTAACTACTCTTATTATTAATCCTCTAGCATCTAACGCTGCAAATGATGAAAAAATTGATCTTAAAATTTTAATCCATCAAAAGAAGAAATTTGAATTTAAAAATAGAATGCATGAGATCGGTGGAGATATTTGTATTTCGGATAATATTTTCTTAAAGGGAAGAAAGTTTACAGCCTTTGTAAATGGGGATGCTATGGGGAAATCAATTCAAGGAGCTGGCGGTGCTCTTGTATTAGGAGTTGTTTTTAAGTCGATAGTATCTAGAGCAAGATTTACAAGTCAGGATACTGTTTATCCAGAACGTTGGTTGAAAATGGCATTTCAAGAACTACAGAGTGTGTTTCAATCCTTTGATGGATCAATGATGATTTCTGTTGTAATGGGGTTAATAGATAATGATAGAGGATTTATTTATTATATTAATGCAGAACATCCTTTTAGTGTATTATTTAGAGATAATAAAGCATCATTCATAGAAAAAGAAATGAATTTAAGAAAAATTGGAATTATGACGGAAGAGTTATCTGGAGATTTTCAAGTGAATACATTTAAGTTAGAGCATGATGATGTTGTGATTATGGGTTCTGATGGAAGAGATGATATTAAAATTGGCATGGATGATTTTGGGCTTAGATTAATTAACGAGGATGAAAATTTATTTTTAAAAACTGTAGAACAAGCCAATGCAGATCTAGAGAAAATATTTTATTTAACTCAAACGAAAGGGGAATTAATCGATGATTATAGCCTACTTAGAATCGAATATAAAAATACAGATAATTACCTAGAAGAAGAAACAAATGATAGTCTTCATTTGAAAGAATTGTATGAGTCAGGAAATATAAGCGAAGCTGAGAAAATAATCGAAAAATTATTATTGAAGAGACAAATCAATAGAACTGTTTTAAAGATCAGAGCGAATATCGCATATAGCAAAGGAAACTTTGCTAAAGCAGGAGAATATTTTAGTGAATATCTAGATTTATTTCCTGAAGAAACAAATTTTTTATTTATTGCGGCTAATTGTTATAAACAAGTTGGTAAATTAGAATCTGCTGCTGATTATGCAGAGAGATTGAAATTGAGAGAGCCTAGAAATGTTTCCAATTTAATTCTACTTACTGAAATTTATATTGCATTGAAGAATATTCATAGAGCTACAGCAATGTTAAAAAATGCAAAGTTAGTTGATAGAAATAATCCAAGAGTTTTGGAGTTGGATGCATTGATTCATCAAATAGATATTTTAGTTTAATCCTAATTTTTATAAAAATTAGGACTTTTAATTATGAATTCAGTATTCAGCAATATTAAGGATTCCCTAAAAATATAAATGGGAGAGAGTAGAAAACTTATTATTTTCTATTACTACGCATCTTGAGGAGAGTGAAAGATTTAATTAAAGTGTGGATGTTCTATAGTGTGATTCGTTTGAGAATAAAGTTAAAGGGTTTTTTGCCTCTTTAACTTTATTGTGTCAATCACCTTTAAACGTTATTCGCTATTTTCTAGTTATTGCTAGATAGGTTTCCGTTTGATTTACATTTGCTCCACAGAAGTTCTCACTGAATGTCCCAAAACCGATTTTTGGAATACCAGGCAAGGTTTCTTCATACAAAACAGCAATTTTTTCAATCTCCTTATTTGCGTCACGCGCTAAATAACATAATACGCAATCAAAAGAGATGTATCCTAAAAGCTTATTTTGATCTAACATTTTGAGTTTTGCTGCACGGTCTTCAAATTGTGTTTTTGCTTTATAGATATTTAATTCTGTTCCTTCTAGTAAGTCATTGTATGTTAAAAGACCGTTATTTCCATCATCTTTCATGATGCTAGTAATAAGTCTTTCTCCATCACCCGGTTCAACTCCTAGTGTATAAAGAGCATATATCTCAGGATTTAGATCTGAAACATTTTTACCAATCACACGTGCATATTCCATTGCGGCAGGTTTTCCATTGAACTCAAGGATATATCTTGGGTTTGCTAATTTTGTCACGACTAGCTTTCCTTCATGTGAATCAAAACTGGAAGTTCGATCAATCATAAAGGAATACTCGGGCTTCAATCTAACGATAGCTGTTGCCCCGATAGACCCCATTCCTTTGCTGCAGATTACGCTTGAACTTTTGAAATCCAATTTTCCACCGGAACTTCCACCTACAGTTTGTAAAAAAAGACTGACTTCATTTTGAGCGGATAATACAGAGTTAGCTGATTGCAGTCCATATAAAAGATTAATAGAAAATTCTCTTTCCATATCTGGTGATTGTAAGTCGAAACCAAGTGTGTTTAGAGCTCTAGAGTATTCATCTTTACTAGTTTGATACATTGAGTGGTTACTCGTTGTTTTGCGCATGTCGTAAGCAATTATGGATACTTTTTCAAGAATTTCATTTGAAATTGTCATGACTGCGACAGAATCTGTTTCAAATTGATAACTAGCATTTGCAAATCTGGCAATGTCCATACAACCAATAAAAGGTATTTTGGTTTTTTTCAAGTTATGATAAAGTTCTGTATAATTATAATCAGAACCATAAAAACATATAATGAGGCCAACATTTCTATTTTCTATAGCTGTAAATAGATCGATTGAATTTTTATATATAGATGACGTTATAAGAGAATTCACTAAGCTGCTCCTAATTTTAAACTTTCTAATATTGATTTTAATTTATTTAATTCAACTGGATTGTCAATTGTATCTGGACCATAATTTGCTAAATTTAATCCTTTCAAAGAAATTTGAATTCGAATTGATCTGATCTTCGTTTTACCTGAAAGAGAATCTTCAGATAGACCTAATCTTTTGAAATAGTCTATTAAGTAATTGTGTATAGCACCTTTCATTCTACCTCCTATAGCTTTAATATTTTAAGCTAACCATTCTCGATGCCAAACTGGAGTTTATTTTTAAAATATACTGCTGTTTGTTTTTTTTTACGCATTCTATACTCATATAAGTTTTATTTTATAGAATCAGAATATGTTTTCCCTATAATCATATTCTTCTCTTAACTTTATAGTCTAGTGATTTTAAAAAAACTGCTTAGAAAAAAACTATGGTTTGAGCTTTACATTTCAATAGAGAGTAATTACAGTATTATATCTTAGTTAAAAAGCGGCTAATATGTATTAGCCGTTTCTGTTTAATCATTTTTTATTGTTTCTACTGGATCTAAATTCGCTGCCCATCTAGCAGGAAAGTAACCAGCTAAACCAGATAAAATCGTTGCTGCTGTTGTTACCATAAAGATAAAAGAGATGTCTATATCCACAGGTAGATGATCAAAATAATAAATATCTTTCGGAACAAGCTTAATCTCATGCCATTCCCCTTTACTAAAAGCTCTACCGAATGTATTGATTACTTCACTTAACCCATCAATAATTGATTCCAGATTATTTGCATAATAAATACCAATGATTCCTCCAATGATGGAAGCGAATAATCCAATAATCATGGAATTTAAAGTAAAGATTAAAAGTATAGAAGAGGATGGAAGTCCAAGTGCTTTTAAAGTTCCGATAGATTTTCTTTTGGAACGAACAAGGGAATATACACTGGCAACCATACCAAGTGCTGCGAGAACTATAAATAAAAAGACGATATTCGAAATGATAGTCTTTTCCATTCTAAGTGCACCAAGGAAGTTAGCTTGCTCTTCTGCAATTGTTCTTACTGAAAAATAGGTCCCTTCTGTAATACTACTGTCAAAATCAGATGAGCTAATTGTTTGCAAAATTAATTGTTTGCATAGTTGCAAATCATCGAGTGATTTTACTTTTACTGTAATTTGGTTTACTGAATTTTTCATTTTGAAAAATTTCTGTGCGGTAGGTAAAGACATAAAAATGAATTTAGAGTCATAGTTATAATAACCTGTTTTAAATAGACCGGTTACCGCAAAATTAGAAATGCTTAATTCGACACCTCGACTAACGTTAAAACTTCCGCTAGGAACTGCCAATGTAATATTTCGTCCTAGATTATAATGATAAAGTAGGGACATTTCCTTCCCGATCACTACAAGATTTTTAGAGTTTAGATCTTTTACTTCATCTCTATTGTAATAATCTAACTTTGGAAAGTTCGGAACTTTGTTTTCTACCAATTCTTCTTCGTTTGGAACAGGAACTGCGCGAATCATAACAGGAACAAATGTATTATTGTTCTGTAAAAGTCCATGACTTGTAATGTTGCCTTGCATAGAAATAACTCGCTCTTTTATCTCAGGGTTTTGTAAGAGGAGTTCTATCATTCTCTCATATTTTTGGATATCGCCACTACCCTGTGTATTTTCAATTGTGATATGGGGTCCGCCACTCCATAAAGACTCTTTTACTTGTTTTTGAAATCCATTGAATATAGATAATACAACAATCAGGAGGGAAACTCCGACCATCATAACAATAAAAGAAAGTCTAGATTTAAGTGATAATAAGCCAAAAACGCGGGATCCACGAATATAGCGGAAGGTTATAAGCGAAATAATATTCATTGTTTAACAGAATTTAAGATTTAAGTCCTATGTCAAACCAAACCTAACTCTCTTTTCGGGTTTCAGCTATACGCATAATTATGATAGATAAAAAAAACAAAACTAAAAGAGGAGCAAAAAGCATCATCATAGAAAACACATCTGGTCCAGGAGAAAGCACCGCGGAAAATACGGAAAGTATAACTGTTGTTTCTCTCCATTTATTGAGTAAGAAATCAGAACTAATAAGACCAATTCTTCCCAGTAGAATCAGAACTACAGGCAACTCGAAGCTGATTCCAAAGATTAGATGTAGATTGAAAAAAACATCGTAGTATTCATCAATTGGAAGTTTTGTATCAATATCTCCTGGTTGAAACATGACAAGGAAAACCCTGAGAAAATTTTCGAAAACAGTAAACCAGCAAACGGCAAGTCCAGTCCAGAACAGTAGAGTCGCAAATACAATCATAAGTTTCCCATAACGTTCCATTTCTATATCAACAGCTGGAGAAATAAATCCCCAGATAATATAAAGTAATAAAGGAACACTAAATAAAATGGCTAATATAAAGGATGTCTTTAAATAGATCAACATTGGAGCCATTAACTTTACTTGGTAAAATGTTGCCTTTTCACCGAGAACTTTTTTGTAAGGAGATGCAAAGATTGAATGCACTTCAGAACCAAAGATCATAAATACAATTGTAAATAGTCCTACAATGAGCAAACACTTGATTAGCCGTTGTCTTAATTCCTCTAAGTGATCGCCGAGACTCATATATTTTTCGCGATCATTTGGAATGACTTCTTCTGTTTGTTTGTCTGGAAGAGTCATTGGAATTTCCTTGAGTGCTACTGGAGCCTCAAGGATTGGTTTGTTTTTTTTGGTAGACGGCCTTTTCTTTGGCGTTTTTGAATTGGAAGCCATCTAGTTTAAGATTTCTTTCCTGCCTTTTTTTTAGTTGGTTCTTCTTGAACCGGAGTGACTGGAGGTTGTGGTGGTTCGATGTCTTCTGTTGATGCACTTGAAAGAGATTTTTTAAATTCTTTAATTCCAGTTCCTAAATCCTTAGCAAGAGAAGGCAGTTTTTTTCCTCCGAAAAGTAATAAAGCTAAAAGTAGTATAAAGGTAATTTCCCATGGACCTAGATTAAATATTGCAAGTGGTGGTAGCATAAATACTCCTAGAGTTTCAAAATAAAACTCAAATGTTATGATTCTAGCTCCAATCCGCAAGTCAATGAATTATCTAGGCTTTACCAATGGCTTAAAAATTTCCCAATTTTGCCATGTTAAAAAAAGACAGACGGCAGTCACAAATAATGCTCCGGCTATATTTGCCGGATCGAGAAAAATATGATATAAAATAAAATTTACACAAAGAGGAGCCATTACCAAAAGAGCAATAGGAACAAAATAGCCTGAAATAAATGCGAGTCCTACAAAGATTTCGCAAAGTCCGACAAATTTAAAAAAATATCCTGTAGCTACTAACGCACTCTTAAAAAGTATTCCTGCTTCTGCAGCTGGAGGATGTGGCATGAAGGGAAATAGTTTATCTAGTCCAAATAATAGCATCATAATGCCTGCAAGGATTCGGGGAGTATATAGAAATAGTTTACTCATTGTTTGCCTCAAAGATTAATTTATAGATTAAATTAAAATCCTATCTGCTTCTATTTTTGTCAAGTAGCTGTGTTTAGATTCAAAACTTTTGATTCCTCTCTAGCGGATAATTACTATTTTCTTCGATTCATTTAGAAGCGATCTTCGGAGAGTGCATATGCGCGCCCATTTTCCCAGAGGTAGTCAAGAAGAGAGGATAATACAGGCGTATTCCAATCCTTTTGATAGTTTAAGTTAATCTTTGCTTTTTTGTTTTGCTCTGAATAAATACAAAGAAGTCCATCTTGTGAATATTTTCTTACATCTTTCCATTCGACAAAGTAAATATTCTTTTTAAAAAGCCAACTTCTTACTTGCATTTGAATTCCCTTTGGATGAACTTCAATTTTTTCCATACTAAAGGTTTTGCCTTTTTCTAGATTTTCAATTGCTTCCGTTACAAGTCTTTTAGTGACCTGATTCCAAAGACATTCTATTATATCATTATATGTATTTTCTAACTTTTCATTTTTAAAAAAGATTCTAGAAGATTGAAATGTGATTCGAATAGGCTTGAAATTATTTGTGGTAAGTCCTATTTCGTAAATCCGATTTGCTTTAATACCGTTTATATACATCTGTAAGATTCCATAACGAACTTGTCGTATTTCACTACAAGGAATGGATTTCTTTTCATATTGAATCAATTTGGAATTGATCACTAGTCTTCTTTTAAAAGGGTCGAGAAAGCTTCTTCGTAAAAATAAATCTATTTCTTGTTTTAGCTCTGTCATTAATTAAAAACTTTTTAAAAAGCTATCATAATCAGATTTGACCTGTTCAGAATACTTTTCCCCTAAATTCATTATAGTTTGTTTTGTTCCTGCCCAAGCTTTTATTGCGGATAACGCAGAATTTGCGAAAGATAGGGATGTTGATTTTATTAAAATAGATTTATAAGCGCGACTATGTGCATATGCGATCGCTCTTGCTGAATGTTTTAGGTATTTTTTGAAATCAGATTCTGAATGAAAGTCTTTCGATTCTAGTTTCTTTTTATAAGGTGAAATACGAGTGACTAAATAAGATCGCTTGGATGTAGAAAGAGTGCCAAGAAAGCCATCAGGATTTGCAACCATAGTTCTAAATGCAGTCTTTGTTCTTTCTGCATGATTTGGGAAAAATGTATTGTATTCAGCTTCAGATAAGTCTTTTAGTAGGAATAAAGACGGTAGTCTTTGTTCTTTAATTTCTAGTAATAAAGGATTTCCATCTGCTTGAATGAGCGCATAATATCTGTAAACTCCTTGACTTCCAAGACCTGAATTCAATCGTCTTGCTAACTTCAAGATTTGAAAAAAATTGCTACCTCTTTCTTGTGCGAATTCACTTAAGCTTTCTAAATAGGTATACCAAAAGGAAGTTATTTCTCTATGCTCTTCATCTAGTAATTGAGTTAAATCTGGATTTGAAAATTCGAATTCTCTAACTCCATTTGTTACTTTAGTCCATTTGTCTAGTAAAGTGGAATTAGATTTTTTGTCGCGTAGTTCTTCTAATGTATCTTTTGGAAATCCATCTAGATTGCTTTCGATGAGTTCTAATTCTCTTCCCTCATCACTGATTTCTTCTAAGGTCTCTTGATACTCTTCTAAGAAATGTTCGGCTAATTCCTCTGCTTCTTTGTGACTCATATTGAAATTTATGCTTTCTTTCTGTAAAAAAATACTAGTTACAAAGCGAATTAAATCGAAATAAAAAGGAGCTATATAAGATTCATCAAAGTCATTTACATCTAACTTTATTTCACCTTTTGCATTTTCAAAGAAGCCTAGATTTTGTGTATGTAAATCTCCCTGTATCCATGTTTGGATACGGGGAGTTTCTTTCCATTCAGTTGGAATTTGAATTAAGCCAGAATCAATGTCTTTATAAAATAAATGATTCGTGGCTCTAAAGAAATGAAAGAATGATTCTTTCATATCTTGTAATTTTTTTTTAAATTGATCTTGTTCTGGGATAAAACTGTTCCAATGTAAAATTTCTTTTTTTATGAAATCAGTTCTATCTGTATCAACTATCGTTTTAATATCTGACATGTCTTATTTCTTTTTTTTATCTGTAGTTTTCTTCTTTGTGTCTGCTTTTTTGGATTTGGTTTGCTTTACCTCTTTTTTAGCTGGTTCTACTTTCTTAGGAGGTAACTCGGTTTCTGTTTCTTCTTCTAATCCAGGAGGAGGATCAAACTTTGGAAGTTTTACTTCTTTCGGACTTTCTGGTAAAGCAGTGTTATTTTTAATAGCGTTTTCAAGTTCCTCATTTTTCTTTGCATCAAACCACCAGTAGTCAGTTGCATAATCTTCGGTTCCATATCTTCCAAGAGGCATTTCAGGCATTCCAAATTTATTCCAATACATAAGACGAACATTCGTTAAATGCCAAAGTAAAACATAAGGATACTCTTTATAAATAATCGTATCAATTTTTTTAACGATATCATTTCTCTTTTTTAAACTAAATTCTGATTTTTGTTTTTCGATTAACGCATCTACTTCCTTGTTTTTAATTCCAGCTAGGTTGTTTTGTCCTTTTTCATCTGCATATTTTGAAAACCACATTGGTTCAGGATCTTTAAAAACTCCACCACCCCAAGCTGCCCAAGTTAAATCAAAATCATAATTGTCTTTTCTTGCACTCCAAGCTGCCATATCTGTTGTTTCGATATTTGCTTTGATTCCAAGTTGTTTAGCTGCTTCCATAAAAACTGTGAAATATTTTTCAGTGCTTTTATCACGATCTAGTATTGTAATCGAAAACTCTTTTCCATCTTTTTCTAAAATTCCATTTGCGTTAGCTTTCCAGCCAGCTTCTTTTAAAAGCTCTCTTGCTTTTTCTGGATCATACTCGACTGGCTCATTTGGATTTACTTCACCATTTAGATAAAAGTCTGGATAATAGCTGTTTGTCGGATCATATTCATTGTAAGCAAGTTTTTCAATCATTTGCTTTCGATCTACTAAATGAGCAATTGCTTTGCGGACTCTTTTATCTTTAAAAATATCACGGCGTGAGTTCATCGCCCATCCTTGAAATCCGAGTGGCTTCTCATTGAAAATTCTTTGCTTTACAATGTAATTTTTATCAAACTTTTCTCCAACAGCTTCTGTTACCCAAGTAGCTGCTTTGTAAGAAGGGAAAATATCCATATCCCCTTTGAGCATTGCTTGAAATCCAATTGCTTCTTCGTTGTATACTTTGTAAAATACATCATCGAAGTTGTATCTGCCTTTGTTAAAAGGATAGGCTCTTTGCCAGTAGTCACCACGGCGAACCATTCTAACATAACGTCCTGGCTTGGATTCTGCTAATTTATAAGGACCGGATACAACTGGAAATTCGAAGTTTTCTTTGTTAAAATCTTTTCCTTCATAATAATGCTTTGGTAAAATATAAATTCCAGTTGCAATTGTATTAAAATTGTCCCAATGAATATTTTTTGCGGTGAATTCTATCGTATAATCATCGATCACCACTGGTTCCTCAAATCGAGCAAGACCAATACGAAATACGGCAGTGTTATTTTTTTTATCCATGATCGTATTGAATGTAAAAAGAACATCGTGTGCAGTAATCGGTTTATCATCAGACCATTTTGCGTTTTGGTCTATGATGAATGTAAATTTCTTTTTATCTTTAGAAATTT
The DNA here is from genome assembly GCA_035345875.1 of Leptospiraceae bacterium. Taxonomy (GTDB): domain Bacteria; phylum Spirochaetota; class Leptospiria; order Leptospirales; family Leptospiraceae; genus UBA2033. The sequence continues at coordinate 5,130 of DAORDH010000034.1, read as the reverse complement.
TCCATTCTTTAGCGATATGCGGAATATTTTCCAATGTGATTGGATGATTCATTGTGAGTGGCTCAAACATAGAAGTATAAATACGAGCCGTTGTAGAAAATTGTTCTAAGTAGTAATTGAGAGACTTTGGAAACTGATGGCTGTAGATTTTAAATGCTCCTCCTTTCACTGCATTGGGCGAAGCAACAGGATTAGGCTGTCTTAACGGTTCTGGGATTGAGTTTTGATCTCCATTCCATGGAATGTCCTCTACTTTGATACTTTGAATTTCTTCTACTTTTTCTGTTTTTTTACAAGAAAAGAATGGATGAATTAATAAACTTAAAATGATTATGTTTGTAATGAAAATATTTTTTGGTTTCAATCGAGTATCCTTATGAATCATAATTACTTTAATCAACTTTTTATTTATCAATTAAATACAAGAATTTTTTGTATTGAGAATGGAGTAAGGGTGCTTGGTGCCCCCGAAAATTTCTTTCGTTCCCCGGAAGTATTTGCGTCTGATGCTATTTGGCTTATGGGGGTTTGGTCTCCTTCTCAAAAGTCGATACAAATTTGCAGTGAACATGAGGGACTCAATCATGAATTTAGAAAAACTCTTTCTGATTTGGAGACAAAGGACATTATTGGTTCACCTTATGCAATTTTCAAATATGAACCAAATCCTTTGATTGCTGAACATTTTTTAGAGTTGAAACAGTTTAAATACAAACTAAACTCAATTGGGAAAAAATTAATTCTAGATTTTGTGCCAAACCATATGGCTGTAGATTCCCCTTTGATTGATAAATATCCAGATTTATTTTTATATAAAAAAGAAGAGAATGCAGAGGTTTGTAAAAATTCTTTTCAACACAAAAATGGAAGAATCTATTTTTATGGAAGGGATCCTTATTATGATGGTTGGACAGATACAGTGCAATGGGATTTCTCTCATCCAGATACAATCAAACTTCATAAGAAAATTTTATCCAATATTTCGGAAGTTTGTGATGGAGTTCGATGCGACATGGCGATGCTACCACTCGAAGATGTTTTCGAAAAAACACATGGGATACGTGCACTACCTTATTGGAAAGAATTGATCGATTCAGTAAAAGAAAGATATCCAAATTTTTTATTTATAGCAGAAGTATATTGGAATCGAGAATATGATTTGCAACAACTTGGTTTTGATTACACCTATGATAAGACGTTGTATGATAGGTTGAAGAGTCGAGAGGCAGAAGGAATTCGACTTCATTTGGAAGCAACGGAGGAGTATCAAAGCCATTCCCTTCGGTTTATTGAAAATCATGATGAGGAAAGAGCTGTCTCTACTTTTAAAAGTTGGGCTAATTCTTGTTTTGCGCTACTTTGTTTTTTACCTGGAAGTGTATTGTATCACCAGGGACAAAGACAGGGTAAACAAATAAAAATTCCTGTGCAACTCGCTCGTGGACCAAAGGAAGAAATAAATCTTGAGAGCGAAAATTTCTATGATAGAGCATTTTATAGAATTCAAAAAAGAAAGAATAAAAATTTGCAATTAGAAACATTTGAACTAAAAGCATATATGGATGACTATTCACTCAAAAATTGTATTGTTCGATCTGTTTTAAATCTAGATGACAACCTAGTTGAGATTCTGATTTTTAACACATATCCTCATCAAGTCATAGGAGCGTTACATCTACCAGAACAGATTCGAGAAAAAGTGCTTCAATACAAACAAGATGAGATTATTTTAAAAGATGTTCTGACCGGAGAAACTTACTCTAGAGAAAAAGAAATGATAGAAAGAGGAATGTTTATCAAACTAGAATCGGGGCAAGCTCATTGGTTTTCCTTTCATCTGCGGTAAATAAGCATTAGTCGTTTGTAAAAAGAGTCCATGAAGATAATCACTTGGAATTGCAATGGGGGCTTTCGTAAGAAATTTAAGAGATTATTAGGCTTCAATGCGGACATTTACATTATCCAAGAATGTGAAGAGATAGGAAAATATGAATCTTTTCAAAAAGAACTCTTAGAAAATTCTATAGAAAATTTTCTTTGGACTGGGGAAAATAAAAACAAAGGTTTAGGTGTGTTTTCTAAAAAGAATATAGAAATAGAAAAACTAGATTGGAATTTTTCTTATAGAGGGAGAACCTTAAAATATTTTCTACCTTTTCAAGTGAACAAAGAATTCCGAATTCTTGCTGTTTGGAATCATCATGCGGATGCAAAAGTATTTTCCTACATTGGGCAATTTTGGCTTTTTCTTCAGAATAATAAGAAAGAATTTAAGAATATAATTATCTGCGGTGACTTTAATAGCAATTCGATTTGGGATAAATGGGATATTTGGTGGAATCATTCTGACTGTGTTAGAGAGTTAGAAGCATTAAATATTTTTTCAGCCTATCACAAACTAACATATGAAAAGCAAGGAAATGAAAAAACTAAGACTTTTTTTCTTCATAAAAAGAAAGAAAAGGGGTATCATATTGATTATGTGTTTGCCTCAGAAAATTTTTTAAAAAAATCTATTGATTTAAAAATTGAACCATTTCAAAAATGGATTGATATGAGTGATCATGTGCCTCTTATTTTTACCATTGATACATCTATCTATTCAAATTAGTAATTATTTAAGTTTAGTTTAAATATGCGTTAAGCGATTTATCTGATTAGGAGAATCCCATGTATAAGAAAAGTATTTTCGTTTTTTTTATTTTAATTTGCATTAATTTATTGGCGGAACCTATTTCCAAAGAAGGAAAGATTCAAGATGTGGTTCTTTATCGAAACCAAGCACTCGTAACTAGGGTCATTGAATTAGATTTGAAGGAGGGATCACATGAAATTACAATTTCAAAACTTCCTTCTGAATTGATTCAGAATAGTTTATATGCAGAAGCAATTGGAGCGGAAGTAAGAGCTGCAAAATTAAAGATTACAGAAGTAAAAATAGATTCTGATCCAAAACTTGCTGCCTTAGATGATAAAATTGAAAAATTAAATCAAGAATTTATTAAACTCTCTAAACTTTCTGAAGTGAATCGACTCAAGTTAGCATTCTTGACAAAACAGGAAGATTTTACAGTAACATCAGAGAAAATTGAATTAAATAGAGGTCTTTTAAATGCAGAGACGATAAAGCAACTGACGTTATTTCATTTTGAACAAAGGAGAGATCTTGCATTAGAAGAAATAAAAATTCAAGAGGATATTAAAGCATTAAATAGAGAGAGGGATCTTCTGGCTAGAGAAAGAAAACAACTTGTTAAAACTTCTCTTAAAAGTATGGATGCAAGTATCTTCTTAGATAAAATTGGAAACGGGAAATGCGAAATCAAATTATTCTATTTAGTCCAAAACGCTGGCTGGTCTCCTATTTATAATTTCTATTCAAAACTTGGATCTAAAACTGTTAAGGTAGAATTTAATGCTCGTATCCAGCAAATCACTGGTGAAAATTGGGAAAATGTAAATTTAACTCTTTCGAATGCAACTCCTGCGTTAAGCGCTCTTGCTCCCGGTCTCTCTCCTTTTAGGATTAGTCTTTCTACTTTAGGAAATTCAATAGGCCTAGATGATCTGAAGTCTGCTTCACAAGGCATCTCTAAAAAAATGAGTGCCGCTTATAATAAACAAATTGGTGCTCAAAATTGGAATGAAACCCAAGAGGGAAATTGGGCGATGAATAGTGCGGCTAATGAATATCAAAACTTGGAATTAGTCGCAAAAGATGAAGATTTAAATGTTCTAAAAAAAGATTCCAAACAAAACAATGCCTCTCCTAGCGTTAGTTTTAATTTAAAATCAAAAGTAAGTTTTAGCAGTAAGAATGAACAACAACTTGTAAAAGTCGATAAATCAGAATTATCCGCTAAATTTTACAATGTAGCTATTCCCCTTCTAACCTCCTATGTTTATAGAGAAGCTGAAATCGAAAATGAAATTTTTGAAAACCTTTTAGAAGGTCCTGTCAGTGTTTACCTAGATGAAAAATTTGTAGGTCATGGCGAAATTTCTAATGTTGCTAAAGGACAATCCTTCGTAATGGGATTTGGTATAGATACTCAAATCAGAGCTAGAAGAGAACTCGTGGAGAAGAAAGAGAAAATTTTGGGTGGAAACAAAGAATTAAATTTTAAAATCAGAATGATACTCGAAAATTTTTCTAAAAAACCAACCGACCTTCGTGTCCTTGATCGTATCCCCGCAGAAGATGAAAAAGAAAATGTTCGAATCACCTTAGACCTAAAAAACTCAGCACTCAGTTCCGACGAACTTTATCAGCAGTATGAGCGGATAAGAGGTATTTTGCGCTGGGATCTTGGTCTACAAGCAGATAGCTCTGCAACGAAAGCAAAAACTTTCGAGTATTCCTATAAACTTGAATTCGATAAGAACTTACAAGTATCCTTTCCTACCCCCGCAAAGGCAGATCAAATGAAAACAGAGTTTGAAGAAATTCAAAGAATGAAGTATAATAGACGATAGTTTCCTCGATCTATTAATCTTACTTTGTTTTTAGTTTGAAAAATTTTCTATTACTTCAGGGATATTTGCTCTTTCGGTATTGTAAAACTTTAGTGTAGAAGGTCTTTTGATTCCAAAGATGCACCTTTGCGGTCAAGTTTAAATTCGAGACCAATGAAATTCCTACGGTCGTTAGGTAGTCCGAGATGGTCTCTGCAAAATCTACTGAATCAGCTATTAGTAGGTATACAAAGAAGGCAGAGATAGACATACCAAAACTAACACGATAGAGCTTGAGTTCTGCCCAATCTTCGGGTCTAGGGCGAAATGCAAATTTTCTTAGATTTTGACCTTTTTCCTGGTATTTGGTTGTTACATTAGAATAACCGGGAATCAGACCGTTCTTGATTAATACTTGGTATTTGGATAGAAGGTATGCGACATAACTTCGAATGCCTTTATGTTTTTCTATTTTTTTTATGAATAAGGACTGATATTTTTCCGGAATGAGAAGGGTTGAATTAAAATCATTTAGAGAAAAATTCATTCTTGGGAATGAGAGTTTTGCATTTGAGAAAACATTCGTCATTGTTTGGGCTCCTATTATTAAATTTGGGAAATTAATGCGACTTTGTCAAGTCGCCTAAAATAAGGATTGTACAAAAGAAAGAATAT
>DAORDH010000033.1:13072-58398 GCA_035345875.1 Leptospiraceae bacterium | reverse complement strand
AGGAAATCAATTCCTTTGTATACTGATAAAGGCATAACATCATCCTTCAAAGTAAGTTTCAATTTTTGATATAGATATTGTATAATTTTTTCTTTCCAATGCATTAACTTCTCTGGATTTTCATGCAAAATTAAAAAGTCATCTACATATCTGATATAGTATTTTATCCCTAGTCCTCTTTTTATAAACTGGTCTAGTTCATTCAAATAAACATTCGCAAAGAATTGACTTGTTAAATTTCCTATTGGAATTCCTTTGTTCTCGTCTTCATGAAACAAAGTTTTGTGAGGAGGCAATATCCCTTTTTTAACGACCTTTCCTCTATAAATAAACTTCTTTGTAGGATTGTGGCAAATAATCGTTTTACACAACCACTGTAAAGTTTGGTCAATCTCAGGCTCTATAATAGAGCATAATATTCGTTTATCTATTTCCATAAAAAAACCTTTTATATCTAACTGTAAATAATACAGAGGTTTTTTAGAATGATTTGTTCCTATGCGGATAAACTCTTTTAGCCGTAGGACTGCTCTATGAGTACCTTTTTCTTTTCTACAGGCAAACGAATCTGTAATAAATTTCTTTTCATAATAAGGCTCTATTAAGTCAATGAGTAGTCGATGCACTACCCTGTCTCCAAAATCTGCGGCAAAGATTTCCCGCAGTTTTGGTTTAGATACATAAAAGCAAACAGAACGAGAGGGCTTATAGCTTTGCTTTTGAAGAGAGAGAGACAATTCATTGAGTCTCTGGTACAACTCAATCTCAAACCCTCTTGTATGGATTTTTCCCCGTTTTCCTTTCCTACACTTTAAGTATGCCTTATGCAAATTCTCTACTGAAAAAAAATTAGAAGGGGACGAAATCATGACCACGCTCCCGACACACAACGCACATAATTGTTATTAGTCTTATTGTTGTTGTTCACATTGCCATCATTGAAATTGACGTTCCACGCATTGCTAGTATTAGGCGCGTAGGTAGTAGAACTCCAATAATTGTTGGACTGAGTTGTCTTTCTACTTATTGACCAGAATAATCCAGTCCACCAGGAGAATGTTTTGTTATTCACAAAGAAACTCTCCTTGCATATTTTATCCCTCATAAAGAGAGGAGAAAGACGCACCGTGATCTTAGGCACTCTCATCATCCTTTTAGTATAGAACAATGATTCTCGCCTTTTCATAATTTCTTTCCTTTAATGTTTTGGCTTCTAAGCCAACCCTCGTTCTGTTTAGAAATATTTTCCGCATATTCCATTATTTTTTTATAAATGGCAAAAGAGGCCAAAGCCTTTGTTTCTTTGGATAAAAACAATAACTGTCTTAATTCTTCCAACACAATGCGCAACTCTTCTAGTACTGGACTTTTATCTGTGATAGAGTTTGCCCTGACCACAAAAGAGAGTATGGCTAAGGTTCTCTTACGGAGTTCGGCTCCGATTGCATACTTATTGTACCGACTCATATTTCTAACCTGTATCTCCATCTCGATAGCAAGATCCATTGCAGATTTATAGATTGGCAAATGTTCGTATCTAGCCATTATTTTTCAATTTCCAAAGGATAAAATTACCAAGTCACGGTCCCGACACACAACGCACATAATTGCTATTAGTCTTACCGCCGCTGCTCACACTGCCATCATTGAAATCGACGACCCACGCACCGCTAGTAACAGGCGCGTAGGTAGTAGAACTCCAATAATAGCCGGACTGAGTTGCAGGAAACGAAGTGATATTGATGATAGGAGCTACACTTCTGCTTGCATCTACTAGGTTCGGAAGCTCATTCACAGTAGGTAATCTCCAAGTTTTACTCGCAAGAGTTAGGCTAGAACAGTAACTTCCCGCACTCGTCCAATCCGATGTTGTAGCAGATCCAGTGGCACAGGTTAATCCTGATAATCCTCTACTACACTTCTGCCATGTTAATCCAGTCGAATTGTCTTTGATGGTCCCGTCATTATTATCTGTATAACTTCTGGCAGCTCCCTTTTGCAAATTCCCATCATCACCTGTCGCATAAGAAGTAGTTTGCCCTGTTTTTAGGACGACTACGGGGATTACTGTTTCTGTAGTTGTTCCTGTTCCTGTCTCGGTAGCAACTCCATACAACACTACATCATCTAGGGAGCATAAATCCAATCCACTGAAGTAACTATCATCTTTGCGATAAGTCCATGCAAACGTTCTACTTGCGGCTTCAGAGAAGATAAATTCATAGGATTTATCTTCCGTTCCTGAAACGCCCAATCCTTCCCCTGAAACATCAGCTCCATCGATAGTGAATTTACAATAATCATAATTAGACTCACTGCTTACCCTTCTTTTAAAAGAAATCTTACTTGCTTTCAAAGTAGTTGTGAAGGAGAGAACTGAACTTTGACTATTCGTTATAACAGCCGATCGCAGGCACGGGGTAGTTCCAGTAACAGGACAGCTTGTAGAAGTGCTTGTCCAAGTTCCTGTCCAACCACTTGGAACTCCGCTAGAAAAATTATACGTGTCGATTGGCGTATAACTTACACCACTTCCCCCAGACCGTCGATTCAATCCAAGTAAAACAAAAAGATTAGTTAAACCAGATGATCCACCTCCATTCGGAGTTAATTCAGAAACTAACGCAGCAGTGCACCCCTGCAACAAAACAAAACTAACAACGATTATCCATAACTTTATTTTCATACCTATCTCCTTTTTTCTGCTTCTCTGATTTCTGTTTCTAGAACTTTGATTTCTGACATCACCTCGGCAATATCAGATTCTCCTGCGAATGCACAGGCGATTGTGATGGTTGCTTTGAATGTTCTGCATGCAGTTTCTACATTGCTTGCCACATCTTGGAAGGCGGATGTGTTTACTCCTGTGAGAGCACCAAATACTTGCGCCCCTTGTCTTCCCAATCTTGCATTTTGGATGCAGTCTTGTAGACCTTCTTTGGCTCGTTTGCATTCAGAAGGATTCTTCTTTCCAGAGCGCTTCATCTCTGCGAGTTGTATCTCTTTCTCTTCTTTTTCTTGTCGAATCTTTTCAATTCGAGCAAGTCTATCAGCTTCCTCCTGACGCTTTGCTTCCTCTGCCGCCCATTTTTCATCACGCTTTCTTGCCCCTGGCTCGTTTGCATTTTTCCAACTCACTAGGTCTTTTAGCTTTTTGTCTGTCTCGGAGATAATGAGCCTTATCTGCTTCTTGTTACCTGGCTCCGCTTTCTCAAACTCTTCTTCTAGATATTGTTTGCGACTTGTATACTTCTCCGTTAGAGTTCTGAACCTACAATCAATGTATTCCACTTCTGATCCAGGGCTTGAACTGCAAGTAAACGGTTTCACTAGAATAGGCGCTTCTAGGTATTCTTTCTTTTGAACTACACTAACGCAATTGGTGAGGCTAATTAGGAGTATGCTCATTGTCACTTTGAGAGCTAGACGAGAAGTGCTAATAGAATAAAGCGATTTCCTACTTGTGGTTTTCGACTGTCGCTTACTCTGCTCGAACTGACATTTTAATTTTTTCAAAATATTTCTCATACTTCCTCCTATTTTTTACCGAGTGCTGCGAGTATAATTTCTTCTGTGGATTTTTCGATTGCTTCGTTGAATTCGGATGAATTTAGATTGGATAAAATAAACGTCCGAGTCGATTTGCCTTTCGTCACAGGAGTAGATTGAAATTTTACGGATCCTGTTTTTATATCTACCACAGAGAATTCTAAAGTGTGATCTATCCTCCAAGCACCAGACAAGTCAATCCACCAGAGGTCTAAGAGGAGCGGAAAATAAAAAATATTCCCTACTCCCAAATCAGGAACTCTCGTAGGATAATCGAGCGTAACCTTTGACTTAACTTCGATTCGTGCGTTAACTCCTAGTGTTTCTAAAATCCTCGCTCGGTCTTTGTCCGTTTCTGATTCTTCTACAAAAGAAATTCTATCTGCTGGGACAGCTTCAATTCTAGAACTTGCGTATTCTGTAAAGGCTGTTGTAAAACTTTTTGAATAAGACTTCTCTAATCCATCCTTGCTTGCCTCTGTTAAGACTGGCGGACTTTCCATAGAATCCCGCATCGTTGCCTTTTTCATTTCCACTTCTATCTTATTTGGAAAAGAGAGAACAAACTTTCGGATTGATTTTAAATAGGATCCTTCTTCAACAGAGGGTGTGCGTATTTCAGCTATGCTGCACTGGCAGAAAATAGGAAGGATTAGAAATAGGTAAATAGATCGCCTATGTTTCATAACGATTCTCCTTTGGAACTTAATACACCCACTCTATACACCACAAAAAAACATTGTCAAGTATACTGGAACAAACGGGCATTTTTTGGGAATGAACGGTAAATCAATATTATTCGAATAAAGTTTTCTTTTAAAAACAGTCTGGAAGATTTAACATCCGTTTGCCGCAACCTCTAAGAGAACTTTATCTATCTAATCTTTGTGATAATAAAACAATACATCTGAATTCGTTTTCAAACTACCTTCGTTCCATAAAAGCACACTATTTTTATTAAAAAAGTCACGTTCATACCAAAGATTACTTGTAATCCTAGAGACACTAGAAATTGATAGGATAATGAAGAGTGTATGGAAAGTTTTAGTTATAGTAAGTTTTAGTTTATCTGCGGGAGAGTTACCGTTTGCGAAAAATACAGTTGTATTAGGTGAGGGAGATACTTGGATCAATATCATGAGTAACCTCGAAGAGTTACAGGATACCTCTACAGATAGAAGTATCCATTATCCGCTCTCTAAGAAAGAAGACTTTAAACAAGTTCCAAGCACAATGAAGATTTGGTCATCCCCTGATACCAACATTGAATCTGGCGTGTGGTTTAGAGTAAAGCTTCGAAATGAAAATCCCAATGAAAATATGTATGTTTTGAATGATACTTATCAGGCAAAGCTAATATTGTTTTTCCTCTTAGATGAAAATGGGAAAATTCTATCTGAAAAGAAAGTCGGATTTGGAACGGATCACAAGGATTCATTTCTTAAATTTAATTCCAATTCAATTTCCTTTGATTTAAAATACAAAGAAGAAGTTTATCTATATTTGTTTCTCTATAGCGAAGGATTTCAATTTCCAAATTTCGATATTTTTATATGGAAAGAACAAATTTACTTTGAACACTATCGCACTATTTATTTGTATCTTTACTATGGGATTGCAATTTCCATTTTCTTTTACAATTTATTTTTATTTTTTTCAACGAAAGATAAAGCTTATTTGCATTATTGTTTTTATGTTCTTTCGGTTATTTGCTTTTTCTTTTGTTATCAGCAGCAGGTTATTTTTTTACCTTTTGCTATAGTAAAAAATTACGGTGACTATTTTATTCAAATTTTTGCTTTCTTTACAATCATTACAATGATTAAGTTTGCCCTATCCTTTTTAAACTTAAAATCAATTTATAAGATTACTTTCTTCTTATTAGAATCCGCAGTAAAGATTTTATATATTTATCTAATACTCTTACTATTTTTAAGAATCTTTTTAAAATCTGATAACTTTATAATAAACAATTTCATGCTCATTATGCAGCCTACAATACTTATAATAGATTTATTAATTACTTATCTTGCAATCTCAGCCTGGTGGAATGGATATATTAGAGCAAAATATTTTACTATAGCTTGGATTTTATACTTATTTGGATTATTTTATGCTTTTCTTATTAATTTTTTGAACCTTGCAAATATTCAGCTATTCGCTTCATGGGGAATTGGATTCTTAATCTTAACTCATATGAATATGTTTTTAGGTTCGATAGAAATGCTATTACTTTCCTTTGCACTAGGAGATAGATATAACTTGATTCAACAAGAAAACGAGCGCGCCAAACAAGCGTTACTTGAAAGAGAGATTCAACTAAAGGAAGCAGAAGCGACAAAGAAAAAATTAGAACTAGGTATGCTTAAACAAACAATACAACCCCATTTTCTTATGAATTCTCTCAACACAGTTCTTGGACTCATTCGAGAGAATCCAGATAAGGCAGGAGAATTTGTGAGTTTTCTTGGTATGGAGATACGCACAATGCTAGATGTATCGAGTGAGCGGCTAATCCCTATTTCCTCTGAGTTTGCTATCTGTAAATCTCACTTGGAGATTATGCGAATTCGTCTCGAACGAAAATTCACTTGGAAGACACAAGATATTTCCGAAGAGGAAAAGATTCCGCCATTATTATTTCAAACGCTCCTTGAAAATGCATTTACTCATTCTAAAGGCTATACTGGCAATATTGCGTTCCTTGTAAAAAAATTAATTTGTGATCCTGAAAAGCCATTTCCTAGTGGAAATATAGAATGGATACAGGATCAAACCCTCCAAGCTTTAAAAAGAATTGAATCAGTGTATGAATTCTATTCAATCTACGATGAGTCGTATAAGGCTAATACCAATTTATCGCAAAGTAACTACCGCACTGGAGAAGATGGAACGGGAACTCTCTACATTAAATCTCGTCTAGAAGAAAGCTATGGTGATAATTGGAGTTTCTCGCAAGGCTTTGAGGGAAAATCTTGGGTTGTTAGAATCGGTGTGGGAAAATAAATCACCGATAGTCCCTGATTAATGCCCGTTCGTTCCCGACTGCTTGACACCAAAAAAGAATGACGCATAGTTAAGAAAATTAAATTTAGGTCGCTAAATGAAAACAGAGAAAATCAAGAAAAACAGTGCAATCAAGGTTTTAATCATAGAAGATGAGCCGGTTACTGCGCGTTATATTCAAACTTTACTTCGTGAATTTTACAAATCTAGGAACGTTAGTATTTTTATGCAAAAAAGTCTAATAGGATCTCAGGCTTTTATTGAAGAACAAAGCATTGACTTGATTTTACTTGATTTGAATATTAATGGAGAGGATGGTCTTGAAATTATGGAGAGTCCCTTTATACAAAGCATTCAAACCATTGTGATTTCTGGAAATACGGAGAGAGCAATAGACGTTTTCCGCCATTTAGTTTTAGATTTTGTGCCAAAGCCTGTTTTACCCAAACGTCTCTTTGAGGCTTTAGAAAAATATGAAGCAAAAGAATCTTGGAAGAAAAAAGGGAAACATCTTTCCATTAAAAAAGATGATATGATTGAGCTAGTATCCTATGAAACTATTTGTTATTTGAAAGGAGAGGGCAAAACAACAAAAGTTTTTTTAAAAGAGGGGAATCCGCTTACAATCAATAAAAATATTAATTCTGTTTTAATGAACCTCCCAGATTATTTCTTTCGAATTCATAAATCCTATGTGATTCCACTCAATTGCATAAATAAAATAAAACTAAAACCGGCTTTCACAGTAATTCTAAAGAACGGGACTGAACTCCCTGTAGCAAAGAGAGTAATAAAAAAATTACAAGAAGAAGTTTTGTAGTAACTGACGTTTATTACGATTCAATTTGAACCATGTTCAAAGTTCACAATTTAGATTAGGGATTTGTAAGAATTTAACCACTCCGATAAACGCAAGATAGACACTGGCACAGCGAAATGCATTGTGTTGAATCGAAGTGATACAGAATATTTTTTTTGTGTCAAAGGTTAGTTTCAAACATAATCCCATTTTTTTTATGTAATAGATTTAGGCATTGGTGAAGTTACCTCTCTTACTCGTAAGGAATCATTCGAGAAAAAGTAAAATTAATTCTTACTTGGAATTATAAACGTTTTACAGCAATTTACCCCGAAGGCAAAAAAATAATTCGCAAACCATAGTCACACAATGATCTAATCTTTCCTCCTTCGGATGTGCAATACTTCGATGCATCTTCCGCTAGTCGGCAGAAGTCTTAGATAATTTTTAAATTTTCCCTACACTCAACCCAATTTGTCCGCTTGCTCTGTAGAATAAAACCATATCACTGAAAGCATCCGTTTGTATAAATCAATAGTCATTCTAAACCAAGGAGAGTAAAATGAGCATCTACCAAGACAAAATCAACTTAGTTTACAGAAAAGAAATGGTTTCTCAGCAAAAGGTCGGAGCTTCTAGAAGTCCTAATAAACCTAAATATCTAATAGATTTTCTAACACAAAATGGAATGATAACGCATTTTACTCTCTATGACAAATGGGATCCATTTCAAAAAGAAGATTTTTATTTAGCTCATACCAAGCAATACGTAGATGCTTTCTTCGCAGGCAAAGAACCGTTAGCCTCTTCCAACGGATTAAACTGGAATGCTCAATTTGCTGATTCAGTTCGATATACGAATGCATCTCTATTTCATGCAATCGAACAAAGTATTCTTCATCCGGATACAATCCAATTTTCCCCTACTTCCGGATTTCATCACGCAAGTCCTTCTCACGGATCTGCCTTTTGCACTTTCTCCGGTCAAGTTATCGCTTCAGTCAATATATGGAATCAATATAAACTAAGAGGGGCTTATATCGACTTAGATGGACATTTTGGAAATTCTATTGAAGACTCAAAAGGATTTATAAAGGGGCTAAATAAGATTATCCCCTACAATATTAATCCGACTAACGCACATAAAGTTTATATTGAAAATTTAACTAAAGAACTAAATCGTCTTTCCCTTGATCTCCTTTCTGGAAATGTAGATTATATTGTATTCTGTCATGGAGCAGACTCGCATGAATGGGACGACCTTGGGCATCAATGCAGCACAGAAGAATGGCTACTCTGTTCAGAGTTAGTCTATAAAATGATTCATCGCCTTTCTAATAAATTGGGCAAACCAATTCCATTGTCCCTTAGTCTCTTTGGCGGATATCGTAGTGACGATTTTAATTCGGTTCTGAGTCTTCACACTGCCGATCTTTCTAGATGCTTAGATATTCTCTGCGGTCAGAATACTCAGTATTTGCCGATAGTGAAAGAACGGTAAAAGATCATTGTCAATTGGGACGATTGAATGAGAGAACACATTGGTCACGAATACATAAAACGAACACAGGATTAAACGATGCGCGAATGAAAAATATCAATCGTTTTTTATCGTTCTGCTATCGGTGTGAATCGGTGGTAATCTTTAAGATAAATCAGCCATCCCAATATGACATTTATCAGCAATTTCTTCCAATTGCCTGACAGTTCCATGACAATTCCAAAATCCTATATGGTATTATATTGGCATGTGGTCAAATTTGCTTATTCTACATTCAAATGATAAAAATCGAGATAGAGAAAGCTTTCATGGATTGCACCATTGGAAGACTTGTATGCGAACCCTTTACATTGGTGATATTCGCATTTTTGATTTATCACAGGCTCAATTCTCCCGCCACTATGAAGCTTACGTAGGATATGAAGCATATAAATTGCTTTTAGAAATTGTGAGTGGAATCCGTTCCCGTTTACTTGGGGAAACAGAAATTCTCGCTCAATTCAAAGAGACCTTAAAAAATGAAGCCCTTCCCGAACATTCACTCGGAGACTATTTAAAAAAACTAAGAGATCAAATCATTGAGGACTCTAGAAAAATCAGAAGTGGTCATCTTCGATTTTTAGGAGATCAATCCTATGGTGGGCTTGCAAATCGTTATTTAAAAAACACAAAAGAAGTAACTCTTTTTGGAACCGGAAATTTAGCAGTGAAAGTTTTACCATGGCTATTAGAAAAAAATAGAAAAGTAAAAGTAGTTGGAAGAAACTTAGAAAAACTAAAAGACATCGCAAGTAAATTTCCAGTTCAGATTCAGACGTTAGACGAATACAAAGTAGCGGATGAAGCGATTGTAATAGCTGCTCCTATTTCTATGAAAGAGTGGATTCCTTCTTTTTCTGAAGATAAAATCATCATTGATTTCAGAGAGGATGACAAAAAAGACGACTTCTCTAAAAACAAAAATTATATTTCTTTTGAATTCATGCTGAATTCTCTCAAGGCACAAGAAGAAAGAAATGCAGAGCTTAGAAAAAAATTAGACGTAGTTATACAAGAATTAGCCGCTGAGCGAGAAAATGAAAGTATTAACTTTATCTATGGCTGGGAAGATATACCTTGTCTCTCTCACTAAAGATTGGTTCTAGAAAAAGCGCTTTAGCCAAATTACAATCTTACTTAGTTGCAAAGGCTTTAAGAGAAAAATTTCCAGGCATTCAAATTGAATTCTATTTCAAGGAATCGTTAGGAGACAAAGACCTAACTTCTCCTCTTTGGAAAATGGGAGATCGTGGCGTATTTACAAAAGACTTCAAAGAAGATTTACTTTCCGAAACTGTAGATGTAGTCATTCATTCTTGGAAAGATTTAGATTTACAACATGAAGACAATACAGAAGTAATTTCAATCTTAGAAAGAGCAGACCAAAGAGATTTACTTCTTTTTAAAAGAGAACATTTATTAAATCCAAACTTTGATGAAATTAAAATATTCAGTTCCTCACCTAGAAGAGAATACAATCTAAAACGATTTTTAAGCAAAGCTCTTCCCAAAAGACTGCATGGCAAGCCAATTCTATTTGAGCCAGTCCGAGGCAATATGCAAACACGTCTTGCAAAATGGAAACAGGCTGATACTGTCCAAGGCTTGATACTTGCAAAAGCTGCACTTGATAGACTTCTCGCAACTAACTTTCCTGAGTCCGAGAGTGACGAATACTCTGAAATTAGAAAAACAATTCGAGCCTATTTAAAAGAATCTGTATTTATGTGTTTGCCTTTATCTGAAAATCCAAATGCACCCGCACAAGGAGCGTTAGCCGCTGAGATTAAAGCATCCAGATCTGATATTAGAGAGATTATTTCCAAACTCACCATTCACTCTGTGAGTAGATCCGTAAACATAGAGAGACAAGAATTACAAAAATATGGCGGTGGTTGTCATCAAAAAATTGGAGTCAGTGCAATCGCTAAAAATTATGGAGAAGTATTTTATTTGAGAGGACTCACTGATAGTAATGTCGAACTCAACTCCCATAAAATTTTAAAAGAAAATCCATCTCAACCTAAAGCCAAACGAATGACTGATATTTTTCCGAATGAAAAGGAAAAGTTTAAGTTCAAAAGAGAGTCTCTTCCTGAACCTGAAATCCCGAATTCAAATATACTCGTTTCTAGAACCAATGCCTGGCATCCAAATTGGAGTCGAGTTGACTTGGATCAAATCATTTGGGCAGCTGGTATTAAAACCATGTATCAACTAGCAGAAAAGGATTTATGGGTAAGTGGAACGTTAGACGGATTAGGAGAAGAAGAATCTCCCAATATTTCAATGCTTGTAGAGAATAATAAACCCTTTGTTAAACTCACACATGAAGATAGCAGTGAGATAGAATCTGAGATGGAAAGAATTTATACATATAAAATCTTTTTAGAAGAAGAAATTCCTGATCTCTCAAACAAAACTCATTTCTTTTGGATGAGTGGTTATCAATTTGATCTAGCACTACAAAAGTATCCTGAAATAATACATAAATTCCATGCTTGTGGACCAGGAATTACAGCCAAACATATACAGAAAAAATTAGGCTCGAATTCTTCTCTTGAGATTTTTCTAAACTATGAAGATTGGCTTCATTTTCATACAACTGACTAACGTTCTGGTTAAGTTTTTTAAATCATCTGAATTAAAGTCTTTTCAAATAAAGAAATAAGTATCCCTAATCAGAATTTCTTCGCCAAAAAGCCGCCAAAACACTCGCAATCAAAGAATGCGCTAAACTTGAAATAGCGCAAGGCACTGCTGTTAGAGGATTCGAGAAATTCTCGCGCGCTAATACAACACCGAGACCAGAATTTTGCATCCCTACTTCAATCGATATGGTTCTTGCAGAAATTTTTCTTTCCTTCATGAGAACACTCAAGACATACCCAAAGAAAAATCCAAATATGTGAAGAGTAAATACAGAAGCTAAAAGTCGGATTCCTGACTCAATAATTGGCGCTTTGTTAGATGCGATTACAGAGGCTACAATTAAAATAATCGAAACAACGGCAAGAAGTGGAGAGATGTTAGAAATTTTTTTTGTAGCTTTGGGAAATAGAAAATTTAAGAAAACTCCAATTGCAACAGGAAGTATAATCACTTTTAAAGTGCTAAATAATAGTCCAGATGCATTTACATCCACTCGATTTCCTGCTAAATAAAACGTTAGGATTGGAGTCATGATTACTGAAATGAGTGTTGAAATAGCAGTCATAGTCACAGAGAGAGCCACATCTGCTTTTGCTATAAAAGTTAATACATTAGATGCAGTCCCTCCCGGACAGCAGGCAACTAGAATTAGCCCCACGGCAAGTGGATTTGGTAAATCATAAAGTAAAGCTACAATATAGCCAGATACCGGCATTACAGTATATTGCAGAAATATACCAATAAAAACGGATTTTGGAAATTTTAAAATCCGTTTGAAATCATCTAGTGTAAGAGTAAGCCCCATTCCAAGCATGATAATTCCAAGTGCAAAGGAGATATACTCTCCTTTAAACCAAGAAATCAAATTTGGATAAATAAAAGCCGCTATAGATACAATCAGAATCCATAGCGGAAAAAGTGACGTTAATTGATAGATCAATTTATTCTAAGCTCATATTGAGAGAATTAAAATTTAAATTGTTTGAGCGCTTTAAATTTCGAACCACAAAAGTATCATTTACCTTTTCAAGTTCTAAAAACTCTGCAAATATTTTTTCGATTTTATTCGGATCTCCTCCAGAACCTAAGGTATTACAATCTCTACCACATCCATTGCAATCCATGTGCTCTATTTGCATTTCCGATTTAATTTCTCTTAAAAAACCAAAGATTCTAACTTGTAAGATATTATTTTCAGTTGACTTTACTTCATAGTTGCCTAACGCATAAAAACGACTCGTATTTTCTGAATCAGAATCATAAGTAGTAGTGCTTCCTTCTAAAAACATACTTCCATCGGAACGAAGTCTAACTGTCCAATTAGAATTCACACCCTCTTCTGAGCCTGTTAAACTTTTATTTAAGATTTCAGAGATTCCAGCTTTTTGAAAATCATCTCCATTTGTTTTTGCTATCGATTTGATTCTAGGAAACGGATCTAAAAGAAACCATTCTTTCCCATCAAAGAATCTAAGCTCACTTAGAACGATGCCTTGGTATTTTTTACCACGATAGGATTCATCGATTGTCATAACTAATTTTTTACCGTTAAAAGGTTTTGGGAGTTCTACGATTTGCGGTCCCATTTCATCCTTCAAAGAAATTTTTTCACTGTATCCTTCATCTCCGGTGAGGTTAATCGTTTTTACCCGCCCGTTTTCAACACAATGCACATCAGATCTTTGATACCCATTCCATACTTTTATAGATTGAATCTTTTGTGTATCTTTGAAATTAAAAGAGAGACTAACGCCTTTCGAATTATTTAAAGATGCATAAGAATATTCATATCTGGAATCAAATAAATTCATAACTCCATAAGAAGCTTCTGGCTTTCCAGTCTCAGATGCTTCTGCAGTTCCTTCTACAATACGAGGAGCTTTCACCTTAAACTGTTTTCCTTTTTCATCAAATAAATGAACAGAAGCTAAACAGATATTTGAATTCTTAGAAAAATTGAATGTAACAGATCTAGCTGTTACAGGACTCTCGAAACTATGAGCAGCTACCTTACCCTGCGCTTTCATTGTTTGAATCATTTCATCAAAGTTGATATACATATCAATCTGAGATTTAAAATCGTCAGAACATGAATTGACTTCTACCTTAGATAATTGAACTGCTTCATCTAAATAAACATGTAACTTCACAAACTCGGCATTAGCCTCTGGCATCCATTTTGAATCATTCAATGCAAGAAACGGCAGACCATTTTGCATAGATGTTGCAGTGACCATCGAAATAGAAACTTCCTTTTTACAGCCAATAAAAAGAAAAAGACATAGGGTAAATATATATTTTTTCATTTTGGTTTATCTCCTCTTCTCAAATTTTGATTTAAAAACCTTTTCGTCAATTGGAATATTTACTTCTTGTTTGCATAAATTCTGTAACTCACTTATAATTGAAAGAATCAAAAGGCTAAACTCTCAAATACAAATCAATTCACTTTATCAAGTGTCATTACTGATGTTTAAAATTCTTTATTTTTATCAGTGGGAGTCTTTCAAACTCTTTGCTACACCGAACTGACGTTTTTAATCTATATAAATCAATAATTTAAAATAGTTCCTTCATCTCACGGTTAATCTCAATTGCCTTCTCGCGAGCCTTCAAAGCAAAATCAGATTCATTTGAATTGAATAGAATAGAGCGAGAGGAATTGATTAAAGAATTTCGAGCAGATACTTTCATTATATCACTGAGATTTCCACCTTGCGCTCCATAGCCTGGAATTAAAAATGCAAGTTCAGGAAAAGCGTTTCGAATTTGCCCCAATTCATCTGGATGCGTAGCTCCTACAACAAGCCCTACTTGATCTTTAAATTTAGAATTCAGCGACTTACTAAAGTTAGCCACTTCCTCATAAAAATATTTTCCATTCACAGTTTTAATTTTTTGCAAATCCTTAGAAGCAGGATTTGAGGTAAGGCAAAGTAAAAACACCGCATGACCTTTGTATTCAAAAAATGGTTCAATACTATCAGACCCCATATACGGAGACAATGTGAGTGAATCTACTTTCAAATCTCCAAAATAGTATTTCGCATACTCCTTTGCTGTGTTCGCAAGATCACCTCTCTTAATATCTGCCACAATTGCAACCTGTGGATAATTAGATGTTATATGACGAATTAATTTTTCAAATTGCTCTATTCCTTTAAATCCAAATCGTTCAAAGAAAGCAATATTGGGTTTGTATGCGATAGTAATATCGTGTGTTGCATCTACAATTTCTTTACAGAAAGTATAAAGAGCATTCTCGCTATTTTTTATGGAAGCTGGAAGTTTTTCCCATTCTGGATCTAGACCAATACAGAGTAAACTTCTTAAACTATTAGATCGTGTTATTATTTTCTGATAAAAACTCATTTTTAAAAACCTGCTTATTAATTGCATGTAAACTCGATATACGGATTTAGCAAGTGATTTAAAATGTCACTCCGAATTTCCATTTATAGTTTTTAGCAATCGGCATCAGGAATCTATTTCTCAGATTTAAAAAAATGGAACTTTTTCAAAGAAGGTTGGTCTGATCGTAAATGACTCAAAAAGAGATTGAAATATGAATGAATGTGAATATTCTGCGGGGGAATATATCCCAATTGTAAATTTTTCCAAATGCGAAGCCAAAGGTCCTTGTATAGAGGTTTGTCCATACGATGTTTTTGAGCTCAGGAAAATTGAAGAAAAAGACTATAATAGCTTAACGTTAGCAGGAAGACTAAAAACCTTAGTCCATGGCAAAGACAAAGCCTATGCTACTCGGGCAAATCGATGTCATGGATGTGGTTACTGTGTAAAAGCCTGTCCAGAAAAAGCGATTCAGCTTATTAAAGCTTAATCTTTCATTCCAAATTTTCTCTTGAGTAGCTTTTTTGCGTATGCCCAAGCAAGCTCTAAAACTTTTTTATTAAAAGAGGAATTAGAGAATATATAAGTAATTGGTATTTCTCGTATCGTTCCTCCATTTGAATACGTTAAATAAAGAGCTTCCATATGAAAATCAAATGCAACAGATTCAAGTGTTGCTTTTGCAATTCGAGAGTAAGCAGTTTTTGAATAACGTCTGTAGCCAGAAGTGCAATCTCTAAGATTAGGACCAAGTAGATTAAAAATACTTTTAGAAAGACAATAATTGATAAGTCTAGCTGCACCAAAAGAAATGATCCTACGATAAAATGGAACCCCTTCCACCTTTGCTCGTCTTCCTATTACCAAATCATTTGGTGGATAATTAATAAACTTTGGTAGCTCAGCAGGGTCATGAGACATACCAGCATCCATTGTAATTACATAATCATAATCACGCTCAAGCGCAAACTTCATACCATCTTGAATTCCACCCGGAATATGTGTGTTTTTTTCATGGCGAACTGTAAAGACGCGGTTCGGATACGCTCTCTGTAAACCTTTTATAATTTCAGGAGTTTTATCTTTTGATGCGTCATCTACAACACAAACATCTGCATACTTGACTGCCCCATGCACAACCTGTGCAATCGTCGCTTCTTCATTATACGCTGGAATTACAATAAGTGTTTTCAAGATTATTTCTTAATATCAAAAACAGATTTATTTTCTTCTACCCAGCGGATAAGGCGTGTTACACCCTCGCGAGGTTTAACCTTTGGATCAAAACCAAATTTACGAGCCATGGAAATATCACATACAAAATATCGCATATCGCCTGGACGCTCTGTCTCAAAAATGATTTCTTGTTTACGACCTAAAATTTCCCCGATCATATAAATACATTCGAGTAAGGAAATCTTATGCTCTTTTGCACCGCCAATGTTATAAGTTCCAGAAATTTGATTTTGAAAAAAGTTAAAATAACTTTCTGCTCCATCAGCTGCATATAAAATATCTCGCGATTGTTTACCTGTTCCAAAAATTCTAAGCGGTAGACCAAAAACAGAGCGAATTGCAAAGTTAGCAACCCAACCATGGTCTTCTCCACCAAATTGTCTCTCTCCATAAATTCCAGTAAATCGAAAAGTTGCCGCTGAGAGGTTATACATATCTCTATAAGTTTGCACATAGTGTTCTGCACTCATTTTAGATGCGTGCAAAGGAGAAATCTTTCCAACCATTACAGGTTGTGTTTCAGGAATTTCGATTGGATTTCGGTTGTATGCAGTTTCTGATTCAGTGAGAGAGTCATTGATCGAATTTCCATACACATGAATTGAACTTGTATTAACCACAGGAATTTTTCGTTTTCTAGCTACTTCTAAAACGTTAAAGGTTCCGACAACGTTAGTAGACATATCTAATTCTGGATCTTCCCAAGAGATTGTCATTGCTGGCTGTGCTGCTGTATGAACGATAAAATCACAACCTTCTGTTCTATCTAGGAGATGTTCTAAATTTCGAATATCTCCTTTTACCATAACTACACCCTTTTCTTTTAGATAATTCCAGTTAAAATCTCTTGTTGCATCCGTGCCATAACCAGTTCTTTTTAATTCATATTTGGTCATGCTATCATAACTTACAACTTCCCAGCCTTTTTTTAAAAAAGTCTCGCATACATGAGATCCTAAAAATCCACAGCCGCCTGTTACTAATACTCTCATAATTATTCCTCTTCTTTTTTATTTTTTCTATCTTCTTTTTTCTTTTTAAATGCTATCTTCATAATGGCTAACGCTTCGTTTATCGCATCTTTCCAAGTGTATGAATCCGTTTCTACCGGTTTAAAATAAGAAATTGGAATTTCGATACAACGCATATGTGCTCTAATAATTTCAATCATCATCTCTACTGTATAAGTCTTACCTTGCACTTCAAGAGATGGTTTGATTCTATTATAAGAATCTTTCCAAATTGCCATATAACGACAATCTACATCTGTAAATCTAGGCTCTTGGTTCCACCATAGAATTTCGATCAGCTTTCCCATTGCTAAATGGATAAAACGAGCGAGTGGCTTAAGATTAGAACCTTGCTCTATCATCTGACGTGTTGTTCGGGTTCCGACCACCATATCGCAATCCTTCATATACTCTAAGAGTTTAGGTAAATCCTTAGATCTAAATGCTCCGTCCGGTGAAACGATAATCGCAATATCTCCCGTAATCCGATTAAACCCCTGTCTAATCTGCACTCCTTCATATTCAGATTTATCACCAAAGAAGTAGTGTTCAACTTGAGTTTTAAAGGACTTTGCAATCTCAAGAGTTCTATCCGAGGATTCAGCATCTACAATTAGAATTTCATGCACTTTATCTTTAAAGTCTACGATTACATCGGAAATTGATCTTTCATTATTTCTAGTTGGGATGATTAGAGATATTTTATATTGATTGAATAAATCATTTCTGACTTCGTAGACTGCATAGTGATAATCTTGCATTGAATTAATATTAAAATAATCACATTCAATTTCAGTTGCAAAAACCTGTTTGGTTTCCTTTGCCATTAGATCAATCACATCCGTAATCTCTATCACTCCACTCTTTTGAGATGGTGGAGTTTTTTTGAAATATTCAAAATACTTTGGAGTAAATAAATAAGAACCAAGTCCAAGCCATTCATTTGGTGGATTTAGAGGTTTCTCAACTAAATTTTTAACTCTTTTTCCATCCAATTCTACAGAATAATTCTTTCGAATTCTAGAAAGCACAGATGTTCGTAAAATTCCAATCGAACCAGTTATATCCTTATTCTGCTTGTAAGTAGTTAAAAATTTTTCATGATTTGTCTTATAATAATATTCATCGCCTAAAATTAAAATAAAAGGTTCATTTATTTTTGACTCAAGGGAAGCTACGTCAGACGCAAGACCCTTTGTTGTCCACTCAACTGCTTCGATTACAATTTTAGGTTCGATGTATTTTAGAGCTTCAATTTCTTCAAGCATCTGGTCTTTTAGATGCCCAACTAATATATAAATCTTTTCAATTTTTAATTTATAATGTAGAAGCTCAATATTTCTGTGCAGGATTGATTTGTTTTCGATTTTAAAAAGAGGTTTGGGAATAAAATTTGTGCGTGGATATGCTCGCGTGCCTTTTCCAGCCGCTGCTATTACACCAATTCTTACCTTCTTTGAATTTTTAGTCTCGCCCATTCTCGGACTTCTTTTTAAATATCTATATTATTGTTTATCTTTCTAATTTTTCATCTAGAAATCTTTGAATGGAAGCTCTATCTTTTTCTAAACTATGTTTGTGAATTTCTTCGATCGCAATTTCGACAAGACTTCCCACAAATAAAACTCCCGATTTTACTTCAATGTTATAGACTCTCTCAGAGAATCCGTCGGAAGTAGAACGATATACGCTATGACCAGAAATTGTAACTACTTTATCATTTTTAGGTGGAAATATTTTAAAATCATGTGTGTTAGTGTCTGTATTAAAGGTTGATTCCTCTAATAAAGATGCATCATCTAACAATGGAACTAATACAGGTGGCAAGGAAGATGCAAGGCTAACCTTTCTTTTTTGAAATATTAAATTACCTTCTTTCTTTTCTTCTAGTAGTGTTACATTTTTTAAATCTGGAAATTTATCTAAATATTTATATCTATCTTCTCTTGCTCTGAGCAAGTCATATAGAGAATAATTAAACTTATGCGTTACTGTATATTTCATTAAAAATAAAACCCTTTTATAAAAATTAATTTAGTGAAAATCGAGGTAGGATCTGTGCAATATTATTATTAAATGCAAGTTCATGTATCTCATAACGCATGAACCTTACAAGCGGAAAAGATCCAACAGTTCTTTCAGCATCTTTCTCAGTTTCCGCATTTACAACAGTCCAAATTTTACCACGATCCATGGAAAGTGAATAACTGTTAATAACTCCTCTACCCATCAAACGATTTACAATGGATCTCTGAAGTGGAATCATAGATACAAATTCTTCCGAAAGATATTCAGGTAAAGTAATATCAATCATATATTGATTCATGAGTAATTTCTCCTTGGACGACTGTTAATCCCATTGGTATCGCATACAAACTTACTGTCAAGGGTAAATCAAAACATTTTCTTATTTCTTGACTGTCTCTCTATATTCAGCATATTTTTCCATAATAACCTTAACATATTTATAAGGTTCTATTCCCCTACAATAACCATATCTAACTCCATAGCCATTGTAGTATGCTGGATCGGATAACAATAGAATTGCTTCTGCCACATTCTTATCCCATTTCGTAGCACTTTTATTTTGAAAACGAGCCAGAGTCATCGCATCAATCACATGCCCCTGACCTGCGTTGTAGGAGGCTAAAACAAACTTAACTCTCTCTTCCTCGTCCTTGATTGTTTTTTCCCAAAGTCCATCAAGATATTTAAGATGCTTTACCCCAGCTGTAATATTTTTCCTAGGATTATTGATTTCTGCATAACTTACACCAAGATTTCGAGCTGTCTCTGGCATCAGTTGCATAAGCCCGCTTGCACCCACCCAAGATTTTGCATTTGGATTAAATTTTGATTCTTGGTAAATCAACGCAGCCAGTAGCCTCCAGTCCCAACCAATCACAACAGCATTTTCTTTTATGATTTCATCAAAAGCAGAAAGATGAGATTTGTTTTTAGGCTTTGATTCTATCTTGAGTTCCTGCATATAGGATCTAGACTTGCGATAGTATTTGTCCTGAATTTCTTTAATTGTAGATTGATTTTTATCTATCCATTCATTGATAAATTGTAAAAGTTCTGGAGAATTTCGTCTAACGACCCAAGCTATTTTTTGAGGGAAACTAATTGGTAGACTAATATCTAAATCATTGTAATAGGCATTGTTAATCAAGGCAGTCTGTTCATCTGCCACAGTGTAATCGATTTCGCCGCTATACACTTGCTCAATGAGTTCGTCTGTTGTAATATTTTCTGAAATTGCTTTGACATGAATTGTTCCGCCCAATTCTTCTTGGAGCTTTTTTAATCGATTATGATAATCAGAGTTGGCTCGAACATGTATTGTTTTTCCGATTAAGTCCACTGCATTCTCAATGTGTTCGGTCATCTTCTTTCGAACAATCATACCTTTCTTTCTTTGGACTAAGACTTGTGTTGTTGTCATTAAATGATCTGTGAACTTTAATTGCCTGCTTTTTTCTCGGGTAACAATTATATTGGAAGCGATTAAATCCCCTTCCCCACTGTTTAACATATAATCGAGATTTGCTATGTCGTTAGTCGCCTGAATATCCAACTCTACACCTAAGTCCTTGGTCATCAGCTTTAATAAATCATACTCATAACCAATCGGTTGATCCTTGTAGATAAAATAACTATTCGCGTTGTAGGATGTAATGACCTTAAGCTTTCCCCGCTTTTTGATTTCATTTAAGCTGAGTCGATTCATTTCTTCCCAGATTGCGATACAAGAAAGATTTAAAACAATCAATACAAGGATGATAGGTGCAAAAATTCGTTGCATAGGTTTAATTAAACTAGAAATTTAATCTGAAATTGTAAAGAAATTTATTTTTGAAAATAAAAAGATTCCCACAGATGAAAACGATGAACACTGAGGTAAATAGCTTTTTCTATTTCAACTCACAGTATTTTGGGAATCTACAAATTAACTCTTTAAAAACTTCTACTTTTTTGAGGAAATCGAATCATAAATTTTGTTTAATTCTTTATCCTTGTTTTTGTATGTTCTCAATTTCAAGAGTTTGAGCAATGATTTACAAATATCTTGAATGCTTTAAACTGGTTCTATGAAAATTTTCCTATTCTTAATTTTATTCTCTCTCCCTTTGTTTCCTGTAAATTTTAACTCTTGTGATAAGATACTCTCTCGCTCACTAGATCAAATCGGTTTCAAAGACAGTGTAGCCAGTGCAAAAGAATTTGCTAAACTTTATAACGAATATAAGAACAAGACCAATATAGAAAAATGTGTCTTAGATTTTGTAAAAACAGACTGTAATAAAAATTATTGGGTAGGAATTTTTCTATATGAACCCTTTTTTACGGATATTCAAAATTATCCACTCGCAGAAAAAATTTTTCAGTCTGGAATCAAACGATGTTCTACTACCTGTGATGAAATCCGCTTCAAAGCAATGTTTGGACTCTTGCTCATGCGTCAAAAAAAATTAAACTATGCAAAGAAAAATTTTGTGGAAGCGGCAGACGCAAATAAAAAAACTCAAGGCGAATGCTGGCCTGCTATGACAGAAGAAGAATCTAACTTTATCGAAAAAGAATTTGGAGTGAAACCTTAGAGTTAGTATACAAATTCTCAAAGGAAAAAACTCAATTTCAAAAAAAGCTTTATTTTTAGAAATTCAGAATCCATATTTTTTTTATAATGGGAGAATCATCCAACCATCAAAGCAAGTCCATAATCATCGATGGCAGATCAATTCTTTCCTGAAATTTGTATTATTTTAACTCTTTGATATAGTTTTCAATTGCTTCTCTAGTTGTCATCCAATTTCGATTTAATTTGACTGCAGGAAGTCTTCCTTTTCGAGCAAGTAAAGATAAATATTCCAAGGAATAATCACAGTATTTAGTTGCTTCGCTTAACGTTATATATCCTTGCTTATTGTTTGACTTCGCTGGACGAATCGCCTGCAAGTAGATAATTAGAGATCTCTCGATTGACCTTCCAATAAAATCCATATAAGAATCATATTTGCCCTCATCCGCTTCTCTTAAAACTCGGTAGTATTTTTTTCGATCTAAAAAAAGAATCACTGCGGGAGGATATCCATGCGAAATTAAAACTAAATTCATCAAGAGGCGAGCTGTTCTACCATTCCCATCTATAAATGGATGAATGTGCACAAACTTAAAATGAATCCAAGCAGCCAATTCTGGAATGGTTAATTTAGAGTAGTTCTGATAATACCAACTCACCATTTCTTCAATCAAGGAATGAATCTTATATGGACTTGGAGGGATATGCTTTGAGCCCAAAATCCGAACCTGAGTCCTCCGAAAGACTCCTGCATTTTCATCATCTATTTTTGTAAGAATCAATTCATGCAGCTTTAAAATAAACTCTTTGCTGAGTTTGGTTTTTTTCTTGATTGAGTTATATAAAAATTCTACTCCCGCCTTGTGGTTTACAACTTCAAAATGTTCACGTAGAGTTTTATTCCCAATCGTGATTCCATTTTTTAATACAAGGTCTGTTTCTTGTAAGGTAAGAGTATTACCCTCAATTGCATTGGAATTAAATGTCCACTCGAGCAAGAATTGCTCTTCCAATTTATTTACGATCGCTTTATCAAGCGGTCTATATTTATCTAATTCCCTTTTTTTAGATTGAATGCTTTTGAGTAAACTTGGCTTCATATCGGATAAGTCTATTTTCAACTTATCCGATACGAATGTCAATAACTAAACGATTCGTGTATCGGATAATTCATATTTTAAGCCGATCCGATATAGCATCTATTGAACAGTATTTTTAAGTTCCTTTTCTATGATTGCGGTAAGGAAATCATAATCCCTCGCTCCAACGATAATATTTCCATTTACAATGAATGTAGGAGTTCCTTTAATACCTAAAGATTTTCCTTCCTTTAAATCAGATTGAATTTCTGAGATAATTTTTTTTTGCATTCCCGAATCTTTCATGCATAAATCCCACTTCTTTTCATCAATCCCATTTTCTCTTACATACTCTATTAAATTTTCTTTTTCCAAACTTCGATAGTTTTCAAACAACGTATTAAAATGTTCCCAATATTTAGTTGGTTCCATATGCTTCACACAATTGGCAGATACATGAGCACGAAATGCATCCGTATGAATCTCTTGCAATGGAAAATCTTTAAAAACCCAAAAGATTTTCTTTCCATATTTCGCACGAATTTCTTTTGAAGTTTTTTGTGACTTAGAGCAAAATGTGCATTCGAAATCGGAAAATTCAAAGACAGTAATAGGAGCAAATTGATTTCCAATTGTAGGATCATCCTCTGTCGAAATTTGTTTCCAATCGATTTTCTTAAATTCAATTTCCCTTAGCTCAACTCGAATATTTACTTCTTCGATCATCTTTGTCCAAGCCAGTCGATTTAGTATTTTCCTTCTTTCATTTGCAAGTGCTTCTACTCCTAGATTTTCTAGCCCATTTGGTTTGTATTTCTTATAGTAAAATTGAAATTCTTCGTTTGAAACATCATTCGCAATTTTCTGTTGATACTCTTTGGCATTTAGGTATCCTTTTGACTTTGCTAAGTCATTGAGAAGAGTATAGTCTTCTTTTGACTTTAAAACTTTTGAAATTTGACTTTCAGAAGGTAGCAGCAATTCTTTGTTATCCGCTATATTATTTGCATGGTCTTTACAACCCAAAAGAATGAATAGAATGAATAAAAAACTAATTTTAATTCTGAATCGTTGCATCTTTAATCCTTTTTCTTCTTAGGTAATACCACACTATTGGAATTACTAAGAGAGGCAAACCAATATAAAAAGCAATTCTGAGATCCTCATTAAACCACATCACAACAAGACATGCTACTTGCACCCATATAGCAAAATGCGTGATATAAGGAAAGAATGGAATTTTAAATTTTAAATCTTTTACTCCATTTGGAGTTTTCTCTAAACTCCTTCTAAATTTCAATTGAGACCAACAAATTGAAATCCAAGCAATAGCTCCACTAAATCCAGACAAAGCTAATAAATTTTTATAAATTCCCTCCCCCATAATAGTATAAAAAAGAATTCCAAGCCAACATCCAACAAGCGAGAAAAAGGTAGCATTTTTAGGAACATTATTATTGCTGAGTCTTGCAAAATAAGATGGTGCCATCCCTTGTGCGGATAACGCATACAAAGCACGAGTGCATCCATATAATCCAGAACTAGAACAAGAAATCGCGGCTGTTAAGACAACGAAAGAAAAAATCCCACTTGCCCAATGAAATCCATAATGTGATAATGCCTCTGCAAAAACACTTCCGTCTAAACTAATTTCATTCCAAGGGAAAATACAAACCAATAAAAAAACGGGAATTACATATAAAGCAATGATTCTCCAGGTTACATTTCGAATTGCGATTGGAATCGTCTTCTGTGGGTCTTTACTCTCCCCTGCTGCGAGACCTATTATCTCGGATCCTTGAAAATTCACTAAAATAATTACCATCGTAAGAAATATAGCCCAAACGCCTTTGGGAAAAAGTCCACCCTTTCCAAGCAAAACACTTGTTCCGACAAACACTTGTTTGCCGCTATATCCTAAGAATGCTAGCACTGCCAAACAAATAAAAAGTAATATTGCAAGAACCTTAATGATAGAAAACCAAAATTCTAGTTCTCCAAACGCATTTACATTTACAATATTTACAAGTGTGACGAATATTCCGAAAAGAATTGCCCATATAACTGGACTAAATATAGGAAAGAAGTTACTCATGATTATCCCCGCAGCAATCATTTCAGATGGAACGTAACTCACCCAAGTCACCCAATAAGACCAACCAACTCCACATGCCCAAGATGGGGAAATATATTCACTCGCATATTGAATAAAAGAGCTTGAGACTGGTGAAGAAACGGCAAGTTCTCCTAAGCAATACATAACGCATAATACAATCAATCCACCGAGTAAATAAGCGATAAAAGAACCCGGTCCCGCTTTCTCTATTACATATCCAGTTCCTAAAAAATATCCACTTCCAATGATTCCACCAAGCGCGATCAGTTGTAAATGGCGAGATTCTAGACCTCGTTTTAATTCTTTTTTTTCTTCTACCATGAAATTAAACAGGGAATTTCCAATGAACCCTGAGAAGTCAGAGTAGAAAATTAGTAAAAAGCTTGCAATTCAGATTTCAAATCAAAGTATTTCATTATGAATGATACAGTTTTTTTTTCGAAACATAATCCAGGCTTAGCCCCATTTGACATTAGCAATTATCATGGAGTTGCAGGTAGAAATTTTTTCGATGAGGATAGACTCCTTCATCATCTCTTAGATAAATATACAAAAGATTATAATCAATCTCATAAAGAGGACATGTTAAAACATATTCGCGGATACGGAGAGTTAGTTGGTGGCATTTTGAACAAACTAACAGAGGCATGTCATAAAGAAGGAAAATATGGAGAGGTCATTCATTTTGATCGAGTGGGAAATCGAATTGATAAAGTAGTCTACTCAGAAGAGCAATTACAATCTAGAAAAATTTCTTATGAGTATGGGATTGTAAACCTAGACTTTCATAGAAACTGGAAGCATCCTTTTACTACATTGCATAAACTCACACTTGCTTATCTAGCCAATCAAAATGGGGAAGGAGGAGTCACCTGCCCTCTTGCGATGACAGATGGAATTATACTCGGCATAAAAGCACTCGGGACAGATGAACAAAAAAAGAAATTTTTACCGTTAGTCGCAGGAGAGCATAGCTCCTCTCATTTTATGGCAGGGCAATATGTAACGGAAAGAGTCGGAGGATCGAATGTAGGAGCAAATCGGACAGTCGCTAAAAAGCTTTCGAACGGCAAATGGTTATTAAATGGAGAAAAATGGTTTTGTTCAAATCCAGGTGATCTTTGGG
Organism: Leptospiraceae bacterium; assembly: GCA_035345875.1. Classification (GTDB taxonomy): domain Bacteria; phylum Spirochaetota; class Leptospiria; order Leptospirales; family Leptospiraceae; genus UBA2033. Next base: position 32,346 of record DAORDH010000033.1, on the reverse strand, counting down.
TTACTACAGCTAGGATTGAAGGCACAAATACGATTGGTATGTTTTTGGTTCCTAGACTCAAGGATGATGGATCTCTCAATGGTTGCTATATCATTCGAAAAAAAGATATCATTGGCTCTCGCGGAAAAATTACAGTAGAAACCGTTTATGAAGATTTGGAAGCAGAAGAACTAGGAAGAGTCTCTCATGGTCTCGCTAATTTAATTAAATATATTATCAAGACTTCCAGAATTCACCTATCGTTAGCCGCCTTAGGAATTGGAAGAAGAGCTCTCATGGAAGGAGCTGAATATGTTCAAGTCAGAGAAGCCTATGGAAAGAAAGTAATCGAGTTTCCATCTATCCAAAAACAAGTAGCTGAGATGAAAATATTACAATCCGCATGCGCTGTCACAGTCTTTAAAAATGTGAGCCTTCTCGATTCGGAAAATCCTCTCTTACAAATTTTAAATCCACTTATGAAATATATCTCTTCGTCCCATGCTACTTGGATCTCCAAGCAAGCTATTTTACTTCATGGAGGAAATGGGATTTTAGGTGACTTTTCTTGTCTTCCTCGTTTACACAATGACTCAATTATAAATGAGACTTGGGAAGGAACACATCAGGTCATATCAGAGCATGTAATCAAAGCATTTAAGAGACCAAAAGCTCATAACGCATTTTTCGAAGAGATTCAAAAAAACATTGAAGACTCCGAGAAATATCCATTTCTAACCTATGCAAATGAAACCCTGAAAATTCTAAAAGCCAGACTGGATACAATCTTAAACTCTAATGATGAACTTTATATCGAGATGAATCGAATTTCACTTTGCGATTCTATTTATAATTTATTTGCATTGAGTGAACTCATTTGTGAAGCAACATCCTATCACAAAGAATCGGCTCTATCACATATCGCAAATGGATTTGCAGAAATTGCTATGCGAGGGAAAGAAGGCTTAACAGATCAAAATGGTATTTTCCATAAACCAGAAATTTTAAAATGGATCATTGAATACTAATGAAACAATCCCGTAGCAGACTTCTTTTAGGATTTCTTTGGCTCTCACTTTCTATCTCACTTGGAGTATGGTGGACTGTGATGGGCCTCACCCAAGCAAATCAAGTTGCTGAATTAAAAAGCTATTTAGGAGCAAGAGAAGAAAGTGTAGCAACATTAGAACGTCAAAGTCGAATGATCAAAATGGAAGGTGGATTCTTCATGTTTCTTTTAATCGTCGGTGGTTCTACCTTAATCTTTCTTTCTCAAAAAGATTTGGAACGAACTCAAATGCTAAAAGATTTTTTTGCAACGCTCACCCATGAAATGAAAACTCCATTGGCTTCTCTTCGATTGCAAGCAGAAAGTTTAGAGGAAGATTTAAAAAGTAAAAAAACAAAAGCAATACTCTCTAGACTCATTGATGACTCAAAAAGACTCGAGTTACAAATGGATAAAGCTCTTTATTTGGCAGCGCTTACACGAAAAGAGATTTTATATTTAGAAGTTGTCAATCTTTCTGAATTAATAAGCCAAATCACTTCCTATTATCCATTTGTTTCAATCAACACAATCCAAACATCTTCAGTCAAACTAGATGTGAGAGCTTTTGAAAGTGTAATTAAAAATATTATCGAAAATGCCAAAAACCATGGCAAGGCAACTAAAGTCACATTTAAGATTGAAAAGATTTCTAATCAAGCAAAGATTACCATATCGGATAACGGTATAGGCTTTCAAGGAAATACGAATGAGCTTGGGAAATTGTTCTTTAGGCATTCAACCCACAGTGGCAGTGGAATTGGTTTATATCTAGTTAAGAATCTAATCCGCAAAATGAATGGTCATGTGCATTTTAGAAACAATGAAAAAGGATTTGAAGTAACCCTTCATCTACCGGTGGTAAAAAATTGAAAGCCTTGAAATTACTCTTAGTAGAAGACGATACATCTCTTGCCACTACTCTAAAAGAAAGATTAAGCAAAGAAGGTTACAGCATTTGTTGGGTCAATACTCTTACAAAAGCAAGAGAAGAATTAAAAAGTTCTCACCCCAATTTGATTATTTTAGATGTTGGTCTTCCCGATGGATCTGGATTTGACTTAGCAAAAGAATTACAAGAAAAGAATTCACAAATCCCTTTTTTATTTTTAACGGCTCTCGCGAGCGCACCAGAAAGATTAAAAGGATTTGAACTTGGCGCAGAAGAATTTATTCCAAAACCATTTCACTTGAAAGAATTATTACTTAGAGTCAAACACGTGTTAGACGCTCATAAACATGTAAGAGATTCCCTTCAAAAGAAAATATTATTTCATGGTTATGTCATTGATTTTGAAAGTTACCAAATCTTTACTCCAGATGAAAAGAAAATTTCTCTTTCTGCTCGAGATTCAGGTCTACTGCAACTTCTAATCAATGAAAAGCATAGAGTTGTCAGTCGAGATGAAATTTTAGATAAACTATGGGGGGAAGAAAAATTTCCATCGAACCGCACTATAGACAATTCAATTGTTCGACTCAGACAGTCACTCGGAAAACATGGACTTAAAGCCATTAAATCGATCCGAAGTGTAGGCTATCGATGGATGGGAGAAGAAGGAGAATTCAGTGGCGAGTGAACGATTTACAAATGCAATAAATTACATTGAACAAAATATACCACCCGTTTGGATGATGAGACAAGCCGGTCGCTATCATTCCCACTATCAAAATCTAAGATCCAAATATAGCTTTATGGAACTTTGCAAGATTCCTGAAGTTGCAGCGGAAGTAGCATTAGGTCCGGTTCAGGATTTCGACTTTGATTTAGCTATTTTATTTTCTGATTTACTATTTCCATTAGAAGGACTTGGAATGGGATTAAAATACACAGACCAAGGTCCGAGACTCGATTGGCATTTAGATGCAACGAACTTTGACAAACTTAAATCTGCCACTGATGCTATTGAACTTTTACAATTTCAAAAAGAATGTGTTCGACTGACTAGGGAAGTCATTCCTAAAAATAAATCTGTAATTGGTTTTGTGGGTGGAATATGGACGTTATTTACTTATGCAGTCATCGGGAAACACGATGGAAGTCTTACACAAGCAAAAGTATTAACAGAGACTAGAAAAAAGTTTTTCTCTCTCATGCAAGATATACTTACACAAAACATTCAATTACAACTAGATGCAGGCGCAGAAGTAGTCATGATCTTTGACACAGCAGCCGGAGAGCTTTCCAACTCAATGTTTAATGAAATTGTATTTCCATACGTAGAATACTTTGCCAAAACTTTCCCTAAAAAAATAGGATATTACTCCAAGAATACGACAGACACTATAGTAAGAAAAGTTCTAACTCAAAGTAATTTGGCAGGTGTAGGCTTTGATCATAGACTTCCACTTACCAATTTAATCAGAGAAAATAAATTTGGATTTACCCAAGGAAACTTCGATCAATCTCTTTTATTTTTAGAGACATCTGAATTTAAAAAAGTCTTAAAATCTTATATCAATGAAATGAAACAACTTTCTCCTAAAGAAAGAATCGGTTGGGTTTCTGGGCTCGGTCATGGAGTTTTACCCAAAACGCCAGAAACTAACGTCAAATTATTTGTAGAAACAATAAGAGAGGAATTTGCTTAATGGACAGATCAAAATTAATTGCTAAATACGACATTCCAGCGCCCCGTTATACAAGTTATCCTACTGTTCCGTATTGGTCAGATAGCCCTACTACAGAAGAGTGGCTTGATGCGATTCGAAAATCACTTGAGCCCGAAACAGCAGCTATTTCCTTATATCTGCATATCCCGTTTTGTGAAACGTTATGCACATTTTGTGGATGCAATACTTCTATTACGAAAAATCATTCTGTGGAAGAACCTTATGTCGCAAATCTTTTAAAAGAATTTCAAATGTATATCGACAGGGTTCCCGAGATCACAAAACGACCAATAAAAGAACTTCATTTAGGTGGCGGAAGTCCGACCTATCTGTCTGTCGACAATCTAAAAGCACTTCTTACTCCTATTCTCTCCAAAATGAATGTAGTAAAAGATCCTAGCTTTGCGATTGAAGTAGACCCTAGAAGAACTAGAAAGGAACAATTAGAAGCTTTAAGAAGTTTAGGATTTAATCGAATTAGTCTCGGTGTGCAAGACTTTAATCCAGAAGTGCAAAGAATGATTAACAGACATCAACCGTTCGAGAAGACAGAATATATTACAAATACAGCTCGAGAGTTGGGTTACTCTTCTGTAAACTTTGATTTAATTTATGGACTGCCCAAACAAACAAGCGAGTCCATGGCAAGCACGATAGAGCAAACGTTAACCTTAAAGCCAGATCGAATTGCATTCTATAGTTATGCACATGTTCCTTGGATAAAAGCCTCTCAAAGATTGTTTACAGAAGCAGATCTCCCTAAAGGAGCAGATAAAAGAGCGTTATACGAAGAGTCTAGACTTAAATTTGAAAGTTCCAATTATAGAGAAATCGGAATGGATCATTTTGCTCTAACAACAGACAAACTTTGGAAAGCTTATGAAACAAAAACTTTGCATAGAAACTTTATGGGTTATACAGAATACAAAACAGATATTCAACTTGGACTTGGAGTATCTGCAATCTCTGATAGCTGGACTTGTTTTCATCAAAATGAAAAAATTCTAAAGAAATATCAAAAACGTTTAGATGCAGGGGAACTCCCTACTCTTCGAGGTCATAAGCTTACAAAGGAAGACCTAGAACAAAGATCACTTATTCTGCAATTAGCCACACAATGGAACGTTAGTCTTCCAAGTTCGCTTGTAGAAAATACAAAAGAATATCTTCGAACAATGGAAGAAGATGGTCTTATTTCTTGGAATCAAAATACACTTTCGATTGAGGAATCAGGTAGACCATTTCTAAGAAATATATGCATGGGGCTTGATCTACGTTTGAGAACTAAATCGCCTGAAACAAGAGTATTTTCACAAGCGATATAATTAACATCAGTTCGGCGTAACAGAAAATTAAAAGATTACCACCGATAAAAGATACGATAATTCAAAATTATCCATCGTTTCGTATCGTTCAGTTATCGATGTGTATCGGTGGTGAAAAATTCTTATATACCATTCTCATAAATAAGTTCTGCTATTTTTCACAAAAGGGGTATTTCCAATTCCCAAAGGACGGTTTTCTAGTTTCCAATCGGAATTTACTTTTGGGAATTGGTATATTGAGCTTATGTTAATTATTTTTGCTTTCTGGATAAAATCATTAGATTCGATTTATCATTTCCTTTTAGAACTCCATAGCCATATTTAAAAGGAAGTGGTTTCGCATCTGCTTTAAAATCTTTTATTAAATCTTCCTGATCCGGAACGTTTGGAGTATTTTGTAGCCGAGCTCGAGCTGTATAAATACCAAAAAGCTGAGGGCTCCAAATATCTTTGGAAAAAGCGTTATATGGAATTGCAGAATCATCCTGCACTACAATATCAGTTCTTGAAAGCAAAGTTTCAATAAACTTTCTATATTGTGACATCTGCAAAACATATTCAGCAGATTTCAGTAACAAATTAAATCTTCCTTGCGACAAAAAGAATTTCCCTTCCGAAGTCGATTCCTCGGCTGAATTTTCATTGATATACATTCTAAAAAATACCAATTCACGACTGTATTTATCATTGATCATGTGATAATAAATTCTGACCGCTTCAACTTTATCTGGATTTTTATCCTCTATATGAGCTTGTGTTTCGGGAATTAGTTTACCGTTAGCCGAAAGCTCTACCCTCTCCCAGAAATCAATGGTAAGTCCAAGGCGTGTTAAAAAGATTAATAAAACAGGAGATGTTCCAGAGAAATGAGGATTTGCAAACTCTCTTCGCATTCTTTTTCTAGTAAAATAGTTTTGGGCAGCCATCTCTCCAACCATACTCTGAATGGAATCAAGTCCTTTCTTCAGCTGATCCTGTGTTAAAGAATTTGGATCTGATATTTTACCAGCAGGTTCAAGTCCAACCATGATATTTGATATAGCATCTGGGTAGAATGCATTTAGATTAATAAAATCTGCTCCACTGAGTGGATAAAATGCTGTATTTGACTTTGCAAAATCAGGCATGTATTGTTTCTTAAAGGGTCTAACTTTATCCAAATAATCAGACTGAATCTTTGTCCAATAGGAGTCTATCGTCTTTGCATACGATTTATAACTACTTAGTTCAGTTAATTTATAAAATCGATTTTTCTCGTCAATTGGGAGTCCAGATAAGAATAAAGACAAATCACGCCAGTAAAGATCGGAAGGATTAACAGTTATTAACCTACGATTAGTATCAGAACTAGCACAATATAAAATGAGCCAACAAGTCATTGAGTATAGAACAAGTTTAGCAGTTAAATTTTTAACAACTTTCAACCTCTTTGAAGTATGAAAATATTGATAAGTTTTTGAAAGAATTAAATCAGAACTAATTAACATGTATATTTTCCTAAAATTAAAATGACAACTCTAATCCCATAGAAGTTGCATAGTCAAAGTTTACTTGAGAAGAAATAGGCAATCTAAATACTCCAAAATTAGAATAATAAAACTCTCTATTTGCATTGTTTTTAAAATTAAAAAAGAAAGTAGTATTAAAATCACTATTTCTTCCTCTAAAAGATGCTGAAAATGAATTATTCACCGGAACAGTGGAACTAGAATCGGTCGGCTTCGTCATAGTTGCAATATTGTAAACGTTATTTCCTATATATATAGAATACTTTTTATTTTTATCAATAAAAAAAGTCAGACCAAATGCAGCATAGTCTTTATTAAAAAACGAAGGAGAATCAGGTCTCATAAGAGATCTCATTAAATTATCAGATAGATAATTGTATTTAAAATTCAATACTATATATTTGAGTCCAATAGCCATTGCGATTCGAACTCCCTCGGAAACATTTGTTTCATTAATCAAAGAGCGATTCGAATTGTATACAGCAGTTTGGAACATTAAATTTTTTGTTGGAGAAATATTTGCCTGCCACTCAAATAAATTTCTATTTGCACGATCTGTATCTCTAAGCTGAATTTCTGTGTCACGATAATAATTGTTTCCATTCAAAAATCCAACTTGATTGTATCGATACGGATTGTTGAAACTAGACTCCCCAGCTATAAAACCTGTGGACACATATTTACTTGTAAAACTAATACCAGCCATCGTAGTCGGATACTGTTTTAACCGATCATCAAATATATCAAATTGGGTTGATTTAAAATTGGCAGAAAAGTTTGAGTTGATTTGATAACTCATCTCTACATTTCGAATTTGTGTATTTCTATTTTGTAGTAAAGTATTTGTCTCGGTTATTTTATTTTGATAACGATACTCTAAGATTTGATTTGTAACACTTCTTGAATCACCAATTGAATTCAAAGAGACTTTTTCATCTTTGTAATAAGTATAGATATCTGTCTGTTGACTCGGATTTGGACGAATTTGATTGTCATGCCCAAAAGTTGTCAGTAATTCATCGTGATTAGGTTTGCTAAAACTGTTTCCCCAAATTGATTTATGAATCTCTTCTTGTGTTTTCTTGAATGCTTTGATAGAGAAAAAACTCTCTTCTTTTTTTGCACCCTCTTTCTTTGAATAAATTTTTTGATCGGGCGTTTTAAGAGGAAGCTCTTCCTCCGGCAAAGCATTCCCTTTCTTTTTTTGAGGAATGATAGGAGTGAGGGCTAGAACAGCAATGAATCCAATCCCCGATAGTATTGAAATGAGGATTGAAATCTTTGTATTAAATATTGTAGACCCATACATGACTTTGGCAAGAATACCTATTTAATCTACGACCTTTCATGAATCTCTTTCGACTTCTTTTTTCTTTTCAAGTCTATCTTCAATTCTTCTTAAAATGCTGTCTGGGGTATACTTACCATCTTTTTCAATTTTGCCCATAGGCATTTTCAAAATTTCAGGAACAACTTCAGTCACATGCGAAAAGGAATAAATAGTAAATTTATTGTCTTGAATTGCTTTGCTAATTTCAGCAGATAAAACCAAATCCTTTGCATTAGCAGTTGGAATGTATGCGATAAATGAATCTTTCGGACTACCTAGAAGGCGTGAGATATTAAACCATGCTTCTACTTTTTGGTTGATTGCACCTATCGGCATTATTTCTCCATACTGAGACATTGAACCAGTAATCGCTATATTGCTAGGAATCTCATATCCTGATAAAGCGGATAACGTAGCAATCAACTCAGCAACAGTAGCAGAGTCACCGTCTACAATAGAATGACTTTGTTCAAATAAGATTGAGATATCCACTGCAAAAGAACTAAAATTTGCAAAGAGTCCTTTTAGGTAGGATTGTAAAATAAAAACACCTTTATCATGCACATCACCTGATAAATTTACTTCTCTTTCAATATTAATAAAATTTCCGCTCCCCATTAGAGCACGCGATGATATAACACTCACTTGCCCATACTCTTGGTGTGTAGAATAAGGAGTAAAAATAGATAAACCGTTAATTCGCCCTAGTCTCTTTCCACTGACGATTACATTGTAAACGCCACTTTTTAAGTCTTCATAGTATTTCTTTTTTGGAAGTGAATCTCGCTTTTCTAAATTAGAAATTGCTGCATCAATATCTGCATCTGTAATAGAAGCACCTTTTACATCTTTCTTAGATTTAGAAAGGACCATTGCCTCTTCGTAGATAGTTTTGATATCAGTCACATTTAAAGAGAACTTTGATTTACTCTCGTTTAACTTTAAAGCTTCTTCTAGGAGTCGTCTCTTTGCGGATAACGCAGGCGCAGGATAATCTTTGAGACTAATAGAGTCAATGAGTCCTGAGAAACGCGCAATGTTTTTCTTATTTAATTCTGCTTCATATTCCAAATCAATTTTCATTTTGAAAACTTCATGTAGATTATTATCTTTCTTTAGAAGTTGCTCGTAAATATGCTCATCACCAATTAAGATCACTCTTACATTGATTGGAAATTGAGGAAGAGTTCTATCCAAAGATTGAAAGAAATTCAACTCTGGTAAATTGATAAAATCAATTCTTTCTGTAAGTAAACAGGATTTTAATAAATCATAGACAACCGGTTCTTGCACTAACTTTGAAATTGGTAAAATTAAAAAACCACCAGTCGCTTTAATCAAATTACCTGGATGGTATTTTTTTTCTGTCGGAATTCCGACGAGACTCATTGTATTTGGTGTAGGATCATAGATAACGGGTGTAGTCTCTGCATCAGGATCAAAAAGTGGAGTCAAACCCTCTTTGTATTCTGGGTCTTCCACAATCGAGTTTGTCTTTCTAAAATAGAAATGCTTTGGGAATTTGTTTTTTGCAGAATATTCTTTCTGCAAAAGGGAGATGATGCTACTTCGCTTTCCTGCTCCCTCATCACCGGCAATGATAAAATGTTGATAAAACTGAGGATTATCAAGGGCTTGTCGAATTTGCTTCAACGCTTCTACTTGAAATATAAAGTATTCAGGGTGAAATTCTTTGTCTTTTAAATCTAATTTCGCAAAATCAGAGTCTTTTAAATCCACTGATACATCAGTTTTTGTCAATTTTTTTAACATATCTGCTATTTTTTAAATAGAGTCTATTCAGGCAATTAGATTAATATTGACAATCCGAGAATTTACGGGAAAGATTGGGTATTATTAGACATAATTAAGAGTCTTCAGGATCAGCAAACAAAAGGATCTAAATGGAAATTCCTTTTTGAAAAGACGAAAAAGTTTCTTTTGCAATTTAGTCGATTCAATGAAATGGACAATGATTCATTTCGTCAAATCACGAATTACCATCGAACCTAAAAACGATAAAAACCAATGAATATCCTAATAGTATTGAATCTTCGATTAGTTTTATCTACACAAAGGAAGCTATCCACGTTCATTGGTGGTATTATTTACAACTTTTGTAATTGGTAAGATATTTGAAAAGTATACGTTATAAAATCATTTTTGGGTTACTAGGAATTCAAATCCTTATATTTAGCCTCCTTGGATATACCATTTTTGACATCATGCAAAAGGAATTGGTTGATAAGCTAAGAGCCTACATGCTTTCTGTTGCCCAAGCCTGCGCCGGTGCAATCGATCCAATTAAACATTCCACTTTTAAATCTCATGAGGCAAAATCTGACCCTGACTATATTCGCTATTTTCATTACCTCAACACAATTTACAGCAGAGAGAAATACATAAGCTATATCTACACAGTGAATTATGATCCAGAGAAGGATAAATTTTTTTATGCTCTAGATGGAGCAGATGCAGAAACAGATAAAATCTGGTTAGAATCTGAGCTATTTGGTTTTTCGATCTACAATAACGCATCCAATCAAATCACTGTGAGATACGATTCAAAAGAATACAACTCTGATTTTTCAATTCAAACTTCCAAAGGAATGATTAACATTGGAATCAGTAATAAACCTAGACAAAAAAAAATATTTATCAATGAAATAGAGGTAATCAAATTCATTTCCGATGAACCTCTTGTAATTACATCTGCAAACAAGGAGGTGCATACACTAAATAGAAATTTAAAAATTCAAATGCCCATTTTTGATCAAAATGAAATTTTACAAATCACATTCAGTAAAAAAGGAGAACCGGAAACAGAACCAGGAACAGAGTATGTGGTTTCCGAAACAGAACTAGAAAAGAATAAAAGAATTTTGAAAAGCGGGAAAGACCATGTAGATGAGGATACATTTATAACCAATTATGGAAAGGATATTACAGCAACTGCACATATCAAAAACGAAGAAGGAGTAACCATTGGACTTGTAATTCTTTATATGGAATCCAAAACTTTTCAAGAATCGAAGGAATCATTTTTAACAACAGCAGCCATTATATTTATACTAACGTTTTTAGGAACTACCCTACTCGGATTCTTATTTGCAAATTATATCGCAAACCCAATCTCTGCTTTAGAACAAGGAGTCACCGAATTAGCAGAAGGAAATCTAAACACAAAAGTAATTCTTCCCAGAAAGGATGAATTTGGAAGTCTTGCAAGAAATTTCAATGAAATGGTAGATAATATTAGAACCTCCAAAGAAGAATCCGAATTACTCAATACACAATTAAAAAACACAATCGAATCCTATAGCCGTTTTGTTCCAACCGAATTTCTAAACGAATTAAAAAGGGACAATATTCTAAATGTAAAATTAGGTGATCAACATACAAAGCACATGACGATTCTTTTCTCAGATATACGATCATTTACTGCACTTTCAGAGAAAATGTCTCCCGAAGAAAACTTTCAATTTATCAATGGATACCTTGGGCGGGTAAGCCCAATTATCCGCAAACATAGAGGCTTTATAGACAAATACATTGGAGACGCTGTGATGGCTCTTTTTCCGATTCAACCACAAGACGCTGTTCTTGCTGCCCTTGAAATGCAAAAAGAAGTATTTATTTATAATTCCCATCGCCTCTCGATCGGTTATGAACCAATTCAAATTGGAGTCGGAATTCATACAGGTTCTGTAATTCTAGGAACAATTGGCGAAGAAAAAAGAATGGAAGGAACAGTGATTTCAGATGTTGTAAATACTGCTTCTCGGCTAGAGAGTCTTACGAAAAAATTTGGCTCTGCGATTCTGATATCGGATGAGGTTTACAACGATTTGCCCACGTTAGAACCTTACCAATTTAGATATTTAGGTAAAGTCAGGGTAAAAGGAAAATCAAAATCCATCAAAATTTATGAACTTCTAGACGCAGCTCCGACAGAAATGATTGCAAGTAAAATTCAAACTAGAGAAGAATTCCATCTTGCACTCAAACTATATCAGTCTAAAGGATTTGCAGAGGCATATAGAATTCTTTCTGAAAAAGTATTTCCGATTGGAAATGACAAAGCAGCTGAATACTATATCAAGCAAATTCAAAAGTTTTTAAAATTTGGTATTCCCGAAAACTGGGACGGTGTTGAAGATATGGAGGATAAATAAATTATCTCTCCATAATGTTCACAGCGCCTAACGTAATATTTACCTTAATGGTTATCGCCTTTTCATTGTCATTATAGGCTCTTGTCTTATACACATTTTTAAAAAAAGGAATAAAACGAAGTCCATTTGGAAGAGTCACTACTCCGAGCGTAGGATAAATCAAAACTCGAACAGGAACATCGCCTCTAATATAGATATTACTCTTCGCCATAAAAGTATTTGTCTCAATAAATGTATTTCCACTCCCCACCGGAATCGAAGTAAAATCATTTTCCCCAACTCCAAAAAATACATTATAAGTATCCGCTGGTGCGGTCGGTGCGATCGCTGGACCTTTTCCCACAATCGTATTGCTCTCAGGGTCTCCCCCAAACCGAAGTTCGCTAAACATCATCTGAATTCCGACGAGTATGATGAGCACAACACCAACTGGTTTGTAAACAACCGAGTTTAATTTAAAAAAATAGCGCAGAAAAAAAAACATTCCAACGCCAAAAAGTAGAATGCCCAGTATGGTTGGCGCGATTGATAAATTCATAGTAATAGTTCTCCTGCCTAGTTTTTAGTATCGGCGATTCCTTTCTATAGATGTTGAAAATTCGAATGGAAGTCGTTTCACAGCCCGTTTTTCCATTCTAACTCCTAAAAAGATTTACAATTAAAGGAATTCTTGAGTATTGTGATTGAGCTTAGGTAGATTTGACAGAAGATCGAGGTTGAAATGAAAACAGAAGAAATCAAAAATCTATTTCGTTTATTTGAATCGGTTGCTAGTGATTTAGAAGGAATTGAATGCTGGAGTGCCCGTGATCTACAAGAATGATTAGGCTATACCAAATGGGAAAACTTTGAAAAAGTAATCTCAAAAGCCAAAGAAGCCTGCGCTCATGCAGGGGAAGAAATTGCCGATCACTTTCCTGATGTCAGGAAGGTGATCGAAGCCGGAAAAGGTGCTCAACATGAAATTGTTGATATACTACTCACACGTTATGCGTGCTATCTGATTGCTCAAAATGGTGATAGCAGAAAAGAAGAAATTGCATTCGCACAAAACTACTTTGCAATACAAACGAGAAGAGCAGAACTTGTTGAAAAAAGGATTTTAGAATTTGAACGAGTAAAAGCCCGAGAAAAATTAAGCCAAACGGAAAATCAATTATCACTTTCTATGTTTTTTCTCTGCGATATTCGATTTTTAATTGACCCAAAGTTATATCCATCAAAGAAATTAAGCAATGCAAATAATACATAAAATAGATGATTTCTTATTTAATTTATTTCCCAATATAAAAAAAGAGGGGGATGATAAGAATAGTCTACTTGTCGAGAAATTAGAGCAATACTACTCCTACGGACAATACAAACCAAAAGTTAGAATAGAAAACGGTTATGTTATAATAGACATTGACATCTCTGAAATTCAATCCCAAGAATTCGATTACAAAAAAGCGATTCAATACTGCGATACCGGCAAATTCAGAGAAGCCGAACCAATCTTAAAATCACTCATCAAAAAAAATCCAACTAACTCGGAATACTATCGCATTCTCGGTCAAGTTTATTCAGAACAAGGAAACCAAGACGAAGCAATTAATTGCCTAATAGACTCCTTGCGATGGAACTCAAAGAACGGTTGGGCATTACTGCTCATGGGAAATATTTTTTCTAAGTTTAAGAATGATATTTCCACTGCAATGAAATACTACGACCAATCTCTAAAGGTCAATCCGAATGATTATATTGTAATCACAAATATCGGTGGAAGTCTAATGCAACAGGGTAAATTTTCTGAGGCAAAGAAATACTTCCTACACTCTCTAGAGATTAACAAAGAGTATCCAAATACTCAATATGCACTAGGAATTATTGCAGAAAAAGAAAATAATCTACAAACTGCTTTTATGTATTCCATCGCAGCGGCAAAACTATGTAAGCCACAAGATCAAATATATCAAATTTCTTTAAAGCAAGCATTTGAAGTTTCAGAAAGAATAGTTCAGGAAAACAAAGAGACCGCAATCATAAAAAACTATCTCCATAAACTTGAATTTGAATGTGATAAACAAATTGAATTAGTGGAAGACTCAACGATTTCTACTGCGGCTAAGATTGAATTTGCGGAAAATCATAATCGAAAAAAACATATACTCCGCTATAAGCCTTCTTATCCTACCATTCAACATTTGATTTTACATGAACTCATTCATTTAGATTTTGTGATTCAAGCACGAAAAGAAAAAGCCAATCTACTTTTTATTTCTAACTCTGAAAACAAAAAAGAATTTATTTCCTCTATCCAGTCTACGATTGACTTACTAACTAAAAAAGAAATTCAACAAGAGGCTATTCAAAATTACACTCAGGCTTTATTTGAAGGAATCAATCAACAGATTTACAATACACCGATAGATTTATTTATCGAAGATTTGATATACAGTGAGTATCCAGAACTTAGAAGTTATCAATTTTTATCTATTTATACTTTTATACAAGAAGGAATACGAGCAGTAACAGATCCAAAGACTTTAGAAGTTGCGCCGACTGATCTTATTTCTAAAAGTAAAATTTTCAATCTAGTAACAGCTCTTCATTATAAAGATTTATTCGGATTTGATTTAATTGCACAATTTAAACCAACCAACGCCGAACTAGAACAAGCAAAGAACTTTTTATCTGAATACTGAAATTTGAAATTAAACAAACAACCTGCAATCGAATATGAATTAGTTAAACGTTGGGCGATAGCCTTACAACTAGATAAATACTTCAGTCTTGTCAGTGAAGATATTTATAGAGCGGAAAATATCGATAATTCGCTAGAAAGAGAACTTCCAAACGCAGAAGTGGAAATGTTTCAATTTCAACGCGCCCAAGAAATCATTGGAACGAATATGGCAGTCGTGACGTATATGGTGGATGCTTTGCAGTTTTTTGAAAAAATGTCGCAGGACAATATCAAAAAAATCGCAGTCGAAATTGCTTTACTCGGTGCCAAAGGATTCAGAACGGATAAGAATGATTATACTCTATCTTCTATCCCTAATACACAATTTTCCGGTTACAAGATATTAGCCTATTATTATGTAAGCTGGAAACTTGCTCTTCCTGAAATGTTATCCCAACTTCAACTCCCATTTAACGACGAATACAAAGTAGCCTTAACTATGTTTAAGAAGGAAAAATAGTTTCGAGAGAGGAAATTGCAGATCACTTTCCTGACGTCAGGAAGGTGATTTCGATTGGAATTGGCATTAATCTCTCAATCCTTTTGTGTTAATATAGCAATAGCTTGATGTTTAGCAAATTCTTATATAGAGGGAAAACCTACTCACTAAGTTTGCCAAAAATCTAAAAAACATTTGACCTTGCTTGGTGACTAGAGTTTTCTGTTTTAACATCATTTACTTTTAGAGTGTAATCTGAAAATGGAAAAGCCAAATAAGCCAACCGACGAAGATAGGATGATTCAGAAGCTAACAGAACATAAAAATCTGATAGGCTGGATGCTTACTCTTTTTCAAAAAGAAAATATCCAATCAGAAAGAACATATAAAAACGATCCCAAAGGTGATATTTATTATCCAGATGAGAAAGATACAGAAAAAGTAAAAGAAATAGTTCGTGACTTAAATAAAAAATATAATACAAAATAATGCCCTATATAGAAATTAAAACTAGAGAAAAAATCAATATAGGATTAGCATTCGAGTTAATTGAAAAAGGAACTATAACTGCTGTAGTTACTACTGGAACAATTACTCCGAATGCTAAAAAACTATTTGACGAAGCTGGAATAGCTTGGGCGGAGAATATTCCTGAGAGCGAGTTTATAAATGTAAAGAGTATGGAGATTTAACAATGGAAATTATTTTTTATGCTAAGAATGGAAAACAATATATCTTAGAGGTATCTGAATCCTTTTATAAATGGTTAGCACTTTCTGAATTTTCCAAAATGCAAACTTCCAAAGTTTATAAAGTGGACATTGAAGGAGACGAAGCGGAAGAAATTGAAGCAGTCGAGCTAACAGAACAAAACCGCAATTCGTATATTTCTTTTTTTCAAAAATGTATTCTAAGAGAGAGCTATGATTTAATTGTAAAAATGGAATCTAGTTCTAAACTGGGGCTACTCAAAGCAAGCTCTTTCGAAGGAAGTTTAGAGAACTTACAATATCGCATTAAGAAATTTTATGAATTTATAAAATGCTTAGAAGATCGGGCATGGGTCTATATGGAGTATGTGTAAATGACAAACAATCAATCTCTTTTCAAACAAGAAAACATAACGTTAGACAAAGTAGCCAAAAAGTCTGACTTAGAAGTTTTGCTTTACAACTTTCGCACTGTTGCTGTTTCGGAGCGTGAGAAGGGAACTTATTTTGAAGAACTGATTCGCACGTATTTAAAAAACGAACCGAAATACAAAGACTTGTATGAAGAAGTCTGGCATTATGGCGATTGGGCGAAACAAGAAGGAATGGATGCACGAGATACTGGGATTGATTTGGTGGCGCGGGCAAATGGGACTAACGAGTATTATGCGATTCAATGTAAATTCTACGATCCAGACTATAGAGTGCAAAAGTCGGACATAGATAGCTTTTTTACTGCTTCGGGGAAAAAGCCATTTAGCCACAGAGTGATTGTAACAACTACAAACAATTGGAGTGAACACGCAGAAGATGCTTTGTTAAATCAAACTCCACCAGTTACCAAAATTGATCTCTATGCACTTGAGAATAGCCAAATTGATTGGTCGAAGTATAAATCCAAAACCAAACCAGTTTTTAAACCCAAAAAAAAATTAAGACCTCACCAAGAGATTGCTGTAAAATCAGTTTTAGAAGGTTTAAAAAAAGAAGAGCGTGGGAAACTCATCATGGCTTGCGGAACCGGAAAAACATTTACTAGCTTGAAGATTGCAGAGAAGTTAGCGGGTAAGGGCAAACGAGTCTTGTTTTTAGTTCCGAGTCTAGCTCTTCTTTCGCAGTCGCTAACGGAGTGGACACAGGAAAGTGAAGTTCCACTTCATAGTTTTGCGGTTTGTTCGGATAGCGAAGTTGGAAAAAAGAGAAACAAAGAAGATGATGTTGTAAATACATTTGCCCATGAATTACAATTTCCTGCCACTACAGAGCCAAGTAAACTAGCAAAGGAAATGAAATCTAGACACGATGCACATCACATGAGTGTTGTATTTTCTACTTATCATTCGATTGATGTAATTGGTGAGGCTCAAAAAAAATACAAATTGGAAGACTTTGATTTAATCGTTTGTGATGAAGCGCATAGAACGACAGGCGCAACCTTCGGAGACGAAGACGAAAGTAAATTTGTAAAAGTCCACGATGGAAAATTCATTCGTGCAAACAAACGCCTCTACATGACTGCAACTCCTAGAATTTACGGAGAAGCGGCTAAAGTCACAGCAGAAAAAGAAAATGTAGCACTCTGCTCAATGGATGATGAAAAGTTATATGGAAAACAACTTCATGTAATAACATTTTCCCAAGCAGTGCAAAGTGATTTACTTGTAGATTATAAAGTAATTGTTCTTGCAGTAGATGAAGCACACATTAGTAGTCGGTTGCAAAAATTACTCGCTGACGAAGACAACCAAATCAAAGTAGACGATGCGGCAAAAATCATTGGATGTTGGAAGGCGCTTTCTAAACAAGGAGCAGAAGATTTAGAGGAAGATAATCCGATGCGTCGTGCGGTAGCCTTTTGCCAAGTGATCGAATACAACCAGAATTCAAAGACACATAAAGTAAGTTCTAAACAAATTGCTAAAATGTTTCAAGCTGTTGTAGATTCCTACATCAGTAGTGAACGGTCGAGACCGGTCTCAAATAATACAAATGAAACAATCAATTTAAAATGCCAAGTAGAACATGTAGATGGAAGTATGAATGCAACTGAAAAAGAATCAAAGATTCATTGGTTAAAAAGAGATTCAGAAGAAAATGTATGTAAGATTCTAAGCAATGTAAGATGTCTTTCGGAAGGAGTAGATGTTCCAGCACTCGATGCAGTTTTATTTCTAACTCCTAGAAATTCGCAAGTCGATGTAGTTCAATCCGTTGGTAGAGTGATGCGAAAAGCAGAAGGCAAGAGTAAGGGTTACGTCATATTACCCGTTGTGATTCCTGCTGGAATCCCTGCGCATGAAGCGTTAAACGACAATAAAACCTACAAAGTAGTCTGGCAGGTTTTGCAAGCACTCAGATCTCATGATGATAGATTCGATGCGATGATTAACAAAATGGAATTAATCGGACCAGATAAAAGCAAAATGGAAGTGATTGCAGTCACAGATTCCATTGCAAAGAAAACAAAATCCGGTGGTAAATCGGGAGAATCTGGTAATGGGAATACTATCGGCAAAACGGGAGGGTCACGACCAACCCCTACAAAAACCGACACCCAACAAAAACTCCAATTCGACATTGGAGAAATAGAAATTGCTCTCTATGCCAAAGTAGTTCAGAAATGTGGGAATCGTCACCACTGGGAAGATTGGGCAAATGATATTGCAAAGATTGCAAACACTCATATCACAAGAATACGAACGATAGTAGAAAATAAAAACAATACAAAAGAACGAAAGGCATTTTACGATTTCGCGGATGAACTCCGAGATGATTTGAATGAAAGTATCACCAATGAAGAAGTCATTGAAATGCTCGCCCAACACTTAATTACAAAACCAGTCTTTGACGCACTCTTTAGCAAATATGAATTTACCAAACAAAACTCAGTCTCCCGTGCGATGGATGAAATTTTAAGTATATTAGAAAAGCATCATATAGAAAAAGAAGCGGATACACTGAAGAGTTTTTATGCATCGGTTCGAATGCGTGCAGAAGGAATTGAAAATGCACAAGGACGACAAAAAATCATTTTAGAACTCTATGATAAATTTTTCCGAAATGCATTTCCAAAACTCACAGAAAGACTTGGAATTGTTTATACTCCCGTCGAAGTAGTGGATTTTATTATCCACAGTGTAAACGATATTTTGCGCTCCGAGTTTGGCGAAAGTCTGGGAAGTAAAAATGTCCAAATCCTAGATCCATTTACAGGCACTGGAACCTTCATCACCCGCCTCATGCAATCGGGACTTCTCACAAAAGAAGAACTCATCCAAAAATACAAAACCGGACTTCATGCAAATGAAATCGTATTACTCGCCTATTACATCGCCGCGATTAATATTGAATCAACATATCATGATTTGGTAAACACCGATTACACCCCGTTTACCGGAATCCTTCTTACTGATAGTTTCCAA
>DAORDH010000033.1:0-12972 GCA_035345875.1 Leptospiraceae bacterium | reverse complement strand
TCAGGCGAATTGAGAAGAAAAGAAAAAGACAATGTATTCGGACAAGGAACAAGAACTCCTATCGCCATCAGCATCTTTGTAAAAAACGCAAAAGCAAAGAAACAAGGAGAAATTTACTTTCATGACATAGGCGATTATCTAACCCAACAAGAAAAATTGGGAAAAATTTCTACCTTTAAGAGCATAAACGGTATTAGCCAGCAAAAGGCATGGGTAAAAATCCACCCAGATAAATACAACGACTGGATTAACCAAAGAGACGATAGTTTCTACGAATTCATTTCCATCGGAGATAAGAAGGATAAGTCGAGTGTTGTGCTGTTTGAGAATTTTTCTTTAGGCTTAGCCACAAATAGGGATTCTTGGGTTTATAATTTTTCTAAGAAAGAGTTAACTGAAAATATAAATAGGATGATTACTTTTTATAATTCAGAAGTTGACAGATATAAAAAAGCATGTAAAGGGAAAAAGGAAGGCGATTTTCCAGCCACTGATAGATTTATAAACTCTGATTCAAAGAAAATAAGTTGGACTGTAAATTTGAAAAAATCATTAGAAAAGAATAAAATTTTAAATTTATATAATGAATCATTCACGCACGGAATGTATAGACCTTTTACAAAGCAAAATTTATATTTCAATAGAGATTTAATTGAAAGGGTTTTACAAATCCCCAAAATCTTTCCCACACCCGAATCAGAAAATTTGGTGATTTGCGTGACTGGTATTGGTTCTACAAAAGAATTTTCTACGATGATTAGTAATATCATTCCAGATTTGGAAATCATTTCCAAGTCCCAATGTTTTCCGTTGTATTTGTATGATACCGATGCAGAGGATAAGGAAGATTTGGCGGAGGAAGGATTGTTTAAATCCCCCGTAGGGACGAACGGCCGTTCGTCCCTACGGCGACGTCATGCGATAACCGACGCGGGTCTAGCGCATTTCCAAACCGCGTATCCAAAAGAAAAAATCACGAAAGAAGATATTTTTTATTATATCTACGGACTATTGCACAGTCCAGAGTATAAGACAAAGTATGCGGACAATTTATCGAAAGAACTGCCGCGGATTCCTTGCGTGAAACGGGTAGAAGATTTCCGAGCGTTCACAAAAGCAGGACGCGAATTAGCAAAGATTCACGTCGATTACGAAAAGGCGGAATTGTATCCAGTTACGATCAACGAATCCGTAAAAATCGTAGGGACGCACGGCGGTGCGTCCACTACAACGACAAAATCCAAATACGAAAAAATCTTCGAGGCAGAAAAATATTTTGTAACCCAGATGAAATATATGAAATCAACCGACACCGCCGACGTAGGGAACGCATATATGCGTTCCTTACAATACAACGATTTTATCACAATCACCGATATCCCCGAAGAAGCCTACGAATACATCGTAAACGGCAAACCGGCATTAGACTGGATCGTAGAACGTTATTGTGTAAAGACCGACAAAGACAGTGGGATCACAGACATGTAAACCTCTGGGGAATCGAAACAGAGAAGAATCCAAAGTATCCGTTGGAGTTATTTCAGAGGATAATTACGGTTAGCCTCGAGACGATGAAGATTGTGAAGACGTTGCCGAGATTAGAGGTGTGAGTGATGGAGAGTTGCCTAAAGATTGTGCTTGCATTTTGGCAATGGACGAATAACATATGGAAAAGGAGTTTGTGATGCAACCAATTAGAATAATATATTCAAATTTACCGGACATTTTAGAAATTCCAAAGGAATTAAAAAATAAAAAGGCAGAAATTATTATTTGGCCTCTAGAACAATCAGATGAGAAAAAGTTACAAAAAAGACCTTTTGGTTTGGCGAAGAATGACTTTCAAATTCCTGATTCCTTTTTTGATCCATTACCAAATGATATTTTGATTGGATTTGGGGCATTATGAATTTCTTATTGGACACACATATTTTCCTTTGGTATATAAATGGAAATGAAAAACTTAAAGTTGAGTATCGAAAAATTATAGAAGATTTTGAAAATACAATTTTCATAAGTGCGGCATCTTTATGGGAAATCATCGTTAAAGCCAAGATGGGAAAATTACCATTACCCGCACCTTATTATGATTACATCATTTCTCAAATAAATATTCACAGTTTTAGTTAGTGTTCAATTGATAACAGTTTATTTAGACATCTTGAGAAATTACCTGAATTTCATAAAGACCCATTTGACAGAATTCTAATCTGCCAAGCTATCGAGTCAAAGTATACATTAATTTCAGATGATGAAAATATACTAAAATACTTGGAATATGATAAATCCTTTTTATTAAGAGAGTAGAATTTTATAGAAAAACAAATTAAGCAAAAAGTTGATCTATTAACACCGGAATCAATTTCAGAAATCCATTTATCCAGAAAGATATGAGTTTGGTTTATGAACGATAGGGACAGTGTTCGCCTGAGTCATATACTAGATGCCTGTTTGGAATTAACAGGAATTATTTCGAACTTTTCTGATGTGGAAACTTTTTTATCGCATCGTTTATACCAACATGCAACGGTTCGCCTACTCGAAATTATTTGAGAGGCTAGTGGAAGTTTATCAGAAGAATTTAAAGAAGCAAATCCTTCTATTCCTTGGCAAGCGTGGAAAGATTGGAGAATTATTTCAATCCATCAGTATTTTGGCGTAGATTATAAAAGAGTTTACCTTGTTGTTAAAAATGAAATACCTGATCTCATGAACGAGATAAGTAAAACTTTGTAACCTACGAGATCACCAGAGGTTATCCAATATGAAAACTAAAAAGTTTGATACAATTGCAATGAAACGAAAAGCTCAGGAAAAAATTTCTAAGCAAACCGAAGGGTTATCAGAGAAAGAACTTTTAGAATATTGGAATCAATATACTTTAAAGAACAAAAAATTGCAGAGCCCTAAAAAGAAGAATGTTTCTAGAAAGAAATAAAACCCTGAATAGCTAGGCATTTCATTCTTACAATTAAATTAGAAAGAAAAAAATTTTTTTAAATGGACATTTGTGAATGCGTCTGACGTTGATAGCACAAAAAAAAACAAGCAAGAACTAAAAGCCATTCATAGCATAAAAGAATTAGGTCTTGTCCCTGCGTAATTTCTCTACAAAAGCTCTATGACTTTATCTAATTGCTCAAAGGAGTTGTAGATATGAGGAGCGAGTCTAACACGATTTAACCGCACAGCAGAGATGACTTTATTCTCTCTCAAATGCTTGACAAGACTTGCTGAATCAGACCCAGCTTTCTCGCAAGCAAGGATTCCTGTTTTTACTTCCGGATAGGAATCAGAATAAATTGTATAGCCTTTCTTTCTAAGGCCATCTGCAAGATAGGACTGTAAAGAGTAAATTCTCTCTTGGACATTGGAAAAACCAATCTCAAAAAGCATTTCTAATGTAGACTTCCAATACACCCAATCTGTAAAATTACTTGTAGAATATTCGAAACGTTCTGCGCCAGAGCGAATTTGATTTTTATAAGGTAGATATTCATCTGCATTCACTACAGAATTTTGTCCTTTGAAAATTGTCTTCATCGTGGCTAATCGATCTTTTGCAACAAATATTCCACCAAGTCCCAATGGACCTAAGAGCCACTTCCATGCTGGAAAAGCCATGTAGGAAATATTCATTTTCTTTACGTCAACAGGAATCAACCCTACTCCCTGCGCTCCATCAATTACTAATTCAATATTTCTCTCTCTGCAAATGTTTCCAATTTCTTCAATCGGAAGTGGCATACCAGTGCACCAATGCACGAGAGAAAGAGAAACGACTTTTGTTTTGGGAGATAGAGAGGATTTAAAATTTTCTAAAAATTCCTTTGGAGTATTTGCCATTGGAGTAAATTTCAAACTCACTCCTTTTTCCTCCCAGTGCTGAAATGGATATACATTGCTTGGATATTCATTTTCTAAGAGAAGAATTTCATCTCCTGATTGCAAATTTAAACCATGGGAAATAAAATTCATTCCCTCGGATGTATTGTGGATGATTCCTATCTCCTCAGAATCAGAATTTAAAATGGAGGTAAGTATTTCTGTAATGCGTCGTTTAACGGTTGGATATTTTTCCGTCTCATTAAACACTCCCATTCTAGAATAAGCTTCTAAATAACGAGTAACGTCTTTAATTGCTCTATTTCCTGCTGGAGTTGTTCCGCAGTTATTTAACCAGATAAGTTCCTGGTTTACTGGGTATTCATTGTATATTTTATTCCAATCGTTCATGCTATTCATCCAAATAAAAGAAAAAGACTTATAATTTTCTGGTCAAAATGCATCCAGACTTTTCCAACTTAAATTTAGTTATACTTGTATCAATTCTTATTTTAAATAGAAAATTACGTAGCGGATAATCAGAATCTTCCACATTGAAATCGGTTCCATTTAATTACAAACCTCTGGACCTTTTCCTCTTTGAAGTGTGGATAGTGAATTTTGATTTATATCTTGATAGGAACAATTGATAGCATTCGGATTTTGGCAGCAACATTTAAGTCGATCATAGTGTGACTTATATTTCCTTGCCCAATCCTCTTTTGTAGTTACTGTGTTCTGCACTTCTGGAGGCATCCAAAGATTTGGAAGAACTGCATTCTCTGGCTTTGACACTGGTGATTTTAAGCCAACAGAATAATCGATCAGTTTGTCACATTCAAAACGATTGCTAATTCTATGACAAGAAGTGCAAACTTGTGCTTCTAGTAATCCATCTTTGTAAATCGGTTCCGTTGTCACGGAATAGAGGGGAAATGATTTTTTATTATAGAAATCTCCAATAATTACATAAGGAGTAGACGAAGATAGCCGCGGAGGTTGATAGACTTGTTTTAACCAAGGACTTGTAATAAACGGACTTGCTGTATGGCAGGATATACATTGATCTGTATTAAATACAAAGGAAGGATTTTTCCACACCGAATAGGCATTACGTTGCCATAAGCTTTTATCTAACGCTTCTCCATTTGCATCAATTAAAAACTTCGGTTCAGGAAGGTCTTCATAAGTCGGATATCGAGTGTCATCGGGTGACGGAATATAGCCTGCATATTCCACTCTAGAATCAAAAAAACAAGTTTTGCCGGTCTTTGTATTTGTCCAAATTAATGCAATTGTGCGTTGTCTATAATAATTCAAAAAGGTTTCTATTGTAGGGTTATTCTTTAGATCCAAAAGACGTTGTGCGCGAGTTTTATTCAAATTAGAATCACGAGCACGACAAAGTAAAACTGCCTTCACATCTGGGCTTAGATTTCTTTCCTGAACAAAAGCATAATTCAAACAAGCTTCAGGAGGTTGTAGCCAAGATGGATAATCACAAGCTATATTTCCTTGCATTAAATTTCGATAAGTATCATCATCTGGAATTTTCCCATTTACTGTGATTGGAATTTCTAAACCATCAATGCAATTCCAAGGAGCAAGAGTTTCAGCACTTAGCCCAAGTTCCTGCTTACAGGTTTGAGCGTATTGCACAACATCATCCTTAGATTGATTTGAAAAAATGGCAACCCCAGCTACCAAAAGGTTTCGATCTAAATTCGTTTTTGCTTTTGAAGCAGATATAAAATTGCAGCTAGTAATTTGAGTAAAAAGAAAAAGGAAAAGATATATTTCTCCCAAGTTGGTAAAAATACCAAAAACAAAATAGATCGTTTTATTGAACATAAATCGATTCGACATTCCTTCTTACCTCAAAATTGTTTGATTCAAGTATTTTAAAATCTTGGTAGATTAACAGTAAGTATCCCTTGCTGAAATATACCTCAAAAAAGTAACATGTAAAATTAAATATACTTTATTTGGCAATGAATAACTTACAGAATATAAAAAAAGTCAAGGCTAGCGGATAATAAACATCATCCCCGAAATCATAATCAGGGATGAAGATTTTTGAAAGAAAATAATTTATTTAACTGAGGTTTCCCAAAATTGATCATTTGAGGAATAAATGATGATTTTAAAATATTAGAGAATGCTAATGCATAAAATCAAAAGCTTGTGCGATTTTAAAACCTCCTCTAGAAGCAAACCTCATGTAGATGTTTGGTTCACCCAAACTCAATCATTGCTTTTATTAAGCAATGATAGCGAAAGGTGATTCATTTAAAACGAATCAATATTTGCCTATTTACTATTCACAAGCGAATCGTCTTCCCAATAGTATTTGGTTTTGTCCGTTTGTTGTAAGAATAGATATTGAGATTCTGCCATAATACGTTCTTCTTCTTTTATAAATGCCAGTTTATTAAAGAAACTTTTGATCGCAGGATCTTTGAATTTTTCTTTCATTTTTGAAGCGAATTCTCTTGCATCTTCTGAAACTTGCATCGCTCTCTGCACAGCATCAATATCATCTTTAAATGCATGTTCAGTGTTACGATCAATCTTTCTCATTAGCTTTGTAAGATGAGTTTTATCAAATTTATGAATCGCAGTGAGTTGCTTTAGATTTGGAAACTCTACTCC
Source organism: Leptospiraceae bacterium (assembly GCA_035345875.1). GTDB lineage: Bacteria > Spirochaetota > Leptospiria > Leptospirales > Leptospiraceae > UBA2033. The sequence goes on along the minus strand of DAORDH010000033.1, from coordinate 6,495 downwards.
TCCACTTAAATCATTATACATTTCTTGAATGAGTTTGATATGTTCTTCAACATCCTCTGCTAGCTCTTTGAAAAAATCTTTTACAGACCCTTCTTTCACTTTCTCATATATGTCTAGATAAAAATCAAAACAATCCTTTTCATGTTGGATTACAGCCGCGACTGCCTCTAGCAATGTTGTATTCTTAATTGCATTCATAATAGCTCTCCTTACAAATACAAATGTAACAAAGAATCGTTTTCTATTGCAAATGTTTTTTTAAAAAATTGATGGAGATGTGTAGATCCAAAAAACTGACTTATCTCTCTACACATTCCATCTAAGTGAATATTTAACCTTATTCAGTAATACGAGCGCTAAGTCCACCTCCTAGATTATCTGGATATAAAAGATAATTTGTGTCTGCGGTAGTCCAGGTTGGAGAAGAACTAAAGGCTCCAACGGTTATACCAGAGTCAACTTTCACTCTACACTTAGAGGAATTCACTGTAATTGTTTTATAGGTTGGACATTCTTGTGTAGTTGAGGGAATACATACTGGCAAATCTACACTACCAGAAAGATCAGCATTTCCTTGGTAAAAATCTTTTAAGTGAGTATAAGTCCCTGGTTGAAATTTTAATTGGCTAATATCGTCTTTCGCTAAATTAAACTCTCTAAGCGGCAAATATACTTTATCCGTTGCTGATAATTTAACGCTATTCAATCCTCCATTGTTTAAACAACCATCAATTGTTATAGATTTCATTGATCCATTACTCAAGGCAACTGAATTCGAAATGAGTTGAGTATAGTAAGACTTAGGATAATTTGCTCCAAAAAATAAAAGTCTTGTTGGTGCACTAACGCTTGTATCAAGAGCCTGGGAAGACAATTGAACATACGGAGGATCTGTTAAACTAAATGTCTTTGCGCAAGAAGCAGAACTACCTGTCGTTTTATCATAAGAACAAGTGCTAAAATCATTAAATGCTGTTCCATCTGATTTTTTAAAAAACTGACTAAAATCAATTGCATTTACAACAGGTCTTATTTTAAAAGATTCATTTATACCATTTGCAGAATCAACCAATGTCATAGTTATAACACTATTTCCAAAGTTAGAAGTTCCAAGTGGTAAAGTGCTAGCACTACTACAAGTAGATCCTGTGCTTTTATTAAATGTGTCGCCTATTGTATATAATTCTCCAGCTGCACCAAATAGACTTTGATAATAAGATTTTATATATTTAATTTTATTCGCTTTATCAGATGATGGAATGCTGTTTGATGGATTGTTTGGATTATCATAAAGATTTGCATTCATATCATCTAATCTTTGCAATGTTAGAGTAGTTCCACCATAAGCTAACTTTATTGTGGCAGTAGTAATATCCGAAACTTTTTTCCCAGTTCCGATTTTACCTAGAAAGACAATCGGTTGCACATAAAAGCTTCCACTTGCAGCTGTAACTTGTGTGTTAAAAGTATTACATCTTGTGCTGAGTCCAACATATGCTTTTAAGAATATATCTTTAAATTTAGCATTTGTATTCGATCTTCCTGCAGAGGAAGTAGCCGTTCCACCAGAAACAGAACTATTATTTATACTAACGCTTCTTTCTGAGTTGTTTTTAAAATTTACTCTATAAGTCCCTGTCTTAGTAGGAGTAAAATTAACTGTCATTGCTCCATCTCCATTTCGGAAGTAAGACTGTTCCAATCCATCTGGATCTACTACAGAAACTTCTACTTTCGTATTATTGTCTGTTCCAGATGTGATTGCTAAATTCAAATCTTGAACAGATAAAGCAGATGCGTTGTATGTGGCATTTACAGTTGTTCCGGATGTAACAGAAAAATCCTGATAAATCCCATCGTTTGTTGTATCTTCACTTGCACTCGTTCTAGTTGCAAGATATGCAAGGATTCCTAATTTATTGTCATCTTCTTTCTTTTTTGAAAAAAGATTACAATTCAATAAAAATCCGATTCCTATTATTAAGATTATCTTTCTCATTTTATTTCTCCTAAAATTTATCTCCCTACTATCTGGATAAATATTTTATAATCTCAACCTATTCTGTTTTGAAAAAGGAATTAGATTAATAATCAATTATTACCCATTCATTAGTGAGTTATGAATCCTAACATTTATTCCAACTCTCTTTTGCTTTCAGGTTATCTAAAATCAAGGTAAACTAATTTGATCGAATTACAAATATTCGATCGAAGTAGAGTAAAATCGTTCGGATATCGTTTTTATCTGAATTTCATTTTCTTTTGTTCTAATCTCTAGCCCAAACAAAGTTTTGATTTCCTAGAAATCAAAGCTGCGATTCATTTTTTTGATACGCATGTAGATTACTTCGACCGAAGTATTTTTTAGTTATTTTAGCTTGGGATTTTTTCAAATCAGTAGTCATTATTTTTGGATTTAATATAACTAACCTTATAAACAGTAGATTTAGCTAATATACTGTCAACTCAAAAGACCGATTCTTTCAGAAAAAGGAATATGAAAGAATCAATGAAAAATTTACAACAAACCTCCATTGACCAATACAATCGTAAGGTCAAAAAATTTAATGATTGGTTGAGTCAGAAAAAATATAAGCGGATAACATTTAAAATACTTAGACAGTATTTTGTATACCTACGCTTTACACTTAAATTCAGTGAAGCTAATCTACACGCCCATAAGTTTGCAATTTTTAAATCAATCCAAGAATATTATGAGGATAAACACGATTACAAAACTGTTGCAGTTTTCCGAGAATTTTTTAGATCATTAGAATACAGAATTAGACCTGCCGTATTAGACTTAAACCAATTGCCAACTTTAAAAGAAGTAGTCCAGATCATGGCTTATGCAAGTCAGAAAGAATTCTGTTTAATCTTTTTTCTTTACATTACAGGATTTAGAAACCACGAGTTGAGAAAAATTCTACTGACTGACTGCAAAGTAAATCCTAAAAAAACAAAACTTACAATCATCATAGAAGGAAAGAATCGAAAAAGAAGAGCGGTCACAATTCCAGTTTGGCTTTATTCTATGATTAGAAAACAGTATGCCGGTAAAGTTTACTTATTTGAGTCTAAGGATAATAAACCGCTACAACCAACAACTGTTCAATTCTTAGTAAGAGAAGCAACTAAGAGAGTCGGAATAAAAAAAATAGTCACTCCCAAAATTCTAAGAATCAGTTTATTAAATCATATCTATTATTCTATTCCTGGAATTTCTCCTGACTGGATGCGCGAGCGATTCGGGCACACAGACGCGACAAGAGAAAGATGGTATAGACTTTTCACAAACAAAGACAATGCACAATTTTCTAAATTCGAAAATAAATTTATCAAAGAGATTAAGAAAATATCGGGTAAGAGGTTAATTGCATGAATACAAATCAAACCGAAATAGTAGATCTAGAATCTACTAAAATTCTAAAAAAATTGTCCGCAGTTTTAGAAGATGAAAAAAATCACCAGATAGAAGAGCTATCCTTTATTATCCGCATGAATCGCAAGGAGATGGCAGAGATACGTGAGAAATACGGATTAACCCGCACTGAATTTTTCAAAATTCCAGATCCTGACGGAATCCATTATTTTAAACTAAGAACTCAAAATTTTTTAATGGAATCGACTATTAAAACTATTACAATGTTCACCCGAAAACTTAGAGGTCAAAAATGATAGACTTTGCAAAAGTTCCTGACATAGATCCAGACATTCACCCAATAGGGAACTATCGCAAGATTACACAATGGATGGTTGACTTTTGCGAAGGGGATTTTGTGGAAGCAATTCTATTGAGCTTCTTTGTTGCAATGTATCATAACCAAAGAAAATATTTTTTGGAAGCAATTCGAAAAAATCAGATTTTCAAGCAATATGGACTAACAAAAAAAGAATCTGAATCAATTGAGTTAATTTATTCTTACCGCCAAATCTCAGGTTATATTTTCAATGCTACAAAAAAATATGAAGTGCTTAAGGCGAGAATAGATTCTCTAGCAGCTCGTGGAGTTATCACAATCAAGAAAGCTTTAACAGTTAGAGATAAACAGTTATTAGGCATTGATACGCGATTGTCTACAGATAGAACTAACGTTTATTTATTTCACCCTACACCTTTGATTGAATATTTACAACCCTATCTAAATCTACAAAACGACCATGACAACGAAATTCAAAACTCTATAAACCTTCTCGAAGGAAAAGGAATTTTGCAAAAAACGAAAGACGGTTACTTTCTCCCTTTTCAAAATAAAAAAACCTCCGGTGCTACGTCGCACCTGAAAAAATTCCAAACACAGCAAGCAGCAATCGCACCGGCTAAAGACAAAGCGGATATTATAGCAGATTTAAAAAAGCATTCTAAGAAGAATTTTTCAGCAGTAACAAACGAAAGAATTCTTAAATCAAAGATTTTAATTCAGAATGAAAAAATCATAATCACTATCGGGGAATATGGAATGAGTGTTTCAGACAAAAAAACGATAGAAAAATATTTCTCAGAGTTAGAGGAAACAAAATCTTTCAAAGTAGTCTTTGAGGATAACGATAATTAGGTTTTATAAAATATAAGACACGTCCAGTGTTCGAGCACTGGACGTAATTTATGAACACTTGGAGGTGTTTAATATGGAAACAGTAACACAAGAAGAAGAAAAAAGTCAAGAAGTAAAACCAAGATTTAAAGTCGGCGATAAGGTTTATATTCAGAACGAAACAAACCCTATGATTTTAGAATCTGCTTTAATTACAGATGTATATATTTCGGAAAGTTTGAATTACGAACATAAGCGTAAAATCTATGAGTTTATAAAATACAAACCAGAAAAAATTGAAACAGTTTTTTCAATTAACTACAAAGTATATGTTATGAATGAAGAGAGTGAATTTTTCTCAAGAGAAATGCATGAAAAAAAATGTTACATTTCAAAAGAAGAATTTTTTAAAAACATTGAATTGACTGACTTTATTGAAGATCTCCAAAAAGCAGAAGCTGAGCGTCAAGCAGAAATAGCTGAATACTACAAACAAGAAGGCGAATCTATATGAATGAAAATGAAGTAGGAACAATTATTTGTTGTTTGAATTGCGTTCACGGAACTAGGAAAAAATCAGATCCATATTTTGTTTTCTGCAATAATTCAAGTTCACCGGCTAGAGGCAATTGGATGACCATTGAATCTAGTTGTAATGAATTCGAAGACAAGCCTTTAAAAAAACTTGCAACCGGATTTATTCTAGGAGCGTTTAACGCTCCCTTTGCCGGTATATTTTTTATGCCTAAAGATCCAGTAAAACTTTTTTTGAAACTCTTTCCTGGTTTCAAATTTCACAGAGGTGAATCATGATACACCTAATCAATGGAGCGCCTAACATCGTTTTGATTCCAAAGAAAGAATTTAATGGGACGATTATAAAAGGCGGATTTATTTTTAATACTCGCTCGGAAGATGATTTCAAAGCTGACATTCATCTTAGTCCAGGTATGCAGATCCTACAACTAGGAAATCATTCTGAGTATACTTTTAAATTTAAAGATCCTGTCACTTATGAAGGTTTCGCATGGTATCAATTTCCAGAAAATGAAAAGCCTACTCCTATTCTTTTATTTCAAGATGATGCAGAAAGAAACATTTCTAAAAATGGAGCGGCTTATAGTTATAAGGCTTTGATTTACAATTCAAGAAAATCTCTCTATTGTATCACTGGAGAAAATCGAGAAGTGGATTTTAGAAATGTCTACATGAATTTTATTCAATTGTTTGTGCCTGGAATCAAAGAAGAAAAGCCGGTTGAGGTTAATGAGCCTAAACCAGTGAATTCAACTCAATTACTTTTATTTGGTAGGGGTTATTAATATGAATTTATTCCAAGATTACAAGGATTATTTTTCAGAGCTGAATGATAGTTTTAAAAAAACAAAAAATGGCTTCGAAAAAATAATTTCTAACAGAACAAAATCAAGTAAAAAAGAAAAGATTTTTAGTAATAGTTTGGCACGAATCGAGAGATTAGTTCAACTTATAGAAGATGATATTTCTGACATAGAAGACGTTATAAATTCAAATATGTCAGTTGCAAAAAATCAACAACTAGAAAGGGCTTTAGATGAAATTGATTTGTTCATTGAATCAGAAAAAAGAAAAATTTATGTTTATGCGGAGAAAGCCAATGCCTAAAAAAACAGAGCTAGAGGAATTTATAGATTATGCATTTTACAATAATGGAATCAATCAAGATGCATTGCATAAATCTTACAGAGAATTTCGAGAGAAGAAATTAAAAGAGAAAATTGATAAACTGGAAACTCAAAAACAAAACTTAATAGGAGCTTTATAATGTTAGCAGAAAGAAAGGAATATATTCAAGATGGAAATAATAAAATCAGAATTTCAAACTATGAAAAAACAAAGTTTGATGTTAGCCTAATATCAATTAACTTTACCGATTCAATCAAGGGTGAAAGTGAATATGAATTAAATGATCCGCAAATGT
>DAORDH010000032.1:0-58404 GCA_035345875.1 Leptospiraceae bacterium | reverse complement strand
CAATATGAGAAGCAATTTGCCTAAAATCGTGTCCGCTAAATATGTAGTAGTTCACCGCTAAGATTCAGGGAAGTTTGGGAATGCACTTGTATAAATCTAGATATAATTCAATACTTTTAAATGAAATACATCTCAAACGCTTGGTAAAAAGTTATACCAAGCGCTTATATCAAATCTACTTACTCTTAGCTCCCCATTTTTTAAGTAAGGCTTGCATTTCACTGCTACCACCTGCTAGTGCAAGATCCATTGCGGTATTTCCATCCCCACGGGAGGCAGAAGCGTTTACATGTTCTTCTAATAATTTGGTTGCAAGTTCTAATTGGTTATAGATAACGCATTCCATTAGCATAGTTTGACCGTTAGATGCTCTAACATCATCCAATTTAATTTTTTTAGATTTTAATTCTTCTATAACGGTAAGATCTCCATTTTTGATTCGGAGGAATACTTCTTCGCTATTTTTAACAAAAGCATTTCTATACGCTAAATCTAATAAATTTCTTGCTTCGCAGTATGGATCGGTAGGATTAAAACCACCATTACATATTTCTTGAGAAGCATCCATAATGTTTTTCTCTTTTTTATTTCGGACTAATAAATTTTTAGAGATTGCTATAATAGCTTCTAAATATTGAGGAGAGAGATCCATCGTGCGATTTTCACCGAACGAGGCGTTTAGATACATTAAAACTAAATTGTTCCCATCTTTATCTTCTAGGCTTCCAATTTTCTCTTTTTGTTCTTCTGTTAGTTTATTTAAAAATTCTAGATTTCCCAAACCTTGTTTTACAAAGATAAAATCACCCTCTTCATTTTTGGCATCCAAACCAATATAAGGTAAAAAATAAAGAATGTCCTCACAAGAATCCTTAGATGCATCTAAAATTGTTTTAGCACTGATTAAATTTTTAGAGTAAAAAACGTTAAATCCTTCCCCTGAGATTTGTCTACAAGCAGCCAAAAATTCAGAACTGTTTCGATCAGTTCCTGCCTTTGTAGAGTAGCGAGTATATAAAAAAGGATACGATTTATAAACTGCTTCTAAGACTGACGCATTTGCATTGTAACGATTGAGGATTGCACTCAAAGGATTGAATCCCTCTTTCAAAGCTGCTTGTAAATTTCCGCCCAACTTTGTAACATACTTAATTTGATTTTCATCTTCTACATATTCATATAAACTGTTTGGATTTCTTTTGTAGATTTCTAAATACTTTTTGATAAAATCTTCTTTTTGCGCTTGGAGCATATAGCTTATCCACATTGGCACCGCGTTTACTTGATAATCTGAATTTAATTTATTCAAATTTTTTTCAAAAGCCTTTAAGTCAGATTTTAAAATGTTGTCATTAATTTCTGTCCTAAGAGCTTCCAGTTTTTCCTCTTTGCTTTTGCACTGACTCATTGTGAATACACAAATGAGTATTGTTATTAAAATATATTTCTTTTTCATGAGCTTAATTGAGAAATGAAAGAAAAGATTGTAAAGCAAAAAAAGGCATGCGATAGGTTAGTGTATATCGCCAATAGATATTGATTCTAAATCTTAAATACTATTCAGATGACAAATTAAACACAGTTTTTTATTCTGATTGTTTTTCCCTTGCCAATCGATTGGATGATCCTACGTATTTTGTAAATACTTTACAGTGGTTTCGTTTAATTGAACTTCTTTTTTTATTCCATCAATTATCTAAAAAATCTCTTATTATTCGAAAGAAACCTAGCTTAAAAAGTCACCAAAGATTCTACAAAACTCTTTGTATTTCTAAAGCTTTTCCTGAAACTCGTTTTACCCCTTTCTATGAAAAATTTCCCAGTTCATATACCCAGTGAAAGAGATTAAAATTGGATAGACTCTACAGGTTTTCCTGAAATTTTGGAAGGGTGAATCCTATCCCTGAATTACTTATGCCGGCAGGCAATTTAGAAAAAATGAAGCTCGCCTATGAATATGGCGCAGATGCAATTTATTGCGGAGTACCTCGTTATTCACTCCGTGCAAGAGAAAATGATTTTACAATGGAAGATTTAAAATCCGCTGTTTTGTATGCGCACTCTAGAAATAAGAAAATTTATTTTACAATCAATGCATTTCCAAGAAATTCAAAACTGCCTAGCTATCCAAAATATTTACAACAAATGGCTGAATTAAAACCAGATGGTTTTATCATGGCCGATCCCGGTTTAATTTTCCTAACTAGAAAACTAGCTCCCGAAATCAATATTCATATTTCTGTGCAAGCAAATACAATGAACTATGCTTCTGTTGAATTTTGGAAGTCAGTGGGGGCAACGCGAGTTATCCTCTCTAGAGAAGTGAGTATTTCTGAAGTAAAGGAAATTAGAGAAAAGGTTCCTGATATGGAACTAGAAGTTTTTGTTCATGGTGCGGTTTGTATTGCACACAGTGGACGATGTCTTATGAGTAATTATTTTACACAAAGAGACGCAAATCAAGGTGCATGCAATAACGCTTGCCGTGATAAATATAAAGTTTTTGTAACAAATACCAGACAAAACGATGAACCGATGGAGATTATTGAATCTGATGAAGGCACTTTTCTAATGAACTCAAAAGATATGAGAGCAATTCAATATCTGAAAGAAATAAGAGATGCAGGAGTTGATTCAATTAAAGTAGAAGGCAGAACAAAGAATGAATACTATGTTGCGTTAGTTGCTAGAAGTTATAGAAAAGCTCTAGATGACTTGAAAGACGGAAAAGAATTTGATGAAAGATTGCTTGATGAATTAAATAAAGTTGCTTCCCGAAAGTATTTTTCTGGATTTTTGACAAGAGGTATGGAAGAAAGAGTTCCAGTTGAGGAGCAAAACTTTCAAAATTATGAAATAGGATATAGCTATGAACAGAGTCAAATGTATGCCGGAACAATTCAAAAAGTTTTAGATGATTCCCTAGCTAGTTTTCAGATAAAAAACAAAATCGCTCTTGGAGAAAAAATGGAAGTTTTTTTTCCTAGAAATTTTGAATCGAAAATTTTCTCCATCGAAGAAATGTATTTCAAAGGGGAAAAAAAAGAAGTTTTAAGCGGTGGTATGGGAGAAGTGCAAATCAAAATCCCTTTTCCCGTAGAGGAACATTGTATATTAAGCGTTATTCGAAAGTCCGAGAGAAAAAAAGATGAATCAAATCAAAAAGTTACTATTTCTATTCCTTAGTTATAATTTAATTGTATTATTAATACTAGGACTACTAAATTATTCTTCTGGAAAACTTCTATCCCTGCCCTATTCTGGGATTCTTGGAAGTTCTAGATGGATTGGAATGCTATTTGGAATATTCTTTATAAATTCCATTTTCTCTTTAGGTCTTATTTTTGTTTTACAGAAAATGATCACTAAAGAGTCTTTCCATGAAAACATCGTTAGAAACTATCTTATTTTAACGTTAGTTCTAATGCTCTGGGCAACTTTTCGATTAAGCAATACTGTTTGTATAGATGGCAACTGTAAATCTGGCACCGGAAGGTTAGCCTATAAAACAGGGGAAATTTATGAAGGGGATATCGATGATTACCAAGCCAATGGAATTGGTAAAATTTTTTATCCAAACGGGGATATTTATTCCGGTGAGATGCAGGAAGGAAAGCCGAATGGGAAAGGCTTATTGACCCTAAACAATCAAAATACAAAGGGAAGTATTGAAGGTATATGGTTTAAGGGAAAACTCAATGGAGAAGCAAAAAGAATTTTAGAACCAGAAAATAAAATCGAAATTTTATTGTATAGAGATGGAATCATCAGCCATAAATAAAAATATAAAACTAGTTTGGAGACTATTATGAAAACAAATACTTTATTTAAATTCTTACTTTTATCCTTTATTGCGATAGCAATTTATTCCCAGAATAATGATAAACCTAGTTCATTCTTTTGGACAGAATCACAAGGCAAAATGACATTATCCGCAGCAAAAACTAAATGTGCCAGTCTGGGTCTGCGTCTTCCAACTAGAGATGAGATCATATCAGCTCATTCAAAAGGAGAGACTAAGACTTGGAAAAAAGATGGGGAGCTCTATTGGACTCTAGATGGTTATTCTGAAGAATATGGATATAGTTTTGATATTACAAAAGGTAGCTACGGATACTACGAAGGAAAACTGGAAAGAACCGTTAGGTGCATTACCTCAGAAAATAACAAAGTAGAAGTAACCACAGCTAAGAATATTCAAAAAACAAAATGGAGTGATTACTTAGGTTTGATGACTTGGGAAGATGCAAAGAAAAAATGCGAATCTCTCGGATTAAGACTTCCAACAAAAGAGGAAATGATTCAAGCCTACCAAAATGGGGAAACGAAATCTTGGGAAAAAGAAGGCGAGGCTTATTGGACATCTACAGAATTTTCCAAAGGCACAAACTCTTATTATTATTTTGGTGTTGTGAATGGATTTTCAAGCCATTATGGTGGAAAAGACGATGATGGTCATGTCAGATGTATTCAATAAATTAACAACCAGTTGTCAGATCAAATTACCAGAGAATCACTTTCTCTTATTTTTAGAACAATTTGAGTAACTAACGTTATTTTAAGTTTTCATGTTTCATATTTGGATTTGCAAGAAGTGTTTCTGCTCTTTCAATATAGTAACTAGAAGCTTTATCATTTGGATAAAGCTTCAGCACTTTATGAAACAATTCTATAGAATAGCGATAATTCCCATTAAAAAAACTTTGCACAGCTTTTTCAAAATCAGTTTTGGTTTCCTTAAAGTTTTTTAATTCAATTTCATCAAAGGGAGTTTTTATCTCAAAGACAGATATCTCTTCTGATTTACCTTTTACGGTAATTTGTCCTAAATATCTATAATGAATCCTTTCTAAGAACGATAGCTGCTTTAGCGTTGAGTCTGTGATTATAATATCAGATCCAAATATTTTAGTTTGGCTTTCAAGACGCGATGCAAGATTTACAGTGTCTCCAATAACAGTATAGTCTAAACGTTCGTCAGATCCAATATTGCCAGCGATTGCAGGACCTGTATGTATCCCTATTCCCATTTTCAAATTGTATTTCCATTGTTTATTTATCTCAGAAAGTGATAGAAACATATCAATTGCGGCTTTCACAGCTTCTTCTGCATGCTTTGTATTTTCATTTGGAGCATTCCAAAATGCCATAACCGCATCTCCAATAAATTTATCTAATGTTCCGTTTCTTTTTAAAATAGACTTTGCCATACTTCCTAAGTATCTATTTAAAATTTGAACCACCTCTTCTGGACTTAACTGTTCTGAAAGAGATGTAAAGTTTCTAAGATCTGAAAAGATAACAGTAATTTCCCTTCTCTGCCCTTCTCCTAATTTAACACCCCTTTTGGAAAGCGCATCTTCTACAACATCTTTAGATACATATTTATCTAAAATATTTCTAGTCTCTTTCCTTCTTTCTCTTTCTTCTAATAATAATACCAAGCCATACACAATACTAAATGAAGGGAGATAGATAATTCCAAATTGTATAGGAAGATTGCTATTCATTCTAAAAAGAAATATATGAAGATAAAATAGGAGCAATAAAGTAGATCCTAAGAAAATAACCTTTTTTAATAACGAATAGTGGTGATAAAAAATATAACAGGATATAGAACTAAGGATTAAATAGATGCAAATTTCCAACTCAAATGGAAGATCATTTCTAAAATCGCCTAAAAGAAAGTTAGACGCTACAATTGCTTGAATTACTGTCCCTGGTAATTCCCCATATGGGGAGTTATGTGTATCACTTGCACCCGAGGAAGTTGCCCCAATTAGAACAATTTTATCTTTAAAGATATCTGGTAAAATAAGATTCTCTTCTTTTTCAATTCCCTCACCAGAACCCATTTTATAAATAGAATAAAAAATATCAGATACCGATATGCGAATGAGAGTATCTAAAGATTTCTTTGAATAGTAATGTATTGGAACAAACCCATTTTGATGAGAAAGTTTTATTTTATGATTTTTGATTTGATATATAATTTCTTCTTTTTTTATGGAGAGTTTTAAGTTTTCCTCAAAAAAAATCAATGCTAACCAAGCAAGGGATGGATATGTATGATTAGCTGCCGCATATCCAAAATTATAATTTCTAATAACTCCATCAGGATCTGATTTAAAATTAACCCCATGCATATGACTGGAAACATTTCGAATAGACTCAACCGGAAATGCTCCTTCTAAAGAAAAATTTTGAGTCAACAAAGGATTACCAGAAACCACTGCAAACTTACTAATCTCAACTGAATTTTTTTCTGTTTTTTCTTCCAACTGATTAAAATAAAAAGCATGCGATAGATTTTTATTTCTTTTTGTGATATTGACTAAGTATTTATCATTTTCTGTTATTTCCGAAAACAAAATATCAAATAAAATCCCTTTTGGTGATCCTGATGAGATATAATCTATGAGAGGTTCATACACATTTCGTTTCCAAGGCCAACGCCCAAAAGAAGGGCTATCGCCTAACTCATATAAAGTTTTATCATCTATTTCAATTAATACTATATCTTTGCTGATAAGATTTTCTCTTTCAATATAATTGTATTTTACATCTATGATTTTATTTGAAAGGTCAGCTATTATGGCTAACTTATAAAAAATAAAACTAAATAAAAATGGAATGAAAAGAAAACAGATTGCATATAGATAAATGTTTCCTAAGAAGTTAACGTTTTCTAAATGCTTATTTTTTAAAATTTGCATTTAATTTCTCCCAGTCCTCTTTTCCTATACATGAATTTGTTTTCCTAGATTTATTTTTAAATTCTCTTTGTATCACTTGCACTCTATCTTTAAAACTGGGATGTGTTTTTTGAATCCAATCTGTTCTCTTCGTCAATTTCTCCATTTTTTCTAAATAAGATAGTGCAGACAATGGATTACATCCTAATTCTATTAAAATATATCCTGCACTAATATCTGATTCAAATTCTTGAGCTGGTTCTCTACCGGTTTCTTGCAACATAGTATCCCATTTTTTTTCAAATTCATTTGCTGCAACGGAAATTCCGCCTGTTGGATCTAGCCCTGCCTGTAAAAACTTTTCAAAAGAATTATTATTTTCAGGCTGGAAAGAATGGGAGAGGCTAATATGTGTTAATTCATGGGCTAATACAAACTCAGCACTTTCGATTGAATCCCATGTTTTAATCATCCCGCGAGAAATGAGGATATATCCTCCAGGAATAGAGAAAGCAAAAACATCATCAGTATCAAGGATTCCTGCTCGGTAATATAAATCGTTTCTTGAAGTAAAAGCTGCAACTTTTCGAACCAGACTATTTAAAGCAATTGTTGACTCCCTGTCATGCAATAGATGATATCTGATTAAAAAATTCTTTACTATCTGTCTTCCAAATAACGTCTCCTGTTTGACTCTTTCCGATTCTTGTGTCTTATTTTCAACGGAAGAACATGTATAAATTAAAAATATTATAAAAAATATAACTCTCATTCACTCATTGCCGTTATCGAAAAATTAACTTGATCCTGCAAAAACAAAACTGGTGTAGAAGGAGCTTGGAAATAATAAACAGATCCACCTCTTCCCCTTTGGTGGATCACTGTAATGGAAACAGATGTATTCCTAGAAATATAGTAAGAAAAGCCAAGCGTTATTCCCCTTGATGATACATCATTTTGATAATATGCATCATTAAAATCATACTGGTAATGGCCACCTCTAATACCAGCATAGTATATCGTATTTGCTGGATCGATTGCTATACGATTCGATGCGTATTCATAGATACTCGACTCTATAACAGATTGAGGCCATCTAATCTTTTTATTGGATGAATGATTTGTAAAATAACCTATACGAATTGCAAATACTTGATTCACAAAGTATTCTAAACCAGTGGCATAGTTTTTGGTTTCGGTTCTTCTTAGTTCATGATATTCATCATCGCCAAAAGTGATTCTAAGAGGATTACTAAAATTTACAATGTAGTTTTGTCCGGATAATTTATAAGGTGAGGTATAGATAAAATCTCCCACCCATAATAATTTTTCCGAAAAATAATAGGACAGTCCGGTTCTGATTTCTGTGGGAGCAGGCATTGATACATTTGATTTCGTTTGGATAAATGGTGAATCTGTATAGTCAACCCCACCACTACCAAAACCAGATTTATAGATAAAATAATTTTCATCTGAATAGTAAGAATTTCGTCTACCTGCAGTGTTTATGATTTTACGAGTTGAAAATCCTAAATATAATTTGTCGGTTAAAGCATATACGAATCCAAGAATTGGTTCAAAACCTATCGATAACTTTCTATCGTAGTAAATCTCTCTCATTCTTGTCTTATCAAACTTCTCATACTCATCGGTCGCAAAAAGAACGTGAGTCTCTCTCACATAATACAATGTTGCTCCAATCGAAAGACGATCCGTTAAGCGATATGCTAGACTAAGACCAAATTGTGTTCGAATTAATTCTTCTTTATTGATTGATACATAATTGCTATAGGCGTATTGCCCCTCATATAGCTGAAATGGTAGAGTAATGGAATTGGCAACATCCGTTTGTGACTGATAAGGACTTACAAATGAAAATCCATATTTTAATTTTTCTCCTCCTCCGACATACCCGAGAAAATTGGGAAAATAGGAACTTGATTTTCGAATATAATCACGACCTGTTCCATCTGCATTTGTATAATTATCATAACCTTTTTGATAACCAGAACTACTCGCTGTAAAAGAACTTTTATTCGCGAAGCCTAGCCCTCCTGGATTGTAGTAAGTGCCAGTAGCGTCATCCGATACAGCTGTATAAGCTCCACCCATTCCACTGGCTCTCTCCCCTAAGAAACTATGAATATTTTGAAATACTTGATCAGCCTCTACTTCCTGAATAGAAAAAATCAAAAATAAAATTATTCGGAAGTAGTTTTTTCTAACCAACGAAGACTACTCTCAGCTTCTCTCTCTGATTGGATAATTGAAGTAGAATCTTTATCAGAGTATAAAAATCCTCTAGACGCTAATGTTCCTGTAATGTCATTCAAACGCGCTCTAGATCTTGTGATAGATTGACGTTTAAAATCGGACTCACTTAACTTTAAAGGTTTTTCTGCGGAAGATACAGGAGATGTGTGAATTTTTAGAATCCAACCTTGGATACCAGAACAATCTACAAATACTTTCCCAGATTCTTCCTTTAAAATCTTCCCTCTGCAATCTGCTTGAACCGATTTGATTCCGGTCTGTAATGAGGGATCTTGGTATAATTTAGGTTCCTTACCGGAAATGTATACCCAATCATTTGCACCTAGAGGGAGAAGATTGAATATACTTAATAATAAAAAGAATTGAATTAGTTTTTTCATTGAATTCGCCTACTAAAATCCTTATATATTTCAAGATTTAATATTACAAATAATTTTTTTTAAATCTTGAAATATCTAGAATTTATTACGACTAGCTAAAGCTTCTGAAAATAGTAGATTTTATTGTTAAATTCATAAAAAGAAAAACGTTAATAACAAGAATCTAACTTTTTTAAGGGTGATCAACCGCCTAACTTTTTAGCAAGATCCTCTCTTTGGGCTTCCAATTGTTTCATTTGGTCTTTAGTTCCATCCAGAATCTTTTGAAATTGCCCATCTTTATCTACTTCTCCATCTTCTTTTTGTGCTTCAATTAAATACTCGATAATTTGAAGTCTATCTTCTATAACCTTTTTTTGATGATTAAAATGTGTATCTAGATCATCTCTTGTATAGGTTCCACTGTTAACAGCATTCTGTGCTTTATTCCATCTCTCCTCTAACTGGGCTTGCTTTGCTTTGTCTTCTCTAGACATACGTCTCGGAATTAAATCGTTATCCGCAAAGAGTTTTCGAAGTTCATCAAATTGTTGCATTGCATCTTCTTCCCAAGGCTTACCTGTTTGTGGATTGATCGGTATCTCACCTTGTTCCCCATTCGCGGCTGTGGATTCCTCTTCTTGATAAGAAATTCCTGACTTCATAAAATCACTTTCAAACAGAGATGAATTATTATTTCTTCGCCCTCTCCTTTTTTCGGAAGCGCTCTCTCCATCTTCACTACCTCTCCCACCTCCCCCTAAAAGAAGGCTTAATTTCTTAGATTCAACACGCTTTTTCTTTTTTTCACCTGAAAAAAAAGCGAAATACCCGACTATAGAGACTATTAAAATAGAGATTAATACAATGGATTTATTATTTGTCATAGAATTAGTTTCTTACAATTCAATTCTATTGAAAACAAAAAAACTAGTTTTTTTGTTTGGCAATTCTATCGAATTTGAAAAATGGAAGTAAAATGCTTAAGTTTATAAAAAAACTCATCCTCCTTCTCGGAATTCCGACCGTTTCTTTTTGCGGAACGAATACTGATACTCCTGTGGTTTTGGCACCACTTATTTTTTTAACTAGTCCTATCAATGTTCCACAACTCGTAGGTGTAATTCCGACACAAGAGTACCCAACGTCAGGAACAGGACTATCAGATTTAGGAGGTTATGTAAATCCAAATGCGCCTCAGTTTATCATTAAATACTTCGTAACAAATACAGAACAGCAGTTCATAGGTTATAATCTATCTATTACTTCTCAAACTCCTACACTCATAGAGACACAAGCTGGAACAGCCGGTTCGGTTTATACAGAAAATGGAATTCAGCCCTCATTTCCTCATTTAGCCACTGAAAACTCGACGGCAAAGGAGAATATGAAGCGTAGAAGAATTGCTTGGAGAGTTCCCCCTCCTGGAATTGTTTATTTCCAAAAATGTGAAATGTATAATTTTACACTTCGAGCAGTGCTTAGCAATGTTCCTCAAACCTCTAATCCTTCTGCCGCTGTTTCTGCTTGCGCGGGAATTGACCCAAGCAAATGCCCAGTTGGAAGTAGCTGTAATCCGAGTTCTTGCACAGACACTCAGTGTAGTTTGACAATAAGAGCTACCTGTCCGGTTGGGACTCTTTGCAATCCATGCACTATATTAGATTCTGGTGGTGTAGCGAAAGCTGGATGTGAATGTCCAGATGGAGTCTCCCCTAATTTATATGCGAGTCCAATCGTATCCTGCAATCGCTAATGAAAAATGGATCCCTCTACATCGTAGGAACTCCTATCGGTAATTTAGAAGATATCACTCTAAGAGCGATTAAAACACTAAATCAAGTAGATTTAATACTTTGTGAAAATGCAAAGAATTCACAAAAACTTCTAAATCATCATCAAATAAAAACACCCTATAAAACTCTTTTTACTAATACGGATTCAGCCTATGATTGGATTATAGAGGATTTAAAGTCCGGCAAGGAAATGGCATATATATCAGACGCAGGAACACCAGGAGTTTCAGATCCAGGAGCTGGTTTGGTTCGATCAGTTAGAAAAGCAGGGATTTCAATAGTTCCTATCCCTGGAGCAAGTGCTTTAACAAGTATGCTCTCTATTTCAGGATACCAAACAAATCCCACATATTTTCTAGGCTTTCTATCTGAAAAACCGAATAAAAAAAGAACAGAACTGGCAGAGTATACAGAAAAGGATTGTGTCATTGTATTCTATGAATCTGTGTATAAAATCAAAACAACACTTTCAATTCTACAAGAGCTATTTCCGGATTCAGAAATCTTGATTGGGCGCGAATTAACTAAAATACACGAAGAGATTCTTTTATATAAACCAGAGGATTTACCTATAGAATCCATTACATTAAAAGGAGAATTTGTTCTATTAATCAACAACCATAGAAAAAAAATCGCTAAAGAGAAAATAATCTTAACCGATACGTAATAAGGAGAGAGGTAGCATGTTATGTTTATAGATAAAATTAAAAATATTGGTTCGGCATTTGAGCCTAAGAAATCTGCTTCTGTCAAAAAAAGTTCAGAGATACTCCCAAGTGACAATGTGCAGATATCCGATGCTGCAAAACTAAAAGCAGATATAAAGGCGATCACCACCCACACGTTATCTCTTCCGAATTCTCTGGACATTGATAAGATAAATGATATCAAAGCGAAATTAGCTAATGGATATTATGACAATCCAAACGCCGAACTAATCGAAAAAACTGCAGATAAAATTGCAGATTCATTTCTTGGAATGTAAATAAGTTTAAATGCCTGTTTTACAAGACTGGGTCAGTTTTCATTTCCCTAGTAAGCTCCATATTGAAATAGATTGCTCTGCCAAGGCAGGGCATTTTATTAAAAATATTGGTTCTAGATTTTTATTGATTACTACCCAAAGAGAAATGCAAAATCCAAACGAGTTGTATATTCTAAAGTCTAGTATTGAAAAAGAAACAGAAGGTTTAATCATTTATGATGACATAGAGAATGTTGGAACCTTTAAAGAATTGGATACAGCAGCTCACTTTGCAAGGCAGTCACAAGTAAATTGTATCATTGCCTACGGTGCTTATGAATCCGTAAATATTGCAAAGGTTGTTTCGATTCTTGCAACGAACGATTTCTTTGCAGAAGAACTTGTTTTGCAAACTAAAAAGCCCAAAAGAAAACCTTTACCGTTGATTGTAATTCCTACAATGCCCCTTATGGGAATTGAATGTGCGCCTTTTTGCACTATTCTAGATGATAGAGAAAACGAGAGAAAATACTTCTCTACATCGGACTTATTTCCTGATCTGATTCTAGCAGACCCTAAAATTGGACTACATATGACATCGTCAGATATTGCCAAAACGGGAACTTCAACTTTAGCAGCAGCGATTGATACAATTCTATCCAAGTATGCAAATGAGATTACAAATTCTTCCTCTTTAAGAGCCATAGAACTTGTCTCCAAGAATATTATACCATCGATTCGAGACCCCAAAAATATTCCTGCAAAGAATGCGCTATATGCTGCTAGTTTATTAACTGGAATTAGCCAATCTGTTAGCTCCTTAGGGCTATGTTTTGCAATCTCCCTTGCAACCATGAGTCTCACAAAATTAGATATTTTCCAAGCCATGTCCATTTTGTTACCTCATATTATGGAATATAATTTAACAACCTCAGCGAATAAATATGTTATGATCGCAAGAGCTCTAGATGAAGATACGAGCGATATTTCCGTAATTGAAGCAGCTATTAAAGCCGTTGAAGGTATTCGAAAAATTTACATTGAACTCAAAATTCCACAAAGACTTTCAGAATATGAAGTCAAAAAAAATGAATTGCCTAAGATTGCGTCTCTTGCCTATTCAATGACTTTTTTAGATTGTCTTCCTAGAGAACTTCCAAAAAACGAAATAGAAACCATTCTAGTTGCAGCTTACTAATTTTTTTTCTTGCATCGAATTCCCTCTCATAGTTGTCTGTATTGATATTTAAAAAAAGCAGGCTTATATATGAGTGAAGAAAAAGCAGATACAATTATTGGAGAGGACATTATTTTCAAGGGAACTCTTCGATTTAATAACTCATTGCGATTAAAGGGACAAATGAAAGGGACCATCGAATCAAATGGTAGCCTTATCGTTGATGAAACCGGTCAAGTTGATGCAGATATTACTGTAAGTTCTCTTCAAGTGAATGGATCTCTTCGTGGAAATGTTGAAGCAAAAGAGAAAGTCGAAGTTGGTAAAACAGGAACAGTTATAGGTGATATTAAGACTCCATTAATTAGCATCGAAACTGGGGCAAAATTTTCTGGAAATTGTCTAATGTAATATCATGCCAGAGAAATTTATACATGGCATTGATTATAAAGAATTAACAATTGCGGCAAACAATAGTTTGTCGCCACTTCAATCACACATATTAAAAACAATTCTTCCTGATTCAAAAAACTGGAAAGAGTTTTTAAATCCTGATATTAAATATCTCCCTTCTCCCTTTCTTTTGCCTGATCTGACTGCCTCAATCCAATTAATAAATAGGCATATTGAAAACAAAAGTCATATTCTTTTGTTTGGGGATAGAGATACTGATGGAATTTCCTCAACAACGCAACTAGGCATTTTTTTTAGAACTGTTCATGAAGCAAATGGTGGAAAACTTACTGTCAAGACATCATCCGCTAATGATGATTATGGTCTATGTCCTAACGTTCTTACTTTTATTAAATCTGCAAATCCCAATCTTTTAATCACATTAGATTTTGGAACATCTAATTATGAAGAGATAAATGAATTAGCATCTCTTGGTATTGATGTAATCGTTTTGGATCACCATGAAATTCCAGTTAAAATTCCAAAATGCAAATTAATTAACCCTAAAAGAGAGGATTCGATTTACCCTGAGAAGAAAATCTGTACTTCTACTCTAGCTATGAAATTAATTTTTGCCTTTGAGCTAGATCAAATTTTTAAAAAGGAAGGACTACCTTCTGATACTTTATTTCCTGATCTAGAAAGCATTTATAGAAATAAAAACATTGAAGATTATTTTGAAAAGTATCCAACTCTAATTGAGAAGTTGAAATCGTTATTAGATTTATCATCCATTGGAACTATAACAGACATGATGCCTCTATTTGGTGAAAATAGAATCGTTGTTCGAAATGGCATAGAATCTCTATCTAAAGTTTTGAAGACAAAGCCTAGTAATCGAAAGGGACTTTACTCCCTTATGAGTTCCATCAAAATTAATCCGGAAAAAATAACATCTAAAGATTTAGGCTGGGGAATTGGTCCTGCCTTAAATGCTGCTGGTCGAATGGGCAAGACAGAAGTAGCGGTAAAATTATTGTTTGCAAATGAAGAAAAAGAAGCAGAAATAGCTACTCGAGATTTACTTCAATTGAACACAGAGAGAAAAGAAAGAACAAAACGAAATCTTTACAAAGTTGAAGAATATTTTAAACGAAAACCAGAAAGAACGAAAGAAAAAATTATTTTTTGCTATGAGCCAGACATGGAACCTGGAGTATCAGGTATCGTAGCAACAAAGTTAGTCGAAACATATAAGCGGCCTGCAATTTTTATTACTCCTGATCATGGACATGGGCGAGGAAGTATAAGGTCATACCAATCTGAAAATGTATTGGATCTTTTAAATTTAGTTTCTGATTTACTCATTCACTTCGGTGGTCATAAAGAAGCTGGTGGCTTTTCAATTGAATTAAAGAATATCCCATTATTAGAACAAAAGCTAAAGACTGTAGCAAACGAATGGCTAACAAATCAAGAAGATATTATAACTGAGGAGCAAAGCATAGTTAGCTTTCAGCCTTCAGATATTACCGAAAAAATTTTTAATGATCTGCAAATCTTTCAGCCCTTTGGTCAAGAAAATCCAGAACCCTTACTATCAATAAAAGGCGCTAAGATAATTAGTTTTAAACCAATGTCAGATGGACAACATGCTCGTTTTCAAGTTCTAGGAGCGAGTCCAAAAATAAAATTTATCATTTGGAATAGAGCCAGTGAATTTGAAAATTTTATTTCAAAAAATTCAACTGTTGATCTATTTGGTATACTCGAAGAAAATTTTTATAATAATAGTACGACAATACAATTTGTTGTATCAGAATTTCAGTCATGAGTCTTTTTAATTTTTTTTTCCCTGAGAAAATAGAATACGATGGAAAAAACTTTGCTCTCGTTTATTCTTCTTACTATGATATTTATTTAGGCGATCATGTCTTTCCAGGAAATAAGTTCTCCAAAATCTATGAATTGATTTGTTTGGATGAGCATTTTAGTAATATCTCAATTCATGAACCAATGAGGGCAACGCGGGAAGATTTAGAATTAGTCCACACAAAAGAATATTTAGATGATCTATTAAATCTTAAGATTACAGATCGAACCAAATATTCTGAACTACCCTTAAATGACAGAATTTTAGATAGTTTTTTACATGGCGTTGGAGGCACACTCCTCGCTACTAATCTAACCGAGACGTATCAATTTGTTTTTAATCTAGGCGGAGGTCTGCATCATAGCTTTTCTGATCATGCAGAAGGATTCTGTTATCTAAATGATGTAGCCATTGCTGCCACCAATTATTTAGAAAAAAATAGCGGCAAACAGGTATTAATCATAGACTTAGATGTACATCAAGGAAACGGAACGGCTCATATCTTTAAAGAAAATAAGAATGTTTTCACATTTTCTATGCATCAGGACAATCTTTATCCTAAAAAAGAGGTATCAGATTTTGATATTCCTCTAGAAGAAAACATCACAGATTCTGTTTACTTGAAACTCCTAGATGAATCTTTAGAAAAAATAAGTAAGGTATGTAAACCTGATATAATTTATTACCTAGCAGGTGCAGATCCATATGAGGGGGATCGTTTAGGAAACATTAAATTAACTTTTAGAGGTCTAAAGGAGAGAGATGAAAAAATAAGAAAGTTTGCAGTTACGAATAATTCAAAGGTAGTGATTCTTGCCGCTGGCGGATACGCGCGAAATTTTATGGATACAGTAAAAATCCATTATCAAACTGCACAAATTTTTGCGAGGAAATGAAATGAATATCTTTGGTGATAGTGATAAAAGAAATGGTCAAGGTCTTGAAAATTTATCTAATTTAGATTTACTAGATTTTTCAAATGAACTAAGTACATCACTCAATCTGGAAAAATTTATCTTTGGTAAATTCTCACATGATGATATTTTTAAAATGCTTGAGGAAGCCAAAATTTTAAAAAAAATTAGAGATAGGGGTTATAATGATTTCAAAGTCATAACCTATCCGATTTCTGATTTGGATAATAGAATTTACGTAAAATCTCCAAGTGATGAAATCTTAATTCATATTCGTTTAAAAGTATCAGATTTCTTTGTAAAAGCGATTCAAGAGAATCGTAAAATGATGTATATCGATTGGCTACTCACCCAAAATATAAAACTTGGAAAATTAAAAGATAAGAAAATACTATTTCAAGGGCAAGAATACCCAGGACTAAATATATTTAACGAATTAACTCAATTTATCTTTATTCTTTTTTCTAAAATGAACTGTTATGGTGTCTTCAATATTCCAGAGTATTTTCATGATGCTGTTCTATTTCAAAAAAACTTTTTGTTTGTTGACCCAATCAAGCAAGGTCATTTTAAATCTATACTAGCAAGTTTTAAAAATCATACGGTTCGAGATTTAAGCCTACTCATCCATTCGGAAAAATTAGCTTTTGTTGAATCAAATGAAGTGTATAAATGGAAACATGGGGAAATGCTTTTTACACAGGATGAATATTTAAAAGAAGTAGTTTTCGATAGAAACTATTTCGAAAAAGTAAAGCATGCGGCAGAAACCCGATTTTTTTTATTGGAGTAAAAATTGAAAATAGAAATTTTGATTATAGATGATTCTCATGAAATTGGAGAAGCTTTAAAATTAATAGTTGAAGATTTAGGATACAACTCAAAATTTTTTGATTCATCAGAAAAAGCTTTACCCTACTTTCAAAACGAATTGAATCCGATTATTTTTTTGGATATATTTCTTCCAAATGACAACGGATTGGATCTATTACCCGCAATAAAAAATATTAGTCCATTTACACAAGTAATTATGATGAGCGGAGAAAGTGATATTAATTCCGTTGTCAGTAGTTTAAAAAACAAAGCATCTGATTTCTTGATAAAGCCTTTCTCTGTTGAATCTGTAAAACTTGCCGTAGAAAGAGGAATTGAGTATCATAAATTACTAAAAGATAATCACAACTATCAAGAGAACTTAGAACAAGATATGAAATTTTTATCCTCTATTCAAAAGCAGGTAATCTCACCAAAGATTGATTCAGATACAATCTACGCTGATTTTCACGCCTACTCTTTTGTATCTGGAGGATTTTATCATTTAGATGAAAACGAAAACTTTACTAGAATCGTTTTTGGTGAGATTGAGGGTAATGGTGTTACTTCTAGCTTTATTGGTCTACTTACATTAAACCTTTTAAAAGATATTTTCCAAACAGAGCAAAGCCCAGATAGAGTTTTATCTAAATTAAATGATGAATTGTATTTTAAAATCAATATACATACGTTAACCGCTGTATGTATTGTAATTGATAAAATAAAAAAAGAAATTCATTATTCAAACGGAGGAAATGCAATTCCTATCGTATTAGAGAAAAATACAGAAAGATTGAAGTATTTATTTACAGATGCATCAAACATAATTGGTATAATGCCTAAAACTGAATTTCTAACACATACTTTTCATTATTCAGAAGAGTCATTATTATTTTTATACAATTCTGGATTTATACACTCAATCAATAGTTCTCAACGAGAGTTTGAAGCGTTTCTAAAGAACATACAAGCTAAGTATTCAGAAAATAATTCCTTCAATGAAATAAAAAACTTAGTCGATTCTCATATTGCCATAAGTTTAACAAAAAATCCAAAGCAAAACTTATCCTTTTTTATTTATAAAATCTAAATAATCTAAATGATATTTTGTAAGTCTCTTATAAAAATCCTTTTGCCATTTTGATTCAATTTTTTCTTTGTGTTCCTCCAATTCAATACTAAACTTTTGATTTTCATCTATCAATAGTTTAGATTTGTCGGAAATCGGCATATTTAAAATTTTTACTTTTGATTCGAATAAAAAGAAACTAACGCTTAAATAGAATTTTTTATTTGCTGGTTCTATAACGTTTATAGTCTCCCTCTCTTTTGAGTTTGAATATTGTTCAATTCTATTTAGAGAGAGTTCTAGTTCTTTATATTTTTCTTTCGAAGGTTGATTTAAGGAAATTGCATTTAAAAGAAAAACCGAAATTCCAAAAACAAAAAATCCAATAAATTGTGTTGCATAAGTTCTTTTGCTTTCCATTTTTTCGGTATAAAGTTCTTCCCAGATATACACAGATATAAAAAGGATAGGACTCCAAAAAAATGCGAGTAGATCCCAATCAGCTGGAAATCCAAGTTGCGGATAATGCACAATTCCATGTATCATAAATCCAATAAAAACAAAAAATAAAAATTTAAATTCTGCTAATTTGAGTAATTTTTTCAATCTGTCTTTATCGAAAATAAGTGCATAGATGATTAATAAAAATGGAAGCAAACAAGATCCAAATAAACAAAAGAGAATATCTCGAAGATGAACTGTAGAAATAATTTTTGAAATTGGATAAAATTTTGGATTTGTTAAATGCGTTTGAGAAAAATCAAATCGAACATTTGCATAAAATATAAAATAAATAAACACTGGAAGAATGATTACTAATGAAAAGACCGTAGAGAATATCGCATTTCGAATAAATTTTTTATCCTCTGAAAAATAATAGCATAAATAAATAAGAGAAAAGATTAAATATCCACTGACTAAATGAAAAAGAATCAGAAAACTAGCTATGATACAAATAGGTATTAAAGCCTTCATATTCCGATGAGTATTAGACCGGATAGTATCAATGGAAAAAAGAATATAAAACCATATCATTAAAGTAACTAATGTATAGTTCTCACTGTATCCATGAAATAAGTAAATCCCTCCAGATGTAAAAACAAGTAAATAACTTAAAAAACTATTTTTAAACTTCTTGAAATAATAATAGATAAGTAAAATTCCCAAGAATCCAGCGATAGTGCTTATGATCCTATATACTTCCATCGGTGTATTGAAATAATTTTGGAATTTTGCATATATTACAGAGTGTATTAAAGCTTCAAGAATTTCATCCATCGTTAGGTGAAATCCAAATATTTTTGCCTCCAAGGCAACATGTTCTAGTAATATAACTCCATCCCCTAAATTAAGATTTTGAATTGGTAGAAATACCATCAATAAAAATGATATTAATAACAATAAAATGATAAGTCGATTTTCAATAGAGAGGGAGACAGAGAAAAAACTCTCTTTTTTTATAAAGACTCTATAGATATAAAAGAAGTTTAAAGAAAGAATAAGAAAATAGAAAAAATTCTTATCAAAATAAATAAACCAAGCAGAGGGCAAAAGAGTGAGAAGCCCAATCAATGACAAACTAATAATAAAATAAATATTTTTTAAAACCATTTAACGTTATCCTATAATCCTATTCGTTTTTTAAGGAGTTAATTTAATTATTCTCGATAAAATTTGTTTCATATAAAAAAGTTCCTTTTCGAATGTTAAAAAAAATCATTTCGGGCAAGCTAAAAAAAATCCCTTGTAGACCTTTAATCAGTTTTTCACCTGAATCCAAAGGAAAAGTCAAAATGCCAAATGAAAATTCCCCAACTCCGAAGATTAAATTTATAAATCCAAAGAGAGGTCTTATCCAAATACTATCATCTGTAAAAAATAAGAACAGAGAATCTTCTTTATTAAATTTATAGTATCTAGATGTTAGAGTATTTGATTCCTTAATTTTTAAAAGTAAATTTGATGTATCTTTCTTTGAAAGAATATAAGTTCTAAACGAAGGCACTTCGATTCCATCATTCACTCTATATGAATCTTTGACTTTAGTGTATGCATAGAATGGAATAAATACAAAGGAGTCTTTTTTATCAATATATCCACCTAAACTATTTGTAACATCTTCCTTATTTTTATAAAAAGAATTCAGAGAATGAAAAATCTCAGTAGTGCAATTTTGAGAAATTATATGAAAAGGATATTTTAGTTGTAGTTGTCTTTCATAATTGAATGCATTTCTCTTGTAGTTTAATAATAATTCTTCTAGATTTATTTTTTGATTCTCATCTTTATAAATATAAATCGATTCTTCTTTTGTTGGTAGCATTATCTCATATCTAATGCGGATTGGCTTTGTGGTAAGTATACCCTCTAGAAATTCATTTTTTCTAGATAACAAATCTTCTATTTGGGTATATTCTATCTCAGATAAATTCTTTAACTCTTTCTCTGCAAATCTAGATTTAAAGGTCGAGTCGATTCTCTGGTTCATTTCTCTCAATTTAGTATATAAAAGATTCTTATCTTTATCTACTTTTAGAGACAAAAGAGAATGATTTTTCCCAAAACTATCTAAAAAATAAAATTTATTCTCCCTCAAACTCTTTAGGATTGTTAAATATCTAGCAATTTTGATTAGAAGCACATAACCGCTATTTTCCGTATTTCTTATTAATGAAATTATATCATTCTCGTATTGATTTTTAATTTTTTCTAAGTTTTTGAATGCATTTAATTTTTCATCCTCAGAAAGACTCGGTTCATATTGGATTAGACTTTCTTGATTTAAACTTTTATTTTCATATAAAATTTCGAAAGCTTTTAGTCTTGATAATAAATCTAAATATTCATCTGAAAAGTTTTTAACTACTGGTAACGTTTTGTGATTATCGAAAGATTGGATTGTCTCAGTTTCTGGAAATCGAAAAGAGTATATCTGCTTTCTTATTAAAATTAGATTTTCAAGAATATACTTACTTCCATATTGATTTTCAATTTTAGATATTAATAATCTATAATTTTCTTTTTCTTGATTATGATTTGAAAAATATCCTAATCCTTTCAAATTGATCAACCCATCACCTTTTACTACTGATTCAATAATAAGTTCATCATTCTTTAATTTTACAAGGTTTTCCAATTCTTTCTGTTGATACAAATAAAGAAAATTCATTCGCTCTAAAATATAATTGTATGTTTCGCTAGAAACTTGAATTGGAAGGATGCGAATCGTTCTATTTTCTTGAATACCATAGACAAATCGAAAACTATTCCATTCTTCCCGCACAATATGAAATATTTTATCTGGAAAAAATTGAAAATGGTAGATCAAATTTCCTAAACGTATTGCTGAATGCCCCCCACTCGATTGTCCTGTATTTGCATTCACATATATAAAATCTAGAAAATATGAAGGTTCTGCAACTATCGCTTGAATAGAAGTAAAAGCAAATATTATAAATAGTCTTAATCTTTTCGATGTGGTTTGTAAGATTTTTGATCTGGACAACGTTTCTTTCTCTGATATTCGAGTATGCAATAATTTTGCGCATAGGCTTGAGCTTGTGGAGTTGCCCAATCTCTAAATCCATAGTAGGAAGGTGCGGCTTTTATATCCACTAAGCACAGCAAAAAATATTCTTCTGCTTTTCTCTCACAATATGATTTTTCTGATTCTATATTCCCGCAACTTACAATAAGAAAAATTGCCACACCAACAAACGACATTAGTAATTTTCGAATCAGAAAAAATTTCATAGTAACATTTACTGTAAATTCAATCCTATTTTTGTTGTAACTTAAAATTTTTAATCGTAAAATCAGTCCATCCATCGCTATTGGTATTAATATGAATATTTTGCGAAGACCAAGACGAAATAGAAAGTCTAGTTCAATTCGAGAGATGATTTCGGAAACAAATTTGAATGTTTCTAAACTCATTCATCCGATCTTTTTACAAGATGGTTTAAAACAAAAAACCGAAATTAAATCAATGCCAGATTTTTATAGATACTCTTCCGACTTAGCTTTAAAAGACATTGAAGAGTCACTTTTATTAGGTATCCACCACTTTATTCTTTTTCCCCAGATAGAAGAAAAATTAAAAGATTCTAAAGCTAGTTTGAGTTACAAAAAAAATAACCTATATTTAAAATTCATTCAAAGTATTAAGAAAAATTTCCCTGAGGTAACAGTCATTACCGATGTTGCAATGGATCCCTATAGTTCAGATGGACACGATGGGTATGTGGAAAATGGAAAAATTTTAAATGATGAAACCCTCCTTATCCTCGGTAAAATGGCTCTTGCACAGGCAGAGGCTGGAGCAGATATATTGGGTCCTTCTGATATGATGGATGGACGTGTTGGATATTTAAGAAATATCTTAGACAAAGAAGGATTTAAAGATGTATCTATCATGTCCTATACAGCTAAGTATGCGAGTAGTTTTTATGGACCGTTTAGAGATGCTTTAAATTCAGCTCCGAAGGCTGGTGATAAAAAGACATATCAAATGGATTCAAGAAATTCTAGAGAAGCCTTATTAGAAGCAGAATTAGACTATGAAGAAGGTGCAGATTTTCTTATGGTAAAACCCGCATTAGCTTATTTGGATATAATTCAAACTTTAAAAAACAATTTTCCAATTCCTATTGTTGCCTATAATGTGAGTGGAGAGTATGCTATGATTAAAGCAGCAGCAAAGCAAGGATGGCTAGATGAATCGAAAGCTATGATAGAGTGCCTAACGTCAATTCAAAGAGCTGGTGCAGATATAATCATAACATATTTTGCAAAGGATTTTGCGAAACTACAGCAAAAATAAATTATGGAAACAAAGCACTATCCACCACCTTGGCATTTAAAGGGACAAGGTTTCATTCTACCTTTTTTGGGAAACAAAACTGCTCTACTCGATAAGGGCTTTATTTCTGAATCCGATAAACAAAATTTTCGGGGTGGACTTGGTGCTATCATGATTGTAAATTACGATAGTTCTAATGTAGGTCCTTATTATGAACTTTTATTTATTCCTGGAGATTTCTATTATGAAAATTCTCCAAAGAAAGTTTATAAAAAAATTACTAAGATTTTTGTATCCACTGATATCTCTATCCAAGAAGGTAGACTGAATTGGGCAATTCCTAAAGAATTTGCAAATTTTAATTGGATCAAAAAAAACAATAATACATTGATTTCCGTTGAATCTAGTTTAGGGGAGCCTATTTTAAAAGCTGAATTGAATCAAAAATTCTTTTCATTTCCACTTACTACTAAAATTTATCCTATTACTCTTTTACAAAAGTCAGAGGATGATCGACTCATTAGCACTCAGTTTTATGGGTCTGGATACGGAAAAATGAGTTCTATTCTGGAATGGGAAGCAAATCCCAAATATTTTGTTGACATTGTATCCATTTCAAAATTTTTTCTTGGGATATCTGCTCACCAATTTAATATTACATTTCCTTTGCCGGAGATTCTAAAATAATCATGAACAATGAAGACCTTTTAAAAGAAGTGGAAAAACTAAAAAAAGAATTGGATTCTGTTCGCGAGCAATCAAGACGTAAAACGATTATCTTTTCAGCTATCAGCCATGAAATAAAAAATCCGATAACAGCGATTATAGGAATGATTAATCTACTTTTAGAAGAGAATCCTTCCGATTCCCAGTTACAAATTTTAAAAACAATGAAATTCTCGGCTGATAATCTTTTAAAACTTTTAAATACATTTTTAGATTATTCTAGAATCGAATCAGGTAAATTTGAATTGGAAGAAACTGAATTTAATATAAATGACTTTTTGTTAAATATAAAACAAATGTATTTTGAAGTTGCTCGTCAGAAGAATTTAGTCCTCGAATTAAAAGTAGATGAATCTTTACCGCCTATCGTTATTGGAGATTCTCTTAGGCTCACACAACTCTTGACAAATCTCATTAGCAACGCGATTAAATTCACAAAAGAAGGATCGGTTTTAATTGATGCAAAAAACAAGGGTGCGAAAGCGAATCTAATAGAAATAGAATTCTCAGTGGAAGATACTGGAATCGGTATTCCAAAAGAAAAATTGGATTCAATTTTTGATGTCTTTAATCAAGGCGAATCCAACATAAATAGACAATTTGGAGGTTCAGGTCTCGGTCTCACGATTACAAAAAGAATCCTAGAGCTTATGGAGAGTAAAATTATAGTTAAAAGCGAACCTAACAAGGGCTCTAGATTTTCATTTTGCCTCTATCTCCGAACCCCTCTTCCTACGAAAAATGTCCCCCGTTTAGATCCGATTCCACTCATTCCACAAAAAAGTCTACGTGGATTGAAAATTCTTTTAGTAGATGATAACATTAGCAATCAAAAAGTTACGGAAAGATACCTTCAAAAATGGGAAATTGAAGTAGATATTGCGGAAAATGGTCTCGTCTGCTTAGAAAAAGTGGATCAAAAAGACTACAATTTAATTCTCATGGATATACAAATGCCCGAAATGGATGGGTATGAGGCAGCCCAAAAAATAAGAGAGAAAAAGGACCCAAAATATAAAGGTATACCGATCATTGCACTCACTGCCTCTACACTTCTAGATACAAGTGATAAGGTAAAAAGTGCAGGAATGAATGGATATATAGCCAAACCTTTTTCCCCTACCGAATTATTCAACATAATAGAAAAGTATTCTAGTTCAAAAAATTCGCAATAATGTTTTTGACACTAATAGCATTTTAAAAGTAAGGTTAAACTAGGTTTTTACGGCGACATAGCTCAGCTGGTTAGAGCATCGGAATCATAATCCGCAGGTCCGGGGTTCGAATCCCTGTGTCGCTACCAAACCTTCAAGGAGACAAGTATGAAACTCATTATTTCCTCTCTTCTCGTTTTTTCCCTTTTTTCTTCCCTCTATGCACTAGATCCAAAGTGCGCACCTGCCTGCGATCGGTTTTTAGAATGCGCAAAAGAAATGAATAAGGGTAAATCTGCAACAGCAGCTGAAATTAAAAGAATGAAAGATGGATGTTTAAATGCCTGCAAGAGAAATACAAAAGCTGTATTAGCATGTTATGAATCCAGCCAAGAAACCTGTAACGAATTTGCACTTTGTATTTCCAAAAGTTACTCTGCTACTAAAAAATAATTCTTAAATCTTTTCACATAAAAGATAACTCAATGTTTAGGGAAGCAAAGAGTTATCTTTTTTTATTTCAAAATCTAGATCAAAGCCCGATCAAAATCTTTTAAAACAGGATCCAAGCCCTTCCTTCGAATAACATTGACTATTTCCTGCAGAGTTCTTTTGTCTTCTGTTTCAAATTGTTCCAACTCCCCACTCCCACTGTATCCACCTGGCTCTGTCTTAGATTCAGCAGACATTGTTGTAATCCCAAGGCCAATTAAATTATCACGTAATTTGATTCTTTCCCTGGTAGAGAGGGCAATTCCTAAATCTGGAAAATAAATTCTGAGTGCAAAAATATATTTTAAAAATTCTCTATCATTCACTGGGATAACAGAATTAAACTCACCTTCTGCTGGCCTCATCCGTGGAAGAGATACTTGCATAAAACTTTGCCAGTAATTCTTATACAAATGATCTAAGTGTAAACCTAGAAAATACAATTCTCCTAACGTTTCCGCCAAACCCAAGAGAGCCCCTATTCCAATTTTCCTAAAACCGGCAAAACCTCCCCTATCAGGTCCATTCAATCGGTATTCCATATTTTTTTTTACGCCACGTAAATGATATTTTTTGTAGATCTCTTTATCATACGTTTCTTGATAGAGAGTCAGACCATCTACTCCTCTTTCAATTAACTTTTTATAATCATCCACATCCATTGGATAAATTTCAATTGAAATAGATGAAAAATACTCTTTTAAAATTTTAACAGCCTCCAATAGATAAGAAATTGAAGTTTTTGAATAGTCTTCTCCTGTTAAGATTAATATATGCTCTATACCTTTATTTTTTAATATTTCGGATTCTCTTCGAATTTCAGAAAAGGATAAAGTCTTTCTTTTTATTTTATTCTCAAAACTAAATCCACAATACAAACAAGAAGATCTGCATTCATTGGAAAGATACATTGGCATATACAATTGTATTGTTTTTCCAAATCTTTCTTGCGTAATCTCTTTTGAAAGACTTGCCATTGCTTCCAAATAGGAATCAGATGCTGGGCTTATAAGAGATAAATAATTTTGAAAGTTTAGATTGTTTTTTTTGTATGCCTTATGCAGTGAAGTCTCTACATCTTCTTTTGCCTTTGATTCTATTTCTGCAATGCAATCTTTAAAACTATATTGATTAAATACTTCAAGAAACTCTATCTTCTTCATTTAAAAATCCTGTCAATGGACTCGAAGCATTTGCATTGATTCTAACCTGTCCTAATGATCTAGTTCCACGATGGAGAAATGAAAGTCTACCTGCGATAGTCGCCATCTTAAAAGCTTCTGCAATTTTAGAAGGATTTTCTGCAATTGCAATAGCTGTATTGACTAACACAGCATCGGCTCCCATTTCCATAGCTTCCGCAGCATGTGAAGGCTCACCTAGACCTGCATCAATTACTACTGGAATATTAGATTGATCTATGATCATTTCAATGTTTGCTCTATTTTTAATACCAAGATTGGATCCGATAGGAGAACCAAGAGGCATAACACAAACACAACCTGCATCCTCTAAATGTCTGCATAGAATAGGATCAGCATTTATATAAGGCATTACTTTGAATCCTTCTTTTACTAATTCAATAGCGGCTTTCAGTGATTCGATTGGATCTGGAAGTAAATAAACAGGATCAGGAACAACTTCTAATTTTACCCAGTCACCCGCCCCTAAAGATCTTGCCAATTTTGCTAATCGAACTGCTTCTACTGCATTTCTGGCTCCACTTGTATTAGGTAAAAGTAAAATTTTATTTCGATCAATCGAAGAGAGAATATCATCATTTGATTTTTCAAGGTCAACTCTTCTAAGTGCAACCGTTACAATTTCAGTTCCAGAGGATTCAATGGCATTTTTCATTTCCTTTGAAGAGGAAAATTTTCCTGTTCCTACAAATAATCGGGAGCGAAACTTCTTTCCTCCCATCTGTAGATAATCCTCATTATCCTCTATTTGAATCATAGATCTTTATACTGCCTCTTGAAATTTTTTAGCAAATTGTTTAGCTTCTTCTATCTTCAAAGAAACAACTTTTGAAACACCTGGCTCTGCTGAGGTTACTCCAAAAATTGCATTCGCTCTCGAAATAGTTGGAGGTGCGTGAGTAATAACAACAAATTGACTAACGTCTTTGAATTTGTCCAATATTTGACAAAACCGAATCTTATTTACTTCATCTAACGCTGCATCAATCTCATCCAAAAAGCAGAATGGCGATGGCTTCACCATGTAGATTGCAAAAAGAAGTGCAATCACAGTCATTGACTTTTCCCCACCAGATAATAACTTTAAGTTTTGAACATGTTTTCCTGGTGGTTCAGCAATAATCTCTACTCCAGAATTGAGTCTATCTTCTTTTTCGGTTAATTCAATTGTAGCATGCCCACCATTGAAAAGAGTAGAGAAAGTCTCCTGAAAATTTTTCTTAATCACTTCAAATGTTTCAATAAATAACTTTTCAGATTCACTGTTTATGTTCTTTAAAACATCTAGAATATCTTGCTTACTCTTTTCGATATCCTCTTTTTGATTTTTATGGTGATCATAAATCTCTTTCACATTATTGTATTCTTCAACAGCTAAAGGATTGATTGAACCAAGTAATTGCATTTCCGATTTTAATTCTCTCAGTCTAGAATCTTCCGCTTCTTGTTTTAAACTAAGAGAGGACTTTTCTTCTTCTAGTTCTACATCACTCATTGAATAGTCATTGTATAGCTCTTCATTAAAAGTATCGAGTTGAACTCTAAGAGCGGATGCTTTTCTCTCTAAATCATTCATGACGGGTATGATTGATTTAAATTCTTCCTGATCTGCTTGAGAGGAAGATTTTAAATTTTGAATTTCTGAGAAAAGTTCTTTTAATTGTTCCTTCTCAGCTTCTAATGTTTTACTCATTCCTAAGAATTCAGTATAGGACTTTTCTATTTGTTCTTCTAAAAGTTTTACTTCTTCTTGATAAGTAACTTTTTTAGTTTGAAGAGCTTCAATTGATTTTTCAAAATTTGCAATTCTATCACCAGCTTCATGCTTTATACGAAGTTCTTTATCTCTTGCATCTAAAGCAGAGGCAGTCTTTCCTTCCATTTCTAGAATGCTCTTTTCTAGCTTTACAATCTCTTCTTTCTTTTCTTCTAATGCATATCGAAGAGACTCTATATTAGAATTTGCATCTTTTATTTTTCTAGATAGATTTTCGTTTTCTAAAATCAAATCTTCAATTTCAGAATCAATACTTTCTTTCTTTGCAAGTAATCCATCTTTATCGAGTAAGATGTCTCTAAAAACATCTTCCATTTCAATAAAATCTTTTAGATTTTCTCGATAAGAGGTTAAATTTAATTCTTTCAGAATCTGAGTTATTCTTTCAGAATTCAATTCACTCGATAATATTTCATTAATTTTTTCGATACTCTCATCTAAAGATAAAATCAGATACTTACGAAGTTCTTCTCTACGTCCTTCAAACTTCTCAGCATCTCTCTTTTTCTCTTCAATTTGATTGATTAGAGATAGAATACTATCTTTCAGTTTTTCTCTCAATACATTATGTTTTTTGTCATTTGATGCTATACTGTCTTGATAAGATTGAATATTTTTAAGTTCTTCTTCAATATTGATTTCTAATTGTTTCTTATCAGAAGTAAAACGCTCCACATTTTCAAGAGTCATTTGAATCATCTTGGCTAGATTATCGCTTAACGCTAAGAGTTGATTGTATTCTGCTTCTGCGTTTTCCATTCTAGTTTTTTCACTTTCAAGATTTGTAGTTAGCTCATCTATTCGTTGATCAAACTCATGAATAATACTTTTATTTTTTTCGATTTTTTCTCTTTGAATTTCCTTTTGGGATAGAAAATCTAAAAGCTTTTTATCGATCTCTGCAATCTTTTGCTCCATTTCATATCTGAATTTTTCTCGTTCTTCAATGAGTTTTGCATCATCACTCATCCTAGCCATGAGTTCTTCATTCTTTCTTTTTACTTCAGTAAGCTCAGCATCTACTTTCTTAGATCTGGATTTTAAACTCTTCAATTTCAGATAGCGTAAATTTTTATCTGCTTCAGTTACTTTATTTTTTAAATCAAAATAAGCCTTTGCTCTTTCAGCCTGTTTGCTTTTTAACTCTAATTCCTTTTCCATTGAGGACATAATGTCTGTTATCCGCAAAAGGTTTTGAGTCGTTAACTCTAGTTTCTTTTCAGTTTCTAATCGATCTAATTTGAATTTTGAAATACCTGCTGCTTCATCAAAAATTGCCCTTCTGTCTTCGGGCTTAGCATTTAGAATTGCTTCCACTCTTCCTTGTTCCATAATAGAGTAACTTGCTTTTCCAATGCCTGTATCCATTAGAAGTTTTTCTACATCTTTTCTTAGAACTCTAGAATTATTAATATAATACTCATTTGTTAAATCAGGAAACAGTCTACGAGTTATTTTTACTGTCGGAAAGTCAATTGGTAGTGTTTTACTGGTATTATCGATATTAACCGCAACTTCGGCAAATCCAGCTGGGTCTCTCGTTTCCGAGCCATGAAAGATAACATCTTCCATTTTATCTCCCCTAAGTCCCTTTGCAGATTTTTCTCCAAGCACCCATCGAAGTGCATCTACAATATTTGACTTTCCTGACCCATTTGGACCTACAACAGCGGTAAATCCTGGGTCAAATACTACGTCTGTCTCATCCGCAAACGTTTTGAATCCAACAATATTCATACTCTTTAAATACATAATTCCCTCAATAATACCCTTCTTCACTCAATTGAATTTTTCAGTGATTTTATTGCTGTAAAATCAAACTCAATCTAATAAAAAGGTTGAAATGAATGGATCGGTTCATTTTTGTTTTTTAAAACCGATTGACCAAATGTCTAGGGTGTACTTTATAAGAAGTGGGTATTATGTCACTAATAAATTTAGAAGATTTAATTTTAAAAAAGCCTTATCTCAAACTCTATCTAAATTCTATTCAGAATGGAAATGAGAATTATAAATTAAGTCAGGCTAAGGGAAAAGAAGAATACTACTTAACATTTCAAAATAAAAATTTGACCAGTGCGGTCGCACCACTTACGGCAAGTCTTCGCATGATAGGCGAATCCCCAATCAAGGAAACAGAGCTGGTAGTTGTTTTAGGTTTAGGCAATCCACATTTGATTACAGAACTAAATAACAAATTACAGCAAAATCAAATCATAATATTCATAGACTCTTCTGAGGATGTATTAAATCCTCTTTGGGAAAAATTTCTCTACCCAACTCTTTCGATTCCTGGTAGGCATATTTTTTTAGGTGATAAATTATTACACCTACTCTGGAGTTATATTGAATCACTTCCAATTGAAAGATTATCCGGAATAAAAGTCTTTAAAAATCAACCAAGTGTCCAACTCGATGTTAATTTTTATGAAGAAATTCATCAAAAAATAAATCAACTCTTCTCTTCTAAGATGAGTGATCTATTAACAAAGTTTGAATTTGAGAGAATTTGGGTTAGAAATTCAATCATTAATCTAATTCAATTTAATCGAAATGAAATTCCATGTTATAGATTCAAAGATTACCTCGGGACACTGGAAAATATTCCAGCAATGCTTGTTTCAGCAGGTCCAAGCCTAAGAAGTCAATGCCCATTTATTAAAAAGAACCGAGATAAAGTTTTCCTAATTGCGTGTGATACTGCCTTAAAAGTTCTACTCAAATTTAATATTATTCCAGATGCAGTAATGACGTTAGACGCTCAAACTCATTCATACTTTCATTTCTTAGGAGAGGACTTAACAGAAATTCCGATTTTTGCCGATTTTGTAACATCACCTAGACTCCTAAGAAGTCTTTCTTTTAAATCTATCGTTCACAGTCTTACTGCGAAGTTTCAAGTTGATGCTTATGGTAAGCCTTTTAGAGAAGTAACTGCCGGCGGAGAAATTGTAGAAGAAAAACTCGGATCTATTGGCGAGGTTCAATCAGGTGGTAGTGTAGCGACTAGTGCTTTCGATATCATTCGCCAAATGGGATGTTCGCCTATTTTTTTAGTAGGACAAGATTTAGCTTACACAGGTAGAGAAATTCATTCTACTGGAACCCATCACAACGAAAAGTGGCTAACGATCATTAATCGCAAGAAATCATTAGAGAAAATAAATGAAGAAATAGTTCGAAAAAGAGAGACTACTTTTGTAAAAGCAGCAAATGGAGGACAAGTCTTAACTGACTATGTGCTTGGTTTATATAAGCATTGGTTTGAAGAGTCAGCTAATTCTACTAATCTACCAATTTATAATATTAATGAAAACGGATCCTATATCGAAAATTTGAAGAATATATCAGTTGCTACTGCCGAGGATGTTTTTTTAAACATTTCCGAACACAAATATCCTTGGAAAAATCTAAATCCTTGGAAGAAAGATAATTCGGAAAAAATGGAAAATAAGATACAAAAAGAAGAGTTTCTAAATGATCTCAATCACCTAAAACAATTTATAGATTGTTCTCACCATCTAGAATCCCAGCAATTCACAGAAGAATTATTGGACAAAGTCAAAATGATACCTTATTTAAAACAAATGATTCGAAAAACAGAAATTTATGTAAAGAGACATGAGTTGGAACTAACAGAAAATAGAAAAAAAGATATTTTAGTTAGTTCCATATTAAAAGAAATTCGTTTTTTGAAAAAAGGAATCTTAATCGCTTAGCCTTTTTTTCTTCCTCTTTCCTTATCAATCGAAGTTCTATGAGTTTCACAAAGACGATATAACTTTCCTGTTATAGGATTGATTTTAGTAACTTTAGATACACAAATAATACAGAGTCCCTTTGCTCTTCTTTTATTGTAAAGTATTCTAACACGACTTCCGCCATCCATTTTATACTTACTTACTTGAATTCTAAATCCGTTATACACAAATAACCCAATCGCCTCATCCGATTTTTCAATTATTTTTTTGGTTATGTTATTTAATTCGCTTGGATTTATTTTAGCAGGCTTCATTCTATCCTTCTTAAGTCTAACTTTTTTTTATTTGTTAGACAATGGAAAGTGATTTTTGTTTTTATTAGATGCAAATTTATTTATCTAAGGAAAACAAAAATAATTTGTTATAAATAGATTCGCCTATACGTTAACTATAAGCTAAATAAATCAGAATAAAATTTATACATTACTTCTTCTTTCAAAATGCAATGATTTATTTTTAAATGGAATACGATCCAAAGATAGATAAGAAATGAAACTATTTTAAATGTATTTAGCATATGTAGATTAGTATATATCTTTCTTGGTGTCTAATCTATAAAAATAGTTTTTTTACCTTCGAAAGAAATTAATTTTTACAAATGCTAAAATTAAATAATAGAATATTCCGATCAGACATGCGATTTGGATAAATGAAATTTGGAATGCAAATTTTGAAACTGGTTTAATAAACTCGATGAAAAATCGAAATATTAAATAGGAAAATAAAAAAATTTTAAACTTCATCCCATCTGCAAGAGTAGTATAATTATCGAGCCTATTATTTTTAAATCCAATAAAATTCCAAAACTTTGGGATAGTTAACAGATAAATCAAAATCCATAGGATTAATAAAAATATGATTTCATATAACTGAGTCGGATGACGCTTCAGTCCATCTCCAAAATCTACCCCTAAGAAAGTATTGGTTTCCACTCCATAGGTTCCATCCTCTAAACCAGATAAAAAACAGCCAATCCGACCAATAATCATTCCAAGTAGAATTGGATAAGTCATTAAATCACCGGAAGATTTTGTTATCCCTAATAATTTTTTTGTGACTTCGACAGCTATTAAACCACCTAGAAGTCCTCCTACTATCGTCTTTTGTGAATAATAAAAAGAGATAGGAGTATTCTTCTGTATCAAATTGATATGCTCCATCACAGCAATCAATCTGGAAAAAAAAAGAGCACCTAAACACACAGCAATTAAAATCCAAAATCGTTCTTCAGAATTTAATTGATCCTTGCTGCTTTTTCTCAAAAATAAATAATACTGAAATCCAATGATGAAAGCAAGGGTCTCAAAAATTAAATGTGCAGAAATCTCAAATACTCCGAGCTTTAAATGAAAAGGAAAACTCACTTTTTTTACGTGCCTAAATTCATGTAACTCTTTTCGTTTCCTGTAGGAATATATTCTGGATATTTTTCGTAGTTATAGGTTAAGTCACGGCGTTTAGGAATAAAACCTGCACCTGATAGAAAACGGATTGCTTCCTCTTCCGATTTTAGACCATAAGAACGTAAAACATTTTCTTCAATCACAACAGAGGAGACGTCATCCGCTCCACTATAGAGAGCCAATTGACCAACTCCTTTTCCTAGAACCATAACGGAAGTTTCAAGATGAGGAATATTATCTAAAAAGATTCTACATATTCCAAGAACTTTTAAATATTCATGTGTTGGAACCATACGAATTTTAAATCGTTTTGTTTGTGGCTGAAAAGTCCAAGGGATAAATGAGAGAAAACCCTTGGATCTATCTTGTAAATTTCGAATCACATCTAAATGCTCGATCACTTCAGCTTTTGTTTCCTCTGATCCAAATACCACATTGGCACTTCCTAAAAGCCCAACTTCATGACAAGTTTCCATCGCGCGAACCCATTCAGTAACGCTTGCTTTTTTAGGAGAAATGATATTTCTCATTCTTTCAGTCAAAATCTCAGCACCTGCACCCGGAACAGAATCTAGTCCAGCATCTTTTAAAGTTTTTAAAACTTCTCTCAGGCTAAGGCCTGTTATCCGCTCTAAATTAATAATTTCTACAGGTGAAAAAGCCCTAATGTGCATTTGAGGAAAACGTTCCTTAACTGTTTTTAAAACATCAAGATAATAATCAAATTTTAATTCAGGATAAACTCCACCTTGTAAAAACATTTGATCTGCATTTTCCTTTGCAGCAAATTCCATTTTTTCTAATATTTGCTCTTTAGAGAGAACATAACCTTTTCCTGAACCAATCTCATCCATAAAAGAACAGAAGGAACATTCTACATTGCAATAGTTTGTATAATTTACTACTCTAAACATAGTATAACTTGCATATTTATGAGATAAAAATTTTTCTCTAATTGCTCTAGCCACAAATTGTATTTTTAAAAAATCACCTTCTTCATAGAGAAGCAATGCTTCATCACTCGTAATTCGTTCTCCATCTAGAGCTTTTAATAAAATTTTATCTGTTTTGTCTTCTGTTTTAGATGTTAATAACATTTTCAATCCTCGATTAGATACTTTACAAGAATGAATATTCACTTATTTTTGCAATTACAAAGAAGATTTAAAACAAACCAAGGAAACATTTTTGAAACAATACATAC
Organism: Leptospiraceae bacterium; assembly: GCA_035345875.1. Taxonomy (GTDB): domain Bacteria; phylum Spirochaetota; class Leptospiria; order Leptospirales; family Leptospiraceae; genus UBA2033. Next base: position 23,557 of record DAORDH010000032.1, on the reverse strand, counting down.
TTACCTTATTACTGTTTTTAATTACCATCCAAATAAACAGTGATCCAATTAGAAAATATAAAATAGTTATCGATCCAGGCCATGGAGGAGTCAAACAGGAACCCTTAGAAATTTTTGGTGATAAATATGATACGATTACACGCAGATTTTTGGAAAATTACAAAGACGGCGCAAGCTATGCAAAGGCAAATCGAACTGAAATGGAAATCGTTTTAGGAGTGGGAAAAGAGTTAAAAGAAATTTTAGATTTAACCAAAACAAAGAAAGGATTTCAGAAATTTAAATCTTACGTAAAACTTTTTTCTGACTCAGAAGTTCCCTGGATAAAAATAGATTCCGTTATGACAAGAACAGATAGTTATAAAGATAGAAACTACCGTGAGAAGGAAGACAAAAATCAACTTTATAGACTCTACGATTTTCCCGATTTTAAGACAGGTAAAAATCGTTTAGGTAGAATCTCACAGATTAACAAAGAAAAGCCACAACTCGTAGTTTCATTGCATATAAATGCAATGAATAGCACTCCAGACTCTGGTGGAATGGGCGCAGTGATTGCACCTTCCTACCAAACATTTGAACTCTTAAAAAGAATTTCAGAAAAAAAAGCTCAACCAGAAGAATTCCTAAAAACTCCTTGGAAAAATTGGATGCTATTTGAATCCAAATGGTCAAGACTAGAAAATGCAATGGCTGATGCTTGGATTTATTTTAATGGATATTGGCCAACACAAGATGGTTCAGAGACCAACAAAGAAAGATTCGAAGGATATAGAGCAAATATGATTACTTGGCGATATCGAGATGATATCGGTTGGGAGAAGAAGATAAATAAAAAAGAAGGACCCTACGCGATCGACCATTCTAATTTTAGAGCTGTTGGTAAATTCTGGGACCGCGAAAGAGGCAAACCAGAATTAATGAGGAGAGAGGGTGGACCTGAGGGTTATGGCGGAGATAATCTTTATGCAAGCAATGAGCTATTGCGATTTTTGCAGTATGGTCTGCGTATGCAAGTGAATGAAGATAAAGATAATTACAAAGAACCAAATAAAATTTTATTACCCTTTATATCCACCTATAGTGTGCCTACTTATATCAACGCAATATCAGCCTATTTAGAATTGGGAGAAATTACAAGTGACCGTGACATGTATTTTGTTACAACCAAAAAGCGCAAAACAGCAATTTGCCTCGCAGTTGGAATTTATTCATTATTCAATGGATTAGAAATTAAACAAATGGAAACATTATATACTCCCAAAGGAAAGCGAATTGATTTTGAAAAATATATTGGAAGCACAGGACAAAGTTACTTTGATGAAGTAACAACAGACAAAAATGAGTAAACCTACACCACTAAAAGAAAAAGAATTTGGTCTATTAATACTTGCCTATAGAAAATCTTTAATAAAGCGTTATTCTAGAGAAAATCTAAAGCGCTTTAAAGAGTTTGAAGGCATTGACCAGTCAACTGTAGATAAACTAACGTATTATTTTTTGGAATTATTGTATCCTGAGTTAGAGGAAAGGCTTAAACTAGACCAAGCCTTTGATTCCCTAGCTTCATTCGTGCACAATCCAGATAAAATGTTTGGACTTCTAGGAAGCGTTGGAACCATTCTTTATAAATTCGGGAAACAATTTTTCTCTGCAACAAAAGCAGGAATTTCTGCCTTAAGATCTTATGTAACTGCGCATAAATTTGAATCGATACTTTATGAGAATGCAAAGAAAATGATTCAAGAAGGAAAGGATATTGAAGAAGATACAAATTTTAACAAACTGATAGCAAGCATTCCAAGAAAAGAAGCGGATGATTTTAGACATCAGATCGTTAATCTTTTCTCAACTTTGTCCAGAAAAGAATTACTACAAAAGATATTAGAAGTTATGGATTATGTTATTGATAAAATGAAATCAAAGCCAGAAACATATTCTAAGGATGATATTGATGGAATATCTCTAGGAAGAGAAATTATTATTCATGGGAAAGAAGTTTTTACAAATCTTTCACAGGAACAAATTGATTTAATTTTGAAAGGGATTGATACGATTGAGAAAGATTTTTATTATAGAGCTTTAGAAACCAAATAGTTTGGTGCCGATGGTCGGAATCGAACCGACACGAGGTTGCCCTCGGTGGATTTTGAATCCACTGCGTCTACCAATTTCACCACATCGGCTAATTGATTAATCTCCAGCTTCCATGTATTTTCCCTTCCCACGGGCGACGATCTTACCGATTTCATTTTCGATCTCGGCTCTATTTTCAATAACCTTCTTATTCTTTTTAACAAACCATCCACGCAAATGGAGAGGTTCATTTATAAAAGCTGGTTGAAGATATCGAACAGTTAACTCGCCAGTCATTGTCTCAAAATTCATGGCTTCATTGATCTTGATCATGATTTCGTCTAGAATGGTAGCTATAATTCCCGGATGAATAGAATCGGGAGCTCCCTGAAACTTTGCAGGACAGGTGTAATCACCATAGGCTGTCTTAGTATCTTCATCAAATGTTATTCTAAGCTGTAATCCATCATTGTTATCAGGACTGGAACCAAAACTTAAATTCTTCTTTGATACTAACTTCATTAAGACAAAGAGTACGTGCTAAAATCTTTTGTCAAGAAAAATTTAGTTCTATTCTATCAAAATCCATGGTTTTAAGACTAGTCTAGAAGACTGTTCATGTCGAAAATGAAAATAGATTGCATCAAAAAGCATTTAAAGCTTTTCTATTTAAATTACCCGGAGTATACTTCGATTTGCTACAGGATGAATAATGGCGCCGCTTAATACACCTTCCAGTCTGACTCTAAGCTATGATGCCACTGAGATTTTAGGTGAGCAGGAGAAAAGTTTATTCCTTCACAAAAGACCTCTCTTAAACGCAGATACAATGGTAAAAAAAGGACATTTTAAAAGTGCCTTAGAAATCTATTATAGAACTGCTAGCAAAATCACAAATCAAAACATAGTAGCAAAGATTCAAAAAAATATTTCTGATATTCATAACTATCTAAAGTCAAGTGACTCTGAATCAGAAAAAGCAATCTCGGAAAAATATTCCGATAACAGAGGCAAAGAATTTACTGAATCCCTCAAAGAACTGACTGAAAATCTTTCAGACTCATTAACAGAAAAATTAAACATTCTAAAACAAATAGAAACATTACCTCGAAAAAAATCCGAAAATCCATTATTTGCAGATAGAGCAATCGAAGAGCCTCCAATTGAAGAAGATGAAAATGGCATTAAGACGTTAGACTTAGGTTCCTTAGAAGCAAAGCCAAAACCGAAAGAACAAAAACCCAAAGATGAAGTAGAAGAAATTCAGGCAACGGTAGAATATACTAATGATGCGGATAATGAAGGTTTGCCGCAGGATAAAAAGCCAAAGCAAGCCAAGATTAAAATACCAAAAGATGATTTAATTGGTAGTAGCGATAAAACAGAAGTTTCCAGCCAAACAACGGAAATAAAAAACGAAAAGGCTGAGATCAAAAACGAAACGAATATTCAAAATGCAAATCTACAAGCTGAATCATTACAGATCGATTCTACTAAACAACTTCAATCTGAAGTTACAGAAAACACCTCCTCTAAAATTGAACCAGATTCATATGAGAACAAACCTCCATCTAAAGACGTTATTCCATCTTCTACTAAAAAAAATCCAGATATTGTAGAAGAAGTAAAAATCATAAAGGAATATATACAAAAAATTGAAAGCACAGTTGCTAGGTCTGACTCAGATGAAATAGACCAAACTAGAATTGAAACTGGCTGGTCTGAACTAGAAAAAGAACCTCCAAAAAACAAATCAGACAAAGATTATGCTCCCCAAATGAAGAAATATGAAGTTGGTAGCATTGAAATTCCAGAAGCAACAGAATTTTTTACTGGAGATTTTATTTCTAGAGAAGCAAGTGAAATACAAAGAAAAGAAAAAACTGATAAAGATAGCACTAAAGAAGAACCCTTCTTCTCTCCTGATATAGCTAATGATACGAATAAGCAAGCAAGAATAAGCGATAGTGGGCAGACTGCTTTTAACATTCCGGCAATGCCCCCTCCTCTTCCTCCAAATATCAATGATTGGCTGAGCAATTTATATTTTTCTAAAGAATGGGAAATGTTTAAGCCCTTACCACTCAAGGAAAGACGATCAGGAAAGGAAAGAAGACAAAATAAATCCAATCAACTACCAGAAGGAATAAAAAAGGATCGTAGGTCTGGAACAGATAGAAGAAAACAGAATGAAAACCTTCTACATGCAAGAGATGCTTTTTTAAAAGACTGGCATCAGAGTCAGTATCCACCAAGCTTTCCAAATCCATATTCAGCAGGATCATTTCCCGCTAATCTTGGTCCGGAATCCTCTGCATTTGTAGGAGAGGCATCTTCTGAAAAAGATGCTCATTTTGATCCAAACCTTAGAACCTTAGAATTCCTACCAAGGGACCCAGGCTCGCATGAAAAACTACAAACACCGGAAGACCTAGTAAAAGTAGATTTACCAGATCCAGAAGAAATAATTTTAAAACCACCTATAGATCAAGATGAGTATCCACGTGAGGAAGTAAAATCTGACATAGCTGACACATTAAAAAAATACATTCCGGCAAATGAAGAGTTAGGTTTACCAGAGAGTGATAAGGGTCTTGTTAAAATTGATCTACCTAATCCTGTTTCACTCAAAGCGGATACGAATGATTTACCGCAGCGTGAAGTCTCTGGAGAAATTGAAGTTTCCTCTAAAGATGGTACTGGAATTGTTAGTGAGGCAGTTGGTAAAGACAGATCTGGAATGGGTCCTGTTCCCTACACTCCTGAAGCTTATGAAATTCCAGAAGAATTAAAAATTGATTTACCTGATCCAGATGATTTTATTCGAACCAAGACTGGACATTTAATAGATCCATTTGCTCCGGAAGAAACGCCTGATATAAATATAATTGATGGGGATGGACCGAAAGAAACAGATGAAAGTTCTCCAGAAATTTCCGAAATTCCTGAGTTACCACCACCGCCTCCAGAACCGGAAAGAACGATACACGGTATACTAGAACTTAAACCACCGGAAATCGATGATGCTCCATTTTTAACATTGACGTATGATTTTAGCAAAATCCCGCATCCATTCAAGCTATCTAAAAATTATAGCATAATGGAGTATTCTTATTATAAATACAAACCGATGCTTATGAAAGCACAAGAATTTGCGAGAAGGAAAATGCTAAAAAATGCATTGAATTATTATAGAGTAATTAAATCGCAAAACATTCCTCCTGAATTAAAAAACATGATTAATAGGAATATTACCGATATCACAGAGTTTTTAGAGAAATTTATTATGAGTAAAGGTGGCTAATATCATTTAGCCACATAAACTATTTCAGGAATGCTTCCTCTGCTTTTTTAATGTTTGACTTATAATTTTCAAATGCGCTGTTAATCGCATCTGGCTTCAATAAATCTACTCCTGCTAAATTTAAGATTTCTAAGGATGGCTTTGATCCACCAGACTTTAAAAATTGGAAAATTTTGTCTTTCGTCTTATCTTTATTTTCTTTCAATGATTCAGATAAAGAAAGAGAAGCACAATAGCTAGTTGCATATTTATAAACATAAAAAGGGGAATAAAAATGAGGAATTCGCATCCACTCATGTTTGATATAATCAGATGCCAAAGAATGCTCTCCATACCATTCCTGAACTAAATTGTAATACAATTCATCGAGTCGATCGGGAGTAAATACTTCTCCTGAATCCGCAATCTTGGCAGCTTCCCTTTCAAACGTTGCAAATAAAACCTGTCTAAGAACAGTTCCTTCAAAATTTGCAACTGATTCAGACAATACAGATTTTGCTAAGTCCGAATTAGAGTGCTTCTCCAAAATATAATTTGTTAAAAGTGCTTCATTTAAAGTGCTAGCAACCTCAGCTACAAAAATCGTATAACTTCCATAATGATAAGGTTGATATTTGTGACTATAATAACTATGCATAGAATGACCTAACTCATGAGCTAATGTGTAAACATCGCTAATGGTTCCATTCCATGTTTGTAGCATATATGGCCTAGAATCATAGGTTCCCCAAGAAAATGCTCCCGACCTTTTACCTTCATTTTCAGCTCTGTCTATCCATCTATCTGTTGTGAGCCCTTTTCTTGCGATGTTTACATATTCATCTCCCAAGGGTCGAATTGCTTCCAATACTAAGTCTCTTCCTTCCTCCCAGGTAAATTTTAATGGATTTGTAGCTTTAAACAAGGAAACGTATCTATCGTAAGGAGCCACTTTTTCAATTCCAAGAATTTTCTTTCTAAGATGCATGCTTTGATGCAATGAATCTAAATTATTTCTGACACTTGTAATTAGATTATCATAAAGAGAAATAGGGATATCATCTTGAAACAACTTGCTTTCAATGAAACTTTTGTATTTGTTTATTTTTGCAAGAGTAGAACCACTCACCATATTTCCATAATAATTTGCTGTTATGGTATTTCTCCATTTAGATATTTCTTTATAATAAGAATTAAATGTATTCTCTCTTAGAACACGATCTGTCGATTGAAGATTTAGGAGCAAACGGGAATTAGCCACTAGATGGTCTTTGTTTTCTGAATCCTTTGCGGTCTCAAACTTCAAATCTGCATTGTTCCATTTACTATGAATATCATCGAATACATGAAACACTACATTTAGTTGAGATAAAATTGCTTCTTCCTTTTCAGATAGAATATGCTCTTTAAATCTTATTATCTCACTCAGTCTAAACTTATAATCCTTAAGAATATCACTTTCTAACCACTTTTCAATATCAGGAATTTTTAGTATTTCTGGTTCTACAAATGCAAATTGAGAATTTAGTTCAGAAGAGCGAACATCAATTCTACCACAGTATTCATTTGCTTCGGTATCCGCAATATCTTCTGATGCTCTAAGATTCGCATATACATATAAATTTTCGATTTTTCTAGATAATTCGTCTCTGTATTGGAAACACTCTAAAAGTTTCTCAGGACTTTGATGTAATTTGTTTTTGAAATTATCTTCTAATTCTTTCTTGAGAGATTCTGTATCTGGTAAAGTTTGAAATGTTTTTTCCCAATCTTTAAAATCCAAAAATAAATCATCTAACAGCCAAGTTTCTTCTTTTGAAACATCTTTTCTTTTGGGTAATAAATTAACACTCATACTGAATCCTATACATGTATTTTCTTGGGTGGAAGAAATTTGGCTACTTTTTCATAAGCGGAATCTTTCCCATATTCTAATTTACCAAATCCTCTCACAGCACCTAGTTCAATTGCTTCTCTTTGGTATTCTTCATAATTGGAAATGAGCATAACAGGTATTTGCCGTAATTCATTTTCTTTCTGCATTTCTGATATTAGGATAGTTCCATCTGTATAGTCAATGTCTAACTTTCGATTGACTAATACTAAATCGTATGAGTTTTTTCGTAACTCTTTCAATGCTTCATCTGTTGAATCAATTTTTATGACTTGGCAATCAAAACTATTTTCAAAATAATTGCAAAGAGTTGAATGATCGGGCACACATTGCCCTACACTTAAAACTTTCTTCATCTATTCCTCCTTCTTAAATTTTAAAGAAACAGAATTCATGCAATATCTTAGACCAGTAGGCTTTGGACCATCTGAAAACACATGACCTAAATGCCCGTCACATCTAGCACAATGCACTTCTGTTCTTGTCATAAAAAAACTTTTGTCAACCGTTGTTTCAACCGCCTCTGAAGAGATTGGTTCATAGAAACTAGGCCAACCAGTTCCTGAATCAAATTTAGCCTTTGAATCAAAGAGTAAATTTCCACATCCATTGCAATAGTATTTTCCAGTGTCATAATTGTGATTGTATTCCCCTGAAAAAGCAGGTTCAGTTCCATGTTTTCTGAGAACTTTAAACTCTTGGGGAGATAGTTGTGCTTTCCATTCTTCTTCTGATTTGATAATTTTATTCATAGTAATTAGACTTGGAATGATTAAACCTTGACTGACTATAAAAAATCAATTTTTTTATTTTAAAAAAATCCATTTAAAATTTACGTTTAATAGAATTAGAGATTATTTAGATTTTATTTTTTTTAAAATAGACGATAGCATAACTATAGATTTCTATGTATAAATATAAATTTATTTTTAAAAATAATATAGATTGACAATTAGAAAAAGTTCAATTTAAGATAAATAGAAATTTATTAAATAGTTTCCTCTCAATTGTAAATATTTAAAAGAAAAGATTTTTCAAAAGTTTAAACAGTTTTTAATTTCGAAATTTATAAAACTAGATAACACTACAATTTGTAAGGATTCTTTAAATACATGATGCATACCAAAGTAATGATTGTTGAAGACGAAACGATAGTCGGCCTAGACATGAAGAACACACTTGTTCAATTGGGCTATGAAGTCACAGGCATATCACATTCTGGTGAAAAAGCAATTAATGATGCTATAAAAAATAAGCCAGATATTATACTAATGGATATTCAATTAGATGGTCAAATGACAGGGATTGACACTGCAAAAAGAATAAAGCAAAGATTCGATGTCCCGATCATATACTTAACCTCATACTCTGATGATACTACATTAAAAGAGGCTTTATCTACAACTCCTTCCGGCTATCTACTAAAACCATTTATTCCTAGAGAACTACATACTAGCATACAAGCAGCCCTTCATTTAAAATCAAAAGATAATGATACTAAATTAGCTAGGTTAAAATATATCCAGAGTAATATTCTCAAAAACAAAGATCTACAAAATCAAATTAAAGACATTAGAAAAGATCCAAATCTTACACACGAAAATAAACTAGAAAGACTTTTATTTATCAAAGAATTAATTCGCAAAAAAAGGAAATTTGAAAAAAAGTTTGAAGATTTATCCTATATTCATTCTTCAATCGAAAATCTAATTGAAGACAATCTATTTACACTTGAGGTAAATATTGATTATCCACTGATTTTCCCAATAAAGGAACTTGCATATCAACTCAACTACACAGAAGATGAAATCATTCGAATGGGAAGTTTAAGTATTCCTTTGTTGATTCATCCGGTAGACATTGAATCAATGGAAAAATTTCAGGATAGAATAATAGCAAATCCATCTATTCCTGTTGAAGTAGAAATCAGAATCAAAAACAAATCGGATCATTATAGATGTTTTTATGTGAGAGGAATTTTTGAGAAAAAAAGTAATACTTTTGGGAAAATTTTATATTTAACAAGAGATATTACTTGGATGAAAAGCTTGCAATCCGATTCCCATACTGCTCGTGAGAAATTAGTAGCAATAAGTAATAATCCATATTTCGGAGTCGCTGTTTTAGATAAAAATGCAAAGTTTCTAAATGTGAATTCTACAATTGAAAACTTAACTGGTTATACAAAAGAAGATTTAAACTGGCTTCATTTCTCTGATTTCATCGGAGCCAAACACTTAGTTTCTATCTGTGAAAATTTTGAAAGATTAAAGAATGGGAAATTAGATATTTACCAAGCAGAAGTTTTAATTCATACAGCTCATCAAGGTGTAGTCTGGGTCTATATCGTATTAAATGCAATACGCGATCCTGAAAAAAACGTTGAAAAAATCCTGTGCACGTTAGTTGACATCTCTGAATCGAAGTTATTTTCTAAGCCCAAGTATATTTAGAATCTATACTTCACTATGAATCTTTCCTTTTTACTAAGAATTATTTTTTTTACTGTCCTTCTCTTTACATTCCCTATTTTTTCAGATGATTGGTCTGACCTTGATGAAGGTGAAAAAAAAGAAGTTTATGGGAGCGAGAAAAGTAAAAAATATAAAATGAGCAATATTTTTGGAGAGGTAGAAAGTTGGGACAAACACTATGCAGTTCGAATCATCTATCTCTACGATTATACTGATTATCCAAAATATAATTCTACTCAGTTTATTCCTTTTTATTACAGATTAAATAGTAAAATTGACAATCGAGAAAAACTTCGTTTTATAAATTATACAACTGAAATTCAAAAATCAAAAGTAGATAAATCAATCCTTCCCTTATTCTATTGGGGACACAATAATGATCTAAAATTAAATTACCAACTTTTCCTACCTGTATATTACAACTCCTCAACAAATAATTCAAATTTAACTGAGAATAAATTTATTTTCATTCCTATCCCCTTTTATTATTCATTTGAAGATAAGAATAAAAAAAACTCAACTTCTGAAAAACATTACTCTATTCTACATGGAAGAGTTTTACAAAAGAAAAAGAATTCAAATGATACATTAGAATCTAGCTTCTGGTTTCCAGGATTTCCATTAATGCGTTACACGAAAGGACAGGATTTTTATTATCATTATATCATTCCATTCTATGGCTATTCAAGAACAGAGAATCTTCAAAGAGAAGAAACAACTTTTTTGTTTTCACTCTTTCCATTTTACTACTCTGCTTCCTCTTATCCAATTGATGGAAATAATAAGCATTCTGAATTAACGCATTGGACTTTATTTTATTATAGAAGTTTAGAGGAAGACAAAGGCGGTTTTCGCGAATATACCCATAAAACTGTTTGGGGATTTCCTGTTCTTCCAGTTTTATATTATTCTTCCTTCCGCCAAGGAGAAGGATACTATAAACGGATACTTACATTTTTCCATTGGGAAAAAGATGAAAAAGAAGAATTAAATTCTCTTTCTTTTTTACCATTTTTTTTCTACAAAAAAAATGACTACTTTAGAATTCCGATCCTATTCATTAATAAGGATTTAAGCAGTCCCTCTGCCTCTTACGGTAAAACCTTTGTTCCACTTCTTCTCTATTACAATCGATGGGATTTATCAAGTCAAACCACTGTTTTAGGTCCTTGGATTTATACTGAAAACAAATTAAAAAACGAATCTTTTAAAACATTATTTCCAATTTACTGGAAGTCTGAAAGTGAAAAGAAAGATATCACCCTTATCTTTCCAATCTATGCAAATTATAATGACAAAGAAAATGACTATCACTTTAATCCAATATGGTTTAGCAGAGCGAATTTAGGAACGTTAAATCCATCCTTATCTCTAGGCAAAAAAGAAGGGATATGGTATTTAGATACAGACTTTACATTTTTTTACTATCTTGCAAGTCTCTCTTTTAGACAAACGATTGAAAAGCCAAAATTTTTACGAGATGTTTTAAATCGAAACAAAAGCTATGAAGAATTGGAGAAAGAAAATAAAGAAGAGAAAGTTAGAATAAAAAAAGAATCTAAAGATTCTAGTGATCCCAAAATCACAAAAAGAAAAACGATTACAAGGGAAGACTCTTTATCATTTAGCGGCTATTCTCTATTATTCGGATTATTATCATATGAAGCTGCGGATTCTAAAAGACATTTTAGATTACTACCTCTCTCCTGGTTTAGTTGGGATAAAGAATCAGATGATAAAGTATATGTTGCGCCGCTTTTTTTATGGTATCAGTCTGATTTATTAGAATACTTGGTTTTATTTCCATTTTATGGAAAACAAAAAGATGAGTCTTCCGAAAAAAAAGCATTTCTACTCAATGTTTATATTTCTGAATTTTACAAAGATAAAAACTGGGTTGAAAAATCAATCCTTTGGCCTCTCGCAAATCAATATACATCGGAAGATAAATCTGGGCATAGAATATTACCTTTCTATATCCATAAAAATTCTAAGTTTGGAGAATCATCTATCACCAATAATTATACGTTAGCTTCCTATTATGAATCAAGAACAAGTAAAGATTCAGAGCAGACAACTTTATTTATTTGGCCAACTCTTTTTTATTATAAAAGTTATTCTTATAAAGAAAATCCAGAAAAACCCTATAGCAAATCACGCTTCTGGTTTACACCCTTTTTCTTTCGAAGCAAAGATAATGATTCCTCTCATACAAATATTTTTTGGATTCTAGATTTTTCATTTTACCAAAAGAAATTAGAGAGAGGAATTCTATTCCCATTTTATTATTTTGCTGATGGGAACTTTGGAATATTTCCTATAAGCCTAAACAAGACAGGTAGTTATTTTTGGACATTTACATTTTTTAATTATTATCGTTCTACCGAGGACGGTTTTTATTATAACTTTTTATTCCTATTAGAATCTGAAAAATCTAAACGTAATTTTGAAACAAATTTATTATTTTATTCAATTCAATACAAAAAGAGTGAAACAGAATTTTCTTTGAATGGGTTATGGGGGTATGGCTGGAACTTTAACAAATCGAATGATACCTGGACAGATCTAAACATATTCTCCTATTTAGGCGGCGGATATCGTTTTATTGGTGATGAATCAATCTATAATATATCTTTATTCTATTATAGAGCTACCAATGGAAGTGATTATCAAAACTGGTTACTAGGGAATTACACTAGAAAATCTAAATCTGGGTTTAGGAATAACTTTTTATATTTAATAGACTATGAAAACTTTTCGTCTGACGGTTCTTATACTTGGGACATTCTATTTACAGGAATTCGATACCATAATTTAAAAAATGAAAATTATTTTCAAGGTGCTTATGGCTACCTTTGGAATTTTCGAAAAGAGAATGAGATTTGGAGAGATGCAAGTTTTCTTTGGTTAGGTTACTCGAATAAAAATAGTGAAACTATCTACAACTTCTTGCCTATTTTTAGATCCTATGATCTAAATGAGGAACACTCCAGGATTTATGGACCAATGCTTCTTTATACCTCTGAAGAAACAGGAAAGAATTTTCATTTAGGACTACTCGGTCTTGGATATTGGTACAATAAAGATGAGAGAAATAAGGAAGAAGATACCTATATTTTACTTGGCAGTCTGTATAGAGAGTATACTCAAAAAGAAAGAGGTTTTAGAGCAAGAGGGAGCCTTTGGGGTTGGCTCTGGGATTACCAAAAAGAAGAGGAGACTTCTTTTGAGAAATTTTCAATACTAAAACTTTTTTCATACACAAAAGAAGCGGATGGAACAAAGAAAATTTTGGGGATTTCTTTTTAATCAAATTATGAAATATAAAAAATACATTATCCCGATTCTTTTCATTCTAATAGAGGTTTTTTGCTCAGGAGGAAATTCTAAGAGTATTATAATACAGCAATCTTCTAAACCATCTTATTTTTTCGGCAATCAAAAAGAATTTACAAGTCCTTTAAAAATAAACACAATTCAATTGCCTCTGAATGTTTCATCAGAGTCGTATTTAAACTTTAAAAACACAGTTACGAACAATGATTATCCTTCCTTTCTATACATAGAACAATTCTTAAATGCCTTTCAATATAATTTACCAATTAATTCAGACAAAAATAAACTTAGTTTGTATACTGAAACAGCCAATAGTCCTTGGAGTAAAAATAGAAAATTACTTCAAGTTTCAATAATGGGAAATTCAAAAATTGAAAAGGAAACAAATAGTTTACCAAAAAATCTTATATTTGCAATAGATGTCTCAGGCTCAATGGCAGAACCAAATAGAATGAATCTTGCCAAACTAGCTCTAAAGCGTTTTGTAAACAACTTAAATCCAAAGGATTTTGTATCTATCATCACATACTCAACGGAAGCTGAAACTTTAATTGAACCTACTGAAGCTCAGCAGAAATCAATTCTATTAAATAAAATAGCAGGAATACGTGATACTGGAGGAACTAACGCTTGGCCTGGAATCCAATTGGCATATAGAGTTGCTAGGGAAATGCAATTCAATAAAAGACAGACTAAAATAGTAATTTTAAGTGATGGAGACTTTGGTGGTGTAAACGATGAGGAATTTTTTTCTCTTGTAAGAAAAGAAAGATTCAACAACACAACAATTTCCATTCTGGGTTTTTCAACAGAAAGAAAAATCAATACAATGGATAAATTAAATGATTTAAAACTTGGGGATTCTATTTATATTGATTCAATTGAGGATGCTAGATTAAAGCTAAATGATAATTGGTTACAATTTTCAAGCATAGCGACTGACTTAAAATTAGAAGTAAAATTTGACTCAAAAAATGTAGAATCATTTAAACTAATAGGTTTTGATCGATATAATCCATCTAAAAATAAAGAAATCGTGGATGCCGATTCCTCTTTTTTTTATACAGCTCTTTATGAAATCATCCCCTCCAAAGAATCCACTCCCACAGGAGAGTTAGCTATATTTCGGTTATCGTATAATACATTTAATAAAACAGAGGAATTAAAGAGAACAGCAATAAATTCAAATCATTCGATTTGGGACTCAAGCGACAGCCTAAGACTAGCAGCAGGAATTTCCGCTTTAGGTATGGTTGTAAATGATTCAGTTACCTCTGAAAATATTGATTTTTATACTGCCATACACCTAATTCAATCTACCTTAATTTATGATCCGGATAAATCGAGGCAAGAATTATTAAATTTAGTTATAAAACTAAAAAATATGAAATAGATCTTTAGATGCTATTTATTGAAATTGAATCGCATACCAACTAACGATAGCTTGATTCGATTCCGCATTATATCTAGAAAATTGAATTGTCGTTGTATCTAGAAAATTACTAGAAAATGTTCCCGAGTCTTGCGTTGTTGCAGGCGAATCACCATCTTCGACTTGATTAGAAAAAATGATCATTGTGCGACCAGTATCAACACTATTTATAGTTGCATTTTCAGATGTAGATGTTGGGGATAATGTCGTATTACCGCTTTGAGAACTTGTTCCATCAATTAGTTCAATCGCATACCAAGAAATGTCAACCGAATCATTATTTCCATATCTTTCAAATGTAATCTGTTTATTGTTGGAATAGTAAGCTCTAGATAGATAATTTTTTTCTACCCCATTGATTCCTGCTCCCGCTGCGAAGTTGATCAATAGGAATGAATTATTTAAATTGATTGAACTGATACTAGAACTATTTAAATAGGAACCAGACAGAATACTAGTTATACCAGACTGAACTCTTGCCCCATCTAACTGAATCACTTGCCACTCAAAATATGTTTGACTACCAGATTCATTACGAACCACTTCAAGATTTTGATTTGACGATAGCCGAAATCTCAAAGTCCTCTGTTCATCAATAGAAGAATTGGAAACACTCCCCCTGCTATATCCAATCACAAATGTTCTACTTAAATCGACACTGGTTGTTAAACTTATATTTTTTAAAACTTCTGTTGAAGTAAGTGATCCACTTCCTCTTTGCACTAATGCACCTCGTGAAAATTCAACCACATACCAATTTACATAAGAACTAGTAGAGGGTGCTCCTGCTTCAATAATGACTGAGTCTCCAGTAGAAGAAAGCTGACAGGTTGCCGTTCTATCAATCATGGAAGAACTATATCTAAAATTGCAATATACATAAGATTGATTTACATTCACTGAAGAGGTTAATGGAATCGTTAGAGGATTAGTGGCTCCTAGAGTAACATTTCCAGATTGAAATGAATTTGTCAATTTCGATCCTGAATTATCTTTTAAAGTAGCTACCACGATTCCAATCACGACTCTTTGTTGAAAAGGATTACTTGTTTTAATTGCATGAATGATATTTACTTTTTGAGATCCTTCCTCTATATTATCGTATAACGCATATACAGTTACAGTTTGTGGCTGATTCCAATTCTCTGGTGTAAAGTTAATATTTGTGAGACCAGTAGTATTATCGTTTACTTTTATTTGTGTAGAATCAAACCCTATATCGATGGATATAGGCATATTAGGATTTGAATTTAAGACAATGGTATAAGTATCGGTTGTAGTTCCCTCAAATAAATCAGTAGATCCATCTGATTCAGTAATGGTAGCCGAGACATTGACATTAGAAACTGGTATAGAATATTGTAAGGAAGGCTTTTTTTTAAATTCACAAAATATATTTATAAAAAACACTAAGATTATAAATATATATAAAAATTCTTTTTTAAAATATGATAACATTTCTATTAACGCTTTTTTTTCTA
Source organism: Leptospiraceae bacterium (assembly GCA_035345875.1). GTDB lineage: Bacteria > Spirochaetota > Leptospiria > Leptospirales > Leptospiraceae > UBA2033. The sequence continues at coordinate 7,581 of DAORDH010000032.1, read as the reverse complement.
ATGTTTTTTTATTTGTAATAGTAGGTTTTTTATGGAGAAGTTTGAGAAGGACTGATACTAGATCATCTTATCAGTCCTTATTGAAAGATTTTACTTTGAAAATTTCATTTAATCTTTATTTCAGGATGTTACCTTCTAAAAATTAAAATTCCACATTTTCTACTTCCTCTTCTGAATATTCCTTTTTCCCTGTTGGAGTTAGAACGTAGTATTTGCCTCCATCCATAATGACCACGCCTTTTATTTTTTCTCCAGTTTTCAAAACTAGAACTTCCGGGTCTTTACCAATCACTTCCGAAATTCTTTTTAGTATTCTTTCATTTATTTTGCTATTTCTTTCTGTAATTTTCTGATTTCTCTCTTCTGTATTTTGGGAAGATAACTCAGCTGCAAGTAACTCCTCATAATCTTTTAATTTTTTAGAAACCTCAGAAGTTGATAGAGTGTTTAATTTAAGCATCTCCTTTTGGTTTGATACTTTTTTTGATAATTCATCTTGGTTTACATTTTTGTCTATGTCAGCGATTGTATTGCTATTTAAATTCTGAATCGATTTTTCTAAACCTAAATCTTTTACAATTTGTTTAGGATAATTAGAATCACAAACTGTTCCCTGACCTGCTTCTAAAATAAGCTCTTTTGAATTGATTGTATTTTTTAAATCACTAATTGTTTTACTTTTTTTAATATCTTCCTCAGTTAAAGATTCTAACTCTGGGATGTTGACTCTTGTAGCAACTTTACCTTCTAAGACAAAGGTCTCTGTCTTTCCATTTTGAGATACATTCGTTTCAAACTTTGTTCCCCTTACTGCCATAACCACTGTCGGAGTTATTACATTCAGTCCGGAATTTTGTTTTAATTTACCTGAATTAAACATTGCTGAGCCTACTTTTACGTTTGCCGCCACTTCAGTTTTTTCCGAATTTAAAATATTTCTGAGGGTAATCTCTGTTTGCTCCTTCGCTCTAAAAGTAATCTCCTGATTTAAAACTTGCAAATCAGCAAAAGATTTTTTACCAATTTTAATTAGTTCATTTTCTTGAACTATATCGTTCGCTTTAATTTTTTTTCCGGAAGCAGTTACATCCCCAACTGCAACCAATACAACTATTTGTAGATTTTCTTTTTTCTCGGTATTTTCAACTGTTGTTTGCTTTTCCTTACAAAAAGCAAAAAGTAAAATTAAACCTAAACTCAATGTATACTTTATCATATCAATCTCCCTTAAAACAAGACTTTGAATCTTTCTTTTATTTGTCAATTCGTTGTTATAGCTTACTGATTTGCTTCTGCTTTCTTCCATAAACTTAAAAATTGTTCAGAATCTATTTCTCTACACATTTGCGGTTTGTATAATTTTTTGACTGGAGGCTTTGGATAAATATGTAGTTCTTCTACATCTGGAATGTAGGTTAGCATTCTAATAATTTTATCTTCGCCTTCAATTTCATACATGGTATACGACATACCTTTCATCGGGATAATTTGTGAGGATTCTAAGTATTTCATAATTAAATCTTTTTTGATTTGACCTATTTGTAAATCAAATTAACGTTTTGGTATGTCTTTAAAAAAACTTTTAATACTCTCTTTGTTCGTATTCAACTTTCATACTCTATACTCACAGGATAATTCAGAGAAAAAAAGTATCGAAGATGCGATCGATAGGTATTTTCAAACTTGGTCGAATGAAGATATGGAGGGCTACGAATCTTGCTTTCATCCTGATGCAATCATTCATTATGAGCGCAATGGGGAAATCAATGAGAGTAAGTTAAAACGATTCATTGAGGGACAAAAAAATGCGCATTTAAATAGTTCTGAGAAAATGAAAGAAATACCACTTTCAAAGAAGATTCAGATTGATAAAACTATCGCCCAAGTAACTGTTCGCTGGAAGTTAACAGCGGATAACCGCGAACAGTATGGCTTTGACTATTTCACTCTTGTAAAATACAAAAAGAAATGGAAAATTATCTATTTGATTTTTAACTCAGATTAAAAACGAGTTATAAACTCCAATTCATATCTCATTCCTCTTTCAGGAACTCTTGAATAGAAATTTGTGTCTGGCTTTGAGCGTATATTAAAACTTGTCGGTTTTAAGAGTCCTTCATTGGAGTAGTCTCTCGGCTGAACTTTCGCCCATTCAACTCCCGTAAAATAAGCATGAACTAACTGAATTAAATACAAGGCAATAGCCGCATTGTATAAATTACCAGAAAGAGTTTTTTGTGTATCGATAGCTGACATAGTAGAAACATAATTCGAATAGCTGCTTACCAAAAAAGTATTTGAATATGTAACTGGAATTCCAAGAGCACTGTATTGGTAGCCTTTTACTACTGTATTGTTAAAAAGAGTATTCTTAGCTGACTCTTCCGCCGCATTGGCTTGATAATTAAAAAAATATCCTAAACCTAATAAGACAAGAATCGTGGTTGAATAGGTATTCCCTGTGTATTCCTCTTTCGCATATCGATGTCCCCATCCAGGAAAAAGGGCTGAACGCCAAACTAAATCCCATGGACTTCTTTTTCTTTGGTAGTAATCTACCATAGTTTCATCCATTGCTAGATATTTTTCTAAACGACGAATCCTTAGTTCTAAAGAAGCCATTCGCTTATCCATAGTTCTCTTAAAGTCTTCGTCTCCTTGATTCAATCTCTGTAATCGCTCTCTTTCTTTTTTTAAATATTCTAACTCTTCTTTTAGAACTTTTATTTCTGAATCAGTTGATTGTTGTCTTCTTTTATCTGCATCCTCGAATTTTTGCATGACATTGTTTGTAAGTTCTTTGTCTACAGTAACTTTTTCCGTTTTTTCCACAACTCGCTCATTATTATTCACCTGCACTTTCTCAGGAGTTGAATTCACCGCTAGATCCGAAGTTTCTTCTTTCTTTTCTGAAACAATCTTTGCAGGAGCAGGAGTGACTGGTCTAGGTGCAACCGGCTTTTTTTTGGGTGTAGTCTCTACATATATCATAGAAACAATTTCATCTTTCTTGATTTGTAGCCTTTCTCCACTTGTTGTGACAATTGTCACCATATTGTTTTCTTGGTTTTGAACTGTTCCTACAACAGCCTTACCATTTTTCAAAACAATTCTATCTGCAAAAATCATTGTAGGCAAATAGAGAGTAACCACAATTATAAATATTTTTTTCATTCTATATCTCCCCATACTATAATACAATTTGAATAATATAATGGTCCTAGTATATTAAAAGAGGAATAGTCAACAACTCCCACTTTTGTTATGCCTTCTTCTTTGGCTATGCTCTCTACACTTGCTATTTTACCTTGATAGAAAAAAGCAAATACAATTGAATTGTAATTACAAGACTTTGCCATCTTTAAAATACGACCACTTCCTAACTGACTAACACCTTTATTCAAATAAACATGTTCAGCAGTGTTATTGAAAAGTATACCTGGGGCAATTGTAGTGATACAGGAACTAAAAAATAGAATAAAAAATAAACTTAGTTTTTTCATTAATAGGTTGCTCCTGTTATGATTGTGCAATTTCTAACAAATAATATATGTAGAATGGATATAGTAGAATGATCAATCGTTGCGATTCTACGAATTCCAACGTTATTAGCTATCTGTCCAGCACTCGAATCACCAATCGAAAATAAACCAAGTAGATTAAACTGACATCCCTTTGCTTCGGCTAACAGTGGTATACTACTATCTGGATTTACTTCTCCAGAATATTCATAGTTTGTAAATAATAGACCCCCAACTGGTCCAGATGCACATCCAATCAGACTAAATAAAATTAGAATCACAAGCATTCTCATTTTCCCTCTCCTATCACAATGGTGCAATGTCTATGATAAAAACCGCCAAGAATTGCAAGCACGTCTTCTTCTATTGCTCCTATATGATTCACCGCTCCATTTACTTTGGCGTCATAAATCCTAGAACTGCCGAAGGCAACTAGATACAAAAATGAATGGGAGCAAGCTTTTCCATTTTTTTCTAATTTTCCGGTTCCAGTATAGGACACATTAGAACCACTATGATAAATATAACCACCCTTAAAAAATACATCAACACCTGCATAAGATTCTATTGGATGTGTGTTAGGCGAAACAGGAAGAGGCCAGGTCCTCAAATTGAATCCAGTGCAACTTAGCAGGAGAGGTAAAATCAGAAAAACAAATCTATTTCTTATAAATTTGGATAAAAACATAAAAAACACCTTTTAATTTCAAATTATAACTGTAAATGCTTTTTTATTTTAGAATAAATAACAAAACTGAAAAGATTCTTTTTTTATAAATTGATCTTGCTATTTAATTTTAACCTCATAAATTAAAACCTTTGTAACACTTCCAATTCATAACGAACTCCTTTTTCTTGAGTGAGGGAATAATGGTTGTTATCTGGCTTAGAGCGAAAATTAAAACTAGAAGGTTTTAGAAGTTCTTCACTGGAATAGTCTCTTGGTTGAACTTTTGCCCACTCAACACCTGTAAAATATACATGAACTAATTGGATAAAATAAAGAGCAATAGCACCATTTATAAAGTTGCTCGACAATTGGGATTGGGAATCGATAGCTGACATAGCAGAATTATAAGTAGCAAAACTACTGTATAAAAATGTATTAGAAAAATTGGCAGGGATACCAAGACTGCTGTATTGAAGTGTTCGGACCACTGCATTGTTATAAAGTGTAGTATTTGCTGCATCTTTTGCTGCACCTACTTGGTATTGAATAAAATATCCAATACCGAGTAAAACTAAGATAGTAGTAGAATAAGTATTCCCGGTATATTCTTCTTTTGCATATCGATGACCCCAACCAGGAAACACAGCTGATCTCCAAACTAAATCCCAGGGGCTTCTTTCTCTTTTATAATAATCTACCATAGTTTCATCCATAGCTAGATATTTTTCTATTCTTCTCATTCTTATTTCAAGAGAAGCAATTCTCTTATCAATAGTCCTTTTAAATTCATCATTTCCTTTGTCTGACCTTTCGAGCTTCTCTCTTTCTTTTTTTAAATAATCTAGCTCTTCTTTAAAAGCTCCTAACTCTGAATCTGTAGCTTTTTGCCTTCTTTTATCGGCTTCCTCAAATTTTTTAATTACGTTATCCGTAAGCTCTTTATCAATGATTACTTTTTCTGTTTTTTCACTAACAATCTCTTTATGCTCCACGGTAACATTGACACTTCCTGGCTGCGTTGCAATTTCTGTTTTACTTTTGGGTCCCTCTTCCACAACCGTCTCAGCAAATAAAAAACCAGTCATTAGAATACTATATAAGAATAGTTTTAACATTTTTATATCCTTTCTTTTGTATTTGTTTAATAGCTTTAAAAAAATTCCCTACTCATCATTAAAGCTCGAATCTAAAAGTTATTCGCATCTAGAATTCAGCACTAATTTAAGAATTTCAATTTAGAATGAAAGATTTATTTAAACATGAAATCCGTTCTTAAGAATTAGTTATCAAATCAATTAATTCTTATTCTTTAAGGTTTGATTTTTATAAAATTCTAATTTTATTTTAAAGATTCAAAAAACTTAAAGGATACTTTTAGAAATGCTTTTTTAAAGAGCAAATATTTTTTATGAATTATATTGTTTTTTTATTTATTTTTGCGGCTAATTGACATTAAACACGTAATTTTTTACGTAGTTTGTCAAAGCATATCGTTTGCAATTCGAATCTGAATAAAAACCGAATGACTTTACAAAAGTCATTCGGTTTATAAAATTATACTGTCTTAGTTTTGACGATCGCAGTATTCCATTTTTCGATTTCTCTGTTTCTAACTTCTTCTTTCATAGCCGGTTTAAATTCTTTGAATTTTTTATTCATTGCTTTCAAATCTTCTACTGATGAGAAAACTTTGCATTCAAGTCCTGCTAAGTAAGCTGCACCTAAAACAGTTGTATCTACATTATCAGGTCTTTGGACTTTTTTACCGAGAATATCCGCTTGGTATTGCATTAAATATTCATTGTTGGTTGCACCACCATCTACTTTCAAAATCTTAAGAGACTTTCCAGTATCGTTCTCCATAGCAGATACCAATTCATATGATTGTAGAGCAATTGACTTAAGAGCTGCTCTTATAATCTGTGCATGATTTGTATCTCGAGTAATTCCGTATATCGCTCCTCTTGCATTCATATCCCAATGAGGTGCCCCAAGACCTGCAAAGGCTGGAACAAATACTATATCATCTTCCTGTTTTAGAGTTTTCACAATTTTAAATGTATCTTTTGACTCTTTGAAAAATTTCATATAATCACGAAGCCATTGCACAACAGCTCCACCAATAAATACAGAACCTTCAAGAGCATAAACGGTATTACCCTCAGGACCACAAGCAAGAGTTGTAATTAAACCATTTTTAGAAATTTGAAAATCATTTCCTATATTAAATAATAGAAAACATCCTGTTCCATACGTATTCTTTGCTTCTCCAACTTCAGTGCAAAGCTGTCCAAAGAGAGCTCCTTGCTGATCTCCTACTAACGCTGTGATTGGGATTCCATCTGGAAGTCCTTTTACACCTTCTGTCTTTCCAAATTCATAGCGAGAGGTTTGCGCTTCTGGAAGAATTGAAGCTGGGATATTTAAAATATTTAATAAATCTACATCCCATTTTTTATCTTTAATGTTGAAAATAAGTGTTCTAGATGCGTTAGTATGATCAGTCTTGTGAGCCTTTCCTTTTGTTAATTTATATAAGAGCCAAGTGTCAATCGTTCCGAAAAGAAGATCTCCGCGATTTGCTTTATCCCTTGCTCCAGCTACATTGTCTAAAATCCATTTTATTTTTGTCCCACTGAAATATGCATCTAATACAAGTCCTGTTCTATTTCTAAACTCAGACTCTAAACCTTTTGCTTTTAAATCCATACATAAATCAGCAGTTCTTCTACATTGCCATACAATAGCATTGTGAACTGGTTTTCCTGTCTTTTTGTCAAAAAGCACTGTAGTTTCTCTTTGGTTTGTAATTCCGATACAGATAGCATTTTTAGGGTTTAGTTTTCCTTTTTTAATTGCTTGCAAAATTAACTTCTCGGTCTTTTGCCAGATCTCAGTTGCGTTGTGCTCTACCCAGCCTGCTTTTGGAAAAATTTGTTTAAATTCTTCATAGGCAACTGAAATTACTTTTCCTTTCGTATCAAAGCAAAATGTTCTGATTCCAGTTGTTCCTGCATCAATTCCTATTATATAGCTCTTCACTTCAAACTCCTTCCTCGAATTTCTTTTGAAATGAATCTATGTAAGGAAGCTATTGTAAAGAATAAAAATACACTACATTTTAAAAAACTTGGCAAGGGACTTTCTTAAATAATCGTAAGTTGTTTGTTCGAATTTGAAAACTTTCGATCCGCTTTTCTTCTCCCATAGCGAAAGAAATATTTAAATTTGAATGGATCAAACTTTTCAAAGAGGTTTTACTCCATTTTCCATTGAACTCTCCGAAAGCTAAGCTATTCTGTAAGTGATTGATTATATTGTTTTATTAGAATTCCCGTAACCTATCAGGCTGCTAAGTTACTTTTATCAAGAGAATATAATTTTAATATA
>DAORDH010000031.1:0-59379 GCA_035345875.1 Leptospiraceae bacterium | reverse complement strand
CGTACCCTTTGTTTCCTTCCTTTAATTTTTTATTTCATCACCCTGATAGGTTACGTAATTTCTAATATTATTAAAGAAATAACAATTCCTGCTAAACTTTTTAATGGAGTGTAATCCAAGTAATAAAGGGAGAAAGGGGCTGTCAAAAAATACTCATAGCTTTTAGGAATAAAAAAAGAATTAGTTTTAAAATACTCCAGAAATTTAAGATCTTGGTTGCTTTAAAAAAGAGAGGCTAATATTCATTATCCGATAGGATTATCTACTCGGATCAATTGATCCAATCGAATTTCTTTGCCTGAATCTAAAAGCATAAATTCTGCTTTGTCTCGAGTGTATAGATCAACGATTTTACCGAATTCAGTAAGAACTTCTCCTGATTCAGATTCATAAACAATTTCCAATTTTTTCTTTAATACGGAATATGCCTCTAGGTCATCATGAAATTCACAAGAGATTGGTTTGTATGTATCCATATTTTTCTCCTTCTAAAAATACAAAATTTAACTTTCCAGAAATAGAAATATTCTAAGTCTAGATACATGGCAATTTTTTTAAGATTTTTTATTTTATTTTTTTATACGACTTACCTCTTTTCAGGACCTACTGAGGATTTATTTGAAGCTGTTCGGAAAAGGAGCATAACGGACATTAACCGTGCCATCGACTCAGGTGCAGATATCAATGGCGGAAATGAATGGAATACAACTCCACTCATGCTTGCGACTCATTTCGGAGCAGTCTCTATCATGAAAGCACTTCTGGACAAAAAAGCAGACCCAAATGCGATTAATTATAGAAATGAAACGGCTCTTCGAATTGCTTGTCAAAAAAATTTTGTAGAAGGTATTCATCTCTTGATCGACTCAGGGGCGGATGTGAATGAGGAAGATGTAAATGGTGCGAATTTACTCATGAATTATTCAGATAAGCATTCTGGAAAAACAAACGAGCTTGCTATCATCAAAATATTAGTAGAAAGAGGAGCCAATATCAATCATCAAAAAGAGGATGGGGAATCTGTTTTAATGGCTCGTGTCAAAGACAAAGAAATATTTGATTATTTAATTTCAAAAAATGCTAATCTAAATTTGAGAAATAAAGATGGAAATACGTTATTGCATATATCCATTGAAAATAAAGACATTGAGTTAGTGAAATTTTTATTGGAAAAAGGTGCGGATGTCAATGTTCGAAATTTTACAGGTGATACACCGCTTATGCAGGCAATTTACTTTGATCAAAAAGAAATGATTCAAATGATTTTAGAGAAAAAGCCAGACTTAAATTTACGAGATAGCGAAGGAATGACAGCAATTATACATGCGATAGATAAAAAGCAAAGAGATGTGATACAACCTTTGATTGATCGCAAATCTGATTTAACTGTTGCGGATAATAAAGGTTATACTCCGCTTATGTATGCTATTCTATCTGAAGAGCAAGATATAGTAGATATGTTTTTAGAAGCGGGAGCTGATATTTATGCAAAGTCACAAAAGGGATTTAGTGTGTTTATGCTCGCATGCTATAAGGGAAATAAAAAATTAGTTCAACAACTTTTAGAAAAAGGAATTGAGATTGAAGAGCCTAGCCAAGCCTACGAAACAGCTCTTTACAATGCGATTCGTAATCCTAAAAATAGGCAGTATGAAATTGCACAAATGCTATTGGATCGAAAAAAGAAAACTAAAAGAGGAAAGTATAGAGATTATGGAGTTTTAAGTGCTGCTTATTATAATGATTTTAAATCGATGCAGTATTTTATTGAAAACCATTTTGATTTAAACTTGAGAGACTCTGAAGGCAACACCGCTATGATGATTGCAGCAGAACGAGGTTATGCTGATCTTGTAAATTTACTTTTAACTAATAAAGCAAGAGCAAAAAAACTGAATCGTAAAAAAGAGTCTGCTCTTACTCTCGCCGTAAAAAACAATCACTGGGCTGTTGTGCAAATCTTAAATCCTGCTTACAAACCTCCTCCAAAACCGATAGTTCCAACAAAGACTGTTATTAAAAAAGAAGATCGTATATTTAAACCAGAAAATCAGAATCTAATTGAAGCAATTCAGAAAGAAGACTTATCTAGGCTAATTTCTCTCCTCAATTCGGGTGAAATTCAAATCAATGAGCAATATGGGGAAAAGGGCAAAAGCCCTCTTATGTATGCATCCTTTTATGGAAGCTTTTTATGTGCTAAGTATCTAATTCAGAATAAAGCAGATTTAAAATTAATTGATTCTTCTGGATCTGATGCTCTTTTACAAATTTTACATTTTGCAAGACTCGAAAAGGATAATATCATTTATCCCTCGCATGTATTTATAGCAAGACTTCTTCTTGCAAATGGAGCAGATGTAAATACGAAAGACTATGCAGGAGATAGTTTTTTATACAGCTCTGCTTATTATAATCAGTATGAACTTGTAAAAACAGCTCTTTTTTATAAAGCAAAAGTAAACCAAGCAAATGAAAAAGGACTTACACCCCTTCATGCGTCTGCTTGGCATAAGAATGCAAGAATTGTTAGCCTACTTCTTTCGTATAACGCTGATGTGAATGCAAGAGACTTAGAGAACAGAACTCCTCTCTATATGGTTTGTATCTCTAAAGAAAATGAGGGAGAAATCATAAGACTTCTTCTGACAAAAAATCCGGATATTCATATAAAAGCTAAATCAGGTCTTAGTGCTCTCGATTTAGCAAGAGCAAATGGCTATGGAAAAATACTAAGCGTGGTAATGAAATCTGTCGCAGAAGAAAAAGCCTTAGAAGAGTCGGATAAAAATCAATATGAATATTTAAGAAAGGAATTTTTAGATAAGCCACTCAATTGGAAAAATGATAAAGGAATGAGTTTTCTAGAACTAGCAGTTCGATACGAAAAAATTTCAGAAGTAAAAGACTTACTCTCTAAAGGAGCTGAAATCAATACTTATAATTTAGAGTTAGAAACACCACTTATAATTGCTTGTGATAGGGGAAATTTGGAGTTAGTTCAAATGCTTCTCGCAAACAAAGCGGAAGTTAATTTTTCAACTAAGACAGGAAATACAGCCCTTATGAGTGCTGCTTTTTTTGGTAAGCCAGAGATTGTGAAAATACTTTTAGAAAATGGAGCACGGGCGAGTGCAAAGAACGAAGCAGGGGACAATGCACTCTTTATCGCAGCACGTTATGGTCATAAAGCAATTGTGCAAATGCTATTAGAAAAAAGAGTGCATGTAAATGTATTAAATAAACATTTTGGATCAAGCCTTATGGCTTCCGTAAAGGGAGATGAATTTGAAATTGCAGAAATGATTTTAAAGAAAAGAGCAAATCCTCATTTTAAATTCTCAGATGGAAATAACGCACTCATGATGGCGATTGAAAGAGGGAATAAAGAAATTACACGTATTCTTCTAGAAAGAAAACCACGCTTGGCAGAAGAGAATCGTAAACATAAGACAGCCCTTATTTTAGCTGTAGAAAATGGTCATGCGGAAATTGTTAGGAGTCTTTTGAAGAGCAATGCAAATATTAACGAAAAATTATTTGACGGTTCTAATCTTTTACATCTTTCTGTTTTAAGAGGATATAGAGATGTTATGCGTGTTTTAATTGATTATCCTAAAAAAAGTCAGGTATTATATTCCAACATTGATATAAATGAAAAGGACAAAAATAGTTTAACTCCACTCATGATTGCAGCAGCGTTAGGCGATTATGACTCAGTGAAATATCTCCTAGAAAAAGGAGCAGATAGAAACATGACTGACATTCATGGGTTAACGGCAATGGATTATGCGAAAGATCTTGGTTACAAGGAAATAGTGGGATTATTACAGTAGGGTTTATGAATACAAAAAAAATTGCAGTGATCGGACTTGGAGATTTTGGGAAAGAACTAGTAAAATGTCTATATGATGAAAGGCATGAAGTAATTGCGATCGACAAAAATATGGAATTGGTTGAAGAAATCAAAGACGTTTGCACGAATGCAGTTTGCTTGGATTCTACAGATGAAAGTGCTATGGAAGCGCAAGGACTAGAAGACTTTGACTATGTTATATTAGCCACTGCCGATGATTTTGAAACGTTAGTTATTACAAGTGATATACTACGCCGAATCGGTGTGAAAGAAATCATTGCCCGCTACCAAACACCACTTCATATTCGTATTTTAAAAATGCTCGGTATCACACATATTTTTAATCCCGAAGAGAGAGCAGCAAAGAACATGGCTGAGATGTTTAGCCATGCAAATATCAAAGGAAGTATTATTTTATCAGAAGAATATCGGATTGCAGAATTACTTGTTCCTGAATTTTTCAATGGTAAAACAATTATGGAAGTAAAGCTAAAAGAAAAATACAACTTACTTCTGATTACAATCAAGCGTCACAAAAATCTTTCTAAAAATAAAAGAAGAGAAGATGATGTGGTTTTAGAAACTCTTGGTATCCCTTCTGCAGAAACTGTATTTCGAGCGAGAGATATCATGGTTGTTTTTGGAAATCATAAAGACGTAGAAAAGTTCCTGAGTATTATTTAACGCGAGTTCGATCTTACAAAGAAATTAAAAGATTACCACCGATATACACCGAGGACACCGATAAAAGATACGATAGTTCAACAGTAACCATCGTTTCTGTATCTTTCAGTTATCGGCGGTGAAAAAATTTTATTTCGAATTCACGTTATTTAATGAACTCAATTTAAAAATATTTAACCACAGATGCAAGCGGATAGTGGAATGGATTTCTATACTAAAGCCTTTAATCGATCAAAGCCAAGAAACCGTTTATCGAGCGAAGTCGAGATACGAATAAAATAAATTTTACCCTATTTATTTCAAAACATCTTTTCTAAAAGACTCGCAATCCTTTTTTGCCTTAAGCGATTCACTTGTAAGATAGAAATGGGAGACGATTATGGAAAAAGTTGGATGGAAATTAAAGAGAGCGCTAGAAAGAAAATGAAAATCGAAGATTACAAAGAAACAGTAAATGCAAATCAAAATAGTATTCGAAATGCTAGTGGTAAACAAACAGGAAATCCATTGCGAGTAGCAAAAGCTATCATCCAAACGGCAGAATCAAATAAGCCACCACTTCGTTTGCTACTAGTTGCCGCTTCCTTAAGAGGAGCGCGAAATAAGATTCTTGAACTACAAACAGATTTTGACCGATGGGAAGAAACAACTCTAAGTGATGACCATCTAAAGGAATAATATGAAAATTCCACTACGATTAAAAATTATTTTTTCCATTTCTATTTTAAGCATTACTTGTATTGGTGAGGCAACTTATAAGAACGCATGCGATCCGAAGAATCGCAATTTTATAAATGGATTAATTTTTAAATCCTTTACAGGAGATAATACTTCTCTTTGTGGAATTAAATCTTTAAACAACCAATCGATAAACTCTTCTACTAACGTTCCAACTGTTACAATACAAAACTTAAAAGACAAGAGCACTGTATATACTGGATTCATGATCGGAACTGCAACTGATAGCTTGGGAGTGAGCAAGGTAGAAGTTGCCTTTGATTCTGGTAACTATTCAACTGCACAGGGAACTACTAGTTGGAAAATGAAACTTCCTTCAGGATCCTTGACGTGGAAAGATGGAAGTAAACATATAATCAACGTTAGAGCTATTAATACTGCCGGCGGCATATCACCTGTAACCTCGATCACGGTATATAAGGATAAAAACCACGACATAAATGGAGATGGGTATAGTGATATGGTAGCTTCCTCTATAGCTGTAGGACCGGGCGTTGTATATATTTTCCATTCTAGCGGCATAAATGGAATTACCGCTACATCTACTACAGCGGCTAATACTACGATTACCGGAGAAACGACTACTACCTTTGGAGACTTTATTGTAACCAATGATCTTAACGGAGATGGGTATGCTGATTTGGTAGTGAGTGATATAAGTTTTTCAGGAAGCGCTGGAAAGGTTTATTTCTTTTATTCTAGCGGCACCAATGGAATAACCACAACGCTTGCCAGTGCTGCCCCAAAATCAATTGTTGGGGGTGCATTAGGATACTTAGGCTATGGTTTAGACACTGGTGATGTAAATGGAGATGGATATGCTGACGTTGCTATTAATAATTATATTGCCTCTACTGGAGCCGTTTATGTTTTCCATTCCAGCGCATCTGGAATTACCGCTAATAATTTAGCCGGAGCAAATACAACGATAGTCGGCATAGGGAGTGAGGATATTAGTAATTTCGTTTCCATGGGTGATTATAATGGAGACGGGTTTACTGATTTGAGCGTCTCAAGCATTACCGCGCCAGCAACAAATAAAGGGAAAGTCTTTATATTCCATTCTTCTGGCTCTGGTGGAATTATTGCGGCTAATACTACTTCTGCGGTAGCAAGCATAGCCGGTACTGCCAATCAAGACAGTTTCGGTTACTCGATCAATTCAGGGGATATAAATGGAGATGGTTACGCAGACTTAATTGTTGGCGCAGATCAAAATGGCGCGGGCAGCCCCATTGGGAAAGTATTTGTTTATTTATCCAATGGACCAAGTGGAATAAATGTGACCCCTCATGCTTCTTATGTCGGAGAAAGTAGTGGAGCTAGGCTTGGTGGCTTCGTGTGGATAATGGATGTAAACGCTGATGGTTTTAAGGATATAATCCTGGGCTCTGCTTATATTAATGCAGGCGATGGAAAAATGTATATATTTCATTCTTCTAGCTCTGGCGTTCCCAGCGTCCCATTAACTTCTGCAAATAGAATTATAATTGGTGAAGTCGGTGGTGGTGGTAGATTTGCTGCTGGAATTTCTGGCTCTGATATAAACGGGGATGGGTATGGGGATATAATTGCTACTGCTAACGTGTTAAACAATACACAAGACGGACGAGTATACATTATGTATTCGAATGGAACGACAGGAATTTCCAACACAACTGCCGCTTCTATCACTACTAAAATAAATCCAGTGTTTAACACGAACAAGCGATTCGGTTACCAAGCCTATTGAGCTTTAAATTAATAACTTATCTTACACAAATTACAAGTTAAAGAAAGGCTTTCTTAATTTTTGAGATTTTCTCAAATGAGATATTCTAAAAAAACTCGCAATTCTTTTTTGATTTAAGCCATTCACTTGTAAGATAGAAACAGGAGATGATTATGGAGAAAGCTGGATGCAAATTAGCGATAGAGCCAGAAAGACGTTGATGATCTAAGCTTTTCATTCATAAGCTTGAATCGGAGAAGATTATAGAAGACTTTGAATCGATAGGCGCTATAATCATAGGTGGTTTTAATTTATTCCTTGACTACTTTCCAATTTAGTTTAAATTTAGCCCTCAATTCAATGATTTGAATTTTTAATTCACTTTTTCGATACTAAAGAAAGGGAGTTTGTTTTAACTAATATGAACATTCCTAATTTAAATATAAAGTTATTTCTTTTATTTTGCGTATCTATACTCTATTTTGTAGGATGTTCTATTTCAAAAGGAAATGTAGATACTATGTTTGCAGTATATCTCTCTAAGATCAAAGACTCTGTTAACACCTCTTCTACTGCTGCCACGAATACACAGCCTAATGTTCTTTCTGTTACCCCTGCAAATAATACGGTTGGATTTATAATAGGAACACCCATCACTATTTCATTTGATAAGGCTATAGATACATCCACTCTCACAATGATTTCCACAGATGGATTGTGTACGGGTAACATACAATTATCCACAAATAACTTTACTTCTTGCCTAGGTGGTATCCTAAATATTTCCACAGATCAGATGATTGCAAGTATTTCTCTCCAAACTTCATTTTGCGTTGAGTCTAGTTACATGCTGCAAATAAAAGTCTTAAGCGGAGTTAAGGATACTCTAGGCAATGCACTTGCATCTTCCTATTCTGGATCAACTTCTTTTCAGACACAACAGGCAGTACTCAAGGTGGGTGCTTTGGGAGGTACTACTGTAAAGGCAATGGCTGTTAGCTGCAACATTCTTTTCATCGGTGGAGACTTTACTTCTGTTGGATCTTCGGCTAGAAATAGAATCGCCGCTATTGATTTAGTAAATGGCTTTGAAATTCCTACTTGGAATCCAAATGCGGATAATACTGTGAATACAATTGCATTGAATGGAAACACTGTCTATGTTGGGGGAACATTTTTAAATATTGGGGGACAAGCAAGGAGCCGCATTGCAGCTTTGGACATAGTCACTGGACAAGCGACATCCTGGAATCCGAACGCAAATAATACTGTGAATACAATTGCAATAAGTAACAATCTTGCCTATGTGGGAGGAAGTTTTAATGGAGGAGGGTCTATTGGTGGGCAGCCTAGGAGTAGGATTGCGGCTATCGACTTAAATACTGGAATTGGAACAGCTTGGGATCCTAATTGTAATAATGGTGTAATTAATATAATCGCTGTAAGCGGAAACGTTGCGTATGTTGGTGGAACATTTGCTGCTGCTAATATAGGCGGTCAGACTAATAGAAATTATCTGGTCGCTGTAGATCTATCTACAGGATTAACATTACCTGGTTGGTGCGCTACAGGCGCCGTATCTCCCGTAAATACGATAGTTGCTACATCTACAGATGTTTTAATTGCGGGTTCATTTGTAGGAGGTCTTTGTGGGACTACTTTTAATAATTTTGGTTCTATTCAAATCTCGACAGGTAATGCTACTCCCGGCTTTGCATCAGGAGTAAATACAGGCACAAATAATATCACAAATGCAATTGCAATTTCTGGATCAAATATTTATGTTGGTGGTGCTTTTACTGGCGCTGCATCTTTTGTTTCTCTCGTTAGAAATTATATTGGTGCAACGGATTTGACCGGAAATGCGACTGCTTGGAATCCAAATGCAAACAATGTAGTGAATACAATTATTACACTTGGGACAGCAGTATTGATCGGAGGAAATTTTACTAGTGTCAATGGAGGGACCGTTGCCAATAGGATAGCTATCATAGATATAAATACCGGAGTTAAGAGATAACGTCTTTTCTATTTTTTGAGTTATATTAATTATGGTTAATATTTCTTAGTGATAAAATTTACCTCATCTAATTCAAAACGTCTCATTCTAAAAGACTTGCAATCGTTTCTTGATCGGTGACTATCGGTGTCTCCACCCAAAATCCATTGCCACTTGTTCGCGGCAAAAGGTGGTAATCTTTCAAAAAGTTTTGAGAACGTTATGCTATACCGGGATAGGTTGTAGTTTTCCGGAGAGTAATTTATTCCGTTTGGTCGCCATAGCGGCAAGTTCCATATCATGTGTAACAAGTATCATCGAAAATCTGAGGTCTCTCTGTAATTCTAAAATGAGTGCCATTAAGTTTTTAGAATTTTCTCGGTCTAAATTTCCAGTTGGTTCATCTGCTAAGACTAATTGCTTCTTGGAAACAAGTGCTCTCGCTACGCCTACACGTGCACTTTCTCCTCCTGAGAGCTGGGATGGAAAACTAGCGAGTCTTTCTCCTAGACCTACTCGCTCCAGCATTGCAGTTGCTTCTTGCTTAGCTTTGATCACATTCATTTTACTGATTAGAAGTGGAATCATCACATTCTCTAAAGCGGTAAAATCAGGGAGAAGCAAATGATGTTGAAAGATGAAGGAAATTTTACTGGCTCTAAATTTTTCTTTGTCTGTTTCTGATATATTACCCAAATCGGTGCCGCATACCTCTACTAGTCCACTATCGAATTCATCCATGGCTCCTAGAATATTTAAAAGGGTTGATTTGCCGACTCCAGAAGAGCCTTCTACTGAAACAATTTCTCCTTCTCCCACATTTAAGTTTAGATCCCAAAGGATAGGAACACCTTTATCTGATATATAATAGGATTTTTTCAGGTTTTCAATTTTTACAATGGACATTTTTTTCTCTACAGTAGAAAGTTTCACTTTCTCGGAATATCCTACCAAGTTCATAAAACAGATAGATTTGGCAAATCATATCCAATTTCTGAGAGCTAGAAATGGTTTCTGTGAAGTATTTTTTTAATCTGTTTAAAAATTCATGAATGGATGAGTAGGATTGAGATTAGAAATATGGCATTATAATAGTAGTTGCCATCCAAATAGGAATTGGTTTATTTGTTAAATAGTCCCCTATGGCAAGTGATTTATATTTTATTAAATTTGTAGCACGTGATAGTATACAGAGAACCTTTGTTGTATTTGCTGGTATTGCAAATAAACAGAAGAATACAATAGAACGTTTTGAAACATTGGTTTCGCATTCAAATGAATTAATTAATATTAATTCAGATTATACCTATAAAGATGTAGTGAATCGTATTCAGAAATTTATGTTTGAGGGAAATCATATTCAGAGTGCTACCTTGACTCTGATCAATTCCTTTAAGAACTCTTTTGCCTCAGAGAGCTATCTAGTAGAAATGATGTATTATCTAGAATATGATAATTCAGAAAAGCTAAACGAATTGCTCAAACAAAATCTTTCCAAGGTTTTAGGAAAAGGGGATTATTTAATTAATACAATTTTTCATCCAATCCAAAGAGACGAAATTGATGCTTCTTCTGTTCGGGAAGATATAATCGACAAAGCTAAGGACAAAGACTTTGTTGATTCATTGATTCCTGCTGGTTCTTTAGTTGGAAACTTTACCTACGTTCTTTCTCCTGTGACAGGAACTAGGGTAGACGAACTTCGAATCGGTGATCGTATTATGATCAAGTTCACACCAGACAATGAAGTTTCTAATAACGTTATCAATCTACTTTCTTTAAAAGAAGAGGGTGGAGGAATTCGACCTGTTCCTGCAACAGTGATCGATATTAAAAAAAGTCCGGCAGAGGTAGATGCGGTAGTAAAAGTAACAGAT
Source organism: Leptospiraceae bacterium (assembly GCA_035345875.1). Classification (GTDB taxonomy): domain Bacteria; phylum Spirochaetota; class Leptospiria; order Leptospirales; family Leptospiraceae; genus UBA2033. The sequence goes on along the minus strand of DAORDH010000031.1, from coordinate 48,514 downwards.
GGAGTTTTTGGGAGATATTCCGAAAAAGAAACGACTGTCAAAGTGAAACTAGCTGGATTTGAAACACTTGCAACAACGATAAAGAAAAAAAATGATGAAGAGTATCTAGAAGACAAACCTAAAAAGCAATTTCATTTTAAAGTAGGAACCATTGGTGTAGCAGCTGTTGTAGGATTCTTAATTGTTGCTTGGATACTAACCTATATTTTTCTATAAAATTCAAATGAACAAAACTAACAAATTTATTATTTTAATTTCCTTCCTTATATTCTTATTTGCTTTAGAGGATATTTTTCTCAATATTACAGTCGATTTTGATACCAAGAATGTAATGCGACTGGAAACTAGAATTGAAAATGAAGACTTGGAAGAAAAGCCTGCTTCTCTTGAGATTCGAAAAGGAATTGTTTTCAAAATTTTCTTTTTAAACTCTCTTCTGAAAGAGGTAAATGACGATTATGCGCCAAGTGATGGCAAATTAGAAAAAACAATTGAAAAGATCGAAGGCTTACTTATAGGACAGAAGGTAAAACTATTTCTGAATGTATTTTTAATTGCACTTTGTTTTTCAACTGTTGTATCTGTTTTAAATAACGCTTGGTTTGCTATTTTTTTACAAAGAGTTTTGCTCTCAGTTGCCTTTTTAACATTTTCTTATTATTTGGCTAGGTCGATTTTTTTATCGATTCATCTTCCGTTTATCGGAATACCGATGCTTGCACTTCATTTACCTGTTTATGTAATTGTATGTATGTCTATCCTACATACCTTTCAAAAATTCTTTGTAACTTTTTTTACAAAGAAAGCTTTGTTTTTCACAACGATCTGCTTATTTGGAATTGGATTTTTTGCTGGATTCTTTTTTTTAGATACAACAAAAAGCTCTCTTTCCAATTCTAACTCTCTTGTATTGCCATCAATGGTGATTGGTATTTCAGCTATTATATATGGGTTAGTTTATGTTTTATATCTATGGCTTGTTTATCGATTGAGTTTGTATCTAAAGTTAGTGGATACAAGTGATTATAAATTTAACGCACTGCTGCTTGCATCTTTTAATGATGAGGAAAACAATGCAAGACCAACTATCAAAGCATTAGGTGCGGCTGAACCAAAGAAAGAATCCTCGTTTTTAAAAATCGCAGGTCATTTTTTATTGATAATCTTTGCTGGAGTATTTGTAGGAAACGTTGTTTATATCCCACTTTTTTCTCTGCAAAAACATTATACTTCTCAATTTGGAATCTTATTGATCGTGTTATTATTTTTACTGTGTATTTTCTATGTAAGGAATTACTACAAAATTGGCAAAGAAGAAGGTCTTTCCGTTACACGAAATATATTGGTTAGTCTTTCTTTTTTACAATATCGCTTTTTAAAGAATTTGTTTTTTATTGTTCTTTCTACGGTAGGAGTTCTTGTTTTTATCACTTGTTTATTTCTACTCTTGACAATGGATACAGTGATTCTAAAAAATTATAATATTATCGACAAAACAATTAATTTATAATTTATTGAGTGATTATGCTTTCACGATATATCTATGTCTGTATAATTATTCTATTTCTTCCGTTTTTTGTTTTTGCAAATGAGGATTCTCAGCTCTATAAAATACTCAAAAAAAAAGAGATCGTAGTCTCAGTAGGAGGAGACTATGAACCCTATTACATTCAAAATCCAAAGCCAGGCTATCCTGGATTCGAAGTAGAGCTGGCAAAAGCGTTTGCAGATTATTTGGGTGTGAATTTAAAAGAAGTAGTTCCCCTTTTAACTTTTGCTGACCACGCGAAAGCAATCAAATCTGGACGAGTAGATATTTCATTTGGAAATTCTTCTAGTATGAAGCGGGGACAAGAGCTTGGATTTAGTGATTCTTATTATATCAGCTCTCCAGGTGCATTAGTAAATAAATCTATCCTACCAGCCGAATCAGAGGGGCAGGTTGTAACGAATAAAATTTTTCGAAATCTATATGATCTAAAATCTCTTTCTGGTCTTATCATTGGAGTAAAGAACAATACTTCCAATTATGACTTTGTGAAAGATAATTTCCCCCGTTTCACGATTAAGCCGTATCAAACAGATGAAGCTGCGCTAAAAGCGTTAAACGACAACGAAATCAATTGTTATGTTGCTGATAATTTATATTTAGAAGGATTGCTACAGAGAAATCCTGCTTTAAAAATCAAAATGCAGGCTGTTGTAAGTCCAGTTGTTGAAAAACAACTCAGTATCTCAATGAAAAAGTATGACCTACTGTTGATGAATGAAGCAAATTTTTTTATTCGGGAAATGAAAAGAACCAGAGAGATTGATCGATTAAAAGAAAAATATTTTAATAACAATGACTGGGTTCGCTAGGGCATGAAACTTTTTCTGGCTCTATGTTTCTTATTTCTACAAGCGTTATATTCAGATGATACAGAACCCCAAAAAAAGTTTAATATTACAGGTGTAATGCGTTTTAGAGGTTTTGCACTTAGTCGGGATACACTTCTTTCCCGTCAGAGTTCTACAACACCTTATTATAATCCTGAACTGGAATATAGCAATGCAGCCGCTACTGGAGCAAATATTTTTAACCAAGAAGTTGCGGCTCGTTCCGTTGGTAAACAAACAACTCTTTCAAGAAGAAATGAAAAATTAAATTATTATGATTCTAGGGTTTTACTCAACTTTGAGTTTTTTACATCTAAGTATTTTGATGGATTTGCCGGTGTTCAGATCGGGGATATGACGTTTGGAGGAAGTTCAATTTCAAACACGGATCGAAATAATCCTTCTATTTTAGGAAGTGGAACAGGGGGGGAACTTGGACAACAAACACCTGTTAATATTAGAAGCAATTTTTTATATATCAATTTTAAATTAAAGGAATATGATTTTACTTCTAGATACGGAATCCAATTCTTTTCTTCTCCTTTAGGTCGTCTTGTGTTTGCTATTGGAAGTGGGGCTCTTATGACAAAAGGGATTCCAGGATATAAACTAACGCTCGAAGGAGGTTGGATTCGAACAAGGGAGAGAACAGCGGCAGATCTAGATGGAAATGGATTCAATGATAAACGACAAAATGTGAATGTATTTTTTTCTAAAGCTGTATTTAAACCAGTCAATCATTATACCCTAGAAGTTTATCAATATTCATCTACAGATAACGATCAAACAGATCCTTTTAGAGAGACTGGAAACTTATATTGGTTTGGTCTTTTTAATGAATGGAGATTCGGAGTTGTGACTATCATGGCTCATGGGATTTACAACAGAGGAAGTGTAAAAGCTTTACAATCAATTCGAAATTATTCTGAACAGGAAATTTACCAACATAGAAAACAATATAATATTAGTGGTGGACTTTGGGATTTTCAAATATCCTACAGTTACAATCCTCAAATCAAACTGAATTTAATTGGAATTGGAACAACAGGTCGCCCTGGTTTTAGTAAAGATGGAACTCCAACTTCATATCATGCGGGCGGCTATCGCACTTTATTTCCCGATTTTTCAATTTCAAATATTGCCATTGACTTCACAGGAGGCTATGCTCTTTTTAGTGCACGAAATATGACTGGGCTTTACGAGGTAGGAAGTTTTGTTAATATAATCATACCAGGACCTTTTGAACTAACGCTTGGATATTACCATCTATATGCAAATAAATCTCCTTATATTGAAAATAATCGAGACTTTAATGTATTCTATAACAAGGATAGTTCTAATTTTATGGGAAGAGAATACAATTTGAATTTACGATGGAATGTATTGAGTGACTTCCAACTTTTATTTAGATCAGGACTATTTCAGGTAGGAGATGGTCTGCGCGCATTACTCGATAATAGGGGAGGGAGCTATTTCAAAGAAGCATTTCTCACCGCCGAGTATAAATTTTAGAGTGATAATTAGGAGTTCGTATGAAAAAAAAATTCATTCTTCTATTCTTTTTTTTGCAATGCATCTATATTGACAATTATAAACTAGAAAACATTCGTTATCCAGAAACTCCTTATCACTCTGCTTTTTCTCCTGCACATTCTGAAATCAATGAAATCTATTTTAGAGAGTGGTGTAATCAATTTTGCGAAACTCTCTCTACGATTGTCAAAAGAATTCCGGAAGGATATTTTTTAGAAATCAGAGGAAAGATAGACGCGACAGAACTCCCTGAAAATAGAGAAAAGATCTCACTTGCGAGAGCAGAATCGTTTCGAAATATTCTAATTCAAAATGGAATTCCAGACCACAAACTAAAAGCAGTTGGTGATTTGAATCTTGAGGAATATTTAGGTAAAGATAAATTTGATCCAGAAAATCGCGTTATCCGCTTTCGCATTCAAAAAATGGAAACTCTGAGTGAAGATTGATCTAATTTTTAGGGCGACTTTGTCAAGTCGCGCAGACTTCTATAATTACTAAGATAAGATTTTTTTATTTCCGCTCCCGCGGGGTATTCTTCATACTTTTTTCTTTTCTTTTTGTAAAGAAAAGAAAAAAGTATGCAAAAAAGAAAAGAAACCCGCAGCAGCGAACTTCATTGCTCAAACACGCTGCAAATGCTCCATTAAGACTTTCATTTCATTCTTTTTGTATATACCCAGAAAACCAACTGCAGTTTTGTAACCAGTTGATTAAAAATAAATCTGAAAAGAATTTATTTAAGGTTCTAAGTGGCACATGGGATTTTGTCCCAAACTGCGATGTGTCTAGGAGAGTTCATATTGATGAAAATGGAAATTTTATATTATAAAAAGTATGAAGATGTTGTTTTATTGTCCAAGAAATTAATTTATGGCAAATTAAAATTTATCGGAAAAAAGATAGAATTACAAAATGTATACTATGGTTTCGGAAAAATTCTAAACGAAGATATTAATACAATTGATTGTAATATTTCTGGTAATGGAAATATATTATTAATTATTAATAATAAAATGGCACTGTATAAAGAAATTGATTTACCACATGTAGAATTTCGAACTGAAATAAATTTTGATATTAGAGACCAATAAAATCCTTCTTCTCCGATGCGAAAAGGATCTAGGGCGAGCCCTGAAAAAAAGTAGAGACGCACGGCGTGCGTCTTTTTTAACGATGAATGAATTGATTTAAGATTCGTTGTCGGGGTAGTAGTCTTGGATGAGTTGGATGATTAAGCTAATAAAGCCTGAGGACACATAGAAAATTAACAATCCATACATGACAAAAGGAACTTTTGCGAGTCCTAAAAAGAAAAACAATACAGCGAAACCTCCGAGGATAATGAGGATTCTCCCCTTTGTAAACTTTCCTCGAATCGCAACTTGTGGTTTAGAATATTTAATTTTAGAAACCATAAGTAACGCAACTGCGATGAAGCTAGATATGGTTAAGTAAGCAGAGATCGTATTATTTGGAAAGGCAACCGGAAATAATCCTACGATCACTCCCGCAATCGGAGAAGGGAGCCCTGTAAAAGAAGCTGGATCATGAGCGACAGTAAATCTAGCTAAACGATAGGCGGCACAGATTGGAAAAATAGAAGCCACTAACATTCCATAAGGAAATAATTCTCCACTTCCAAATAAATCAATTTTAAAATTTTCTAAAATCATTTTATAAGTTAAAAACCCTGGAGCAATTCCAAAGGTTGTCAGATCTGCCAGTGTATCTAGTTCAGCACCGAGAGCAGATGTTGCATTCAAGGCACGTGCCGCCATTCCATCGAATCCATCAAATAAGGCTGCTAGTATAATAAAAATTCCAGAGAGTAAAAAAATCTGTGAATTGTTTGGGTTACTAAGACTCGCCTCTGATGCGATTAGAACTGATACAAATCCTAGTGTTAAATTTCCGAGTGATAGAGCATTCGGAACCCAGTTGAGTTTTAATTTCATAGTTTTCCTTCAGGGCTTTTAATTTGAAAATCAATCTACAGCATTCGCATGCAGTGTAAATTCATTTTTATCCTATCGACTCGGACTTACTTTAAAATCGATAGAATCTATCTTTCCTTGTTTAAATAAATAATAACCTAGAGAGGCAATCATGGCTCCGTTGTCCGTGCAGAGTATTTTTTTCTCAGGATAGAATAATTCTAATTTTTTCTTCTCTGCGAGAGAAGTTAGTTTTTTTCTAAGAGTTTCATTTGCTAGGACTCCACCACTTGCTACTACTTGCTTGACTCTAGTTGCTTTTACTGCTTTTAGAATATTTTTTTCTACGAGCTGGAAAGCAGTATTTTGAAAATGATAGCATACTTCATTGATCTTATTTTCATCGATTGTATTTTTTTTAAGATAGTAGAGAACACTTGTTTTTAAACCGCTGTAAGAAAATTCGATTCTCTCTTGTGGATAGTCTTTCAGTAATTCTGGAAATGGATTCTTTTCATTTTCCTGCGGTTTATGCTGATTAGCCCTTTTCTCGACTGCAGGTCCTCCTGGATACGGTAGTCCTAGTAGGGAGGATACTTTATCAAATGCTTCTCCTAACGCATCATCTGAAGTATCAGCGATTAATTTCATTTTACCGTAATCTTCTACCAACAAGATGGAAGAATTTCCCCCTGATAATAAAACACCTAGGTAGGGAAATTTAGGAACTTTTTTTTCTAATTGCACAGTGTTTAAATGAGCTTCTAGATGATCTACTGGAACAATTGGAATTTTATGAACCAGAGAAATCGAACGGGCAAGTTGAGCACCAATCATGAGAGATCCAAGAAGACCTGGTCTATTTGTGACGGCTACATAAGATAAATCTTTCCAATCTATTTTAGATTCTGCAATTGCTTCTTCTAAGAGTATATTGATTTTTTCTAAATGTGCGCGAGAGGCAATTTCTGGAACTACCCCTCTAAATTCTGCATGAGTTTCAATTTGACTAAAAATTTTCAGTGAGATTAAATTACTTCCATCTTCTACAATTCCGATGGAAGTTTCATCACAACTTGTTTCTATTCCAATTCCAAACATTACATCGAAGTAGGTCGTGGGTTTGTAGGATTTAAGAGTAGTTCGATCGCTTTGTTTAATTGTGGATCAAATTCTCTATCATAGACAGGGCTTTTTTCACCGATTACATTTTCTTTTTTCAGTAAGAACCTAGAAATGGTTTTATTTAATTTATATCCTTTCTTAGAAAGCATATCTTGAAAAGCCTTAATGTTTTTTTCATTATAACCTGGATTGTCTTTTACAAAATTTTGAATGAGAGTTGTTTTACTTAATTTCTCCATTACAACTTTGTCTTCATTGTCAGGGGTAATTTGGTTCACTACTACGTCAGGCGTAATACCTTTCTTATGAATCGAGACTCCACTTGGAGTGTAGTATTTTTGAATAGTAAGTGCAATCCCCGTTTTATAAGGTAGATTGTATATATTTTGAACGGAACCTTTTCCGAAAGATTGATTTCCTACAATCAATGCTCTTCGATTGTCTTGGAGTGCTCCTGCTAAAATCTCGGAAGCACTTGCAGAGCCACCATTGAGTAAAACTACAACGGGAACATCTAAAACTTTTCCTTGACCATCTTGAGATTTGAAAACGCGAACTAGTTTTTCTCCTCTACCTTTTACTGATACAATGTCTAAATCAGGTCTTAAAAAGATGTCTGATAGCTCAATTGCTAGATCTAAGAGTCCACCTGGATTAGAGCGTAAATCAATAATAATTCCTTGTGCATCTTTTGCGGCAAATTCTTGCACAATTCGTTTGAATTCTCCACCTGTATTGTTTTCCCTACCCATAAATTGAGTAAGCCTTACATACCCGATCTTTTCATTTTCTAAATAGGCTGACTTTAAATATTGGATTTTAATTAGTTCTCTAGTAAGCGTTAGTAGAAATGGATCTTTTACAGTTTTGCGTTTTACTTTGATAGTGACATTGGTTCCTGCTGGTCCTCTCATAAGTTTCACAGCATCTTCGATTGACATCTTCTCTGTGCTTTTTCCAGATATTTCTAAAATTCTATCTTGAGGTAAAATTCCTGCCTTCATTGCAGGAGTATCATCATAAGGAGAGATCACTAAAATCGATCCTTCTGAATGTGTGACCTCTAGACCTACACCGCCGAAACTTCCACGGGTTTCTTCTTGTAGATGTTTAAATTCATCTTCTCCCATGAAGCGTGTGTGAGGATCTCCGAGACTAGATACAATCCCCTTGATTGCACCTATGTATAGATTTTTTTCATCGACCGATTCTACATAATCTGTTTCAATGAAGCTAATTACTTCATGTAAAATTTGTAAGTATTTCTCCCCTTCGGTTGAAATTGCTTTTACGCGTTCAATTGGTTGGAATATCGAACAACTTAGAATTGCAACGAGGCTAATCCATATATATCTTTCTTTGTTTTTCATCGTTTTGCCATTATACTTTTATAGAGTTCAGGGTGTTGTGATTTTAATTTTTCTAATGCTTGTGTTGAGTCTAAACGGAAAAGTTCACAAACTTCTTTGAAGATTTGATAATCTGTTTTCAGAGGCTTTCCCTCCGATGGATCGAAATCTAGATTTTGAGAAAGACGAACCATCGAGACTCGATCAATGAGTCTTTTTAGGTCAGTGTCTGATACTTGATCTTTCTTAGGAGCACAAGATTGAATTAGAAATAAGAATAGGGAAAAAAATAGAAGGAAACTCTTCATTCATTTATGAGTGTTTGAGTTTCCTTTTTTTGTCAATAGGAATTCGAAGAGAGCTTAGATTAATAAAATCTATACAGACCAACTAATTTTCCTAAAATACTGATATTATCTTTTTTGGTTCGGATTGTTTTGAATTTGGGATTGCTTGGTTCGAGGCGAATGGTATCTCCATCTTTAAAATAAGTTTTTAGAGTGGCTTCTGACCCAGCCGGCGCATCACCGACAAGTGCCACGACAATTTCTCCATTGCGAGCTACTTCTTTTTGTTGAATGATTGCAATATCGCCATCATTGATTCCCTCACCTATCATAGATTCTCCAACAACACGAAGAGCAAAAACAGTTCCTTTTTTTGCCATACGATCGGGAACAGGAATGTATTCTTCGATATTCTCATCTACAAAAAGAGGAAGTCCAGCGGCAACTCTACCTACAAGAGGGATACTCATCACGCGAACTGGAATTCCATCCTCTGCGCTGTGTCTTAGTAACTCAATTGCTCTTGATTGGTTTTTATTTGTTTTGAGATAACCTTTTTTCTCGATCGCTTTGAGATGATCGTAAGCACCTTTTGCAGTGATTTGAAATTCATCACCGATTTCGCGAATGGTAGGAGGAAAACCTTTTTCTTTGATTATGTTGGTTATGTATTTTAATACAAGTTCTTGTTTGTCTGTAAGCTCTTTCATACTAAACAACATAATACTTAATATATGTTATGTCAACACTTTTTGGAAAAAAATCCGAAATGGGCTCTGTTTGTATTTATTAACTCAACTTAAACACAATTGCATAAAATTGAGTGAGCCTATTAGTATCTTGGACGGATCCCATCCGTTTTTCATTGTTCTATTAGAAAAACCTAATATAATAATATCTTTTATTATACGGATTGATTTCTATATTTTGTGTAATCTCAGATTTTGAATCTAAATTCTAAAAATTTTCTTTGTATAAAATTATAATTTCAGACAGAAAAATTTGTTTAATATTATAAGTTCAGGCGACGAATGTTTTTAAATCGTGTATCCTGAAATGAAAAGGGGAGAGCTAGATGACAACACGCAAAATAGATCCAACTGAAAATAACAAGCAAAGAATATTAGATTCTATTATTATCGGGACTGGGTTCGCTGGAATTTGTATGGCAATTCGATTGAAGCAAGCAGGAATTGATTCTTATAAAATCTTAGAGCAAAAAGATACAATTGGGGGAACATGGAGAGACAATACTTACCCGGGAGCAGAATGTGACGTTAAGTCTCATCTCTATTCTTTCTCTTTTGAGCCAAATCCAAATTGGAAAAAAATGTATGGCGAACAAAAAGAGATTCTAGCCTATATGAATTTCTGTGTAGATAAATACAATCTGCGTTATAAGATTTCGTTTAATACAAATGTAAAAGGGATTTATTTTAAGGAAGAGAACGGGTATTGGGAAGTAGAAACAGATTCCGGAGAAGTGTTATTTGCTAGAACTGTAATCTCTGGAAATGGTGGACTCAGTCGTCCTAGTATTCCTGATTTACCAGGGTTAGAGAATTTTACAGGAAAAGTATTTCATTCTGCTAAATGGGATCATTCTTTTGATTTGCAAGGCAAAGAAGTTGCAGTGATTGGGACTGGGGCAAGTGCAATTCAAATTGTGCCAGCTATTGCACCTGTCGTCAAAACTTTAAACCTTTTTCAGAGAACGCCTCCTTGGATCATTTCAAAACAAGATAGAGCAATTTCTGATGAAGAGCGTTTACTTTACAGTATCCTCCCTTTCACACAGCAAATTTATCGAGAATTTATCTATTGGGTTTTAGAAATTCGAATTTTAGGACTTGTGATCAATCCTGAAATTATGAAAGCATTTGAGCAAGCGGCGAGAGAATATTTAAAAAAGAGTATCAAGGATCCAATTCTCAGAGAAAAGCTCACACCTAATTATTTGTTTGGATGTAAAAGAATTTTAATGTCAAACGACTACTATCCTACGCTTGAGAGAGAAAATGTAAATGTAGATGTTTCTGGGATTTTAGAAGTCCGAGAGAATTCAATTTTATCGAAAGAAGGAAAAGAATATTTTGTAGATGCAATCATTGCTGCAACAGGTTTTCAAGGAGCAGAAGCGTTAGCTCCATTTGAAGTAATAGGACTCAATAGGCAAAATCTGAATGAGATTTGGAAAAAGTCTGGAGCGGAAACTTATCTAGGAACTACCGTTTCCGGATTTCCAAATTTATTTTTAATGACAGGACCCAATACTGGACTCGGTCATAGTTCTATGATTTTTATGATTGAATCACAGGCAAATTACATTGTGCATTCTATTCTAAATTTAAAGAAAAGAAATTTAAAATATATGAATGTAAAAAAAGAAGTGCAAGATCATTACAATGAAGAGATACAAAGGAGACTGCAGAAATCAGTCTGGGCAGAAAATTGTAATAGTTGGTATGTGACAAAAACAGGAAAGAATACAACTCTTTGGCCAGGATTTACAATGGAATTTCGTCTACGAACTTTGTTTATGAATCCACTTGATTATGAGTTTGTAGCGGCTAATGAGAGTAAGCCAGTAGATAATCCGTTTCGTTCGTTGCAAGATCTAGTTTTTGCATTTTTATAAAGAGTAGAATAAAGCGAAAATTTAACATCAGTTCGATGTAAGAATATTTAACCACGGATAGACACGGATGAAAACAGATAAACGCGGATGTTTTTAATAATTATTATTTTATCCGTGTCCATCAGTGTTCATCTGTGGTAATCTTTTAAATTTTTTGTTACATCAAACTCATGTTAATTAGAATAAATTTTTGTAGAAAGCTCGTCGATTGCATCATCTAGTATATAATCAATATAGATTTTGTCTCCTTTGTATTGACGGTTTAAATATCCATCTAAGGAAAAGGTTTTAGGAGGATAATAATTGATAGTAAATATACTACTTTCTCGATTCTCTTTTCTTGTAACAGAAGCGATTGTAGTTTCTGATTTTTTAAAATCAAACTGAATAGAAAGGTTTGATTCTTTTGTAATAAAAAACATAGGAACTAAAAGGACACCTGCTAAAACGGGGTGGAAAGGAAAATGAGTTGTAATAGTGTATTCTTGGAGTGTAATACTTAACTGGTATTCTCTTTTTTCTCTTTCACATAAGTCTATACTCGAAAAAATATTTTTTGATTTTAGGTAAGATAGAAAATTTTCAGAAAATATTTTAACAAATTCTTTTTTCTCTGCTTGAAATTCAGATTCTGTTAACCCGATGTGCAATTGATTTGTTCTAGACTCTTTCCTATACTCTATTATATTTTTATTTTTTATTTCAACCGGATTTATGCAAACAGTTCTATCTATTTTTTTTGAAACTGGAACTGATTCAAAAAATTGAGTAGAAAAAATATTTACATGGTCGTAGGAGCAACTGACAAGGAAAATGGTTGGAATGATTAAATTATATATTGCTATTTTTTTACTCATAATCACACATTGCTCTTCAATTACTAAAAATGCAATTCCGATTGGGCAAGCTTATCTTTGTATTACTGTAGAAAGGAAGGATGGTGAAATTCCTCTTTCACAAAAAGAATTTCAGAAAGTTGCGATCCTTTCTGGAACAGTTTTGATTTACTCGAATCGTCAGGAGAACGATTGCTACTTCTTTGATACTCTTCCTGCAAATAAAGTTTATTCTCCCTATCTTGTAGAAAATACAGAAGTAGTAGGAAATTGGTATCAATGGAAAAATGACGGTTATCGTAGCCGAGGTCTATACGGTAAATTTGATAAGAGTAAAACTAGAAAGTATACTGTATCAGAAAGAGAAAAAGTTTTTTTAGGTAGATATAAATTAATTGTTACTTTTTCAGAAGACGAAAGGGAAGCATCTTTATATAGATACGCAGGTTCTCATGCAACTGGACGACTGATTATTAAAAATGCAGAATATGAAATAAGAGAAATAGAGTAAAAGAATCAATGCTCTTAAGAACTTTTTTTGAATTTCAAGATATAGATTTGCGGGATTTTTACCAAAGTTAGCTCACTTCCGAAATTTAGTTTTGACTAAACTCAACTAGCTATTATATATTGTTGTGTGGAAGAGTTAAAATATGAAGTAATTATTTCCGGTTCAGAATACGGAAAAAGGAAGACCGATGTAATACCCGGTCTTTACAAAGCAGAAGATGGAAAGTTTTATCTAGATGCAGTAGAACTAGAGAATATTAGTCAACAGGCGAGAAATTTAAATGTCTTAGTTGATTCCGCAAGATCCATCATGGCAGAAATGAGTTTAGACTCACTCCTCGATTTAATCATACAAGATGTAACCTATGTGATGAATGCAGATCGTGCGACTTTATTTCTTGTTGATAATGAACGACATGAACTATTTTCAAGAGTGGCACTCGGTAGTAAGGAAGAGATTCGAATCGAGTATGGGGCAGGAATTGCAGGATATGTTGCCGAATCGAGGCAAACAGTGAATATCCGCGATGCTTATTCGGATTCTAGATTTTCTCCCGAAAATGACTTAAAAAGTGGATATCGCACTAAATCGATTCTTTGTATGCCAGTCTATAGTTCGACCAAAGAAATCATTGGAGTAATTCAGGTTCTAAATAAAAAGTATACAGATCACTTTACTGAAAAAGATGAGGCACTTCTTGGAGCGTATGCATCGTTAGCTGGTATATCCCTTGCAAATGCACAAGCATACGATGAATTACAAAAAGAAAGAGATAGTTTAGAAGTAAGAGTAAAAGAAAGAACTAAGGATTTAGCTTCTGCTCTACAAAAATCAGATCAGCTTTTGCTGAATATTCTACCTGCAGAGGTTGCAGAAGAGCTAAAGGAAAAAGGAGAAGTTACTCCCGTTCATTTTGATCATGTAACGATTATGTTTACAGATTTTAAAGATTTTACACGGATAGTAGAGGACATGTCTCCACAAAAGTTGATCAAGGAATTGGATGGATACTTTACCCAGTTTGATAAGACAATAGAAAGATTTTATCTAGAAAAATTAAAGACAATCGGGGATAGTTATATGTGCGCCGGTGGAATTCCCCGAAAAGGTGTTACACACCCATATGAAGCATGTCTTGCTGCTCTCGAAATTCAATCGTTTATGAATCATATGAAACAAGTAAAAGAAAAAATGAGTGATTCTTTTTGGGAACTTAGAATCGGAATCCACACAGGTCCAGTGATGGCTGGAGTTGTGGGAGAGAAAAAGTTTGCGTATGACGTTTGGGGAGACACTGTCAATATTGCAAGTCGAATGGAAGTTTCTGGCACTCCTGGAAATATAAATATTTCTCACAATACATATGAATGTGTAAAGGATGTATTTGAATGTGAATTTCGTGGGGAAGTTGACGCAAAAAATAAAGGTAAAATTAAAATGTATTACCTGAAAAGAATTAAATCAGAATACTCGCTTGATAAAGAGGGATATGTTCCAAATTACAATCTGTTAGAGCTTCTAGAAAAAAAGAGAAAAGAGATTTAATCAAAATATTCTAACTAATTCCTAAATCTAGAAAAGTAAATATGATAGTATTTAGGAATACTAAATTAGAAAATGCTTTTAGTCTCGGATGTATCTAACGTAAGTTTTTAAGGGGGATTCTTATCAATCAGAAGAAATAATTCGATTTCTTCCTAAGTGCTTGGCTGCATAGAGTCTAGTATCTGCGATTTGTATTAGGGAGTCGAGTGTTACATTTTGAACAGTTTCTTCTAAAGAGAAGATCCCACAACTGAATGTAAATGAAATTTCTTTATCTTGAAAAAAGAAGCTATTTTCTCGAATTATCTTTTGGATTTTTTCCAGAATTGAGATAGATGTATTTTTATCAGATTCAGGGAAGAGGAGAATAAATTCTTCACCACCATAGCGAGCAAAAACATCTTTGGGACGAATATGATTTTTTATGATATCAGCAAATTTTTTTAAAACAAAATCTCCTGCATCGTGCCCAAAACTATCATTAATCTTTTTAAAAAAATCAATGTCGAGCAGAATGATACTTAAACATTTGTTTGATGCGATAGTAGACTCAAGTTCTTTTAAGGCTATTTCAAAAAAATATCTTCTATTATAAATTTCTGTTAAATAATCTGTTGTTGATTTTATGAAGAGTTGATGTTCGAGTTCTTTAATTTTTAAAACAGATTTAATTCTGGCTCTTAGTTCTTTTTTATCTACTGGCTTTCGTATATAATCAATTGCACCTGATTCAAAACCTTTTTCTAGATCATCACTTGAACTTTTAGCTGTTTGAAAAATGATTGGTATATCTTTGTATTGGGATGTAGTAGATAATTGTTTGACTAGTTCATATCCATTTACATCGGGAAGCATTACATCCATTAAAATTAAAGAGGGGATACTTTCTCTTAGCCGCTCCCACATCTCATTCCCATCGATTGCAGATACTACATTATAATCTTTTAAAACCATCTTTAAATATAATATGCTAGTTTCAGAATCATCAACTATTAATATTTGCTTCATAGAAGTTACTACGTTCAGAATATATAAAATCTATCCAACGGCAAGTTTTTATTTTGATAAATAGTATTTCATTTTACCACTATAAGCTTTTCAGTTAAATGATGGCTTTTTATATTGGTATTAAAAAATGAATATACTCCTACGTAAAATTAACAGGGAAGGAGTAGTGGTTGCCACCCATCGCTTTTTTGTTATCTAGAATTGAGCCTTAGTTGGTTCCTCAGTTTGTAACTTAACAATTAAACCTTTATTTATGAAATTATAAATTGTAAGTAATCTATTTTATGAGTAAGATTAGATTAGATATTTATTAAAATAATTTAAAGGAGTTCATTTAACAGATTGACTCCTCTTTCGTCTCCCAAAGTATTTATAGTAGGAGTTTTACTTGCAGCGTTTTTTTATTTTTATCACTATAATTACAATCTTAATTGGTCTTATGTATTATTATGTAGGAAGTCGATTTTTGGAAGGGACTTCCATTTCTGGATCACTTAGAATCCTTTTTTGGGTAGCAATCTTCTTTCTTATTTTGCTTACGCCAGTATCTTATTTTTTTAGTTTATTTCTTGAAGAGTCAGAATGGCAGAAATCTTTTTCTTTTATCGCATTTACTAGTCTTGGATTTTTAACAATTCTATTTAGTTTAGTGCTCATTCATGATTTGTCAATTAGCATTGTAAATGGATTTCAAGCTGTATTTGCATTTTTTAGGACAGAAATAATCACAGATCAAGGAATGGAGTCTAGCATAAATAGAAAAGATTTTTTCTTGCATCTAATCAAACCTTCTTTGGGGTTAATTTCCATTAGCCTTACAGGTTATGGAGTTTACAAAGCAGTCCACAAAGTTGATGTCAAAAGGGTCGATATACCAATAAATGATTTACATCCTGATTTAGAAAATTTTAAAATTGTGCAAATATCAGATATTCATATTGGTCCTACAATCAAAAAGGATTTTTTAGAGGAAGTCGTTAGACGCATCAATGTATTACAACCAGATATAATTGCTATCACGGGAGATTTAGTGGATGGCTCTGTATATAAGTTGAAGCATCATCTAGAACCATTAAAAAATCTAAAATCAAAATATGGATCTTTTTTTGTAACGGGAAATCATGAATACTACTCAGGCGTTTTATCTTGGTTACCTGAGATTAGAAATTTGGGTATCCATGTTTTATTGAATCAAAACCATATTGTGAATTCCGGTGAAGCAAAATTGTTAGTAGGGGGAGTTACTGATTATAAAGCTCATACTATTTTACCTTCCCATGCTTCTGATCCAGAAAAAGCAATTCTGTCAAAAGAAAAAACGGATTTTAAGCTTTTACTTGCTCATCAACCGAATTCTGTATTTGAAGCGGCTATCGTTGGTTTTGATTTACAGTTGTCAGGTCATACTCATGGAGGTCAGTATTTCCCTGGAAATCTATTAATACATCTTTTTCAAAAATTTGTAGCAGGGCTTTATAAACATGGAGATATATGGCTTTATGTGAGCAGTGGAACAGGATACTGGGGACCACCAATTCGTATTGGAGCCCCCGCGGAAATCACCGAAATTAATTTAAAAAGAGGTTAATCGCAATTAGCCTTTGGATTTAACAACCTCCTCTCGTTCTTTTGCATGTTTTTTAATCTCTTTGTATTTTGATTTCCACTCAGGTAGAGATCGGATATAGCTTAGGTCAGGATCTTTTTCCATGTAGGGAATTGCCGTGTAACCTCTATCGACTGCAAGTAGAATATTTTTAAAAGCTTCTTCTTCATTTTTTAAAAGGCTGTAAGAACAACCTTTATTGTAGATTGCATTGTATTCTTTTTCGTAGCCTAACTCTAAAGCGATATCATATGCTTTGATTGATTCTTCTAGTTTCATTGTATTGGAAAGGGCATTTCCATATTTATAATATGCTTCTGCGTCAGTTCCAATCTCAAAAGCTTCTTCGAATTTTGCGATAGACTCTTCATTTTTTTTAAGCTTCAAGAGAACATAAGCTTCGTTTAGCAATGCTTTTGTCTTAGAGGCTATACTTTTATCCGAGAGATCTTTAATATTTTTAGATGTGGCATAGGCTAGATCGAGAAATTTCTGTTTTGGGTCATCCTTTTGAACATTGGCTGTTGGTTCCACATTATTTGGTTTTTCATCCTTTGTGGGAGAACTACTACAATAAGAAAAGAGTAGGCTAATCATTATTAGGTAAATAAATTTCATAGAATTATCCTTTAATACTTTCAGAGTGGAAGAATATATTGGATTTTTAAATTCCTGTCAAGAAATTATTTTGCAAAAAAAAGAAGTTATTGAGTGTTTCGAAAGGAGAAAATTGATAATTATTCTCGATATTCTATTTTGTTTTGGTTCTACTTATCTTTTTGGCAGACGGTGTTTTAGGGACAGGTTTATTTTTTAGGTCTTCTTTGTTTTCTAGTTTTTTTGTATCTTCTGAGTTGGGATACTTAGGTCTTTGGTGTAAACTAGATAGTAAGATTTCTTTAAATGAGGATTTTATAATACTTAAATCTCCAAGTGTGAGTCCGCTCTCATCAAGTTGGTTTTCAGCAAGCTTGATATTGATTATTTTTTGAATCAGTTCATCTAAGGCTTGTGGAGTAATTTCCTCTAGGGAACGACTTGCGGCTTCGACAGAATCTGCAATCATAACAATGGCAGTTTCTTTTCTTTGTGGCTTTGGTCCCGGATACATAAAATCTTTCTTATGAATTTTCTTTCTTTGATTGGGTGATAAATCGGCTAACGCTTTATGATAGAAGAAAGCCATTGTGCTTGTTCCATGATGTTCTGGAATAAAACTGATCACCTCTCTAGGAAGTCTTGCTTTTTTGGCCATTTCAATTCCATCGATGACATGATCGATTACAATTTTGGCAGCAAGTCCGGGATTGTTTTTATCAATGTTTTCTTTTTTTGGAATTAAATGTTGGTTCTCTACAAAAAAACCAGCATTTGGGATTTTTCCTATATCATGAAAATAAACTCCAACTCTGACTAATAGCCAGTCGAGCCCTAGATTTTGGGCAGCTCTTTCTGAAAGTGCAGCAACCATAAATGTATGAGTATAAGTCGAAGGAGCCTTGGTGAGTAACGCTTGTAATAGAGGATGTCCTGTATCTGCTAATTCCTGTAATTTGAATCGAGTTGGTATATTAAAAATGTATTCATATACGGGAAGTAAAAACTGAGTCATGAGAGCACAAGCAAATCCGTTTACAATACAAGCAACATAGATTTTAAAAATATTGGAACGAACAATATCAGAAAGTAGAGATCCAGTGGATGTAGCAACCCAATATTGTCTTGAATCTATCAAATAACCACTTGTAGCAACGAGTATTTGAACACCTGCAATATAAATTCCTGATTTTATAAAATCAATTCTCTTTCGAATCTTACTACCATACATGGATGCGACAACTGTCGTGGAAAATGCAATGATAAATGATGTAGCATTATTTTGAGAGCAAAGGAAAATGAAGAAAGACAAATAAAACCCAAGTGCAATAGAAAGCTGTTCATCAAAAATAAATGCAATCAGCATACAAATCATTCCAATAGGAATAAAAATCCCAAAGTAATAAATAGATTCAAAGTTATTGTCTGGATGATAGAAAAATTTAGAAATGATAAAGGTGTAAGACGTTAAGAGCCATATGGTTGAAAATAGGATTACATTACTCGAAACATCATTGAGTCTTTTGGGATCATACTTGATTAAAAATACGATGATGATGCTTACTAAAATGATTTGAATAATTAGGATGGATAGGATTGAATTTACATTGGCTCTTGAATTGTGTTCATTGAGTAACTCTAATTTAGCACGAATTTCAGGAGTGACAAGTTCTCCTTTTTTTACGATTACTTCATTTTTTGCTATTTTACTTTTTACGATGCTTACCTTTGCAACTTCTCTTTGTTTTTCTTGTTCCGTTTCTTCCGGTTTAAAGGTGCAAGCAGGGAAGGAATAAATATAACTAGATAGAATCATTCTCTTTGTGATTGTTAAAGCATTGGTATCAATGCCTGTTAACTTCTCATCTAAGAGTTTTGAAAGTTGTTCTTGGACTTTTTGATTTTGATAAATAGCAGTTCTAGGAAATACATGCGAAGAGTCTAACGTGGAAGTATTTTCCTTGGCTCCCTTATTAATTATATGAGCACCTGAACCAAGAGAACTCATTACTTCAGGAGAAATTTCCTTTAATATACAATAAGAAGAGAACACTAAATTCGTTCCTTTTTGAACTAGTTCTCTTAATTTTTCCTTTCTTGGATACTGTAATAAAAATTCTAAATCCTCTTTAGAGCGAAATTTCCAGCGGATATTTTTATAGATTAGAAAACCGATGTTTTTATTATTACTGCCTTCTGATGCAATAACTTTTAAATTTTCAAAGTCTTCATCAATATACTTTTGTATTTGGTTAATTAAAATCGAATAGTCTCTTTCGAAAATAAGAGAAGCGGATTTATAGGCTTCCGCTCTTTTTAATTTTGTTTTATCTAAATCATCATAGATAATTTCTTTGTTTGAGATGATTGTCTCCGGAGAAACATTCCCAACGGCATAGGAATTTTCATCGTCCATATCTGTCTTTTCTTGTCCTAAATAAGGAGAAGCAAGAAAGTATGTTACCATTGTCAATGTAACTAGAACGAGATAAAACTGAAGCTGTCTAACAAAATAAATAGGACGGACTTTTGTAAGTACGTCAGTTGTATTTGCCATGAAAGATTCTACACGTTCTAGAAAATTCAATTTTATATACCTTCGAATTTATCTACAATGACTGAGACAAGCGGATGTCTTGTTATATCTTCTTTCTCTAAATGCATGACTCCAATTTGGGGAGTGTTGTTTAATATAGATAAGACTTTCTCTAGCCCAGATCTTCCTCTGTCTAAATCAATTTGGGTTACATCTCCAGAAAGGCTCATACGAGAGTTTTTGCCAATACGAGTCAGAAACATTTTCAGTTGTGAAGTTGTGCAGTTTTGTGCTTCATCTAAAATGATAAAAGAATTGTTTAATGTCCTTCCTCTCATAAATGCGATAGGAGCAATTTCTATTTTATTCAGTGAAATTAAAACTTGCACTCTTTCAAATCCAATACATTCGTATAAAGCATCGTAAATTGGTCTTAAATAAGGATCTACTTTTTGTGTAAGATCTCCTGGGAGAAATCCTAATGACTCACCCGCTTCTACGGCTGGTCTGGTCAAAACCAAGCGATCTATCTCACCTGCTTGTAAAAGACGACAGGCGACAGCAATGGAGAGAAAAGTTTTTCCTGTTCCCGCTGGTCCTATTCCAAAGGTGATTAAGTTTTTCATTAGGCTATTTACAAATCTCTCCTGATTTTTAGTGCGAGGAAAGATTTGTTTACCTTTGAAAGTAGTTAGAATTTTTTCGTTGGGAGTCCATCCATCTTGGTGATTTTCCTGACGAATTAGGTAGTTTAAATCGAAACTATCAAAGTCTTCTTTGTCTGGCCTTTTTTTGTAATTATCAACTAGGTTACGAAAAAACTCCATTGCGATGTCTACTTTGTCTTTCTGCCCACTGACAATCAGAGAATATCCACGCGGAATAATTGTGATTCCTAAATATGCTTCCAAATCCTTAAGTCTTGAGTCGTTGATTCCACAGACTTTTTGATATAAGGCTTCGTTATTGAATTCAAATTTTTCTTGGATAGGCTGTGATTTTTCTTTTGGCATTAAACTTTTACCACTCTGATTTTTAGCTCTTCTAATTGCTTGTCATCAACGGGAGTTGGGCAATCGCTCATCATACAAGTTCCTTTTTGTGTTTTTGGAAATGCAATCACATCTCGAATGGATTTACTTCCAGACATAAGCATCATGATACGATCTACACCTAGAGCGATCCCTCCATGTGGAGGTGCACCAAAACGTAGTGCTTCTAGTAAAAATCCGAATTTCTTTTCTGCATCTTCTTTTGAAATTCCAAGAAGTTGAAATACTTTTTCTTGCATCTCTTCTTTGTGAATACGAATGCTTCCTCCTCCAATTTCATTTCCATTTAATACTAAATCGTATGCCTTTGATCGCATTTTGGATGCTTTAGATTTTAGTTCTTCGATAGAATCATTTATATTGAAGTCTTCATCGAAAGGAGCTGTGAATGGATGGTGAATTGCACTGAGTTCTTTGGTTGTATCATCTACATCAAACATTGGGAAATCAACTACCCAAGAAATATGATATTGATTTGGATCTAATTTTTCGAAACGCTCAGCCATCTTGAGTCTTAGAGCTCCAAGGCTTGCATTGACAATAGAAATTTTATCTGCGCCAAAGAAAACCATATCTCCCTCAGAAGATCCAACCGCTTTTGCGATTCCAGAAAGTTCTTCTGGTGTAAATCGTTTTGTGATTGTAGATTCGAGTCCGTCTTTGCCATGTTTCATGTAGGCAAGTCCCTTTGCTCTAAAATCTTTAGAAAGCCAATGCGTTAGGTCTTCAATTTCTTTTCTGGAGATGATCGATCCGCCTTTGACACAAATTGCTTTGACAATACCGCCTGCCTCAATCGCTCCTTTGAAAACCTGGAAGTCACAATTTTTGACGATATCCGATACGTTATAAAGTTTCATTCCAAAACGTAAATCCGGTTTATCACTTCCATAAGAATCCATTGCTTCTGCATAACTCATCTGTGGAAATTTACTTGGTAAATCAACGTTAAACGATTCTTTAAATACTTTACAAACCATCGCTTCCATTTCGGAAATGATATTCGGTTGATCTATATAAGAAAATTCCATATCGAGCTGAGTAAATTCTGGCTGTCTATCTGCACGCAAGTCTTCATCTCTAAAGCATTTTACTATTTGGAAATAACGTTCCATTCCACCCACCATTAAAATCTGTTTGAAGATTTGTGGGGATTGTGGAAGTGCATAGAAGAAGCCTTGGTGTAAACGTGATGGAACTAAGAAGTCCCTTGCTCCTTCAGGAGTGGATTTGTTCAAGATAGGTGTTTCAATTTCGAGAAATCCTTTTTCATTTAAATAGTTTCGAATGGCAAAGATAAACTTATGACGAAGTATCATTTTGTTTTTGAGTTCATCTTTTCTAAATTCTAAATAACGATATTTTAAACGAATGTCTTCTCCGGATTCATCAAACTCATCCAAAGCAAAAGGAGGTGTCTTAGATGTATTTAGAATTTCTAATTTTTCTATAATTACTTCAATTTTACCATTAGGTATCTTAGGATTGATAGATTCAGCGTCGCGGTTGTTTAATTTACCTTTTACTGCTAGCACATACTCACTTCGAACATGCTCCGCTAATTTAAAATCTTCTGGTATATTTTCTTTGCGCGCAACAACTTGAATAATTCCGGTTCGGTCTCTCAAATCGATGAAGATCACTCCCCCTTGGTCTCTAAATCGAAAAGCCCAACCACATACAAATACTGTCTCGCCTGCTTTTTCTTTTCCTAGCTCCCCTGCCCATTTACGAATACTATAACTTTCTTTAACCCAGTCTTTCAAAATTGATAATCTGTCCTAATTTATTGATATTTCCTATCAATCTAGTTTTGCATGAGTTGGATGGCAAGATAAAAATATGAGCATTTTCGCTATCGTATGACACCATTTAGTTTCTATCCACTTGCTTGCCATTCAAGTTTTTCCTATTTTTAAGTAGAATGATTTGACTTTTGTGCAACTTTTTGGTGTATAAAATTTAAATTCTCTATTTTAATTGGACCTTTCCATTTAACTCAATCTCCTATCAGATTAAGCTGTTTGTTGTCTTAGAGCATAGCTTCGCCTTATTTGGTTTGTGTGGTTTATTTTGATTAGCCGCGTTTTTGGAAAAATCTGGATTTTTTAGTTGTCTCGCACTTTCCGCTCTTTTCGGTATTGGAAAAAAATCGTATAGTTAGTTCTTTTTTGGGTTAAATAAACTTTGGCGCACAAGTCAAAATGCGGTGGAATGGAAATTCCGACACCCCCTAGGTAGTCCGAGAGAGACTCTACAAGGTCAACAGAGTCAGCTATTAGTAGGTAGACCAAAAAAGCAGAGATAGACATACCGAAGCTTACACGATAGAGTTTTAATTCTGCCCAATCTTCTGGCTTAGGTCGGAATGAGACTTTCTGTAGGTTTTGACCTTTATCCTGATATTTAGTAGTGATATTTGAGCAACCGGGGATTAGACCATTTGCAATAAAGAGTTGGTATTTAGAAAGGAGGTATGCGATATAGTTGCGAACTCCAGTATGTTTTTTCGCTTTTGAGAAAAAGAGTTCAAGATACCGTTCGGGAATTAAGATGGTAGAACTAAATTCGGAAAGATTGAAATCATTTCTGGGGAAAGCCAATTTTGAGTTAGAAAGCGTAATGGGTTCATGGAATTTTTTAAACATAGGAATACCTCTAATTTAAGAAGAGAAAAAAATCGAATGGTTTGTGCAGGTAATTTTGAATTTTATTCTTGAATGATAAAAAAAATAACTAGTTTCAATGATACTCAAAAAAAACAGAATCAATAGAAACAGTATTTAGAATAAATGAATCTATAAGGAATTTAAAACTTGATTAGGGATTATCTAATTTATAAATTCTTTATTTTAAATTTTTTAATAACCATTTTCTGACAAGAGATATACGCTTGTTATCCACACGAATACCTGTAAAGAGACGAAATTGTTCCATTGCTTGATACAGGAGCATTTCATAACCGGGAATAATTTTTACTTTTTTCTTTTTTGCCAGTTTTACGAGAGGAGTCTCGAGAGGGTTATAGACAATATCAAAAAGAGAATGTGATTTTATAAAAAAATCTTCTGATAAAATTTGGGAATCTTTTTTACCTTTCATGCCAACAGGTGTTGTGTTGATGATTAGAGAATATCTTTTCGATTCTTTTTGGATGGATTCGAGTGTTGCATATTCACTAATCTCCTTTTGCATTGAGTTTAATTTTTGCACGAGGGCTTTTCCCGTTTTTTCATTGCGTGCAGCAACTACGATTTTTTGAGCGGATAATCCGCGTTTAACCAACGAGTAAGATATTCCTTTTGCACTCCCACCGCTACCTAGAATAAGAATATCTCCTTTACCAGTTTCAAAAAAGTTTCTTTTATATTCTTCAATGGATCGAATTGCCCCATAACCGTCTGTGTTATAAGCATTCAGTTTTGATTGGACTCTTACGAGCGTATTAGAAGCTTGCATATGAGTTGAGGCTTCATCTCTGTGATCAGCTTGTTTGAAAGCCCATTCTTTATGTGGAATAGTTACAGATAGTCCTTCTAGCGGGATGGAGTCCTTTCCAAAAAAAAGATTTCGAGAGGGTTTTTCTTTTTCGAAGACGATGTAGAGGCCATTGAAGTTGTATTCTTCAAATAAGCCGTTGTGAATAACAGGGGAAAGTGTATGACCGAGGGGGAATCCAAGAATTCCAAAAAACTTTGTATCACGTGAGATTTTCATTCTGACTAACCGTTTAAATAAAACAATTTTTAAATGCAAGCCTTAACAAAATTTTCTTGCAAACCTATTTTGAATATTCTTTGCTTTACTTGGAATAAGATTCTTGAATAGTAAATTTTAGATATTATTTCAAATTAATACTCAAAAATTTTTTGGGTGAATCATTGGAGATAAAGATGTATAAAAAAAATTTATTAGGTGGAATGATTTTATGTATCACTTCCATCCTTCCTTCTTCTGTATATGCACTAGGGACTTACGCAGAAGGTTCCGTTGTCGCAAAAATCATACAATTCGAAAGTCGTGGAATTCTATTTGAATCCTTTGAGGGAGTCATGGAAGTTACAAAGTTTGACAAGGAAGAAAAATGTGATTCTGCAAAAGATGAGTGTTTTGCTCCTCAAAAAACAAAAACGAATTTTAGTGTAAGAATGGATAAGCCTGAATTGATTAATTTCATCAGCAAGAATCTGAATCAAGATTTACTTTTGGGATATAATATTCATCGGATAACACCAATTAGCCTTTCTTCTGATATGGAAATATTAACAGCAGCAAAGCAAGAATCTTCTCCAGCTCCAGAACAAGGAGAAAAGCTAGCTGTTCAAAAATCAGGAGGAAAAAGAAATTTTTCTGTTACAGGTAAAGTTTTACAACTCGATTATCAAGGAACTATTATAGGAACTTACGAAGGTCTTTATCTAGATGAGACAAGAGGTAAAGTGCATCCATTTTCCGTGACAAATGAACAGATGGCTAAATATGCGTTAGCTGCAATGAAATCTGGTGGTAAATATTATTTAGGTATTTCAGTTGCTTATGCAACTGGTTTTAGAAAATCCGACTACGATTTATTTGAAATCAATTATAAAGAACCAGCCGGTGGGGTGAATGTGAAGGTGAACTAAAAAGTACCAATTTATAATGATGGATTTTTATGATAAATATCCATCATTATAAAAAAGTTTAAACCATAATAAAACAAAAGCGGATAAGAAATGGAAAAAGATTTAGAGCGATGCAAAATACGGTTAATCGATTCGATTAAAGAATTAGGCGGAAAAATAGATGTAGAGAATGATGAGGATATCAATTACATTTCCAAATTAATCATTCATAGCATGACAGGCACTTGGAGATATTTTCACACTCCTGAACATATCTTTGAAGTGGGAGGAGATAAGGATCCTGTTGAAATGTTAGCCGCGCTCTTTCATGATATGATTTATATCCAGGTAGATTCAGGAATAAATATCAACTTAAGCGGATATCTTTATCCTTTTGTTCGAGAAGATGACAATAAATTATATATTATCAATAAACCAGAACTGCTTAAAAATAAAACCTTTCAACTTTTACTTTTAATCTTTGGATTTAAGTTAGGCGATATATTATCTCCTTATGCTGGTCAAAATGAATTCTTGAGTGCAATGATTGCTATGCAATGTCTAGAGCCTTATTTGGAGATGGGAGCCTTAGCAGAAATAGCTGCTTGTATTGAGGCGACGATTCCATTTAGAAGATTAGTGGATAATAAAACTCCATACGATATCTTAAAGGTTCGCCTAGAAGCGGTTAATAGTTATTATTCTTTGAATTGGTCAGAAGATCGTATAAATGAAACCTTAAAAAAAGCATTGAGAATGGCAAATAGAGATGTAGAAAATTTTGGAAATCCGAATTCTGTTAAGTTTTTAGATAATACCTGGAATTTAATGCCAGAGACAAATCATGATCTCAGGACACATACATCTTATACTATTGTTGGATATAGAACATCTATGCTCAAAATGGTTAACTTTCTAAAAACCCTTCAACCAGAGTTTATTTTTCATCAATATATGGATGAGCCTTCAGATGAAAAACTAGAGAAGCTTTTTAAGGATACGCGAAAAAATTTAGAATTATCTAGAATTTATTTAGAAAGTAAAATTCTGACAGTTGGGATTTTAGAAGCATTGTCTTTTAGAATAGGAAGAAATATTCCACTTTCCACATTAATAGGTGAAATTCCTGTAAATGGAATAGTGATCCCAACGCTCGATTATTTTTTACCTCCGGTAGAAAATCCTTATGTGCCACAGAATCCAATTGAAGAAGAGGCTCTTTTAATTCTTACAAAAGGAAGAAATAAAGATACAGCCTATGATTTAAAAAACTCTCCGATCACTGCTTTTTTAGTAAATGCGATTGGGTTTCCTGAAATAGATAAGTTATTTGAAATATCAAAAGGATTCTATGATAATAAAATTTCTGCAGAGGAGTTTTTGAATCATTGTGACCCGTTTGTTCTTGAGTCGATTATAAATGGAATTATAAAAATCTTTGAAATTAGAACTAAAAACCTGAGAAGATTAAAAACGGAATTACCTTAGAAGAAAATGTGGTGGGTTTCAATAACTCCCTTGTAGTTATTACAAAGGAGTTATTTAAGTTATTTTTATTTTAAATCAGAAATCATTTTAGCAATACGCGCTACACCCTTGTCAATATTGGCTTGACCAAGAGCATAAGAAAGGCGGATTGCACTATCATCCCCGAAAGCAATGCCTGGAACTACAGCCACTTCGTATTTCTCAAGTAGTACGTCGCAAAATAATTTGCTTTTAGATACATTTGGATTTGCTTTCAAAAGTGCTTGGAATCCAGGTAATTCATATACGCCAGTGATATAAGGGAATACATAAAAAGCACCTTGTGGCATACGGCAATTTACCCCTGGAATATCATTTAAAGCTTTGACAATTTTTTTGCGTCTATCATCGAATGCTTTTACCATTTCAGTAATACATGCTTGGTCTGCTTTAAGAGCCTCTTCCGCTGCTGCTTGTGCGATAGATGTAGGATTTGAAGTTGACTGTCCTTGCATTGTATCCATATTTTTTATAATCTCTGGATGACCTGCTCCATAACCAATGCGCCAACCGGTCATTGAATAAGCTTTCGAAACTCCATTGACTACAAACGTTCTTTCTTTCATTTCAGGTGAAAGCATTGCTGGATTTACAAACTCGAGTCCATCATAGATAACTTTCTCATAGATATCATCTGAAATGACCATGATGTTATGCTTGAGTATAACTTCACATAACGCTTCCACATCTTTTTTAGAGTAAGCTGCTCCAGTAGGATTGGAAGGGGAGTTGAAAATAAAAACCTTTGTTTTGGGAGTAATTGCTTTTTCTAATTGAGCAGGAGTGATTTGAAAATTATTTTCAGGAGTTGTTTGAACGATAACAGGAGTTCCCTCTGCTAGTCTGACTATATCAGCATAACTAACCCAATAAGGAGCTGGAATAATTACTTCATCTCCTGGATTCATTGTTGCCATAAAAAAATTATATAATACTTGTTTACCACCAACTCCAACTATAATATTTTTACGATCATATACTAAGTTGTTATCTTTTTTAAATTTATTGATAATTGCATCTTTAAGACTAACGGTTCCAGAAACAGGAGTATATTTGGTTTGTCCCTTATCCATTGCAAGTTTGGCTGCATTTTTTATATGCTCAGGGGTATCGAAGTCAGGCTCACCTGCTCCAAAACCAACAACATCTTTTCCTTCTGCTTTTAAAGCATTTGCCCTTGCAGTAATAGCAAGAGTAGGGGAAGGCTCCACAACATCTAATCTTTTAGCAACTAATAACATAGAAACTCCTTAAATCTTAAAGTCAGATTTTTGCTTTATAGGATTAATACAAGTTTTTTTCTATGGCTTTGCGCCTGCGGTTTTGAGTAATTCGATGACTTCTCTGTTTTGAAATTGAGTAGCTTCGGATAACGGAGATTTGCCGCCAACATCCTTAATATTTACATCAGCACCATATTTTATAAGTAGTTCTACAATTTTTTTATCACCAACAATGCTTGCATATAGTATAGCAGATGCACCGGTTTTATCTCTGGCATTTACTTCAGCTCCCTTTTTTAGAAGTAGCTCAACAATTGCTTTATGACCATTTTCGCAAGCTTTAATCAAGGCAGTGGCACCATTACGATCACTTGCATTTACATCCCCATCCCAGTTGAGGGCTGTTTTGACTTGAGATAAGTCCCCCTTTTCCGCAGCATAGAGTAATACCTCATCTGTATTTGCATAGATAGAAAGGCTAAGCATTAAAATGAAACTTATTAAAAACTTTTTTGAAATCATGAAAATTTCCTCCTTGGTTCTTATCGGATATTTTTAAAAAAGAATAAGACCTAGCTTATATGTGAATCAATATTTATATTCTCTTTTTAAGTATAATTTTCAAATTAATAAATTATACTTAAAGCGATTTTAAATTTATATTCTATCCTCTTTCTTCAAAAAAAGAATAGATTGTTATGTGAAATTAAATGCGATATGTGTAATATATTTTTTCTGTTTGAAAAAAAAGTATATAGGGTATTTGTATTATTCCGGTAAGATCATAATCGAAGCTGCAATTATTTTTAGTTGTCCATCTAAAAGTTTCCAAGTTCTTAGATATTTAAAATGACCTTCCATGGGAGATCCCATCATCTTCCCTTTTGCTTTCATTGTAACAACAGTTATTGCAATATCCTCTATGATTTGAATTTCATCTATATGTGTAGAAGCATCTTCAATCATCATAGTCTTGTCTCTGTGGGAGCTTAAATCCATTTCTTTCGTGACAATTTGTCCATTTGGGGTAACAGCAATTAAAGAATCGAATAATAGTTTATCTAAAACTTCAACGTTACTTGATAACTGAGCTGAAAACAATTCATTCTCAATTTTTATTATATCTTCTTTCGTAATCAGTAATTTCTTCATATAGTTAATTTCCTTTCTCGTATAACGACTTTTATTTAGAAAAATAAAACCTTGAAATGGTGTAAGAAGAGAATCTTGTAGGGAGAATGATTTGTCTAGTGTTTTAAATTCAATCTCAATAGTAATTTCCTATCTCAAAAAATCTGAATGGTGATTGATTTAGTTTAGGATTTGTTTTAGGGAAATCACCTTTTAATTTCAATTGTAAGAGTCATTTTGTATAGAGAAACTAGTAGTTTATACGGAGGATTGTTTTATAAACAAAAAGTTCTAATCAATAGAAAAAAAGATCGTATAACAATAATATACCGCTATTGAGAAATCTGGTCGAAATAAAAGAGAGTTTTCATTGAAATAAACAATAATTTCGTGGTTAATAAGAAGTAATCCGGTAAATTATAAAATAAAAAAAGGTTTCATTTTTTTATTATCAATAATTTCGTGGTTAATAAGAAGTAATCCGGTAAATGGATGACTTTCAGCTGTTATTCTAAATGAGAGATAATTTATTTAATGGAATAACCTCGGGTAATGATATGCGATCAATTTTAATTTTAATACTTATATTAGTGACTGGATGTCTTCAAGTTAAGAAATCTCCTTTTGATTTTAGTAAACCGAGCTTTTTTAACATTGGCTTGTTTTTTAATGCATTCTTCGGAGATATTACTATTTCAGGAACTATAACAGGCTTTAATTCAGGAACGATAGTTCTTCAAAATAATTTAGGATCAGATATGCAATATCCGCCTGCAACTACTTATCAATTTAAAGTAGCGCGTAACACCGCGTATTCAATTTCTGTAAAAACAAATCCAGTTGGTTCTATTTGCACTGTTTCAAATGCGTCAGGCACTGCTACTTCCGATGTGAATAATGTAAATATCACATGTAACGTGATCTCGGTATCGCCTGTATATGTTACGAACGGAAGAAACTGGAATGATTATATCAATCGAGATTTTACAAAGGATATTTTTTCACAAACAGACAGTGCTTGTTCTAGTTCCAACACAGGAGGATATAGAACTTGTGTTCATGCGGGTGAAATTAGAAAGCTAGATATTCCATCTAAAACTAGTTGCACCAACTTGACAGCATCTGATAATTTAGGGGCATTGAATTGGGTTTGTAAAACAAATTCTAGTGGTGGAGTAACGTTTTATTCGAGTGCTTTAAAAAAAGGAAAATATTTATCAACACTCATTGATTGGACTACAAATACTTGGCAGGCACTCACAATTACAATTAAAGATGGAACAACGACTCATGCAGTTAGTAATCCACTTACTTTTTGGACTAATGCGATGAATACAACAAGTCCAACTAGTGGTTTTATAAGTGGAACGGTTTATCTTTACTCTGCGAATGTAACAGCAGGACAAATCAATACTTCTACGACTGATAAGGTGTCTATCGTATTTAAACCCGGGCAAACTTATACAATCGGAACAAGCAATACTGGAACACCTGCCATTTTAACGAGTGGAAATTTTAATTGGATCGAAGGAACACTCGAAACAAAGTTTTATAGCTATTCCATTCAGATGGGTGGAAAATTTTCTGTATTAAAAAATTTTAAAGCACAGAATTGTTATGCCGCTGGTAATTGTGTTGGTATCTATTTGAACTCAGCATCGAATAATTATTTTGAAGATATCGTTGTGGCAAATATGGGAACAGGGACAACGAACGGAGCAATTTATTTAGCAAACTCATTTAATAATTTCTTCAATACAATCATTCTAGCAAATAACCAATCAACTGGTGTAAATTCATCCGCTTCAACTGGTAATATTTACAATGGAATTATTTCCGCCGGAAATGCCGCAAATGGAGTTTCCTTTAGTGGCGCGAATGATAACTCCTTTATGAATGCTACTCTTATAAATAATACAGGAGATGGAATTAATCCTTCGAGTGCTAGTTCGTTCTTTTTAAACCTTGCTTCTGTCAATAATGGAACAGCTGGTGTATCAGGTGGTCCTTTTTCAAATCCTACAATGGAGAATATTTCTTGTATTTCCAACCAATATGGGTTTAACTTATCAGGAGGGGGAAGTTTTTATGGTAGAGGAATGATTCGTTTATCTAATAATACTGCTAATTGTCAAATGGCAGCTGGATATGTAGGCGGAGGTATTAGCTCTGGAGGGTGTCCTCTTTCTAGCCCCTCAGATTCTATCACTACTTCCAATTCTGGGTCGGTAAGTGCTTCTACTTTTATAGGAGTTCCCACATCTTCAATTTCTGATTCAACTAACGCATCATTTTCATCTGGTTCTGCTACCTATAGTGCAAGTTTAGATTGGCTTAATTTTTCTAATTTTTTTAGAGCAGCTATGATGCCTGCTGCATCGTTTCCACTTGCATCCGCCCAAGGAAATTGTTCCAGCGGTTCTTGCTCAGTTTGGGATTTTAGTTTGAAATCAACAGATACAACTTTGCGCAATGCAAATATCACAGGAGGTGGAAGTGGTTGTCCTGCGGCTAATACTATGTTTGCGCATATTTGGTCTGCTTCTAGCCAAGCTGCTTGTAATAGTGTAATTGGTGCGAGCTTTAATGGAAGCACTTGCTCTTCTACAATTCTTCGAAATGCAGTTGAATTACTCAATGATGGAGTTGGAAATGATAATGGGCTTTGTGAGGCTAATGAAGATTGTCTCCTGACCCCAAACCAAGGAGCCTACCAAGGTCATGGAAATTTAGTCTCAGCCTCTACTGTAAGCGGTTGTGCTGACCCATCTTCTGTCGGAATTAAACTCTATCAATATGAGTCGAATGGATTCTAATTCATGCATTCTCCCGAAAGAATTATTTGTCTAACAGAAGAAACAACTGAACTTCTTTACCTTCTTGGAGAAGAAGATAGGATTGTCGGAATTACTGCTTACACAGTTAGACCTGAGAAGGCTAAAAAAGAAAAACCAGTGGTTTCTGCTTTTATTTCCGGAAGTATTCAAAAAATTAAAAACCTAAAACCAGATTTAATCATTGGCTTTTCTGATATCCAAGCCCAATTCGCACATGACTTAATCAAACACGGATTGAATGTTCTTATTTTTAATCAAAGATCTATATCTGAAATTTATAACTCTATGCTTATGATCGGATCCCTTGTCGGAAGACAGACCGAAACTCTCCACCTCATAGATATGTGGAAAGGTAAATTAAGAAAAATTGAACTCGAAAGAGCGGCTAATCCCTATAAACCGAAAGTTTTTTTCCAAGAATGGGATGAGCCCATTATCACTGGAATTCATTGGGTGTCGGAACTCATCCAAATTGCAGGTGGTATAGATTGCTTTGCTGATAAAAAATCCGGCGTCCTTGCGAGAGATCGATACGTTTCTAAAGAAGATGTTCAGAAAGCTAATCCTGATTGTATTATTGGCTCTTGGTGCGGTAAACCCGTAGACTTTGATTGGGTGTATAACGTCTCAGAATGGCAAAATACTCCCGCAATTCAAAATAAAAAAGTTTTTGAAATAGACTCAAGCATTATCCTACAACCAGGTCCTGCTCTTTTTTTAGATGGGATAGATAAATTGGTGGATTTTATTCAATCTTGATTGTAAGAGCACATAGCTTCGCCTTCTTTTTTTTGAATCCTCTTTTTTCTGATTTTAGTTTTTACTTAATTTTTAATTATTAGGGATAATAATTCTTTCGATATTGGAAAACTGTTGCATAGTATGTCTTTGTATTCCAAAGGTAAACTTTTGCCGTCAAATTAAAATTAGTGATCACCGTAATTCCGACACCCGCTAGGTAGTTCGAGACGGTTTTCTCAAACTCAACAGAGTCTGCAATCAGTAAGTAAACTAAAAAGGCAGAGATCGACATACCAAAACTTACACGGTAGAGTTTTAATTCTGCCCAATCTTCAGGTCGTGGACGAAAGGAGACCTTTTGTAGGTTTTGACCCTTGTCTTGGTATTTAGTGGTAACATTTGAATAACCGGGGATGAGACCATTTGAAATATAGAGTTGGTATTTTTTTAAAAGGGAGCTGATGTAGTTACGAATACCCTTGTGTTCTAGAATTTTTTTTTGAAATAGGGCAAAGTATTTTTCTGGGATGAGAAGTGTGGAGCTAAATTCTGCTAGGTTTAGATAGTTTCTAGGATAAGAAAGCTTATTATTTGTTATCGTTTTATGCATTTGAGTCTCCTTCAGGTTTATATTTATAATGAAGAAAATTCTGAATCGGATGAGCGGTGTTTTTGAAAAAAAATAATGAGTTCAAAAAAAAGATAAATAAATGGCACTCTCATCTAGATTTTCGGATAGGAAGGATTAGAGTAGTTAAATAGGAGACTTTGAATATGGCAAAAATTATTCTTACATTGGTTATAATGACATTGATCGGAATCAGTTGTAACCGCAATCACAATGATAAAGACAATAAAAACAAGGGGGCAGGGAGGCTTTTAGTTTATCAAACAATACTTTCGTCTCGAAATTCAAGTTCATCGTCTGAGGTGGGAAATGCAATTAATTCATCGACATCAGCCACATCAAGTGCTATGTCCTCGTTATCCGATGGAAGTAATGCAGTATCCTTCAATCAGAAAAATCCATTGAGTAATCCTTGGGAAGAGAAGTTAATGAGTGCGATAGATTTCATACCTAAATTATTCGTAAATTCCTTAGAGGCAGTAACGATTACGAATCAGAATTGTGGCGCACAGGGAACATATTCAAGATCTACATCTCCAGGTGATTTTGGAGTGGCTACAGCCTTTCTAGCAACATGGACATATACAACTTGTCAATGGCGGGTAACGTTCAGAGGAATAAGTTTTACTCCTAGTTTTACTCTAAGTGGGACTCTCGAAAATTCTTGGACAGGGCTATCTACGACATCTCCTTATATCCAATCAGGTTCAGTCTTAAGTGTTGCTCCAAACATGACTTATACGAGTACGGAGAGAAATGTAAGTGTGACAGAGACAGGGAATGGAAGTCAAACCTCAGGTGGTAGTAATAATGTGGCACATACATTTACATGGTCTGCATACAGTGGAAGTTTTAGTTCTGGAAACATTGCCTCTAGTTTTACATTGAGTTCAAATCTAAACAGAGTAGGAAAAAGTGGAAATACAACACTTTTCAGTCACACGATTACAACACCTACCAGTCTTTCGATTAGTATGAGTCAAAGCAATTCAACTAGAACTTTTGTATCGGGATCACATTCAGTAAAACATAACTTGGCAAATTTCACGGTTACTCAGACTTACAATAATATGGTTTGGGATTATAAAACTTGTCAGCCGGTTTCCGGCTCAGCGACGATTACTGTAACTGGATCAAGAAATGGAAGTGGAACACTTACGATTACATCCAATGGAGTTGGGACCTATTCTTATACAGCCACAACCCGAAGCGGAAGTGATGTGAATGAAACGGGAACGATTACCTTTCCTGGTTGTAATATGAACTAACGTTTTAGAGCGAAGTTCCATAGAACTTCGCTCTTCTATTTATCGTAAATAGATAAAGATTTATAAGATTTATTCTCGCTATTATCTAAGAATGTAATGACTTCTGTTCTTACATTTTTTTCAATATTGAAGATAATACTGTCCGATATTTCTCTACAAATATAAAGTCCTCTACCATGTGAATCATTGACTCCTGGTGGTAGTCCAGTCGTTTCATCGACGTTAATATGTCTATCTAATCGATTTAGAATTTCCTCTTTTTTTAGAGATCCAAAACAATCTCTGGTGACAATAATAAATGTTTTATTGTAGATACCATATCCAATTTCAAAGTAATCTCTTTCTGACAGTTCAACTTTTTCATCGCTTATCAGTAAATCACGTGCTGGAAGTTCTAATTGGTATTTAGATTTTCCTTGCTCATCTCTTGGAGCACGAATCATTGCATTCGATGTTAGTTCTTCAATTACTTGGTTTATAATTTTGGGGGCACCTTTTGAAATTAAAAATTTCCCGATTCTATGAGATAAATACTCTCTATCTTTGTCAGACTTAACAGTCTTAAACATAACTGTTTTTGGCGGAGGTGTTTCAAATTTTCCATTTGTATTTTTAGTATTTATAATTAAGTCTTTATCAAAATATTTTTCTACGCCGAATATATCTCCTGTTAAAAGTTTATAAACCATTACTGATATAAATCTTAAGTCTAAAAAAGAATACTTGGGAATAATATTCCAAACTCCATAATCTTTTGCAAATTTTATATAATCATTTATATTGTATGCAGTGATTAATGTATAGAGAGTATCCGGATAATTCTCTTTTACATAACGTATTAGATCTAGTCCAGATTTACCTGGCATTTTTATATCAGTTATTACTAAATCCATTCTTTCTGACTTTAATATTTCTACGGCTTCTAAATAATTCTTTGCATCGAAGACGGAATATTCCAAAGCCAATACATCTTTAATTGCGGTTCGAATTGAACTTATATCTTCTACTATTAATATTTTTTTCATTTTCTTGACTGTGACTTAACGGTTGGTATGGAGATTGAAAATTTCGTTCTATCTTCCGAAGACTTAACGTTGATTTTACCATTGTGTTCTTTTACGATAGAATGACAAATTGATAAACCTAGTCCAGTTCCTCCTTCTTTACGATTTGAGTAGAAAGGATCAAAGATCTTATCTAAAACAGTTTCTGGTATTCCACCTGCATTGTCTTCTACTGTGATAACTGTCGCATTCTTTTTCTTTTTTATATCAACTCTTATGTAACCTTTGGCATAATCAAAAGCTTGTAAAGAGTTTCTAAATAAATTTTGAAATAGTCTCTCAATTTTAGAAGGATTAAAATAAAAGATATGTTCTTCTTCAAAATTGATTTCCCATGTTACATTTTTAGCAAGATCAGGATAAAGCCTCTGCACTGTTTCCTTTGCTTTAATTGTTACATCTACTAAATCAGCTAGAGCTAGTTTAGATTTTTCTGGCTTGGCAAAACTAATGATATCACTTACAATCAGTGCTGCTCGAGTTAGATCTTTTTGAATCATTTCTAATCGGTTTAATACGATTTCTGGCGCAAAATGATTTAAATTATTAACCAAATTCTGAACTGTGAGGCTAATACCAGTTAGGGGATTATTTAATTCATGTGCAATACCAGAGATCATGATCCCGAGAGAAGCTAGATTTCTCATACGAAGGTTTTCTTCTTCTTTCTCTTTTAGCTGAGTAATATTACTAATTTTTTCTACAAAGGAGGTGACTGTTCTATCTTTGTTTATCATTGGGAAGAAAGCCAAATTCAAGTTTTGATTTTTGCCTTCATATTTAAATAAAATTTCTCTTTTCAGTTCAGGATTTGGAGTATTTTCAATATTGAATATTTCCGAAAAATCAGTGTTATCCGCTCCCTTAGCTGAAAGGGGGCAATAGGGACAAATATTGTCTCTATTATAAAGTTTAGAAAAACATTTTTGATCAATTATATCTGCGTATTCGGCTTGGTCTATGAAATTGAGGGTCGCCTTATTAACTCTCTTAATTAAAAACGATTCATTGATTAGAATCAGTGGCTCTGTGATACCATCAATGATTGCCTGCAGTTCTTTGATTTTTTCATCGGCTAAAGAGCCAAATGTCAACTGAACGCTTGTTTGTGAATTGTGAGACTGCATACTTCAAGGATTTTATTTTGATTTAGTTTTTCAACGATAATTTAGATTCTAGTAGCCATCTAGAATTCATTTGAAAGTATGCTATCCAAGGAGAAAGGCCTTGAAACAAAAGTTTAAAAGATATTTTTTATATTTTCTACTCTCATTTATTGCTTTATTCATTTTACGTTTAATATTTGGGTATATTGTCTATTCTGATGATGCCCTAATTAACGAATCTCATACCGTATTTCAAACTAATAATCAGGTTGGTTTTGAACTAGCTAGGAAAAATTATGCTAGTGAAAAGAGCTATGATAAGGGGGCAAAGCAAAGTTTGCCGCAAGGTGGAATCAAGTTCGATCAGAAATATGAAAAGATAGGCGCTCTATCCTCTACAACAAATGATTTTGATAACGAGGAAAAGAATACTCGTGATCTAATTAAAAAATTTAAAGCATTGATTCAATATGAAGAGAGTTCAGGACTTGAAGGAAAGAGACATTTAAATCTTGGGATCGGTGTAAATCCGGATAAATTCGATGAAATGATTTCTGAAATAAAAAAAATCGGAAAATTACAGTCTATTCAGGTGAATAAAACAGATAAGACAAATGAATACAGTGATTTAAATGCTCAAAAAGAATCTCTTTTAAAATCTAGAGAAGCACTCATTTCTTTTAAGGGAAAAGGTGGAAAGATTGATGAGCTTATTAATTTAGAAAATAAGATTTTAGAAGTAGAAGAATCTATCCAAAAACTAGGTGTTAAATTAGGTGAGTTTGATACAGAAAATGAATTTTGCACTATCAAGTTTTCACTTACTGAAACAGGCAAGCCGAATAAGTCTTTTTTTGTT
Source organism: Leptospiraceae bacterium (assembly GCA_035345875.1). Taxonomy (GTDB): domain Bacteria; phylum Spirochaetota; class Leptospiria; order Leptospirales; family Leptospiraceae; genus UBA2033. The sequence goes on along the minus strand of DAORDH010000031.1, from coordinate 10,587 downwards.
AGTTTTGTTAAAAGAGTTAAGACAGCATTTGAATGGACTGTTAAATATTATTTATTACTCATTGCATTATTTACATTTGCCGCGCTTGGCATATTAATTGGTCTTGCTATATTAGAAAAACTAAAAATATTTCCAGATTTGCTTAAGAAGTATTTGGAATCTGATGAAAAATAATTATAAGAATTTTAGGAGGGAAATAATGATTTTAAGAATCTTAGAGAATGCGAATGAACTAATAAAATCAATAGCCTGCTTTTGTAATTCCTCCATTTTCTCTATTTCTTTTTGTTTAATTCTATTATCATTTTTCAGTGACGATCTGAAACCTCATTTAAATGATTCGCAGATTTTGAGTAAGGTAAGTTATTATGATTGATGATATATCGGATATCGTTGGGATAGTAGGGGTTGTTATCATTTTAATCTCCTACATCCTACTGCAATTTGAAAAAATCAAAGCAAAATCTTTGAGTTATTCAATCATTAATTTGGTAGGAGCTGTATTAATTTTATACTCCTTATTCTTTAATTGGAATCTTGCTTCTGTGATAATAGAAGTATTTTGGATTTTAATCAGTCTTTTTGGAATTGTAAAAGCATTGTATACCAAGCACAAGCATAAACATTCTCATCATTAAAATCTAATAGAATATTCTAAAGAATAAGAATTTCCTGTTTGGTTAAAACCATTTCGATCAGGGGAAACATACGCTCTAATTTGATGATTGGGCAACAAACCGTTAAGCGAGGTAGGATTGCTCGGGGCTCCTGTAAAAAAGTAGGAGTCAATTAAATTAAAAATATAAACACCAATTAAAATTAGAGATGTTCTTGTAAACTGATGCCATTTATTGTCTAGGTCTTCTACATTTGCATAAAATTGATTGCTGAAGTAAAATCCAAGTGGGGTTATATTTGAATTATAAGGATAATTGAATTGGTTATTTAGATAATTTGCATCATCTGTTGCACGTTTTTGTAAAATATATTCTTTATAGCTATAGGCAGCAAAAACACCTAAACCAATGGTTGCAGAAAAAAGGATTGCGCCTTTCACTCTTCTAAATTTAAGATCATAATCCTTTCCACTCGAATATTGACCCCATCCAGGAAGAAACGCTGATCTGACAAAGTATTTTCGATCTACGTTTGTCTCCTGTCCTTGGCTTTTTTTTGCCGCTTCGATTACAACTTTTTCAGCTTCTAGTTTTGTTTTTCCTAATAAATAAAATCCTTTTTTTACATAGACTTTTTTAAGTGGATTGATGATTTTTAGATCATAAGTTCCTGGTTTTGCATTGGAGAGTTCCAATACAAATCTAAGTTCTCTATCGCTTACCCGAATTAAATTTTTTATAGGAATTTTACCTTGTTCTGAAAAGATTTCAATTTTTGTATCTTCGAAGAAATTGTTTCCCGTTATATAAATCTCCTGAAATTTATCATCTTTACCGCCATAATAAATTTCTTCTACAGAGCCTTCTGGTTCAAAGGATTGCATGATGGAAAGAGTAGACCAGTCTGAATAAACAGCTACAATATCTTTATCATTGACTATTCCAATTCTATACTCATAGAGTCCTGGATCTAGCTTATCTATTTTATAACGAGTCTCTTTTATTTTTTTGTCTACCTTTACTTTCTTTGAGCTGAAATCTCTTACTTCTAGTTTATAAGCCTTAGCGTTTTTATTGGGAGCCCATTCAATTTCTTGTTCATCTGCGGTTAAGGACGAGTAACCAAGGATAGAAAGAATTAGAATAATAACATGTAAAAATCTATTCCACATATAACCTCGGTTTCGATAGAATTTGCGGTGGTTCTATCATATCTTCTGCTGGAATTTTTACATAAAATTCAGTCATAAGTGGTTCGGTGTAAATTGTTTTAAGCTTTCTATCTTTATAAGCGATCGTTAGTTTCCACATATATACTCCATTGGTTAAACGAGGAATATCTTTGAATAGAAAGGAATTTTCTCTGGAATCTTTCTTTAAAATCAATGCTTGTCTGCCATCTGTTATCTCGAATAATTCCACTGTATAAAGAAGAGCAGAATTACTTTTTTCCCATTTGAATTCAACTTCAGAAACATTGATAGGATTAATGACAGTATCCGCTTCTGGACTTATAGCAATAGAGACTGGAACTTCAAAAGAGGGCATGACTAGATTGAATTCTTGCTTACGTGATGGACTTTTTACAATTCTCTCATCTTTAGCTTTGTAGTTAATAGAAACAGACCAAATATATTTACCTGGTTTAATAGCGGTATCACTTACTACAAAGGTTGTTCTAGTTGTTTCTAAAGTTTCTTTAAAAACAGTTTTGTTGGTTTCGAATTCAGAAACCTGAACGTTATAAGATATCGCTCTTTCATTTGGTTCCCAAACAAGTGGAACATTCCAGTTATCATCTGGCTTAATGTCTTGTCCTCCTGTCGGAGTGGTGAGAACTGTCATAGGTGGATTCCGATACGGAAATTTAAGAGAAAATTCGTTTCGAATTGGGTTACTTCTAACTACTCGTCCATCCCATGTTTTATAAAAAATAAATAAATCCCAATAGAATACTCCCTCACCAACTGTAATTGGAATTTCGAAGAGTGCATTCGGTTCTGTAGTTTGTTTTTGGAAAACAGGTTTTGTTCTTTCTCTTGATTTTTCTTGCACATCGATCTGATAGTAAACAGCTTTTTCATTTTTTTCCCATTGAAACATTACTTCTTCTTTTTCTCCCATTATGAGGTCTGCTCCATTCAGAGGTTGCAGAGCGATTGGGGTCGGTGGTTCAACTTTCGGGGCTTGCACTGTGAATTTTGTTATAGCTGGTGGACTTTTAATTGTTCTTTTATCCTTAGTTTCATATAAAATGGAAATAGCCCATAAGAAATTTCCATCTCTAAATTTTGAAAGGTCTTTATAAGAAGTCGATGTATCCGATGTAGTTATATTTCCAATTAATCTCTTACCGCCCTTTGTTGTATCATAAATTTCAACGTTATACGCTGTCGCTTTTTCATTTCTAGACCAAGAGAAATCTACTGATTGTTGATTTGATAAATCAATATTTGTTCCTTCACTTGGAGTAATTGGTTTTGGTGTGGGTGCTCCGAGTATTGTAAAACTACTATCCTCGCTTTTAGAGATTTCTTTATTGTCTCTGGTGAGAAGTCTTACTCTCCAATAGTATTTGCCTTCGGATGCTAGAATGACCTTTTTTGAAAATCCAGTTACAATAGATTCCTCTGGAGTTAGAATATTTTTTGAGAAATCTGGACTTTGTGATACTTCCAAAATAAATTTGCCCAAAGCTTCAGGTCTTTGCCACCGAAATAGAATTGATTTGTCGGAGTTCATATCCAATTCTGAAAGAGATTCGGGGAAGAGCAGTTTTAATTTGGCAGGCTCTGTCACTCTAAAGGTATTTACCTTTGAGTATTCAGATTTTCTACCATCTGGTAAAATACCTCTTACTCTCCAAAAAAATTCTCCTATCTGTTCTTTGATTTCCGGAGAAACGAAATTTTCCTTTGAATTTTGTCGCACGAATACGGAAGAGAAATCACTCGATTTAGAAATTTCTAATTCATAATTTGTAAACTCTTTATTATCATGCCAGTTAAAAGTAATTCGAGAACGTTGTATGAAATCTAAACCAAATCCAGTATTGGAAATTGGGGATACTAGGTCGGGTGCTGCTGGGACTTGTCTTTCCTCAATTGTAAATTTACTTACAGGAGAAATAACCGGATTTAGATCTGGGATATTTGGACGAGTAGTGACTCTTACATAATAGGTTCCCTTTGCGGGAATATCTGTATTAATATAATTTTCAAATGAGTCTAGAGATTTTACAAGTTTAGAAAAATCAGGACTTTGCGAGATATCAATTTTATAAGAAGAAGAGAAATCATTTTTAGTCCAGCGAAGAGCGATAGACGGTATTTTTAAACTGTATGTAAAGACCTTACCATCGGAAGGAGTTGTAATAACTACTGAGCGCTCCGCAAAGATTGTAAGTTTTCTGCTTTCGCTAAACTCTACTTTTCCACCTAACGGATTCTTTGCATTGATTCTCCAGTAATAGATACCAGGAGCTAGTGCAATAGAAGCAGAACCATCTTTAATTCCACTTTGTTTCTTTACGGATTGTTTAAATGTTTTATCTTTTGCGATTTCCAATTCTGCGGATGATCCTTTGTCTAAAGGATTCCATTTAAATTCAGTATTCATCGAATCTGAATTTGTAGAGTAATATTTCCCGTCTGGAGGAAATTGGAGTAGAAAACGAATTGGTTTTACATCGATTTTAGTATCTCTTATTTCTGCTGTTTGGTTTGTTTGCAGAATTTCTTCTTTTCCTTTTAGAGCGAGCGTTGCTTTTCCTTTTTCAACCTGAATACTGACGTGATCATCTTCGTTTTTAGAAAGTTTCGCGGCTCCCCCATTGTCAAGTTGAATGGTTTTGTCTCCACTTTTGATTTGAATTTTTGTATCTGATTCGGAACCATCCTCTCTAGATGTTGAGATAGATCCATAGTCAAAATTGATATTCAGATTTTTTTCGGAAAGATCAATATAGATCATGCTATTATCGGATAGACGAATCTTGGTCCCGTCTTTTGTCATAAGGACAGCATCTGAGTAGTCTAACGTTCTAATTGTATCTTTGTTTGCCACTGGAGTTTTGTTTTCTACTTCATCCCAAACCACACTTGCATCCATTTTACGATGAACAGATCTTTCTTTAAACGTTACTTCACCTATAATCGGATTTTCTCCTAGACCAAGCTTTTGATGCATATCAAAATAAAGTAGGATAGAAAAAATCAATATAATCAGAAGTAAAATTCCAATTGTAATGACAGAGTCTTTGGAAGGACGTCGCTTCATAAAGTTACTTGTGTTTACGTGTGAATACTCCGTCCCAAGAATCACCTGGGGGAGAAGTTTTATAGTAAGAACATCTATCGATTAAGAGTTCTATAGCCTTATCCTTTTTGCCTTTTGCTTTTTCTGCTTGTTTAAAGAATTCAATTGCTTTATCCCAGTCTTGTTTGAGATAGAGTGCGAATGCATTTTGATAGATTTCAGCTGATTCTTTTAATGAAGGTGTAACAGAAGATCTAGTTCCTATGAGTTCAAATAATTTAACTGGCTCATTTTTTCCTTTTACACGAACTAGATCAAGACCTCTTGTAAAGAGCTCTGTTTCTATTTCTTTATTCATACTTTCAGAAATTAAAATATTTACTCCATAGTCTTTGCCGGCTGCCTCTAGACGTGCGGCAAGATTTACAGTATCTCCCATCATTGTATACGATGCGAGTGCGTCAGTTCCCATAAATCCAACTTTGGCTAGACCAACGTTCAGACCAATCCGAACATCCATCTCTTGGGCTTCTTTCGTGTAGAGATTATTTTTAACCCAGTATTCTCTGAGTTCATTTAGCTTTGCGATCATTTCAATGGATGCCATTCCCGCAGCGAGTGGATGATTTGGAACATCGACGGGCGCATTAAATATACCAACTATCGCATCCCCAATGTATTTATCTAACACACCATTGTATTTTTTTAAAATGATGGTCATTGCAGAAAGGTATTCATTGAGAAGAGATGCAAGATCTACAGAAGTTAACTGTTCACTGATCGTAGAGAATCCGGCAACATCGGAGAAGAAGGCAGTGATTTGTTTTTCAGAACCACGCTTGAGAGCTTGCATGTCTTTCATGGCTTCTCCAACCACAACTGGATCGATCATATTTCCTAAAATACTTTTTACTTTTTCTCTCTCTTCTAAACCTTCACCCATGGTCACAAAGTATTCTGTGAGAAGTCCTACTTCATCTTTTGTGCTAGGTTTAATTTGGACTCTAAAATTTCCTTTTGCTATTTCAATAGTGGCAGAAAGAAGGAGTAAAATAGGATTTGAAATTGTCTTTGCTAAAATAAATACGATGATAAGGGCAGCACTAACGCCAATGATCATGATCTTTAAGTTCCAGCTTTGGATTTTATAAACAGATTCCATAGCTCTTTCTTCTTCTACGACTGAAATGACTCCACTGTTTGCGAAACCAATTTTTTGATAGGCTCCAATAAATTCTTTTCCAGTTGAGTCTTTATATGTCTTTTTCCCGTTTGCTATTGTGCTTTTTAACATTTCATCTACGATTGGCATATCGCTATAATTAGCAGAGGTGAATAGAACTTTTGGATCGTCATGTGCAATCACCAAACCATCCCCATTCACAAGAAAAATTTCTGTAATACCAGATTTTTTAAAAGCAGACTCAATTTTATCCAACTTGATTAGAGAGATGATGATGTCTTGTTTGTCTCCATCGGTTTGTGGAAAACTAATTGCAAAGACTGGCTCTTTGGCTCCGGGACTTGCGTTGTAGAGAATTGGTTCTCCTTCAAAGGAGCGTTCAAAAATAGTTTGATTGAGATTTATAATCGATTCTAAATCTTCTTTTTTTAATTGATAGTCATTTAAATAGTCTTGATTGATTATGAGTTTAACAGGTGTTAGCTTTTCATTTTCTTTTCGGTAGAGACCGAGCATTAGAAAGTCAGGATCATTTTTAAAAAAGAGTTGGATGTATTTTTCGGGACGAGAGTCGGATTGCAGGATTACAATCATTTGCGTTGCTTTATCGATAATAGCGGCAATATCAGTCTTAACCTTGGAACCTGTGATACGAACATTTTGTAGGTTCATATCATCTACACGCGCTTCTGTTTCATCGCGGAAAAATTTTGTAGCGATTAAGATGATAATCGATACAGTGAGGACAAAGAGAAGGGAGATAATGCCCATTAGCTTCATTTGAATGGTAAAGCCTTTTGGTTTATCTACTACTTTTTCAACTTTGTTAGTTTTTATGTTTCCCTCCTGTAGTTTAGAAAGCAAAGTATAACTCCTTTTATGAAGTTTGCATAGTAAATGTAGCAATCTATAATTTCAAGAAAAAAATTGACATTTCAATCTTGAAATGAAGAGCCTTTTATGGGAAGACTATGTATTTAAAAATTATTAGCAAGTAGAAATTGCTCAATTGCTGCTCTAGATTCTCTTTAAAACCTAAGTCTTTTTGGAAATATTGATTTTTTTGCAGAATGTATATGCAAATTCTGGTTTCCTATTTTGAGGCAGTTTTTTATTTCAAAAGAGTTTTGAAATCGATTGGGAGAATCCTTTTTTTTGAAAAAAGAATAAGCCTTTTTCACGTATATTTACTAGTAATAACCGGTTTTTTTAGAAAGATACAAAAGACCAGTTCTTGTGCAGATTGTCTTTTGTATCTATGCGTTATAGACTCAATTAGCCCGTATTTTTAAGACCACCTGCGATTCCATTGATCGTGAGAAGCAATTTAGGGAGAATTTTATCTGCTTCTTCTTTGCTTCCATTTTCCAATTTATTTCTCCAAATCTTTAGAATTCGAATTTGGGTTTGATGTAAAAATTTAAGCCATTTTGTTCTAAGGTTTAAAGAGTGCAGATGACTCACACGTCTTTCTTTTAGATTGGCACCCATTACTTCTTCAATCATTCTATAGGTTTTTTGATATTCGGTTTGAATCATTTGAAAAATTGTATTTCGAACGCTGTCTTGTTTTACGAGGGAAGCATATTCACGCATAATTACCTCATCTGAATTTAATAGATTTGTTTCTATGTGAATCATATTGTATTTTAGAAAAGACCAATCATTTACCTTTTCTTTTAATAAGCTAAAATCATTTGGTCTAGATTCTTTTAATTTTTCTAAGGCAGAACCTACTCCAAACCAACCAGTTATATTAAACCTAGATTGACTCCAACTAAAGACCCATGGAATTGCTCTTAAATCTCCTAACGTTCTTTTGCCTGTTCTTCGAGCAGGTCTTGAACCTATTTTACTATTTTCTATAGCGTCTATCGGTGTAGCTTCGCTGTAGAATGGAATAAATTCAGGAGCTTTGATGAGTTTTTCATATGTCTTGCAACTTTCTTCTGAAAGGAAATTAAGGATTGAGTCAATTCCTTTGTCTTCTCTTTGAATGGAATGATTGAAAACAGTTTCTCTTAGAATTCCTGATGAGAGTAATTCAAGATTGTAAACTGCATTCATTAAATTGGCGTATTGTTGACCGATAGTTTCTCCTTGAACAGTCATTTTTAAATTTCCTGTAAGAGTCTTAATTGGCATGGATTCTATAAATCGGTGAATTTTACCGCCGCCACGACTGATGGTGCCACCGCGTCCATGAAAGAAGTTTAATTTGACTCCATACTTTTGTGCAATCTCTGTGAGTTTTTTCTCTGCTTTGTATAGATTCCATCTACTAGCAAAGATTCCTCCATCTTTGTTGCTATCACTGTATCCTAACATTACTTCCTGGATTAATTCTCCGTTGTTTCTTTCTCTTTGTAGCTCAAGAGAGTTTTGAGTGATAGGATGACTTAAAAATAAATCTAAGATTTCAGGACTTCGATCTAAGTCATCTATCGTTTCGAAGAGAGGGACAAGAGGAAGCTGGCAGGCAAGCCCTTTTTGAGAATGCTTCATTAAACCAGCTTCTCTTGCAAAAATATAGACAACGAGCAAATCAGATAAATCTCTTGTCATACTTACAATTAAAGAACCGATTCCATCTGATCCATATTTGTTAATTGTATTTTTTAAAACGGTATAACAAGAAAGAACCGCTCCGGCTTCTTTATCTGATTGTAAATCGCCTATCGTAAAAGGTCTTGGGCTTTTCAGTTCTTGATTTAAAAAATCTCTCCGTTTGTCTTCACTCCATTCTGAATAATGAAAGTTTTCAATGCCAGAAATTTCTAAAAGCTCTGTTAAAGCAGTTTCATGAAATTTACTATTTTGTCTAATATCTAAGCGAGCTAGATGGAATCCAAAACATTGAACAATTCTAGTTAATGGTAAAACTTCTTCTCGCATAATCCTTTTGGCTTTGTTTTCGATTAAGGCTTTTCCAAGTAAGTCTAAATCTTCTAATAATTCAGAGGCTTTTTTGTATCCCAAGGGATGATCTTTTTGAGTTTGGTTTAATCTAAAGAGAATTAAATTAAGAAATTGACGATACGGCTCATTTGGATTTCGAGTAACGCATCTTTCTCCCTCTTCTCCGAACTTTTTCTTATCTGAGTGAATTTTTTCGATCAACCAACTTGGAACAAAGTAGAGCCGATCGGAAAAACTAAGAGAAGCCGCTAATTGATTTACTTTTTTTTGAATGAGAGAAAGAGCATGAGATCTAAGTTCTAAAAGACTTTCTTCGGTAACATCGGAAGTAACAAACGGATGACCGTCTCTATCTCCTCCAACCCAAGACCCAAAACGAATGACTGGATAATTTTTATAATTTTCCAGATAACGCTCTGAATAACCTGCTTTTTTCCAAAGATAGGAAAAACGTCTATCGAGTAACGTGAGTGCTTCGGGAAAAACATTTTCGAAATAGTGTAGAACATTTCTTCGTTCAGAAGGGATATCTGGTTTTTCTAAATAGACTTCACCGGTTCTCCACAATCTTTCTAGATGAGATTTAATTTCCTGGCGAATACTTTCGGATTCTTCGGGAGTCCAAATTGGATTTTCTCGTTTTACGAGTAAAAGAAAAATATCGCGGTGAATGGAGAGAACAGTGGCTCTCTTGGCTTCGGTTGGATGGGCTGTGAGAACAGGAGTTGCCTGAATGGATCGAATGCTTTCTAAGATTTGATTTTCAGAAATTTTTTTCTCTTTGAAAAGTTGAAAAGTTTCGCCATAGCTTCCACGGATTCTTGCTTCTCCTTGAGAGGATTCTAATTTTCTTCTATGTTGGTTGGCGGCATTTTCCTCAACCATACTAACGATTTGAAAGTAGATAGAAAAAGCTTGGATTAATTTTTCGTTTAAATCTTCTTCTTGTATTTCGGGAATGTTTTTTTCTTCTTCAATAGATTTTAAAATTTCTGCAATGGTTTCTTCTCCAAGTTCCAAAAGAACTTCATAAAAACATCCGTATAAAAAAGCTCTATCCTTGTCAATTTTTTGAAAACTTTCTTTCACTTCATTCCAATTCTCTTTCACACGATTCTCCTCTTTATCTTTGAATGGTATTGATAATATTATTCTTTAGACATTAGAAGTGGGTTATGAATAAAAGGAATAGAAAACATTTTACTAAAAAATCGATTCTCTAAAGAGAGAGTTGTTTTGGTTTTCACTCTATTATTTTGTTTTTGGCATCGTTTGTTTTCTTGTTCTTTGATTTTACTAAACTGGGAATTTCCTCCAATACAGAATCGAGGGATGAAGCTTGGCTTGCTTCTTCTTTTAGTCTTTTTTGATGATAGACTCTTTGAGTTTCTCCGCTGTCCACTAATAAAACTCAGTAGCAATCGCTGATTTAATTCTATATCCTGCAAAAAAATCATTTCGATATTGTAGAAGGCAGCTTCTCGTTCTACTTGTCTTTTTGTTTCCGTTGAACTATTCGAAAATTCTGGATCGTTCCTTCTGAGCAAATACTAAACATTTTTAAAATGAACACTAACGTGAAAGGATCGATTTGGAATTCTTTTCCTATAC
>DAORDH010000030.1:57837-60996 GCA_035345875.1 Leptospiraceae bacterium | reverse complement strand
CTAACATCCAATTACAACAACGACCTGCAACTGAAATTTCAGTCACCTTAGAAATAAGGGAAGAAAATAATACTAACATCCAATTACAACAACGACCTGCAACTGAAATAACTAGGTTGTTTTAACGTTAGTCGTAAATTAACCTAACATCCAATTACAACAACGACCTGCAACTGAAATACACATATTATGTGATCTATGTGCTTCATATGCTAGCTAACATCCAATTACAACAACGATGCATGGAAGTGCGGTCACGTGACCGCGCCTGCGTTGTATCGACCGCCCAATTACAATAATTCCCCCATCAAAATAAAATAGAAGCTTTAAAAATTTCAATACGATAAAAATAGTTGTTGAAGGAAAGAATTCCAGTCTTAAATATTTTCCTATATAAAAATATTTAGCCAATCATTACATAAATAATAATGATGTGCGAGGAATTTAATGCAAGTGACTTATGATTCAACAACTGATTTACTTTATATTCGAATCGATTCTGCATCACACCAGATTACAAACAAAAGAATCACAGATGATATTGTGTTAGATTTAGGTGAGGATGGAAAGATTGTTGGAATCGAAATTTTAGATGCTTCAAAACAAGTCAATCTATCCTCTCTCCTTCCTATTTCGATTAAACAAGTAGCGTGATTTTTCTATACCAATTCCCAAAAGTAAATTCCGATTGGAAACTAGAAAACCGTCTTTTGGGAATTGGGAATACCCCTTTTGTGAAAAATAGCAGAACTTATTTATGAGAAGTGGTATATAAGCAAGGCTACTTGTTCGTTGCAATAGAATATTTTTCCTTTAATTTCTTTTACTAACCAAACTAACGCATGGAAACCTACATCCCAATTTCCTTCCTAAACGACTTCATCTTCTGTCCACGTTCTATCTATTTCCACCAAGTGCATGGTGGAATGAGCCAAGAATTGTATAGTTCAAAAGAACAGACTGAGGGAAGGCTTGCTCATGAAGCGATAGACGAAGGAACCTATTCGACTAAAAAGAAAGTTTTAATGGGAACAGAAGTTTATACGGAGAAAAACAATACCAGTACAAAAGTCTGGAACTCGCTTGGCATATAGTAAAAAATAAAATAGAAAATCAAACACTACTTTTAAAAAGCATTCGGGGAAAGACGATAGACGTTAAGACAAGCATTGCAGACTTAGAAAAATATAAGAACACGGAAATGACTGAGTTAAATCTAAAAACAATTCTAGGAACTGAAGGAATTTCTTCGAGAGTGTTTTTTAAAATTTGGTTTGCGGATTTGGATTGGAAGGGACGAAAGCCAAGGGCGAAGATTGATAAGACAAATGTGATACTCGACATTGGATACACGTATCTTTTTAATATTATGGAAGGAATGTTAAACTTGTATGGGTTTGATGTTTACAAAGGAATTTATCATCAAAGTTTTTATCAAAGAAAATCTTTAGTTTGTGATTTAGTCGAGCCATTTCGGTGTATTGTTGATCGAAAGGTTAAGAATGCGTATGCGCTCGGACAAATTAAAGAGGAAGATTTTACGGAAAGCAAGGGGCAGTTTTTTCTAAAAATAGATCAAAGTAAAAAATACACAAGTTGGTTAGTCCAAGAGATTATGAAATACAAAGAAGAAATTTTTCTTTATACACAATCCTATTACAGAGCGTTTATGAGAAATAAGGCTACTTCGGATTATCCGCTCTTTCATATACGGGAGGATTAATGTTACTTATCTCTTATGACATCAGCGATACAAAATTAAGAACAAAGTTTTCCAAGTATCTATTAAAGTATGGAGAAAGATTACAATACTCTGTTTTTGAAATTAAGAATAGTGAAAGAGTGCTTGTAAATATAGAGACACAGATTAAACAGTATTTCGAGAAACGTTTTTCACAAGACGATAGTATAATGATTTTTCATATGAGCCCTAGTTGTAAAATCACTCGCTATGGATACGCGAAGAATCAAGAAAGAGATGTGTTGATCTTTTAATTTACGAATCAAGGATCATAAGAAAAAATAGAGTTGAGTTTTTGAGTGAATGCTGTTGAAGTTGATTCTAGAGAGAAGATATGATTATATCTAGTAATGACAGTCTTGAAAAAATCAAAGCAATCCTACGAAATCATAAAGAAGAAATTTTTAAAAAGTATTCTGTACGAGAAATTGGAATTTTTGGATCTTATATTCGTGGAGCAGAAACAAAAGAAAGTGACCTAGACATATTAGTAGACTTTCAAAAACCAATAGACTTGTTTTCATTTTTAGAATTAGAAGAGTTCTTATCAGACTTATGTAAATGCAAAATAGATTTAGTTTCTAAGAAAACATTGAAACCGTACATCGGAAAGCAAATTCTATCAGAAGTAATTTACTTATGAAACGAATATTTTTAGATTCTTTACAAGATATTTTAGATTCAATAAATGACATTGAATCGTTTACACAATCTATAGACTTCGAGAAATTTTTATTAAATCGATTGGTTCAAAATGCTGTTGTAAGAAGCTTAGAAATTATTGGAGAAGCTTCAAAGAATATTCCAGATGAAACTAAGGAAAAATACGCAGATGTACCTTGGAGAAGAATTGCAGGAATGCGAGATAAGTTAATTCATAATTATTTCGGGGTTGATTATGAAATGGTTTGGGAAGTAGCAAAGAATAAAATTATAGAATTAAGACCAAGTATTCTTCAAATGATAAACGATCTAAAGAATGAAGAATAAATTTTTGCTTGCAAACCTCCGTCTGAATGAAAAGAATTAGAAGAAAGTAGGAAAAAAGAATGGTTAAATGCTTACAAGATAAGCAGAATTCGAATCAAACCGAAGAAAAAAGCCAAAAAACCTGCTTAATTCACAAAATACCCTCGAAGAGAGGAAATAAATTTCTACTATTGTAGATTATTTAATTGTGTCCATACATTACTTTTCGAAGAGAGGAAATAAATTTCTACTAGTGTAGATTAAAAGAAATTGCTTTTAAATTCCATGTCGAAGAGAGGAAATAAATTTCTACTATTGTAGATGAGCACTAGAAAAGATTTTAAATCCTTATCGAAGAGAGGAAATAAATTTCTACTATTGTAGATATGCTATCATATTCTAATCAGTATGACTCGAAGAGAGGAAATAAATTTCTACTATTGTAGATA
>DAORDH010000030.1:0-57737 GCA_035345875.1 Leptospiraceae bacterium | reverse complement strand
ATATTCTAATCAGTATGACTCGAAGAGAGGAAATAAATTTCTACTATTGTAGATATAGACGCTCCCTTTCAACACCTGTTACTCGAAGAGAGGAAATAAATTTCTACTATTGTAGATATAGACGCTCCCTTTCAACACCTGTTACTCGAAGAGAGGAAATAAATTTCTACTATTGTAGATTATTATCTCTTTGGGTAAGATAAACACTCGAAGAGAGGAAATAAATTTCTACTATTGTAGATATGCTATGTTGACACTCTTCTAAAGTCTCGATGAGAGGAAATAAATTTTGAACGCGAGCCTACGGAGGCTTGCCTATTTTGTCCAATCATAATCTAGATGTATGCGGTATATAAATTTATATTCAATCCTGATATTCCTCTCATGTCTGAAATTTTAGAACAAGAAAAGAAGGTAAAAAAATAGTTTAGTTTTATAAAATAGGAGAAAGGGAAAAAACATGGAAAAGAAAGAAGAAAGTATTTTAAAGAAAAAAGGATATATGACAGGAAAAGAATTTAAAGAAGCTGTGAAAAAAAGTTCTTATCTTAAAAAGATTTTAAACAAACTAGATAAAGCTGTAGATAAGGAATTTAAAGAAGATGCATGAAAATGATCCTGTTTTTATACATCTAACATCCAATTCCAATAATTCACCCATCGAAAAAAAATAGAAGCTATAAAAATTTCAATACGATAAAAATAATCCTTGAAGGAACAGATTCCATTCTTAAATATTTTAATATAAAAATATTACACAAATCATCACATGAAATAAACATAGATATAACAAAGTAGAAGGAATTAAATGCAAGTAGATTATGATTCAAGAACTGATTTACAATATATTCGGAATAATTTTGGATCACAGCAAATTAACATAAAAGATTATTTCGATATCAGATAATTATCTGAGATAAAAATTTTTGCTTGCATAGAAAAGAAAACAAGTCACATTAAAAACAAAGATATTCCAATGAATAGAAATGAAATTATAAAAATTATCCAAGATTTTAAAAATGAATATGCTGATAAATATGGAATCCTGAAAATTGGGATATTTGGTTCAGTCGCAAGAGGGGATAATACGGACGATAGTGATATTGATATTTTTATCACTATGAAAATTACTAATTTAGTTTTATTATCCAGAATCAGACAAGAATTAGAAGAGAAAATAAATACGCGTGTAGATTTAATTCAGTATAGAGATAAGATGAATCAATTTCTAAAAGCGAGAATTGATAAAGAGGGTATATATGTTTGATAAAACCCTTGTAATTGAAATACTTTTACAGATCGAAGAGGCTGCTAGTAGAATCCTAAATTGAATCAGTAAAATAAATTTTCCTCATGAGTTCTTTGATTCCGATGAAAATCGAGATAAATTAGATTCTATTTGCATGATGTTAATTGCTATAGGGGAAAGTCTTAAGAATATAGATAAATTAACTAATAGTGAATTGCTTTCTAATTACCCTCAAGTTGATTGGCGAGGATTTAAAGGAATTCGAGATATAATAAGCCATCAATATTTTGATGTGAATGAAGAGGCGATTTTTAGTGCTTCAAAAAATGATATTCCAATTCTGTTAACAACATTAGATCAAATCATTTTAGATTTAAAAGGATCCTTATAAATCAAAGCAGAAATATCTTTTAAGTAGGAAAGTACAGTCACATGACCGCGCCTTCAATATCCGTGTTCATCGGTGGTAATCTTCTGCGGTTAATCTTGTTTTTCCGCTACTTCCCATTTGAGCTCTATATCAATTCCTAATTTTTCATATAAAAGTGGAACGATATCACAGAGAGCAGAAATTCGATCTTTAAAAGAGTCGGTATATTTTCCATAGAGGTAGGTGGGAACTGGGTTTGCGGTGTGAGTGGCAGTGGTGAGATTTTCTAAATTGCCATGATCAGAGGTAACAATCAGTTGATGTTTTTCTTTGTCCATTGCATCTAGGATTCCATCGATAAAGCGCTCTACAGTGTGAATTACTTTTTCTGCCATTTCCCAGTTTTGATCGTGGCCTGTTTTATCTGTTAGAAAATATTCAAATAAAACAAGGTCATATTGATTTGCAATTCGCACAACGTTCTTTCCTACTTCAAAAGGATCTCGTAAATCCATAAGACTATCCCCCGGAGGAAGAAAACTCTTTGCAAACTCGCGAAAGAATTCATGCGTTATATCCATAAAGACGCCATTGTGATTTCTTAAATCTTCCATGTCTCTAAATGGAATTTTAGACGCTTGTTGAATCATAGTAGAAGCAGAAACATGCTTTGGTTTCTTTTTTACAGTTTCAAAATAAACAGGGCTGTAACAATTTAAGAAAGCGGCTTTTTTTCCTCTTTCGTCTAGAACTTTTAGGATGGAGTATTGATCTATGATTTTTCTTAGTGTAAAAGTAGGAAATCCGCTCACATGTCTTTGTAGAATTTGTGGAGCGTTAATTCCCGTCCAGATGGCAGTCTGTCCCGTTGCACTTTGAGGAAGACCTTTTATTCCCATAGCAGCATCCGTTCGCACATAAGTTCCTTCGGCTAACTTGCTGTTAGCCGGAAGATCTTTGCCTGCGAGTGGGAGAAAGAATCCATTTGCATATCTTGCAAATGGATTTTGATTTATATCATTTTCTCCAAATCCGACACCGTCTATGAAAAAATAAACAATCACAGTCTAAAGCGATCCATTGGAAATTGTTTTGTAATTTCTGCTACTCCACCTTTGATTTGTTCTTTCTTTTTGTCATCTGAGATATTCTCAAGTAGATCACAAATCAAATGCCCTACTTTTTCAAATTCAGTTTTTCCTAAACCTCTTGTAGTAAGAGCTGGAGAACCAAGACGAATTCCAGAAGTAACTGCTGGCGGTTTTTCATCAAATGGAATTCCATTTTTATTTACAGTGATTCCAACTTTATCTAGTTCATTTGCCGCATCGAGTCCAGTGATTCCTTTCACAGAAACGTCAACTAAAACTAAATGGTTGTCTGTTCCCCCACTGATCACTCTAAAACCACGCTTCACAAAAACTTCTCCGAGTATACGTGCGTTATCCACAACATTTTGAATGTATGTCTTATATTCTGGCTTTAACGCTTCTCCAAATGCAACTGCCTTTGCTGCAATCACATGCATAAGCGGTCCCCCCTGCACTCCTGGGAATACACGAGAATTTAAAACTTTTTCATTTTCATTCGAAGAAATGATAAGTCCACCCCGAGGTCCTCTGAGTGTTTTATGAGTAGTCGTTGTAACATAATCACAAATTCCGATTGGAGAAGGATGATGACCTGTTACTACTAGACCTGCGATATGTGCTATGTCAGCCATTAGTTTTGCCCCAACTGACTTTGCGATCTCTGCAAATTTTCCAAAATCAATTTGGCGTGGGTAAGCAGAAGCCCCTACTACGATGAGTTTAGGTTTGTGTTCTTTCGCTAATTTATTTACTTCGTCGTAATCAATTCGATTTGTATCTTTTGTAACTCCATAAGGAACTACATGATAATTTCTACCACTGAAATTTACAGGAGAACCATGCGTTAGATGCCCTCCATGTGCTAGATTCATTCCCATAAAAGTATCGCCAGCACTCAGTGCCGCTAAAAAAACTGCCATGTTTGCTTGTGCTCCAGAGTGTGGTTGCACATTTACATACTCTGCATTGAACATTTTTTTAGCTCTCTCGATTGCTAATTCTTCAACTCTATCTGCATTCTCACAGCCATTGTAATATCTCTTGCCTGGATATCCTTCTGCATATTTATTTGTGAGCGTAGAATGGTAAGCTTCTAATACAGCTTGGGAAACAAAATTTTCAGAAGCGATTAATTCTAAAGATTTCTCTTGTCTATCATCTTCATGCTTTAAAGCAGCAAATACATCTGGGTCTTGTTTTTCTAAATACATTTTTTTTCCTTATCTCGGACGGTCCCGCGTTAGCGATGCGTAGGGCTTGTTCCCTAGATGCATCTTTTCGCATCTTGGGAATGAGCGAGAATTCGCGAACCCGTAGCAGCGCGGCGCGATAGCGCAACGCCCGTAATTTTATTTCAAGATTTACTAAAAATAAATTCTATATTTGCATATTTTTCCGACATAAGTCTTTTTGCATCTCTAAAAACCTTGGCTAGAAAGTTTCTATCTTGCTCAGACCTATCAGGAATTTCATCTAAACTACCATTTCCTAGAAATTTCTGGAAGCCTTGGTAAAGATCTATTTTAAATCTAGAGATGGAAAATGTATTTGGGAGAGATGTCAAAAAATCAGAATGAGATCGATTTTTTCGGTAGTCAGGTTCTTCCGGTGGATGCGAAAGATTTTCTAAAACTAGATTTATAATTTTTGTATCCAGTATAATCGTCCCATGTTGCACTATACAGTCTCTCTTTCTAAACTGTGCATTTCCAGAAATTTTTTTTAAAACTCCATCGGTTTCAATTGCAATATCTGATTTGCCTGCATAACTTGCGGCTATTCCTTGTTTGCCGATCGCATCCGTCACAAGTCCAAGTAAGATTTTATAAGAATCTTTTACTGGATAGAGTTCTTTTCTTTCTTTGGTGGAAGCAAATAGAGAATAGTTTAAATTAAACTCACTGTCATGAAAAACTGTCCCACCGCCTGATGCTCTTCTTGAAATATATAAACTCTCTTTTCTTTTGTAAGATTTTCTAAGTTGCGGATAATCGTTCTTAAACTCTCGTATCTTATCTTCTGGAATATTTTTTGACACACTATCCGAAATTCCCAGAACAATTGTATTGTGATTTGTCCAAAATCGAACTGCCCCACTGTATCCAAACTGAAATAAATTCAGCGCAATTGCTTCTTCAATCGCTAGATTTAAATAGGGGCTAGTCTTTGTTAGCTGGTCTAAGTAAAAAAGTTTTGCGTTCACTCTGTATAATATTTAGTAGAGGCATCTTTTAGAAATTGTTTTTCTTTTCTAGAAAGAGACTTCATTCCCTTTTTGGAAATTTTATCTAAGATTTCATCTACAGTTTCTTTTACATTTTGACGGCGATACATTTCTTCTTGGTATCTTTTCATTTTCTGTTTTTGAATATAACGGCTGATGGAAAAATTAAAATCAAACTTGTATTTATTTTTCGCAAGAAAAATCGCAGCTCCACCAAGCAGCCCTCCAAAGTGTGCAATATGCGCTACATTAGCACCACCATAGAACATAAGTAGAAGCATTAAAATTAATATTAGATATTTCATTTTAACAGGAAATATTCCTAAAAATAAAGCTTCTCGATTTGGCCAAAGAAGTGCATAGGTAACCATAACACCTAAAACACCACCGGATGCTCCTAAAACAGAGCCTTGTCTAAATCCTAGATTGTGAGCGATCCAAGTGAGAAACCCACCCATAAAAATGGAAAAGAAATAGAGAATTAAAAAATTCTTTCTGCCCCAAAGACTCTCAATTTCACACCCAAAGAACCAAAGATTGAGCATATTAAATAAAATATGCATCAAATCCCCGTGCAAAAATCCGTAAGAAATTAGCTGAAAAACATAGAAATGGTTGACCATATTTGAATTCAGTGCAAACATACCCTCCAAGATTTTTGCACTTAAGAAGAGTTGGCTTAACATCTGGATTAAAAAAACGACACTGTTGATAATAATCAAAAGTCTCACTGTCGGAGTTAAAACAGGTCCGAGCCTCATTTCATAATTGTAAGAATTTCCCATAGATACCATAGGTGCACAGGATATATAACTTGTAAAAACTAAATTGGTATTTATATAGGATTACTATAAAATTTAATAAGAACGGCTAACGTGAAAATAAAACTTTATGGAACAAGAGGCTCAATCGCCTCACCGCTTACAAACAGCGCTTACCAAGAAAAAGTATTAGAGATTCTTGGATTATTTGCACAGAAGCAGATTCAATCACAAGAAGGCATTCAAGATTTTTTTGAATCTTTACCAGAATACTTGAAGTATACGAGTGGAGGAGATACAACGTGTATTTCCGTTACTTCAGATGCAGGCAAAGTGTTTATGGTTGATTGCGGGACTGGAGGACGAAATCTAGGCGATGACCTGATGCGAACTGAGTTCGGAAAAGGAAAAGGCGTTTTAGAGTTATTTTTTACCCATACTCATTGGGATCATATTCAAGGTCTTCCCTTTTTCAAACCAGTTTACATTCCTGGAAACCAAATCAACTTTCACTCTCCCTACAATGATTTAGAAGCAAGACTCATTCAGCAGCAAGTGAAGGAATTTTTTCCAATGCCGTTTCATGGAACTGCTTCCACGAAAAAGTTCCGAACCATTCAAAGAGGAGAACCAATCACCTACGATACAGTTACAATTGATTTTTATCCATTGAAACATCCGGGTGGCTCCTATGCGTATAAGTTTACGGAGAATGGTAAGTCTTTTATTTTTGCAACAGATGCAGAGTTCACCGGCGATGATATGGATTTGATTCGATCTATGGCTCCTTTTTTCAATGGTGTAGATATGTTGATTTTAGATTCTCAGTATACCTTAGATGAATCCTTTGCTAAATTTGATTGGGGTCATACCTCTTACACAATGGCAGTCAACTGTGCTACCATTTGGAATATCAAAAAGCTAGTCATGACTCACCATGAGCCTGCTTACGGAGATAAGAAAATCTATGAGATCTATGAAGATGCAAAACTACATAAGACCTATCTAGAAGGAAGTCCTTTAGAAATTATTCTAGCGAGAGAAGGATTGGTTTTAGAGATTTAGATTTAATAGGTTATCGAATTTTAAAGAAAGCGACTAATGAAGATTAGCCGCTTTTTTTGTTTATAGTTCTACTGATTCTACTTCTTCCTCTTTAAATGTTTTTTGACCATCCGGAGTAATCACATAATATTGATTCCCCTCTAAGAAGATTGCACCGCGAACTTTTTTTCCATTTTTTAAGATGAGTGTTTCGAAAGATTTCCCTGTAATCTCTTCAATTCTTTTTACTAAAATTTCATCGTACTTTTCGTTTCTTTCTTGGACGGCTAGATTTACAGACTCATACGTTTCTAATTTTTTCTTTTCGATCGCAATCAACTCTTCATACTCTTTGAGTTTTGCTTGTAGATTCTGAGTGCCTTCTGTCTGGATTTTTAATACTGCATTTGTTTTTACAGCTTGGATTCCCTCTTGTGTTTTTAGAGCTTGGCTTTTATCTAACGCTGCAATGCTATCTTGAACCTCTGTTTGATTCGGAGTATAACCTGAATTGTATTGTGCTTTTACAATCGAATCTCTTAAACCAAAATCATTTAAAATTTTATCAGTCTGTGCTTTTTCTATCGCTGTTTTTTGTCCAGCTTCGATGATTTTCTCTTCGGAGTCTATCGCTTCATTTAAAGCAGAAATGGTAACACTTTTTTCTTGAATGGATTTTGGAACTTTTTCTAATTCGGAAATATAAACCTTTGCAGCAATTCTTCCTTCTGTGACAGAATAATTAGTAGATCCATCTCCTACTACTTCTACTTCAAATTTTGTTCCTCTAATTCCCGCTGTAGAGGTTGGAGTAATTACAGAAAAACTTTCTCCTGCTTTTAGTTTACCAGGAACATTTACCATCATCTTTCCTGCCGTTAATACTGCATTAACCGCTTTTTTATCTTCTGATTTGGCTAATTTCAATTCAAAAATGGATTCAGACTTAATACGCATTACAATACCCGAATCAGATTCGCGGATTTGAATATCACAGGTAGAATTTTTGCCTGTTTGAATCCTTTCACTTTCTAGAATCAGATCGCCCGCTTTTATCTTTTTATTTCCTGATTGCACATCGCCAACAGCAAATAACACTACACCGGAAAGTTTTGATTGAATAGTCGTTTCATTTTTCTTGCAGGAAAAACTGGATACAAGTAATAGCAAAATGAATCCTAATTTAAAGATTAGATGGCTCCAGTTTGTTAATCGAATTCGTTTCATAACTTCCTCCTTTTTCTTAAAATTATTTTGTTTTAAAATTTATACTTTTTGTAACTCTCGTTGCCTCAAAATTTCCGCCTATGATAGCACGTTCTTTCGATTCAGTATCCGTAAAAAAAATTGCATTGGATGGACTTTCTTTGAAATAGCCAAGGTTCACAATTCCAAATAACCCAAGTGCTCCATTTCCATGATTGTAGCTACTCGCAAAACAACCGGAAGCTCCAAAGGATGGATACGATAGTGTTCCTCCTTGCACATGAATATATGGTTGCTTATAAAAAATTCCTGCAACCCAATGGAAGGGAGAAATGAAACAATCTAGAAAAGTTCCCGTTCCCACAAAAATTGTATCAGTGATATAGGTCTGACTCTTTCCTGTCGAATCAACATGCTTAATCACAAAAGCAGAACAACTTCCACTTAAAAGTATACTAAGAATCAATAACCCTGTTCCAATTAACTTATTTAACATTAACCATTGTCTCCAATAATGAAAAATATTGATCAATACTGTTTAAAAAATAGGAAAGAAAAACCGAATCTCACCTAATTCAATATTGTCTTTAAATATCGTCTCCATTGTATCGAATAGAAACTTATTGTCACTCAAAATACATTTTCCATTAAATCTAAGATTAGAAATTTATTTATATATTGACGTTTCATATAGATTTCATTTATTGATAAGTCATGCATATCCAAAATAGATTAACCAATAATTTTTTCTTTTTTCTCATTCTTTTCACTTTTTTCTTTGCATGTAACGTTTTATTGGCTGAGTCCATTCGCCTAACAAGTGGACAAATTTTAGAAGGAAAAATTGTAGAAGAGTCAGAGAAAATTCTTGTTCTGCAAACAAACAAAGGAACATTTACAATAAAAAAAACTGATATACTCGAAATGGAACGACCAGGATCCAAAGAAACAATTACAAAAGCTCCTGAAGATAAAAAATTAAGCAAACTTAATATTGCCTTATTGAGTTTTATTCCTGGTTACTCCCCTACCTACAATTCAAAAGAAAGACCCGAAATCGGAATTCCATTTGCAATGGCGAACTTATTTTATTTTTATCATTTTCTTCAATTTCAGTTTAATTCAAATACTCTGAGTTTTCAAGAATCATCAGAGATGAGAAATCCGATTCTAGCGTTATACAATTATGTTGCCCTTCCTGGATATACAGCAAATCAACTTGGAATAGGAAACCCTCAAAATTCAAACTTCTTCGGATCTTACCAATACTTACAGGGAGCCTATGTTTATTTTCAAATTAGAGATATCTTCTATTTAAAAAATAAAGACAGAGTTGTAGAAGGAAGACAAATGACGGAAGAAGAGTATTTAAACGAAAAAAGGTGTTATTTAGAAAGTTATGCGATAGCATCTATCGTCAATGGTTTGGTAGCTTATTTTCTACTCTCCAGTGAAAACAATATTGGTGCTCTTTATAAAACAGAACACAATGGAATTCGCACTGTGTTCTATGCTGTCCCGACTCCTAATGGAGCCTCCTTTGGAGCAGCCTCTAGATTTTAGAAACTATTCTTCTGGAAACTGCAAAACACCTTCATAATAGACTGCTGCCCACGGAACCTTCTTTACTAGCGTAGGTATAGATTTCGAATTGGCAGTGGTCTTATTTAAATAAATAACTTTTAGCTTTGGAATTTCTGCAATTAGGTCTTCATAATTCTTATCAAGAGGAACATTCTCCAAGATAAGGATTTTTAGCTTTTTCATTTTTGATAAGTATCCTATCCCCTTAGAAGAAATCTTTGTTCCGTTCAAACTTAGAATTTCCAGTTTAGGGCATTGAATCAAATCGATTAATCCTTCATCTGAAACTTTAGTCCAAGCTAAATTCAAAACTTTTAAATTTGGGAGTTTAGATAAATATCTTAAACCTTCATTTCCCACATCGGATCCGCCCAAATTTAAAACTGATAAGCTTTTTAATTTTTGTAATGTATCAAAATTTCTACCAGTTACTTTTACATTCCAAAGATGTAATTCTTGTAAAGTTTCAATGGTAGCGATAGATGCAATACTCTCATTGGTTAACTTCAATCCTGTTAAATCGAGTTTAGAAATTCGCGCACCTGTTAATGATTTAATTCCTTTATCAGTAATATTTGTTTTACCAATATCAAGTCTATCTAAATTACTTTTTGAAATTGTAGCAAGGAGTGTATCATTGACTAAAGTTCCTTCCAAGAGTAACGTTCTGATTTGATTTAAAACAGGAATAGTAGAAACACCCTCACTGGTAACAATTGTATTCGATAGATTTAGGTAAGATAATTTGGGATTTTGAATCTCTTTTAGATCTGCATTTTGAATATAAGCTCCACCTAAATCTAAACTTTGAAGATTTACATAATTATGAAGAGAATAAATATGCTCGGATGCATCCTTCTTTCCCCCCCAATTTAAAACTTGAACCTTGGCGTTAGCCGCTATGATTTCTTCTTTTGTTTGGGGAGTATTCTGAGTATGGATCGAAATTGTAAATAGAAAACTGAAAATAAAAGTAAACCTAAAAAACAACTTACTTGAGAATAAAAATTTCTGTTTAATTAAATTATTTGCAATCATTTAGCTGGATTCCCCTTTGTAAAAGAGATGACATTCGATTCTTCTATTTCAATCATCCCATATTCTGTTTCAATAATTAGATAAGTTTTATCAGATCGGACTAGCTTGCCTGAAATTGTATCCCCGTTTCGCAGAAGAAAATTTCCTGCTTCTCCTTGCTTGATAGTCAGTCTTTTTTCTGTGTTTTTTTCAATTGGAGGCAGAGGTGGAAACAAAACATCACTTGCTGGCACACGTAACTCTCCTTTAAGAGTCTCTATTACTATTTGATCTCCTAGATTCTTTTTAATTGTGCCTTTAATTTTTTCAGCACCCGATAGGTAGATAAAACCTTTTATAAATTTTTCATCTTTGACTGCTTGTATTTTTGAAATATCAATTACTTCTTTCCCATTATCTGTCTCAATTACCATTTCATCTCCAAAATCAAGACGATTAAAAAAAAGAAGTCCAAATTGATTTCTTACAAAATAACGGTCATTATTTTTCTGCATTATCTCTGTATAAAACTGCTGCCCACCCGCATACGTTAGTAGACCTTCTGTATATTGTAGTCTGATTCTTTCTTTCATCAGAAAATCGTGACGTCTTCTCTCGTCCAAAAGCTTTGGAGGAATTGCAAAATTTGCCTCAATTTGTCTTTCTAACTCGGCTATCTCTGACTCAACATTTTGACTGCTACTAGAACTTTTTTTTGAATCAAAATCGGAATCTGATCCCCAGGCAACCGGTATTAATTTAATTTTGCTTTTTTTAAATTCAGTTTTTTTACGAACTTCCCTTTTCCCATTTTTATATAGAACTTCTACCGTATCTTTTCTAATTTTTACTTTCACATCCTCTAAAACTCTTCCATCCGAAAAGATAATAGTATCTGCCATTAATGAAGTAAAAATGGATAAAATGAAAAATATACTGATGTTTTTGATTGAATTCAAGATAGTCTCCTAAATTTAGAGGTAAAATAAAATTTGCCGCACCCATTTAGCTTTTACCAATTCTTATGAAATACACATCATTCAAAAGAGCAAAGAATCGGTTTTTAAAATTTATCAAATTAGATTGTGATAAAATAAAAAAGATGTCGCATTACTGTAAATAAAGGATTCAAAGTCGCGACATCCATTTAGTAAGCTTCCATAGCTAGAAAAGCTTTTTGATAATCCTTTTAGGTTATACTCCAGTGATCATAGGTTCTGCAATCGATTGAGCCGGATAACGGTGATCTTCTGTTTGCACGCCTGTTTCTTGGAATTGATCTAAAGTATAAATTTCATATTCATAACCCTGCTCTGTTAAGAATAATTGTCTATTCTGACCAAATCTTTCCTCACTTGTATCTCTTGAAATGAGAGAGAAAAAAGTAGCAGTATTATTTCCTACTTTTGGTCTAAGAATACGACCGAGACGTTGTGCTTCTTCTTGTCTTGATCCAAAAGTTCCCGATACTTGCACAGCAATATTAGCATCCGGTAAATCAATAGAGAAGTTTGCAACCTTACTTACTACTAGTGATTTAATCGCACCAGATCTAAAAGCAGTGTAAAGCTCCTGTCTTTCTCCTAACGGTGTTTTTCCAGTAATCAAAGGGATTTTAAATTTTTCAGCAATTGTCTCTAACTGATTGATATATTGTCCAATGATCAAAATATGTGAGTCTTTATATCTCTCAAGAATCAGTTCAATTGCTGACATTTTTTCTGGATTTTCGGAAGCGAGTCTGAATTTCTCACGATCATCAGAAATAGAATAGCGTAAACGAAGTTCTTCATCCATAGGAACACGAATCTCAACGCATTTTGCTTCTGCAATCCAAGATTTATTTTCTAATTCTTTCCAAGGAACGTCATATTTTTTAGGACCGATTAAACTAAATACATCTTCTTCAAGACCATCTTCTCGAACTAAAGTTGCTGTAAGCCCAAGACGACGCTTTGCTTGTAATTCTGACGTCATACGAAACACTGGAGCTGGTAATAAGTGAACCTCATCATATACAATGAGTCCCCAGTTATTTGCGCTAAAAATATGAAAGTGAGTGAAGTCAGAACCTTTTCTCTTTCGATGAGTTAGAATATTATAAGTAGCAATTGTAATTGGTTTAATTTCTTTTGTTTCACCAGAATATTCTCCAATGTCTGACTCAGGAATATCTGTTTTGTCTAATATTTCATTTTTCCACTGACGAATCGAAAGAGTATTTGTTACAAGTATCAAAGTCTCTGCTCCAATAATTTGCATTACACCCATTCCAACAATTGTCTTACCCGCCCCACAAGGAAGAACGACAACTCCAGATCCACCTTCGTTTCTGCCACCTGCGTGAAAGACTTCGATAGATGCTCTCTGGTAATCACGCATTCCAAACTTTTTCCCTTCTCTTGTGATCGGTCTAAGATTGAATCCGTATTTATTTCCCTCATCATAACCCGCTAAATCTTCCACAGGAAATCCTATTTTGATAAGAGCTTGCTTGATATGACCTCGGTATTCTTTTTTTACAACGATCTTTTCATTGTTTAATCTTTCTTGTATAAAAGGCTGAACAGCTCTGTGGTTTGCAATCTCTTGCAAAAATCCTTTTTCATTGGATATAATTACTAATTCTCCTGTTTCCTCTTTTACTAATTTTACTTTTCCATAACGACTGATTTGCTCTCTAATTTCGTTTACAACATTCTTAGGAATGGAGTATCTTGCAAATTTTTCAAGACCTTCCACGATCATATCGGCTGTCATTGCAGAGGAAGCTGCATTCCATAAAGACAAAGGGGAAATTCTATAGGTATGTAAATATTCAGGGCTCTTTTCAAGCTCAGCAAAGCGAGATATAATCGCTCTACAATCTTCAAATTCGGGATTATCTACTTCTAGTAAAAGTGTTTTATCACTCTGGACAATCAATGGTTTACTCATATACTACTCCTTAAAAAGGCACGTACAGAGTGGAAACTACCATCCATCTGTCAAGCATAAAATAGCCCCATTTTTTCGAGCCAAGGTTTTTAAAATAACCAAAATTGAGATTCATGAAAGGGCTTGCTAGTTTCTAGACTAAAAGAATTTAGTGAAATAAATCCACCTATTTACTGAGTTCAATATGAAAGAAGAATTTAAACAGAGACTATTAAAATTTAAAATGAGATTTTGGTTGTATGCTGAGATCATTGGAGTGTGCTTGATCGCACCTACAGTTGTCATCTTTGCTATTACATTTATTGATTTAGATAATGGACAAGCAAAAATCATCGCAATCTCTTCCTTTATAGTAGTCCTCCTCCTTTTTCTAATTGCAGCAATAGTAAATGCAAGAATTATATCGCCCTTCATCGCCTACTTAGAATTAGCCGCTGAAGGAAAAACAGCTCCTGATGCAATCTATTCAAACGCACAAAAAAGTTTTAATCATATTCCCAAGATTCATTCTCTTTCTATATTTATTCGTTGGGTTATCGGACTTACCATTGTCACGAGTGCAGTTTATTTTTTTTCTCATGCTAGAATTGCACAAATTACAAATTTGATTGGGGTTGGTTTCTTCGGAGGCGTTCTAAATGCTCTTTGGTCTTTCTCCTTAAATGAATTTCTAAATATAAAAATTGCAGAAACAGGAATTTTTAATCAAGATGCAAACAATCAGAGAGAAAATTACAGTAAACTATTTCTATCTCTAGCAATTCAAATTGGATCTGCAATGCTTCTTCTTTCGACAGCCATTCTAATCGTTTCTTTTAATCTAAATTCTAAATCTCTTTCACAAGCGTTTGAAAATCAAATGAATAATATCAATGAAAGCAACGTGCAAGTATTGGATGCTTTCTACAATGCAAAAGAGCAGGATATAACGAAATTTTCATCAGATCCAGAAATTCAAAAACTAGTGCAAGATAAAAATTGGTCTAGTATCAGTCAGTATCTTTCACTCTATCTATTAAATTCAAAAAACTATTACGAAGGAACCTTTGTATTTACACTTGATTCAGACTATACAGTAGTCGCAACTAGCTCTACCAAAGGAGAAGCGGTAGGACTCAAACTAAAAGAAGTTCCAAATATGCAAAAAAATATTCAAGAAGTTCTAAACGGGAATTTGTTTTTTGGAGAAATACAAGCATCTCCTATTACTTTTGCTGCTAAAGTTGTTGTAACCGCACCAATCAAAGTGAATGGAAAAATTGTAGCTGGTGTAGGTTTTGCATTTTTAGTTGGAGAATTTGCAAATGAAATCATTCGAAATGTAAATATTGGGACAGATGGTTATCCTTTTTTCGTAACAAAAAATCTAACAGTCATTGCTCATAAGAACAATAAAAAAATCCTGAAAAGCTTAAAAGAAGAGCCCTATTCTCTCTATTTGCAAGATACAGAAGATCAAAAATCATATATCTTTTCGAGTGATGGGAAAATAAGATTTATCAGAAAACAAATCAGCAGTAAATATGATTTCATAGCTATTTCAACAGCCTTACAGGACGATCTAGAAAAACCAGCTCTCTCTAGTATACGAAACATTGGTATTCTTTCTTTTTTAACGTTAATTGCAACAGGATTTTTTCTTTATCATTTATTAAATTTAAAACTAGGACCTTTAGCAGAAAGTTCCAAAGCTTTATTGAAAATGGAAAATGGAAATCTATCGGAAGAGTTTAATATTCTTTCACTCGATGAGGTTGGTAGTATACAGAGAAGCCTTCATTCTTTTTCTAATCGTTTATCCAGTATTATACGAAATGATATAACAATTGCAAATACGTTAGCCTCCTCTGCTGATGCAATGCACAATTCCTTGAATAGCCTTTCGAGTAATACTCAAACGCAAGCTGCATCCTCAGAAGAAATCTCCGCATCTATTGAAGAAATTTCTGCTGGTATTGATAGCGTAAATGGTAGAGCCGAAGATCAGTTTTCAAAGGTCAAGATTCTAGACGATAAAATGCAAGAACTCACAGAGACAATTACATCTATGGCTGATGAAATAGCCAATATAAGCAGAAATGTTTCAACAATTGTAAAAGATGCAAGCAAAGGGGAAAAATCTTTAGACCAAATGAATAATAGCATTTCAAATATAAGTGCTAGTTCTAAACAGATCACCAATGTCATGGAGATTATTACAAATATTTCATCTCAAATCAATTTGCTCTCTTTGAATGCAGCAATTGAGGCAGCTAGAGCAGGAGAATCAGGAAAAGGATTTGCAGTTGTAGCAGATGAAATTGGAAAGTTAGCCGATAAGACTTCTAGAAGTATAAAAGATATTTCCTCTCTGGTTCATACAAATCAAAATGAAATCTCGCAGGGAAGTAAAATCATCCAAGATACAATTCAAATTATTCATAAAGTAATATCAGGAGTAAACTCTTTTCATTCCATGGCGGAAACCTTAGAGTTACAAGTAAAAATGCAAAAATCGATTAATAAAGTAGCAAACGATGAATTAAATAGCTTAAACCAAATGACATCTCTGATAAGGTCTGCTATGCAAGAGCAAAAACTTGCGATTGAGGAAGTTGCAAAAACCATCTATGGAATCAATGAAATCACCCAATCTACAGCAGCGGGCGTTGAAGAGTTAAATGCAACGTCAGAGGAAATAGCAGCAACAGCAGAATCACTAAAGAAAGAAATGGAATTTTTTAAAATTAAATCAGATTAAGGTATGAGATATCTTCTCCTTCTGGTATTCGTTTTAATACTTCCGATTGGACTTATTTCGAATGGAATTACATTCATAGAAGCAATCGCAAAACTAGAAGGTAAAGATAAAAGCTCTACTTCCGAATTTTTAAATCTTCTAGTCAATATAGCAAGTAGAACAAAATTTAATTCTCAGGCAGAAGAGTTTCATGAGTATTTAAGTAAATCTTTAGAAAAATTTGAGTTTAAAGATTTATACAATTCCAAGTATATGAAATCTTCAAACAATGGATACAAACGAGTCAATTACGGAGGACTCAACTCTAAAGAAGGTCTATTTGTTAATCTAATCGAAACAGAATTTGAAAAAATACCAATTCAAAACTTTGGAGACTTTGCTTCCTCTCTATCACTCAAGAAAAACTCACTCTCCTCTGTTACAAAAGGAAGTTATGCGAAATCAAACTCTTATTCAGGAGATTTAAAATTAGATCAAAATTTTGGAATTTTCTCTCATAATAAAGGAGCAAACCTTTTAAATTCCCTTCTTTCTGTAATTGACATTAACAATCTTGAAAAAACCAACTACCCTCCTACAAAAACATTTAAGAATCTAAAAAATACAGAAAATCGGAAATTGCTAGAATTGATCGCAAATGATTTACCATCTGTAAGTCGATTTTTAAATCAGTTCTTCGACGCAGACTCAATTTTAAAAGAATCTAAAACAAACGATAAGCGCCCTACTCTCTTCGTTCTAAATGGTAGAATCAATAATAGGCATGTGCAAAATCAATATCCTTATCTAGCTGGATACTTTGATGATATCTCTGATCTAGGATGGATTCATACTGTTCTCACAGATTCATTAGGAAATAAAATATTCGAAATCAATTTAGAGAGCGAAAGCCTCTTGCTATATGTAAAGTTTTATACACTAGAAGGAAAAATCATACCGTATAAAACACAGGATGGAATTGATACGTTAGATCTTTCAAAAGCATTTTCCATTCCCAATTTAACTTCTTACAATTTTAAAATGGATATTTCTTTTGAAGGAAGAATCTATGGACTCAAATTAAAAACTAACCATATACTAATCCAAGGTTTATTTACAAATAGAGCTGAAGAAGGTAGTTTATATTTTATTTTAAATGAATTCCCAAAAACTTCTGTATCGGGAGGATTCTCTTATATAATTCCTTCTTGGGCAATTGATCTTGCAATTCCAGGAAATATGGAAGAATTAATTGAACATTTTACAAGTGTTCTCTTACATGCAAACCAAGAAAAAGGAAGTTTTGTAAAACTCAATTGGAAGAAAAAAGCGAACTGGATATTTTCTATTCGCTCTGAGAGCGAGTTCGTAGACAATTTTTTCATTCGCTTTGGACTCAAAGTTTTTAATTATAAAATAAAACCAAATCAAAAAGCTGGAGAAGAGCTTTCCCAGTTTTTAGTTCAAATCCTAGAACTCACTAAGCAAGATTTAAATGCAAAGCTATAGAGTATAACGCTTACACATTCAAACTTCTCCTATTATATTCAGTTTCTACTATAGCAAGCAAAGAGAGAAAGTCTAATAGGAAAACAATCAAAATGGTGCTTTATGACAAATCTTAGAGGCGCCAATGTGCAGCTTGTCTAAAGAGAAAAACAACAATGTAAAAATCATATCATCCATCCCTATTCTTCCCTACGCTGCAAGCATTGGCATATTCATCCGTGGTAAAACTACTCCACACAATCCACTATTTATCAAACATATGAATCTTATATAAATCATGTCGACGCGATTTCATGTTTCGGACACTACCTTGTGTTTGAAGTTGTTTGAGTAAATCTAAATCCAAATCTACAACAAGTGTCATCTCTGTGTTTGGAGTAGCTTCAGCGGCTATCGCATCATGAGAGAAAGCAAAATCCGATGGAGTAAATACTGCAGACTGTGCATATTGAATATCCATATTCTCTACATCAGGTAGATTTCCTACACTTCCAGAAATCACAACATAGCATTCATTCTCAATTGCTCTTGCCTGTGCGCAGTGCCTAACGCGTAAGTATGCATTCTTTGTATCCGTGGAAAAAGGAACAAATAAAATATCCATATCTTGTTCTGCTAAAATTCGAGGAAGTTCAGGAAATTCTACATCAAAACAAATTAAAATTCCAATTTTGCCTACATCGGTATCAAAGATTTTTACTTTGGTTCCCCCTTTGACTCCCCAGTAATTTTCTTCATCCGGAGTAACATGAATTTTATATTGTTCGTCCCAAGTCCCATCTCTTCTCAGTAAATAAGAAACGTTATACAACACTTCATCTGTATAAACAGGCATACTTCCTGAAATAATATTAATATTATACGACACTGCCATATGAAGCATTTCTGTTCTAATTTTTTCTGTATAGTCAGCGAGAGATCGTATCGCATCGGCAGGATTTAGTTTATTGTATTTTGCCATGAGCGGGACATTAAAAAATTCAGGAAATAAAACGAAATCTGCTTTATAACCTGCCACTGCATCTACAAAGAATTCAATTTGTTTTAAGAAAGCTTCAAAGGAATCAACAGATCGCATTTGCCATTGCACAACCCCTACTCGCACAATTGGCTTTTTTCCTCCAATGAGTTGTTCTTTCTCTTCATAATAAATATTCAGCCACTCTAAAAGAGTTGCATATGTTTTAGAATCTTTATCTTCTGGGAAATAGTTTGTCATGATTCTTCTCACATGAAAACCATTCGCCAATTGAAAACTTAAAACTGGATCAAAGATCTCTTTTTCTTTTACCTTTGTAACATACTCTTGCGGGGACATTTCGGTAAAATGATCTTTGTATTTGGGAATTCTTCCCCCTATAATAATTCTCTTTAGGTTTAGATTCTGGCAGAGTTGTTTTCTTGCATCATACAAACGTCTGCCTAAACGAAGTCCTTGGTAGGCTGGATGCACAAAAATATCTACACCGTATAACGTATCTCCTTCTGGATCATGATTTCGTAAATATCCTTCCGTTGTAATTTGATCATATGTATGCCTGTCCCCAAAATTCGAATATTTTACGATCATACTCACAACGGCTGCGACTAACTTTCCGTTATCCTCAATACAAAACTGTCCTTCCGGAAAATGTTCTAGCTGAGATAAAAACTCTTCTTGCTTCCAAGCTCCGCCTGCATTTGAATAGACCATATCCATGATCTCTTTAATACTCTCATAATCGGCTGGACGAGTATTTCTAAGTTTTAATTTGAGACTTGTTGGCTTTTTCTTTGCGACAGGTTTTGAGCCCTTTCTCTCATCCGATTTTTTTTTAGATTTCTTTTTTGTATTTGTTTCCATATTCTTATCTCAAAAAATCAAAAAACAAACTCAAACCTTGAGGAGCAATCCGATTTAAAAACTCGGTTGCCTTTGCGACTGGTCCAGGTAATATATGTAGCTCATCTCTTTTAATTCCATTAATCATATCTCGAATTACTTCCTCTGGAGTTGACATTAAGAGAGACGGAATTTCTTTTTTATTTTTAAAACCATATTGAGGAGATTCCATCATTGGAGTCTTTGTAAAAAACGGATAAAGATTGGTAACTCTAATTTTAGTAGGTTTTAATTCTTCTGATAGAGATTCACCAAAAGCCCTCAGTGCATGCTTTGTAGAAGAATATGTTGCAAGACCAGGAGCAGATACAAATGAAGCGACAGACGCTATGTTTACCAAGTGTCCGGAATTTCTTTTTTGCATATCAGTCAGAAAGAGTTTAGTAAGCCTAATAGGAGCTAAAAGATTAATTGCATATTGTCTTTCCCATTCTTCTTGTGGTGTTGTCATAAAATTACCAATAGACGCAACACCTGCATTATTTATCAAAATATCTATTTCATAATTCTTTGATTTGATTGTATCGTAAACTTTTTGACAACCCTCTTGTGTGGATAAATCACTTGTGAATGTAAAAAGTATCTGTCCCTTTTTATCCAATTTTGAACTTAATTCATCTAAAGAAGCCTGATTCAAATCAGTGAGAATCAATTTTGAACCTTCTGGTAAAAATTGTTTTACCATTTCTTTTCCTAAACCACCCGTTGCACCTGTAATTAAAATAATTCTATCTCTTAAAAAGCTCATTTGATAACTCCAAAATATCCCAATTAAATTTAGTATGAATCCATTTCAAAACTCCATTCTTAGAGATCAAATATCTACAGAACCGAGTTTCACCTATTTCTATAAGAGAAACTTTACAAACCTAAGTCAATAGTTTTACATTCCTATTTTGGATAAAATAAAAGCTCAAACAAAATAAGTTGCTCAATCTAGATGAATAAAAATCCTAGTTTCATGCTAGAAAAAGAATCCACTCGACTCAATAAATACATCAGTGAATCAGGTCTATGCTCTAGAAGAGAAGCAGATGAATACATTCAACTAGGAACTGTCTTTATTAATGGCAGAAAGGCAAGTGTAGGAGACCGTGTATTTACAGGCGATAAGGTTGTAGTCAATGGATATACAATAGAAGCAAAGCAGAGGAAAACAACGATTATCCTCGCTTACAATAAACCTGTAGGTGTTGTTAGCACTACAGATCCTGAAGAAAAAGAGAACCTACTCAAACATGTAATTCATTCTGAGCGTATTTTTCCTATTGGACGCTTAGACAAAGATTCCCAAGGGCTATTACTTCTTACAAACAATGGAGACATTGTAAATAAAATACTTAGAGCAGAAAATAATCACGATAAAGAATATCTTGTTACTGTAGATAAACCAATCACCGATAGTTTTATTTCGGGTATGACAAAGGGAGTTCCAATATTAGGACAAGTTACCAAAAAATGTATTGTAAAAAAAGAAAACACGTTTGCTTTTAAAATTACGTTAGTGCAAGGACTCAATCGCCAAATACGTCGTATGTGTGAATACTTTGGATATAACGTTACAAAACTAGAAAGAATTAGAATCATGAATATTCACTTAAAAGGAATACAAGGAGGCGACTATCGAGAAATTACAGAGGATGAATTTAAAACTCTCTCCAAACTGACAGAAAACTCAACTGGAACAAGCGCCACCGGAACAAAAAGTAAGCCCTCTACCAAAAGACACATTCTTGCAAAACAAAACCAACACACTAAATCAAAATCTCATCGAAGCAATAGAAGAAGAAACGAACCTAGAAAAAAATTCTCCAAATAGTTTGCTTTACAGAGCACTTCCTTGAATCTTTCTGAGATATATTTTATAGGCAGTTTTTAAATCTTTTCCAGCACTTGGTGACTAATCTTAAACAAAATTAAGAAATAGTGAGTAAAGGATGATTTTAAGAGTATGAGAAATACAAATAAAAGACTAAAATCAATATTCTGGGATAGATTCTTACTACTGAGTCATAAAGCAATAGATGGATAAGCATTACGTTAGGAGATGACCTCATAAAAACTCTGGGTTCAGATAAACTCAATCGCTGCTTTTGTTAGTGAATGATCCTAAACTGAGTTATTTAAATAATTTATAAACTTGGTAAATTCCCAAACCAAGAAAAATTACACCTATGATTTGATTTACGACTGTAAGTCTAAACTCTTTTTTTTGTATTATTTTTCCTGAAATAAATGCAAAGCAAATAACACAAATCCATCCGCCAAGTCCAATTCCAAGCATAAGACTCAAAACTTCAAAGTTTGATTTTGTTTGAATTAGATTTTGCTTTTCCAATACACCAATCATCACAATCCAAAAAGGAATAGCAAGTGGATTTAGTAATCCAAGCGTAAATCCTTTTCTAAGTGATGCAATGTAAGGGTGAGGCAAATTTGGATTATCCGCTTCTTCTAAAGACTTCCTCGACAGCACTTTCGACTTAGATAATAAGCTAGTTACTCCTAAAACAAAAAGAACAACAATAGATATATAATTAAAAAAGAGATCAAGAGATGAGTTACTAGAAATTAGTCCCTCACCCTTGATCGCAAAAAAGGAGTAAACGAATTCGATTGCCGATGTGGCAAACGAAAAGTATACCACAGATTTTAAATCTCTCTGGAGATAAATCTGCAAGGCAGTGAGATTAATTGCACCTAAGGGAATCGATCCAATAAAACTCACTGCAAAAGCTATAAAAAAATTAACTATGCGAACACCTCAACATCGGTTAGCATACAAACACCGCCATATGTTTTAATCACTCTCCTCACATCTTCTTTTATTTTATCCCATTCCTGCTCATTGCAAGTTGAGATAAGATACGAGTTTTTTAAAATTCCAAATATTTCATCGGAAGATTTTTCACCGTGTGCTCCTTGTCCGGAAATATTTGTAATCGCAGTATAAGCAATTTTATTTTCACTAAACACTTTGATAATATATTTAAATTCAATAGAACCAGTAATGATTTCTACTTTCTTTGCTGTTTTCATTTTTAACCTCCAATGAATTGAGTTACTAAATAATAATACAACGGAATCCCAACAATGATGTTAAACGGGAATGTAATCGCGAGAGCCATTGGTAAATAAAGACTCGGATTTGCCTGTGGAATTGCCATACGCATTGCAGCAGGAACTGCGATATAAGAAGCAGAAGCACAAAGCACTATGAACATAAGTGCATCCCCTTTTGGGGCACCAATTAATTTTGCTAAGCCCACTCCAAGTATCGCATTTAATAATGGCATTAAAATCCCAAATGCTACCAAGAAAACACCACTCTTTTTTAAATCACCCAATCTTTTAGCAGCCGAAAGACCCATATCAAGTAAAAAGAAACTTAAAAACCCTTTGAACATATCGTCTGCAAAAGCTTTTTCTGCATTCCAGCCATGCTCACCGGTTAAAGCTCCAATCACTAACGCTCCCACTAATAAAAAAATGGAACCACTAAAAAAAGCTTCATGCAAAAGTTCTTTCCAAGAAAAACTTTCTTTCTCGCCACTTTCAGTTACTCCTCGCCCGAAAATTCGATCCATCAATACACCAAGAACAATTGCAGGGGACTCCATAAGAGCCATACCAGCAACAATAAACCCACCAAATTCAATATTTACTGTATGTAAAAAAGCACCAGCTGTAACAAATGTCACAGCGCTCACCGAACCATAAGAAGCAGCGATCGCAGACGCATTATGCACATCTAACTTAGCTCTTAATATAAAAAACGAATAAATTGGAACGATAGTAGCCATAACACTACAAGCAAGCAATAATAAAAAATGTTCCTGGCTAAAGCCACTCTTAACCAATTCCACTCCTCCTTTAAATCCGATGGAAAATAAAAGATACATAGAAAAGAATTTAGACAATGCTTCAGGCATTTCCAAATTTGATTTTACTAAGACCGCTGCTACCCCTAAAAAAAAGAACAAAACTGGGGGATTCAAAAAATTGTCCAAAATAATTGAAAAACTCATACGTGAAGTAACTCCTACTTTATTTTTATTCCTCGATTGCTTTTGCTTTATTTATCTCTAATACGTTAGTTTATATATTTATAAGTTATTTTTCTTCTCTTAGTGTCTTTAATCTCTCCTTTAAGGTGGATTGGAATGAATATTGAATTTGTCCCATTAAATACCTAAATGCACTGAGCATCACATCCGGTCTAGGGGGATCTCCTGCAATATAAAGATCAGGCTCTTTTGGTTTTTTTCCTGCTTGAAAGACTCCTCCCATAATTGCTTCTGTTCCTGCGGCGATTAACGCTTTAGGTTCAGCAACGCAATCCCAAGCTGTTTGTAAAGGTCCTTCCATATTTTTGCTTACAGGTCCAGAAAATAAAATTGCATCTGCGTGTTTTGGGGAAGCCACACTTCTAACCATCTGACCTTCCGAATCAAAAAAATTATTGAAGCTAGCATTTAGTTCGCACTCAACTGTGTTATTTCCGGCTGCTGCAACTTCTCTATAATTGAAGCCTCTTTTCTTGGTTAATTTTTGAAATGGTAAAATTGATTCTGGAGTTGGATACTCCTTAGGAACAAAGTCTCCTTTTACATAAGATACTTTTAGTTCTTCTCGATTGAGTGCAAATGCATATACAAGGGAAGAATTTTGTAACCTATCTGATGGGCACACATTTACACAGATTCCACATTGTAAACAAGCTCCATAATCAATTTTCAATTCTACCTCTGATTTAACCTGAATTGCTTTTGTAGGACAATTGGCTTCGCAGACTTTGCAATTCTTACAAGAGCCTTGTGTTGCTAATTTCGATGGGACAGGAATTCCTCTGGCGTTTTGGTTGATAGGCGATGCCTTCTCAAAATCCATTGTTGTATTTTTCTTAAAAAAGTTTACTAATTCATAAATTCCCATTATAAATCAAACCCCACATAACTTAAGTTAAAAGATTTATTATTCAAAGGAAAATCTCCAATCAATTCTCCCCGAACCGCCAACTCCAATGCATGCCAATTTAAAACAGAAGGATCTCGCACATATGCCTCTTGAATGATTCCTTTGGTATTTATATCCAAAGCAGCAAGAACAGATCCTCTCCAACCTTCTACACTTTGAAAATAGATTCCTGATTTGAATTTAGTTTTACTCAATATCTGTAGCGAACCGTTACCCGCTTTAGATAGATCTAACTCAGGAAGAATTTTTTCAAGCCATGCTACGGACGCTTTGATCTCTAAAAAACGTAAATAAAAACGTGCCCAAGCATCGCCATTTAGATGTTCTCTTTCTAAGTTTAAATCGAATGGATACTTTGCAGTTTGATAGAGTGGATCGGAATATCGCATATCCATTCTAATTCCAGTCGCTCTCGCAGGCATACCAATAATACTGTTTTGTAAAACTTGTGTTCTTGAAATTCTTCCACATTCATCTAACCTTTCTCTAAAGGTAGATGAATTCACTGCGCGCATAAATTGATATTCAACTCTTCTAAAACAATTGATTAAATTCGCCGCAAGTGTTATAAGAACGGATAGATTTAAATTTTTACTGAGCCTAACTTCTCCTGGAAAGATTGCACCCTTTCCAAATCTTGAGCCAGTTAGAGTTTCCATAACACCGAGTGGAACGCCTCTATCAGTAGCACAAACACCATGTAGAGGATAATACCCAATATCCCCCGCCATTGCTCCAATGTCTCCAATATGAATCGCAACTCTCTCTAATTCTAATAGAACCATTCTAATTAGTTTTACTTCGTTCGAAACCTGAAGACCAAGAGACTCTTCATAAATTCTAGCAAAAGCAGTTGCATAAGCCACTGCACTATCTCCTGAGATAGATTCAGAAATGGACATGGCTTGTAAGGGAGTCTTTCCTTTTAAAAGATTTAAAATATTTCTTTTTTGAAATCCAAGGCGGATCGTTAGGTGCTGTATGTATTCACCTCTAACTGCAAATCTAAAATGTCCTGGTTCTATGACTCCTGCATGAATTGGTCCGACAGCATGAGAATAACTATCCGGTGCTACTTGAACAGAAATTCCATTAAAACTCAAATCTCGAATACTGTTATTTCCAATCATGGAATGACTGATTTCTAATTTTCGTTTGTCATCAATTTTTTTCACAGACTCAATATCTACGTCTGAATAGTTTTCCTCTCCACCTTCAACCCCTAGGCTATGCCTTAAAACCCAAATCGGAAATCGAATTTCCTTTAATATATCCTGTAATTTTGCATCCTTTAAAGGAACCATTCTAACTGATTCGTTATTTTGTAAAAATTTATAATAAGTGGAGGTTCGTTTATTATAAAATAGACCTGTAATAAATTCAAAAGAATCAAATAAACTGTTATTAGACATTGGTAAATCCTCCATTCGCAAAAAGGAAAATTCCATAGAGACCCACACAGACACTTAAAATTAAAATCATAATTGTAAATGCCATTCTAATTTTTAGAACCTTTTCGTATTCAGGAAGTAATCGCCTCGACTCAATATTTAAAACAGGTAAGATCTTGTTAAATACAACTAGAAAGAATATTAAACTAAAAATTGGAACTGCAATAATCCAATACTTAGTCGCTTGCAGACCAAGTTTTAAAAAGAGCATATCCATTACAAAAAACGGTGAGAAAGGAATTACAAATGCCATCCCAACAGAAATTACATACAGAGTTGTAGACATCTTATTGAGTCCCTGATCTGGTTTGATATCTGTTAATTTTCTAGTGCCTGCATCAATTCTAAATATTCCCATTGCAGAAAATAATAATGCTTTCACTGTAACGTTAGCCGCTAATATAAAATAAAAAATTGTGTCTGGAGGATTTAAGAAAACGAATATAGCAAGTCCACCACTATGAAACAAAGCTATCTGAGCTGTTATACGACGAATATCATTTGTTTGAAAAACAGTCCATAGACTATAAAGCATTGTTAACATTCCAAGAATTAAAAGTCCACTTGAGGAGCTAAAATGTTCAGATGTAAACTGATAATCCATTTTTACAAGAGGTCTAAGAGCTATACAAACAGCCGGAGGAAGTAAACTAGAAACGATAGACGATATCTGACTTGGGCTTTCCGCATATGTATCACTCACCCAGAAGTGGTTTGGAAATAATCCCAACTTGGCACTATACCCAAAGATCGCAAGCCACATTCCCGTTTCGACAAGAACGGTTTGATGGGAACTTACTTGATTTAAGATGTCATTTATATTTGTAGTAACTTGTGAATGAATTCCAAAACTCAGTATAATCAATCCCAAAAATGCCAAACTCAAACCAAAGGAATTTAAAAGTAAAAACTTCCAAGCTACTTCTATAGACTTTTCTGTTCTACTCATTGAAACTAAAAGGGCAACAATCAAAGTTGTGGCTTCAATAAAAACCCATTGTAATGCTAGATCATCCGACCACCAAGCAAGCATAATTGCCAAAAAAAGTAATATAACTAATCCAGACCAATACTTGACCTTTTCATCACTCTTGGTGAATGCAAATACTAACGTTAGAATAACGAGAATAAAAGTAATTGTTGATACAATACTTAATGAAGTTAATTCCATGATGATTTGACCCCCATTTGTTTAATTGAATCCCCTCTAAGTTGGAGTGCTACTGCCGCAACAATCACTAATAACGCATCAATAAACGCTCCAAACTCAACTCCGAATGGAAGTCCTTTATCTAAAATCAATGTTAATAGAAAAATACCATTTTCGATCATCACAAAACCACAAATCAAAACGATCCAATGGGTTCGCACGATAAATGTAATAAGACCTAAATAAATTAATAGAAATACATAGATGACTCCAATCTTATCTACTTCTTTTGGCAATTCCCCAAGACCATTTACTATGTAGAGAGATGCGATAAGTCCCATTATAAAAAAGAAAAAAGTAGCTAGATATCCAAACCTAGGTTTCGTATGGACACTCACCTTACTTTTCTTTACCGACCAAAAAAGAACGTAAGGCGTAAGAGTTGTTTTAAAAACTAGAACCATCGAAGCTAAAATCCATGAGTGTGGATCTGATACGCTATGTACCTGAAAGACAGGAAATGCCAATAGAAAACCTTGTAACCCAGTTAACAACAAAACTCTTTCCAATCTGTTTTCAATGAGTATCACTATTCCGGTGAGAACGAGTAGTAAATAAATTAAGTCAAAAAAATTATATGTCATAAAAAGCCCCTACAGTTTAACCAGCGTCCCCAATACTAGAATTGCTAATAATGTAATACCCATTACTTCAGGCACCCATACCCATTTACGCCTAACGCTAATTGCCTCCCAATATCCAACCAAAATAGATATCCCAATTGCTCCCAAGAAGGTGATTACATTTTCCATTGGCTTAGCAATTGAAATGTTTACAAAATTGGAATGTTCCAAACCAATTCGAACAACCAAAACAAAGAGGGTTGCAATTTTCATTTGATATCCTAATTCAAAAAAACCCATCGTCTTTCCAGAAGCTTCTAAAAGCATCGCTTCATGAACCATAGTAAGTTCTAAGTGAGTTCTTGGATCATCAAATGGAGGTCTTGCCAGTTCAGCAAGAACTGCAATCATAAGAGCCCCTAAAAACAATGTGCCAAGTGCAATACTCACCCAAGAAAATCCAAGTTGTAATTTACTTTGAGCAACTAAAATACTTAAGAGCAAAATTGGTTCGGAAGAGATGGAAAGTAAAATCTCTCTAGAGGAACCTAAACCTCCAAAAGAAGTTCCTGTCTCCATTGCAAATGCGGTAGTCGCCATTCTTTGCAAAGCCAGAAAAAATGGGATGATAATAAAAGGCAACCATTCATAGATAGCAACAGACCACATAATGATACCTGCAAAACAAACCGTAACAGGTGCAATTTCTGCAAAAAAACCTGAATGAACACCGTCAATCGGACGTTTAACGAAAAGCCTAGAAATATCGTAAAAATTCTGAAGTATGCTCGGTCCTTTTCTCCCCTGCGCTCTAGCTCTCACTTTACGAATGATACCGCCGACGATCAAAGGGAATGCAATAAAAAATAAAAGTAGATTGAATTGATTTATAATTTCCATTTGCAAATCCTATATATGAACCTTTAAGAAAATGATGAATCCAAGCGATAGTAGAAAGGACAATGCAGAGAATAGAATATAATAAGCGATTTCTCCAGATTCAACTTTATCGATCCAATATTTTCCTAAATTTAAACTATGAACTAAACCATTGATCACACTATTATCAAAGTATAGCTCGCCATCTTTATTTATAAAATATCTTCCTATAGAATGATACAATGGATCAGAAATTACAGAAGCAGGAATTGATAACTCAGGTCCTGCATAATTACTACCGCAATCCCAAATTCTTCTTTTGTATATTTTATGTGCCCATCTAAATGCAACGAGACTCATATAGAAAACTGTCATTCCAGCTGAAATCAAACTCAATTTAAAAAGCCAAACTAATAAATAAGAAGGAATCCAATTTGCGAGTAACGCATATTTACCAGATAAAATATTTACACATTCATAAGTAGAATTAGCATTACAGGAAATGTATTTATTCATGATAAAAGTTGGAAGGATTAAGAGTATTGGGATTATAAAAATACCTGCACCAAGTAATTTGAGTGCAATCGAAACTCCACTTGGCACTTTGTGTGAATGTGATTCTATCTCGGCTACCATTTTTCTATCAGGAATAGATAACACAAGTGGGAGATAGAGTCTAACGTGTGCTGCACTTCCCAATACTAAACCGGAAAGACTTAGAACGATTGCCAATAAAAAGAAGACAGAATCATCTACATTGGAGAGATCAATGGTTTTCGAAATTAAAAAGAGTAAGGTTGCTTCTGCAATAAAACCGGTTGTGCCGGGAATGACTGCAAAGCTCATTGTTCCAGGACTCAGCTCTAAAGTAGAAAGACCAGAAATTCTTCCTACACCTCTACAGGTATCAATGAGTGTTGATTTTGCTTTTTTGCAAATGTATCCAATCGACAAGAACTGAAACACTTTAGAAAAAGAGTGGTGAAGAAGCATTAAATAAAATAAAACTAAAAAGGACTTTCCTAGAGAATTGTATTCCTCAATTTCACTGCCAATCCATAGAGCGGATACAAATAGAAAAAGCCAAAGAAAATTACTATTCTCTACGGTGCTATAAGCAAGAGACTTTTTGGCATCTCTACTAAAGAAAGATGTAATTCCTCCTAAAAACACTCCCACCCCAGCCATTGGGATCAAATAATGAGTCAATGGAATTTCATTCCACCAATCCATCATATAACGAACAAATAGCAATAGCGGTAAA
Organism: Leptospiraceae bacterium; assembly: GCA_035345875.1. GTDB lineage: Bacteria > Spirochaetota > Leptospiria > Leptospirales > Leptospiraceae > UBA2033. The sequence goes on along the minus strand of DAORDH010000030.1, from coordinate 27,800 downwards.
TTAATCATTAACCCAGAATAAGCAGCAGAACCATGTGCAGGCGGTCCTGCATGAGCTTCTGGAAGCCACATATGAAAAAGAGAAAATGCCGCTTTAATCAAAAGACCAAGCATTAAAAATGAATAACCAAGTTTCCCCTCTGGCAAAAAAACCCAAGAAGCTAAAAAAACCATGGAAGTGCTACTTGCTAAAAAAAGGGCAAGAACACTTCGAATTGCTTTCACTGAAAATCCTTGTCCCAGATAAATGAATAAAGAGCCAAGTGTAGAAATTTCCCAAAAAACGGGAAGCCATATTGTTTTTCCGGCTAGATACGCTCCAGAAAGTCCTGCGAAAAATAGGAAATAGCCAAAAATTATCTTCCCTCTTTCCTTTGTTTCATAGCCTCTTGCATAAATTAAAATGAAGTTACCAATGACTGCTTGAATACAAAGGCCAAACAAGAGAGGAAAATCTAGGCCCATAAAGTCTTTTCCAATCTGAATCCCCCAAAGAATGGGAAGAAAGAGAGAAAAGCCTGTTAGAATGTGTAAAAAACTCATAATTTTTTTCCTAAAATGTAAAATTAAAATTTCACTCGGACTCCTAATGTTTTTGCTAATTGAAATAAATCGAGATTAGGATAAAGGTGGGGGTATACTAAATAATTCGAAAGGTATTTTGGATAATACAGTAAAATTGTAATAAGAAGCAATAGATGAATATTGATTGTAGCTAAAAAGAGAAAAGCTAGATAAAAAGAAAAAACTAGTTTCTTCTAAATCATCATTCGTTTCGGAGAGAATACAATCCGAGGAAGAATAAGATTTATTTGTAAGCTCAAAATAGTTATTATTGTATTCTGTTGAAAAAGATAAATCGGGAAGAGTGTATGTAATGACAAAAGGAGTAACTAAGCCAAAGAAGAGTAAAAACTTAACTACCTGCCTTTGAATTTTCGATTTCATTTCTTTGTATTACAAATCCTACTGTCATTTAGAAATAAGAATAAAAAAAAACAATCATTTTAAAAAATACTTTACTTATACAGACAAAAATCGAATCTATTTGATAGATTCAAGTGTAGGATTATATATGTTATTCTTTTACATTGGATTGTATCATTTATGAAAATTAGAACACATTCATAGATGTTTTCTTATTTTATAATGTTTTTTACAGCTTATTTTGCAAAATGAAAAAATTCACTGCTCAGTAGGTTATATAATATCAGAATAGATATGAACTGCAAAAATATTCTGCATTGTAAAATAGAACTTCGATAGCAATTGTATCTAAATTAAAGAATTAGGGTTATGAAAATAAAAGTAATTTTAAAAAACGATGTCCATATTATTAAAATTGAAGGTCCTATTAAAGCCGGCAATGAATTTGAGTTAGGTGAAAAAATTGAAGAGTATATCAAAAAAGGAAAAGCACCAAAGTTCATTATTGATTTAAAGAAAGTTCCTTTTATTAATTCTGCAGGTCTTGGTATCTTTTTAAATATCTATAAGCATGTGGATGGATTAAAAGGCAGAATGGTTTTTGCCAATTTAAACTCTGATATCGAGAATTTAATGGAAATTACAAAACTAGCAAGTGTTTTCGAAATTTTCAAAACTGCGGATGAGGCATTGGAATCTTTTGACTTCTAAACTACTGTGAGTAGTGTTAATTTACAAACTCTTAAAAGTTTCCTTAAGAAAAAATCTTTTCTCTTTTTTTTATTTTTCCTAATACTTTATAAAAGTATATTTAATGTATTTAGCGGCAAATACCTATTTACCTACATCTTCAAAAACTATTCGACAGGAAGTTTTGAAGGTGAGGTAAAGCAATTTTCTCTTTTTTATGGAATCCAAATTGATTCTATAGTCATTCGTTCCGGTGAAAACTTTAATAAAGAAATTTTATTTTCTTGTGATAGAGTTGCATTCCTTTATAATCTACCCTATCTATTTCTAGGTAAATTAAAACTTTCAGAAATATCTCTTACAAAGCCCTTTATTCAAATTTTAGAAAGAAATAATAAACTAAACATTGCTGAGCTTTTTGTTTCAAACGCAACAAAGGAAGAAAAGCCTAAAGAATCTAAACCACTTCCAGAAGAAATAAACCTCTATTTGCCAGTCAGCGCCTATTTAAATTTCTTTATACAAGACCTAAGTTTTAGAATGGAAAAAGAAAAAGGAGATAATTTTTTTCTGACAGAAGAAAAAGACATCGACCTTAAAATCCTAATCGCTACAAAAAGATTTCGAAAAATTCCATTAGATGCAAGTATCGTGAATATTTTTGAAACCATAGATATTTCTCTCAATCCTAAACGTGACTTACAAATTTTTTATCAAGATAATCACAATCAAATCAAGCAAGGACTCTCAACGTCACTTGCCATATATCTAGATTCAAATCAAAATCCTACCGCCTTTCATTCTAATCTAAAATTTGGTTCTAAGCAAATTGAATTAACAGTTAAAAATAGAAAGCTTCCTAGCTTTGCCTTTGAAGCTAGTTATGATTTAAATTATTTACCCATTGACGATAGTCTAGTTTTAGAAAATCTAAATATACATTTTGATCAGGATGATTGGATTCGAGCAAAAGGAAAAATCAACAAAGTAATGACGCAAGAAAGAGAGTTTGCGATAGATTTATACGAATCTAAATTAGATCTCTCTCCTGTAAATTCCATCTACAGACAAATTCCAGGACTACCAGATTTGGACTTTAAAGGCAAATTAGAGTTAGCCCCTATTAACGTGAATGGAACTATGAACTCTTTGACAATAAAAGCAGATATTAAGGGAAAAGATTTACTTCTAAAACAAAAATCCAAATCACACTCAATTCCTTACTTAAACCTAAATGCTTTGGCAAATTTAGATTTATCCACAAAAAAAGAACCAACAAAAGAAAATCCAATTCCAATACTCAATTCGGTAGAATTAAAAACAGATCTTTCTTATAATACAATGTTAGCAAACCTAAAGGCACAGCTAGAGAATGAAAAAAATATTTCTGCTCAGTTAAATTTAAAAAATCTATTCTTACGAAATTTCACAAATGCAGTCTCAGGAAATCTTTCTGGAAATATAAATATAGAAGGAACAAATTTTTCCAATTTAAATACAAAACTAGATTCTCAAGTTCGTTCTCTTGAATATTCTGTCAGCGGTAGTAAATCAGGAATAAATCATGTAGATCTTTCCCTTCTTGGGAAAGTTGCCCTTGGAGAAAAATTTTCTTTTCAGTCATTAGAAGTAAATAATCTAATAGCAAAAATAAAAAATCCAGAAATGTCTGAATCTCTCAGTTTAGGAGCAAATGGAAAATTATCTATGAACCCTAAGCTCGACGTTAATTTAGAAAAGCTGTCATTTTCAACAGACCTCAATAAACTAATTCCAATCCTTCCGCTCAGCTTAAAAGAGCAAATTGCACCTCTCAAAAAAACGTTAGGTTCTAAACCTAGCATAAATGGGAAGATTCACTATTCCGATTCAAATGATAAAATGCAAATCGATGGTGGATTGATTATTGCTATTCCGGGGCTTAATATAAATGATATCAAAACGGATATATCTGTTCAAATTAAGAAAGATTCAACAGGCGAAATAACTATTTCAAAATGCGATATATCAGCACTCAAGGGAGTTTTGACTGGAAAATTAAATGGGAACCTAATCAAGAAACAAACAACCGATAAACCCCCGATGGGAGCCTACTTTCCATCCTTAAATCTTTCTCTTCTTATGTCGTCAGCTTCCCAAATCGAGATTATTAATGGTATAAAGTTTGATGGTTTAATTTCTCTTGATCTAAACTTGAAAGATTATTTAGCGAAAGGCAAACTAGATTCTAAAAATTCAAATCTAGTTTATTACTCTGGAACTTGTAAAGAAAATGATTATACAAATTGTAACTTAATGTATATAAATCGGATCAACATTGATTTTCCTTTTGAGCACAATCTAAAAATTACTTCTACTAAAAATTTAATAGAAGGAAACAAGGCAAAGTATATAAGCACTTACGGTCAAAGTCTTCCGCCTAACTTTACAATCCAAAATGTGATAGGAACTCATCCTTATATACAAAATGACTTATTCAAATTTCTTCAAGAAAATGGAATTCAACCTGGATTAGCAGCTCGACTTGATTATAAAGAAAATGTTCTGTATATGAATGCACTTAGAATTTCTACTTTAGATGGTTTTATCTTTGGTAAAGATATATTATTTAATCTTGGAAATACAAATATGGAAGAAATGGAATATGCAGCTACAATTCAAATCAAAGATATAGATCTAAAACAATTGCTTCCTGATAAATCTAGAAAAGGAATTGCGGACGGAAAAATTAGAGGAGATATCAACCTGTCAGGTAAAAACCTAAAAGATTCAATCGGAAATTTAAATTTATTTTTGAGCGTATTTAAAATAGGAGAAGATTTTGGAAGAAGTGCTATCCGTATTATCAGTCCACCTAATTTATTAACAGACGGCATCATTAGTAGCTATTCTCAAATCAATAAAATTGAAATTGAATTGTCAAAAGGCTTAGTCTATGCTCATATTTTATTTCATAGATCGATTCTATCTACAGTCTTTATGAGCATTGAGAATAACAAAATCTCTCAAGAGAGAATGCCGTTGGCAAATTTTTTAAACAGAGCGCAGTCTGAGGTCTCCAAGTATGAATAGAAACACAATATTTATTTTCTTTTTGAGTTTTGTAAATTGCATATTAACTCCCCCTCCTATCACATTTACTCAGTCTCAAACAGCAGCCGAAAAACAAATGGTTGGTGAAGATAAAGAATTAGAAAAAGATGGATGGCTTATCTCCTCAATTAAAACATCCTCTTCTGGTTCTGATGAATGGAAAAAAGATTCAATCCTATATGAAGAGAGTGAATTTAAAGATAAAGACTACTCATCTCTTCTTGGAGTGATTGCCTATCTAGCTCCTGAAGTAAAAACTTATAGAACAAAAGGCGTTTTAGGGGAAGGACTAAATGGATTATTGCAGAAGCCAGCGGTTACTCTCGATAAGCCTACGCAAGATGAGTATTCTAATCCCGAGAAAAAGAAACGAGTTGAGAATGTCATGAAGTTAATCAACGATGCAAGAGTTCGCATTTATGAAACAAGAATGCTTTCACTGAGTAAAACAGAAAGAAGTAAAGAAGAACAATCAAAACTTAGAGAAAAAATTTTGCTTTCTAATTATTACACACTGGAAGCGGGAGAATATTACGAGTCGTCTAAAGGAAACTGGATCAAAAAATAGCCTATGCTATCATTTCCTGATTTTAACATAAAAGAAAAGATTTTTGAAAATCAACATACAATTATTTACAAAGGAGTTTACACTAAAGATCAATCTAGCGTAATAATAAAAACTCATAAAAGTGAGTTACCTACCAACAGAGAGATTGCCGCCTATCGCAAAGAGTTCGAAATTACTTCCAGACTTCAAATTGAAGGTGCTCTTAAATCTTTTCAGTTATTAAAGGATGGTGCGAGATATGCAATCGTATTCGAAGATATAAATGGAATCTCGCTCAAATCTTTTCTTGTGCAAGAGCGAATTGATCTTGGTAGATTAATAAAAATTTTTTTATCCATTGCAGAAGCTCTCAATCATATTCATAAAAATGGAATTATTCATAAAGATATAAACCCATTAAACATTTTAATAGAACCAAGTAGCTTTCAGTTAAAAATCATAGACTTTGGAATTTCCTCTATTTACAGCAAAGAAAATATTGAAAATATGCAAATCGATTATCTAGAAGGAAGTATTCCTTATATTTCCCCTGAACAGACAGGAAGAATGAATAGACCTATCGACTATCGCACAGATTTTTATTCATTGGGTGTTACTTTTTATGAACTTCTTACAGGAAATCTACCATTTGAATCAAATGATTCTATGGATGTAATCCATTCTCATATCGCGAAAAGTCCAGTCTCCCCTTGGCTAAAAGCAACTCAAAACTTCCCAGGAAATGATTTTCTATTAAAAAAACTCTCAGAATTAATTTTAAAACTTCTATCTAAGGATCCTGAAAATAGATATCAGTCTGCAAGTGGAATATGTCATGACTTATCAAAATTACTCGACTTCCATCTGAAAGCAGAACAAAATTCTCCATTCTATTTAGAGATAGGAAAAAATGATTTTTCGGGAAAACTGCAAATACCTCTAAAACTCTTTGGAAGGGATAAAGAAAAGCAATTTCTACTAGATGCATTCAGAAGAATTTCGAACGGACCAAGTGAGATGCTATTTATTCATGGACAACCAGGAGTTGGAAAGACAGCTCTAGTGAATGATATGAAACTAACGGTTCTAAACTCAAATGGTTTTTTTATATATGGAAAGTATGAAGAAGCAAATTTAAACATTCCCTACTCTGCCTTTATAACAGCATCACGAGAGTTTCTAAGACAAATCCTATTAGGTAGCAAAGCATACATTGAAACTTGGAGAGAACGAATCTTAAATATACTCGGAGTAAATGCAAAGCTATTAACCAATGCTATGCCTGAGTTGGAGATAATTACTGGAAAATTAAAAGATCTAGACGATTTAGATGAGAACGAAACAAATAATAGATTTCATTTAACGTTACGTGATTTTATTCATATATTTCAATATAGCCGCCAACCTATTTTAATTTTTTTGGATAATATCGATTATGCGGACTCTGACTCTTTTCATTTACTTGAATATTTTATTAATAACATTCATAGTAAAAATATTCTCTTAATTTGCTCCTATTTAAATAAAGAGGAAAGTCAAAATATTTTTCTTTCTAGTATAAAAGAAAAATATTCAGATGTGCCAGATCTAGAATTATTGAATTTAAAGACTGAAGATGTGATCGATTTGGTTGCAGAAACAATTAATTATCCGAAAGAGGATTGTAAAGAATTAGCAAATGTAATTTTTTTTAAAACAAACGGGAATCCTTTTTTCGTTCATGAATTTCTAAAGTTCATATATTTAGAAAAGTATCTACAGCCAATAGAGAAATCAGAGGGTGGTTTTGTTTGGATGTGGAAAATAGACATTATCCGCAATTTAAATATAAATGATGATATGGCAGACATCGTAACTGCAAATCTGAAATTGCTTCATTCCACAACGGAAGAATTGATTCAGATTGCATCCTGTCTAGGAAATTCATTCACAAGTGAAATGCTTTCAATGATAACTGGATATAATAGATTTCAAATTGAAGAATCCCTCATTGGAGCTGTTGCCTCAGGTCTTATCCTACCTTCCGGTAATTCTTATAAATTCTTGCATGAAAAAGTGCAAATAGCAGCTTACTCATTATTAGAGAATAAAAAAAAATTACAACTCCATTCACAAATAGCCTCTAAATTACTAACAACTCTCTCTGAGGAAGAAATTAAAAATGATTTATTTTCTATTATCAATCACTTAAATCTTGGAAAAAACTTTATCTCACCAGATACTTCTAGAATTCGCTTCATAGAATTAAATTTAGAAGCAGGAAGGAAAGCAAAAGCCTCAGCGGCATACGATTTAGCCTTGAATTTCTTTTTAGAGGGTATTTATTTCTTTGAATCCTCTGCGGAAAAAAAGAAAAAAGAATTAAAGGTAAATTTATATCTAGAAGCCGCTGAAGTTGCCTATCTATTAAATCGTTCTGTTGAACTGGAAACATTTCTTCAGAAGACCAAACTAGAACAAGATGAAGATATTTTAATTAAAGCCCGAGCAAATGAAATTAGAAATAAATATTTAATCACATCCGGAGATCCGATAGCCGCAATCAATAATACAATTAAAATATTAAAAGAAATTAAAATCAATTTTCCATCTTCTCCGAAAATTTATCATGTTCTATTAAGTATTCTCAAGGTAAAATTCGTACTTAGAAATAAAACAATATACTCTCTTCGTAAACTAAATGAAGCGACAGATCCAAGAAAGATTGCAGCAATGCGGCTCATATCAAACATTGGGTCTGCCGCCTACTTCTCATCTCCTCATTTACTTCCATTATTAATATTAGAAAATGTCTATCTTTCTTTGACTAGCGGCTATACTCAACATACTCCATTTTCATTTTCTGCATACGGAATTATTTTGTGTGGAACACTTGGGCAGATTGACCAAGGATATCAGTTTGGAATGCTTGCTCTTAATATTTATGAAGAGATAGGCGGGATAAAAAATAAGACAAAAATATTGCATATGGTTAATTCCTTTATTGTGCATTGGAAGGATCATATTCGATTGACGTTAGACCCTTTATGGGAGTGCTACAAAAGTGGACATGAAACAGGAGATCTAGAATTTGCTTTTTATGGATTAATACAATATTCTATTCATGCTCTCTTTGCAGGAAAAGAACTTGCGCCGCTAGAAAAAGAAGTCGCAACTGGATTAAAATCCTTTGAATCATATAAACATCAAAACTCAAGCTACCAAATGGAAGTAATTCGTTTAACAATGGTTACTCTTATGGAGGATAAAGAGGATTCATTTTCAACTTTAGACAAAGCAGAATGGATACTCCGAGATAATAAATTAGATCCAAATACAATCGAAGCAAATAAATTCTATTATCACTTTTTCAATTTATATATTAATTTCATTTTCGGTAGATATAAAGAATCGATTCAAGAAGCAAAACTAGCGACTTCTTATTCTGGATCTATGCGATCTTTAGCAGTGTATACTTTTTTAGTTTTTCTAGAATCTATTGCCCTCTTGCAGGAATATGATAAAGGAAATATTCTACAAAAAAGAAATTATCTTTCAAAAGTAGCAAAGAATCAGCGTAAATTAAAAAAATGGTCAAAGTTTTCGAAAGCAAATTTTTTACATAGATACCATTTAATTGAGGCAGAGCGAAATAGGGTCCAAGGTCAAATTCTTTCAGCGATGGATAACTATGCGTTAGCCTCTCAGCTAAGCAAAGAAAGTGAATATATAAACGATGCAGCAGTAATAAGCGAGCTTACTGGAAAGTTTTATTTAGAACTAGATAAATTAGATATTGCGAAAACATATCTAAACTCTGCCCTTTATTACTATCATATTTGGGGAGCGGATAGAAAAGTAAAACAATTAGAAGAAAAGTATCCAGGAATTGTAGATAATATCTATAAAAAGGATTTAAATAGTGAAACAGAAAGCACTTCGATTATAACACACAGAGGCGATAGTGAGTCTTTTAACCTTGCTAGTATGGTAAAAGTTTCGGAAACAATCTCCCGTGAAATCTTATTAGATAAACTACTTGAATCACTTGTTAAAATATTAATCGAAAATGCTGGAGCGGAAAGAGGAGTCCTGATTTTACAAAAAGACGATAAACTCTTTATTGAAGCAGAGGCATCTTTTGATAAAAATAATATATCAGTTTTACAATCTGTTCCAGTGGAAAATGCCGATTTGCCCCTTTCTATTATAAACTACTCTGTTCGCTTTAATGAATACATTGTATTAAATGACGCAGCCAAGAGTGAACGGTTTTCAAAAGACCCTTATGTTCTAAAAAATAATTCTAAATCAATTCTATGCTTTCCGATTTTTCATAAACAGGGATTATTTGGAATTTTTTATTTAGAAAATAACTTAACGTCCTATGCTTTTAAAAAGAATAGCGTTGAATTACTCGTAACGATTTCTACTCAATCCGCAATTTCAATCGAAAATGCAAGACTTTACTCAGACTTAGAAAATAGAGTAAATGAAAGAACAAAAGAATTGGATGAATCATTAAAGCAGCAATATTTGTTAAATAATAATTTAATGCAAATTACAGAAGAGTTAAATCTTTCCCTTCGAAAAATAAAAAAAGACTTGGCGCTCGCAAAAAAAGTTCAAGATAGTATCCTTCCAAAAAATTTAGAAAGAATTCATTCTCTAAATATTTCTACATTTTATAGTCCAATGGATGAAGTGGGTGGGGATTTCTTTGATATTACAGAAATCAATCCTTATAAAATAAGAATTTTCTTAGCAGATGCAACTGGTCATGGGACTCAGGGAGCATTGATTACAATGGCAATAAAGAGTGAATATGAAACTTTAAAGATCAGCCCTTTAAATACAGCAGAAATAATGGAAAAACTAAACAATGAATTTTTAAGAAAATTCTTATCAGTGAATGCTTTCTTTACTTGTATTCTACTAGATATTGATCCATTGCGAGGCAAATTAGTATATACCGCTGCGGGTCATCCACCTCAAATACTTATTAGAAATGAGCAAATACAAAAATTGAGTTCTTCTGGAAAGATGATCGGTGTTAAAGAAAATGTAAAATACCGAGAAACCGAATTAGATTTTGAATCTGGGAATAAACTTTTTCTTTATTCAGATGGAATTTTTGAAGAATTCAATTTTATGAGAAATGAATTTGGGGAAGAAAAGCTTTGGGAAATCTTGCAATCTCATGCCAAAAGTTCAGTGAGTGAAACTTTAAATTCTGTTGTTCAACAAGTAGACGATTTTATAGGAAATCTTCCCCAAGAAGATGATATGACATTTATTGGAATTGAATATAAAGAGAATTTTAAGATTGAATCAAGGAAAGATCGAAATAATCTGTAGTTAATTATGTGGGATTTAATCAAAAACTATTTTACGAAAGAAGTAAAAATCTTTAAGTATGAAAATCCTAGATATGTTTGGATACTTTATTGGATCATAGCACTCGTAACGTTTAGTTTTATTTCTATTGTAACCTTTAAACATCTTGAATCGACTCACTTTAGAGGATTACAACCCTTTGCACTCTTCATTGGTGGTATTTTTTCTTTATTTTTATTTTATTTAATCATTCGAATTCTATTAGAAAAAAAAAGAACTGGTTTTATACTAATTACTCTCTTTTTGAGTGGGACTGCCTTTGTTGTTGAAAAGTATTTTTTGAATAATGAAATTTTCTCTCCATTTACACCTAGAACCACCATTACTTTGTGGATCACATTTTTCACTTTATTTGCTTCCATATTTTATAAAAATATTCCAAAGTGGATTCTTTTATTTTTCCCTCCAATACTGATCATTGGAGCAATTCTCTCATTTTGTTTTGTATTAATTATGATTCCCGCTATGATGATAGGATGGGTTTTAATTATATTTGGAATTGGTATCCTTCCTTATACTCCTCTGATGGCATTTATAGGTTTTCTATATATGCTCTATTGTATTGTTGTTGAACTTAAGGATAATCAGTATTATCTACAATATACCTTTTCAAAATATTTAACATATTTAGTATTAATCTTAACGTCTATCTACTTTATATGGTTTCAAAGTGAATGGAACAAAGGTCAATTTATCATTCGGAATCATTTTTTAGAAACAAAAATGATCAACTCCAAAAGAAGCTTAATCGATGATGACCTACCTGCCTGGGCTTCTCTTGGAATGAAACTTCCAGTCAATCACGTAAGTGAATTATATCTGCAACCAGAATCCAATAACAGAGAAGTCCTATTTAATTGGTTTGGTTCCGACAAACTTTTTGATCCTTTTGCCTTCGTTGTTTCTAATATTTCCAAAAAATCAGATTTACTCAATGAGGATAGAGAACACTTATTAAGACTTTTATTTGGATACACACACGTTAGTCTAAATCGATTATGGAACGGCAATTCATTATTAACCTCTGATATAGAGTCAAAAATTCGACTCTATCCAAAAGCAAGATTAGCTTACACAGAAATAAAAATGAGTGTCTACAACCAGTCTGGACTTGGACAACAAGAAGCGATTTATACATTTAAAGTTCCAGAAGGAAGCATTTGCACAAACCTCAGTCTTTGGATAGAGGGAAAAGAAGAACCAGCTCGCCTCACATTTTTATCAAAGGCTCAAAAAGCTTATAATACAATTGTAGGTATAGAAAAACGAGATCCTTCCTATGTAACTTGGATGGAAGACAATTTACTTAGAGTAAAAATTTTTCCTGTCTTAGCAAACAACTATCGCACATTTAAAATTGGTTTTATTAGTCCTTTAAAAACACAAACGAATTCTCTAGAATACAATGGATTTCAAATTGAAGGTCCGATTTTAGACTCTGCAAATCATAAATTAGAGGCAAATCTTTTTGAAGCCAAAGACTCTAATTTAATTTCCGATGGATATACAATTCAAAAAAAATTATCCAAAGAATCTGACTCATCTTATACAAGTTGGTTTGGTTATGGTAAATACAAAGATAAATGGAGCATCCAAGTCCAAGCCCTTCCTTCCGCAACTGGGAGATTTCAGTTTTCAGATTTAGAATTAAAAGTTACAGATTTGCAAATACAAAAAGTAGATTTTTTACCGACAAAGATTTATATACTTTTTAATTCATCACTCTCGAAAAAAGAATGGAAGAAGATATACTCTGATTTAACGTCTTTGAACTTAGAAGCTCAAATTGTTTTAGTCACCAATGAATGGTTTTATTCTAGGAATAAAGAAGAGAATTTAGATTTTATTGAAAACCAAAATCTTCCTAAGTTTAATCTTTTTCCATTCTACAAAATTGCAAATCAAACAGATATCTTAGTGATTACAAATCGAGAAGATAGTTCTATTCCATTGGAAGAATTAAAGGGAAGTCTTTTTTATAATAAAAGCAAAGAATTTTTCGGAAAAAATAAAAGAAAACTTTTTGTATATTCGATCAACCAAAGTTTATCAAGCTATTTGAACAGCCTAAAAGAATACGGATTAATTGAGAATATTCGTATTCCTTACGATTCATTAAAGGAAGCGCTTAAAACTAAAAAGCTAAATATACCTGAAAATACAGATAATAAATATTCATTTCCTGATTCGAGTATAACTATTGAAATGGAAAAGAGAAAGGAAAAAACTAACGTTTCAGGAAATGACTTATTAGCGAGAATTGTTTTATATAAAAGAATTTTATATACATACGGTAAACGCTTTGGAAATCCGAAAAAAGACTATCTAGAAAAAGATTTATTTGAGATGGCTGAATTAGGTCGTATTGTGAGTCCAGTTACATCATTGATTGTTTTAGAATCTGAATCAGACTACAAAAGATTTGGGATAGATAAAAATAAAAAAGATTTGAGTAAAGTAAATCTAACGCAAGATGCATCCAAAATTCAACACGGAAATGTTCCTGAACCGGAAGAATGGCTAATCGCGATTATCTGTATTCTATGTTTTTATTTTATCGGGAAATACAAATTCAAACGTGCTTAAATTTGCTTTTTTGCCTTTTCTACTTTTCATATTTATTTTTTTAAACCCCTATCTAATTCGATCTATACTTTATAACTCGAATTCACCTATTTCTATTTCTTCATTCTATCCACTTCTGTTTATTCCTTTCTTTTTAAAGAATGATTCCAAGAGAACTTTGAATCATTTGCAATTTATTGCTGGATTGATATTACTGATTTTTTCAATTTATTTTTTCTCTTTCAATTTTTATTGGATAAGCGGTATCATACTCTGTGTATCTTTTTTGCCTCTCTTGGGAATGAATTTTTCGAACTTTGGATTTATACTTTTTTTGATCAGTCCTCCTTTTTTTGAGAAATATGATTTATTAATAAGCTTTGAACTTAGATTATTTCTATCTAATCTTTCTGGATTTATTTTATCTTTTATAGATCGCGCCACTTCTGTGAGTGGAAACCAAATATTTTTTCGAAATGTAAATTACATAGTAGATCCAGCATGTGAGGGATTAAAATTTTTAATTGCCACTGTATTACTCGCAACCGTTTTTTCTTATTTCTATTTTAGAAATGGGATTTCTTTACCTAAAATTATTTTCCTATCAATTTACTGGGTAATATCCATTATCCTCTGGATATGGACAAACCTAACTCGAATTTTAATTCTTATTTTATTTGGAGTCAATTCAAACTCGATATGGCACAGCATAATAGGAATTCTCTGCTTTCTTAGTTTAATTATACTACCATTTTTTTTATCTTGGATTTTTTATATTAGGGAAGAAGTTAGATTTTATTTTCCTACAAATATAAAAAAACAATACTTACTGATTTACTTTCTACCTATTTTATTGTTCTTTCTTTTAATCTATAGAGCAAAGAATCTTAGCATCCCAGATTTTTCTTGGAAGAATAACTATGGTAGTTTTCATATAGATATTTCAGAAGATAAAGAATCTAAATTTTATCGTAATCAGTCTGCTACATTTATCTTAAAAAAAAATCTCCCCTTCTTAGGTCTTGGTCATCATCCCAAAATTTGTTTCGAAGCAGTAGGATACCATTTTAAATCTGAAAAAGAAATCCAAATAGATTCTGAAATTTTTTTTAGACAAGCGGAAGTTGAAAGAGATGGCAGAAAATATTTTCTTTCTTGGTGGTATGTTGAGGAAATAGAAAACGATAGTCGATTTAGATCGGGATCAGAATGGTTATGGAGAAAAAAGCTACTAACTAGTCAAAATTCCTTTCTTCAAGTTAATCTAATAACCAATACAGAAAAGGAATCGATTGAATTTTATAAAGAGTTAGTCAAAAAAGGTCTCTAGGCAAAAATGGCTCTATGGAATTCGAATCAATCATTGGATATATAGCAGCATCCTTAACAACAATTTCTTTTTTACCACAAATGATACGAGTTGTTATGACCAAAAAGACAGAAGATATATCAAGAAACATGTATATACTTTTAAATATTGGTGTATCGTTTTGGTTATTTTATGGATTTTTAAAAACAGACTACCCAATTATAATTGCAAATACAATAACATTGGTTTTCAGTCTAACTATTTTAATTTATAAAATCATTCATAAATAGAATAGATTCGCCCTAGTCAAAGAGGGGAACCTACTCAAATGGATTTATAGTCTAAATCCAGAAATCGAAAACGTTTGGGTGGTGTTAAATAAATATTCTAAATTTATATTCTAGACTTTGATTTCAGGCTTTGCTAATCTTTACAAATAAAATCCAATTACTAGAAAACGTAATCCTTTATGCAATTAGATATTTTGAAATTAGATTTATAGAATTTTTAAAAGGGATCATGAATATAAAATATAAAAAAAAATTGATTGAACTCTCTTTTTTAAGACATTATAAAGATGAATAGATTCAATTATGATTTATTTTTTTTTGAATTATCATCTTCCTCAGAAGGTTTCTTTTTTCCTTTCAGCTCTTCGTAAAGCTCACCCGTCTCAATTGAACGAGCAAATTCATTTGCAGATTTCTCCGTAAATTTAGGGTCTATATTTTTTGCTTCTTTTTCTGTCATTGGATCACCTACCTTTCTAAATAGTTTCTTATGAAAAAGTATACTATCATTACCAAGAATGGTCAATAATTTTTCTGTAAAGAAAAATACTCTGTTATTTATTAAATTTGATTTAAGCGAGCTGAATCCCTCATTTTAGATTGCAATCAAAATGAATACACAGGTTCTAAAAATATAACAATACATCATAAATGGTCGATTCTTTACTTTTTTGTAATGTTTGAGTAATGAAAAAAGGGATGATAGATACATCAAATAAAAAGAGGTTAAAATGAATCTAGAGCTCAAAGATGAATTGGAATTAAACACTAAATATAAATTCGGCAATGAAAAAGAAATCTCAGAAATTATAAAACTCTTTCAGTTTAGTAATTTGAATTTAATTATTTCAAATCCAGAAGGAGAAATTTTCTTCGCAAGCAATTCCTTCTACCTTTTCAGTCATTATACAGTAAAAGAAGCAATCAGAGAGAACATAGAAACTATTCTTGGGAAATCTTTTGATATGTTTGAACTAGAAATTCTCAAGAGAGAATTAGAATGCTTCAGTGTAAGAAGAACTTTAAAAACAAAGTGGGGAAAAAAAATAGAAGTTAATACTTATAGCAGTATCCTTCATGAATTTCAAAATATTTTTATAGTTACAATTATAATACCTGCACCTGTCATGTAAGTATAGATTTTGTGATTGCAAAAAATTAAAACCTATCTATTCTTTCACTGTGAACGCAGTGCAGGATACTTATTTATATAGAATATTAATAAAGATTGTATCCTATACTACAGGAATCATGTTTCATTCTGTTCATAAATATTTCAGAACGAAAGAACAACTTGTTAACGCCCCGCATCCAACAATCCTAATGGCAAATCATGTTACTGAACTAGACATTGTTGCCTTATCTCATGTATATCCACACATTCCAGAGAGAATTAAATTTTGCTTTGCAATGCGCCAAGATATTATAGAACCAGATTTTTTAATTAAAGAATTTGAACCCAAAGGTTTCATCCGATTTATCCTCATGTTAATCGACAAATCTCAAATTATAAAAATTCTACTTGTATATGTCGGTGGGATTCCTGTAAAGAGAGCTTTTAGAGACGATGCTAGGAAACTTTTAAAACAAGGGGAATTGAGAGACATTGTAGATTCACAATGGGATCAACTCGCAGAAGGTGTTCAGAAAGGAAGAAACCTATTTCTATTTCCTGAGGGTAAGTTTTCAGAAACAGGAAATTTAGATCCAATTAAAAGAGGCACATATTTTATTTTTAAAAGAATCCCAAATGTATCCTACAACTAT
The DNA here is from genome assembly GCA_035345875.1 of Leptospiraceae bacterium. Classification (GTDB taxonomy): domain Bacteria; phylum Spirochaetota; class Leptospiria; order Leptospirales; family Leptospiraceae; genus UBA2033. Next base: position 11,237 of record DAORDH010000030.1, on the reverse strand, counting down.
TTTAATTTTACCTATGATTTTATTTCAGAGAATAAACCAGTTTTACATATTGGTTTTGGGGAAAATAGTCATTTTCCTCAAGATGCGGATGAATTTAAAGTAGCCGATGAAATTAAAGCTCGACTTGGCAATAACTATGTTATCACAGCAGGTAACCTGTTTTCTTATTTTATATTACAAGCCGATGTTGCCAATGGAATTTCAAAAGATATTTTATTAAAAAGAATTTCAAATTTTTTAAATAAACTAAAAGAAACAAATGAATACTATATTGCTGAAAATCTATTAACTTCAGAACTATCGTCTTTATTTAATAAATTTATAGAAAAAGCAAGCTCCAAAGGTTTTATTAAAATCCAGAATGAAACAATTCAAAGCACAGAAAAATTAAAAACCATTACTTTTCGAAACGGGAAAGATATGCGAAAAAAAAATATCTACCTCTATCACAAAAACCAACTCAAATACTATTTTGGTTCTTTTGAAAAGATTCTCTCTGAAATCTAAAACTTATGGTTAAATCCAAAACTTATATAAAATAAATTTTGTATAATTTTCTGCGATTGGTATTCTGATTTAATATAGCTTTTTACTATATCAGGTGAATCTATTTTATCAATAGCTGAATACACTGCCTCATTTTTAACTCCATATAGTTTAGATGGATCAACGGTTTTACCATCATATTGACTGAAATTTGGCTGTGCCTGTGATCCCTGAGAAAGTGTATAATACATTACATCATTATCATACATATATAGATTGGGACGATAGACGTGATTCAAACTGAAGAAAAAATCAGCAAAGAAAAATTTTAAATTAGAAGTAACATCATAAAAGCCAGATTTTTGATTTATATTATCATTTGGATATTTATAACCAATATTAGAGGCTGGCTGAATTCTAAAAAACTTTCCTTCAAAAAATGTATGCGAAACTGAAAAGGAGAGATAGTGTCCTCCTGCATTGAGTGAATTAGATTCAAATGAGGATTGAGTATAAAAGGAAACCGTCGGCTTCAAAATTCCTTCCCAAAAAGGAAGTCCCCAAAAAATAAAATATTCATCCCATGAATATTTTGAATTTTTATCCATCTGATAATAAAACCAAACCCCCCATGTTATATCACCATACTTTTTATTTTGAAAATTATAAGCAAATGTTGTAAAACCTCCGTCCGTTCGAGCCATTCCATTTTTTTCTTTGTGTTTTCCAACCGATCTTGGATCAACGAAAGAATAATTCGGATTCGAGCAACCGCCTACTCCATCAGAACTACAATTACTATTTACGATATTATTTGGAGGATCGTAGAATAGACCTGAATTTAAAATATTAGTATTGCTAGGATCTGTTTGAATTGCACTTAGCTTTGAAAAATATACGTTAGGATCTATAGCGGGAGAGCCAGAGCTCGCTTGCATTAATCTCATATCTGAATCACGATCATTTCTACCTACTAACGCAAAGTTTCCCCAAAACTCTATATAAAGACCTTTCAAAGGAGAATTGAGTCGAATGTTAGGTTGATATGCCCAATACTGAGAGGTGCCTGAATACGCTGTGTTATTTCTTCTACTTAAATATTCTCCACCGTAACTATTTCCTCTCCAAATAAAATCTGATACGATTTCGTGCGTTAGCTCAATATTAGGTTCATCACTCACCGGCGGCTCTGAATAGGAATGAATACTCTTTGCACCTCCAGTAGAGGTATATGTTTTTTCTGTAGAAGGCTCTTTTATATCTTTATTCGAAATGACTTCTTCTTTATAATTATTATTTTGCTCTTTTTTTTGTTTTTCACTCAAAGATTCAATCTTTGTATTCAATTCTTCAATTTTTTTTCTCAGCTCTGAAATATCTTTTTGCTCTTCCGAAGTTTCCTTATTCTTAATTTCAATTTTCTTTTCGATCGTTATAAATTTCAGTTTATCTAGAGGAATCGTTTTGAGTTTACCATTAGCTTCTTTGATTGTAATATTCTTTTTAGTTCTAGAGACCTCAGTTCCGGAAAGTATTTTACCATCTTTTAATTCAAAACTATCAGATAGAAGGGAAAGATTAAACAAAAATAAAATTATACAAATTGGGACTGAATGAGCTATCCAATAGAAATTTTGTAAGTATCCCTTTCTATATTTCATATCCACACTTAGCAAATTCATTTCCTGAGAAAGATTATTCCGAGAATCAGAATAAATGACAGCAGTTATTAATTTTGTAATTTTTTTAAAATACCATTTAAACAAAATCAGTTGATTCCTTTTTGAAATCTGCTTTGTATTTAAATTGAATTATTATGCAAGCTTTATTTTTTTATTCATCAAGAGCACGATTCGCAAGCTTATCGGCTTCCTTATTTTTTTCTCTTGGAATATGTATGAATTCTATCTTAGAAAATTCTAATTTATGCTTATCTACTTTCTTTTTGATATCAATTAAATCTGGATGTTTTGTTTTATAAACCCCATTCATCTGTTTTACAACTAGTTCTGAATCTAGATAAACTGATATTTCTTTCTCTCCTAACTCTAAGCACTTTTCAAGTGCAAAAAGGAGAGCCGTCCACTCGGCTACATTGTTGGTTTCTTTGCCTATAGCTTTCGAAATTGTAAAAAGGACTTTTTCTTTGGTAGAATCTGTGTAGGCTATAACGCCTATCGAGGCATCCCCTGGATTTCCACGAGATGCCCCGTCGCAATATACATTGATCAAAATAATGTATAGATAAATGGAGAGATCGCTGATCCCTGTGTCATAACTAATAGGATAGATAATAACACGAGTAATACAATAATTGGCAACAGCCAAAACTTCTTTCTCTCCATTAAGAATTCAAAAAATTCTTTTATTAAAGATAACATATTTTTCCCCTTTTAAAAATGTCTTTCGTAATGTTTTATATTTAGTTCTTTTTTAGGTCTATCGTTCCAATAGGTAACCGCTTCTTTCTGAAGATTTTTATCTAGAATATCTTTTCTAAAAATCTTTAATAAGAGAGAAATAGGAACAACAGTTAAAATAAAAACTATAAATAAAATAATCCGTGTATTTACAACCCCTAATATATGAGCAAACTTCATCCAAGCAGTATGCACTGGCGTAATCCATTTAAAATTAATTAAACGAATAAACAAAAATGCTAATCCTAAAGCTGCAAATACATAAGCTATTTCAATTTTTTCTTTGTAGTAAAAAAATCCTGCTAATGCGGATAATAATAATCCGCCCCCAAGTGAAAAAGATTTTAATTCTTTTGCTTTTGTTTCTTCTTTGTTAGTCGAGTTCAAATTCATTCTTCCAATCACTGTCATTTTTTAATTCTGGTTGTTTTGTCTTATCTAAGATAAAATTTTCTACAACAAGGTAATCCATATTCGTTCTCATAAAACATCTATATGCGTCTTCTGGAGTGCACACAATTGGCTCCCCTCGAACGTTAAAGGATGTATTTACAACAACGCTCACGCCTGTTAATTTTTTAAACTCTGAGATCAAATCATAATACATAGGATGATCTTCGCGGCTAACAGTTTGTATTCGCGCAGAATAATCCACATGTGTAATTGACGGCAGAGTAGATCTAGGCACATTTAGCTTTTCAATTCCAAAAAGTTTTTCCTGCTCAGGAGTCATTTTAATTCGAATCGAATCTTTAACAGGAGCTACTATCAACATATAAGGAGAATCGCCTTCATGCTCAAAGTATTTTGATACATCTTCTCGTAAAACAGAAGGAGCAAAAGGTCTAAATGATTCTCTAAATTTAATTTTAAGATTCATAATAGATTGCATATTCCTAGATCTTGGATCTCCAATAATAGATCTAGCACCTAATGCTCTTGGTCCAAATTCCATTCTACCTTGGAACCATCCAACTACCTTTTCTTCCGATAAAACTTTTGCAGTTCGTTTTGCCACTTCTGTCTTAGGAACTTTTTCATACGGAATATTATTTGTTTTAAAATAATTTTCAATATACTCTTCGCTGAATTCAGGTCCTAAATAGGAAGCCTTTTGAAGTCGGGCAAAGTTTGTTCCTTTTCTGGGAGCATTGTTAATATGATAGTGAGTAATTAAGGCAGCACCTAACGCAGATCCTGCGTCCCCGCTGGCTGGTTGAATCCATATGTCATCAAACGGACCCTCTCTTAAAATTTTACCATTGGCAACACAATTCAAAGCAACACCACCAGATAAGCAAAGATATTTCATGCCTGTTACTTTATGAATGTGTCTTGCCATTTTCATAACTACTATTTCAACAACCTCTTGAATGGATCGAGCCAGATCCATTTCCCGTTGTGTTAGGCTTGTTTCTGGCTTTCGAGCAGGCGCACCAAAGAGCTCATCGAACTTTTTGTTTGTCATCCTGTCTCCACCCACATAATCAAAATATTCTAGATTGATTTTATAAGAACCGTCTTCTTTTAAATCAATGAGGTTATCCAAGATTAGCTTCACATATTTAGGCTCACCGTATGGAGCAAGCCCCATAACCTTATATTCTCCCGAGTTTACCTTAAAGCCTGTGTAATAGGTAATCGCAGAATAGAGAAGACCAAGAGAATGGGGAAATTTAATATCACTTAGTATTTCAATTCGATTGTCGCGACCAACTCCAAAACTTGTAGTTGTCCATTCCCCAACTCCATCTACAGTTAAAAAAGCAGCATCTAAATAAGGGGATGGGAAAAAAGCAGCGGCAGCATGTGATTCATGGTGCTCAGGAAAAATTAGCTTTCCTTTAAATTCTTTTTTGCCTAATTGTTTTTTAATTTCTTCCCCTGCAAAAAGTTTCTGACTCATCCAAATAGGAATTGCCTTCATAAAAGTTGGGAGCCCTTTTGGAGCAGCACTCAATGCAGATTCAATAATTCTCTCAAACTTTAAAAAGGGTTTATCATAAAAAGCAACATAGTCTAAATCACTGACTTTCAGATTAGCAGTTTCCAAACAATATTCAATAGCGCGATTTGGGAAATTGGCATCGTGTCTTTTCCTTGTAAATCGTTCTTCCTGTGCAGCAGCAACGACCTCTCCATTTTTTAAAATGGCAGCTGCACTATCATGATAAAAGCAAGATATTCCTAAGATATTCATATAGTGTTAATGTTTTAAAGAGATTCCTATTTGTAAATTAGATATATAGAGAAATTTAAAATAAATTTGAGCGATCGCTTACTGATTCCAAAAATCACAGTCTAGAATTCGTGCTAAAATTTCCAAATACTTGATTTATAAATACTAAAGAAAATCCTAAATAAATTAAGAAAAAATCAAAAAATCTCTTTTACTAGTATTACAATCCTATTCTCCTTTCTTATAGGGGAAGGTTTTCTTAGAGTTTATAATTATTTTTCTTCCTGTTTTTATTTTTTACAGCAACTCCTACACTCGTTTTAAGGGCAAACCTCATACAAAAGACTGCGATTTTACATTAAATTCTCAGGGCTATAAAGACCTTGAGTTCAATAAAAAAGAGGAAAATAAATATAGAATCATAGCAATTAGAGATTCTTTTGCATATGGAGTCGTTCCCTATATACCAAACGCCAAAAGAAACTTCCCACAAGGATTTTATTGGAGTAACGTTTGGTATAGACCGAACACTTATTTGCAATTGAAAAATGGGAAATTAATTTTGGCGTTCGGTATAAATACAATTATCTTACTTTGTCGGAAGAGTCATTTCAAAAGGAAAATTACAATTTGGATCTTCTAAATATGGGAATTCCTGGGACAGGACCTAGAGAGTATTTTTCTCAATTTATGGGAGAAGGATTAGAACTCAAACCGGATATGCTACTCCTCTCTTTTTATATTGGAAATGACTTCAATGAATCCTTTCGTGATTACTTAGATGAGAACGGAAATCTAATAGATCCAAAAAAAGAAAAATGGTTTAAGAAATCCTATTTGTTCACTTTCTTCCATTATTTTCTAACAATTCAAACTAAGTTTGAAGGAAATATTTTTAATGGATTGACTGAGTATTGCGATGAATGTCCCAACTTTGAAGAGGAACGATTTTTAGAAATTGTTAGTTTTAATCGAGAGAATTTTTCACCAAACAACGTTTTGCTGCCAGCGATGATTGATAAAGCATTCAAATACATAGAACAGATAAATGAAATTTGCCGTAAGCAGAACATTAAATTTAGAGTTGTTATAATACCAGAAGAAGTTCAAGTAAGCTCTAAATTTGGAACCTTCTTGTTTAACAAGTATCAAAAATATTATAAAGATAGAAATTGGGATATGGAACTTCCAAATAAAATATTTCGGAGTAAACTAGATTCCTTAGGAATCAAGTATTTAGATTTATATCCAATCATGAAAAACCATCCAAAATCAGATTTTTTATACAAACCTAGAGATACTCATTGGAATATACTCGGTAATCAAATTGCATCCGATGAAATAAAAAAATTTATACAAGAAGACATCCCCTTAAATAGAAAATGAAATGATTTTATTTATTTCTAAGTGTTCAATCCATTTGATTCAATCAGAAGAAAAAACTAAAGTTAAGGAAATAAATTTCACTTGCAGGTGTAAATAGTTTCTTAACTTTAAACTTATATAGCAAATGACAAAAGTAATTTTCCATAAAGATTGCATTTGAATCTCATTTGATATAACCAAACGCATAATTTTTTCAAGATTAGATTTTTCTTTTTTGTGTTCGGGATCAGTTCATACTTTCTATGAGGTTAATAGTTTGCACAAACAGTCATTTAAGATTCTAGCATTTAGTTTGTTTACAATCAGTATTTTTATTTTAGCATTACACGGTTTTTTTCTAGCTCTATGTAAAATAAATAAAATTCCAAATTTTAGATTTGATTCATTTTTAGATCCAAACTTTCGTTTAGACAATCCCAATTTTGAAAAAGAATTAACGGAGGGAGATATTCTCATTTACCTCCCACAATCCAAATTACGAAAATCAACACCAGATGGACTCAGCCTTAAATTTGCTGGAGAAACAGTGACTTATTACTCTGGATACAGGAGAACAAGCCCAATCCAAAGAGAAAAAGGAAAAGGCGTAAAAAGAGTAATTTCTGTAGGGGATAGTTTTACATGGGGCTGGAAAGTTTCGAATGAAGATACTGTTTCCAATCATCTAGAACAACTATTAAATCAATCGAAACCAAATGGTGTCGAAAAAGTAGAAGTATTAAACGCAGGAATGACAGCATCCACTATCACAAATTCTTATGAAAGCTTAAAAAATTACGATGTTCAGTTTTCTCCTGATGTAGTCCTTTTGACCTTTTGCGAAAATGATATTTCAGACTTAAAAAATAGAAATGCGACTGACGCATTTACATATGATATGTTAAAAAAAATTGGATGGTTTGGACCAATTCGTTTTTTTATTGCTGGGAAGTATAAAAAAGAAAGAGAACTTTTGCTAAAACAAATCAAAGAAATGAATCAAAATGATCTTGTATTTGAAAAATTTGGAATAAAACCGAGCATATCGCATATAGATTGGCCAAATGATCTAAAAAAATTTACTCAAACAAAAATTGATAGGGATGATATTAAAAATTTAGTTATACATTATTATTTAAAAAATGAGGGGAATATTTTACCTTACACAAAAGAAGATGATAAAGAAACTTGGGAGTTGTGGAAAGAATGGGAAGAAGCACTGGTGAAAATGAAAAAGCTAAGTGAAGATAAAAATTTCAAGCTCATTGTTTATACTTATCCAATCTTTGTAAGAATTCATGAGCCACAATTTGATAACCGAGACACAGCTGAAAATATAATAGAAGCAATCTGTAAACGTCATAATATAATGCATATTAACCCACTAAAACTATTTCGCGAAGAAGATAAAAAATTAAGAAGTGAGAAGAAATATTTATTTTTTTTACCAGAGGATGGACATCCAACAGCAGAAGGGAATAAACTGAGTGCTAAAGTTTTGGCTGAAAATATAAAGCCTTTATTAGAATAATTTAAATGCATGATAGATCAGAGTTTTAAAAAAAGTATCTATCATCATAAGTTCATTTCTTAATAACTGACCTTACGCAAAAGATAGAAATTGATAAGTATGATAAAGGAAATTAGAATATTAGAGGAAGCTAATAAATTAGTAAATTCAATAGCCTGCGGTATAGCTCGGTTGATGGGGAGCGAAAAGCGATGGGAGGAAAGCAAGCCGTTAGGCGCTAACTTTATTTGAACGTTTGGCTCACCCAAACTCAATCATTGCTTTTGTTAAGCAATGATAATGTAAGGTGATTTAATAAATGCTTTTTCTAAAGAGATAGAATGAATATTTGAATTCTATCCTTTCAAAGCAATACTTGATTTGGCAGTTAGATCTAAAAGAATTAATTAGAATGAATACTTGTATTTAACCTCTCCGTGATCCCATTTAATACTTTTGTATTTTCCTCTAAAATTTCAGCTGTGCTTAGAATTTTCTTGGAACGAGAATATATATCTTGGATTGTATGTAGTATTTCTTTGCTATATTCGCCTTGAGCTGTAGAAGTGATTCTAAGCTTATTAGATATTTCATGCATTTGAGAATTATGCTCTAATACATCTCTAATTAAATGCATTTCCTGTTTTACTTTTTCGCCCATTTCAAACAGCTCGGAAACGATCAAACGAATTACACTGACTATATCATGAATAGACGCAACTACAGTTTGGATTCTGTTCGCACCTTTTAGGGTTGCAGAATTCATTTCATTGACAAGTTCTCCAATTTGTTTTGCATTCTTCCCGGCTAAATCGGCTAGTTTACTTACTTCATCTGCAACTACTGCAAAGCCTTTACCCTGTTCACCAGCCCTAGCAGCTTCAATGGCAGCGTTTAATGCTAATAAATTTGTCTGTTTTGCAATACCATAAATAATCGATACGATATGCGATACCCTATTCGAAATAGACTTCATATTCTCCATCTCGACGACAGTATTATTTAATTCAGACTCACCTATTTCAGCCCTCTTTAAAGCATCACTTCCCTTTTGAGATATTGTTTGATTCACTTTTTCGGCGGCTATCATAGCAGAATTCAATTCTTTTAAAGTATTTGAATTCTTATCTGATATACTTTCTTGATTGGTTGTAAGAGATAAAATACTATGAGTAGTAGCATTCGATTCATCAATGATACGACTGATATCATCCATTAATTGAGATTGTTCATGATTTAATTCTTTGTTTGTAGTAACGACTTGATTTGTGCTAGTAAAAACAGAATTCAGTTCTTGAATAGCTCGCTGTGCTTCTGCAATAACTCTAGATATATTTTCGGATTGCTGGTGCGCTAAATTTTTTGATTCGATCTGTTCTTCGACAAGTTCCCTAACATATCTTGTGCAAGTCGTGATAGTTACCGCCATAGCCAGAACAAATAAAGAATTGATAATAATAAAAGTAACATTAATAGGAACCCCAGGACCGGGGGCTTTATTTGTGAACACATAAAAAACAATCGACAAAGTAGTAAATAAAGCAGTAGTCGCAAGACCGCTAATCAAAGAGAATAAAGGAGAATAGCGAAGACTTGCCCCAGCTATTAAAAGTAAATAAACACTAAAGAGCGTAACGTTTCGAATGCCAGCAACAATTTCCTCTACAGTATTAAATCTAAGATAGCCAGAAACTACGATGGCAAAACCAATCAACTCAAAGGCAATTCCGTAGTATTTTAAATACACATTGAATTTTTCCTGCCTAAGATTATAAAGGGATAGAAAAATTGAAAAACTGTAAATCAGTATGCCAATGACATAATTTCCGATAATTTTGGGAACTTCGTTTTTTACAATCAAACCAATAATTACACCAAGACTAAAAACAGTAAGAAGAAATAGACGCAAATATATAGAGGCTTTTTCGCCTTTTTTCTCTAATAAATATTTTTCATTCATAGTTATTTTTTAACGCAACGAACTCTTACATCGATATCTTTGTGGTAAAAATTACCGTATCCATCATTGATATCTACATAATAAGCATAATCAGAATCCTTTTTATTTGATAAAGATGTCCAAAACACACAGCAAGGCTCTCTTAGTATATGGTTTTTTAATTGAGCCATATCTCTCAGCTCTTCCGGTGTGGGTAGTCTCATACCTTTACTTTCACAAAGATCAACTGCTTCCTCCCATTTCATTAGACCTTCAAAATTTCCCCAACCAACTTTCCCTAATGAAGTGATTTGAGTTTCTGTAAAATTAGAATTATCAATTTTAGAATTGGATTCTTTTTTATTTGTTGCTACTTGGGAATCCGGATTTTTAATTTTATAACGTGGATTTAGAATTTTAATAGCAGCCTCTTTGATATAGAAGTCAAAATCATTTTCAAAGAAAGATATATCGACTATCGATTTAGTGTAAAATTCTTTCGTTTTCACATCACGTTTAAGATTGTTTAGTAACAGTTTAATCTGACCATTGTCATGAAAAACTTTTCCATGAATCATTTCATCTGCATCTCTTGTTTCATTTATTTGAGTGATTAAATCACGGGTGTCTTTTCCTTGTTTCTGAAAAGTTTCAACCTGTTTCAAAAGTAATTCTAAATCAGATTGGGAAATAATGTTATAGCTATCTCCAAATCTCTCAAGTATATGAGATTTTAGTTTAACAACTACACTTACCCGAACCGTTTCAGGGACATCTGAATCGATACTAAGGCTAGCAATAAAAAGTTTATTCTTTTCATTTAATGTCTCAGAAATAGAAAATAAATGATTGGACCAAATGAAAATGAGAACTAGAGCTCCAAGAAGAATCGCGATCGACTTATTGCGTTTATGGTGGAATGAAAGCATAAATACAAATTAGTATGTAGGATTTTAAATTTCAATCTATAAATACTAGATTTCTCTGTCTGTTTTTAAGACATCTTTAGATATAAATCCATACGTGTTCCAGAAAAATGAATATTTTTCATAATTTTAAAAAGTATTTACTTCTGTTTTAAATAGTCCCATTTTGAATGCAGAGAAAGCATCGTTCTAATGAAGTAAAAAATATTTGCGAGTCGGTTTCTACCTAGATTTCAAAACTAATTCTCATAACAAACTATCATTCATTTCATTCTGAGTTTGAGATGGTAGAATTTTACTTACTGTTATTCTACTAAATAGATAGATTCAGTAACTAATAGAGATGATTTTAAGAATATTAGAAAATTCGTAACCTATCAGGCTGCTAAGTTACTTTTATCAAGAGAATATA
>DAORDH010000029.1:0-65460 GCA_035345875.1 Leptospiraceae bacterium | reverse complement strand
ATGGAACGATTAAGTTTACATCACATTCTTCACAAGAATATCTTTGAAATCCATTTAGAAAATCTCCACAGCCTAAAAGTTTTTCTACCTCTTCTATCTTCTCCTCTGTCAACTCTCCGTATATCGCTTTAAATCTTCTGTCGTATTGATTTACAAATTCTTTCCAATGTCTTTTCCATACAGCCTTGTATTGACTCGATCTCTCTAGGGTAGGAATATAATTTGGCTTTTTTGTTTTGTCTGTATCGCACACATACATTGTAGAAAACCTCTACAATAGATGGGTAAAAAATTCGTATGTATGTGCGGGCTTTTGGGAAAAAATTCCAAATGGAATCGTAGACTCAGTAGAATAAATATAAATCTATCGTTTCCGTATCGTTTAGTTATCGTTGTCATCGGTGGTAACCTTTGGAATCTCCCTTAAATTGACAGCATTATCCATCGGTGTCGGTGTCCTCGGTGTTCCTCGTCTTCATCGGTGCTAATCTTTGGAATCTCCCTTAACTTGAGAGCATTGCCCATCGGTGGTAATCTTTGAAAAATTTTTTGAATGAAAAATTAATTTTTTTTTGAAATTCTCTCATTTTGTCCTGCACAAATATTATTCTTATTTTATAGCAAGAAGAGAGGAAATCTTAAATTTACTGAGAAAAATCAATAAAATTAAGAAAAAGTCTTGACAAATGCTAAACAAAAGTTAAGTATTTAAAAATAAAATTTATTCATTTTTAGGTTGACATAATAGTTTTTTATGTCGTCTAATTAAATGGAACGGAGGCAGACAATGATTATTAGGTCTTTGCAAAATCCAGTTTACTATCGTAGGAAAAAAGGTGGTCTTTCCGGAGCAGAGTTGAAACCAAAACCTGTTCAGGATCGATATAACAAAACCTTCGAAGATTATCTAAAGGAAGCTTTTCAAGGAGAAGTTGTTCAAAATGGCAACTGGTTCTCGAATCAGATCTCTGATTTGACTAAACGCAATCTGCAAAGAATCTGAGCCTCTCATTTGCAAAGGGTCATTCTGTAAAGACTGACCCTCGTTCTAGAGCTATTCGTGACCCTCAAAAGTTAGAAGACTGGGAATTGATTGCAGTTCTATTGGGAAGTGGTGGCAAGGGACGAAATGTCGAAATCCTCTCAAAAGAACTTCTCATTGAATTTACCGGAATTTTAGGACTTGTTACAGCTCCAATTTCTTCTCTAAAAAAGCAAAAAGGCCTCGGGAAGGCAAAAATTGCAACACTCGTCGCTCTCAAAGAAATTGCGACCCGCATTAAATATAAGAAATTACTGACTCAAGATCGATTCGATTTACCTTCACTTTTAGAATTGCTTCATTTAAAAGCCTTAAAAGAAGTGAGAGAGTGTTTTTACTTAGTAACACTTTCAGAGGAGAAGACACTCATAAACATAGATTTACTTGCAAGAGGAAGTTTAACCGAAGTAGGAGTCTATACAAGGGATATTGTGAAGCAAATTCTAGATGATGCGAGTAAATATGTCATCATTGCTCACAATCATCCCAATCAATCTAGTCAACCAAGTCGTGAGGATTATTTACTTTTTCATCGCTTACGAAATCTTCTTTCAGAATTAGAAATTAGTCTGTTAGATCACCTTGTTATTGGAATAGATGGTGTCCACTCCTGTGAGGAGAATAGAAAATTAGTTACAATTCCAAGTTAAAAAAATAATGCAGCTCCAAATCAATCATTGATTCAACAGAAACTATTTAAATTATAGCATTATATTCTATGAAATTTTTACAGAACCTTCAAGTCTTGTGGATACTCGTTAAGAGAGATTATGCACTACAATTTGCAGGTAGTTTGCTTGGTGTGATCTGGATGCTGATTCAGAGTCTTAGTTTGATAGCAATTTATACTTTTGTTTTTTTTATACTAAATAAAACTCCAAATCTTCCCAAGTCTCAAATCAATTTTTCTAGTTATATATTTGTAGGTTTATTATTTTGGATTCCCACACAAGAAATGATGATTCGGGGAGTAAGCATTTTAACTGATAATAGACAATTGATTAAAAGATCAACCCTTAAGATCAATTTTTTCTTGTGGATACCTTTTGTCCAAATGATGCTTCATAGTTTTGTAATTTCGATTCCTATTTTTTTGATACTCGCAATTCAAGGATCAATCGACTATCGCTTATTTCTACTTGGATATTTAGTTCTTTTTTTTACAGGTCTCTATTTGATGTTAGTCTTGGAATATTTAGCAAGATTGAATATTTTACTAAAGGATATATCTCCAATTATTCGCTTATTTGCTCAAATTATTTTTTGGACTTTACCCATTTTATATTTTCCAGATGGTGTTTTAAAGGAAGTAAACAACTGGAATCCCTTTGTTGTTTTTTTGGATTTGTTTCGCTTTCTTATTTTAAAAGAGTATGCTTTGCAATTTCCAGTATATTTTCTTTTCGCTCCTCTATTCATTTTTCTATTTATCTTTATACTCACACATTTAAAATTTGATGAAGTAGTGATGGATCATCTGTGATTCGAATTCGAAATCTTACAAAAAAATATATTGGTTTTGCATCTCCTTTAGAAAGGATTCTGACAGGGATTAGTTTTGGCTTCATCCATGGAAGTAGATCTTTTACTGCGTTAAACGATATTAGTATAGAGGTGAACCGTGGTGAAATTCTAGGAATCATCGGACGAAATGGAGCAGGCAAATCCACATTGATTAAAGTTTTATCTGGGGTTTCTAAATTTCAATCGGGCACACTTGAGAAAACCGGTTCCCTTAGATCTATTTTAGAATTGGGTGTAGGTTTTAATCCAGAGTTATCTGGAATTGAAAATGTTTATTATAATGGTCTCGTCTGGGGATATTCTGTTAATGAGATAGAGAATTTAACAGATTCAATATTTGATTTTTCTGGATTAAATGAATTTAGAAATGTTCCTTTAAAAAATTATTCGACCGGGATGATGATGCGACTTGGTTTTGCCCTAGCCACTGCAAACCGACCAGACATACTCCTTGTAGATGAAGCGTTAGCCGTAGGAGATGCAAGTTTTCAGCAAAAATCACTTTCTAGATTTCAAAAATTTAAAGAGGAAGGATCTGCCATAGTAATTGTAAGCCATGATTTAAATCTACTCCAAATGATTTCGGATAGAATGCTTGTGATGGAGAGAGGTAAAATTGCATTTATCGGAGAGTCTAATCTTGCTCTAAAAAAATACATTCAAATTCTAGCAGAAAATTCTTTTGAATCAAATGAAACAAAGACAAATTTAACATCCGATGTGATTGAGTCCTACTCAATTCAACTATCTAGTAATGGAATCAAACAATCTATCTATGCAATAGGCGAAATAGTTGAGCTTTCTTTTTCCATCAAGACAAAATCTTTTATCCCAGATTTGACTATTGGTTTTCATATTGATGATGCGAAGGGACTCAGAATTTTTGGAACGAATTCCTATCATAAAAAATCAAATTTAAAAAACATTTCAAAGAATTCTACCATTGAATATTCCTTTCAATTTCCCTTAAATATAGCACATGGAAAATATACTCTTGGTTTTGCACTACACGAAGGAGACAATCATACAACAAATTGTTATCTGTGGAAAGATGATGTGATTGAATTTGAAGTAGAAAGACTCAGCATGCCTAAATTTGATGGTCCAGCTTTTCTGCCCGTTGAATGTAAGTGGAATATTAAGAGTTAAACACATTATGTTGCGACCCTTAGGAAGCAACATTGAGTTTGAACACAGATAAAGACGGATGGTTTTAATTTCTTTATTTTTATCAGTGTCTATCCTGCCCTTCGATCCAACTATTCGCGACCAACGCCTTCGCATGGGGTGAAATATTTTTACATCGAACTCAGGTCATTTATCATAATTCCAAAAAGATATAATGAATCAAATATTCTATTCTATACCAATTCCCAAAAGTAATTTCCCATAAGGACTTTATTTGAGTAGCATTTGGTATACCGAACATACTGATGTTCGGGAACACTAAGAAGTGTTTAGACCAAACCCGCCTTCTTATTTTTGAAATGGGATTTTTTTTTGACGTTTGGTATAAACACAAAGATCTAGGTTTTTAGGTAAAAGCAGTTTGGACAATTCCGGTAGAGGATTCGTAATTTATTTAAATGAAGTAAAGAATCCGTCTCAATTAATAAAATCTGCTCTGCTTTCCTTGCGTATTTGTTACGGTAAATAAACGTTAGCCGCATGTTATGGCTATGGAAGGCTTAAGAAAATATTTTTGCTTGCTTTTTTTTAATTCTCTGAATTCCTATTTTGCTTCTTCTATTAGTTTATAGATTTAGAGGAAGCTTTTCATGTCTCGTGTAATATTATTTTTAAGATTCATCTGCTTGATTTTTTTATCTACAATTTTAAACTGCACGACTTCTTCTTATCCAAATAATTGCGAATTCGGCTCCAAAGCTTTTCTAAATAATTTTATTTTATCAACAGTTGTTCTTAGAATGAATTCTTATTGTGGAATTACAAATTCTGCAACCGCAGCAGCAAATGCTGGAGCGGGAATCACTTTTACTAGTTTTAGTTTTACGAGTGCTGCAAACGATTTGAATAAGACATACACAGGAACTGTAACAGGAAATAACATAGCTGTCGAATTGCCCTATGGAAAAATTACTACTGCGATTCCAACCATTGGCACTAACGCTACGACTATTTTAGCTGGTTCTACTAGTATATTAAATGGTGTAACTGCTTTAGATTTTACAAATCCAATTACATTCACTTTAATTAACTCCAATGGGGGCAAAGTGGTATATACCGTAACAGTGTATGCGATAACACCCGTTGAAGATACCGGACAGACAGCTTGTTCTGATAATAACGTAATTCAACCTTGTTCTTCAATGAATGCTACCTTTCCTAGACAAGATGCACATTTTATTGATTTCCCAAATCCAAAAGGAGTCCAGACTCCAGCTACAAATCCAGGGTATCCTTCCGATTTTATAACAAAGAACACACTGACAGGAATTGTTTGGAAAACTTGTTTAGAAGGAAAAACTGGTTTTGATTGTTCAGGTGGCGCACTCAGTGCCCTAACTTATGCAAATGCAGTTACGGCATGTGCCAATTTAAACTCAGCAAATTCAGGAGCTGGCTATGCTGGGATAAAAAACTGGAGACTGCCTGCACTTCAAGAATTAATGCAAGGGCAAGTTTTTCTTACCTATCAAATCAATTGGGATGTTACCTACTTCCCTACGCCTGTTGCAGCAGAAAAGTTTCCAGCATTAAGATCTTCAAATTTAATTCTACCTGCTGCAACAAGTAGCATGATTGCAAATGGGGCGGGCGGAAATGATGGAATGCCATCTGTATTGGCTAATAGCTCAACAACGAGTGTCCGCTGTGTAGCAGGCTCACCTTTTCCAAATGGAGATTTAGTTGATAATAATGATGGGACTATTCTAGACAAACGTTCAAAACTATATTGGCAAAAATGCGCTCTAGGTCAAAACAATGATGCGACATGCAGTTCGGGAGCCATTGGAAGATCTTGGCAGAACGTTTTACAAGACTGTAACAATCTTACCATTCTAGGTAAGCAATGGAGAACACCTAACATTATTGAATTTACTTCTCTAATCGATACATCACAAACTTCCGCACCCTATATTAATACTTCTAAATTTGTTAATTTTCCTACCACCGCCGCTACATCACCTACTGCGAACAATGCGAAACACTTCACTATAGCAAATTCAAATTTGAATAATTTAGCCTATCAAGCTAGAATTAATTTTGCAACACCCACCGCTACACCAAATGGTTTGGATACAAAAGGGAATACTATTATTGGAACCAATGATTATATTGGACGCTGTGTGGCTGGTCCCTAATTCTATTTTCAGAAAGATATTTATTTTTACTCAATCGTATCCAATACTTGCTCATCTTCTCTTGATAGATTCCGAAATGCCAAACCAATTCCATTTTCATCAATTCGAACTACACCTGTATGTAGACTTAATTCTTTCGTAGGTGTTTTTAAAAGAATATCTAAGCCAGAATTTAAGGGAAGGTCTAATTCCTTTGATTCAATGTAGAGCCCACTTGTGCTGATATCTTTAGTGGCTAATACTCATTTACCCTAATCAGATGTTTGTGTGTAATCTTAACGCTTCTAAACATCCTTGAATTTGTTTTATGACTTCCTCTTCTAAAACCAAATTTCCCTCTTTATCAGTTTTATTTCGAAGAAATGGAATTTGAATCGAAGCATCTAATAAAACGTTAGCTGTCATAACAGTTAGAGTTTCAGTTAAAGAAGCTTTTACAATTGGAGACGCATTGAGAAATAAAACAGGCTTATTCATAAACTCTCCACTAGATACAACCCAATCGAGTGCATTCTTGAAAGAACCCGGAACTCCATGCGCATATTCTGGACAAGAAATTAAAAATCCATCGGCTAATGAAAGTTTTCCTCTCCACTCAAGAACAGATGGGTCAACTGATTCATTGTCTAAATCCGGATTAAAATGAGGAAGCCTTCCAATAAAGTCTGTAATTTCTATTTCCATACCAACTATCGCTAATTTTTGAGCGGCGAGTAAGATGGCAGTGTTCGATGAATTTTTTCTGAGACTGCCTGTTATACCTAATATTTTCATTTTTACCATTTACAATGTTCAATGCTGATTTCTGTCCATTCCATTGCGATCATTCCTGGGTGCATGGTTTCATCTTCTTTCATACGAAGAGACTTTGCTTTTTTGTCAATTGGTTCAAATCCCCAGTAGAATTTATGACCTCTTCGCGCCATGGATAGTTCTGGACAATTGGCTAGTCCACTGTGATATGTGGGTGAATATTGTTTGCCGCTGTTATCTACTAAGATGTTTGAGGCAAGTATTGTGCAAGCGCTATAGTTTTTTGTAAATTCCATTTCAATAATTGTCTTCCCTTTTCCAAGACAGACTTTATTGATTTTGATATCATTGGCTCCATTTAAAAAATTAATCTCACAGCACACAATATCTTCTTTTGTATTTTTAGGATTTGCTGTCTTTTTTTCTACTTTCATTTCCCCAATTCTAGCAAGCACAGGAATTGCGATACAAGCGGCTAATAGATATAATACTCTCTTCATTCTCTCTCCTAAAAATTACATTTGCTTACATCAATATTTTTCCAATGCCAAAATTCCCAATTGGGAAATACTGGATTCAAGTTTTGATTTTTATTTTCTGTTAGATCTAAAGTTGAAATACCCTTATCCAATTTTTCAAAGAACCAATAAAATTTATAACCAGGATTGATCTGTATAATTTCGGGACAGGTTGGAATATTTTTCATGCTGACTATTTCATACGATTTTCCATTTTCATCAGAGAGACCTATATCATTCGTATTTCCACACATTGTATAGGGAATTAAAATTTGAAATTCAATCTTGGTTTGATTTTTCTCAATACAAATTTCTGTTAAACTGATTTTATTTTTAAAACTTTTTTGAATAGAACAGCAATTTTTCTTTTGTGGGGCTACATTAGATTTGCCGCTTACTTTCGACTCTACACGAGCAAGCACAATAGATGTAAAAAGAAGCATTGCTAGAATTAGAAGTATTAAAATTTGCTTCATACGAAAATCCTATTTTAAATTACAGTGGCTAATCGAAATATTATCCCACTTCCACCAATTCCAATCTGGTCTTGGTTTTGGAGCATAGGGATCTTCCTCTAAGTTTATGGAAGTCAATCCTTTATCTAGCTTTTCAAACTCCCAGGAGAAGAGGGTATTTTTAGGAATAAAATTAATATCTGGACAGTTGGCTATTCCATTCATCCCGATTGCTTTATAGACTCGACCGCGATTGTCTTCTAAGGTAATTTTATCTACATAAGAACAGGCATCTGAATTTTCTTTTAAGCTCATATAGATCACTGTAGAATTTGGAGTATTGCATATTTTGACCAATTGAACGTTAGGCTCTGGATATGTTTCTAATTTACAGCAAGGACTTTTTTTGGCAGTGGCTTTGGGAGTAATTTTCTTTTCAGAGGGTTTTAAGGATGTATAAATAGATTGAAATGGAGTAAACAGAAAGCAAAGAAATAAGAGGATAGCCAGTGTTATCCTTTTGTCTAGATAAGTATTTTTTTGATTCGAAGGCTTGTGCATAGAATTAAAATTTACAATGAGAGACATCTACATTCTCCCATTTCCATGCACTTAAAGAAGCTACTTCTGACTCAGAAAGAGTTATGTTTTTGATTCCGGAATTGATTTTTTCAAAATTCCAAAGGAAGGAATCTCCAGGCTTTCTGCTTTCACTTCTCGGACAATCTGGAATTCCATCGGCACTTAGCGGTTTATATTTATTACCCGCATTGTCTTTTAGTGTAAGATTCTCTAGAATCGTGCAAACAAACGTTGGAGTTAGAAATTTGATTTGAATAGAGGTCATTCCATCCCTCAGGCAAATTCTCTTTAACCGCACAGAGTTGTCAAAATCAGAATCTATCTCACAGCAGTTTTCTTTTTTTAAATCTGGCTTTGCCTTTTTAGGAGCGGGATCAAATTTATCCTTACCCTTTCTTAAGTTAGAGTATATCGGTATCTGAATCATTAAAATTGCTATGAATAAGAAAAAAATCTTTTTTTGCATATCTACCCCTTAACACAGAGAATTTGTTTTAATATATACTCAACTTTTACAAGATCCTTTTGATTTTCAATCACTTCATCTATATTTTTATAAGCCCCCGGTATTTCATCTAGAACCCCTGCATCTTTTCTACATTCCACTCCGCTTGTTTGCTTAGCTAAATCTTCGAGTGAAAATTCTTTTTTTGCCTGTGTGCGACTGACTCTTCTGCCTGCCCCATGAGAAGCGGAGTGAAAAGATTCTGGATTTCCAAGTCCTTTTACGATAAACGATTTTGTTCCCATAGATCCAGGTATAATTCCCCATTCTCCTTCTCGCGCAGAGATTGCTCCTTTTCGCGTAACGACTACTTTTTCTCCAAAATGAGTTTCTTCGGAAACATAATTGTGATGACATAGGATTGGCTCTTCAAATTCTATATTAGGAAAAAATTCTTGTAAAACTTTTTTGTATAGGACAAACATAGTTTGTCGATTGAGTAGAGCGTATCTTTGTGCCCAGAATAAATCTCTACGATAAGCTTCCATCTCAGGCGTGTTTGCGAGAAATACGGCAAGGTCTCTATCTGGCAAATACATGTTATGCGATAGTTTCTTTGCAGTTTTAATATGAATTTCTGCTAGAGTTTTACCAATATTTCTAGATCCAGAGTGAAGCATCATCCAGACTGTGTTTTCGGTATCTAAACAAAGTTCTATAAAATGATTTCCTCCACCAAGCGTCCCACATTGACGAACAGCCTTACTTTCCAAGTCCATCACCTTTGGATGTAAACTTCTAAACTCAGCAAAGAGTGCGTTAGTTCTACTTTGTATCTTTGGGTTTTTGTGCTCATGATGACCGACTGGAATTCTTTCTTCAATTCTACTTCTGATTTTAGTAAGATTATCAGGAAGTTGATCCGCTTTTAGATTGGTGCGAATTGCTCCCATTCCACAACCAATATCCACTCCAACTGCTGCTGGACTGATAGCATCCTTCATTGCAATGACCGATCCTACAGTAGCGCCAATTCCAAAATGAACGTCAGGCATTACGGCGACATGATGAAATGCCCAAGGCAGACTTGCAATGTTTTTGAGCTGTGTCAACGCTTCCGATTCGACAGCATCTAACTTTGTCCATAATTTAATGGGAACTTCTTTTCCTTTTAATTCTGCTATTGCCATCTTGTTCTCCTTTTTATGTCGATATGCGAAATCCTATTCTTCGCTAAATTCTTCTACTTCCTGTAATGTCTTTCCATTTTCTAGCTTCCATTCAGTTTTTCCGTTTGCACTTCTTCCCATTACAATTGTTGCTGCCGTAGATGGACTAGAAAAAATATAATCTTTACTCAGTAAAAATTTTTCATTTGTTTTCTTAATTATGTTTTCATTCATTAATTTATCTCGTAATCTTTTCATTGATTCAGGATAGGAATTTGTTAATGAAAAAGCAATTTCAGAATTCTTAAATACTAGAAATCCATCGGAAACAGATTTTCCACTTGCCTTTGCTCCTCTCGTTGCTGATATATAAAATATTTCTGATTTTTTCTTTTCTTTACTTACAGAAGCAGTCTCATCAAATATTTTATAGCCAAGTGTATTTACTAAAATTTTGATATTAGATAAAAATTCGTCCATCTCTGCGCTTTCTGATTCTGATATAGATGGCTTAGCTGGAATATTTTCATTATGAATTTTAAATCTTTTTGTATTTTCTGCAATAGAGAATATTTTATTTTCTAAGTATTTAATGTGAGCTTTATTTAAATTTTCATCTTTACTTATGATTGCCATTGAATCATACCAAAATTCTTTTTCTTTTAAATGTTGTTTTAATCTCTCAAAAATATTTTCTGATTCTCCAATATACGCTTCCCCTTCGTAACTATCGTCCTCAGATTTTCCGAAAAGCATGTATACTCCTGCTTTTAATAATTCGGATCGATCACTAGATGCAATTATTTTGTTTCTCGGAATTTTATATGCCTTTCCCGTCCAATTGGAAAGTTCACAAGTTAATCTTCCATTAATTTCTCCATCGAGTAAGAATATTCTTATTGTTTTTTTAAAATTCATAAATCAATTTCTCCAATATTCCAATTCAATAAATATGTCTTCCTGTGTATTAAATATACTTCGCATATATTACTTTAAAAATTAAATTGACTATCAACTACATACCTTAGTCGATACATTTTACTATTACACTAATCTATTTAAATAGTTATCAATATCAAATTGTTCAAGCTTTAAATTTCGATTCAAATATAAAGGATGATGTGGATGTCCTTCTTTGCTTAACCTTCCAATCTTATTCCATTTCAAAGAATATTTTCTTGTTATCATATAAATATCCTTTAAACAAGAAACAAGATATTTTCTTTTTTTGATTATAGTTCCCCATGCAGCCCAGATATCATAGTTGCCATGCTTTAAAATTTTATTTATTTGAAATAAATTTTCCCGATGATAATCCATATTAATTTCGAAATCAAGTTCATTTGGATTTGTTGCACGCTGCGGATAAACATTCAACATCAACCAAGAATCGTATCCTAAATCCTTAGAAAACCTCTTTACAACTTTTAAAGTATTATCTAATTTCTCTGGCTCAGCAATGCTAGGATTTATTCCAATGCATACTAACGTTTTATTTCCTTTCTCTCCCAAGAGAAATCTTGCTTTATTGCCCTGAGTATTAGAATAAATCCAATTAGATTTCATAAAGCCACAAATAAACAGAAAGAATGATTGCAGCCAGTGTTAATCCTATAAAAAATGCTCGGAATATAAAAGTAATTTTTATACTAAAATCCTCAATTTCTGCGCGTTTTTCTTCATAGGTTAGAACCTTTCTATGACGAATTCGATTTCCTTTTGCAGTGAAAATTAAATGTCTGAGTAACAATCCCATTGTAATCATGACAATCGATACAAGAAGAAGTGGAAATATATAAAGAAAAAACCAACTTGCTAAATGAATGAAAAATAAAGAAAGACTAAAATTCATTTTGTTTGACTGGAGGATAAAGCCGAAAACTGCCTAGTATTAATCCAGCCTCACTCGGAATCGAATCTAAAAAATCCTCTTCTTGAATCAATTTAATTTTTTTGTGGCTAATGGTTGTTATATTCCAGCTCTGTCCCACAATTTGAAAAACTTTTTTGATGATAGGACTTGCTGTAAGTATTTCTAGTATTTTTATAACATCTTTATCTTTCAAAGCTCCAAAACAAACAGACCAGTTTTTTTCATTTGGATAGAGAAATTGTAGAGATTGCAGAACATAAGGAATCGCAGAAGGATTATGCCCTACATCAAAAATAAGTGGTGGATTCTTTCGTAAGACTTGCATTCTTCCTGGAACGTCATGCATTGAATTAAAAAAAGTATCTCCGAGTGGTGGTTTATTTTTTGTTTTTAGAATTTCATTTGCTATAAAAAGTGCGAAGTCACGATTAAATGTAAGGTAATCTGTTTGGATCGTTTTATCGTATACGTATAAACCAATATTTTTCTCATTACAAAAGTCTTTTATAATTTCCATGAGTTTATTGGATTGTTTGAATGTAAATAGGAAACGAGTGTTTGTTCCTGAAATCAATAATTTTTCATGGAGAATCTTTTCCTCTGTGCTTCCAAGTATTTCTGTGTGATCAAGACCAATTTTTGTAAGAACTACAATTTCTGGATTAATTAATTTAGTTGCATCAAGCCTACCGCCTAACCCTGCTTCATAGATTTCTGTTTTACATTCTTTTGATTTGAAATAGAATACAGATAAAAGAGTAAAGAATTCAAAATAGGAAAGATTTCTAAGTTTTGCTAAATCATCTGCATGGAAAGAATTTAGAAAATTTTCAATCCATTCATCCGATATCATAATTCCATCAACTTGGATTCTCTCATTTTGAACGATTAAATGAGGAGAAGTGTATAAACCGACAGGCGAATTGCCCTCCAATCTTGAAAAAACTTGACTTAGTAAAAAAGCAGTAGATCCCTTTCCATTTGTTCCAACAATAGAAATCCTAAGTTTATTTCTACTTGATTCAAGTAATTGAAAATGATTCATAACAGATTTAAATTCTTCAAGTGAGTATTCTTTGAATACATTGAAATTGCGAGTTTTTTCAAGGTTGGTGAGGGTTGATAAAAATTGGTTTACTTTCAATTAGGATTCCTTTTCTTTTTAATGATTAGACAAATAAATGGAATATTATGCAAACAGAATTTAAAATAATCAACATTGATTCTAAATTTAGAACACAGGCAATCGAGTTAGTGAATCAATTCTTTAAACAAATCAATGCAATGAAATTAGATGGAGTGTTTAAGGTAAAATCGAAAGCCGCATCTAAAATGGTGGATATTTACTTAAAATTACAAGGGACAGGTAAAATTGTTTTTATTGGAGCAGTTCTAGACGATGAACTTGTCTCACTTTTGATTGCAAGAATAGAAGAAAGACCTCATTTGGAGGAAGATAAAATTTTATATATAGATCTTGCCGTAACGAAGCGAGGACAAATGAAAAAAGGATATATGCATTCCCTTCTTGATTTCACAGAAAGCTGGGCAAAGAAAAAAAAGATTAAAGTCATTGAGCTAAGAGCTCTCACAGAAAATAGAGATGCAGTTCGCTTTTGGTCTAATCGTGGTTATTCGGACTTTTATATACGTTTTAGAAAATTAGTGTAAGTGGTGAACCTAAATCACATTTTGTTTTTTTTATTGGAGGGATTCTATCAACAATCGCTTCCTGTTTTTATATTTTGCTAGATTTGACTGAATCTGTATACGGAAGCTCAGCACCGGAATAATTTTTGGATTTGTTCTATTTATTTTTGCACCTATATCCTTTTTCATTGGTGGAATACTATCTATGATTCTGTATCGAATCATTCAAAAAATAAGAAAATAGCTATTATTTGTTTACATGAAATATCATATATGATATATGATATTTCATGGATAGAAATATTTACGCAAAGGACATCTTGAAAGCCCTCCGTGACTTTCCAGTAGTAGCTCTCATAGGAGCTAGGCAAGTAGGAAAAACTACAATTGCTCGACTTGTTAAAAGTAAATATCATTTTGATTTGGAAAATCCGAGAGATTTAGCTAAATTTGAAAATCCTCAGCTACTATTAGAAAATTTATCTGGTGTTGTTGTGATCGATGAAATTCAGAGAAAGCCTGAACTATTTACATTATTAAGATTTCTCGTTGATAGACCAAAAAATAAAACTAGGTTTCTTGTTTCGGGAAGCGCTTCTCGAGAATTGATACGACAGGCGTCTGAGACCCTTGCTGGAAGAATCTATTATACTCCTGTATATGGTTTTGATTTAAGTGAAATTAAAAAAACGGATTGGAAACGATTGTGGGAAAGAGGTTCTTTTCCAATGTCATTTCTGGCAAAAGCGGCTAATAAGAGTTATGCTTGGCGAGAGCAATACATAACAACATTCCTAGAGAAAGATATTCCTCAATTGGGAATTACGATACCAGCTTATACACTTAGAAGATTTTGGATTATGATTAGTCATTATCATGGAGGCTTATTAAATTATGCAGAGTTAGCCCATTCTTTTGGAATCTCTGATATGACTGTTCGAAAATACATTGATATTTTAAAAAATACATTTATGTTAAACGTTTTGCAACCTTGGCATGAAAATACAGGTAAAAGACTTACAAAGCAGCCCAAAATTTATCTTAGTGATACTGGAATTTTTCATACTTTGCAATTTATAGAAAAATTTTCCCAACTTCAAGCTCATCCAAAGATAGGCGCTTCCTTTGAGGGGTTTGTAATTAATCAAATTATTTCGATGCAGAGAAAAGAGTTAGTAAATTATTTTTTCTATAGAACTCATCAAGGAACTGAATTGGACTTATTCTGGATGAAGGGAGGGAAGAGGTGGGGAGTCGAAGTAAAATATTCTGACGCTCCAACTCTGACTAAATCCATGCAGATTGCTATGAATGATTTAAAATTAGAAAAGATCTGGGTTGTATATCCTGGAGAAGATCGTTATATGATACATAAAAAAATAGAAGTTCTTCCTGTATCACAATTAAATGAGCTTATGCAGAAATAATTTTAACTTTAGTTTGATTTTGCAAAGATTGCACCGATACGAAACGAGGACACCGATAAATAAAGAATCTTAAAACTGTCGATAGTGAGAAAATTCTTTTGTCTAATCACTTTTTTTGTAAAAACACCCTGAGTAAGATATTTAAATCGAACTCATATTGTTTTAATGATTCTGTAAGTTTTTAAATCTCTGTAAAATTGCATTGTGAATTGGTTTGGAAAAATTCTGATTGGTTAAAAGATTTGGAAATACTTTTTTCTTAAATCCTGATTCCTTTAATTCTAATTCAGGTAGAGAGTAAAAGCGTTTTCCTTTTCGAGTGCTCAAATAGAAAACATCTAAAAGAGCTTTCTCGGGTGTCGCTATTCGAAAGGGAAGTTTTGTATCAGACCAAGTAACTCCTTCAGTCATCATACTTGATTTCATCTGAAAAAATTCAAATACTCCTAATTTTGTTTTTACAAGTCTAGAATGTGCTATCGTTACAACTTGGATGCGGGTTGGAATTTGTGAAAGAATTCCATGAATGTGCAGAGCGGATAATAGTGATATATACCCAATTTCTTTTCCCAAAAGATAAGGCGTGACTGAAAATGGATGAACTTTTTGTTCTTTGGTATAAGTCCAAATACCACGAGTGACTCGATTGATTTCTTTTCTTTCTTCTATTCGTGTTAGAAGTCGCGCTGCTGAACTCATTGAAGTATTTGTTTGTAAGGCAAATTCATGCGTCGTAAAAATGGGTGAGGATTGTAAAATGGAATACTTATGTAAGTTCATAAAGTTTTACTAATACTCGACTTCGTAAACCGTCCCAATTTTTTTTTCCAGATAAAGATTTGGGTCTGTCAATTTCAAAAATCGCACTAGGAAAGCGAAGTGAAAAAACTCTCGTCTTTGCATATCGGTATACATACTACCATTATGTATTTCAATTGATGAAAATGTTAATTAAAATACATAATGAATTTATAAAGAATAATACCGATAAAGGGATGCGAGTTACAAAGTCACCTTGACCCTCTTCATCATCCACTCATTTACTTAGCCACAAATCTAGTTGCCTAGCGATGTTCGAAATGACAGTTTCAGTAATATAAAAATCCAGTGACAATTTAATTTCTAATTGCAAATCTCATTCTATTGCTAGAGGCAATTATGCATTATCCGAAACTTGTTTTACGTTTATATTTACTATTCTTAATCTTTACTTCCTTATCCTTTTGCAGAGAAAAGAAAACAGGGAAAATTTGGAAAAGGGAAAAATGATTTTATTTCTTTTTATTTTCCCAATCGAATCTATCTAGGCTATATACAAAACAATTGTCTTCTCCGAATTTTTGTTTTCGGATAAATTTGAATCCTATTTTTTCATAGAATTTATGGGCGAGAACGTTAGATTCTAAAGGGTCAATTAAAATTGATTTCACTTCTTTGTCATTAAAACATTTCTCTATTGCTAATTCCATCATGACTGATCCATAACCTTTTCCAAGGTCGTTTTTGTCCCCAATCCAAATGTCAATGGCTCTCAAGTGGCTGGAAACATCTCCCCAGTAATGACTGTCTTCGAGTGCGGGATCAATGATTTGTATAAATCCAATAGGTCTGCCATCTAGTTCCGCAATGAGTTGTTCCCTCCATTCGGGATTGCGATCTAATTCTTTTTCCCATTCCCAGTCATCGTTTGGATCAGATTCAATCACATGGGGTTCTTCATCCCATTTTTGTAAAAGGGAAAGATCATTTTTATTTGCAGGTCGTATTGTAATCATAGGAATTTTATTATTCAGTTTTCTTAATACCGGATACTATTGTGCTGCCAAAATTTTCCTTAAACGCATAATCATCATTAACCGCATACAAAGTATTTTTTTGTAAGTAATAACAGGGATCAATACCTTTATAAAAATGATCATGAGAGGAACTGGCTTCTTTAATTTTAAAACAAATTTGGTTTTGTTTTAGATACCAAGTCCCATTGATATCTGTATAACCACAATCTCCTTCATCTCCACCGATAAAAAAAGTTCCCTCCCATAAATTATTTTCCTCAATCAAGAAAAATTCTGGATATTTGCATTGAGCATAATTCACAATTTTCATTTTATATTTACCAATATACGGATTTTTTTCCGAGAGGTATCCTTTAAAAACCCAGCCTATCTTTTCTTTGTTTTGAATTTTGACCCAGCTGTTTTCTATATTATCAATAATAACTTTTTCTGTTTTTTCTTCGAGTATTATAATTTCTTCTCCATTGAAAATAGTATGGATTGTCTTGGATTTTTGATCTGGCTCTATTCGCATTTTTAAACCTGAATCAGAGTTTATAAAATAGGTTTGTATTGTTTTTGTAGGTGGATTCAAATGTTTTGAATTTTGTAGACAGCAGAAAAATAAACCAATTAAAAAAAGAAAAATCAAAATTCGAATCATAGGTTTAAATCCTTTTTAATTACAGATGAAAAGCAACATAAATAATGATTTGAATGCATTGTAAATTCTGTATTGAGAGGCTATATTTATCTTTCTGAAATGGTTTTCATTCCTAAGAAAAATGTAAATTCAAGATTATAGATTCAAAAATCAGCTACATTGCAGAATTCAACATAAAAGTTAGCAGTGTAAACATTGACATTAATCAGTTCATTTTTGAACCAATCGGTCTAATTCTACAAATATTAAGTTTGATTTAAAATCATAATACAAAATAATAGGATTTGTTAACTGACACAAACCAATGTCAGAAGAAAAAAACTATAATAAAACTACCAATAACAAGGGAATAAAATTATGTATCAAGCCTTTACAGAAGATCAAATTCAAATCAGAGACTTAGTAAGAGATTTTACAAGAAAAGAAATTACGCCAGTTGCTCACATCTACGACGAGAAGAATGAACATCCTAAAGAACTCATTGATAGAATGAGAAGAGAGTTAGGTATCAATGGTTTGACCATTCCCGTTGAGTATGGTGGTATGGGATATGGTTCCGTAGAACAATGTCTGATCACAGAAGAGATGAGCCGTGGTTGTCTAGGTATCGCATTATGTTTTGGATACACTGGTCTCGGACAACTTCCAATTTTAAAAGGTGGAACCGATGCACAAAAGAAAAAATGGCTCGAGCCTGTGATTGCTGGAGAACATGGAATTTCTTTTTGTCTCTCTGAGCCAGGAGCTGGTTCTGACGTTCCTGGGATGATGACCAAAGCAGAAAAGAAGGGTGATAAGTATGTGATCAATGGAGCAAAACAATGGATCACTGGTGGTGGAAGCGCTGACGCATACACTGTGTTTGCCTACACTGATAGAAATCGTGGAACTCGTGGGGTTAGTTGCTTTTATGTTCCAAGAAATACTCCAGGACTTATCGTTGGAAAAAAAGAAGACAAATTAGGAATTCGTGCTTCTGATACAAGACAAATCATTTTCGAAGATTGTGCAGTTCCTGCTGAAAATTTAATTGGTCGCGAAAATATGGGATTTGTGTATGCATTACATACCTTAAACGCATCTCGTCCATTCGTTGCTGCAATGGGAGTTGGAGTGGGGCAAGCTGCTCTTGATTATGCTTCTAAATATGCTAGAGAAAGAGAACAATTTGGTCAAAAAATTGGAACTTTCCAAGCTGTTCAACATATGTTAGCAGACATGTCTATTACTGTAGAAGTTGGTCGTGAGATTACTTATCGTGCAGCTCGTATGTCTGATGCGGGTGATCCTAACCTAGCAAAATACTCTGCTATCGCAAAAGCATTCACTTCAGAAGGTGCTATGAAATGTGCGTTAGACGCAGTTCAAATCTATGGTGGATATGGTTATACAAAAGAATATCCAGTAGAAAAATTAATGCGCGATGCTAAAATTCTTTGTATCTTTGAGGGAACAACTCAAATCCAAAAGAATGAAATTGCTGCTTACGTTACTAAAGAAGCTGCTTCTGGAAAATAAAACTAATTTTAATATCGGGGACATATGTCCCCGATTTCTACTTCTCAATCTCTTTAATCCTTCCCTTTTTAAATTCTAAAACACTGATTTCTGAATAGATTAGTTCTAACCAAATCTTTCAATCGATCAATCTTTCAGATTCAGGTTCCTATGTCGGAAAAATAAATTACTGAGGTAAATACTATTTATCCGCTGATCAGTTAAATAAAAAAACAAGTAGGTTCCAGTAGCTCATCCAGTAGATAAATCCAAGGGAAACAACTAAGAACAAAATGGTTTGAATTTGCCTGTAGAGATGAAGACCTTTTTCTAGAAAAGACTTTAAGGAATAGTATGCCAAGAAACTCAATACAAATATAAACAAAAGAGGTAGAGTAAAGAGGGCATAATCAAAACTATTACCAGTTAAAATATACTCACTAACTTGAGATAATTTGTTTTCTTGAATAAAGTAATAAAATCCAACAAAAGTAGAGATTGCAAGTAACGTTTCGATCCAAAGTAAAATCATTGTATTTCTTCTCATTCTATTCTGAACAAATGCGATCTTTTTAGCAAAAGAATAAGGAACTTCTATTATAAGAAGAATTAAGTAGATGGAATAAAACCCAATGAAAAAATAGAGAATAGATTCTTGAAATGATTTTTTTTCATGGAAAGGTAATTTGCGGTAAGCCCCATGTTGCCCTGATCCTGAAAGTAGATATTCTACATCTCCTGCTTCATTCATTTTGAAAGAAATATAGCTTTCTCTATCTAAACATCTAAATAAAAAAGGATCAATCTCTATAAATTCAAGCCTACCGTGTAAATCTCCATAGGGTTCAATTTCACCTGATTCTAGAACAAGAAGTCTATTTTCTTGTTTGATTTGTATTGCGGAAGAGTAGTTTCTGAATTTGGAAATATTTTGAGAAGAAATGGAAACTGACGCATATTCACCTTCAAAATTCTTAAGGTATTCTTCATATCCTGGATTCTTATCTTTCTTTGCTTTTACTTTTTTATTCTGAAAGAAATGGTCTAAAAATTCACTTTTCCATTCTATTCGTAAATCTGGATCAAACGAGTCTGTATATATATAAAAGCTAGTATTCTTATCTGGGAAAAAAATAAATTCTTCTGTTGATAAATTGGAAGCCGCTATTCTAGAATAGCCCCAAATTTTATTTTCATAATGTTCAAAAAATCCTATCACGGAACCTGGTAATTTATCTTCTAAACGAATTTTCTCTTGAAACATCGAATTCCATGTTTCTTTTTTTAAAATATCATTTTGAGCAAGAAGGTCTGGATTTAGAAAAAGAAATAAAAGTTTCTCAATGTCCTTTGCATTTATATTGAGCTTTTGGTTTTCATAATTTGTTTTTTCTAATTCTAGCTTAGAGAGAATGGTTTCTTTCATAACTTCATCTAAACTTTTAGAATTTACCTCTTCTAAAATTGATTTTAAAATTACTGAATGATCTGGATTGTAACTGATTAACTCATTTGGTTCAGCAAATCTTGCAGGTAACTGATTCTTCCAAAAATCTTTTGGTCTTTCTTTTTCCAAATTGGAATAGATTAAATTTTCTTGAATTCCAGTTGTGTGAGTTAAAAGATTTTCAATCAGAATGCTTTGCTTAAAGTTTCGATTGTATTTCCATTTATAATTATATATATCTGATCGGAGATTTAATTTTCCAATTTCCTCTAAATGTAAAGTATGCAATGTTAAAAAAATCTCATCAAATACAACAGAGTTAAATTGTGTTAATTCTGTAAAAGCTTTTGAATGTTCGGGATATACCTTAAAGAATGACTTATTATCTTTTACGATTGCGACTAATACATGTTTGCCTTCTAATTTCTTTTCTCTAAAAAATTTTTCAGAGAAAACTTCCAATTCATTAGTATCAATGTTTTGTTTCTTTTTAAAACCTAGATTGTCTTCGGAGAAAATCGGAGTAAGTATGATAAAAAATAAAAATAAGATAAATTTCATTTTTCCAGAAATTCCAAAATTTTTTGATTCGTAAATTTAGGATTTTCAAATGGAGCAAAGTGTCCTGCATCAGGAATTTTTACAAAACTAGAATTTGGAATTTGGTTTGCTAATTTTTCCATAGATTCAGGTGGAGTAAGTGAATCGTATTCTCCCCCAATTACTAAAGTTGGAATCGAAATTGTTTTTAGAACATGAGTGGTATCGGTTCTACCTTGCATAGCGAGTAGGATTGCTTTTGTTGCGTTAGGAGTTCTATCTTTCGCAATTTTTAATGCTGACTTGTAAATCTCAGGGTTTGCCTTACAGGTAAATTCACAAAGTGCGTTTGTGGTAAATTCTTTTATAAAATCCTTTAATCCTTCTGAATTGATTTTTCGAATACCATCGACTCTTTTTAATTTACCTTCATTCGTATCCGCTTCCGTCTTTGTATTACAAAGAATTAGTTTGGAAAATGCATCTGGCTTTTTTTCAATTGCGCGCAATAGAATATAGCCTCCCATCGATAAGCCACATACGATAGGCTTTTGAATCTTTTTCTTCTCTAATAAATTGAGAAAATCATCTACAAGGAATTCAAAGGGAATTGGCTCTGGATTTTTAGATTTTTCTAATTTTTGAAGAATATCGTAGCTAATACAGTAATATTTATCTTTTAAAAATTCGATTTGGGATTTCCACATTCTATGATCGAGAGGAAAGCCATGTAAAAAAATTATAGTAGGGTTTTGCTTATTTCCATCTTTATAGGTTTTTAAGCTCATGCTAGGTTTTAGTAGCAAAGTGAACGCAAATTATGGAAGCAAACACTTTGGATTCAAATAACTCCGATTTTTTATTTTTACAGATTCCAGATTCTTGGAATCGACAGGCAAGGCAATTCGATTTTTCAGTAACTTGCAGAGTTTTCTTAGGTTTATCTGGCTCGATTGCAATTCCTTCGATCTTATAAAGTGTTCCTTTTTTTTCGGATTCATTTAAATAGCGAATGATACTAGAAAGTTCATCTACAGAGGGGATTCGACCCACTTCAATTTCCCTTTTGATATATTTGATAACTTTTTCCTTTTGATCTTGTTTGAGAGTGTTGATTCTATCAATGATTTCCTGAGGTATGTTTTCCATTCGCTTTTTCCTTCAATAAAGTTCCGGTATTTTATAAATATTCTGATATGGATAGCAATTACTTTTTAGGTTTAGAACCATTTTTAACTAAGAAATACTATGAGTGTAGACGAATCTTCCTATTCAATGCTGTAAAATAGAGGGACTTGCAAAGATTACAAGCAATCACCACTTACATCGATAAAAAAAACGATATTTCTTTCAAAATCTTTGTTTAAAATCGTTCTCTTAACGATGCTCTCCTTTGTAATCTTTTTCATATTTAGTTTCTGTTTTGATTCTTACATGGAGTAATGAAATAATTTCTTGAAGAATTTAAGTAGGATTGTTAGAAAGGAATTAGACGGTTTATATGGCAAAATTGTTAGATGATTTAGAAGGGCAAATTATACTCAATCAAAGTGATGAGAATACTGTTGCAAATGCACTCAAAATGTATTTAAATTTTGATAGAGGTTCCCGTTATGATAAAAGAATCTTAGAAGAAACTAGAAAGGTTTTTCTCGACAAGCTATCTAACAAATCTTATTTTTTTGCGCCACCAAAACAAAATAAATTAAAAGCCATTGGTTATAATCAAATTATTCATATCCTTGTCAAACGGCTCTGGGATGAAGAGGATTTTTTTAAAATTACTCGCAATCCTTCCCAAATCTCCTTTATTAGCACGGACACGGCAGACATACACACAGCAAATATCAAAATAACTGATGTTCAAAAATTTATAGCAAATCAAAATATATTTCCGTTTATTTCTTCAGGTGATATTAGTTTCTTTTCCAAGTCAGGACCTGATCAAGTTCGTAAATGTTTAACTTGGATTAAGAATGGAAATAATATGCCTAAATTCTTAGATCGCATTCGCTTAGTTGGTGGGTATGTGCAAACTGTTTTTTTTGCGGCACAAAATCTATTAACGGTTGCGGCAGAGTATGCGGCTAACGGTAGTTCCGAATCAACAGAAAGTGTAGTCGCAGAAGAAAATTCGGACATGAGTGATTCCGATGCAAAATTAGTTGCTCTTACAGAATCACAAGGACCTGGAGCGGAATTATTAAATACGAAACTGGATTATCCTTATATCGTTGATATTTTATTATTTGAAATTAGATCTTTATTTAAGAACCCAACTTCTAATGTAAATATACAGGAAGCCATAAAAAGTATTACACTGAGACTAAAGAAAGATATTCCTGATGTAGATGAAAAGCACATAACGCTCATTTACCTTATCATGAAAGAAGTAGCAAAGGATCCTAAAAAAACATTAGAAGATTTAGCATTCTTCTTTCAAAATCTGGAAGAGAAACTCAGAATTCCTCTTCGTGAAATTCATACTATCTACTATCTGATTTTATCTGAGCATGATAATACATTACAAGAAATGCCTTTGTCTGAGTTTGTAGATAAATGTATTGCAGAAGATGAGAAAGGCATTTTAACTGAAACTCATATTAAAATTTTAAAATCTCTTTTTGGGACATTACCAAAAGAAATCAAAGCAAACACTTTCTACACAGTAAAAGAAAAAATAAAAGCTCGTATCGAAGATATGAACAAAAAGAAAATGGTAGATACCCTAAGCGAACTCATTCATTTACGTGTGCGTGAATTTAGAGGACGATTTGCCTTAAATAAATTAAAGTCTAAGTCTGATTAATTCTATTCTTAGTAAAACGAGTTGCTTGGGCTTCGAGCGGATTGTCCGGCCATGGATGTTTCGGATATCGTCCCGCTAATTCCTTTTTTACTTCTAAATAAGTCCTTTCCCAAAATCCTGCTAAGTCTTTTGTAATTTGAATAGGACGCTGTGAGGGGGAAAGTAATTCGAGAGTCAATTTAACCTTACCCTTTGCTATAGTGGGAGTTTCTTTTAATCCAAATAGCTCTTGCAATTTTACAGATAAAATTACTTCCTCTTTTCGATATTCAAGTTTAATTTTTGATCCACTTGGAACAGTCCATCTTTCTGGTGCCTCTTTTTCGATTAATTGTATCTGGTCGTAGGAAAACAAAGATTTAAAAATGGAAAGTAAGTCCAAATTTCTTAGTTCGGAGAGTTTACGAATAGAAATTAGATAAGGACTTAACCAATCTTCTAAATGTAAAAGTAAATATTCATCCGATAAATCAGGTAAATCTTCTCCGTTAGATCGCAAAAATTCAGATCTTTCTTTGAAATTTTTAGATTCTTCTGTGTAGGCTAATACCGATAAACCTCTCTCTTTTATGTAATCAATCCAAAGATTTGAAAGCAATTCTTCTGTGATTTTAGAATCCTTTTCTTTTGCTGATAATACAAGTTCTCCTAGAACAACTTCTTCTTGCACTAAGATCTTTCCTGACTTTTCCTCTAAGAAAGCCCTTTCTTGTTTTAAGATTTTATTAGAGTGAGTAGAAAGAATTTCTTCTAGAGAAATCTTTGCTGCTTTAAAAATAGCTGCTTCTTTTTTATCTCCATCGAGAGATGCGACAACCAAAAATTCATTTCCAATGAGTGAATCATTTTCTCTTAAAAAGGCACCTTTCCCTGATGAGAGTTTAAAGCGATTGCTATTTTTTTCTCGCTGTTTTGCAATTCGATCGATATACGCAAAGCTAAGGATCTTTCCAATTTGAGAGATATCTATGTTTTCAGTCTTAGATTTAGATTCTGTCTGGAGCGTTCGCATTAGTTCTTCAGTGGAGAGTTTAATTTTTTGAGTTAAATAGCTATTCTGATTTTTTAGAAATTCTTCTACCTCAAGAGCTATATCTGATTGTTTAAATGAAAAATGATTTGCTGTAAATAAACTCTTCTCTGTTAAAATTGAAGCAATAAGACAAGCCAAATAAAATTCTTTGGTATCTTTTGTTTGATAGAGCATATAGCCAAGACGGGGATGAAGTGGAATTCGATTGATTTCCTTGCCCAGATCAGTTATCTTTTCTTGTTTATCTATTAGATTAAGACTTAGGAGTAGGGATTTAGAGCGACTAACGGAACTTTCCGATGGCATGTCTAAAAATTTTAAGTCTTTTAGTCTTGATCCCCAATTGAGTATTTCTAATAGAAAAGAGGAAAGTTCTGTTTCTAAAATTTCTGGCTTTGTTTTTTCAGAGAAATTTCTTTCTTCCTCTTTTGACCAAATGCGATAGGAGATTCCGGGTCCAAGTCTTCCGGCTCTTCCTGTTCTTTGTTCCATTGAATCTTTTGCAATTTGAATGGTTACAAGTTCTGTCATTCCAGTAGAAGGATCGAAGCGAGGAACTCTTGCGAGACCTGAGTCAATGACTATGCTTACTCCTTCAATGGTAAGACTGGATTCTGCGATGTTTGTAGAGAGTATGATTTTTCTTTTTCCTGATTTGTCTGGGAAGATTGCAAGTTCTTGCTCTTTCTGTGATAAATCTCCATACAGCGGATAAATAAGAGTATCAGTAAGATTCAAATTTTCTTCTATTTCTCTTTGAATTTTTTTAATTTCGCCTGATCCCGGGAGAAAGACCAGAATATCTCCTTTTTCTTTTAAAGCTTTTTGAATTGCTGTAAGAATTGATGAATTTAATTTTTCTTTTGAAAGTCCAAGATGTTTTACCTCAACCGGAAAGGCTTTACCTTGGCTCTCTATCAGTGGTGCTGAAAAAAAATTAGAAAGGTGATTTCCATCTAAAGTAGCAGACATGATTAAAATTTTTAAATCTTCTCTATAAGCCCCTTGCACTTCTAAAGCAAAGGCAAGACCTAAATCTGTTTGTAAATTTCTTTCGTGAAACTCATCAAAGATAACAAGGCCAATGTTCTTAAGTTCTGGATCAGACTGAATCCTTCTTGTAAAAATTCCCTCTGTAACAACTTCAATTTTTGTCTTATTACTTACCTTTGAATCAAAACGAATGCGATAGCCGACTACCCCTCCAGCTACTTCTCCGATAGACTTTGACATTCTATTAGCAGCATTTATAGCTGCGAGTCTTCTTGGTTCAAGAACTAGAATTGATTTGTCTTTGAGCCACGATTCTTCTAAAAGAGCTAAGGGGATAACAGTTGTTTTCCCCGCACCAGGTGGCGCTTGTAAAATTACAAGATTAGTTTTGGCTAGATTTGCTTTTAGCTCGTCTAATACTTCAAAAATAGGAAGATTCATTTATTTTAACTATTCATTCTGTTGCCGACACCTGTATTGAAGGAAGTCGCACTAGGCATCTGTCAATCTTAAAGTAATTACGAAACCGATAGGCAGAGTAGTTACCATTAATTTGATTGAATTACTTTGATTAGTTTCTCCATAATAGTCGGACTTGGCATTGGAATTACTTGCGTGATACTTTCTGGAATTCCTACCACTTCTAGAATTTTAGGATCGTTTTGTTGTCCAATGAGTCCAGTTCTAAATCCATGTTTTTCCCAAGCAATTTGTTGAATCTCTTTGTCCTGCAGCGCTTGGATTAGATTCACCGCTTTTGGATTTAAGATGATTAGAGGCTGTGAACTCCAAACTGTTGGAACAGGATATAAAATTCTAATTTTTTCTTTTACTTTGGGCCAGAAGTCGGAGTGCTCAATGGAAAATTCTACAATTTGATTTTCATATCCTGCAATGATTGGCTTTGCTCCCATTCCAGTTTTTAGATATTGCTCAAATAAATCGGAAGAAGAAGTTTCCATATAACCAAGACGAGCAAAGTAATCTTTGACAGAGCTACTTACTTCTGCAAAAGAAGTTTCATCTAACGTATCCCCATTGATTAGGTTTGCTAGAAGACCTGCAAACATAGTTCCTGAATTGGATTTGGTTGGGTCAGTAGATAATATTAATATTTTCCCATAAAGTTCTTTTAATCCAATTTCAGACCATTTCTTCCCATTGGAAATATTTTGAATTAGTTTTTTGAAATCAGTGATGTAGTAGGAGTTTCCTTTTTTAGAAACAATTTCGTCTTTTATGAGAGCGTCTGTCACCAGATCCCAGCTATAAAATACGATAGGCGAATTTAGAATGATTTCGCTTTTTACAATCTTTTGTGGATGATTGATTTTGAATAGTTCAAGAGCAACCTGGCTAGAAGGCCAGAGAAAGTCTGTATTGTCAGAAGGAGTATTTTGAACCATTTCAATGGAGCCAGATTTTGAATATTCTAAAATGATTTTATACTTATTCTTAAGAATTTTTTTTACTTTTTCATTTTCTAAAAAGTTTGCTTTTTCTCCTCCAATAAATCCCCGAATAACCACTGCATCGGAACCGGAGTCATACATTTTATATGCAACTCCACCACCGATCATAACGGCTAACACTATTATGCCTATAATTTTATTTAAATCATCCATTATTCCATATTCTCCATTTTTAAAGTTTTTTCCAATACTTCTATTTCTGCATTAAAATCCATTACATCATTGCTGAGAAGCTTCGCATGTTGCACTTCAAAGGAATGTAAAATTAAATCCAGAATGGATTCTCCTTTTGTAAGAGCATCCTTTACTTCTTTTGAATTCGAATTTTGTGCACTCAAGTCAATGTAAAACTGAACGATTTTAACTGTTGAGTCCATATAATATACGAGAAATTGTCTCGCGCGAGCAATATCAGAAGGATCTTTGATAAAGTTATCATCTAGTTTTTGAAGAACAGATAAAATGTCTTCGACCTTTGCTTTGATTTTAGAGTTTCGAATTGAATTCGAATGAATTCTGAGTTGATTCGTTTTTCTTCTAAATTCCTGTAAAATCTCTCCAGAGCGCTTATCGTCTATTTTTACGTCGCTTAGCTTTATATCAAATTGTTGGTTTGCCTTTGCGAATATCAAGAGTCCAGCTAAATAAGATACAATCGATGCTGTAATGGAAGCGCCTAACGGTATATTTAAAAATAGAAAGAAAAGAGAGAATACTCCCCCACCAGTAAACCCAGCGAAAAGATTTCCTTTTACAGTGATTTTGTCCTTGATGAAGTCCTTCATCAATTTACCTTGCCAAAGGTGAACCATTCGGTTACATGATGATTGCTCCTAGCGGAGGGCTTGCTGCCGCAGGCTCTTGTTTTTCTTATCTCATTTGAGTTCTGCAATAATCTTAAAATCATTCTATTGTCCTTAGATCAAATTTTTATTTAAAATCTCTTCTTTAATTGTAACCTTTTGCTGTTTTAAATGCTTGAATTAAATTGGATCTTCCATCGAAAACTTTTGCTCTTGTTAATTCGGCAATTTCTTTTAATTGGTCTTCGGAAGCATCTCCAAACATTATTGGGAAAACAGGAATATCTTTGTCTATTTTCTTAAAAGCTCGGCTTACGTCTTTAAAATTTTTACCGCTATTAGAAATTCCATCTGTCATCACAATTACAGCGGGAGAATACTCATCATTATCCACATCTTTTAATTCTTTTAAAGCAGCGATAATAGGTGAGTAGATATCAGTAGCTCCATTGGGTAGTGTGCCTTGAATCTTTGCATTCAGTTCTTTTATTTCATCTGGATTGTTGCCGTTAGCCGTCCACATAGCAAGTGTGATATGACTAAAAATAATTACTACAATCTTGTCGTCTTTAGAAAAGTCTAGGAAATAACGGGTAGCTTTTTCTTTATCTAAAAGCAAATCCATTGCTTCTTTTAATTGTCTTTCTCCTGTTCCTAGCATACTATCGGAGAAATCTAAACAAAAAACTGTATAAGAACTCTTTCTAAATTCAGTTTGATACATAGAGAGAGCTTTTCGAATCATATCTGCAGAGGGGAGCTGAATAGGGGAGAGAATTCGTTTTGAATCAATTCCCCAGTTAGGATTAAATACAGATTTGTCTCCATCCTCAATGGTTCCTCCAAATCCAACTCTTCTACCTGTATTTAAAATTTGTTTTTGGATTTTTTCTGAAAGTAAGTAGTCTTGTAGTTTTTTAAAAGACTCTTCTTTTTTGGGATTTCCTGAATTCACAAAACCGAGTGGGGAATCAGAAATTACAATTCCATCTTTTGGATAAACAATATAAAGTGGTTCTTTTCCTTGAGATACTAACGTCTGATTGGTTTCAATGAGAAGAGATTCATAGTTTACCATTGCATCATATTTTCCAGAAAGGAAAAGTTCTTTTAACCAACCTGAACTCCCAGAGG
The DNA here is from genome assembly GCA_035345875.1 of Leptospiraceae bacterium. Classification (GTDB taxonomy): domain Bacteria; phylum Spirochaetota; class Leptospiria; order Leptospirales; family Leptospiraceae; genus UBA2033. The sequence goes on along the minus strand of DAORDH010000029.1, from coordinate 36,529 downwards.
ATCGATTAATCCCATTTAAAAGTTCTTTCATGTCTTTTCGTAGACTTTCTTTAGACAGGTCTTCTTCTGTTATAACATCTGGATTGCCGAGTAACGCATATAAAAAGCCTAAATAGGCTGAGGTTCCTGAATTGGATTGGGTTGCTGAGGTCATGATAAATTTTAATTTTTTAGTTCGAATAGCGGCTAATATGTCTTTGACTCTGACGTCTCTTTTGGCAAAACCTAACTCTTCAGCAAGACTCTTTCGAATTCCAAAAGCGACAGGGGACGTCATAATTGATTTTATATGTTTAACTTTCCTACTTTTATCACCCAGACTAATCCAGAGAGTGCTGGCAGGCCAGATTGCATCAAAGTTTGATGTTTCATTACCAAGCTCCATCATAATATCTACAGAGCCTTTATATTTCATTTCAATTCGAATGCCCGTTTCCGACTCGAAATTTTTCAAAATTGGTTCTATCGATTCATTCTCAGAGCCAGATAAAATTACTAAATCTTTTTCTTTATCGTGACAATTTTGCAGAAATGGAATTGTGAGAGTAAAGACGAGTAGAAAATTTAAGAGGTTTTTATTCATGATTAGATATATAGAAAGATTGCATTTGATAATTGCAAGTAGAAAAGAGAAACTGAACTCGGTGAGTTCCAGAAATAACTACCTTGCGGTTATTTTAGTTGTCATAAAATCATTTCGAGAAAAGAATTGTATATACAATCATTGGAAAAATTTTTAAAAATGAAACCAATGAAATTAAGATAACGTGAATTCGATACAAGAATATTTAATCACATGCGAAGGCATTGGTCGCGAATACTTGGAGCGAAGGGCAGGATGAACACAGATAAACGCGGATGGTTTTAATTATTATTATTTTATCCGTGTCCATCAGTGTTCATCAGTGGTAAACTTTTAAATTTTTTGTTACATCGAACTGGCGTTAAGATAGGTAGATTATGTTTAAGGTAAATGAATATTTTGAAGGAAAAGTAAAATCGATTGCTTTTAAAACGAGTGAAGCTCCTGCAACGGTAGGTGTAATGGCTCCCGGTGACTATGAGTTTGGAACTTCCCAAAAAGAAATTATGACCGTTATATCCGGGCAACTCACTGTTAAACTCCCAGGAGCTTCTGATTGGAAAGATTTTGGTAAAAACCAATCGTTTACAGTCGAAGCAAACCAAAAGTTTCAACTCAAAGTCAAAGAAGATACTTCGTATCTCTGTCTCTACCTCTAGCCATGAAAACGCAAAGACTCATACTAAAATCAATTGATTGGAAAGGAGATAGACTCTCTCTTCTAGATCAAAGAAAGATTCCGCTCGCAAAGGAATATATTGATTGTATGAGTCTTGAAGACGTTATTTTCTGTATTAAGTCAATGGTTGTGCGGGGAGCGCCAGCCATTGCAATGAGCGGAATATTCGGATTAGTCCTAGAATTAAAAAACGCTCGTGAAAAACTAGAATATGAAAAATTCATTCGAAGAACCAGACTTCTTTTAGAATCCCGTCCAACTGCGGTTAATCTTCGTTTGGCGGTAGAGGATTATTTAAAACTCATCAACGAGAAAACATATAGCACCAATTCAATTTCAGATTTGATAAAACTTTCTGAGAAATACGCAATTTCTCTTCTAGAACAAGACTTGCATTGGAATTTAGAAATTGGAAAGAATGGATTAAAACTTTTCTCAAAGCGACAAAAAGAAATTTCGATTCTAACTCATTGCAATACTGGAGCTCTTGCGACAGCAGGGCATGGAACTGCAATCGGGATTATTCGATCTCTGAGAGATGCTGGTTATAAAATCACAGTCTATGCAGATGAGACAAGACCGTATCAACAAGGATCTAGACTGACGGCTTGGGAAATGCAGGAAGAAAAGATCAATTGCTTCATCATAGCAGAAGGAATGAGTGCGTGGCTTTTTCAAAACAGGAAGATAGATGCAGTGATTGTAGGAGCGGATCGAATTGCACCTAACGGAGATACAGCCAATAAAATCGGAACCTATGCGCTCTCCATTGTAGCAAAGGAAAATAAAATTCCTTTTTATGTAGCTGCAACCAAGACGAGTTTTGATTTTACTTTAAAAGATGGTTCTGAAATTCCAATTGAAATGAGAGAAGAAGAAGAACTCACTCAAAATTCTTTTCTAAAAGATCTACGCGGAAATTCGTATTTGCCAAAAGGAATTTTAGCTCCACTCAAAGCCCGTGCTCTAAATCCTGCCTTTGACGTAACGCCAGCCAAATACATTTCGGCTATCGTTACAGAGCATGGTATCATCCAACCAGTCAATAAAAAAGAAATCAAACGAATAGTAGGGTAGTTTGTGTTAATTGAAGATTCAACAATAGAAATCGTTTGTGCCTTTCTTGCAAAAACAGAAACGAAAAAAGCGAGTGTGTTTGGCTCGTATGCAAGAGGAGACGCGGAAGAATCCAGCGATTTAGATTTACTCGTAGAATTTGAACCTACTATTAGCTTACTTACTTTCGTTCGCTACAAAAGAGAACTCGAAAAACTTTTAGGAAAGAAGGTAGATCTTTTGACGCCGGATTCCATATCTCCTCGTATATTTCCCTCTATTAAAAAGGATTTAAAACTCATCTATGAACGAAAGTGATGAAATAAGATTGCAACATATTTTAGATGCGATAGATGATATAGAATCTTTTACAAAAGGTATTTCTTTAACTCAATTTAAAGAGCACCGTTTAATCCATAATGCCACCGTTAGATGCTTTGAAATCATCGGAGAAGCAGTCGCCGCTTTATCAGATGAAATTAGAAATACAGATACAAATTTCCCATGGCAAGACTGGAAAGACTTTCGGAATGTTTTAATTCATCAATACTTCGGAATTGATTATGAACTTGTTTATAATACAATCTTGCAGGATCTTCCTGATTTGAAAAAGGAAGTTAGTAGATTGATTGGGTGAAATTCTAGAATCACTTTGCCTCTTTCTTACAATTTCCTACTTCCATAAAACCAACATACGTTTGGGCTTTTAGTTCATCGCCGACAATTTAAAATGCGGGATCGAATGCAGATTCTAAATTTGATGTATGGTTATTTATAAAAATTAAATAATATTTGACTATCTTTACCAATTACAGTTCTCTAGTTCTTTAGAAATATTTTTTCAATTCACTGATTATGATGGATCAAAATAAACCAACAGATGAAGATAAGATGATTCAAAAACTAACAGTTCATAAAAATCTGATTAGTTGGATGCTTACTCTTTTTCAAAAAGAAAATATTGAATCAGAAAGAACTTATAAAAATGATCCCAATGGTGATATTTATTATCCGAATGAGAAAAATACAGAAAAAGTAAAGGAAATCGTTCGTGATTTAAATAGAAAGTATAATAAAAAATAATGCCTTATATAGAAATTAAAACTAGAGAAAAAATCAATAGAGGATTAGCGTTAACGTTAATTGAAAAGGGAACTATTTCCGCTGTAGTTACAACTGGAACAATTTCTCCCAACGCAAAAAAACTATTTGATGAAGCTGGGATTGCCTGGGCAGAGAATATTCCGACGAGCGAATTTGCAAATGTAAAGAGTATGGAGATTTAAGAATGGAAATTATTTTTTATACAAAGAATGGAAAACAATATGTTTTAGAGGTATCTGATTCCTTTTATAAATGGTTAGCACTTTCTGAATTTTCTAAAATACAAACTTCTAATGTTTATAAAGTAGAAATTGAAGGAGACGAAACGGAAGAAATTCAAGCAATCGAACTTACAGAGCTTAACCGAAATTTATATATTTCTTTTTTTCAAAAATGTATTCTCTCTGAAAGCTATGATTTAGTTTTAAAATTGGAATCTAGTTCTAAACCCGGGTTACTCAAAGCTAGCTCCTTAGATACAAGTATAGAGGACTTGCAATACAGAATTAAAAAGTTCTATGAATTTCTAAAATTACTAGAAGATAGAGATTGGGTTTATATGGAGTATGTGTAGTGATTTGTAAGAATATTACTTTTTACAATTTCCTACTTCCATAAAACCAACATACGTTTCGCCTTTTAGTTCATCGCCGATGATTTTAAATACGACATCCGCTTAATCAGTTTTGATATTGATCATGTCTTTATTTTTCACATATGTAGTAGTTGTTTTTGCTCCCATAATTCCCAAGATTACTTGGTCGTCGCTTAAAAACTCTAATCCACTCACCATTCCCCCTGTGCAATTCCATTTGCCAGCCATCTTATTTCCACATGAGATAAGTAGAATTGCAATGAATAGATAAATTATTTTTAAAGTTAGTTTTGTCATTGTAAACCTCTTTTATTTTTAATTATTAAAGCAAGACATTTTACGGCTAATAGCAGTAGACTTTATATTTCAACAATCTCATCTCGAAGAAATTCATAAATGTTTTTGGTTTTTATTTGTTCAAAAGCATACTCTTTGTCCGCCTCTTCAATACATTGCTTCACTTCTAGTTCCCAAAGATAAAATTTTAATTTTTCATTTGGATTAATAATCTCTTTAGCTTTAATAATTTCTTTTTTAAATTTTTCTAATTCAGCTTTGGTTTCTCCATCATAGAAGATTTGATAAATAACATAAACTTCTTTAGATTCATAGTAAGCGCAAGCTGAAGCTGTTCGATGTAAAAATTGGTAGGGAATTGTTTTTATGTTTTCAATTTTTAATTCCGATGAAGAAAATGGCTGAATCATCTGAATCCAGTTCTCCAAAACATTTTTTCTGTTATCTTTATTTGGATTCTGTAACCAATTTTCTATTACTTCATATTTTCCCGTAACTTCTGTAAATTTAGCTTCAATCGCAATTTTTTTAGAATCAGAAAGTATCATTAGATCTGTCATAGAAGCTTTCCCTTTCGCCCCGCTAGAAGTAGGATATTCAAAGCATAATGAGTATTTGTCGCTACTATTAAGTTTTAAAAAGCTCAATATTTTTTTTAATTTCTTATCTGTATCTTTCCAATATACCAGTAGTGGTAGGCTTGAAGTGCGAACACTATTGATACTATTCTTTGGAAACATATTGATTATTGTATCATAATCAATCTTTCCAGGTTTCCCATAATATAATTCAAAATTCATGTTTCTATTCCTCATAAGTATAATACTACTAGATATCAAGTAATCATAATGGTGTTTCAAAAGAAACAAGAAAGATATTTAATTTCAAATAACATTTAACGCTATACTTTCTAAATTGCATCTTGGAAAAAATTATAAATAGAATTCATTTTTATATCTCATTAAATATTTGAGTAGGTTTATAGTAAGGTGTAAAATCAAATGAGTTGAAAACAGGAATATTCTTTTCATTTCTTAGCATTTTCTCTAAATGCTCTATTGGTGTATATCTTACTATATTAGTCAATAACGCTTGCGGACAAGTTTCCATTCCATTTATATTTTTATTTAAGAATACATTCCAAAGAAAAGAAGTTCTATTTTTATTTATTTTAATAGTCTTTGTCTTTAAAGAAAATAATTGAATTTTTGATTTTCTTTCCGTTAAAAACCAGTCATCTAAAGTTTTAACTGTTTGCAGCTTACAGAAATAGGGAATTGAATTATGGGTTTTGCTATAAACTATCGTCGGCTGAAAGTAAGTTTTACATTTCTTACAACATATTGTTCTATTTTCCATTTTCCATTTTTTAATTAAATCATATTCTTTTAATTTTTTATTTTTACTAATAAAGGATTTATCCGGCTTTGATTCAGAATAGATTTCTTGGACTTCTTCATCATAATGATAGTTGTTACACGTAGGACAAATGTTGATTGGAATAATTTCTATATTTCCAATTTTAACAATTGCTTTTGGCTCTTTAACAGCTGCCTGTGTATAAACATTGTTGATAAGACTTTTAGTAACCTGAATATGTGGTCCCTGAAATAAATTTACATATTGTTCTTCAAACGAATTTTTCTTTTTTTCTATTCTTTTTTGAATTAAATAGTTTGATAAATCTTGTAATGTATCTATCTGAGGTTCGGGATCCATTCCAATCGCATCTAGAAGAGCATCTATTTCTTCTTGACTTAGAATTTCTGTCATAGTTTACCTCTTTTTTATTTCTTCTTACTTCGTGCGTAATACTTCATTAGCTCTTCAATCAAAAATTCAACGATGATAGAATCCCGTTCGCTAATTTCTTCAGGGCTATTATTCAAAAGTCTTTCGTCTATTCTTAGTAATTTATAATTAATTAATTTTTCTTTAGGAGTATTATTTTGATTTTTCGAATGCAGGATATACATTTTTAAAACACCTTCATTGAGATCGGAAATCTTTGTTTTTTCATGAATCTCTATAAAGTCTTTTAATTTGAGCATTAATTGATATTTATTTAAATATTCCATGTCTATCTCTTTCAATAATATAATAAGTAATATTGCAAATAGTCATATAGAATGCAACTAATAAATTATCCTTATTGGTAAATTTATTAAGTATTTTCTATTTCTTTTTATATTTAGATGCAGTAATAAAAGGTTTCCAAGAGACACGAACTCCAGATGTTGCAGGCATGTAACCATGATGATGTAAAATTGCTGCAATGAGAGCACCTGTCATTCTGCGAGTATCAGGGTTGTTAAAAATTTTAGGATTTAACGAAACTAACGCTTTTCCTACTCCCTCTAAAGGGGGTGAGTCAAGATCCTCAATTGCCCAAACTAATTTATCTATATTATCAACTAAATATTCAAAAATTAAATTGAATTCCTTTGTCTTGATCTCACTGTTAAATTTTGGATATAATTCTTGAAATGTATCTAAGTAGATTTCATTTTTTTTAGGTTTAATATATTGCGGCATAACTCAATACAATTAATAATAAGTTCTTACTTTTCGAGAGTTACAAAAAATTCATATTAAAATTCACCACAATCAACACCGACAAGAAAAAAATCCCATCGGTGTTCATCCGTGTTCATCGGTGGTAAAATCCTAAACCGCCGCCTTACATCTCTCACACAATCCACCTTTGTGGATATCGCGTGTATGCCGCCAGCAGCGAGGACATTCTGGATTTGTAGGAAGCGTTACTTCTACAAGGAAATCTTCATTCTCTGCGGAACTCAGTAGGGGAGGCATATATGCGTCCCCTACATCGGTGACTGAATTTCCAATCGGTTCAAATTCAACTTGGGAGACAACATAGAACAATTCAAAGTCTTCTCTTGAAAATAGTTTTTCTAAAATAGAAGTATTTTTATAGCTGATAAATAGTTTTGCTTCGAGTGATTTACCAATCTTACCATTTTGACGAGCGTTTTCGAGTGCTTTTTGAACGAGTTCTTTGGTTTCGAAAACTTTTTCGAATTTAGCAATTAAAACTTCGTTTTTGAATTGGCTTAAGTCTGGAAATTTTTCTAAAAACACAGAAGTTTTCTTCCCGTAATTTTCCCAAACTTCTTCTGCTGTAAAACTTAAAACAGGAGCAAGTAATACTACTAACGTCTCTAAAATGATTGAAAGAGCAGTGCAAGAAGAGCGTCTTGTTTTAGAATCTCTTCGATCACAATACATTCTATCTCGGATGATTTCAAAATAATCCTGTGAAAGTTCGCTTACACAAAATTTTAAAACCTTTTGGTAGATTTGGTGAAATTGATAGGTTTCGTAGGAATTTTTCAATTCAACAGATAGATTGTATAGAAGAGCAAGATAGTATTGATCGATTTCCTGCATCTCAGGATAACTGAGATTATCCGCTGCTGTATGTCCTGCTAAATTTCCAAGTAGATAACGAAAAGTATTTCGAATCTTACGATACTGCTCGCTTACATTCTTAATACTTTCTTTTCCGATTTTTACATCATCTCTAAAGTCTTGGGAAGACACCCAAAGTCTTAAAATATCGGCTCCATATACATTGATAATATCTGTAGTAGGATTGATCACATTTCCGAGTGACTTAGACATTGCATGACCTTTCTCATCTAACACATACCCATGAGTAAGCACTGATTTAAAAGGGGGCTTATCGCGTAACGCCATAGAAGGCCAGAGACTAGATTGAAACCAACCTCTGTGCTGATCTGTTCCTTCTAAATAAAGATCCGCAGGAGAATCTCCTTTGTATTCTAAGACGGCAAAATTAGAAACACCTGAATCAAACCAAACATCTAGAATGTCATTTTCTTTGATAACATCCTTTACGTCTCCAAACGGCAATTTGATGTTAGGTGGTAGTAAGTCTTTAGGTTCTCTCGTATACCAAACTTCGATACCTTCTTTTTTGACGATATCTACAAAGTATTGAACTGTTTCTGGAGTCATGAAAGTTTCTCCATTCGCAAGACGAAAGGCTGGAATCGGAACTCCCCAATTTCTTTGACGCGATAGACACCAATCTGGACGATTCTCTACCATGGAGCGAATACGAGTGATTCCCCAATCTGGAATCCATTTTACTTTATCGATTGCTTCTAGAGATTTTTTTCTTAAATCTTTTTCATCGATTTTAAAAAACCACTGTGGAGTAGCTCTAAAGATAAGAGGCTTTTTACTTCTCCAGCTATGTGGATATTGATGTTCAAAGGTGGAATAATGCACTAACGCATTTTTTTCTTTGAGTAATTCTACAATCTTTGGATTTGCTTCAAAGACTTGAACTCCTTCCATCAAAGGAAACTCGTGAGTGTATTTACCTCGATCATCTACAGGGCTAAATGCTTCAAGATCTGCCGCAAGTCCTACTTTATAATCGTCCATCCCGTGACCAGGAGCAGTGTGAACACAACCAGTTCCCGCTTCTAAGGTAACATGGTTCCCAAAAAGAGGAATCGATATGCGATCGATAAAAGGATGCTGAAATTTTAATTTTGCTAATTCATCCGAAGAAATGGATTTTACTTTTGTAAGTTTAATTTCACATTTTGCTTCTACAGATTCTTTGAGTCCATCGGCTAATATCATTTTGCCGTGAGCATCCGATGAATAGATAGAATATTCAATTTCCTTGTTAAAACAAATTGCTAAGTTAGCCGGAAGAGTCCAAGGAGTAGTTGTCCAGATCAGACAACTTGTATCCGATTCTCCAATCACTGGAAATTTTACATAGATAGAAGGAGAGGTATGGTTTGCATATTCAATTTCTGCTTCCGCATGTGCGGTGCCTAATGCGATACACCAATAGACTGGCTTCTTACCTTTATAAACATAACCCTTGCTAAATAAATCTCCGAATACTTCTATGATCTTTGCTTCATATTCTGGACTCATAGTAAGATACTTTCTATCTTCATCAAAGAAGCAGAGAAAGCGACTTAGGTCTTCGCCTTGCTTTCCAACGAATTCATTTGCATAGTCTCTGCATTTTTTTCTGAGATCCGTTGAACTCGTATTAGCCGCATCTTTGCCTAAATTTTTTAAAACTTGCACTTCAATCGGAAGACCATGGCAATCCCAGCCCGGAATAATATCTGTATGAAAGCCGGCTAGGTGTTTGGATTTAACGATAATATCTTTTAGAATTTTATTGAGAGCATGTCCTACGTGGAAATTTCCGTTGGCATAAGGAGGACCATCATGCAACACAAAAGTTTTTTCTGATTTTCTCAGATTCCTCATTTGCGTAAAAACCTTTTCTTTTTTCCATTTGGAGATGGTTTGTGGTTCTCTCTTGGATAGATCTGCCTTCATTGGAAATTCTGTAGTCGGCAGTATAACTGTTTTTGAATATGGGTTTTCCTGTTTCTTATCTTCTTTCATACACCTGTCATTTTTTTTTAAATGCCTTTTATTTCTATTGTAAAATTATCTCGAGAAAGGCTGATTTTCTGGGCGATTCGAAATCTCCCCCGCCCCCTCTTTGCAAAACGTATCCTTACCCACAATTTTAACAAATTACCACCGATGACACCGATAGCAGAACGATAAAAACGATGGATTCATATACCGATATAATTACTTCGGTTAAATGCCTTTAAAGGACGAATATTTGAATCTTTATATGCTTAAACGTGATCAAAGCGACAAATAATGTAAAATGGCAAAGCTAATTATATATACTAACTATCGGTGTCCATCGTCTTTATCGGTGGTAGTCAGTTTTAACATACTTGTGGGTAACGTTATATTTGCAAAAGAGGGGAGATTCCGACCGCGCTTTCCCCTTCGGTAAAGAAATTTCAAACAGATAAAATTTCTTTACCACGGCTCAATCGCTATCGCTTGTGCTAAGACCAATTTCTCTCGACTTATGCATGATGCATCCTAAATGGTTTTAATCCACCTTTGCAACTTGAAATTCGACTGTCGCCTATCGTTAGCTAAGGAAAAATTCCAAGAGATTCTGAAAGAAGTGGAAGCTTTGTATCCTTTTCTGAAAGAATTGGTTTATTTACCATCCAATCGATTTGTAAATCTGGATCAGACCAAAGAATACCGCCTTCGCTTTCTTTGCTATAGATATTATCCACTTTATATAAAAACTCTGTATCAGGTTTTAAGACTAAATATCCATGTGCAAAGCCACGAGGGACTAGAAGCTGTTTGAAATTTCCTCCGCTGAGTTCTATTCCAAACCATTTTTTATAAGTCTTTGAGCTTTGACGTAAATCTACAACAACGTCATACACTGCACCCTTTGTTACTCGAACCAATTTTGCTTGATCAAAAGGAGGTTTTTGATAATGCAGTCCGCGTATAACGCCTGGATCCTGTGATTTTGCATGATTGTCTTGAACAAAATTGAATTTTAAGCCTTTATCAGCAAAATGTTTTTCCGAATAGCTTTCGTAAAAGAAACCTCTATCGTCTTTAAAAACTTTAGGTTCTATAATATAAAGTCCATCAAATTCAGTCGATTGAATGTTCATTGGCTAGCCTTATTAAATATTGTCCATATCCATTTTTTTTCATTGGTTCTGCTAATTTTAACAGATGTTCTTTGGTTATATACTTTTTTCGAAATGCAATTTCCTCTAAGCAACCAACTTTTAAGCCTTGTCTGTTTTCAATTACTTCAATAAATTGTGATGCTTCCAAAAGTGAGTTGTGTGTTCCTGTATCAAACCAAGCAATCCCTCTCCCTAGGAGGTTAACAGTGAGTTGCCCCTTCTGTAAATAAACTTTGTTTAAATCAGTAATCTCTAATTCACCACGAGGGGATGGTTTTAAATTTCTAGCATACTCACATACATGCTTATCATAAAAATATAATCCAGGGATAGAATAATTTGATTTTGGTTTTTGTGGTTTCTCTTCGATTCCCAAAACTTTTCCTGTTTTATCAAATTCTACAACTCCATAACGCTCTGGGTCATTTACATAATAACCAAAGATCACAGCACCTGTTTCAAGTTTTGTTGCATCTACTAAATTCTCAATCATGCCATGTCCATAGAAAATATTATCACCAAGAATTAAACAGCTGTTATCCCCATTGATAAATTTTTCACCAATGATAAATGCTTGTGCCAAGCCATCTGGAGATGGTTGAATTTCATACGAAATTTTGATTCCAAAATCAGAGCCATCACCTAAAAGTGCTCTAAAGAGTGGGCTATCGTTTGGGGTTGATATAATCAGTATTTCGCGAATGCCTGCAAGCATTAATGTGGATAATGGATAGTAAATCATTGGCTTATCGTAAATAGGCATCAATTGTTTACTGACAACACGAGTTACAGGATAGAGTCTTGTTCCTGAACCACCGGCAAGTATAATTCCTTTCATAAAAAATCCTCTAATGGAATATCCAATCCTGTTTCAAAATATGTAAATGCGTCAAGGTTATTTTGAAAAATTATTTTTCCATTACTCTTTCAGCATATAAAACATTCTTAATAGATCGGATATTATCTAATATTTCCTGGAGCTGGTCTAGATGTTCTATTTCAATTAAAAATCGAGCTAGTAAGGTGCTTTCACCTGATGAGCTGGCGCCTGCTTCCAAAATATTAGTTTCTGTTTTGGAAATAGACTCAACCATTTCTAAATAAATCCCCTGCCTATCGTATGCTTTTACCTCTATGCGAACCGGAACAGGGTTGTTCACTCCATCCCATCTGACAGCTACAATTCTTTTTTTATCTGAATAATGAAGTGCTACATCACAATTTGCTTTATGAACACTGACTCCTCGACCACGAGTAATAAACCCCACAATTTCATCGCCAGGTAAAGGAGAACAACAAGAAGAGAGTCGAACGAGTATATCTTTTATGCCTGCTACTACAATACTGATCTCTCTTTTTTCTTTATTTTTCTTTTTATCAGGTTTTAGCTTTTTTAGTTGGGTTAAATCAATTTCGGGCAAAGGTTGATCCGCCACAACTGTCTTTGCTGCATATGCGTTAGCTGTCTCACTCGCTGTTTCATCTTGAACCTTACGGAAGTATTGTCTAAGCTTTTGTTTTGCGGATGACGTTTTTACAATTCGAAGCCAAATAGGAGACGGTTTTACTTTTTTGTCTGTAATTACTTCAATTTGATCACCTGACTTTAATTCTGTTCTGAGAGGAACCATTCTTCCTCCAATCTTTGCACCTTTTGCATGAATTCCCACATCTGTATGAATTCTAAAAGCATAATCGAGTATCGTTGAGCCCTTTGGAAAGTTATAAATATCGCCTTTCGGTGTAAAAACAAATACTTCATCTTCATGTAATTCATGCGTTAGGTCTTCTAGAAACTCTTTCGAGTCAGAACTAGATTCGCTCCAAGCTCGAATCTTTTCGATCCACTTTGCTGTCATTGCAACATCTTTAGAGGATTTGGTTCCTTCTTTGTAAGCCCAGTGTGCCGCTATTCCATGTTCGGCGATATGATTCATTTCCGCTGTTCGGATCTGAATTTCAAAAGGTCTTCCATCCTGTCCAATTACAGCAGTATGCAAGGATTGGTATTGATTTGTTTTTGGAGTTGCTATGTAGTCTTTGAATTTCCCAGGAACGGGAGTCCAAATGCTATGCACTACACCGAAGACCCCGTAACAATCTCTAACTTCTTTTGTTATAATTCGAATCGCTCTAAGGTCATTTATTTCATCAAAGGTTTTATCTTTGTCTTTCATTTTTTTATAAATAGAATAGAAGTGTTTTGATCTTCCTTCAATTTGAACATCTAAGTTGATCTCAGCTAATCTTTGTTTGATGATAATCTTCGCTGTTTCAATGAAGCTATCACGTTCTGCTTTTTTAGATGCTACTTTTTCTTTTATCTCTTGATATTTCTCAGGCTCTAAAATTTGAAAGGCAAGATCTTCTAATTCTGATTTTATTTTATAAACTCCAAGTCTTCCAGCTAACGGCGCATAGATCGAAAGTGTTTCTTGTGCGATGATTTTCTGTTTTTCCGGTTTATGAAATTTAAGAGTTCGCATATTGTGAGTTTTGTCAGCTAGTTTTATTACGATTATGCGAGGATCTTTTGCTGTAGCCATTAGCATTCTTCTTAAATTTTCCGCTGCAATAGACTCAAAATTCATTCTAGTTTTATTTTTGACTTTGGACATTTTTGTTACACCTTCAACAAGTTTAGTAATGTCTTTGCCAAAGTCGTTAGTCATATCCTCGCGTGTGTAACTTGTATCTTCGATTACATCATGTAATAGTCCAGCAGCTACTACAGCAGGCTCTTGTTTTAAGTCATTCAATATATACGCAACGTTTACAGGGTGGATTACATAAGGTTCCCCTGAATATCTTTTTTGGTCAGCGTGTGTTCTATTCGAAACGTCATACGCTCTTTTAATTAAATCTAGATTCTCTGGACTGAATCTTTCCTTTACTGCTTCAAATAAATCTTCTACGGAAACTTCTTTTTTTAAAAAACCCATTAGTTTTGCTCTATCTCTAAACTTAAATCTAAAAAGCGAGTTGTATGTGTTAAATATCCCATGCTTACACCGATAGATCCAATTTCTGAAAGTGAATTGAGTTTTTCAGGAGTAATACCCCCAGAACATTCAATTCGAATCTGAGGCTTTGTTTTTAAAATTTTCTCAACTGCTATTTTTGTATCTTCAACAGTAAAATTATCTAGCATAATTATATCTGGAGAAGAATTGATTGCATCATCTAACTGAAACAATCCATCAATTTCTAATTCAATCTTCTTGTTGGGAAATTTTGTTCTTATTTTTTTTACAGCCTCTTCAATTGAGCCAGACATTGCGACATGATTATCTTTGATTAGACCCATGTCGGAAAGATTTTGTCTATGATTACAAGCTCCTCCAATATAGACTGCATACTTTGCTAATTTGCGATAGGCGGGAAGAGTCTTTCTTGTATCAAATATCATTAACCTATTTTTATATTTGCTTGAAATCTTATTTGCTTCTGTTGCGATTCCTGAAAGGTATTGCAAGAAGTTTAAGAGTATTCTTTCAATGCGTAGGATTACAATTAAATTGCCTTTTATTTGGAGTATTTTATCTTTTGGTTTAAACTCCTCTCCATCTTTTTTGAATGTTTCGTAAGAAAACAGATGACCTGTTTGGTCTTTTAATTCTTCTAATACAATGCTGCCTGCGAGTATTCCCGATTCTTTTGCAATTAAAGTTGCAGTCGCCATTTGATCTTTTTCAAAAATTGCTTCTGAAGTAATATCCTGTTCTGGTTTGTCTTCTTCAAGAGCCAGGCGAACTAAATTTTTAAAATCTGTTGCTTCTAATTTTTCTACAGGTGTAGTATAAAATCTATCCATAAATCAAACTTTATTCCTAAATGATTGGATGGAAGTATTTTAACCGATTCACAAAAGTATTTCATCATTTTTATTTCAATCCTGTTCCTTGTTTGGACTTTTTTCAAAATGGTTAGAGTCTTTTTAATATAAGAAGGACCTTTACCTTAGAGAACAGTTAAGTCATACATGCGTATAAAGTAGCGAATCATTCCTTGCTTATTATTTACAGTATCCTTGCGGATTAGAAGAGATTCTTATTTTTTATATATGGTGTTTAAGTAAAAAATAAAAAACTATTTTTTCTTTTTCTGGATTGGAGGAATTAGAATTACCTGATTCGGATAAATTTTATTGGGATTTGAAATCGTTTTACTATTGGCTTTGTAGATTTCCTTCCACTTATCCTTGTTCCCTAGATATTCTTTATTTGCTGCAATTCTCCAAAGTGTATCAGGGGGAACTTTCTTTTTTACAATGTATTTCTTCCAGCCATCTTTGATATCTGCTTTAGGGTCAGTAGTCTTTGCTTTGTTTTTTCTTGGAAATGAGTCTCTTGCGTCTGCATCCTCTATCGCTTTATCACTCTTCTCCTCGGTTGCGCGAGATTTATTTGCGAGTGTATTTGTTTTCGATTTCAAAATTTCTTCTGCCAGTCGAATAGACTCATCACTTTGTTGGATTGAATCATAGTATCTTTCTTTTCCAAGTAAATCAACAGAGGAATTAAATGCCTCTTTGGCGGCAGATAGATTGTCCTTATTTATCGAGGGAGAGTTTTCTTCTTTTTCTTCAGAGTTAATATTTTTCTCTGCTTCTTCTATCTTGGTTGTTGCTAGTTTAATTCTATCTTTTGCATAAGGTAAGATTACGGATGCAATCAGTTCATTTGATCTATTGCGGATTTCTTCTGTTTTTTTGAAGCCTTCTCTGAGTCTACCTGATTCCATTGTATCGATAGAAGATTTGTATTCGCCTCTTAAATTTTTAACATTACTTAAAACAGATTTATCATTCTTTGCATATTTTTCTACCAAGTCTAAATTTGTTTCAATATCTGTAGTTGAATCAATAATCGCCTGTGTTTGTGCCAAGCTTAGATCTCTTGCTTTCTCTGAAAGCGAAATAGATTCTTTATATCTTTTGATTCCTTTCTCATAATCATCATAAACATTGCTGTTTACTGATGAATTATTTGTATTCTTAAGTCTAGAGTCAGCATTTTTTGTGAGTTCATCTGCTTCAATATTGAGAAGGTTAGCTTGTTCATAAAGGTCCGCTGCTAATGAGTCGGCTAACGCTTGATTTGCTGCATCTAAGGAGGATATACTTTCTTTTCGTAAGTCTTTTATGTATTCAGGAAGTGATTTCTGTATGGCAAGTCTTGCTTTCTCGGCAGAGTTTTCAGCAAGCTGGCTTGCTTTTTTTAGATCGGGTTTATCACTACTAACGCTCTCATGAGCTTCATAGAGATTTGTCTTGGACTCATCGTATTCTTTTTTGGAATATTTATCTGCGCTAAAAAGCTTAGCTTTGCTAATTTCTTGTTTCGCTGTAGTGATTTCTTGCAGAGGAAGGGTAGCTCCGCAAGAAACAACACAGAAAACTAAATAAGGTAAGAAAAAAATTTTAATGTTTGAGGAGTTCTCTCTCATGCCTTTATTTAAATAATCATTTGATTATTTAAAAGCGCCAATAGCATCTGCCTCAGCATCAAAGATTTCAAAGAAAGAGGTAAGTTTTGTTAATTCGAAAACTTTTCTCACAGAACCAGCAACGTTAATGATTTTGAGTCCACCCTGGTATTTCTTTAAGTTTGATAAACTTGAAATAAGAGCACCAATTCCCGAAGAGTCAATGTAAGATACTTTTTCTAAATTGATGACAATTTGATAACGCTTCTCTTCAATCAATTTAGCAATGATATCCTTAATCTCTGGTGCATTGTATAAATCGATTTCACCATTAATGTCAAGAATTATGATGTTTTTGTTCTCTCTTCTTGTGATTTCCATTCTTGTTAATCCATTCCTTGGTTATTAATAATCAGTTTGAGGTATTTTTGGCAACTAATATATAAATCCACTATAATAAAATAAGTCAACGATAAAATTTAGATTAATCGTATAATTTTTTCCAATATAAATAATATTCTAAAAAATTTGAATTATAAATAGATTGTCGAATTCCATTCATAAATTCTTTCATAAAAAATAAATTATGATATGTGCTCAAAGAAAAAGCTAACAATTCTTTTACCTTATGTAGATGTCGAATGTAGCCAATACTATAATTTTTACAAACTTTACAATTGCATTTTGGATCAATAGGACTATCCGACATACGATGTGCTTCATTTCTTAAATTTACTTTTCCATATGATGTGAATACTTGCCCATTTCGAGCGTTTCTTGTTGGGAGAACACAATCAAACATATCGATTCCATTCTTAACTCCCTCTAATATGTCTGTAACAGTTCCGACACCCATTAAATAATGAGGTCTTTGGGGATCAAATTTGGATGAAATACCTTCTAGAATTCGAACAAATTCTGGCCTAGGTTCTCCTACAGACAAACCGCCAACTGCAATCCCATCAAATGGAAGCGATTGAATGAATTCGAGTGATTTTATTCTAAGGTCTAGATTGACTCCGCCTTGACTAATCCCAAATAGATTTTGATTGTTTCTATTTTTTTCAAAGTGACGAATTGATTTTTCTGCCCAGTAATGAGTTCTTGTAAGAGCCTCTTCCAATCTTTCTATATCTGCTCCATAGGGAGGACAATCATCTAGAACCATCATAATATCAGATCCAATGGATCTTTGAATATCGATTACTTTTTCAGGAGTGAATTCATGTTTGGAACCATCTATATGAGAACTAAATTTAACTCCATCTTTATGATACTTAAAAAGTCCATTTAAGCTGAATATCTGATATCCACCGCTATCAGTTAATAACGCTTTTTCATAGGACATGAATTTTTTTAGACCACCAAAAGAATCCAAGACCTCTGTTCCAGGTCTTAGATAGAGATGGTAAGTGTTCCCTAAGATCAGTTCCAGACCTAGTTCTCTAATATCCTCTGAAGTGATCGCTTTGATTGTCCCACGAGTTCCTACAGGCATAAAGACAGGAGTTTCAATTTTGATCCCATTCAGATTCAATTCACCTGCTCTTGCAAAAGAATCATTTGATTGTTTTTTTAATGTATAAATCATTTTAGGGTGAGGAAGGTGTTTTTATAGAAAGTTTTCCAAGTGAACCCTTTTTTAATAGAGTCACTTGGAAATTTAAATTTTATACAATCTCTCAGAGAAAGGTTCGATTAGTTCGTTTTGAATACACCAATCAACTGACTTAATTTTTCTGACTGTGCAGCTAACTCGGAAGTAGAAGCAGCCATTTCTTCCGATGAGGAAGCTGTATTCTGTGCAACCGAATTTACTTGCTCGATTGCATTCGAAATCTCTTTTGAGGAAATCTTCATTTCGTTTGTTGCACGAGAAATGGACTGAGCCATTTGCGATAAAGTTGTGACAGATTTTAAAACTTTTTGGTTTCCAGAACTTTGGAGTTTAGTAGCATTTGAAATGGAGTCCGAAAGTTGGGCAGCTTCCATTGATTTGTGTAAAATCTTATTCAGCGATTCAACCACTTGTCCCACAATTAATTTTCCATCATTTACTTTGGTAATACTATCCGTAATTAACTCTGCAATCTCTCTGGTCGCCTTTTGCGAACGTGCTGCCAGTTTAGAAATTTCCTCAGCTACAACCGCAAATCCTCTACCAGACTCTCCGGCTCTAGCCGCTTCTATCGCAGCATTTAAAGCAAGAAGATTTGTTTGCTCTGAAATATCATTGATCACATTGATAATATCCGAGATTTGTTCCGAACTTTCTTCGATTGCTGCCATTCTTTTTACAGTTTCATTGACTTTTACTTGTCCTTCTTTCGCCTCCGCAAGGGCAGACTGTGAACCCTCATTTACAGCACGTGCAGTTTCTGTAATTTGAATAATGGACTTAGAAAGTTCATTCATCGATTTATTGGTTTCGATCACTTCTTTCTCTTGGTCACGGGCACTTTCGGAAACATAAGAAATGGATTCTGTGATTTCAGTTACAGCAGAAGCAGTTTCTTCTAGAGAAGAAGCTTGGTTGGTTGCTCCATCCGCTAAATTTCTAGATGTTGCGGATAATTCTTCCGCTGATGATGCTAAATGATCTGATGTATTTCCAATTTGTTTAACAACATTCTTCAAATTCTCGGATGCTTTATTTAAGCCTCTGACGAGTCTACCGATTTCATCATTCGAATTGTTTTCAATGTAGATAGTTAGATCCCCATCTGCAAATCGATTTGCCATTTTTTCTGCAGAGATAATAGGATATGCAATTCTACGAATCATCATGTAAGTTACGATTACTACAATAACTAAAGATATAGCATATCCAATCCAGAGTACCAATTTTAGCTGATAGGATGTTCCAATGACACCTTGAGTACTTTGTCCAAGGCCATTAGCAGTGAATTGATTTAGTTGTTTTATCTTATCAATAAATTTTGTGTGATTCAAAGATCTTTCCGAATACATCTCCATACTTTCTTTTTTAAGCTGTAACTTTCTCCAATCCGGAGTATCATATCGAAATGCTTCGGACATTTTTTGCTCATAAATAAGTGTAGCGCTTGCAAAGGTCTCAAGTAATTTCTCTACCTCATCTAAGGAATTAAAAAAATCTTTTAAATCAGAGTCTTCTGGCTTTTTCTTGATTGTTTCAAAGCGGCTTGCATTTTCTTGGAGGAATTTTCTGATTTTTGGGATATTGTCTTTGAATTCGGATTCGTATTTTTTAACTAAAGTCATTTCTTTATCAAATTCTGCCTGCGAATCTGTGTTTAACGCACGTAGCAGGGCAAGTCTTCTGCTATCTACGGTAAATTTGAGATCATTTAAATTGACCTCGATATTTACAAAAATATCCGAAACAATCAAAAGTTCTTTTTCCATACGGGATAATCCCATAGTGCCAAGAATGGCAATGATTAGTGATAGAACTTGGAAAATTCCCACGGAAAGAATGAGCTTGGATTTGATACTTAGATCTTTAAGATTGAGCATATACTTATTATCGTAACCTGATATTATTTTTATTAAAAAACAATTTAGGGTCTTGACGAACCCTCTATGCAATTAAGATTAGTTGGAGTGAAAAGTAAAGTCGGATTTCATATTTTATTAATTGTTCTTACGTTTTTAACACTAACCTTCAAAGAAGGTGTGTGGGCTATTTTGTTTGCCTTTGAGGAAAATAAGGAAATACTAACTAAGATTTTCTGGACTGAGTATCCTTATGCAGTATCCTTGCTTGTGATCTTATTTTGTCATGAAATGGGTCATTATATCCCTGCTCGAATTTATAATCTAAAAACAACTTTACCTTATTTTATACCGATGCCAGCAAGTCCTGTTGGAACGATGGGTGCTGTGATTCAAATCCAAGAACCAATTCAAGATAAAATCAAACTCTTTGATATTGGTGTGGGAGGTCCTGTAGCTAGTTTAGTTTTATCTGCTATATGTTGGGTAATAGGGCTTTATTATTCGAATCTTGTGGATCTAGCAGAATTTGCCAATCAAAAGAATATTTTAAATTTTGGGGATAGTCTCTTTACCTATTACACAGGTCAATGGATTCTAGGACCCTACGATCCTGTGAATACAACCATTTTAATACATCCATTGGCGAAGGCAGGATGGGTCGGATTATTAATTACAGCAATTAATCTAATTCCATTTGGTCAGTTAGATGGTGGACACATAGTATATGCTTTGTTTGGAGAAAAATATAGAAGTTGGATTCATTATCTTTTTTTATTTTTCTTACTTTTAGGTCTTGTGAGTTTTACATGGGTCATATGGGGTTTTATTATTTATTATTTTATCAAGATTGAACATCCGTATGTGCCAGACTCCTCTACAGAATTAGGACTCGGTCGAAAGTTTTTAGGCTATTTTATGTTAGCCTCCTTTGTTCTCATTTTTGTTCCGATTCCTCTGAGTTCAGGAGAGACTATGCTCATTCAAGATATATTCAATTATATTCAGCAGAGTTTTTGATTTTTTGAAATGAATGCAATTCTAACTAGAATAAAGCGAGCTTTTCCATTTTTGATCTCGACTTTATTTTTGGTTTGTGATGATATCAAGCGTCCCCCTCTTTCTAATTTATTTATTAATAGTCTACTTGTAATTCCATCTGCAGGAGTAGAAAGGGTAGGTGTAGTTACCAGTGATTTCGGAACAAGTGGAAAATTTGCTGTTATAAATCCGGACACACAATTAAGTATTACTACTATCGCAACAATTCACTCGGACGCAGTTGCGAAAATGATAGATGGAAAAATATTTGTAATCAATAGGTTAAACCGTGATAGTATTCTGATCTTAAATCCAGCAAATGGATTTTTACCAGAATCAGAATATTCTGTGGGCAAGGGAAATAACCCGCAAGATATTATTAAGGTCAATGAGAATAAGGCTTATATCACACTTTATAATAGTAGAAATTTATTAGTTGTAAATCCTTACTCTGGAGCCTTTATCCGAAATATTGATCTTGGTATTTATGCTGAACAGACGTCACTTGGCGCAGCTGGATCGGATGGAATTCCTGAAATGAGCCAAATGTTTTTGGAAGGAAATTTACTATACATTCAATTGCAGAGATTAGATCGAAATGATCCAACTGGAATACCATCACCTAACAGTGATTCTCTTCTTCTTGAGTTGGATGTGAATACGGATCTAGTCAATCGAGCTTATACTTTTAAATCTAGAAATCCAACTAGTCGTATTCAAAAAATTACAATTGGTGGAGAAGCTTTTCTTGCAATGTGTGCTCCAAATAGGCTGGGATTTATTAGCAAGTTAGATGGCGGTATTGTTGCTTTTAGTTTAGTGACAAAAACATTTAGAAGCAATTTCTTATTTTCGGAAACAGAGGCAGGAGGGGACATACTTGCAATGCAGATCAAAGATGAAAATGAAGGCTATGCTTCTGTTTTAGATTCTAGTTTTAATAAATTTATCTTCCAGTTTAATCCAATGACTGGACAAAGAATTAAAACTATTCTCAATTTCCCGGCGAGTGCTGGAAATATTTCTGGATTACTACTTTCTAGTTCGGGAAAATTGTATATGGGAGACGGAAGTTTTTCTAAACCAGGTGTTCTTATTTTTGATACTACAAAACCAGATAAACCTCGTTTAACTGCAACGAGTATTGATGTTGGACTTAGACCTTTTGATCTCATAGAAATCCGTTAGTAAAAAATAAGGATGACAAATATAATTTCAGAATTAATCTGTTTTCGTTTTATTGTGATTCAAAGTTATTTTTTTACCTGTGATTTTCTGTTTAAAAATGCAATAAGAATCTATAAATGAGTGAATATAAGAACTGACGGAGAAACGTTAATGGAAAAGGAATTATCATTTCAATACAATACTATAGATTCAGTTATAGTAAAAATTATCTTAAGCATAATCGGTTTTATCTTTTTTATTGTGGGGCTAATACTTGTTTTCCTTGGATTGGCAAGTATAGGAACAGAAGGCAATTTGTTAGATGTATTAAAATTTATAATCCCTGGTATCACTATTTTTTTATTTATATCCACTGCTTATTTATATTCAATGATAAGTAAAAAGAGAAAAATAGTGAGTGCTTATTTTGATCTAGAGAGTAATCGATTTTATATGCTTACTAAGTCGGGAGAAAGTGGTTATATTCCCTTTGGAGAAATTTCTTCTTTCGATATGCGAAGAGAAGTTGTAAGTGGAAGCGAATCCTCAACTACTTATTATGTTGTATTTTTTATAAAAAAAGATGGGGCTTGGTGGGATATTGTTCACTTTGATACCGAGCTAGCTGCTCGAAAGAAATTAAACCTACTTCAAGATATAATAAAACTAGATAGTGCAGAAGACTATAATTTGCTCGACGAAGAGAAAAAGTCCAAAGCTTTTTTGTTTTCAGAAACATCGAATGGTAGTTTATTCAAATGGAAAGAAAACGTTAGTATGCTATATCGAGTTATTGGTTTGTTAGCTGTTATTTCTTTCTTGTTTACCTTTGGAATCATTGTTTCAATCACAAATGAAGAAGGTTCTATTGGTCGATATGTCGTAGCGGTGTTTATATCTATTTTTGGGATCGCAGTTTTATTTGGGCTTTATAAATCTATTTTTGGTTATAGTGAATATGAGCTTGCAATCGGTCTTGAAAAAGTAAGTTTTTTCGGTGTAAAAAAAGACAAACGTAAATTGCTAGCAGAGATGTTTATAAAAGACATTCAATATTCTCAGTATACTTTTAATATGCTCCGAAATGATTTGTTTAATGGGCAGGAGATTTATATTTTAAATTCTGAGTTTGCCGAAAAAATAGAAAAATATAAAAAAGGGGATTTAGGGATAGGAGAGGTGATTGGTTTTTTGAAAGACGTTATGCAAATGCAAAAGAATATAATTAAACTTCCCTTTCCTGGATTTATGTCTTTAGATATTATTTTATTTGAAAAGAAATTGGATGAAGAACTTAGAAAAAGAAATCCTGATTTAAAATAATCGGTTTTGCGATCATAAAGATACAAACTAGAATGACCCATTACGATCGGAAGCCTTTAAGGCTTTTTGAACCAAATTGGAGACGCCGGGGGTCGAACCCGGGTCCTATTGCACATAAGTAAAGCCTCTACATGTTTAGTTTGTAAATAAATCTCGAAGTGCCTTAACCTACAAACAGGGGAATCACTCCTATCCAACTTTGGTTCTGCACAAATCCAAGTTGGAGAACGACTTGTGCAACCTTCCGTTTAGTGTCGATACGCTGCCCACCGGAAGGGTAAAGCAGTTTCTCGTAGTAGCTTAAATTAAGCTGCTAAAGCTAATTCGTTGTTAGCGTTTGTTTTTTGAGAGTTTTTAAAGGCGGTCTCTCACCTCTACATGCCACAATACCCAGGTCTACAACAGTCGAAACCAAATCGTCCCCTTGGTTTTGTAAGAATTAGACTATATTTAAATAAGACTTAGTTTGTAAATTTTTTATTTTTTTATAATTGGATAGTTTTTAAGATAAGGAAGAAATGAAATGATTTGCAACGTTGCAAACCAATCACTCAAAGATAAAGAGATTTGAATTATCGCATTTCTTATCGGAGTGATGTGGTGAACCTCGTAGAGCCTTTCATTGTCCACCTATATCCACTCGTTTGCTGTGTTAGTTAGTAATCTTTGAGAGTCTCTTTTATTTTGATAGTTGTTGTGTGCTATTTATTTTATATTGAGTCCGATTCTTATGTAAAACTTTCTGAATATTTTTTATTTCTTTTTTTAATTCTTTTGATTTTATTTTTTTTAGAACATCGGGCAAGTAGAGTAAACAATCTCTATTGTATTTATCTAAACTTTCTATTAATTCAATTCCTTTAGCGGTAAACAGGTCTTTGCCGATAGCAAAACGTAGATCATAAAGAGAATATTCTACATACAAAGTTTCTTCAATAAATCGAAAATATGCTTTTTCTAAGAATTTTTGATCAATGTCTAAAAAAGTCCACTGACTTGATTTTGCGATATTGTAAAACAAAAGAGCTGCATAGGAAAAAGTGAAAGTTGCATGTAGTATCCCATAGAGAGGTCGAAGTGTTTTTCTCCAAGGAGAATAAAAAATATCGTCTTTGAATTCTTTTTTAACTATTTTATATTTTTTTAGAATAAGATTTAAGTGGTGGTGCGAATTTTCATGAATTAAATCATCAATGGACTCTAGTATATCTCTATCTATAAAATTGATATAAGATATGCCTTGTTCATGAAAATGACTGTAACTAACAAGTCCATTGGATTGAACTATATGAACTTTGTCGGTTAGTAAGCGATAGAGTTGAAATCCTTCCTCCCAAAATGTTTCTAGATATTCATGAGCTTTTTGTATTTGATCCATTTTTTCTTTAGGAGTTTTTGTTCGTGTCATTTTTATTTTGACACCCTTTTGCGAAGGATCTCCATTCGCTCTCATATAGTAGGAATAATTTGATTCTTCTTTTAAATAAACGTTATGGTCTATAGTATAGCATGGCTTCAATGCTATTTCAGAAAAATTCTCGAACAGGTTTGAGAGATTTTTATAATTTGGTTTAGCTCGCTCCCAATCGATGAATCTAAAATCTTCAACTCCAAAGTCTTGTTTCAGACTATTTATAAAGGCTTTATGGAATTCTTTGAGGTCAGCTTCATTGTTTCGAATTTCTTTTAAATCCCTCTTTGCTTCTTCAAAATATAAAAACTCAGCAATCGAATTGACCCAAATTTCTAGCCCAGCGATAGATTCAGAGTCAATATAAGCTTTTATCACTTTTTCAGAATCTTTTTTGTATTTTTTTGGAATCTGTGGCAAATATTGATTTGCTTCTTTTATTAAACTATGTAGTAGCTCTTTTTTTAATTTTTTTAATTCTGGAATTGAAAACATTTTTTAACCTAAACTTAAGAATAAGATACGTATAAACATACTGACTGGACTCATTAACCCGGTATCAATGAGTTTTACTTCATTTTGAGAGTTTACAAAGAAAATGGTTGGATAACCACTAATCTGATTTGATTGTAGAAGATTCGAGTCTGCAATGATTGTTGGATACAAGATTTCATTTTTATCTAAATATTTTTTTACATATTCAGGAGTGGATGAGCCTTCTTCGATCGAAATAAATTCTGTATTCCATTTGCCATTGAATAAACGATAGCTTGTTTTGAACATAGGCAGGTTTGTTTCACAGACCCCACACCAAGTTGCCCAAAAGTAAATCACTTTGTTTTTTGATTCAAAATCCTTTGCTAATTCTGTATTAATTGGTTTGTATTTAGATAAATCCAATATTAGCTTTCGACTACCGCTTCGAAAAAAGGCAATCGAAAAAGTTATAGCTAGAAAGATGATTATATAAAAAGCATATTCAATTATTTTGCGGATACTTTTCATTATACGCTTGGAATCTTGAAATAGAGAATAATTGTAACCATAACTACCCAGATGAGTCCAGATGCTAGAACACTTAGATCGGTTAAGATTGCCTTGCTTGGATTGTGTCCCATATTTTTTATATAAATAATGTATAGACTTCTAAAAATTGCATAGACAACAATGGGAATTGTATATACCAATTTATCGGTTCCCATCTTTTGAACTGTATCTGGGCTAATCGTATACATCACATAACTGATTAACGTCATTGTAGAAGCAATTGCCATCATTAGATCTAAAAACTGAGGAGAATACTCTTCTAGAATTTTTCGGTGAGATGAAGCTGATTTTTCGAGTAAAATTAATTCCCCTCTTCGCTTGCTAAATCCCCAAAAGAGGGCAAGCATAAATGTGCAAAGTAATAGCCAAGATGAGAAGCTAACGTTTATTACAACAGCTCCAGAGATTGCTCGCACAACAAAACCAATGCTGATACTCATAACGTCTAATATTACAATATGTTTCAAATATTTACTATAGACTAGGTTGAATCCAAAGTAGAAACTACATAAGCCAAAGAAATAAGGATGTAACATGTAGCATAGAGTAAGTGAGAGAGGAAGTATAATTGCAGTTATTAAAAGTGCCAAACTTGGATTTATTTTGCCAGATGCAAGTGGCCTATGTTTTTTTTCAGGATGTAGTGAATCTTCTTTTCTATCTAGATAGTCATTGATCACATATTGACAACTTGCAATCACAGAAAATAATAAAAAAGCAAAGAAGCTTTTTAGAATTGCTTCTGGATCAGATAATTTATGTCCGAATATTACCCCAGCAAATAAAATCGTATTTTTTATCCATTGGTGGATTCGTAGCAGGATTATGTATTGTTTGAACATGCTAAGATAAAATCCGTTGAGTTATCTAATCAGGAAATTTGTTTGTATTTTTTATGTAACGATAGGTTAGAACTATTTCTTTTACAGATTTAGATTCTTCCATTTTTACATAGAAAGAAGGGGATGAACTGGTTGTTTCTAGTTCCATATATTTGCCTGGGATTAACTTTCCTGGTTTTAATTCTTCAGTGCAACAGATTTCATTTTTTTCTGAGTTTTCCACCATTCCTAAATTGTTTAATTGAAAATTTCTCTCTCGGAGAACCTTTTTATTCTCATCTAAAAACTTTAAATCTTTTAGTTGGAATCTTGTAAATACTTGGTGAATTAATTCAACTTTGATTTCCTTTATATCTACAGGATTCGGCAAAACAAAATTAGCCTCTACCCAATTTTCCGATGGGATAACTTTAGCAGTAATAGTATTATTTGGATTTGGAGCAGGATTTGCTGTGTTCATGAAATAGATTTTAGCGGTGTCTTCTTTTACTGCTTTGTATTTATTAAATAGTTTAATACCTGTATTGATAGCAACAATCAAAATGATTACACTTAGGATAAACTGAACGGCAGATCTCTTTTTATAATCATCGATTGGATTTTGAAAATCAGCTTTGTTCTTTTTGAATATAAATTTTTCCGAGGCAAGAAGTATGTCAGAGAGAGAAGATTCAATTTTTTCACTTCTTTCTTCATCAGTTTCATAGGAAGAATTTAAAATGGAATTGTGCTCAGAAAAAATCGAACTTAATTCTTCTGGAAATGTTTTCGTTTTGTCTTGCCATTTATCAGAGCTGAGAAGCGTTGGTTGATTTAAATATATAAGAATTAAATTAGTAAGATCTACAATTAAATAATTTGAGAGTATCATTGCATCGGCTGACTTGGAGTTACTGTTACAAATCTCTATGGATTCTAAACGAGAAAAGCAAGTTTCAATTTGAGATTTTAATTTATTTTTTTTATCTAAAACCTGTGCAATGGATTCTGTTATTTCTGGTTTTTTTAAACTGATTTTAAAATAATCTGCTAATTTCATTCTGTTTTCCCTTTATTCTTAACCAAATTGACTTTTCATGTTTTATATACAAGTTTTTTATCTTTCTCCAATTAAGGCTTATTTGTTTGCGAGGAGTTTCTTATCAGTCATAATTCAAGTTTCTTAGAATGATTCACATTGGATAGAAGGAAGTTTTCGATTCATATAGAAATGAAAAAAGAATATTAGCGAATGCTAATAAATTACTAAAAATAGGGGTTGGGGGTATAAGCACATCGTATTTATGAGGTTTGGAAATTTTGAGCAGCTGGTTTTCTACGTAGTGACATTTCTGTTTAGTGATATCTTAATCTTAGATCTACAAAGGTGTGAACAATGTGTAGGAACTAGAGCTTTTATCAAAGACAGTAGAGTTTGGATTGATGAATGCCGTTTTTTTTATTCAAAAGATTAGACAAAATGATTTGGAGATTGTTATAAAATACCAAGTTTTCGATATTCTGATAAGAATTTGTTGAGTGTGTCAGGAGGACTGGGTGGAAATCTTTCTTTAAAAATAGCAAGAAAGTAAATTCAAAATTTCCTTCTTGATTTATCTAAAATAGTTTAAATATTTTTTTTCACTTGTTTTGAACTTAGAATCAAAAATCTTGAAATATGTATGAAACATTTTATTATAAGATTAGATTATAAAGTTCCTATCGAGAAAATTGATACAGTTTTGGTTGAGCATCGAGCGTTTTTAGATTCTGGATACGAAAAAAAAATATTACTTAGTTCTGGTCCACAAAATCCTAGGGATGGCGGAATTTTAATTGCGAGAGCGGAAAGCCTAGAAGCGATAAGAGAATTTTGCAGTAAAGACCCGTTTGCAAAAAATAATTTTGCCGATTATCATTTTACTGAATTCATCCCTGTTAAATTTCAAAAAGAATTTGAATCTTGGTTTTTAGCAGAATAAACACTATTGTCAAAAATAGATTGAATCTGCGAATATGTGGCTAATTTTTGTTAGCTTCTTTTGCATTTGGCTTTTCAAATGAAAAAAGTGTATTGGTGATGAAAATAAAGCGAAAAAGATTCTTTTTTTTAAATGTATAAGAATAAATAAGTTCGTTCTATTTACTAATTGGCAATACAGAGAAATAGGATTTATTAAGTATGATAAAAGAAATGATTGCATCGCATTTTTCTAATAGATCAATTCAACGACTGGTAACAAAAATTCAGGTAGGAACAAGAGCTATTTGAGTGTGAACCGAGCTCTTGTAGTTGGCAAAACCTAGAGAGTATCCCGTCTATCGCATTAACATTCTTGTGTGTAAGGTAAATTATTAATATGAAATTAATTCCCTGTAATTCCTGTCAAAATGAATCTTTTAAAACTATTTTCGAAAAAGAAAGCAGTCAAAAGGAAATATTCCAAATTGTAAAATGTAAAAATTGTGGGCTCATACAGGTAAATCCTCAACCTACTTTTGAGGAAGTGGCAAAATATTATTCAGATGAATATTTTACAAAACGAACAGATAGGGGTTACGATAATTATTATTCCGAAAAAGTTAGAACTGAAATTGAAAGGGTCTTTCGATTAAATCTGGAAGATTTAGGTTTCTTTGAATGGGAAAAGAGTCTTCCTAGTTCTAAGAGAACTATCGATATCGGTTGTGCCGCTGGCTATTTTGTTAATTATATGAAAAGTTTAAACTGGCAAGCAGAAGGGATTGAGATCGCAGAAGGTCCTGTTCGCTTTGCAAAAGAAGTTTTAAAACTTTCCATTACAAAAGATGATTTTTTGAATTGGGATATCGAACGAAACGAAAAATTTGATTTGATTACTCTTTGGGCTTCCATCGAGCATTTGCATAAACCCAAAGAGACATTGGAGAAAATATTTTCTCATATTAAACCCGGTGGTAGAATGATATTATCCACTTGTAGATATGGAATCCTTGCACGTCTGACTGGGATTCGATGGAGGTATTTAAACGTTCCTGAGCATCTTTATTATTATTCCCTTAAAGGTCTTATTTCTGAATGCGAAAAGATTGGATTTAAAAAAATTTCTCATATAACCTACGGAAGCGGTCTTACAGCTAAAAAAGATGCCTCGATTTTTTATAAAGTTGCTAAGAAATTTTTAGATCGCTTTGTAAAATGGACAGATCAGGGTGATATGATGGCAATTCAATTTATAAAAAAGGAATAGACTTTAGTTTAAATTCTAGTTCCTTGTAATTGTGATTGCTTATATAGAAAGAATTAAATCTGAATTTTTCCCTATTCGAATTTTAGATAAATACTTATTCTTAGAATTTTTTAATACATTCATTGGAACCTTAATCATGCTTGTGGGAATTTTAATTGTTTCCCAAGTTATGGACAATATGAAGACCTTTATTGCATCTAAAGAATCTTCCGTTCACATCTATCTTTTTCTCTTTTATAATCTTCCTAAAATGGCGACGCTTGTGATTCCCATGTCTCTTATGTTCTCTGTTTGCTTTGTTGTGGGGCAATTTAGCACAAATAAAGAACTTGTTGCATCTATGGCTGCAGGCGTATCTTTTTACAGAATCGTAACTCCAATTTTTATTTTTGGAGGATTCATGTGGATCTTTATGTTATTTTTAAGCGAAGTAGTTGTTCGTCCTTTTAATAGTTTGGCTGCTTATGAGTATTCTCTCGTGCAAAAAGGTGTCGGAACAAAGACAGACTTGGTTTATCAACTACATATTAAAGGGAAAGAAGGATTCTACTATGTCTATTGGTATGATGCTCCTACTAAATCCGTTCGTGGTGGGTTTAATTATATAAAGCTCAATGAGAAGAATCTAGCCGATTATGTTATTTCAGCACAAAATGCACGTTATAATGAGTCAGAGAAAAATTGGAAACTGGAAAAGATCGAAGAGATATACTTTGATGAACATATGAAAGTCAAATCATATACTCGTTATGGAGAAAAGATTTATACATTTCCTGAATCTGCAGATTACTTCTCAAAGCCTCGTAAGAAAGTGGAAGAGATGAATATTTTTGAATTGTCAGAGGAAATCGTTGTGCGAAAGAACAAAGGTGTTCCCTATGCCGACTTAGAAGTAGAACGTCATGCGATCTTTGCAGTTCCTATCATGTGTTTGATTGTTGTTATTATTGGAGCTATTGCAGGTGCATACACAACAAAATCAGCTGGTGTCATGTCTCTGGGTATAAGTGTTGGAGTTGTTTTTTTATATTATATTATGTATTCAACGGGTAAGTCATTAGGGGAAAATGGAGGGATTCCACCATGGGTCGCAGTGTGGTCAACCTCCATATTCTTTTTTGGGGTTTCTTTTTATTTGTATAAAAGATTTAATCTTTGATGAGTCTTTCTACACTTTTTTGGGAAATGTTGATAACTGGAGGTTGCGATTTTTTTAGCATACCAAGTTTCTCTTCTACATTATCTCCATTTCCAAGTCCGATAGAGTGAATATTTTCAGACTGGATTTCTACACTTCGAATTTGTTCGGTTAAAAATCTTTTTTGTGCATTGATTTTCTCTACTAGCTGTTGCTTTTCTTGGATGACTTCATCTAGAGATTCAGTAAAAAGAGGTGTTGCACCAAATAGAATATTGGAAATCTCTTCTGGTTGAATGTTCTCTTTTTCTAGAATTCCAAGCCTTGCTTGCTCTCTAGAAAGATCATTTTGCAATTTACTCAGTCGGCTTTGTAAAACTTGGTATCTAGCTTGTATGGATGCACTAAATATTGGCGACTCAACGCCTGCATTTTGTGCAGCATCGCTTGTTTTTTTGTTCGCGGCATTCTTATTTTTAACTAGATTGTCCAGTGAAGAAATTAAAGTTCCAAGTGCTACATTCATATTTGCCTCCTAAAAATTTAGAGATACACCTATCATACACATCGACAAGGACTCCGAGAATCCGCAATATTTTTTTGAAAGTATTTAAAAAAAGTTATTCTGTGGCTAATTGATCTTATCCTGTTATGTAAAAAACACAGTAAAATACTGGTTTAATGTTGGGTTACGAAATTTGTTTGCTAATCAAATATGTCGCTAAACATATGGAATGAGTCGATAGTGATATTATTCTAAAATACTTTAACGTTGTGCGTTAAGGTTTAACTTTTAAATCAAAAATGAAACCAATAACGATAGCTGTTTTCGACGTATATTATTTTGAAGCCTACGCGAATGGCTGTTGTGTTGTATTTAAGAAAGAGAAAGAAGAAAAAGTTCTATCTGAATATAGTAAAAAAATAGAAGAGACTTCGGAATACATACCAGGTGAGTTTTATAAAAGAGAATTGCCATGTATTCTTAGAACATTCGATTTAATAGAAGAGGAAATCGATATTATTATTTTGGATAGCTTCGTTTGGCTTGAGGAAGGAAAAAAAGGACTTGGTGGGTATTTATATGAGGCATTGGAAAAGAAGATTCCGGTGATTGGGGTTGCAAAGACTTATTTTCGATCTGTTTCTAGCTATAAAGAACTATATCGAGGGGTGAGCAAGAAACCACTGTATATCAGTTCGATTGGTATTGATTTAAACTATGCTTTTGATTTAATTCAGAGTTTAGAAGGAGAGTATCGGATTCCAAATGTTTTAAAGAGAGTGGATCAACTGAGTAGGCAAATTTAATCAATAGATTTTAAATTACTCTTACAACACAATTTGAGTAAAATAAAATACTTTTCTTTCGAATTGAAAATAATATAGTGTCTGTAGATATTGAGATGAATATATGCTAGTGAATTGGGTTCGAATAGAAGCTTTTATTGACAAGTCAAGTGAGGAAGACTTACTTTGGCTTAAAACTTCTATTGCCGATTTAATTCAAAATTTAGATGGAAAAAGAAAGCAAATTAATTCTCTAATGGCTAATTCGGATTATTCACTCATACAACCAATTCTCCATCAAATTAAAGGAGTTGCTGCAAATTTTGGATTAGAAGATTTCTGTAATGTGGCTCGCGAAGCAGAAACTCTTTTAAAAGAAAATCAAATAAAAGAGTTTTTGTCTATAATGGACCGTCTCTCAACTCTTTGGGAATCTACAAAATCAGAATTGGAGACTAGGCTTTAATATTATTTGCGAGTAACAACCATTATATGTTGTTGCTTATCTGCTGTTCCGTAACCATATTTAAAACTAACCTTTTCGGGTTTTTGTTCTTCGTGTAGTTTTTGTAATTCTTTCTGCACTTTTTCAGGCCAGAGTCCTATCGGTCTCGTATAACGTCCAAAAACTTTAATATTATAATCTTTTGCTAAGTCGCGAACTGGTGGTCCTGTATCATCCATTACCATGAGTTCGGAATTTTTTATGATAAATTCTTTCATATCTGTAAAGGAATCATAATGAAGCAAGAAGGAAGCTGCTTTAAAAGTAGAGGCAAACATTCCAAATTTTCCCAAGAACTTCATTGTTCCAGGATTTGCTTTCAGACCGAAATTAGATATATTTGTAGATAAGAAATAAAGTTTTTTCTTTGAACCATCTACTGGATCAAGAAAGTCTATGTCTAAACTTACTAAACCTTCTCTATAATTTGCATTTGCTTTAATGTCTTCTTTTGAAAGATAAATAATATCTCCATTGTCATTGAGATAGAAATTCTTAATAGAATAAGGTTTTACTTTTAAAAAGCCAAAGTAAGCAAGAAATACAGGAGCTGTTCCACGGAAGACAGATTTACTAACGTCTTGCTTCATAGAATTTGTCATGAAATAATTCAATCTAGAGATTGTATCTAAACTTCCATTGAGTTCTGCAAGCCCTCTTGCAATTTGATTTTCATTCATGTTCTCTATGTCTGGATCAAACCCACCCGCCTCAAGTCCAATCATGATATAGGTTTGAGCTTTTGGATAAATGGTAAATGCATTTGGAAAATCAGGACCAGAAAAAGGATAAAAGACAACTTTTGATTTTGGTTCTGGAACATTTTTATTTTTCCATTCTACAAATGGATCTTGAATTTCTTTGTTGTATTGTTCCCAATGTTTTGTGATTCGTTGGCGAAAAGTCGCATAGTAAGAAGTGCGTGTAATTTTACCTAGTTTGCTTGTATCGTCTGCTTGTAGTTTACCACTTAAGAAAAGTGATTTCATTTGAAGAGCTTTTGATTCAGGTGTTTCTACGACTGGAATACTTTCGCCAGAAGTTTTATCTACTTTGCAAAAGCTCAGGATAAAAAAATAAAATAAAAATATAATTAAAAACTTGTTACTCATGTACGTCCTTTTTTATAGTCAAAATATTCATTTATGGAATTAAAGCGAACACTTTCTTTAACAGATTCAGTTTCACTCATGTTTAGTTCAATGGTTGGTTCGGGAGTTTTTTTTACGACTGGATTTATACTAAACAAAGTGGAAAATCCTTGGTTAGTTATCACTTGTTGGGTTTTAGGTGGTATCTTTGCAATTGCTGGTGCGGTTACATTTGCGTATCCGGCTGTCATTTTTCCAGAAGCAGGGGGAGATTATATTTATCTCAAAAAAGCTTATTCCCCCTTAGTTGCCTTTATGAGTGGCTGGGCATCTCTTACGGTTAACTTTTCTGCAAGTATTTCTGTTTTGGGGATTGCTTTTTCAAAATATTTACAATATATATTTCCGAGCCTTAAAGACCTACCAAGTTTCAAAACTCATATTGGTCCCATTCCAATGGAGATTGGAACGACTCAATTGATTGGAGCAGGGCTGATTACTTTTTTTAGTGTGATCAATTATTTTGGGATTAAACAAGCGGTCAGACTTCAGAACGTTTTTACTTCCATTAAAATATCTGGCTTACTCATATTAGTGATTGCTGGTTTTGCATTTGGAAAAACCGATTTTACACCACTTCATACAAATTCTTTTTTTCCGGATATTTTTCAGAATGTAAATTTACTTATACTTGGAATTGTGCCTGTTTCTTTTTCCTATCTAGGATGGAACATGGTAACCTATGTCGCGGGCGAGATCAAAGATCCTAGAAGAATCATCCCTCTTTCGATTGCCATTGCCTGTATCATGGTCATGTCTCTTTATATATGTATTAATCTTTTGTTTTTAGTTTCTGCTCCTATTTCAGAATTAAAAGGACAAGGTGGGATTGGAGTGATTGCGGCTAAACATCTATTTGGAGAAGGGATCACAACGATCATCTCTATTTTTATCTGCTGGATCATTTTAGGTTCTATGTCTGCAATGATTATTGGTGGTTCTAGAATTTATTATGCTATGGCAAATGACGGTTTGTTTTTCCATCATCTGGCAGATCTTCATCCAAAATATGCAAGTCCTTATAAGGCACTTATTTTTCAATGTGTCTATTCTTCTATCTTGATTCTATTTAATCAGTTAGAAGACCTACTTTATTTTATTACATGTGCTATTTTATTTTTATCTTCTCTGACTGCTTTTATTCCTTTTGTTCTGAAAAAAGAATACAAAAATACATCTGATTATAAAATTCCACTCTATCCTCTTCCACCGCTTCTTTACATCATTGCAAATGCAGTTCTAATTACAATTCTTGCCTATGAACAACCAATGAATGCAGTGAAAGGAATTGGAATTACGTTACTTGCTATCCCTGTTTATTATTTATTCAGTCATACATTTAAAAAACCAGTAGAAGGGAAATAGTTTCGAGTTCGTCTAAGCCCTAAGTAAAATTAGGGCTTTGGAGAAAAAGATTACCACCGACTTGCACCGAGGACACCGATAGAAAATACTATTTTGGTCTATTCTGATAAAAATAAATTGCAGCCGACATGAATTACTTCGATGGTTTCGCCGGAGTTGTGTTTTCTACCAGAATGAATATTTTAAAATTCGTGCTGGTATCGAAATAGATTGGAGCTGAGAAATAAATCTCTCTGCGTCTTAGCGTGATAAAGAATATCCAAACAATCGATTTACCTATTTTCTTCTGCTAATCAATCGTATCTTTTATCCGTGTTAGCGAAGCGATCCGTGTTTATCCGTGGTAGTCTTTTTTTGAGTTCTTCGTTAGTAATCTGCGGATAACAAAGAATATCCACTCAATCGAATTATCTATTTTCTTCCGATAATCAATCGTATCTTTTATCCGTGTTAGCGAAGCGATCGGTGTTCATCGGTGGTAATCCTTTTACAAATCACTGATTCAATTCTTGAATGAGAAGTCTGTAGTAGTGAATCGTTCTTTGGAAGTTTTCTACACGAATAGATTCATTGAAATTATGAATGCTTGCTCTTTCTTCTGCATCTAATCGGACTGGATTGAAGCGAAAAATATTTTCACTTAGTTTCTCATATTTAAATGCATCTGTTCCGCCTATCGTGATATAGGGAGTTACAATTGCATTGGGATAAATCGCCTGAATCACTTTTTCAAGAGATTTATAGGGCTTTGTATCGGTTCTACTTACAATGGATGCGCCTCTTGTGTTCCCTATTTCTTCGATTACGATGTCATACCCTTGGGTAATTTTTTTAATATGATTTCTTACATCCTCTACTGTATCTCCTGGAAGAATTCTAAAATTCACAACAAATTCAACTTCTGGAGAAATAACATTTGCGCCATCGCTTCCCTTCATCATTGTAAGTGCAGTAGTAGTTCGACTGATTGCATTGCCTGCTGGGCTATTTGCAAGTTGGCGTAGTAGCAATGGAGAAAGAATCCATTGATTTGCAATAGAAAAGCGAGTAGGAAAAGACATAGAACCACCCACATTTTGAAAGAAGGACTGGATAATAGGTGTTAGCCTCTGTGGAATTTGGTTTTTCTCAAACTCAAGCATGAGTTTTGCTGCGTTTCCCATAGCTGACTCAGAAGGAGGCATGGAGGAATGTCCGCCTTTGCCCTTTACAATTATTTTAGCGGCTAAGAAGCCTTTCTCTGCAACCCCAATCAT
>DAORDH010000028.1:4602-70750 GCA_035345875.1 Leptospiraceae bacterium | reverse complement strand
CAATATGAGAAGCAATTTGCCTAAAATCGTGTCCACTAAATATGTAGTAGTTCAGGTTTCGATCTAGCCTTGAGCCAATTCTAGATGAAGGCAAAGTGACAGGTATTCAGATTATATCTCTGGATATAACAGAAACAAAAACGCAAGAGGTAAAATTAAAACAAAGCGATGATAAATATAAGCTCCTCTATGAATCCAATCTAATGCCGATTGCAGTTTTTGAATCAGAAACATTAAAATTTCTCTCCGTCAATAAAGCCTTTTCTGAGAAGTATGGATACACACAGGAAGAGTTTCTAAACATGACAATTTTAGACATTCGTCCTCAGAATACAGATGAGATTCCAAAAGTAAAGGAATCAATCAAACAAAATGATCAGGGTGTGGTTAATGTTGGTATATACACACATAAGAAACGCAATGGAGAGATCATTGAAGTTGAAATTATTAGAAGTGATGTAATCTTCGAAGGGAAAAATGCCAAAATGGTTGTGGTAAATGACGTTACAGAGCGAAATATAATTCAAAAGGAACTTGATCTTCAAAACTTAAAACTCAAAGAATTAAATACTGCCTTCAATCAAGCTCAGAAATTAAGTCATGTTGGAAGTTGGCAATGGAATATGGCAACAGATGAAGCCGAATGGTCGGAGGAAATGTATAACATCTACGGAGTGACAAAAGAAAATTTTTATCCATCCAATGCGAATGTAGCTAAAACAGTTTTACCTGAAGATTTACCTAAAATAGAACAAGGCATAACCTCTTTGTTAAATGGTAAATTATTTTCTCCCTTTGAATTTAGAATCAGACGACCATCAGGCGAAATCCGACATGTATACATTGTAGCCCTAGAAAAAAAATCGGAAAATATGTTATTCGGTGTCACAAAAGACATCACTGAGAGAAAGAAAACTGAAGAAGAACTCATTCAAGCTAAGAATCTAGCAGAAGCGGCTAACCAAGCAAAGTCGGACTTCCTTGCAAATATGAGTCATGAAATTAGAACCCCACTCAATAGTGTGATTGGTTTTACTGATTTATTATTAAAAACTAAATTAGATCCCGACCAAAAACTTTACTTAAAAACAGTGTATCAATCTGCAAATTTTCTTCTTACAATTGTAAATGACATTTTAGATTTATCCAAAATAGAAGCTGGAAAACTAAATCTCAAAATGGATAAGGTAAATGTTTTTTCCATAGCAGAGCAATCCGCAGATGTAATCAAATACAAAGCACAAGAAAAGGGAGTTGCGATACGAATCAATGTAGATAAAAATATTCCAATCATTTGGGCAGATCCGATTCGGTTAAGGCAAATCATGCTTAACCTCTTGAGTAACTCAATAAAATTTACAGACCTTGGAATCATTGAAATCAATATTGAGCTCAAAAAAATCTATTCTAATGAGAATGAAATACCAGAAGAAGCAGAAATACTTTTTTCTGTGCGTGATACAGGGATTGGAATATCAAAAGAACATATAGATTATATTTTTGAATCCTTTGCGCAAGTAGATACTTCTACGAGCCGTAAGTATGGGGGAACAGGCTTGGGATTAACCATTTCCAATCGCTTACTCTCTTTAATGGGATCAAAGTTAGAGTTAGAAACAGAACTAGGAAAAGGAAGTAATTTCTTTTTTCTACTTAAAGCAAAAATAGAATCACAACAGTCCAAACAAATTGAAACAATACAAAAAGAAGAAATGATAAAACCTAAGTATTCATTTATGCCACAAAAAAAATTCTGTATATTAATCGTGGATGATGATATTGTAAATAGATTTCTTGCAAAAACCTTGGTAAAAAGTATTCTATCAGAAGCTGATATTATAGAAGCTGAAAATGGAATAGATGCGTTAGAAAAATTTAAAACAAACAAGACAGATTTAATCCTCATGGACATTCAAATGCCGGAAATGAATGGATACGAAGCAACCAAAGAAATTAGAAAAATCGAACCAGATACAAAAGTCCCTATCATTGCTATAACCGCTGGCACAAAAGTGGGAGATAAAGAAAAATGCCTCGCAGAAGGTATGAATGAATATTATGTAAAACCAGTAAAAAAAGAAATCATTGAAGTAATACTTCTTAAATGGTTAGGAGAAATAGGTTAACGTTCTTTTATTAGTTGAAACAAAAAGCAAGAAGATGTTTACGAGAAGACTAACGCCTACCTCAAAAAAAAGATTTAGTTACTGCTGAACACAATACAGTCTACCAGTATTTGCGCCACTTAGATTCCCACCAAATAAGAGGGAAGTAGAGTTTACGGCATTTCCCACAGCATAGGTTCCAAACGCTCCTGTGCTTGTCCAGCCAACGCATCCTCCAATAGAAATCCAGTCGCTTGTGCCCTGAAATCCTGTCCAAATGGCATCTCCAGCAGTGTAAACGGAATTTATTAGTGGAAATGCAGTAAACAGGGAAACTGAATTTGTGATTATAATCGGAAGTCCATTTGGACGAGTGTACAATTGATTGGGTTTCAAAACCCAGTCAATTTGCCCATCCCCTGCATTTGCTGTGACGGATGCGACACGAACTCCGGGCAATGTAAGAAAAGCTTTATAGATCCCTGTATTGATCGGTTTGTTTGAATCCGAATTACAAAAGGCATCCGCTCCTGAAATCCCGCCTGTATTTCCAGTCGTTAAATTGGATACAAAGATCAACTTGCGGAAGTCTCGGTTTGATATCGAAACAGTGCTCCCTGTTATATTCTGTGCTAATAGATCAGGACTGCTAGAAGGACCCAAATTGACAGTAAAACTTCCTGCTACTCCATACATCAAATCATCAATTCCAGCCACCGTAACTGTCTGGGGAGAATTCCAGTTGGCAGTCGTAAATGTAATCGAAGAAGGAAATACAGACGCCTGAGCTGGATTGGAAACAAAGAGAGGTACAGTAACGGATGCAGAAGGTTGAGCGGAAAGTTTAACTGTGAATGTGTCGGTGCCTCCATTTTTTAAGGTATAACCTAACGTTGGAGAAGAGATTAAAAAGGAATTTTTCCCACTGTCGGCTCCATTGCTACCGAATGAATTCTTAGAAGAAGTGATTCCACAAAAACCTTGTGTGCTGTTCGTAATTGTTTGTGTAATATAAAGTTTTTGAAATGATTTTGAAGTTGTTTCACATGGATTTTGATACTCAACTGGTTGACAAGAAACCAAAACTAATAGCAGTAATAGAAACTTTTTCTTATAATATAATAACATTCCAATTCGCTCATTCAAAACAATACCAGTATGGGCTTAAAAGTCTTTCTGGTAAATAAAAATTATTAACTAAAAGTTCAACCTAAATTATTTTCCTTTCTACTTCTAGCGCCTATCGACAAATTGAAACCCAATTATTTCCAAGCTTTCATTCTTTCACAAATGAAAGCTTTCAATCAAAATACATTGTGAATTTTCTAAAAAGAAAGTTTTTTAAAATAAATGAGGGATTACTCCCTCAATATTCTAGGTAATAGATGCGTCGTAAATTCCTTGGATTGTGGAATCGAGTGCAGAGTTGAACTCACTCTCACTTTGTTGCGCTGTTAATCCTTCTGTCAATGCACGAGAAAAGGAAGCAATTATTCCATGATTGAGAGCTAGCAGACGATTTGCTTCCTCTCTAGAATAACCACCAGATAATGCAACAAAACGAACAACACGTGGATGCTCTATCAATTCTTTGTATAAATTTACTTTTGTAGGAATCGAGAGTTTTAACATAATATTCTGATCACTCTTCAATCCATCAGCATATTTGAGTAATGCTTTCTTCAATATCTCTTCTGCCTCTGCTTTTTCTGGGCTTTTGATATTAACTTCCGGTTCAATGATTGGAACAAGTCCACCTGCAATGATTTCTTTTCCTACTTCAAACTGTTGTTTTACCACTTCTTCAATACCTGTCGCATTCGCTAAATTGATCACCGAACGCATTTTGGTTCCAAAAACACCGTGTTTATTTGCTGCAGCAATACGCGCTCCGAGTTCTGGAATGGGTTTCATAAGCTGAACATCATTCGCCTCGTTTGCAAGACCACTATCCACTTTGAGAAAGGGAACAACTTTTTTCTTGTTCCAAAGATATTCGGCAGTTCCCATTCCATCTATTGTGCGTTCCATAGTCATCTCAAAAAGAATCGCACCAATGATACGATCACCGTTAAACGCTGGCGATTTAATAAGACGTGAACGCATTTCATGAATACGATCATACATCTCTGCCTCATTTGAATAGGAAGATTCATTTAGACCATAGAGTGCGAGTGCCTTTGGAGTACTGCCTCCACTCTGGTCTAAAGCTGCGATGAAACCCTTTCCGGATTTCATTTGTTGAAACATATCTTTATTCATAAAAGCTCCTTTGTTTTATCCATTAAAATGAACACGAAATAACAATGATAAGTTACTCGTATAAAATACATTTTAATTAACTATAGAAAATTTGTAAATTTGAATTATCCTGAATCTAGAAGAGATGTAGAGATCAAAACAGTAAATCCAAACTTTTTTAAAGGCTTGCCTTTCGGAAAATCACCAATCCTCTATGGAATAAAATTTTACACAATTCAAAAGGGCAAATCCAACTTTACAAAGAAAGGAAAATACCTAAGAAAAAACTGGAACTTGAGAATACTTCCACGATAGAAGACAGACCGAAAAATAAAATTCGCTCGGCTGCTATTCAGTGTAAAAGTAAAACCCATTCTCCACTTAAAAAGTTTGGTTACTTTGGTTTCATCTCCTCTCTTTTTTCCGATTGCTCGTAGTTTTTTCAAAAGGTAAAACGAATATCAGGGAATGATCTATTGATTCCAAGTTATCCTTTTCTTTTTATATCTCATTTTTCCTAGAAGAGTTTGGATTTCAAATCTAAGAAAGGTGAATCACTAAAACCTAGATTGAAGTTTCCAATTCTTTAAAATGAACAGTGATGGAAAAAAGATTTATCACTGATACAAAATAGATAACAATTCGATATCTTTGGGAAGAACTGGAAAAAATCTTTTTAGAACCAAGCCTCTTTTGTTTTTGTATTGGAAATATTGGCATGTTCATATTTCAAGAATCTTTCTATTTATTTTCAGGAAAGGAAAGTTTTTCTACTCCAAGTCAGAAAGAATCCAGAGGAAAAGAAAAACTCATTTCTAGAATCTCAAATAATTTCAGAAATAGAATGATAATCTTACAGAATCAAATCAATTCAAAACATTATTCTCTCTAATCACAGAAAAAGTATTTCCAATTTGTCATATATCTCGCGGCTATCGATTTTGTATTTTTATTTCTATCCGATTTTTGTTTAATTCTCCTTTTTTTCAAACAAAGGAAAGACTTATATTCATTTGAATTGAGAAGCTCTCAGGAAGAGATGTTTTTAAATAGAGGAGGAATTTTTTGTAGCCCAAAAATTCACTAGGAAATATTTAAATTTTCTATGTTAAAACAAATTTGTAATTGATAAATAAGTAGAATTCACCCGAGGATTTTAAATTTTTTCCTATATCCTTTAGAAAAAGGGGCTCATTGCATATACTTTTTAAATATTATCCATTTGTGTGATCATCTATGAATAGAAAAAAGTATCTTTTAAAAACTTTTTTTTTAGTCTATTTAACTAGCTGAAATTTCTTGTAAATCGAAAGGGATAATTATAAACTAGTAAAAATAAATTCTGAATTTAGTAACTAACCTTACGCAAAAGATAGAAATTGATAAGTATGATAAAGGAAATTAGAATATTAAATAAAGCCAATAAATTAATAAATTCAATAGCCTCCGATAGCTTAGCTGCTGGAGAGCTTCTAAATCGATGGGTGGACAAGCCCGCCGCTAGGCGCATGAACGTTTGGTTCCCCCAAACTCAAGCATTGCTTTTATTAAGCAATGATAATGTAAGGTGAGCTAGTAAATAGTATTCTCCAATGCAGAAAACAGAATCAAACGATAGTCATACTCTAAAAATAATAATAAAGTATATAAGTTTTTCCATCCTATATATCGGATTTGCCATTATAGGTATGTGGTTAACTTCTCGCCCCCCCTCTTCTCTTTCTGTGTTATGGTTACCTGCTGGGATTGGACTTGTTTCTATATTGGTTTTTGGAAAAAAAGGACTGATATTAGTTTATCTTTCTAGCAGTATTGCAAACGGAGGATATGGTTTTTTCAGTGCGACAGAGGATAGATGGGCTGCCTTGTATTCAGGACTACTTGGTGCTGTAGTAGATTTAATCCAAACTAGTATCTGTTATTTTTTATACAAGACCTATCGAATATCGTTTCTTACCATAAAAGACTTTTTCTTATTTTTTTTAAGGTTTTGTTTACTTCCACCAATACTCACTGTTTGGTCTTTACCATTGATTTGGCATTATATAGGGAAAGTTCCAATGTCAGATTCGATTCCAATCTATGCTGTGAAAGTAATTCAAATTGTGAGTGCCGATATGTTAGGAATATTCCTAGTAACTCCATTGTTCTTTTCACTTCGAAGATACCATTCTTTGGAAATTTTGAGTTTATCTTTTCGAATTGGAATTTCTCTTTTATTGCCTGTATTATTAGCGTTATACGTGCATATACCTTTGATTAGTTTAATTGTTCCTGTCATATTAGTTTATGTGTTAAGGTATCGTTTTGCTGGATCAACTCTATCCTTAACGTATACAACTGGCTATCTATTTTTATACTTAGGAATCTCAGGTTCAAATTTAACAAACAGCGATTGGTTTAGTTTTTTTAACATTTCTTTTTTGATACTCTGTATTGGGTTTGTTCCACATTATATTGCGATAACATTGGAACAACTGAGAACAGTAAGAAAAACTTTAGAGTTAAAAGTGAAAGAAAGAACGAAAGAGCTTATTTCTGCGAATCAAAAATTAGAGATGATGGCGAATACTGATTTAGTAACTGGATTATTAACTAGGCGAGCCTTTCTAAACCGTTTTAAATATGAATCAGATCGATTTTTAAGAACGGGAAGAGTTTTTTCTATTGCAATATTAGATTTAGATCATTTTAAACAAATCAATGACTCTCATGGTCATTCAGTGGGTGATGAAGTATTATTGGCTTTCTCACAAATTATGATATCTCATCTCCGAATTACTGATATCGCCTGTCGTTGGGGAGGAGAAGAATTTATTATTCTTTTTCCTGACACTACAATAAAAGAGGCATCGATTTCTTTAAATAGAATTCTTACCTTTACCGAAACTTCTGAAGACCTATCATCAAATGTTTCGATTCGACTCACAGTGAGTATTGGCGTGACTGACTCCATCGTATCTAATTTAGATTCTATTATTTCGAATGCTGACAAAGCAATGTATGCTGCTAAATCTTCCGGTAGAAATAAAATATGCCTTTCTCATGGCTAAAATTATATGCATATCTCGTTTCAAAGAATTACACCCTTAAAAATATAATATCATTTTTAGCGCTTATCGTTAATTTTTATCGATCTTGCATTTTGTATCTCATTCAGCTAACAATTGTAAGCCAAAAAAGAAAAAGGGATTGTAAATCTATAGCCAGAAAAATTAGATTAGTAAATAATTAGCAAAAAAAAGTGTTTACAAATACAAGGTTGATGGAAATCAAAAGAGTCTAAACGGAAAAATTATTTTTAATTTGGGAGTATTGTGTGGATACAAAAATCTACTTAACGGTTTTCTTTTTTCTATTTCCATCTTGTAACAATCCAGAATACGACTCTCCCTGTACTTTTGATAAAAGTAGTTTTCAGAAAGTATATTTATTAAAACAATTTACAAATGATACTTCTAGTTTTTGTGGAATTGAAAATAAAAAAGTAAATAGCTCGAGCTATACTGGTGCTAATTCTAGTTCCATATCCATTTCCTATACAGGATCCCCCTATACTAT
This sequence comes from Leptospiraceae bacterium, assembly GCA_035345875.1. Taxonomy (GTDB): domain Bacteria; phylum Spirochaetota; class Leptospiria; order Leptospirales; family Leptospiraceae; genus UBA2033. Next base: position 62,843 of record DAORDH010000028.1, on the reverse strand, counting down.
CACTGCACTTAATTCAGTAGGATCTATACTTCCCCAAGTGGTTGGAACTTTTACATCCTATTCTATTTCCCCTTCGCTACCGGCTGGTCTAAATTTTAATCCTTCCACTGGAGAAATTACAGGTACTCCTAGTTTTTTAATTTCATCCGGAAATTACACCGTAACAGCTATTAGTAGCCTGGGAACGCAAACTGCAAATCTGACTCTGAACATAATTCTTCCTGGCAAAAGAATTTTTCTATCAGGGAATGGAATTTTGGGAAACTGGGCAACAACGAGTGCGGCGGATAATTTTTGTAATTCAGATCCCGCAAAGCCTTTGGGTCCAGGAATTTATAAGGCGATGATTGGATTTGTTTCTCGAAAGGCATGTAATAATGGAGGTGGATGTGTGGGATTTTCTGCTGAGGCAATTGATTGGGTTTTATTCGCAGGTATAAAATACTATCGCCCTGATGGAACTTTCATTGCTCAGGCCACAAATGACAGAATATTTACTTTTCCTCTTACAAATCCAATTTCAAATATTTCTACTAACGTATGGACTGGTATAGACCTTGGCTGGAATACAACCGCTGCCTCCACAGCAGAATGTACTGGCTGGACAAGTGCAGGATTTGGAAATTATGGAAACAGCAATGCAACAACTAATTCCATTCTCTATGTATCCAATAGCGTTTGCGGTTCTAGCTATAGACTCTATTGCGTTGAACAATAGACAATAATCCACTTATAAGTTAAGATCTTGTTTCATCAAAACTCAAGTTTTAGAAATAAATCATGGTTTTGATTCTATGATTTACCAAAGTTCGTGATCATTTACATTTCTCTAGCGACTATCGACCTATTACAGAGTTTTACATACAAACTCTTAGCTAATCACTCCCCTGCTATGCTATGAGAGATTAAAATCGACTGTGATTTTTTTGAATAGTAATGCTGTAAAATAGATGAAGAAATAATTTGCTCCTCTTCATACAACGTTTAATAAATTCAGATATTCACCTTTCTTTGAAGGAGTAGAGACTAATGAATAGTAACCTAACTTAGAACGTAGAAAATTTATTCTTTGCCTTTTATAATTTACTTTCTAATACTTTTAATTTTTCATGTTTGGGATCTATTTTTTTGATTTTCAAAATTATCTTTCGAGCACGTTCTTTGTTATTTGTAAATAAATACAAATCAGCAAGATGAATTAAATTTTTCAGATGATTTGGATCTCGCAATTTTACCCTTTCTGCTATCTTTATAGATTCTTCATAGTTTCCAATCCTCTTTTCTAATTGAGAACCAAGAAAAAGTATTTCAGTTGAGCTTTCAGAATGTTGAATGAATTTTGAGTATATTTCTTTTGCCTTTTGGTAGTTAGAATGTTTAGTATGATACTCAATTATTATTTTATTTACTTCTTCTTGATTCGGATAGTCAGAATACAAAGAATCTAGGAGTAAAAGACCTTCTTCCTTATTGATTGGATTTTCTAATGCAAATTTGGCATTTGCAATTTTTTGTTGAATCACTTCTTCCGAATGATTGAATGCATTTGAATCATTGGGGTAGTTGATTGCCAAAAGAGAAAAATCATCGATAAGCTCAAATTCAGAACTAATCACTTCATACAATTTTTGAATTTCACCATTGGTCTTCTCAACTTTCTCAAGGAAAATACTTTCGTCGTCATTAATTTTTCTGTTCAATTCAGTTTTTGAAACAATGAAATCATCCTTTCCATCCGAACCAATTATGAGCTGATCACCCGGCAACATTTGAAAGGTAGAAACAAAAATTTCAGAATCCATCCCTAAATGTCCCAATTTATTAAAAAGTTTTCGCTCCTTGAGAAAACTAGCTTTTCCGTCTCTGTAGAGCACAACCAAAGGATGCTCTGCATTCATATAATAGACTAAACCAGTTTTCTCTTCTACTAGTCCTAGCACCATTGAGACAAGCATGGAGCCTTCAAATGTTTCGAAAACCTTATGCAATTCTTTGAAAGCTTTTTTGATCCAAAATTCAGGATAATTTTCGGATTCAAGAGGATAATTTTTAGTTCTTTGAATGATAGATTGAAAAACAGAGCCTAACACTAGTATGCCGCCCGCACCTTGAATTGATTTTTCCATAGCATCTGCATTCAGAAAAACAATGTATTTTTTATTTTTAAGTTGAATCACCTGCGCAATGCAAATGTCTCCTCCGATCTGGTGTTTCTTTTTTTTAAAATAAAACTCTTTCTTTTGTTTTGTAAAAAATTGCACTTGGATATTCGTATGAATTGCTTCATTCACACTGAGTGGTTCGAGTAAAAGAGTGGTAAGAAAATAATCTCCATCTTGTTATTCTTTTAAACTTTCTACTTGCTCGAGAGTTTGTTTTAATTCTCTAGTTCTTTCTTCTACCTTACTTTCCAAATTTTCAGCATAGTCTTCTAATTTTTGTTTAGAGTCTTTTATGGAATCTACCATTTTATTAAAAGATTGAGCTAAGTAACCAATTTCATCTTGGTATTTTATTTTTACAATTGTATTCAGTTCTCCTTCTTCTACTCTTTTTACTCCAGACAAAAGTTCTTTCAATGGTTCTGATAAAGTTCTCGAAAGTAAAAAAGGAATTCCAATTAAAAACAAAAATAATCCGATTAAAAAAACATAGAGAGAATTGATTGTTAAATTGTGAATGTATTTTCTGTAAGATTCATATGAATAACCAACGATAGTCATTTTATTTTTGTTTGGTTGAATATATCGATAGGTTAAAAATCGATTTCCATTTAAATCAATGATATAACCCCTGGATGAAATATTATACGATGGAGAGAACAATAAAAAACAATGGTAACGAATTGATTTATCATCTAGTTCACGTAAACTTTCTATAAATTCAATTGCAATCGGATAAAATTCTTTCAGTCGTTTTTTTTCTTTCTGAATTAATTCGAGATAATTTTTTCCGAATTGTTTTTCACCGGTCTCATAGATTTTTTGTGTAAAAAAATAAGAAATTTTTTCCCAATCAGAAAACCGAGTCTCTAATTCTTTAGGATCATCCTTAGCGGAAGAAATGAATTTATAAAAGGCAAGGAAAGAATTTGAATTTGATTTTTCAAAAAAATTTTTATTGGAATCTAGATTTGTTATGGATGCTCTAAGAAAAGAGCGACGAGCTATCTCTAAAAAAGTTGGATCGAATTCTATTTTTCTATAAACGGAATTTAAACTATCTGAGTCGAGAGAATATTCTTCGATAAAATCAGAATTTCGACTTTGTCCTGTTAAAGAAATAAGTTCAGTTTCTTTTAATTGCAATGTATCGTAAGATAAATCATGACTTCTAGAACCAAAAAAGTTCATTACATTGTAGATTAAGTAAAAGGAAAGAAACCCAGAGCCAACTAACTTATATAAAAAACTAGTTCGATCTTTTGTATTATTAAAAAAAGCAACTAACAAAAAGAAAAATCCAATGGAAGAAGTGATACAAAATAAAACCATAAAGGTTCCTCTATCGAATAACGCAGCTTTGTGCAGACTGTAGTTTAATCCATTTAAGAAGATCCCAACAAAAATATACACAAATAGAAGCAAGTTTGCCTTTCTACTTTCTGCCTTGTCTTTAAAAATTTTTACGATAGAGCTAATTAAACCAATACTGATAAAAAGAATTAAATAGAGTCCGAAAAGTTTTAATGCTTTTCCAATTTCTAATTCGATTGTGTGTCCATGAAAATCAAAATGATAGTTAGAATGAAACGAAAGATAAAATATCCAACTAATGAGCGGAAGTCCAAGCAGTATTTGAAAAAAAAGTAATACCTTGCTGAATTTAGTCCAAATTCTATTTGGGAAATAGTATAAAATTTGAATCAAAAAGACTTGATTGAAGATTATGGCAGATAAGGAATACGCTCTTACTGTTGGATGCGTATAAAGAAAAGATTGAGTCAATACATATCCAATTGCAACCATACTGTTTGTAAGTTTCAACCAAGCCATTATTTTTGTTGGAAGAGTTTTTTCGGGAATCCATAAAATTCCGAAAAAGAAGATTAAAAATAAAATAGCATTGGTAATCATCGATAAAGATGGGTAGTTTAGAACGATTGAATCGAAAATCATTTTATGACCTTTCAAGAGAATGAATTCATACAATTGAAATTAGAATGAGTATATCAATCAATAAAAAATCGAAAAAGATAGTGTGAATCTATGCTTTACAAATAAGGCTTTTATTCTTTTCTTAAAATATGGATATGTACAGACAAACAATTCGAGAAGGTATCGCTGAAATTGATTGGAAAGAATTAGAATACTTTTATGCGAGAGGTCAGGTGATTTATATTTCTATGGACTTAGATCTCGAAGAGACTGCTTACCAACTAGTTCAAAATAATACAAAGTTCGTAGAAGCATCTATGCAAAGTGGACTCATCGGAAAGGTCACAGAGGAATTAGCAAAAACTTGGTTTGAAAATCAAGAGAGGCTTCTTTCGGTAGTAGTTCAGCCTTGGGTTTTAGTTCAACGACTGAAATGATTTTTTAGATTCTAGAAAGTAGCATTTTCAAGTTGAATGAATTTTCCCAATCTATTTTTTTAACGATATGAATAATTTCTATTCAACTTCTTTTCTAATTCTCTCGCATTCTATCCTTCATACCCTACATCAATTCTAATTTTCAGTTTTAGAAAAATTGTATAACAATTCGATTGAGAACTACACTAGATCAGGATTATTTCTTAATTTAGTCATTGTCTAAATTAATTACAGTTACATCCGCTGGATCTAAACCATTGTAAGAAGTATCTGCGCTTGTAGCCGGTTGCAGTTGAATGAGAACAGATTGATCTCCGTCTAGATCCATTTCGTCTACTCCTTTTACAGTTACAGTTTGATTGGTGTTCCAATTAGCGGGGGTAAATGTTAGAGTAGCCGCTGATTGAATGGTAACTTCATTTGTGTTTGTTGATATAACGTCTATCGATACATTTGCTGTTGGAGGTGAATTGAGTCTAACGGTAAAAGTTCTTGTATTTCCAGTCTCATCTGTATTTCCAGAAATTGTTCCAATTGTAAAACCAGGCTGAACGATTGTAAAGAAAATATCCGAAACTGCTTTTCCATTGAATTTTGTATCAAGACTCGCAAAATTGGAAGTAACCGCTTGCCTACTTCCAATGGCTCCACTGTAGCTAACGGTAATGCTTTGATTTACATTCCAGTCGGTGGAGGTAAATGTAAGCGTGGAGGGTGAGAAGGTGAATCCTCCACCACTTAGATTGAAAGTGACATTAGCCGTTGGTTGTGCATTGAGTCGAACTGTTACTGTGGTTGAATTGTTATTCAACAAGATAATTCGATTGCTTGAAGAGTTTGCAGGTGTCATAATGATATCAGGAATATCAGGATCAGTATTTGTGATATTTGTTATATCGGCTACATCGAATCCATTGTAAAAAGGATCTGTGCTAGATGCAACTGAGTGGACTATATTATAGAGTTTATTTCCATCTAATTGTTGTCCAATTGCTTCTAGTGTTGAATCATTTTTTCCTGTAACAGTAATGAGTTGCACAGTATCCCAATTTGCCGCTGTTTTTGTAATGTTTGTAGTGGATACAGTTGCTTCATTTGCATCCGATACAGTAGCGGTAAACGTTACAGTATTCGTTGGCGCTTGACTCAATAAAATATAGTATTGAAAGCTAGTTCCTGATTCGCTTGTAATTCTTTCAGAAGCAGGTGGTAAACAGAGAGCAATTTTTGCGTCTATATCACAATTATTAATCGTAATCATGCCATTATTCGCTAATGCAGAATTATAGTCAGGAAGTTTTATAGAACTATAATCGCTACCAGTAGAGTCTGGATAATAGTCCTTATTTCCTGAGGCTAGCGTTGGTGTGCCTAATGCAACTGTAATTAGTTTTGATCCATCCGTAACACCATCTACTTGTCCAGTCATAGTGACTGTCTGTGGAGTATTCCAATTTGCCGCTGTAAAGGTAAGAGTAGAAGGAGAAGTAATAACCTCAAGAGGATTGGAACTGGTTACAGGAATGATGACGTCTCCACCAACTGGTTGCGTGTTGAGACGAATCGTAAAACTATCTGATTTACCAGACTCTGCCGTGATGAAATTCTTAGTTTTACTTACTGTATATCCCTGTGTGTCATTGTCATTATTTTTTACATTGACCGTATTGGTTCCAAGAGAGTTGTAATTCACATCTGGACTCGTAGGGGATGGAATCGTGATTGTATATAAAATCCCACTTGGATTGAAATAATCATTATTTACTCCAGTAATAGTTACTACTTGTGGAACACTCCAATTCGTAGATGTGAACGTTAAACTAGATGGTGAGACTGTGCCGGCTGTCGTATTGGAACTTATTATTCCTGCGATAGTAACATTCGCTGTAGGCTTGGTTCTTAATCTTACGGTAAATGTTGCTTTGCCTGCACTTTCTGTGGTAATCAATGGATTAGCCGCTGCACTCACAGTAATGCCTGCAGTGTCATTGTCATCATTCACTACTGCTATACTTGCTGGAGTTAATCCATTGTAATTCACATCCCCGCTAACAGCAGCAGACGGAATAATGGAATAGGCAATATCCCCATCGCCTAAACTATCATTGACTCCTCTTACAGTGACTGTTTGGTAAGAGTTCCAATTTGCTGGTGTAAAAACCAAGCTAGAGCCAGAGATAAGAATTCCCTCGGAAGTATTTGAGGAGGTAAAATCTAGATTTACATTTGCAGATGGAATTGTAAGTAGTTTGACTTTAAAAAATGCTGTATTTAAGTCTTCACTCGTATGTCCGCTTATCACAGTAATATCAAAAGCAGGCGAGTCATTGTCAATATTTGTTACACTAACGCTTTGCGGAGAAACACTATTATACGCAAGATCCAAGCTAACAGGTGCACCAACTTGTATGGAGTAAGTGATATTTCCATCTAAATTAAAATCATCTAAGCCAGTGACAGTTACTGCTTGTTGAATATTCCAGCTAGAAGTAGTAAAGGTCAAGCTTGTAGTGCTGAGCGTTCCTTCTGAAGATCCATTATTTGTGAGCGGTATGCTTACAGTTGCTGTAGGTTGTGATTGGAGAACTACATAAAAAACTGCACTGCTTCCAGATTCATTTGTTGTAATCGTAGGATTTATGATTGTAATTCCTGCTGTGTCATTGTCTTCATTGATTACGGCAATATTTGGTTGCGACAAATCATTGTATGCCGCATCCGAACTACTTGTTGGTCCTAAGGTGATAGTAAAATTAACATTCCCATCATAGGACAAATCATCTTGACCTAAAATCGTTACAGTTTGAGGTATATTCCAATTAGCTGTTGTAAAAGTAAGAGTATTTGGTAAAACTGTTCCTTCTGTTAAATCACTACTCGATACAGGAATTGTAACTGTATCTGTGGGAGGTGAATTTAATACTACTGTAAAATTTGAACTAGTTCCTGATTCATTCACTATATGACCACCTGTCGCAGATACAGTGAAACCGATGGAATCATCATCTATATTTTCAGCTGTGATTGTTCCTGCGGATAACGAATTGTAGGCGCTATCTTGGCTGATTGCATTGCCGAGGTCAATATTTACGAGTTGATTTCCATCTTGTAAATTATCATTTACTCCTTTCAGAGTAATCGTTTGCGCAATATCCCAATTATCCGGTGTAAAGACAACTTGAGATGGATTGGCAATTATTTCGGAAGAGTCTGTTGAGGATACATTTAAAGTCACATTGCTATTTGGTTTCTTTTTTAATTTTATAGTAAAAATAGATTCTGTGCCTGATTCGCTAGTTACGATTCCAGAAGTTGGCGTAATTAAAAAACCGACTTGATTGTCACTCGATTGTCCTCCACCTGAACTTGACGAAGCAGGTGGGGGAATTAGGATTTGAGATTTTTTATTTTCATTCGAAAGAAGCATACTTGTGAGCAATGGCCAAGCAGTGCAGTTAGAGGATGCGAGTGTAAGGAATAAATAAAGGGTAAATCTGATTACAGTTTTTACTTGGTTGTTGCCTATTGAAAGCTTCATAGTATATAAGACAAAAAAAAATTATCTTATATACATGCCTATGAGTAAAATCAATAATAAATTGACAAAAATTGATCGAAAGACTTCGGTTCAATACGAATCTTTGAATCTTTAGAAAATGAAACCTGATTAAAGAAACTTTAAACTAGATAGGTGAAATTTTATTATGCTTGCAAACCTACTCTCTTACTAGAAATATGCTATGCGACAAACAATTGTTCATTTTTTTACCATTCGAAAAGTAAGCTTCCTAGCTTTTTTGACCACCCTTATTTTGGGAAATTTTACAACTATCCTTGCAGAAGAGGTTCTTCTTAAGAACGGAACAATTGTATTCGGGCGAATATCTAAGATCAGTTCGGATGAGATCTTACTCGATACTGCAAAGGGGAATCAGAGTATTCCCAAAAAAGACATCGTCCGAATCCGACATACTCCTCTTACAGCAGAGCAAAAGGCAAATATTTCTTTTCTAAAGAACGAATAAAAAATAAAATGAATTGAGAAAGGAAAAGAATATGATTATAGATAATACGCAAATTTATATAGCAGAACTCAAAGGTAAGATTGCTTTTGTAAATGAAAGCAATATTTCGTTTAAAGAAATTTCGTATAGCACGGGAAGTTTTTTTTCAGATGGGGATACTGTGACTCAATCTGCAATTCCAAGATTTAGATTAAGAGATATACCTGCGAAAAGTCATATTATCATCGAAGATGTAGATGTATTTGAAGATGGAAGAATTGTTTATTCCAATGCAAAATTTATTGAAACAAATGGAGAGATCACCGAAGTAATGTATCTCAAAAAAAGAGAAATTCTGCCGAGCGATCCATTTCCAGGAAAACTTATTGAAAGAGAGTTAGAAGAAATCAGTTAGTTTCTAATTATACCAATTGCCAAAAGAAAAATCCCATTCCTTTTTGAACAATTACCGCCCAGAACAGAACGATAAAACTATGGATTTAACGTTCTGTTGAATGACTTCTTTTAAATACATTAAATGGAAGAAGATTTGAATCTTAAGAAACTTTAACCGATTTAAATCGAAAAAGAATATAAAAAAACAAAGCCTAACTACATACCATTATATTCGCGCCTATGTAGTGTGCAGAGATATTACCCATCGCGATATCGTTTATAAAGCACATTCTTTTTCGGAATAATTAGATGGCTAATAGACGATACAGTCACTACTACAGATTGGTTTATTCTCAAAATCAGGAGATAGACTCGTCACGGTAAAAATTTCCATCCACCTCTTTCTAAAATAGTCCCCTACAAGCGAAAGTTTTTAAAAACAAGAAGGGCACTGCGAGTCTTTTTGAAAGAGATGGTTTGAAATAGATGGAGGAAATTGTTAAGGGTTATTTTTTAACGAAGTCTTAGTCTTAACCGGCCTATTAAATCATAAATACAAAAAAGTCATTTCTGGCTAAAAACTCTGAATTCTGATTATAAGTTGTAATTAATATTTTCTGTTTTTGGCTACATACTAAAAGTGATCTCTTGAATTAAGTCCACGATTTTATCATTTTGAAATTGTGTTCTAAATTGAATCTTCACATTGTCTCCAAAAAATTTTTCAGCATGTTTTATCTTGTATTTTTCTTCCTCTCTAAGTCCCTCATCTCCTCTAACATCTTTTGTTTCTATAATAAAGTGAAGTTTTTGTTTCCCGTTTCCAAGTTTTAGTACATAGGCAAAATCGGGAGAGTAGCTCTTTCCGCCGGCGACAGGAATCTTGATGGAGTTTTTAGGAATCTTTGTAAATACAATGACTTCACGAATTTTCTCTTTGATGTTTACTTTTTCTAAATCAGAATCGTGGTAGAGAACATCAAAGAGATAAGCCTCTGCTACTTCTTCTCTGGAATATTGTCTTCCAACATCGGAGGGAGAAATTTCTGTAAGTATGTTTCCTTTAGCATCTGTAAATTTTGTTGGGTGAACGCTATTTGAAATTTTCTTATATTCAATGCTAAACTTATCAAATGCATTAGCCATAAGGAAATGATCAAAGTTTTGCTTTATTTCGCGTAACGTTTTTTGATTCAAATAGGGACTCAAGTCTTTGCCTGATTCTAAGATCGCTTCATGCAAAGTCTTCTTGTTAATGCAGATAAGCCTAGAAAGTTCTTCTAGGAAAATACTGTATTTCATTGTAGAAATACTTCCTAGCTTTCGATTTTCAATAGAATGAGATTCATTGGCTATGGCTTTATTTTCTTGGATTTCTACTTTGGCAATTTTTTCATGGATATGGTCTTGGTTGAAAAGTTTTTCTTCTTTCAAAAAATCTATCACCAATGTCTTGAATAAATCTTCATTCTCAAATTTATATTCTAAGATGACTTTTTCATTTAGCTTTTCCCAAAGATATTTTAGTTCGGAATATTTTTCTTTTCGGATGGTAAGCTTTTTATCTTTGTGGGTTGCTTTACGAACCTTATCCGAGTTGATACCACCAAAAATTTTGGGATAATTTTCTTTGATAAATGCAAATCCACCTTCTTTGAAGGAGTTTGCTCTTGTGATGGCATTGTTCGCGTCCAGTTGTTCCAGTAATTCGCTTTCTTTAGTCTCATACAGCTCACAAATTCTTTGAATCATTACATCGGTGAGTTTATCAGGAGTCTCTTCTATAGAAATAGTGCCCGACTTTTCATTAATCTCACATACTAATTTTTCTACAAAATCACTTTCTGTAAAATCTACAAAGTAGTTTAAAAAGAACTCTTCGTCTTTGACTCTGTTTCCATATTGGTTCACTGGTAAGCGAAGTCCTCTTCCTACTTCTTGCAATTTGGAAATGTCACTCCCACTACTTCGTAGTTTGCAAATTTGAAACACATTAGGATTGTCCCATCCTTCGCGTAACGTCCATTTGGAAAATATAAAACGTCTGGGATTCTCTAAATCAAGCATAGCTTGCTTGTCGTGTAAGATTTCATTGATTTCTTTTTCTATAGCTTCATCTTTTTCCGTATTGTCTTTAGAAAAATATCCGGCGTGAGTGAGAGATAGGTCTTCTAAACTTTTTTCCAAATACGATTTGTAAAAACTATTATTCTCAGTTTTTAGAATATTTTTGATTTCAGAGCGTGCATACTCTTCGATGGTCTTTCTGATATAGCCTTCTTTGTTTCTATACTCTTCAATATTATCAATGAAAAATAAAGTAAGTGGTTTGATTTTCACGTCCCTTGTAAGGAATTGTTTTTCAAGGGCAAAATGATTTTGAATGGCTTTTTGGATCACTGTCTCCTGTAGTTTTTCCGAATACGAATAGGGATTGAGTTTGTCCCCTTTGCTCAATTCCAAACCATTGGACAGCACAACCTTTGTCTTGTTTAGATTCTCAATCGTGAGATCAGTCATTTCAGGATGAACTTTTTTAAAGTTCTCTTTTTGGGACAGTTTAATCGTTTTCTTCTTACCATTTTCTGTAAGTTCGAAACTCGCTTCTGTTCCATCGGAATCTATTAGTTTGACAATGGCATTTTTTCCCGCATCAAATTCCGTAATATGACCGATCACGCCTTTGACCAGATTTCTGTGAAATGCATCTACGGCGGTGAGTTGGTATATTAGATTTTTGTAATCCTTTGCCTTGTTTCCATTTTTTTGCTTAGTTTCTTTATCCGGAAATGTTGCTCCGTATCGCAAAATACATTGCGGATTCATTTTTTGGATGTTTGTCCAAGTTGTATTAGACTCACCAAATTTATGCGGCTCATCTATTATCATAAAAGTACCGATAGCCGAAAGAGCAGAGAAAGGAGTCGAATACTCATCAAAAAGTTTTCTATCAAAACTTTTCTTCATCGTTTCAGAATTGATCATCCCTGCATTGATAACCATAACCTGAATGTTTCCTTTCTCAAAATTTCCGGCATTTGCAAAGCTCATTACCGAAGGAGGTAAATAACTTTTTTTTGCTTTCGGTCCCTTTTGGCTCTCTACAATATGGAGTTGCAAAATCTTTCCATACTGTTCCTTGAAATGCTCACGACAACTTTCTGACTTTAAGAAATCAATCGTCCCTGCTTTGATAGAGAGGGTAGGAACAACTATGATAAATTTAAAAATCCCAAATTGTCGATTGAGTTCAAAAATGGTTTTTGTATAAGTGTATGTCTTTCCTGTTCCCGTTTCCATCATAATGTCGAGGATGGGGGTGCTTGGGTCAGGCTTTTCGTTGATCGCGTTTTCTTCTTGAATCCTTCTAATATTCTTCGAAAATGTTTTGTCGTTTGCGAAATCAAAAAAGGGATTGAACTGATTTTTATTGATACCTGAAGGAAAATTTAGTGTAACATTATCAAAAACAGAAATAGTGTTTTCCACAGCCTGCTTTTGGTGTGCTAGATCTTTTTCAAAATTAAAACCTTTCATTTCTTCGCCTTCTTTTCAATCTTCTTTTGCATATTTTTAATAGTATCCAAATAGGCTTCTTCCACAGGTGAAATTGTTTTTACTTGGTATTTTTTATATTCTGATTCTGCTTTTTCGATGGCTTTTTCATTGCTGACCGTACCTGAATTTTGCAAGGTTCCTTTTCCATACATAGAAGTAAACTTATCCAATTCTGCTAACCAATCTTTCATTTTCATGGGAGTTTGTTCCATTGCTTTCATTTCTGCCAAATCAAAGAAAGCCGAGACCAAGCGATTGAGTCGTCCCAATTCATCTTTGTTCAAATAGTTCTTGGCTATGGAAATATCTTTTTTTGTAGGAAGTGCTCCTGAAAAATTCGTGAGTCCCATAAACTCTTTTTCTGCATCTGCTCGATTGTAAATTAATTCGGCGGCGGTTTGCTTGTTTACTGCATAGTGTAATTTGTTTTGTACCATTTTAAAAAAGAGAACGGACTCTTTGCTTTTCGAATTGTAATCAATACTCGTGGCATACAAATCCAATACTTGGCGGTAGATTACTTTTTCGCTACTGCGAATGTCCCTGATTCGTTCGAGTAGTTCCTTCCAGTAATTACCGCCACCTGCTCCTTTGAGCCTTTCATCATCCATGGTAAAGCCTTTGATGATATACTCTTTGAGCCTTTGGGTTGCCCATTTGCGAAACTCTGTTCCTCGGAGGGACTTTACGCGATAGCCGACAGATATGATTACATCTAGGTTGTAGTGCTTGACTTCTTGTTCTTGGGTTTTTCCTTCGATTGCCCCATGCGGAGTGGTAAGTGCAAAATTTGCACATACCACTCTTTCATCCAACTCGCCTTCTCTAAATATTTTTCCGATATGCTTTGTAATCACGCTCCTATCACGCTCAAAAAGTTGACTGATTTGTTCTTGCGTGAGCCAAACTGTTTCGTCTTCCATAATTACTTGTATGGAAACTTTCTCGTCTGCGGTTTTGAAAAGAATGATTTCGGATGGAGTACTCATAAATTTTTTTAATACCTGATGATAAAATCTATATCCAGACGTTTTTTATTGGCATAGCTTTTTCCATTTTCGGAAAGTTCACGGAGGTTTTTGCTTTCGAAGTGGTAGCCAAAACAGATGATGCTTCTCGGTTCAAAGGTCTTGTCTGTGTCAATTTTTTCCAATAAGACTTTGAGGTGGTCTGTCTGGAATCCTTTGTGCATCAAATAGAGTCTTCCTTTTCCATAATAAGCAGTATAAGTTCCAAGACTTATTTTTTCCAAATTTTGGGTGAGAGGAATTCCATCATAGGTTTTCCAGGTAATGAGAAGTGTTTGTAAGTCTTCGTTGGTCAATTTGCTTTCATCAAATAATTTTTGATCTTGCACTTCTTCTGCCTCCACGTGGTAGTCTTCCCAAATAGGGATGGTTTCATAGATTTGAAAACCAAGGTCAATGGAATTTAGATCGATCGCTTGTCTTGCTTCTAGCTTTATTGTGTGTTCACCCTTGCAAGCAGGACAATGTTCATCATGGATACCTTCGCATTTTACTTTTTCTGTTTTTGCAGGTATATCGATATTTTCCTTTATAATTTTCTGAGCTGCTCTTTGCAGACGTTCTTTTGTAATTTCAAAAATATTTGGTTCCCCCCCCCCCCCGCGAAGTTAAATCTTTCACAAAATCATAAGCAATTTTATTTTTCTTAGGATCAATGGGTTCAGGGATTTGGACTAATATATACTTTCGATTCCCGCCATCTGCTGCATTGAGTTGCATGACTGCATCTCCAGTTGTGCCAGAGCCTGCGAAGAAATCGAGGATAATGGAATTAGGGGTTGATGCAATTTGAATCATTCGTTTGAGTAATCGAATCGGCTTGGGTGTATCAAATACTTCTGGAGTGTTCAGAATATCATTTAACTCTTTTTTGGCTTCGTCATTACTTCCTACCTCACTCATATCCCAAAAGGTTGGAACAACTTGACCTTCTCCTTCTGAAAGAAATTTTTTTATTCTTGGAACATTATCACCAGATTTCCCAAACCAAATTCTATTATCGCTAATAAGTTCATAAAAAGTAGATTCTGCTACCCCCCAACTTCTGCCGGAAGGCGGCCCTATCACTCTTCCGCTTGGTAAAGTAATTTTATAAAATTGGCTTTTAGGAGCTCTAGCTGTCATACCAGTCATATCAACCGATGCCCAAGGACCTCGCGAATCATTATCAGGATTTTGGTATGAATCAAGACGTTCTTGGTTTAGGGGCATCTTCCCAATATTTGCTCGTGAATTTTCTCCGATTTTCTTGTAGCATACTAGCCAATCATGGATAGCTCCAATTACCGTTCTCGCATCGGGAGAAGATCTTTTTTTCCAGCAAATATTCGCCACAAAATTCTCTTCTCCAAAAATCTCATCCATGAGAAGACGCAGTTGTGCGACTTCGTTGTCGTCGATGGAAATGAAGATGACTCCATCTTCTCGAAGGAGTTGCTTAGCGATGTAGAGTCTGGGATACATGAATGTGAGCCATGCAGAATGCGAATTGCTCTTGCTTTGCGTGAACTCCAAAATGCGTTTTGCCTTTTCTTCTTCTATGCCCGCAAGTCGGGCGAGTTCCGGGACAGTGAACTTTCTATCGTCTGCATAGACAAACCCATCACTGCCTGTATTGTAAGGAGGGTCGATGTAGATCATTTTGATCCTTTCATAATAAGCACCCACGAGATGTTTCAAAACTTCCAGATTGTCGCCTTTGATGAGTAGGTTTTCTGACTTGGCATTTTCTGGTTTTGCGTTGTGTGTCTCGTCTGCTTTGAGAAGTGTGGTTGCCGGATCACTTGCCAAAAGTCGGGCATAAGATTTTCCTAGCCAATCCATCGCGTAACTCTCAGTTGAGAAAGAAATTTCCTTATCTGAAAGACCACGACGAAATTTTTCCAAATCAAAGTTCCCATTCTTATCGAAGCAATGAGGAAAATGCTTGCGCAGGATTTCCATTTCTGTATTTGGAGTTTTGATTTCTGTGGTGGTGTTTTGTTCTTGCATTGGCTATCCTTCTTGTAGAGCCACTTTGATAATAGAAACAACAAAAACAAGGGAATTTTTGAAAAATGAAACCTCTGGGATTAAGAACTATGTAAATGTATAGATAACAGAATAAATGAGTGCTTTTAGAGTAAAATAATCATTGTTTAATCGGAAAAGATTTCCATTAGTTCTACCCTCCCCACCATAAAAAAAGGACTTGGTATAGTGGTTCGTATAGTCTTGGTATAGTGGTTGTTATACTGAAAATGGATTTTGAATAGAACAAAGAATAAAAAAACTCAACATTGACAAAAGAGAGAATACCTTTTTATTCCTGACCGAGCCATACTAGTAACGAATAATATCCCAATTTCCAGACCAAAACGACACATAATCTCAAATCATTCTAATACCAATGGTAGTCTTAGGGTCATAGCTTCGTGACTCTTCGTGTTCTTCGTGGTGCAGAAATTTCATACTAACAGTTTTTCTAGACCACGAAAAGCATAGAGGGTTTTTCCCCATTCCTCATGTTTTTACACGGTGCATTGGTAATATGTGTTGACATACTTTAGAAAATGGGGATATTAAATTTTAATGAAAGCATCTTGTCCTTCGTGTGGAGCTGAGGTTCCCTTCCAATCTAGATTTGCATTTATGGCAGTGTGTAAATACTGCAAATCCACAATCGTCCGACATGACAAAGACTTAGAACTCCTAGGCAAGATGAGCGATATGCCAGAGGACATGAGCCCGATTCAAATCGGAACCACTGGTATTGTGGGAAAAGACCCATTCGAGGTAATTGGAAGACAAAAGATTGGCTACTCCAATGGAGTTTGGAATGAATGGTATTTATCTTTTAAAAGTGGAAAAGATGGCTGGCTCTCTGATGCACAAGGCTTTTATATGATTAGCTTTGAAGAAAGAGATTTCAAAGACTTTCCTGATAAATCCGAGTTAAAAGTTGGAAATATTTTAGAAATCAAAAAAACAGAATACTCTGTGGACGATGTGCATGAAGTAACCTGTCGAGGTAGCGAAGGTGAACTTCCATTCAAATGTTTAGTAGGCAGAAAATCCTTAAGTGTAGATTTGCGATCAGAGAGAAAAGGTTTTGCGAACTTTGACTATGCCGAAGAGGAACAACATCTCTTTGTTGGTAGATACTTTGAAGTAGAAGATTTAAAATTAGAAAATCTGAGACAAATAGAGGGCTGGTAGGATGGAAGGAACAAACACTAAATCTACCCGAGTAAAAACGTTTAGCTGCCCAAGTTGCGGAGGCTCTGTTAACATCCGTGCGATCGGAGCGACAATCAATGTGGTCTGCGCCTATTGCTCCTCCATTATAGATACTAGCGATGAAAATTACAAAGTAGTAGATGCCTTTACCAAAAAAATCCAAAGAAGAACAATCATTCCACTCGGTCAAAGAGGAACGTTATTTGGCACGCTTTGGGAAACCATTGGTTATATGGAGCGAACAGACCAAGAAGGTTACACTTGGAGTGAGTATTTATTATTCAATCCACTCAAAGGATTTCGATTTCTTTCTGAGTTCAATGGACATTGGTCGTTTGTAACGATGATAAAAGACCATTTAAAAATCAGAAGAAGTGCCGACCCAGTCTATGTTCCTTACAACCAACGAGATTATACATTATTCAACAAAGGAACTGCCACTGTCACCTATGTAATCGGAGAATTTTATTGGCAAGTTCGAATGGGAGAAACTGTCAACCTAGAAGAATTTATCTCTCCTCCCGAAACACTTGGAGTCGAATCCACAGAAGAAGAATTGGTTTGGTCTGTTGGAACCTATGTAAACTCAGAAGAAATTAAAACAGCCTTTCAACTAACGGAACCAATGCCACTTTTAATTGGCATAGCTCCTAACCAACCAGGTCCGATCAACGCAGAAGAAAAAAAGAAAATCCAGAAATACTGGAAATGGATTTTTAATGCAATGATCCTTTTACAATTGGGAATCTGTATTGGATTCGGAACGGAAACAGTCTACAAAGGGGAAATGGATTTTACCATTGAAGACAAAGGCAAAACAAAAGTAACCCCTCAATTTGAAATCAAAGATAGAGTTACAAGCATCGATATAAACCTATCCTCTCCCGTTAGCAATAGTTGGGTAGAAATTTCAGGTGATTTAGTAAACGACGAAACGGGTGCTAGTGTAGACTTTGAGAAAGGAATTGAATACTACTCTGGAGTCGATAGTGATGGATCTTGGTCAGAAGGAAGCACTTCTACTACAGCAGACATATCTGGAGTAAAGCGTGGGAAATATCATATAAATATTGAGATGACTACACCTGCTATGCAAACTGGTGCGGCTAATCCGAGTAATCCACTAGAAGCAACGAAACTTTCCATTGAAGTTAAAACTGGATCTACAATCTGGGCAAATTTTTTCCTAGCAGAATTTCTTCTCTGCCTGTATCCATTTTATGTTTGGTTTAGATCTAGAAGTTTTGAAAATAAACGTTGGGCAAATAGTAATTTTTCGCAAGATAGCTCAGATGACTCGGAAGAGGAGGATGAATGAACTCAAGAAATTTTTTAGGGTATGGAATCATACTTTGTATTTTATTAATTCTTGGTGGTTATACACAATGGAATGTTTCGGACCTATTTAGTCCGGGCAAATGGGGACCAAGAGGACCAAACTCGTATCATAAATAAATTCAGGAGAATTTTATGTTAACAGATTTAATCAGTATCAAAAATATAATCAATGCTTTTCTATATTCAGGAATTGGCATTATTGTTCTTGCAATCTCTTTTATCATCTTTGACCGCATCACACCAGGTAACCTATGGGAAGAAATTGCGCAAAAGAATAATATGCCATTAGCCGTTACGACCAGTGCAGTCACCATTGCAATGGCAATCATAATAGCAGCGGCAATTCATAGTTAGTCTCAATGTCCTATGTTCTACTATTCTCAGTATTCATAATTGCAACATGTGGACTTGTTTATGAATTAATTGCTGGATCGCTCGCGAGTTATCTACTCGGAGACTCCATAACTCAATTTTCAACGATTATAGGAGCCTATCTCTTTTCTATGGGGATAGGTTCTTTCTTATCCAAATACATTCGAAAGAATTTAATTGGAATCTTTGTGCAAGTAGAACTTCTCATTGGAATTGTGGGCGGTTCTTCTGCCGCCCTTCTCTTTCTTGCTTTTGAGCATGTAGCATCTTTTCGAATTCTACTCTATACAGATGTATCTATAACGGGAATGCTTGTAGGGCTTGAAATTCCACTTATGATGCGAATCTTGAAAACTCATTTTGAATTTAGTGATCTAGTTTCTAAAATTTTTACTTTTGATTATATCGGTGCGTTATTCGCATCTATCTTATTTCCGCTTCTATTAGTTCCTCATTTGGGACTTGTGCGAACTGCTTTTCTATTTGGAATCTTCAATGTTTTAACAGGGATTTGGACTCTTTATGTTTTTGAAAAAGAAATTCCATTTCTAAAGACATTAAAGCTTGCTATGTTTACTGGACTCATCTTATTATTCATTGGTTTTGTTTATTCAAACCAGATCATGAGTTTTGCAGAAACTGCTAGCTATCCAGATAAAGTAATTTATTCTAAATATTCCAAATACCAAAGAATCGTATTAACCAGATCCAAGCAAGACTTAAGACTTTTTTTAAATGGAAATTTACAATTTAGTTCTAAAGATGAATATAGATACCATGAAGCGTTAGTTCATATTGGTCTTGCAAGTTTAGACAAGCCCAAAAAAGTTTTAGTTCTAGGCGGAGGAGACGGACTTGCTGTTCGTGAAATTTTAAAATACGATAGTGTAGAAGAAATTGTTTTAGTTGATTTGGATCCAGAAATTACAGGACTTTTTTCTAAACAAAAAGCACTCACTGCCTTGAACGAAAACTCACTCCTTTCTCCAAAAGTAAAAATCTACAATGAAGATGCGTTTATTTGGCTTAAAACAAACGAAACAAAATTCGACTTTATAGCTGTAGACTTTCCAGATCCAAGCAATTATTCTGTCGGAAAACTCTACACGAACTCTTTTTATAAAATTCTAAAAAATGCGTTAGCAACGAATGGAGTTGGAGTAATTCAAAGCACTTCTCCTTATGTTGCAAAAAAAAGTTTTTGGTGTGTCAACAATACATTAGTATCTGTTGGACTAAATACCCTTCCCTATCATGTCTATGTTCCTGCTTTTGGAGATTGGGGCTATATTTTATTTTCAAAAGATAAAATATCGATTCCAGAAAAATATCCAACAGGACTAAAATATATTACACCTTCCATTGCAAAAACACTTACCATTTTTTCAGATGATATGATTGTTGAATCAAATGAAGTAAATAGATTAAACAATCAAATCCTAGTTCGACTCTTTGAAGAAGAATGGGAAGAGTATGCACACTAGAAGAAAATTTCTCCAGTATTTAGGTCTTGGAAGTATTGCTGTATTTTCTTCCTTTTTTGGTTTAAAAAATTTTCTACAAAGAAGACAATACAATTTCAAAATTCAAATCTCTGGTGCGAATTTCAAAGCAGGACATTTACTGCGTGAAAATATTAAATCAATTCCTGAAAATGAAATCGAAACAGAAACAGTTATCGTAGGTGGCGGCATATCTGGATTATCCGCTGGATGGTATTTTAAAAAGAATAAATACGAAGATTTTCTAATTTTAGAAATGGATAAATCCGTTGGCGGAAATTCTAAATCTGGAAAAAACGATGTAAGTGAATATCCGTATGGAGCGCATTACGTTCCTATTCCTAGCAGTGAGGCAAAATATGTCCGCGAACTTTTTACAGAACTAGGAATCATAGAAGGATTTAAAAAAGATTTACCAATTTACAATGAATTCTATCTATGCGCCGATCCTCACGAAAGACTTTACTTTCAAGGGATTTGGCAGGAGGGACTTGTTCCTGCACATGGAATTGAAGAAGAAGATAAAAAACAATATAAAGAATTCTTCTCTCTTGTAGAAAAATTAAAAAACACAAAAGGAAAAGATGGAAAACCTGCCTTTGCAATTCCAATGGAAGAAAGCTCCCAAGACAAAGAGTTTCTAGACTTAGACAAAACCAGTATGTTTGATTTTATGCAAAGACGAGGCTTGACCTCTAGATATTTAAATTGGTATGTAAATTATTCTTGTAGAGATGATTACGGTGTTTCTCATAAAAAAGTCTCTGCTTGGGCAGGCTTACATTATTTTGCCTCGCGTGCTGGAAAAGCGGCTAACGCTGATTCTCAAACTGTATTAACCTGGCCTGCTGGAAATGGATTTCTAGTGCAAAAATTATCTGAGATTTGCAAAGATAAAATTCGAACCAATACACTCACCTATCGAATTGAAAAATATGAAAACTTCTATTATGTAGATACAATACATCCGGAAACAAATTCCCTTATTCGCTATAAATCAAAGAATATCATTTATGCCTCCCCTCGTTACACTGCAAAAAAAGTAATCAAGAATTACAAAGATGATGTAGCGAATACTCTTGATTTTACCCCTTGGCTCATTGCAAATATTACACTCAAAGAAAAACCTACTGGTTTAGGCTCAAACCTTTCATGGGACAATGTAAGCTTTTATAGTAAATCACTTGGGTATATTGTTGCAAATCATCAAGACTTAACGCTTCATCGAAAAGAAACAGTGGTTACTTATTATTTGCCCCTCGATGAGGAAGAACCAAAAGCAGAAAGATTAAAAGCTTATCTAAGATCCAAAGAAGATTGGGTAGATATTATTTTAGAAGACTTGGAAAAAATGCACGCAGGGATCACGGACACGATTTTAGAAATAGATTTATGGATTTGGGGTCATGGGATGGTGAGTCCTGGAATTAATTTTCTTTGGAGTGAAAAAAGAGAGAAATTGTTAAAATCCTTTATGGGAATCGAGTTTGCAAATTCTGATATGAGTGGAATTTCCATCTTTGAAGAAGCACAATATAGAGGTTGTGAAGCAGCTAAAAAAATATTAAAACAAATATCAATATGAAAGAAAAGAATTGGATTTACAATCAAAGTTTCGATTTAGTTTTTATACTTTCTCCTCCTTTCCTATCCATTGGATTTATCTATCTTTTCTCTGATCTTTTTTTAGATACAGTCAAAATGCCTCTTTGGATTTGGGTGTCTTTTATTCTTTGTATTGATGTATCGCATGTTTATAGCACACTCTTTCGAACTTATTTTAATCCAAAAGAATTCCAGGAAAATAAAACTCTTTTAACCTTACTGCCTATCGGTCTTTTTTTTCTAGGTGTAATTCTTCATTTAATTGATTCCAAGTTATTTTGGAGAGTTCTTGCTTATTCGGCTGTATTTCATTTTATCAGGCAGCAATATGGATTTTTAAGATTTTACTCGAAAGACTCTTTTGGATTTTCTAAGAAATTAGAAGCAGTCTTACTCTACTCCTCCACTCTTTATCCTGTTATCTACTGGCATGCAAATCTCCCTAGAAATTTTCACTGGTTTGTAGATGGAGACTTTTTGATTGGGCTTCCTCTCTGGGTAGAGAGAATCTCTTTTTATTTCTATTTGGGGATAATCGGAATTTACCTCTTAAAAGAACTAAAGGAAATCATTACAAAAAAATATTTCTCAATCGGTAAAAATTTATTATTACTAGGAACAGCTCTTTCTTGGTATTTTGGGATTGTTTACTTCAATCAAGACATTGTATTTACAATTACAAATGTTGTAACACATGGAATTCCCTATATTGCACTGATTTGGGTCTATGGAAATAAGGAAGCGCATAATACGAATTCACCGCTTCTTCTAAACCGTTTTTCTTACAAAGTATTCTTTACCAAATTCACATTTCCAATGTTTATTCTGACCTTATTTTTATTTGCTTATATAGAAGAAGGATTCTGGGCGGGTTTTATTTGGCGAGAGCATTTAGAATTTTTTAAACCATTTATATCTCTTCCAACGATACGAAGTAAAGAAACACTCAGCATACTTGTCACCCTTCTAACACTCCCACAAGCAACTCATTATGTATTAGATGGATTTATATGGAAGTTAAGAGACAGAGATTCTTATTGGTATACTGTTTTATTTAAGTGACATGAGTTTGATTTTAAAATCGCACTCATTGTCTTTCTTTCAAAGGAATTATTTTTGAATTTCGATTTTAAATCTTTCCGCAAAATCTTTCTGAGCTTGCTTCAATGCTGCATAAAGTTCTGCTTCTTTCGTATTTATCTCATCGGGCGTTTTATCAGTGTATTTTCCATCAATCACACCTTGATAAAAATCGCAAAGATCTAAAGCTGCCTTTTCAAGACTTTCACTGTCTTTAAATTTACCAATGGATTCTATTTTTTTACGAGCTTCCGGAACAGCTTTTTTAAATTCTTCAATTGCTTTATCAGCTTCTGCTCCTTCGCTTTTGGTGATTGAATCTTCGAGAGTGGATAACTTGTTCAGTTCATCGACTATCGTATCATTGTATTGTATTGAATTGCTTTTTCTCTATTTCCTTTACAACTAATTGTAAAACTAGTCATTAAAATAATAAATAGAAGTAAGCTGGATTTTGTAATCTTCATAGGATCGCCTCATATATATTATAATTCCACAATATTAATTCAGGAATCAGAAGAATCAATCTAAAATAGTCGTAAGCTCTAAATAACTATTGAAACATCTTAGCAGTGTTTTGTGTTAGAATGAAATTAATTTTTAGAAAATCAATCTAAGCATTCTCATAATCAATAAACTTGGAACAGAAATTTGAATAAAAGTTTTGATTTACATTCTCAAAGCATAAAAAAACTGTATAATTAGAAATCAATAAGAGGGTAATATGTCACTGATAGCATTATTTAAAGCAAAAGGTAAAAATGGATTTGGTTATGACACGACTGCAGAAGAAGTTACAAAAAATATTTCACTAAGCGGCAAAACAATATTAGTCACAGGATGCAATTCTGGACTAGGTAATGAGACCATACGTGTTCTTGCACTTAGAGGGGCAAAAATCATTGGAACAGCTAGAACAAAAGAAAAAGCAATAGAAGCTTTGAAAGAAATAAGCGGGAATTCTCATATAGGATTAGAATGTGAACTATCAAACCCGACTAGTGTTCGAAATTGTATATCCGAAATTAAAAAACAAAAATTAAAGCTAGATGTGATTATCTGCAATGCTGGTATAATGGCATTACCCTCACTGGAAAAGGCATATGGATATGAATTGCAATTTTTTACAAATCATATTGGACATTTTCTATTAGTAACGGGTCTAGTCGGAGAATTAACAGACGAAGGAAGAGTGGTAATGTTAAGCAGTGAAGCACATCGAAACGCTCCAAAAGAAGGAGTAGACTTTGAAAATCTGGCTGGAGAAAAATATTACAGTGCTTGGACATTTTATGGACAATCTAAATTTGCAAATCTACTGTTTGCGAAAGAACTTGCCAAACGATTTGTAGGAACTAAAAAAACAGCCTATGCAGTTCATCCTGGTGTTATCAAAACAAATCTCGCTCGAAATATGAATCCTGTCTTACAAGCTATTTTCTCTTTAGGAGAACATCTATTTCTTAAATCAATACCGGAAGGAGCGGCTACGCAGTGTTATGCTGCAACGAATCCAAATGTAATATCTGAATCAGGAAACTATTTTGCTGATTGTAATATTGCAACTCCAAGAAAGGACGCAAATAACGAAGATCTTGCAAAGAAACTTTGGGATGTTTCAGAAAAGATCGTCGCAGGACTTACTTAAGGTCCGGTTGTAACACATCTAGTATATGCGTTACTCGACTTTGATAGATTTGTAGCATAAAATGTGCTAGCACCGAAAGGAACAACCCAAGCGGCAGATGTTGTCGTATAGGTGGAAGATGTCCAATAGTTTCCTAATTGAGTGACAGGAAAGAAAGTTGTATTCGTGGATGGGCTACTCGTTGTTACATCTATAATTGTCTTTAGTTCATTGATATTTGGAAGACGCCATGTCTTCCCATTTAAACTGAGTCCATTGCAGACAGTGAGAGCCGAAGCCCAATTCATTTGTGTTGCAGTTCCCGTCTGGCAACTAGAGCCGGACAATCCATTCGTGCATTTTTGCCAAATCAGCCCTGTATTTATATCTACAATTGTATCGTCTCCATTGTCTACAAATTGAGCTGCTGGAAGACTTGAGCCAGAAACACAATGAACATCATTTGTATTTGTTTTGACTGTAGAGCCTATCGTTCCATCGGTGAATGAAATATACCAAGCATTCGCACTATTTGAAACATCCCCTGTGCTTGACCAAGTTCCTCCCCCACTCGCACTCGGAAAATTCGATGTAAACGTAGCTGGGCTCGTGCCAATATGATTTAAAATTGTATTGGTTTCCCCAAAACTTGCGAGTCTCCAATCTGTTCGATTTGCATATCCTAATCCTGAATTTAAAGAAGTGCAAGTGCTAGCAGCAGTTGTTGCATTTAAAGAACTAAGTGTCCCTATGCATGTCGCTCCCGATCTACCTTCAAAACAGGATTTCCAGATCAGACCAGTATTATTATCGGTAGTTATATAATCAGTAGAACCAACAAGACTAGGTCCTGTAAAACTGGGAGTCGTCCCTTTTTTTAACTGACCATCTTGTCCAATAGAAGTGCCTGCTGTGCAACTTGCATCTAACGTTCCACTCACATTCCAACACTGTGACTGCATAGTTTGAATTGGATTCTTTCCAAAAATACTCAATTTAAAACTAGTACTGATAGACCCACTCGAATTACTTGCTTGAACCGTATAGGTAAAACTAGATCCGCCATAACCAACATAAGATCCTGTTATTTTACCAGTGCTTGTATTTAAACTAATACCCCCTGGGAGTGAAGGACTAATACTAAACGTTAGTCCTGAACTCGAAACTGTAGGAGATAAGGAAATGGAAGCACCATTTGCATAATATAAATCAGGTGCATAACTAAAATTTGAAAGAGAGTTTGTTCCGAAAAGATTCGAAGTATTCAAACCGCACAAACTAGCAGTATCCGAGGTAAATCTCTTAAAAAGGAGTAACTTTAAAAAATTTTGAGAGGTAGGATCACAAGGATTTTTATACTCCGACTCCGAGCAATGAAAAAGTAGAATACTTAAAACTAGATACAGGATGTTTCTAATTAGTAACATAGAGAGCAGGATAACAAGGGTTTACCGCTTGGTCAATCCAAATAATGTGCTTCTAGTGATTTCACTTATCTCGACTATTCCTAAAAGTTTTAGAGTCTCTAATCTTATAATTATATTCAAAGTTTCAGAATTCGCCAAACATCTATTAACCGTTCCATTCCCCGATCCAGCCAATCAGCTTCCCTAGGGAGCTATCTAAATTCTTTTGATAAATCTTGAAAAATATTTATCCATAACAAGTGTAGAAAATTAAAAAAGAGGTTTAATCTAACTCCGGAAAGCTTACTAGGTAAAATCTTCTCAATTCAATTTAAGAATTTCTAATCAACTTTTTGTATTTAGCCTCAGTTTTTAAAATGTATGAAAACTAAATCAGCTCTATTTTGCGGAGACTAAAAATTAAGACAGAAATCTACACCCAATCCACTGAACTAAACTATTGGGACTCTCAATCTAAGCTTTTCTTTCTATTCTCAGATTTCTATAGCGTTTGTTTCTAAGCCTTTGCTTCTGTCAATCCATTTTACACCCTCAAAAGAATAGGATGTTAGGATAGTAAAAGGTAATTTTTTTATAGAAAAAAAAAGCGAATCGATAAAAGATAGAATGTATGAAAAAAATTATTTTATTTCTATTCATTAGTATACAGGTAATGGCAATGGATCATCCAATTAAACTTCAACTTGACAAAAAAAGTGGAGACTCTTACATCATGAGAGTTTCTGTCCCAAAAGGTTATGCAATCCAAAAAGATGCACCGAATAAAATCAAACTCAGCTCTGAAGATAAAATCAAAATCAACCCAACAGAACTAACGTTTAAGGGAAATACAATTCTTGGCAAACCAGAATACTTTGAAAAAGTAGAAGACAACACTCTTACACTAAACGGAAAAGGCAAATTACAAGTATCCGCTAAAATTTTTTACTGTGATTTAAACAAAAATGTTTGTTATCCTGCAAGCATCAAACAAGAAGAAACAATCCAATGATAACATACGAATACAGCGAATACTTTCCAGATGACGACAAGAACTTTGACAAAGAAAAACTCATGTCCATTCTGTCTGATCTTATCATGAAATATGATATATCTCTGGAAGAAGCGCTGCGTTTGATGATTGAAAAAGGCATTCCCGCCAATCTCTTTCTAAAAGAAGGCGGGATGGAAGATTTAATTGCTGACTTCCAGAAAAAAATCCAAGCAATGATAGATCAGATTTTAAAAACTTTTAACTTAAATCCTGCATCTGAACAATTAGAAAAAGATTTAAAATCACTTCGTTCTGATTTAGAGAAGAAGTTTAAAAAAGAAGAAAACATCTTACAAAAACTAAAAGCCGCAATCGATGGGAAAAATCCAGATTTACTCCGTAGACTCAAATGGGATTTAGCTGCCCAAAAGAAAATAGAACCCCGTCTAGATGAACTGATTCAGAAATTGCAAGATATAGATAAAATTAGTAATGGAATCAAACAATATAATTTCACTGGTAAAAAAGTTCCAACTCCAAAAGAAGCAGGAAATATTTTAGACAATTTAGATGAACTAACCCAACTAAATAGAGCATTAGAAGAGGCAATTCAATCTGGTGATCTATACAATTTTAATTTAGAACAGCTCGCTAAATTTTTAGGTCCTGAAAGTTACAATGAATTTATTGAAAGAAGAGAAAGAATCTTTGAAGCGTTGAAAAAACTGTTACAAGAATCTGGTGATATACAAGAAAATGCTGAAGGTGGAATTGAGCTTTCCCCAAAATCCATTCGTAAAATTGGTAAAACTGCACTCATTGAAATCTTTTCAAAATTAAAGACAGATTCTAGTTCTGGATCGCATGTCACAAATGAATTTGGGGACACTGAGAACCTAACGTCTTCTACAAAAAAATTAGAATTTGGAGATAATGTTTCCAATATTGATTTTCCAGGAAGTATTATCAATAGCATTCTAAGAGGGAATGGGACAATTCCTTCTCTTGGAGATTTAGATGTTTTTCAAGCAAGAGGCAATGCAAAATCTTCTACCGTGATTTTACTCGATATGTCTGGGTCAATGGCGCGATCCATGCGATTTTACAACGCTAAGAAAGTGACAATGGCAATGGACTCACTCATCCGAAATGAATACAAAGATGAAAAACTGACTGTTGTTGGTTTTGGAAGCACTGCAAAAATTTTTCCAATCACAAAAGTCCCTACTCTACAACCCTATCCTGTTACTATTTTTAATCCCTATATCAAATTAAAATTTGATTTTGCTAAAATGAAAAAAGAAGACATTGAAAATAGAGTTCCTCAGTATTTTACGAATCTACAAAAAGGTCTTCAAATCGCAAGACAAGCACTCTCTTCCAAGCAAACTAAAAACAAACAGATCTTTTTAATCACGGATGGAGCGCCTACTGCTCATTTCAAGGGTTCAATCCTTCATATCAACTATCCACCTGCGCCGTCTGATTTTGAGGAAGCACTCTCAGAAGTAAAACAATGCACAGAAGATGGAATCATTATCAATACATTTCTACTAACGTCAGAATGGGATATGAATTATTTTGGAGAAAAAAGTTTTATCCAACAGTTTGCCAAAATGTCACAAGGAAGAATTTTTTACCCGCATCCAAATGAACTAAATCAAATGATTATCTATGATTTCGTTTCCAATAAGAAAAAGAAGTTTTCGTATTAGGTCATTCAACTGACGTCAGTTTAATCTGAATATTTATTGCCACCGAAGAAAGAACGAATATTCTTCATCGTTTTTTTATCGTTCCTTAATCGGTGTCCTCGGTGGTAATCTTTTAATATCTAACATTGAACGACTATCGTCTACCAACTTCCCGAACTTCCACCCCCACCAAAACTTCCTCCTCCACCTGAAAATCCACCACTGGAAAATCCACCACTCGAGCGAGAAGACCAACTAGAGCCTGAACTAGATCCACCCGACCCACCGGATCCACCATATTTTTGCTCTATTTTTTCTGCTAATTTCTTTCCGTCTTTTGTGAATCCAAAATAAAGTTTCAAAAAGAACATGATTACGATATAACTTGGAAGAAAGAGCCCTCCCCATTTTCCAAAAATAACAACCGGAAAGGTTCCATAGAAAGGCATTAAAAAGAAATATAAAAACCAGCCAACATAAGGAGTGACTGCAGTGAGTATAGTAAATGGAGTAATTACAGTAAAGAAAATCAGTCCGAAAGGGATTCTAAATAAAAAAGGAATATCTGAATCTCCAACTGAATGTATAAATTTTGAATAAACTCCTTCAATATTTGTATCCTTTCCAGAATCGTTGCTTGTAGTTGAATCACTCGATGTATTTACATAACTCCCATCAATGACAGCAAGGATAGAATCGACTCCTTTTTCCACTCCTCCAGAGAAATCACCCCTTTTAAAAGAAGGAGTAATTTCATTTCGAATGATACGACTACACATAACGTCTGTTAGTGTTCCCTCTAGACCATATCCCACTTCAATTCTAAGTTTGCGATCGTCTTTAGCTATGAGAAGCAAGACTCCATTGTCCTTTCCTTTTTGACCAAGCTTCCAAGTTGTAGCAACCTTGATTGAATAATCTTCTAAAACTTCTCCTTCCAAGGAAGGAATTGTAAGAACCACTAATTGGTTAGATGTTTTTTTCTCTTGTTCTATTAATTTCTTTTCTAGAGAGGACTTTGTCTCCTCGGATAAGATTCCTGCTTCATCTACAACTCTTCCTGAAAGATATGGAACATCTAGAGCGAAAATAGAGGCTGTTTGTAATAATAAGAAAATGATAATAGAAAATTTTTTCATTTTGTATCTCCTAATCGTAAATCATCTCTCAATTCATTTGTATCCTTTGCGTCTATTGGATATTGCTTTAATAAATTTCCCATCGAGCGAATGGCAGCAATAATAGAATTGGTCTTCTCACCACTCTTCATACCCTGTATCAATTGAGAAAGAATTCCTTCCCAAACATCTGGAGTAACTTTTTGATTGATTCCTTCATCTCCTAAGATCAGAGCCTCTTTCTCAAAAAAACTAATAAACAAAAGCATTCCAGTTCTTGTCTTTGTATTAAAAACAGATTCTTCCAAAAACACTCGATAGGCTACATCTCGAACTCTTTGCTTAACAAACATCTTATCTGTTAACAGTCTTTTCCAAGCAGGTATTAGATAGACAGCGGCTACTCCAATTAATCCGCTAGTCATTTGCATAACAAAAAACTTAGAAAGAGAGTCGCCCCATGTATTCGTGAGTTTGGTATAAAAAAGATAACAAAAAGAATAGGCAGCAGCAAAAAAAATACCGGACTTCCAATATGTATCTGGATAAAGACCACAAGACTCATAAAAAACAGGAACTATTTCGGCTGACGTTGTTTTTTCCGCATCTTTCACAGCGGATTTAATTTGTTCCAATTCTTCTTCTGAAAATAGTTTACTCACATTTATCTCCTTTATTAAGAAATTTTTTTAAGAGGTCAAGCTGCGAAACGTGAATGATAAAGCATATTCACTAATACAATTCCCAACCATCTGGGACTTCCGAACCTGGATACAATTCAGGTGTCTCAAGCAATACTCCCATTTGATCTATAAATAGAAAAAAACTCCCTTTGCTTTGAGAAGGTGATGTTTCCACTAAAATGCCTTTGATAGAATAAACTGATTTTTTAGACAAGTTTAATCTTTCCATTTTTCTATCCAAATTCACTTTTGCATCTAGTCTTCTCCAACCATTAAATCGAAGGGAACCAAAATCAACGATAATATCCTTTGCTCTTTTTTTTGATAGAATTACTTTTAAACTCATATCATAGTTATTAGAATAAACCCAAAGAAATATACGAGATGGAATTCCAACTGGAAAATCGGTTTCGATTTCTGGAGAAATAAAGTATTTATCTCTACCCGGAATTTCAATATTGGAATAGATTTGAAGTGATTTTAATTTTTCCGGAGTTTTTAAGGGATAGTAAAATTTAGATTCAAGTGCAAATTCTTCTGTATTCGGGGACTTAGAAACAAAACTAGTTTTATCTAAAAAAGAAGTCCCCTTCACCACTCTCCAAGGCATCTCCCCATCAAATAATTCAACTGGATGAATTTTATATCGATCCCCTTTTGCAACTGCATCCTGAATCAACTTGATTCGATTCATATCTTCCGATTCAGAATCAATGGAATTCTGGAAAATAAATCCAAGAAGAAAAATAATTTTAAATAGAATCAATGATTTCATTGTAAACTTTCTCATAGTTTCTCAAAAATGCAAAAAAGGGAAAATAGAATTCTCTATACTCAATTACATCGGTTTTATTTCAAGGTTAATAAATTCTAGTAAGAAGCAATAAAGCTTTGTAGAGAGGAAAATAAATAGTGTTACAATCCTTTTTTCAAAACTGATCCTTTGAATATAAAAATGAATTTTATTTTTACTAAACGGCAAAGAAAAGTCCATTTCTAAAAATAAAAGGGAGAATTTCATCTAAACACTTTTTTGTCCTTGCAGCGGTTTACACGGGAATCCAAAGATTACGGTTATTAGAATTGTAATAAAATCGGAATTTTAGGTTAGAAACAATAAAAAATACTGTATTTAAAAAGGCTTTTTATAGATAAATAAAATATGAGCAAGCAAAATAGTCTTAAAATCATTCTTACAACCATCATAGTACTGATTATCTCTGCGATTGCAGTATTTACTGTTGTAAATTGGGCAGAAGTTGTTAAAAAATTTCAAGGTGCTGCCAACAAAGATGGATTTGAAAAACATGAACGAAACACTGTGCCTCCCGTTCAAAACTCCACCACTTCGAATACTGTGGATGAATCAAAAAATAGTTCGCTTGTTCCTGATGAAACGAAAACAACGCCACATCCTACAGAGACGGCAAAGACAACTTCCAAATTTGATGAGCCTCTTTCCCCACCGGTGAAAGATACAACTCCAATCGGTCTAGATGAGCCACCGATTATCAAACCCAAGGATAGTGCAAAAACTAAAATCAATGAAGATAATTTTGCTACTAACGTTTTAATTGATTCTCCTAAAACAAATTTCAATAGTGAAAAACCTCCCAAGATTTCCCCAAAAAAACACAAGCATGGCAGAAAACATCATCATAAAAAGAACAAAGCACGTAATAGTGTGAAAACAAGCGGACTTGAAAAAAGAGTATCTTATTTAGAAAAGAAATTTGGAATTAAAAAACCAAAATCTAAACAAGCAAGTCTAGCCAATCGTGTTTATCGCTTAGAAAAAATGATCACAAAATCTAAAAAGTAATTTTGATTCGAGAAAACTACGATTTTATATTAGACCAAATTCAGAAAGTTCGACCAGAGAACACTCCTAGTCTAATCGCTGTCTCCAAAAAACAACCGATTGAAAAAATCACGAATGCTTTAGAAAAAGGCATTCGTATCTTTGGAGAAAATCAAATAAAAGAAGGCATTGATAAGTTTCAAGGGCTAACTGGCATTTACCCAGATTTAGAATTGCATCATATTGGTCCGGTTCAAACAGGAACCATCCGTAAATTACTCGGTTTTTTTTCTTATACACATGGAGTTGGAACGAAAAATTCCCTGCAAGAATTAATCAAACAAGCAAACCAAAGAAAAGCAAAGATTTACTACTTTCTACAAGCAAATTTAACTCTAGAAGATACTAAGTCTGGATTTATTAGAAAGGATTTAATTGAAATACTCAGAGATCTTTCTGCTTTGGAGTCTGAGTTTGCTCATTTCCATGGACTTATGACGATGGGTCCTTCTAGTGGCGAATTGATCACAACTAGGAAGGTATTTCAAGAACTCAATCAAATTCGAAAAGATTATGCACCGAATGCAAAACTATCAATGGGAATGTCGGGTGATTTTTTGATCGCGGCGGAGGAAGGAAGTGATTATATTCGAGTTGGTTCTGCCATTTTTGGAGAAAGGATATTAAAATGAAAAAAGTTGGAATTATTGGTTTAGGCAATATGGGTTATCCTATTTACAAGGCAATCGAATCAGATTTTTCTGTCCTCTGCTATGATCCATATAGCAAAAGAAATGATATAAAATTTGAATCTGATTTTTCAAGTCTCAATGATTCCTGTGATCGATTGATTTTGTGTGTCAAGCCAGACAAGATTGTAGATACATTAAAGCAAATAAAGGAGCCTAAAAAAATATTCTCCATTGCTGCCGGGATCAATTTGGACACACTCAAAAAACACGCTCCAAGCAATTCCTATGTAGTTCGTATCATGCCCAATCTACCTCTTAAAATTCAAGAAGGATGTATGGGTTATATTGGGGACAAAGAAGCTTATCCAGATATAAAAGAAATTTTTAATAAGTTAGGACTCTTAGTAGAGCTAAGTTCTGAACTAGCAATCGATGCAGTTACCGGTTTATCTGGTTCCGGTCCTGCTTTTGTATTTAGTTTTATACAAGCATTAGCAGAAGGTGGGGTAAAATCGGGATTAACCTATGCAGACGCACTTCGTTTAAGCATCCAGACAGTAAAAGGAAGCGCAATGCTTCTTGAAAAAGAACTAGAAAAGGAAAATACTCATCCATCTGTTTTAAGAAATCGTGTGACCTCACCAGGAGGAACCACAATTTTTGGATTGGAAAAATTGGAAGAAAACGGAATGCACTACTCTGTGATGAATGCAGTCTATTCAGCATTCAAACGCGCCCAGGAATTAAGCCAACCGCATCAAAACTTAAAATAGATAGAATGAGAGAAACCCTCGCAGTAAAAAGAAAATTGAGATTATAAAGGGCGAGCAAGCAACAAATACTAGCAGGCAAATTAGTATGGCTTTATACGATTTGCATTTGTTTTGAAAATGGTTTTTTGTGAATTCAAATTGGGTTGGATTCTTATTTGGAAGAGGAAGGAAAATAAATGGCGCGGACAGGATTCGAACCTGTGGCCTTTGGGTTATGAGCCCAACGAGCTGCCAGCTGCTCCACCGCGCGATGTATATGTCACCTTATAATTTCATGTATCTATGTCAACAGATTAAAAAAGTTTTCTATCAAAAATTGTTTTTTTCTTTTTTAAAAAATATGTTCTTGTAGTTTATACATTTGTATATACACTTTGTGCAAATTTAGTAAGAGGTAAAAAAAGTTGAGTAAGAAAAAAGAAGATTCAGGTTCATTCGAGCAACTAGAACATTACGAGAAAAAAATCTATGACCAAAAGCAATTATTAGAAATTAGCAAAGCTTTAAATTCAACGTTAGACTATAACTATCTGATCGATGCAATCTTAAATATTTGTCTCGCTCAATTGCAGACCTTAAACGCAGCAATTTATCTTGCACCAGATGTGGATGCAGATCACTTTACATTGGATTCTAGCCATAAAGGTTTTGATATCGCTGATAGAGATATGAAGATGAAAATTATGATCGATTCTCCTCTCGTTCAATTCTTTGAAGAAAAGCCAAAAGCAATGACGATTCGTCAACTAACAGACAATGGATTCGCGGATGATGAACTGGTTAAATATTTTAAAGCACTAGGTGCTGAAATGATCATTCCACTCAACGCAAAAGGAAAAGTAAACGGTTTACTCATGTTAGGTGAAAAGATGACAATGAGCGACTTCCTTGAAAGTGAAAAAGAATTTCTTACAATTCTTGCGAGTCTTGCGGGTGTCGCTGTTGAAAATTCTAGACTTTATGAATTGTCAACTGTGGATATGATGACCCAGTTAAAAATTCATCACTACTTCCAATCTAAATTAAGAGAAGAGATGGATCGATGCAGAAAAAAAGGAACAAAACTTGCCCTACTCTTTACTGATATTGATAAATTCAAAGTATTCAATGATACTCATGGACACCAAGCGGGTGACGTTGTCTTAATTGAAGTTGCTCAAAAACTCATTACATGTGCACGTAAAAATGATATACCTGCTAGATATGGTGGAGAAGAATTCTGTGTTGTTATGCCTGGAGCTGATCTACAAGAAGGCTATGAAATGGGAGAAAAAATTAGAAAAGCAGTGGAAGCTCAAGTGGTTGAAAACCCAAATGGAGGAGATCCACTTCGCGTAACGATTAGTGTTGGAGTTACAGAATTCTATCCAACAGATAAAAATAACAAAGAACTAATTGAAAGAGCGGATAAAGCTCTTTACCAAGCAAAACACGGTGGAAGAAATCAAACTGTATGTTTTAAAGTTCAATAGTAATTTGATATTTAAAATTAAACTATTATACCGCCCAAATTTATTCGGGCGGATAATAGCAATTTTTCTTTTTCTTGCCTGTCGCACTACCAATTCAGAATTCATTAAACATTTACCACATCACGAGTTTCAAGCAAACCAATCTAATCTATTACAACCTAGAATTGAAATTTTTACAAAGTTTCAGCAAGAGCCTATAAAAAAACTAACGTTTATTTTAGATACAGGTTCAAATGTATCCTTGATTCGAAATAGCCTCTACAAAGCTGTGGGAGATAGTAACAAATTTAAACTTAAATCTATTTCAGGAGAGATCGAGGGAGATTTTGGCGAAGTGAAGCTAAATCTATTTGATTCGAGTGAAAGAATAATTGGTGAAAATATTTCTTTTCATACTTTCGAATTTGATTCAAGATTTGCATTTGATGGATTGATAGGAAATGATGTTTTATCAAAATTTTCTTTATTTTTAGAATTGCCTGAGAATGTCTATATTATACAACCAAATATAAAGACAAAGAAATTCGAAGGTTTTACTAAAATACCATTCCATTTTGCGGATGGACATATTCTAGTTCATGCACTAATCGAAAATCGTCTTTGTAAACTTTTATTAGATACAGGTGCAGGAATTTCCTATTTAAACCAATCGAAAGCAGCTGAACTAAATTTAAAAAGAGGCGGAAAAGCTAGTTTCATTGACTTAAGAGGAGAAGAACAGAACACGTTTTATCATATTGGAGAAAATCTTTGTGTAGCTGAAAACCTATGCCAAAAAAAAATAGAATTATTATCAGGAAATTCGATACAAGATTTTCTATCCAAGGAAGGAAATCTAGATGGAATTCTTGGAATGAATTGGGTTGAAAATTATTCCATTCTGATAGACTATCAAAATTTAGAATTATATATTAAGAAGAGATAATGAGCCAAAAAGAAAAAATCATAGTTGCAATGAGTGGCGGAGTAGACAGCGCTGTAACAGCAGGGCTATTATTAGAAAAAGGCTATGATGTCATTGGAGTAAATATTAAGACATGGGAATATGAAGCTCCAAATTGTGACACTACTAAAAAATCTTGTTGTTCTCCTGAAGATATTAGAGATGCGAGAGATGTTGGTCTTAGTTTTAATATTCCATTCTATGTTATTAAAATGGAGAAAATCTTTGGGGACAAGGTCATTGATCGTTTTATAAGTGATTATCAAAATGGAATGACTCCCAATCCTTGCGTTGAGTGCAATACCTTTGTTAAATTTGGGTCCTTATTCGAAAAAGGAAAAGTATTGGGGATCGATAAAATTGCGACTGGTCATTATGCAAATATTCATGTGGCTGAGAATGGTCGTTATGCAATTGCAAATGGAGTCGATACAAAAAAGAATCAAGCTTATTACCTTTATGGTTTATCCCAAGAGAATTTAAAAAATACGGTATTTCCTTTAGGGAATATGACAAAACCGGAAGTAAGAGAGCACGCAAGACGATTTGGTCTATCGATTGCTGAAAAAGCTGAATCACAAGAAATCTGTTTTATTCCAGAAAACGACTATAGAAGCTTTTTAAAGAAAAAGAATGTGGATTTTACTCCTGGTTTTTTTAAACTTTCGAATGGGAATATAGTTGGAAAGCATTCTGGTAAAGAAGGTTTCACTGTAGGACAAAGAAAAGGCTTAGGTGTTTCATGGAAAAATCCTCTTTATGTTCTTTCTATCGAAGAAGATGGAACAGTCATTCTTGGAGAGGAAGAAGAGACTTACTGCGAAGAATTCATTGTAACGGATGTAAATTATCAAGGATTAACTCCTTTAAATGAGGGAGAAGAATTAACGTGTAAAGTGCAAATACGTTATAGACATAGACCAGTTCAATGCGAAGTCAAAAAGGAAAAAAATAAGATTATTGTCAAACCCTTAGAGTTAGTGCAAAGCGTGACTCCAGGACAATCCTCTGTTTTTTATCCGACAAATGGCGATTATCTGCTCATGGGTGGAATCATTGAGAAAGGCAGTATCAAATTAAAGAAAATCAAAACAAGTATAGTCAACGATTTAAATTTAGTATAAAGAATTAAAATGAGCAAAATTAAAGGCAAAACCATATTAATCATTGGTGGTGGATTGTTGCAAGTTCCCTTAATCGAAACTGCAAAATCTATGAAACTAAGAGTTGTAGTTGCAGATATGAATCCAGAATCTCTAGGATTCAAACTCGCAGACGAAAAAATTATCATGAGCACAAAAGATATAGAAGGAATGGTTCGAGAATCAAAGAGATTTTCCGAAAAGGAACCAGTCCATGCTGTCATCACTGCAGGAACCGATGCAAGTATGACTGTTGCTGCGGTAGCTAACGCACTGGGACTGCCGGGGATTCGATATGTTGATGCGGAAGCGGCATCCAACAAAGTAAAAATGAGAAAACGCTTAAAGGAATTTAACGTTCCAATTCCAAATTTTGCTCCTATCTGGACCATTCAGGATGCGAGAGATGCACTTGATTATTTGAAATTTCCACTTGTGATTAAACCTTCTGATAATATGGGAGCACGGGGAGTAATAAAGGTTAATAATCGAGATGAATTACATTCCGCTTTTAAACATGCAAAAAAATATTCACCTACAGGAGAAGTGATTCTAGAAGAATTCATGGTAGGACCTGAAGTGTCGGTTGACGCACTGACTTGGAACGGGAATATAAAAATCACTGGTATTGCAGATCGAATTATCGAAAGAGAACCTTATTTCATTGAAATCGGACACAATATGCCATCAAAATTTTCAAAAGAAGTTTTAGATGAAGTAGAAGATGTAATGAAAAAGGGAATGAGAGCACTTGGTATAACGTTAGGTGCAGGAAAAGGTGATATAAAGATAACGCCTGATGGTGTTAAAATTGGAGAAATTGCTGCAAGGTTATCTGGTGGTTTTATGTCAGCCTACACCTACCCTCTTTCGACAGGAATTAATCTTTATCGTTCTGCCATTTTAATAGCCTTTGGGGAAGAACCTGACGACTTAGAACCAAAATTAAATTTAGTTTCCATTGAGAGATCATTACTCGCTGCTCCTGGTAAAATTATATCAATATCAGGAATTGAAGAAGCAAAAGAAATCGAAGGAGTCAATGAAATTTTTCTACAATCAAAAGTGGGAGATATTATCACAGACCCAACGAATAATATAGAAAAATCAGGACATATCATCATCACCGCCGAGACATTAGAAAAAGCAGAAAAAATTTTCGAAGAAGCAAAACAGATCATTCACTTTGAATCAGATAGCTATTACTCACTAACTGAAAAAAGTATAAATCAAACTGCTAGGAATAAATTTGGAAAAGAAATCTGCTGGGTGTGCAAGGTTTGTGATGGAACTGATTGTGCCTCAGGAGTTCCAGGGATGGGTGGAGTTGGAAGAATGGAAACATTCAAAGACAATTCCATTGCTCTCTCTGAATATAAAATTCTACCTAGATATATTCGTGAAAGTGTTTCTCCTAGAATTGAATGGAATTTTCTAGGAAGATCTTTTCAGTCCCCCTTAATGGC
This sequence comes from Leptospiraceae bacterium, assembly GCA_035345875.1. Lineage (GTDB taxonomy): Bacteria > Spirochaetota > Leptospiria > Leptospirales > Leptospiraceae > UBA2033. Next base: position 24,396 of record DAORDH010000028.1, on the reverse strand, counting down.
TGCTCCTATGACGGGTGCAACTACCAATATGAACAATGCGATGGATGAATACCAATATTCGGTTGCTGTCCTAAAAGGATGTAATGAGTCTGGAACTATCGCATGGCTTGGTGATGGAGCTACTCCTGACAAATATAAAAAAATGTTAGATGCAATCCGACAAGTAAATGGCAATGGAATTCTGATTTGTAAACCGAGAGCCGATGAAAGTCTTTTAGAAGAGAGATTCAAAGAAGCAGAAGCTCAAAATATATTTGCTCTAGGTATGGACATTGATGCATTCAATTTTAAAACTATGATTTTGAAAAACCAACAATCTCCGAGCAGAGGTCTAAAAGAATTAACAAGAATTAGAAGTATGACAAAACTTCCGTTTATTCTAAAGGGAATCATGACAGTAGAAGATGCAATTCTTGCAATAGATGCTGGCTCAGATGCAATCGTAGTATCAAATCACGGTGGTAGAGTATTAGATGAAATGCCTGGAACCGCTAGGGTATTAGAAAAAATTGCTGAAGCAGTGCAAGGTAGAATTCCTGTTCTTGTAGATGGAGGAATTCGAAGTGGTATGGACATTTTTAAAATGATAGCACTTGGAGCTCAGGCAGTTCTTGTAGGAAGACCAATTGCAATCTCGGCGGTTGGCGGTGATTTTGCGGGAGTGAAGTATTTAATCCACCAATATACTACGGATTTAAAAAATACAATGAATATCGCGGGTGCAGGAAGTCTTTCTAGTATCTCTAAAACCATGCTTTTGAAGAAATAGTGAGTGCGCTATGTCCGCTTTTTAGCTTGACGAAAAGAAAGAATATAAACTGAATGGAATAAAATTTCGGAATGAGGTAATTTCCATGGAGAAAGAAATAAAAGATGCTTTAAATTTTGTGATTGGTGCTGCTACTACTGTTAAATCAGAAACTGAGAAACTAGTTGCTGGATTAGAAACAGAATTCAAAAAATTAGCTGATAAAGGTGCTGCAGATAACAGCGAAGCTGCTATGAACGTCAGAAAATATACAGAAGAAGCTTTCAGAGAAGTAGAAAAAGTATTAAATGATGCCAAAGCAAAATTCGAAGAAGCTAAAACTCAGGTTAAAAATTTAGTTCCTGAAAAAAAAGCTTAATCTTTTTTTATACCACTGCCTGAAAAGATTCCGGCAGTGGCAACCCACTCCCCCCAAAACATTACTCCTTACAAAACAATTTTAATTCTAGATATAAAGGATGATCTGGCTCAAGGCTCAGTATCTCAATCAATCTTTCAAATGGCGTTCCGGTATTTGAATTCATATCAATTTCAAATGAGGTAAGATGATTCATCTGATTTACTTTATATTGAAAAATTCTTTTTAAAAGTGGAGAGTGTTTTAGAAAAATATCTTTCAGTGGAATTTGAAGAGAATCGAAAAAGCTTTCCAATCTTGTAATCAGAATATGATCACTTGCCAAATGAGAGTAATCGTAGAAATCTAATTTCAGTGAGTTGAAGTAATCTTCCCAATCCATTCCATTTTTTCGATCTTTGTTTCTACAGTCATAGGTTTGACAAATAGAGGATCCGTAAAAAGAAAAATTTTGACTTTTGGGATCTCCAGTTCGAATTGGATGAATCATACAACCGATTCTAGTAAAATCTTTATTGATATAACCTAGGAAGGGACAGTTATAAATTGTATGATCTTTTTTGGGATATGTGGATTCTTTTTTTTCAAACACTTCTCTAAAGGATATAACGGTCTCTCTTCGAGAATAATCTACAGTATCCTCAAAATACTCAGTGCGTTCTTTCAAAATTTTTTTAATCTGCTCTCGTGGGTAATCTAAATTAAAAATTCCACAGCAAGCGCCACATGAAGACTCAGAGGATTGACATAGACTCATTGCAATCTGGGAACAATATTATCTCTAAAATTCATGAAGTCTAAAGATAAATCCTTATCTCTTTCATCATTTTTATATTTGATCTGAATTCCAATTAAGGGTAATATAGATTTTTTTGTTTTATGAATTAAAATAACTCTACCTCTGAATTCCTCCAATCGATTTAGAAAAAATCCAAATTGGGTAGCATCTATTTCTGTTTCTTTTTTGTTGTATCCATAAAATAAACAGTGACGATCAGAATCATTCGAAATATAGAAGATATAGCATTTTTCAAACTCATTCAACTCTACAAGTAAATTCTCATAATAGTATTGAGACGTTATTAGATAGCCTTCTAAACTTTCTGTGTCAAGCCCACCTGCTCTAAATTTTTGGATCCAAGAAATAATTTTATAAATCAAATCCTTATTCGAAAATAAAACAACAAGGAAAGATTCAACAACCATTGATATTTGTAATTTTTTAAAATCTAACATGGATTTAAAAATAATGTCCCACAAATACTCTAAACTTAGATCTTCCTTATTTTCAAAATTTTGGTTGAGAGCTTTATACTTGTGATCACTAATCACTATGATTGTAATTAACCTTGTAAATTCCTCGAAACTATTTACAAATGCTTTCATTTTATTTTCAGTAGAATCCATTCTCTCAATAGAAATAAAATTAGAATAAGATATTGCAATCGGTGTAGGATATGTTTTTCGAATCATCATAGGTTCTATGATTTTATTCCTACGATTGTTGTTTTTGTTTAGGATGATTCGATCTGGATGACCGTAAAGAGAATAATTTCCCCAAATTAAATCCAATGGATCAGAATTTTTTCGAGCATACTCCCTTGCAATATGTAAAGATTCACCCAAACTTTTATCATTGAATAGCGCTAGGTAAAAACGAATTGTAAAATCAAGAGTAGTCGAATTGTCTGCAACTTCCCACTTTGTTCCAATAAAACTCATTATACCTGACATTAAAAAGGAACTTGCAAAATCATTAATAATGCTCTTAGAGTTTTTAATTCCAACACTTCGAGAAGAATTGCAGGAGTTGCTGAAAACTAAATTTGTTGAGAAAGCGCTATTTTTAATCTCACGTGCTTTTAAAATTTTATCTCCACTGAGAAGCCATCCATTTTCCATTGGATCATTTGAAAAAAATAAATGCCCTGCATAATGAATGATATTTTTTCCTCGGATCATGGAAAGAAGTTTTAGCTTTGTAATTTGAGAGCCTGCGATAAATTCTAGATCCAATACAGAAGCAGGAACTTTTTCTTTTAAGACCTGAAATAAAACCTCACCCTCTTTTTGAGCCCATTCTAAATCTTCTGTTGGATCTGCAATGATTAGCATTTTCAACTTTTCGTTGTTTTCTTCCTGTGGAAATGTCTTTGAGCCTTTGATGGTTCTGCCAATTAAAAATCGATCTGACAAAAAACATTCGCCATCATACAATAACTCCCAAGGAATTTCGGCAAGGCTACTATCTATATTAAAATGAAGATATTTCTCTGAAGTAGATCGAAGATTATCAGAAATGGAGGAAGGAAAAAATTGCTCATAAAAAGTCTCACCCAAAACTTTTAAATCTTTTAAAACGTTAGGCTTAACTCTAAAGTTGGATTCGTGATTGGCTATAAAATTATTGGAAAGTTTAGATATATTCTCAACTTCCTTTACATACTCAGAAATTAAATCGGTATCAATGGAAGACTGAATGTGAGATTCGGAATGAAATTGTCCGGCATTTAAAAAATTAAAAATATTTACATTGCCAACTCTATCAATCAGTAAGTCGATCATCGACTACAACTTATCTGCAAATAAAGATAAGTCAAACCTTTTTGAAACGTTCTTTCCTGTGAACTCGATATTATAAACACCTTCTTTCAATCCAGAAAAAGATACAATTCCTTCCGAATTAATATTACTAGAATAGATAAAACGGTTGTCTTTTCTGAGATTTACTTGGTTATAAATAGCAACAAAAGAAGGATCAAACTTCACACTTAAATAGGCTTCGTTTTCATTTTCTTGGATCACTTGATAAACCAAATTCCCTTGGTCTGTTTTTTCGAGCATACTAATACTTTGAGGAGTTGTATTTATAGAATTTCGAACAGAAGGAATAGAAAGTTCGAGAGGACTAATTTCTGTTTGTCCGAAGAAAGAACCAAGAAGTTTTACTCCTGCTTTACCAAAGCGAATCACCAAACGATCCTCTTCTTTTTTCTGTGCTGCAAAATCAGCTTCCATATAGTTTTTTAAATAGAGTGGGAGTGGTCTGTTTCTGTCTGGGGTAATATTTAGATTTGCCTTAGCTATATCTAAATCCTCATAAAAGGAAGAATCCTTCTCTAGTATGTGGTCTAAGTGTTTCTCATTTTCTAACTGAATCGTATTTACAATGGACTCTTCTAATTGAATCAATTCCTGAAAGTCTGTATCATTTTCCAATGCGCTTTCATGTAATTGACCCTCATTTAAAAATAGATCAAGGTATTTCTTTGAGTTAGGCTGATCATTTTGATTGTTTTTAGAATTCATAGCTAACCTCTCGTAAATTATGACTGAATAAAGACGCTTTATATTTCATGTTTAGGAAATTTTTTTTGAATTTTTTCCAATACTCTCTGTAAGGAAATACTAACTCCACCCTCAGGTATTTTTAGCAATTCTGCAATAACCCGATACGGCGTTCTGGTAATAAAATTACCTTTCGATTTCTTTACAATCAGCCTTCTTCTTTGTTCATATTTCTTATTGATAGCGATTTGAACCTTATCATAATTTGGTAGATTATCCTCAAAAACAATAGGCTTTTCTTTCTCTTGTTGTTCCTTTAGCTCTAAGATATTCATATAGATAGAAACAATTTTATCTTCACTTTGGAGATTTTGTATCTCTTTTTCGGAAAGATTTTCGCGGATATTCAAGATGTCTTTTTGTATTTGTTCTTTTGTTTTGCCAGTTCGAGTGACTAAAAAATCAATCTCTTCATCGTTTAAATTTAAGTAATAGATATATGCTAATTTGAAAATAATTCGACTCTCCACTTTAATCTCAGAGAGTATGTCCTGAAAACGAGATGAAACAGAATCTGCTTCTTTCTGTAAATTGGATTTTAAATCTGGCTCATTTTCAATCGAGTAATATTCTACTCCATCCGAATTTACTTTTACATTGGAAACTATTTTTAATTCACGTTTATTCCTACGCCAGTCGATTAGCATATTGCGTAGAACTGTATAAAGCCATGTTTTAAAACCGGACTTTCCTACAAAAGTATGAAATCTCTTTCCTGATTTAAGTCTTTCATAGGCATAGATAAAAAATTCACTCGCATCATCCTCATCCAAATGAAACACGCGAATTGGGAAATTATAAATATCCTCGGCAAACTCTTCAAAAAATTTTTTAAGAGAGGCCTCATTTCCACTTGCGCAGGATTGGACTAAACTAAAAACTTCTTCCTGTGATAATTTCATAGTCAGAATTGGTATAATAAATTTTGAATCTATCTAGTCATTTAAAAAAAAATACGGAATCATTTTTATGAAAAAAATCTCTATTCTATTTCTACTCCTACCACTCTGTTTCTTGTTGAGTCAAGATAAACAAAAAGAAACTCTACCCGCTGGATTTATCTGGCCCGTCGGCGGGGAAAATTTGGAAGTAAAACTTTCCTCTCTTTTTGGAGAATCTAGGGGTGATCATTTTCACAATGGGGTGGATGTTTCCTCTGATAATGAAAAGGTATCTTCTATCGAAAAAGGCACTGTGATCTATAGCCATTATAATTCGGACAATCCTTTTGAAAATGAGAGTGGGAGCGGAAATAGTGTTTGGGTTTTGCATGACAATGATATTTTATCTGCCTACTACCACTTAAAAGATGGAAGATCTTTAGAGGTCTTAGAAAAAAAAGTTTTAGAAAAAGGAGATAGTGTAGGTAAAACAGGAAATACAGGTCATTCGAGTGGTTCTCACCTTCACTTTGTAGTTGCGACAGACAAAGGCAGAAAAATAATCGATCCTCTAAGAATTCTACCCAAAGTAAAAGATACAAGACCTCCTTCGATTGGAAGTTTAATACTCACGATTGGTAAAAACATGACTTACATTAATGATGGAGACTCTTTTAATTCATCTAGTAATTTTCCGATTACAGTTGATATAAGTGATGCTGGGGAAAGAAAAGGACAAAGACGAGGAGTAAAAACTCTTCGATTTAGTCTAAACAATAAAATAATAAAAGAAAGTAATTTCAATGAACTAACCCTTGTAAATGGAAAATGGCAAAATGAGAATGGCCTGTCGTTTAACGATCTTTTCTATGAAAATAATTATTACCTTGGTGACCTTAAATTTTTATCTGGAGACAATACAGTTTCCATTACGGCTATCGATTATAATAACAACAAAACTGAGAAAAGCTTTACATTCTTTGTGAATAAAATCAGAAAAAAATAAAAGCAATGGGATGCGCGAAGGTCTCGAAGAAATAAAAAGAAAATTGTAATAACAGCCTTCATGCAAGACTGTCAACTTAAGGGAGATTCTTAAAAATTACCACCTATTGCCGCGAATGATCGGCAATGGATTTCGGGTGGAAAGACGATGAACACCGATAAAAGATACGATAATCCAAAATTATCAATCGTTTCTGTATCGTTCAGTTATCGGTGCCCTCGGTGGTAATTCTTATGCTAACAGCATTGTTCCTACTGCGCTTCGTGGTAAAAAATCCTTTAAGAAGATAAGAAAACAATTTTTCTATTTTCGAGAATGCCTTTTTGAAAAAGATGGATTCATGTTTTATAGATTCCTAAAAATTTACTTACTTACATTATTATTTTATATTCCTGCATTCGCAGAATCAGCCCCAAATGAACTCGGAAAATTTCTAATCATCACTTACCATGTGATCGGTGAAAAAGATTCTGCCTACACAAGAACAATTCAAGGATTTAAAGATGATCTGGCTCTTTTAAAAAAAGGGAATTACTATCCTTTGAAAATTTCTGATTTAGAAAAAAGAAATCTAAATATTCCAAAGGGAAAAAGACCTGTATTTATCACTCTAGATGATTCCTCACAAAGCCAGTTTGATATGGATGAAAAAGGTAGCATTTCTCCCAATTGTGCTGTTGGTATTATGGAGGAATTCAAAAAGAAGAATCCAGACTTTCCACTAACGGCTACTTTTTTTATTTTACCAGGCGCAAAACATCCAAACAACTTGTTTGGTCAAGAAAAGCTTACATCTAAAAAATTAGAATTTTTAACAAAGAATAACTACGAAATTCAAAACCATACTCTTTGGCATGCAAACCTAAAAAAATACAAAGATAAGATTGGAGAACAAATTGTAGAGAGTCAAAAACTTTTAAATAAATATCTACCTGATTATAAAATGACATCTCTTGCAATGCCGTTCGGAATTTATCCTCCAAAGGATTACGAATCAAAACTTGTTTCAGGAAGCTACAAAGGAATTGAGTATAAACATATTCTTGTTTTTGATTATTCCAACCGTCCTAGCTATTCGCCTTATGATAAAGAATTTGATTCAATCCATGTAAGAAGGGTGCAAGCTTTCAAAGATAATATCGAAAAAATGATAGAAAAATATTCAGAATCACCCGATTCGTATGTAAGTGATGGTGATCCAAACACAATCACATTTCCTAAAAAATTTGAAGACAAACTAAATTTAAAGTTCAAAGAAAAACTAAAGGTAGTTACATACTAATGAAACAAATAATAATTCTCCTATTGTTATTTATGAGTCTAGGTATTTTATCAAAGGAATCTACCAGTTCCGATACTGGAAAAAAACTTGGTGTTGGTATTTCTCTTTTTTCTCCAACTGGTATTACCGGTAAATATTGGTTAGATGATAAAAAAACGTTAGAAGGAACACTGGGAATTGGCTATCAAGAAAAATGGGGGCAATATCTTCATTTTGTTTTTTTATATAATTTCGCAGAAATTAAGCCTTCTTTGTATGTTTACGCAGGTGGAGGAATCTCTTTTTCTGAAAGATATGAAAAGTTAAATCCAGGGAGAGGGCGTTTTGTGGAGAGAGATCATTATTTTTTCTCCCCAGGACTTCGTATTCCGATAGGAATTACTTATATGAATCGCGAAAAAAACTTTGAAATTTACGGAGAATTGGCGATCAATATTTATCTCAGTGATAGAAGTGGATTCGGTCCCGGTATAGCAATTGGAGCTAGATATTATTTTTAATAAACACCAACAAAATGGTAAGAAATAAGTAAACAATATTTGTTTTATTTGTTTCTTACAGATTTTGATCGTCCTCACCTATTTTTTTAGTTCTTAAAATTATATCATTGAAATACAAAGAATAGATCTCTTTCTAATTATTTTTATTGTATGTGAAATGGGATTCAAAACAATGTATCCATGAACATAGCAAAGCTATCTATAAATAGACCCATATTTATCTCAAGTATTGTAATTTTAATTATTTTTACTGGTTGGTTTGCTCTCAATCGACTCGGAGTAGATTTATTCCCTGATGTAAATATACCAGTCATCTCAGTTTCGACTGTTTACCGAGGAGCAGGACCAGAAGAAGTTGAAACTTTAATTTCTAGACCAATCGAAGAAGAAATCGGATCAATATCAGGACTCAAGCGTATATCGTCCCGAAACCAAGAAGGTATATCAATTGTAATCGCAGAATTTTTTCTAACAGCAGATATAAAAGATTCAGAACAACAAGTCAGAAATAAAATAGCTAGAATTAGAAGAGAACTTCCTAGCGATATTGATGAGCCAGTTATACAAAGATTCGATCCGGCCGATCAGCCAATCGTTAGGCTTTCTCTCTTTGGCGAAATTCCACCAGTAGAACTATATGATATCGCGAAAGAAGAATTAAAGCCAGGAATTGAACAAGTCAACAATGTTGGATCCGTTCGAATCATTGGAGGAGCAAAGAGACAAATCCAAATCGAGGTGGATAGGAAAAAACTAAATGAATATTCTCTATCAAATGTTTTTATGGGGAACCAATTAAAAAGCTTTGGACTCAATGTTCCGGTTGGAAAATTTGAAAGCGGCAAATCTGAAGTATCCTACAGAACAATTGGTCGATTCGAAAAATTATCTGAAATAGAAGAAGCGCAGGTTTTCTTCGGAGGAGAACTTGGAAGTTCTGTCCCGGTGTCCAAAATTGCAAGAGTGGTAGATACGATTGAAGACTTAAAAACCATGTGTTTTTTGTATGCACCTACCAAAGAAGATCCGCCAACACACAGTCTCATCCAAGGGTTTATCAATAGTATCCGAAAAGGTGATCCTCCACAAATCGAAAGACTAACAAAACCTTCTCTTTTTATTGATGTATATAAACAATCTGGGGCAAATACAGTTGCCGTTGTTGATTCAGTCTTACAAAAAGTAGAAAAGTTAAACGAAACTGTTTTAAAAGATAGAAAAGGAAATCCACATATTATTGTTGTAAGAGATAGCTCGATTTGGATACGAGCCAATGTGGAAGATGTATCTGTCTCGCTTATATTAGGGATCTTACTAACAGTCATTGTTGTATATTTCTTTCTTGGAAACGTTAGATCCACGATTATAACAGGTCTTGCTCTCCCCAATAGTCTTCTCGGAGCATTTATCATTATGTATGCGATGGGGTTTACAATCAATGTAATGACCCTACTCGCCTTATCTCTGACGGTAGGGCTCTTGGTCGATGATGCCATTGTTGTTAGAGAGAATATTTTTAGAAAATTAGAAGAAGGACATCCTCCTGTTATTGCCGCTGAGATTGGGACAACCGAAGTAACTCTTGCAGTCGTTGCTACAAGTCTAACGGTGATTGCTGTGTTTTTACCGATTGGATTTTTAAGTGGAATTGCGGGTCAGTTTTTCAAACAATTTGGTTTAACAGTTGTGTTCGCAATGATTGTAAGTTTGTTTGATGCTCTCACAATTGCTCCTATGCTTAGCGCTTATTTTGCAGGAAAGGCACATGGGAATCCAAACTTCTTAGTAAAAATCTTTGATAATTTCCAAACATGGTTAGAGAAAGTATATGGAATCATTCTAGACTTTGTCATAAAAAGACCAATCATTGTATTAATCGCAGCTACATTTGTTTTTGTTTTTAGTATTTACTCATTAAAGTTTGTAAAAAAGACCTTTCTTCCTCCTAACGATCAGGGTGAATTTTTAGTTTCTATAGATATGCCACCTGGAACTTCTTTACAAGGAACTTATGATGTAATTCAAAAGATCGAAGAAAAATTAAAAACTATTCCAGAATTAAACAAACTGGCAACTGTTGTAGGAAGCCCAGACGGATTTCCTACCATTGGGAATATCGGAATAGCGTTAGTTCCATCGCATCAAAGACGAAGAAGCACAGCAGTTGTAAAATCTGAAGTTCGAGAAATGATGAAAGAGTTTAATTATGCTAGACCCTCGGTGAATGATTATAGCGCTGTGGGTGGAGGAGTCAATTATCCATTTAACTTAAATATCATGGGTGATGACCTAGAGGCAATAGAAAAATACTCAAAAGAATTAATCGAAAAACTAAAAGTAATACCGGATCTAACAGATATTGAAAGAGATTACCAAGCTGGAAAGCCTGAATTTCAAATCGAATTTGATTTTAAAAAAATGCAAAGTGTAGGTGTTGCTCCTATCACAGCAGGTGCAGAACTTAGGTATCATATCGAGGGTGGCGTTGTTGGGAAACTGCATGATAAGGGACTCGAATACGATATACTGATGCGTTTAAAGCCAGAGCAACGAAATTTGCGTTCCGCCTACTTAGACACAAAAGTTCCTAACGTCAATTTCAAAATGATACCTCTTAATTTTGTAAGCAGTGGAAAAGAGAAACTTGGTCCAGCTAAGATCAGTAGACAGGATCGGTCTCGTGTCATACCTATTCGAGCGAATCTCACTTCCACAGGAGCCATTGGAAATGCAACCGATATGGCGAAGAAAATACTAGCGGAGACATTCCCCCCTCCTCCGGGAATACGTTATGCGTTTTATGGACAGTCTGAAGATTTTAGAGAACTCATGCAAAACATTATTATTGCATTTGGATTTGCACTTCTTTTTATCTATCTAGTGCTTGCTTCTCTTTATGAATCTTTTATAACACCTATTTCAGTTTTGATTGCAATTCCGCCTGCTTTCTCGGGAGCTTTTTTAGCACTTGCACTCTTTGGAGAAATGTTAAATCTATTTTCTATGATCGGGATCATTCTTCTTATGGGACTTGTAACAAAGAACTCAATTTTAATTGTAGATTATGCGATGCGCGCCATACATTCAGGAGTTGATAGAAAGGAAGCGATCAAAACAGCAGGTGTTCTTCGCTTAAGACCTATTCTAATGACTTCTCTTGCGATGATCGCAGGAACTTTACCGATTGCACTAGGACTAGGAGAAGCAGCCAAATCTAGAACAGCAATGGGAATTGCAATTATCGGAGGCCTTATTCTTTCAACGCTTCTAACCTTGATTGTTGTGCCAGCACTCTTCGGGTATGTAGACAGGTTGAGAGAATCAATCGAAAGTAAGTTTCGACATTCCTAGTTCTAAGGGGCTAAACTCAATTAGCCCCTAGAAATATCTTAACTATTCGCTTTTAATATCCCTTGCATTCTACCAATTGTGTGAATAGAATGGCAGAAATGCGCCACAGGACAGAATTTCTTGCATCGATCAAAACGATTCACTAGAGGAAACTTGGTTAGATTAAACTATTAAAGTTTTAGAAGAAAAACCTTTTTCGTAAAGACTCCTTTTGAATTTGATTTGAAAACAAGTGAGTATTAATTAAGAGACTCCTCGTGATGAAGATCTTAAATCCATACCTTAGTTTTTATCGAAAACATTGAAATCTATTTCTAGAAATAGGAATGAAAATGATTTCAAAGGATCTAAATATTTAGTTCCAAGATAAGTGGTGGCAGTTTTAAAAAAAGGAGTTAATAGAGAAGCATGCAAGTTCACATTATAAAGTTATTCTATTTCTTTCTAATCTCAATTTTATACTCCATTTATTTCTTACTCTTTTTGAATTGTTTAAAAGCAAAAAAGAGTCCATTTGATATGAGAAATTCCTCCACTACATCTATTGTAGCTTCCCTAAGTAATAGGCCGACAGTTTCAAACACAACGACTTCCTCTCCACAATCAGGTAATATTTCATTAGGTGCAAGGACCTATACACAAGTTACAATTAACTTAACGCCACCAAGCGGAATGAACGGAACAATTAATTATAGAATTTATGCATCCTATCCAGACGAGTGGACGACTATCGATCAGGTAGAGGCAAATGCAGTTTTAAAACTAGACTATACAACAAATATTTCTGCTTATACAATCTCTGGGTTAGAGCCATATCAATTTTACCGAGTCGATATTATTGCAAAAGATAGCAATGGGAATAAACTTCTGTATACTCCCTTTTGTATTCAAATGGATCCAAATATTTCAGGAACAGTTACTTGCTCAACAGGTCCAAAGGGAATCGTAACAACTCTTACTGGAACAGGAGGCTTAGGGAGTGCTGATGGTTCTTTTTCAACGAGCACATTCAATCAACCACAGGGTATTGTAGCGTTAGGCAATAGTCTCTATGTTGTAGATACGAGCAATAATAGAATTCGTAAACTAGATATGAACAACCAAACAGTTAGCACAATTGCAGGCTCCACATTAGGATATACAAATGCGATAGGCTTATCAGCTCAATTCAATAGTCCTACTGGAATTACAACGGATGGAACAAATCTATTTATTGTAGATAGAAATAATTATTCAATTCGTTTATTAAATTTATCAAATCTCACGGTAACCACATTTGCCGGACCTGCTACTGCAACGCTAGGATACACGGATGGAACAAGTTCTGCAGCTAGATTCAATGCAGCTAATTACATAATATACAACGGGTCTGATTTTTACTTATCAGATGAAGATAATTGTAGAATTAGAAAGATAACCACATCTGCTCTTGTCACAACACACGCGGGTTCTACTTGTCCTGGAACAAACAATGGTCTTCTTCTTTCGGCTAGTTTTAGCCAAGATATTGTAGGTATTACTTTCTATCAAAGTTATATTTTTCTGACAGATAAAGGAAATAATAATATTCGAAAAATTGATACTAGTATCTCAGGCAATGTCTCAACCTTTACAAACATGACGGATCCTCATGCCACTGTTGTTTATGGTAAATATTTATACGTTAGTGAAAATACAGGGCATAGGATTTATAAATATGATATCGACACTGGCATTGGTTCGGTATTTGTAGGCTCTGGAAGTTCTGGATCAAGTGACGGAACAGGAACAAATGCATCTTTTAATCTTCCAAGAGCAATGACATTTATTGGAAATGTTTTATATGTCGCGGATACAAATAATCATAAGATTCGAAAAATCGAATAAAATTTTTTCCGTGAATTCATCCAGATAATTTTCTATTCTAATAAAAAAGAAGAGTTAATCTTTTTTAAAATACTTTACTAATAAAACTTTGTTTCCAGCTGGATTGTATCTAATTTTATCAAAGGTATTTTTAGTCATATAAATTCCCCTACCATGATCTAAAAAATTTGCATTAGCGGTATCAGCGTTATCCGCAAGCATCTTTTTATGGTCAAAACCCTTTCCTTCGTCTTTTACCAAGAAAGAGACTCGATTGGATTTTAGGGAATAGAAGACAGTAACTTTTCGATCTTTATAAAGAGGATCATTTTGTCTTTCTTGTAAAAATTGAAAGTATCTTCCTTTCACTTTTCTAAGCTCAGTCTTTGTATTATAATCTATATTTAGATTTCCATGTTCGATTGAATTAATAATAATCTCTCGAACACAAATCCTAATATTAAAAACATCATTTGAATCTAAATGCTTTATTAGATTTGCTGTGATTCTCTGAGATACCTGTTCTGCAAGCGTTATGTAATTATTAAAAACATACTGTCTATTCTCAGATTCTACATACTTGAGCATTGAATCTTCTGAGACAGTAAATGCCTTCCCAAAGACGACAAAATTTTCACAAATTTCAACATATTCCCATTTTACGCCTAGTTGCAAAGGCTCATTATTTTTTGTTCCGAATGTCATATCAAAAGATACGGAAGATTTGTTTTCTTTTAGTTCTTCGAACTTTTCCATTAACAATTGTTTTTCGAGCGAATCTAATTTTTTATCTGGTCTATAAGCAAGATCTAAGAAATATTTTCCTAATAAATCTTCTTTTTTAAATCCAAGAAATTCTACTAACGCTTTATTTGCTGTTAAAATTACTCCATTATGATCAAAAGAAAAAATAATATCTTTCGAACTTTCTATTAAATGACTGTATTTCGCTTCCGATTTTTCAATTTCTTCTTTGGCAATTTTTAATTCTTCTACTTTATTCATCAGTTCATAATTTAAAGCCTCAGAAGCATTGATAATTTCTTTTAACTTTTCTGTTTTTCTTCGGGTATACCGAGGAACAATTAATACAAACAAAGAAATAGTCAGGATAAGTTGAATGGAAATAAAAAAGATGAGTGTTTTTATGACTAAAGTTTTAATTTCAAATTCAGGCTTCACTTCGATATAAAAATTTCCTGAATTTGTTAATGTATTGCCCATATTAAAAAAATGATAAATATCTTTCGGAGGTAAACCAGACTTAACCTCCATCTTAACAGGAATTACCTCCTCAGCAAGCCTTAGAAATTTCTCTAAGTCGGAAGCAAAGAAGGCAATACCTGGAAAAATAGGGTTTCCTAAGTCGTCGCATAACGCAGAAACAGAAATGAGAAAGTATCGATTGTCTTTTAATTTTTCAATTGTGTGAATATTGCCAGGCTTTAGATTTTTCTCCCGAAAGAATGCTTGAATTAAATTATTATCTACAGAATCAAAACTTTTAAGATTTTTACCGACTATCTTAAAAGCAGGATCTGAATTTGGATTGGTAAAAACTAAAAACAAATCATAGTTTTCTTTGAAAGAAGCATCAGCTTGAAAGGCAGTATCTAATTGTTTTAAATCGCCTTTATACATGCTTTTCCAAATATCACTCCACCATACATATCCAGTGATTTTACTATGATCTGACTTCCATTTTTGATTTAGATAATTATTCCATGCTCTAGTATAATTTTCTTTGCGATTCTCCTCTAGAGTTTCTGAGAAAATAAGATTAAAGCCAATCCCAATTAAGATTTCAAATAAAACTAAAAGAATAAGAGATACAAAAACATATTTCTTAAAATCTCCTCTTTTCTGAAAATCCCTCAGGTAAGTAGTTAAATGATTTTCCCTTTTTTCAGATGTAAGACTTTTTGGGACTAATCTCTTGGGCATAGTTCCACACTAATGAAACTACCCTGTTTTTGAAAATGAAAAATCAAGAAGAAGACATTTTATATTGAATGAAATTGCACCCTACTAAAGTTGTAAAAGTTTTTAGAAATCTAGTCTATAAAAAAAGGATGAATGGTAAGTCTAAAGTTTATTGTAAAATATAAAACCCATTCAAATACACATCAGACAATCTTTTTCAATACAATTCCGCACAACGTATATCGACTAACTATTTAGAAGTAGAAACACATAAAATTGAAACTTTGCTCATTCTAAATCTAAGATCTGATTCGTGAGATTCCTTATTTACAGAAGGATGCACTTTACTTCCTCGTGAGAGAGAAATAAATTTGTAACATTTCTCTTTTGGAGTATGACTATCTTAGAATTTTTTTACTTATAAAAAATGAGTCATTCATCTATCAAATTTTTATACACTACAAGTAGCATCCAAATAAAACAAAACCTAACAGTTAGCATCTTGAAAGAATAAGTTTTCCATTTTAGAAATATTTTTTATTTTCAAAATATTGATTCTCATTTATAATTGTATTATGATTTTTGCATCTGATTTACTGCAAGATTATCCTCTTGGCTATGCTCTTCTCCAAAATGAATTGAATCAGAGTAGATCAGAATTTACATTCCTAGAAGCTAACATTTTTTTTCTAAGGGTATTTGAGTTAGATATTAAAGAAATCCTAGGTAAGAAGATCAGAGAGATTGAATCAACTATCGTTAATGCAAATGAGAACTGGAAACAATTCCTAATTTTTCTTTCTGAAAATAAAAATCAACAAACACAGATTTACCAAAAGAACTTAAATAAGTGGTATGACGTTTGCGTTCAAGTCTCAACTAAAAATCAGCTGATCATATTGACTCAGGATATAACGATTCAAAAAGAATTAGAATTAAAAGTAGAAAAGTTAAACCAAGAAAACCAACAAATCAAAAAACTAGAAAAAAATTTTAGAACAAATGAAGACAAACTCCAAAGTCTTTATGAACTTTCTCCCTTAGGTATTGCACTTACGGATATGAATGGAAAATACATTGAATTCAATTCTGCCTTTCGGGATATATGCGGATACACAGAATCAGAACTCAATCAATTGGATTATTGGCAACTGACTCCAAAAAAATATGAATCAGAAGAAGAAAAACAATTAGAGTCATTAACTAAAACCGGTAGATATGGTCCTTACGAAAAAGAATACATTCAAAAAGACGGAAGTTTAATTCCAATCAATTTGAATGGAATCTTGATCAAGGATGCGGCAGGAAACTCTTATATTTGGTCGATCGTAGAAGACATTTCCGAGAAAAAAAAGACAATGGAAGAACTGCATAAAAACACGGCTCTAATCACTTCCCTTTTAGATTCGATCCCAGATTTAATTTTTTTCAAAGACATAGATGGAATTTATTTGGGATGCAATCCAGAATTTGCTAAGTTCGTAGGCAAAAAAAGAGAAGAGATCATAGGCAAGACTGACTACGATCTGTTTTCTAAAGAATTGGCTGATTTTTTTAGAGAACATGATAACAAAATGATGCAGCAATTAAACGCTAGACGAAATGAAGAGTGGGTTACTTATCCAGACGGAAAAAAGATACTACTCGATACATTAAAGACTCCTTACCTAGGACCGGAAGGAGAATTAATTGGAATCTTAGGAATCAGCCGTGATATTACAGAAAGGAAATTAGCTGAAGATGCAATAAAAATGAGTGAAGCGAAATGGAAGAGCTACATTCAAATGGCTCCGTACGCAATCTTTATCACAGATCTACAAGGAAATTATTTAGAAGTCAATCCAGCTGCATCAGAAAGCACGGGTTACACACAGACAGAATTTCTCTCAATGAATATTACTAACTTAGTATCCGCTGAAAAAAGAGAACAAGAAATATTTCGCTTTCAAAAACTAATTTCTGAAGGAAAACTGGAAGCGGAATTAGAACTAATCACAAAACAAGGAGAAACTAAATTTTTTCTACTCTCTGCCATCTTAATTGAAGGCGGAAAAGTGTTAGGCGTTACAATTGATATCACGGATATGAAAAAAGTGGAAAGAGAGCTAATCGAATCGAAACGATTAGCAGACACGGCGAATCGAGCAAAATCAGAATTCCTAGCCAATATGAGTCATGAAATTAGAACTCCTCTAAATGGAGTTATTGGCTTTTCCGAACTACTTGCACAAACAACTCTCGATGAAACACAGAATAATTTTATTTCCAATATTATTTCTTCTGGGAAATCGCTTCTAGGTGTTATTTCTGACATCTTAGATTTGTCAAAAATTGAGTCTGGAAAATTAGAACTAGATAATACTGAATCCAATCTTGTTGAACTTATGGAAGAAGCAGTGAATATAATTAAACTGCAAGCAAACGAGAAAAATTTAGAATTAATTGTAGATATTCCTTTCGATATACCTACTGTCGTAAAAACAGATGCAATTCGCTTAAAGCAAATATTTATCAATTTATTAAACAATGCGGTTAAATTCACTGAGAAAGGGAAAGTCGAATTTAAAATCGTTTTTGAAGATTTAGGAGAAAAGAAAGGAGCGTATACATTCAGTGTAATAGATACTGGAATTGGAATCAAGCCAGAACAGATGGCAAAACTATTTAAAGCATTCACACAAGCAGACTCCTCTACTACTCGAAAATATGGTGGCACAGGACTCGGGCTTAGAATTTCTCATTTGCTTGTTGAAAAAATGGGAGGACAAATCGAAGTGAGGAGCGAAATTGGAAAGGGCTCTACATTTCAATTCACACTTGAGATAGACTTTATACCAAAACCAATTAAGAATCAATCATCCAATATCGGGCACGAATCCAAAGAACTATCGTTTGTTGAGTATTCAATCTTGATTGCAGAAGATGTTGAAGTAAATCTACTCTTAATAAAAGCATTACTCAAAATGTATTTTCCAAATGCAAAAATCTATGAGGCAGAAAATGGAACAGAGGCAATTGAGGCGGTGGAGAAACATGATTTTGACCTGATCCTCATGGATATACAAATGCCTGGACTCGATGGAAACGATGCAACGAAAAGAATACGAGAAATGGAAAAAACAAAAGAAAAGAGAGTTCCAATATTAGCGTTAACCGCCGAAGCATTCAAGGAAGAAAAAGAGAAAGCACTAGCAAGCGGAATGGATGGTTTTTTAACAAAGCCTCTCGATAAAAACAAATTACTTTCTATTCTAAACCATTTTTTAAAATAAAATTCTCCGCTTCCAGAGAGAGAAGTGGAATTTAAAAATCATAGGGAAGGTTTTTAACTACTAGCTTCCAAACAATTGATTCATTGGGTGGGCGTTCCGGCAACTCGTTCTTATTTGCTATTGACTTTTTTCCACTACTGCCGTCGGGCTCTCATTCTGGTCAAGTTTTTTCAAACAGATGAAAAAACTCGACCCCATTCGATCCCTAACGCTAGAAATAAAAAGACTTTTTCCCAAGAAGGGCAAGAAGATCACAAAGTTAAAACTCCTTTTGCGAAAGGGATCGCGTTTTTGTTTTTCCTGACTGGAAAAGATTCACCGTCAAAACACTTTGATTCTAATAGCGGCTATTCTGTATTATCCGCTAAACTTTAAATAATTTTGCAGACTGTCTGCGAAATCTAGAAAATATTTTACAATCCCCACCCTACTTCAAATTCCAAAAACCTGATTCTACCTTGATTTTATTGACTCACCTTACGCAAGGTGAGTCACCAGCGTGCCCAACGCTGAGGGATGGGTTACACCTAACGGTGGGTTTGCTGCCGCAGGCTATTGAATTTATTGATTCATTAGAATTTCCTAATATTAAGCTTTTCATTCCAGTAACCTCAAATTTAATGCTTTTGCGTATGGTGAGTTATTGACTCAACTCAGTTTCCATAAAACTCCAGACAACCAATTTCAGCTTGACTACCTACAGTTTTCAATATACGACATCATACAAATGGCTACCGAATCTTCTGGAATCTCCCAAACTCAATACCACAACGTCCTAAAAGACATATCCAAAATTTACGAACAATCACTAGAAGAAGGAAACGAAGATTGGAACAAGGCTGTATTATCCTCCAATTGGAAGATAGGACAAAGAATCATAGAAATCACACAAAAGAAAAAAGCACGAGCCAATTACGGCGACCAAGTTTTAAAACAACTATCGAAAGATCTTAGCAGAAAATACCAAAAAGGTTTCTCCGAAAGAAATCTTGGGTATATGCGAAAATTCTATCTATACTACAAAGCAAAGAAATTCCACTCCGAATTATCTTGGAGTCATTACGTAAGTCTACTCCTCATAGAAAACCAAAACACAAGACTAAGCCTAGAAAAAAAAGCAATCCAAAGGAAACTATCCAACCGCGATTTATTAAGCTTGGTCAAACAAGAATTAGCCGACAAAAAAAATAAATCCAAACCAGAACCCAAAACCAAAGAAGAAGCGAAAACTCTTACTCGACCCTACTTAAAACTCTACA
>DAORDH010000028.1:0-4502 GCA_035345875.1 Leptospiraceae bacterium | reverse complement strand
CCCAAAACCAAAGAAGAAGCGAAAACTCTTACTCGACCCTACTTAAAACTCTACACTTACAAGGTAGTCAGAAAATACAAAGCAGAGGATGCAGATAGCATACCGCATATCGACTTAGGTTTTTCGATTCTCTTAGAAGAAAAAGAAAAACTCTCAAAATTCAAACTAGGCTCAATCGTCGAATCCATTAAGGATAACAAGGATTATTCCTTTAAGCTCAAGACAAACCACAAAGAACGATTCACCTACAAAGCCTATCTAGAAAGAGTCATAGACGGAGACACATTACTAGTAACAATAGACCTAGGCTTTTCGATCTCCATAAAACAACGCCTGCGGCTACGCGGATTAGACGCTCCCGAGATTTCAACCTCTCCTCAAAATCCCCTAACGTCTTCCAAAAAGGGACTTGCCTCTAAAAGATTTATCGAGTCTTGTTTGAAAGATTGCAAGTTTCTAATTATCAAAACTCATGGGAAAGATAAATATGATCGCTATCTCGTGGATGTGTTTTATCTAAAGAATGAATTGGACGAAGAGAAGGTTCTAAAGGATGGATTGTTTTTGAATAATGAATTACTTGCAGGAAAGTATGCGGTGAGGTTTTAAAATTTTTATCCGTGAGACTCCGTGCATATCCGTGTTCATCATATGTTAAAAAAAGAGATTTTTTAAATAAAGTAGAAAAATAAAATAACTTAACAAGAGAGAGGAAAGGAGAAACAAACCGAGAAGTGTGTATGGTCAGAAGACCGTCACCGATGCAGGTTCCCTTTCCTAAATTTCAACTCTGGACAGTTCAGTAGGCAACGAGCTTGTATGTGTGATGATAGAGTAAAATTTTTTTCTCTCCTGCTAAGCCTTTTTTTGGGTAATTTTAATTACTCAAAAAAATTTAGTTTTTTACAAGTAAAATTTTAATAGAGGTAATAAAGATGAGATACATAGGCATTGATGTGGCTAAGGATACTTTTGAAGTTGCATTTCCATCTTCTAATTCTAAATACAAAGTTGTTCAGTTTGTAAATAACGAAGAAGGTGTGAAAAAATTTATAAAGAAATTAAAGAAAGACGATAGGAGCGTATTAGAGGCTACAGGTTCTTATTCGACGCGATTAGTGAAAAGAATAATGCAATCTGGTTTTGAGGTTTCAGTCGTTAATCCGCTAAGGATAAAACATTTTTCTAAGATGAACTTAAGCAGAACAAAAACAGATTCTTCAGATGCAGTGTTGATTGCAGAGTTTGGATTAAAAATGACTCCGGAGCCTGAAAAACCTAGTCCAGAATACATGGAGGATTTATCACAAAGACGTTCTGTTTTAAAACAACTTAAAGAAACCGTTTCAAGATTTAAAAATCAATTGCATGCTTTAAAGTCAAGGGTTCGTCCAGATCTGACGTCTATCAAATTTATTGAAGAAACAATTAAAAATTTAGAGAAGCAAATTGATGAATTAGAAAAGAATATGAGTGAAATAGTTAAAGAGAAAGCGAGTGAGACATATAAGTGTTTAAAAAGTATACCTGGAATAGGATCGTTATCCGCTATTGAACTAATAATTGTCACAAAAAACTTTGAAAACTTTACAAGCTATAAACAATTATCTGCATATATCGGGCTCTGTCCGCGTATTACTGAATCCGGCACTAGTGTCAAAGGTAAAAGTTCAATAGCAAAAATGGGAATGAGTTATACAAGACAACTTTTGTATATGTGCTCATTGTCTGCTATCAAACGTAATTATGTGTGCAGAGAAATGTATGATAGATTAAGAAAAAATGGAAAACATACAATGGTAGCTTTAATGGCTGTCGCAAACAAGTTATTGAAGATAGCTTTTACAATTGTTAAAAATGGTGATCTCTATGACGAAAAAGTCTGTTTGGCTTGACTTTTTCATCACAGTTCATCGGTGGAAAAAAAACGAATGGTTTTATTTCATCAAAAACTCTTTTAGCAGAGAAATAGGGACTTTCTCATTTAAAATATAATTTCCTTCTTGGTGGCATAGAATTATTTTCGGGATTTTTTCTTTGAATACTTTTTTTACTTCTCTAAAATCTGTCAGTGGTGGAAGGTTTTGAGGAGAAACCTTCGATTCAATAAATAGAAAATGGATGGGATCTTTTTGGATTAAAAAATCAATTTCTTCTCCGTCTCTACTTCTCCAGTGAAAAAATTGCCAGCCTAGTTGGTAATTCAAATTCAATTTATAAATCTCTGAGAAAACTAAATTTTCAAATAGACCTCCCTGCTGAGGCGAAGTGAGAATAGGCTCTGCTGACGTCCAACCTTGTAAACGACACGCAAGCCCAGTATCTAGAAAATAAATTTTGGGAGACTTAACCAGTCTATTGGTGAGGTTTGTAGAATAAGGCATGAGTAAAGAAATGATTTGCATTCTTTCCAAAACAGAAACCCAATCTTTAATCGTTTTGCTATCTACTCCCACTTCCTGACTGATAGATGCATATTCTAATAAATTTCCAACACGACCTGCAAGCAGTTTTATAAATTTTAAAAACTGGTTACTCTTTTGAATTCCTGCACTCAATACTATATCTTTTTCTACATAACTATTTATATAATCATCTAAATATTTTTTGGGATCAATATTTTTTTCAGCGTAGATTTCAGGCCAGCCACCTCTAAATAATATATCTTGGATTTTGTATTTTTTAAATGCTAAGATTTCAGAAACACTCAATGTATTCATATCAAAAAACCCAGCTCTCCCAGATAAACTTTCTTTTACATTTTTATCCATTAAAATCTGATTCGAACCAGATAAGCGGATAATTGTATGTAACCTACCTTTGTTCTCTCTTTTGTATAAATCAGCTTTTCTTTTGAGGGAAGGAAAAAGAGAAGGAGCATACTGTGCTTCATCAATAAAAATCTTTTTATCGGAAAATTGTTTTAAAAATAAATCAGGATCGTTTTTGGCAAGTTCTCTTAGGATTGGATCGTCTAGAGATAATTCTTTAAAGTCTGGATCCAACTTTAAAAACAAACTAGTTTTCCCAATTTGCCTTGGTCCTCGTATCACTTGAATCACATCTTTACTCTTATTTATCGTTTGAGAAATATCTCTTTCAATCCACATTCTCTGGCTATTATGGAGTCATAGTCCATTTTTGCCAAGAACTTTTCGTGTAATTCATGGTTCAAAAAAATGTTTAGCCACGAATGGCACAAATACTCGCAAATGGCTTTTAAAATTTTTATCGCTGAAACTCGGTGGTAAAAAAAGAAGATCACGGATCATGCTGAAATTTTAAATCTATTTATCCAATCTATCGGTTCGCCCGTAGAACCGGTTCGACTTGAATCGAAAGACTCTATGTATCAAATTGCACCTTCTCGGGTAAGAGAAATCAAGCACACAGTTACCACTTCTTTTTGGAGTGCAGATGGAAAACCAATTACGGCAGAAGAATTTTTAAAACATTTACTCGGAGAGCTTCCTAATTTTTTTACAAGTGAAGAAGAGCTGCGAATACTTTGGAGTAACCCAATCACAAGACAAACTCTTTTGGAAAATTTGGAAGATGCTGGATTTGGAATTCAAGAGTTAACAACACTTCAACAATTAATCGAAGTAGAGAAATCTGATCTATTTGATGTTTTGGAATATGTTTTTAATAGCAATACAAAACCTATCACTAGAGAAGAAAGGGTTCTTAACGCACAGAAAAACATTTATGCCTCTCTCACAAAAGAACAGATTGAATTTGTGGACTTTGTTCTTAGTAGATACATCGAAACAGGAGTAGAAGAACTTTCACAGGAAAAATTACCTATACTACTAAAAAATAAATATCAATCTTTAGAAGATGCTAAATCTATTTTAGGGGAAGTAAAAGAAATCAGTTCGCTATTTATAAATTTTCAAAAGTTTTTGTATACGTAGCGATAAATACGATTCCGATTCTCTTACCTTATTCAAAAAATTCACAGGCGAATAAATTTTTAATTCAGAATCTTTTAAATCTTCTTCATTTCTGGTAAGAATTATTTCAATGTTGTTAAGGAGCCTGTCCATTTTTGTAGAATAAATCGACTTCCTGCGGTTTATTTTGATTCGATGGTTTGTGTTTTACTAGAATAAAAAATTCAATATCCTGATTAGCCAATTCTAGCATCTGTTGGATATGAATTATACCATCTTGGAATACAATTGCTTCGAATTTATAGGCTTGTAAACTCATAGATATTAATTAATAGTTCTTTTTTTAAAAAAATCAATGAAAAAATATTTTTACTGCAATCGCAGTTTTCAGGCATGCACTTTGGAATCAATATTTCTAAGTCCTAAACCTTCCGTCTCCTGTAATGATAGTTCAACAGAAGATCATGCAACGAGCTTTTTTTAACAAAGGCGATGAGGTCTTTCGAAATTCAGTCTGGAATTTTTTTTACAAGTAATCTCTCAAGCTTTACTCACACCAGCACAAAAACAAAAAAGCCCGACATCTAACGATATCAGGCTTTTGAT
>DAORDH010000027.1:67909-73001 GCA_035345875.1 Leptospiraceae bacterium | reverse complement strand
AAACTCCATTGCCGCTCGTTCGCGGCAATAGGTGGTAGTCAGTTTTAACATACTTGTGGGTAACGTTATTTTGCGAAAGGGGGCTTAGGAGAAGGAGTATTTTTTTGTAGAAAAGGATGACGTTAATTAAATAGAATAGACTCAAACCCTAGTATTTGAGTCTATTCTTCATTTGGATTTAAGCTGCGACTTGGGTCTCACTGTCTACCTTCTTTCTTTTTTTCTTAGAAACCTTGAAGGAAGATAGCATCCCTTTTAACTCTGGTTCATTTCTAGAACGAGAGTTAATATAGTCTGAGGTAACTCGAAAATCATTATAAAGCTGTTCGCGTTTGCTTTTCAGCTTTTCTTTGAAATCGCGTAGTTCATGCTCTTTGCGCTGAATCTCTGCTTGGTCATTTTCTATGGAAGTGATACTGGAAAGTATTGAATCTCCATTGATTCCATCTAAACTGATGTTTCTATCCTTTAGCAGTTTGCCTAAGTTAAGCGCCTTGCTTTCCAAGTCTGTGGGTAATATTTGCCTTTTTATAATCATAAAAAGACCTCCAAAATTATTATTTGGCTAATAGCCATTACTAGTATAGACGGTTCTTGTGATATGCAATATGACATAACGCATTAAAAAAGATGAAAAAACTTAAAAAAAAGTTAGCATATTATTGATATGTAAAAATATACAATACGTATAAAGTATATCGTATTAATATAAATAAACAATTATTTATATTAATAACTAAGAAATATACTTAAGGTTATTTTATAGATTAAATATTAATTTTATTAACTCACCGTAAATGAGGTTTGCTCCTAGCGGAGGCCTTGCCGCCGCATGCTATTGATTTTATTAATTCATTAGCATTCTCCAGATTTTTAAAATCATCATTTATTCCTCAATTTATAATTTTTACCTAAGATGAATTATTAAATTATAATAAGAATAGTTTGGGAATCTCGTCAGTTTACGGTAAATGATATAAACGAAATAGAATAGAAAATGATTGTCTAGAATAAATACGGAAAAATGTCCGTGAATATCCTAAATCTATAAATGAATTTATTTTTATTCTCTGAAATCGAATTGTTTTCCTAATTGTTAAATCCGAACCTTTGAATCTCTTTTCTAAAATTATATCTATCGTTATCATATTCAGAAGAAAAATTATTAATAAATCAATATCTTGTTTCATTATTTGAGCTTGTTATTATGCGAATTAGAAAATGAATTATTGCTAAATCAGTCGCTCTTTTTGTTATTTAAAGTTACCGTTAGCTTAATGAGAGAATAGATTTTGAATAACTCAGCTTATCACTTTGCCAATAGAATCTATCACTACGCTAATGAGGAAATGAATTATCATTGATTGAATTCCAGGTTCCCGTCTCTGATCCTACCGTAACCAAAATAGAAAAGTCAAATCTGATTAAGAGGACGGAACTTAGACCTAATTCAAAGTATCATTAGGATATTCAAACCGATCCTTTGTGAAATGGAAAAATTACTTTCTGTTAATAGGTTCTACCATTCCGATTTTTGAAAATCACTACTAGCAAAGTTTAGTTTCCCTATTGACAAGATTAATACTATGAATTATTTCTAATTTGTCCCAGAGTCATGATACAGTGATAAACTGAGTATTTTAAAAGAGAGTAAAAGGATTTTAAATGACTAAAACCAAAGAAAAGAAAGCAAACGAAGAACCAATTGAAAAACAGCTTTGGAAAGCGGCGGATAAGCTTAGAAAAAATATTGATGCCGCAGAATACAAACATATTGTTCTTGGACTTATATTTTTAAAATACATTTCAGATGCATTTGAAGAATTGCATACAAAATTAAAGAGCGGCAAAGGCGAGTATGCCGGAGCTGATCCAGAAGACAAAGACGAATACAAAGCAGAAAATGTTTTCTTTGTTCCTGAAAAAGCTCGTTGGTCTTATTTACAATCCAAAGCGAAACTTCCAGTTATTGGAAAAGAAGTCGACAACGCGATGGATGCGATTGAAAAAGACAATCCTTCCTTAAAAGATGTTCTCCCAAAAGTATTTGCTCGTGGAAATTTAGACCCTACAAGTCTTGGGGGACTCATTGACCTTGTGGGTAACATTGCGTTAGGCGATGCAAAGGCTAGAAGTGCAGATGTGCTTGGTCATGTGTTCGAATATTTCTTGGGCGAATTTGCATTAGCCGAAGGGAAAAAGGGTGGTCAGTTCTATACACCTAGAAGTGTTGTTGAGTTGCTTGTAGAAATGTTGGAACCATATAAAGGTCGTGTGTATGATCCTTGCTGTGGTTCTGGTGGAATGTTTGTTCAATCGGAAAAATTTATCTCTGAGCACCAAGGAAAGATAAACGATATTTCGATTTATGGTCAAGAGAGCAATCAAACAACTTGGCGACTAGCTAAGATGAATCTTGCAATTCGAGGAATCGATAGTTCTCAAGTGAAATGGAATAATGAAGGCTCTTTTTTAAACGATGCACATAAAGATTTAAAAGCCGATTTTGTAATCGCAAATCCTCCTTTCAACGATAGTGATTGGAGTGGAAATACACTTCGTAAAGATGGACGTTGGAAATATGGCGTTCCTCCAGAGGGTAATGCAAATTATGCGTGGATTCAACATTTCCTCTATCATCTCAGCCCAAACGGAAACGCAGGGTTTGTTCTAGCAAAAGGATCGTTAACCTCAAAAACATCTGGCGAAGGCGATATAAGAGCAGAATTAATAAAAGCAAGACTCATTGACTGCGTTGTAAATCTTCCAGCAAAATTATTTTTAAATACGCAAATTCCGGCTTGTCTCTGGTTTTTAAATCGAAATAAACCTGCGGCAAGAAGAGACGAAGTTTTATTTATAGATGCACGTAACCTTGGATTTCTAATCAATCGTAGAACCAAAGAATTATCCAAAGAAGATATACAGCAAATAGCCGCTACCTATCACAATTGGAAATTAGGCAAGGATGCAAAAGGAAAAAAGAAATACGAAGACATCAAAGGTTTTTGTAATTCCGCAAGCATTGACCGAATCCATGAACTAGATTATGTATTAACCCCCGGACGTTATGTAGGTCTTCCTGATGACGAAGATGACTTTGATTTCAAAGAAAGATTCACCTCCTTACAAAAAGAATTTGAAGAACAATTGAAAGAAGAAACAAAACTCAACAAATTGATTTTAGAGAATCTGAAAAAGGTGAAAGTGTAGAAGAGAATGAATAGTGAAAAATTAATAATGAATAATGCGCATATTCACATATTGGCCAAAGAATTAGTAAGAGTGAAAAAACAGGCGGCAGCTTTAGGTATGTTCACGAATGACAGAGAGTTATTAGAATGCAATCGCTGTGGTTTAGTGGAAGATGTTACGATTCAGAATATTCTCATTACATATTTTAAAAATGAAAAGGAAGACGCGCTAACCTCATTAGATAGTGGGCTTCGCTTTACTGAGACGAATGATCCAAATATTTTCGTATGTCCGAGTTGTGGGAATAATGTTGAGTTGCCTGTAGAGGATTTAATTGTATGAGAAAAAGGTTTTTATTTTATAATTCTTCCGATTTAATTGGGCAACAAGCTGTTGCCCAAACAGACATACAGAAAAGCCAACAAGTTGTTGGCCAAATATTCCAAATCCCTTGCGGTAATAACTATTGTCATTCAGCACAGGCTACAATGGTAATTAATTTATGAATGATTGGAAAGAATTCATAATTCAAATTTTAATTATGGCGAAATCGCCACAATTAAAAGGAACGATCATCAATCCAGAGTTTAAACCCGTCGAATTCGACGGGTTTAGAAAACAGGCTGGAGTTGCAAATAGTAAAGATTAAAAATCATGCAAGAACGAAAATTAAACCGATTATCAGGATATGATTATTCTACAGCTGGTTATTATTTCATAACGTCATGCGTTAAAAATAGAGAATGTCTTTTGGGAGAAATTTTTAATTCGAAAATGGATTTAAATGAATTCGGAAAAATTGTAAATACCTGTTGGTTGGATTTACCAAATCATTATAAAAATATCCAATTGGATGAATTTGTTATCATGCCTAATCATTTTCATGGGATTATATATATCATGGGGAACGGTGACGTTATCGACGTAGGGAACGGTTTCAAACCGTTCCCTACATTGGCGATGAAACCGTTCCCCACAGGGAAAAATCAAGGATTGCCGGAAATCGTTCGCGGATTCAAAACGTTTTCATCTCGGCGAATCAACGAAACAAATCCAAACCAAAAATTCCAATGGCAAAAATCCTACCACGACCGAATCATCAGAAACGAACGAGAATTATTTTTAATTCGCAGGTATATTAGAAATAACCCCATGAATTGGATGAAGGACAAACATTATATATGAATAATAATATCATACAGATTGGGAACGGTGATATCGCCGGTGTAAGGAACGGTGACATCACCGACGTAAGGAACGGTTTGAAACCGTTCCCCACGATGACGACATTGCCACCGTTCCCAATTCAAACATCACGTTTATCATTATACAACACAACCAGCAATGCGGATAACGGTAATTAATTTATGAATGAATGGAAAGAAACTGATCTTGGAACAATTCCGAATCACTGGCTAGTTGTAAATGTTGATTATTTAATTGAACATAAGATAATTGAGAAGCCGTTAGATGGAAATCATGGTGAATTGCATCCATCAGGGAATGATTTTGTTGATAAGGGGATTCCATTTGTAATGGCAACAGATGTAGTAAATGGTAAAGTTGATCTAGCTAATTGTAAATTTATTACAGAAGAGCAAGCGGGAAAATTAAATAAAGGATTCTCATTACCTGGTGATGTTTTATTAACACACAAAGCAAGTATCGGGCGAACGGCAATTGTTGGTAAAATAACATCACCATATATTATGCTTACTCCACAAGTTACATATTATCGCGTTATTAATGAAAATAAGTTGCTTAACAAATATTTAAAGTATTTTTTTGATTCACCTGTTTTTCAAGAAATACTTATTAATCATAGTGATAGTGGATCTACTAGAGCATATATTGGAATAACAGCACAAAGAGAATTGCCCATCCTCCTTCCCCCTCT
>DAORDH010000027.1:0-67809 GCA_035345875.1 Leptospiraceae bacterium | reverse complement strand
CAAATCCAAACCCTAACCAAACTCCGCGATACGTTATTACCCAAACTGATGAGCGGAGAAGTGAGAGTAACCGTATGAATGTCGAATTACAGAAATCGAAAATCGTCGTTCGAAATTCGAAAATCAAATAAGCCATGAAAGAATTTATTTTAAAAAATATTAGCGCATCCTTTGAAAGTTTTGAACAGTTGATTGAATTGTATGATTCGAATAAGAAATCATTTTTTCAAACAATTGAAATTTCTTTTCAAGATTGGTTTGGGGCAAATATGAGTGCGGCATTGGGAGGAATATTAGATAAATTAAGTGGAAATTTAAATAAAATCCAAATCAAAAATGTTCCACAAAATATAGAAACGATTATTCGAAAAAATGGTTTTTTGGCACACTATGGATATACAAAAAGGATAGATGAGCACCATACAACGATTCCTTATTTGAAACTTACACCAAAAGACGGGAAATTTTTTAATCATTATATTTTAAATGAATTAATAGAAAGACCCGAACTTCCTGAAATGTCGATTCCACTTAAAAAGAAAATTGCGGAGTCCATTTATGAGCTATTTGCAAATGCTAAAATGCATAGTGAAACCAAGTATATTTATACTTGCGGACAGTTCTTTCCGAAAAAAAATTATATCGAGTTCACAATCACTGATACTGGAATTGGATTTAAGAAAAAAATCAATAATAGGTTCAATAAAAATTTAAGTGCTACAGATTCTATTCGCTGGGCAGTATCTTCCGGTCATACAACTAAAGTAGGTACAAGTGGTGGAATTGGACTTTCTATTTTAAAAGAATTTGTCGAAAAAAATGATGGGAAAATACAGATTATAAGTGATACTGGGTTCTATCAGTTTGGTTCCAAAAGAGAAATTGTCAAAAATTTCTCTGGAGCGTTTCCTGGTTCTGTAGTCACAGTCCAATTTCGAACGGATGATACGCAAAGTTACAGTTTAATAGATGAAGACTCGGAAGATATTTTTTAGGAGGATTTATGAATACCGTTGATATTTCAGTATTTAGCATTGTGGGTAGTCCGATTTGTGTTGATGCAGAAGACGGAGAACGTGTATACGAACTGATACATAAAACTTTAAAATCTAACTCCAAAGCGAATATAAGTTTTTTAAATGTAGATATGCTTACATCCGCATTTCTAAATACTGCCATAGGAAAATTGTACAATGACTTTTCTGAGGATGAAATCAAGAAAATGGTTTCTATCACAAACATTTCAGATGTAGATAAATCTCTACTTAAGAGGGTCGTAAAAAATGCAAAGTTGTATTATAAAGACCCGACATGGATGGAAAAAACGTTAAGCGAAATAACAGGAGAAAATCCATGATTGAAAAAATTGGTAAACATGTAATTGATAAAATTAAAGATAAAAAAGTATTCATGGATGCAAATATATTATTATATATCTTTTGGCCGATGGGCAATCCATCATGGGTGAAAGAATACTCTTCCTTTTTTAAAGATTTACTTAAACAAAAAATTGTAATCGTAACTGATAGAACTACTTTATCGGAATTTATAAATAGAGCACTTAGATATGAATATGAAACCCATTTAAGGGAAAATAATTTAGACAAGAGATCCTTGCCATTCAAAGAGTTTAGAGATCAAAACTACGGGAAGGAAACAGTTAAAGAGATATATTCAATAACAAAAGAAAAAATTCTAAATCAATTTGAATACTTAGATAAAAGTTTTTCTAAAGAAGAAGTTCTAGAAATCCTAGATAAAGAAAATGGAGATTTTAATGACCAACTGATTGCAAAATTTTGTCAAGAAAACTCACTATTTTTTCTTACAAATGATGGAGATTTTAAAAATACAGGTATAGATATTTTAACTGCAAATCCAATTTTACTCAATCCAGACTAAATGAATATCGAAGTTAAGCAGGCATTGAGAATTGCTAAAATTCTTTGAGGCTAGATTTAGATTAAAGCAAAAAAGTAAACGATTGCCCCATTAAGGTGGAACCGTCGAATGACGATCCGCTAGCAACCGTTCTTTTTCAAAATATTATGAATAATAATGAAAGCAATGAAAAAATTGTAAGTTGTTTAGAAGAGAAAGAAAATGAACCAATCTAGCATAATCTTTTACACTTCACCAGACGGCAATATCAAGATTGACGTATACATTAAAGATGAAACAGTCTGGCTCACTCAGGAAAGTATTGCGCGGCTTTTTGGAGTAAAGCGTCCTGCTATTACTAAGCATCTAAAGAACATCTTTGAAAGCGGAGAATTAGAGGAAAAAGTGGTTAGTTCCATTTTGGAACATACCACTCAGCATGGGGCAATAGAAGGAAAACAACAGACACAGGCAGTAAAATATTATAATCTAGATGCAATCATCGCAGTGGGCTATAGAGTTAATTCCTACCAAGCAACTCAATTCAGAATTTGGGCAACGAAAACACTCAAGGAATTTATCATCAAAGGATTTGTGTTGGATGATGAAAGACTCAAGCAAGGAAAGCATTTTGGAAAAGATTATTTCGATGAACTTCTGGAGCGCATTCGAGAAATTCGTGCGAGTGAAAGACGGTTTTATCAGAAGATTACAGATATTTATGCGTTATCTGCGGATTACGATAAGAATTCTCCAACTACGAAAGATTTTTTTGCTTCAGTTCAAAATAAATTACATTGGGCAATTACAGGAAAAACTGCCGCTGAAATTATTTATGATTCTGCTGATGCTACAAAAATTTACATGGGGCTTACAAACTGGAAACAAGCACCCGATGGAAAGATACTTAAATCTGATGTTTCTATTGCAAAGAATTATTTAAACAAAGCGCATATGGAAGAATTGAATCGAATTATTTCTGCCTATCTTGACTTAGCAGAAAATAGAGCCAAACGACAAATAGCCACAACAATGGAAGAATGGGTAAAATTTCTACATAGTTTCCTAGAATTATCAAACTATCAAATCCTTACAGACAAAGGAAAAGTTTCTATGCTAGAAGCAAAATTAAAAGCCGAAAAAGAATTTGAAACCTTTCGAATCACCCAAGATGAAAATTATATTTCCGATTTCGACAAAGAAGTGAAACGAATATTAGGAGAAGCGAATGACAAATAAAATCACCGAATCCACAATCGAAGAATTTGCCATTCAGCTCTTAGAGAAAAAAGGTTATGAATATATCTATGGACCCGATATAGCACCGGATTCCGAAAATCAAAATTCGCAATTCGGAAATCGAAAATCTTTTGAAGATGTATTGCTATTAGAACGAATTCAAAAAGCGGTTGCACGAATCAATCCAACGATTCCGAGTGATGCGTTAGAAGATGCAGTAAAACAAATTGAACGTATTAGTTCTTCGGAACTCATTGTGAATAACGAGATGTTTCATCGAATGCTCACGGAAGGTGTAAAGGTAAATTATCAAAAGGATGGAAGCAGTCGAGGGGATTTAGTATGGTTGATTGATTTTAATGAGACAGAGAATAATGATTTTCTTGTTGTAAATCAATTTACAATTTCACGTCGGGATGGGTTTCAAACCCATCCTTACAATAATTCTCATAAGAAACGTCCTGATATAATTTTATTTGTAAATGGTTTACCTTTAGTTGTTATTGAATTAAAAAATCCAGCGGATCAAAACACTACCGTAAATTCTGCTTATAAACAGTTGCAGACTTATAAAGAAATGATTCCTTCTTTATTTACTTACAATACCTTTTTAATTGTCTCGGATGGCTTAGAGGCAAGAGCCGGAACTATTTCTTCTGCATTTAGTCGGTTTATGACTTGGAAAACGGAGGATGGAAAAGAAGAAGCGTCGCACCTGATAGGTCAATTAGAAATTCTAATCAAAGGAATGCTTGGAAAAGAAACTCTGTTAGACCTTATCCGCCACTTTCTAGTATTTGAATCTTCAAAGAAGGAAGACAAGGCTACTGGCATTATAACGCTACAGACGATTAAAAAACTGGCGGCGTATCATCAATACTATGCAGTCAATCGAGCAGTTGAGTCTACTCTCAGAGCTTCTGGGTTTATTACTAAATCAAAAAAACTAAATGAATCACTTGTAATTCACTCACCTGAATTGCATGGATTAAAAAGCAATCAACCACAAAAGATCGGAGATAAAAAAGGAGGCGTTATTTGGCATACCCAAGGAAGTGGGAAATCTCTTTCTATGGTTTTTTATACCGGCAAAATAGTATTAGCCATGGACAATCCTACAATTCTTGTGATTACAGATAGAAATGACTTAGACGATCAATTATTCGATACCTTTGCGGCGGCAAAACAACTTTTACGACAAGAGCCTAAGCAAGTTGATAATAGAGAACAACTAAAAGACTTATTGAAAGTAGCCTCTGGTGGAGTCATCTTCACTACAATACAAAAATTCCAACCAGAAGAGGGAAACGTTTACGAAACTTTATCGGAACGTAAAAATATAATTGTCATAGCTGATGAAGCACATAGAACCCAATATGGATTTAAAGCAAAAACAATTGATGATAAAGACGATAAGGGAAATGTAATTGGGAAAAAGGTAGTCTATGGCTTTGCAAAGTATATGAGGGATGCTTTGCCGAATGCAACCTATCTAGGTTTTACCGGCACGCCCATTGAAAATACAGATGTAAATACTCCAGCCGTTTTTGGAAACTATGTGGATATTTATGATATTGCGCAATCCATTCACGATGGAGCAACAGTTCGAATATACTATGAAAGTCGGTTAGCCAAGATTAGCCTGAGTGAAGAAGGAAAACGATTAGTCCAAGAATTAGATGATGAATTAGAAAAGGATGAATCTGATGACGCAGGGAACGGTCGCGACCGTTCCTTACAAAAAGATGACCGTTCCCAACATGCAAAATCCAAATGGACTCAATTAGAAGCTTTAATTGGTAGTGCGAATCGAATCAAACAAGTTGCTAAGGATTTAATTGCACACTTTGAAGAAAGGCAAAGAGCTATGGATGGTAAGGCAATGATTGTTACCATGTCACGTCGAATTGCCGCAGAATTATACAATGAAATTATTTCCTTACGACCGGATTGGCATAATGAAGATAAAAAGAAAGGCAAAATCAAAGTAGTGATGACATCAGCTTCTTCTGATGGACCAAACCTAGCAAAACATCATACAACCAAAGAAGAAAGAAGGGCGTTAGCCGAAAGAATGAAAGATTCAGAAGATGAATTGAAATTAGTAATTGTTCGAGATATGTGGTTAACTGGTTTTGATGTTCCGTCCATGCATACGCTTTATATTGATAAGCCAATGAAAGGACACAATTTAATGCAAGCTATTGCTCGCGTCAATCGAGTGTATAAAGATAAAACGGGTGGACTTATTGTAGATTACTTAGGAATAGCCTCTGATCTAAAAAAAGCTCTTTCGTTTTATGCCGATTCAGGTGGTAAGGGCGATCCAGCAGTAGCACAAGAACAAGCTGTGCAAGTAATGTTAGAAAAATTAGAAGTAGTTTCGCAAATGTTTAATGGCTTTGCTTATGAAGAATATTTCACAGCGGATACTGGCAGAAAACTCTATCTCATCTTGGCGGCAGAGGAGCATATTCTTGGAATTGAAGATGGAAAGAAACGATTCATCGATTGTGTGACTGCTTTGTCGCAGGCATTCTCCATTGCAATTCCACATGATAAAGCAATGGATGCGAAAGATGAAGTTGCTTTCTTTCAAGCTATTAAGGCAAGGCTTGTTAAGTTTGAATCTACTGGAGCAGGACGTTCCAGTGAAGAAATGGAAACTGCAATTCGTCAAGTTATAGACAAAGCGTTAGTAACCGACAAAGTGATTGATGTATTTGATGCGGCTGGAATAAAAAAACCGGATATATCTATTTTGTCGGAAGAGTTTCTTCTAGAAGTTAAAAACATGGAGCATAAAAACTTAGCTCTAGAAGTTTTAAAGAAATTATTAAATGATGAGATTCATTCAAGAACAAAAAGGAATTTAATTCAAAGTAGAACATTAATCGAAATGCTTGAGACTTCCATTAAGAAATACCATAATAAAATTTTAACTGCCGCAGAAGTAATAGAAGAATTAATTAAACTCTCTAAAGAAATTCAAAACATGGACAAAGAACCAAAGGAAATGGGTTTGTCAGAGCAAGAATACGCGTTCTATACCGCTATTGCTAATAACGATAGTGCTAGAGAACTAATGGAAAAAGAAAAGCTCAGAGAGTTAGCAGTTATCTTGTTTCAGAAAGTAAAAGAAAATGCATCCATTGACTGGACGATTAAAGAAAGTGTAAAATCAAAGCTCAAAGTAATTGTAAAACGAATTCTACGCCAATTTGGTTATCCACCAGACATGCAACTTCTCGCTACTGAAACAATATTACAACAAGCAGAGCTTATTGCAGAAGAATTAGCACAGTAGATATAATCGTTAAAAAGAAAAAACTGAAATACAAAAAGCCCAACCGGAGAATCCTGTGTGTTAGTACGAAAATGCCGCAGTTTCGGGTTTTTTCTTTGTTTGTTACTTTATTTCTTTTTTACATAAAAAAGAAATAAAGTAAGAAGAATACCCCACCGCTGGGAAGCGGAAATAAGAAAAGGGATTTGTAATTTTCTATAAGTCAGCGCGACTGACGAAGTTGCTCTACCTAATTCGTAACAGCGTCAGCGTCTAACGTGAGTGTGAACCATCCACCAGCGATTTCTTTGTGAGTCCAAACTCCGAGTAATACAACTTTTCCATTTTCTTTGTGGAGAAGGCGGAAGTAATCTTTCCAAGGTTGTCTGTCATAGATCATAGTTGCAGTTGGAACATCACGCCACCTAACATCGATCATGCACACATTCCCCCAGATAGGGAGTGGGAAATAAAAACGATTGAACCATCTAACGATTAACGGATCACCAAGGTCTTGTTGTCTAAAACGTTTGCCCCATTTTAAACCAAGTAAACCGAGTGGGCGAACGAGTAACCATTCTGCTACGTCTAGAACAGATGCATTGGTTCTTAGAATTTTTCCTTTCCAAGTATTTCCGATCATATCGTTATAGGCGCTTACTTCAGGAAGAGAATCATATAGAAGCACTAAATCTGCTTCTTTGTAAGCTACATCATTTTCAGAAACGATATCATTTTTTATATCAGCTAGAGAACGACCTGAGCCTTCTAGTTTTTGTGATTTGAAGTCTTTTTCATTCCAAACGGATCTACCTGGTTGGATGTTGCACACAATACCAATTAGATAGTTCAACGGGAAGACAACCCATTGAAGAATTTCATATACAATTGATGGAAAGAAAAGAATTAGCTTACCATTTTTTAATTTCATTTACTCCTCCTGAACTAGTTGATTTACCCATTCGCCTGAGCGCAATGTTTTAAGATTTTTTACCACATTATGTTGCGACTCTGGAAGCAACATTGAGTTCAAACACAGATAAACACGGATAGAGATGAGATAATCCAAAATTATCCATCGTTTTTATCGTTCGATTATCGGTGCGAATCGGTGGTAATCCTTAGGTTGAGATCATTGAGCTTTCGCTGGGCTAACGTCAATCTTGCAATATTACCAACGGTTCTAAGAAAGCAAAATGAGTCAAATGGAATTCAGAGAATTAATATCAATAATATAGTCGAGGGAGTTTCAAATTCGATTTTATTATAGAATGAATGGATTTAAAAAAGCCTCTAAAATCTAAACAAGATTTGTAAGAATATCTTGAAACTCATCAGGATAGATGGGAAGATTTGCTAAAATCAGAACATCGATAGAAATCAAGGAAACGTCGAAAGTTTTTAAACTTAAGGAATAAATACAAAACTAGGATTGAACTTTAGGATAGAGTCGCAGATTTAAAAGAAGTTCATTTTTATTCACTGTTTTTCCGCCTGTTCCGACTCCTCCCAATTCTATAAGTCCTACTTCTGTTATTTCACAAATCAGAATGGCAAAAACTCGACTCAGAGAGAAGTCTATTTTGCGTATAGGATGGAAGCAATCCTCTAATCCTTCTTTTGGGTAATTCTTTTAGTTAGAAGAGAGTAAATACAGACTGATCATCTGATTTTTCTTAATACGTGTGGCTAATAAGGAGTAGCCGACAGGGAGAACGGGAGATTGTTTTATTGTTTCGAATTTAAATTTCTATGAAATCTTTGAATCAAAAATCGGTTACGAATCTTTCAGAAAGAAATTTTCGAAATAGGCGAAGTAAATTTTTTTATACAGTTGTTGGCAAAAGAGTAATATTTTTAATTGGCTTTCTGCTTGCTTTCCAAAGGTCTAGTTTCGATTGCATATAGAGCCAACTTTCTGGAGATGTATTGGTTGCCTTGGAAATTCGAACTGCCATTTCAGCGGATAAGGAACATTTGCCTGCCACTAATTCAGATATTGTCTTTCTTGAAACACCTAGATATTTAGCAGCCTCTGTTATGGATAGCCCTAAAGGTTCTAGAACGTCGTAAAATAATACTTTTCCTGGGTGCGTTGGTTTTCTGTTCGTTGCCATATATTTCTCCTTTAATGATAATCAAGATAATCTACGTTAGCCGCATTTTCGCCTGAGAATTCAAAAACAATTGTCCAATTCCCCGAGACGGTTACTGCCCATTCTTTTTTTCGCTTTCCAGCCGAGGCAAGAAAAGAAAGTAGTAACTATTACTACTAAAATAAAAAATAACTGTTTTAATTCTGAAAACAAATCTATTCTCCTTTTTTTAAACTATAAATATTTAGGACACTTGCTTACTATTCGTATCAAACTTTATGCGCCCATCGGTTAATTTGCATCCTTGACGCTACGTTTTATCATTCCATCGGCAAATTGAAATTATCCTCTTAATCGTTTGTAATTGACATTTTTATAGTCCTCTATGTTTACCCTGATTGAAATTTTTAGGTAGAGGCCAATACTGAGATTTGCCATCGCACTCTTTTCTGTCTTGTTCCTGTTTTAGGCAAATAAGAGAAATCCTTGATTGCGTAGCAATTGAAATTTCAACACCGGCATTAACATTCCGATCATACAATAAAACACTAAATAACTCACAGAATCCGGGCTGTATTCTATTCGATTCTTCATAGCATTGAAAACGTGCATCACAAGACCAATAGAACACGGCTACAGAGAATATACAAAATATAATTCGATTCATATATTTAGAATTCTCATTTTATTTTGTATCCTCGATTACAATGCATCAGGTTTAATAGGTGATTTATTTTTACACTTCTTAGCTTCTTCAATGGCAGCGAGACATCCTAATAAAATCAGGTCTTTCAATTTATCAAATACATCTGCGCTGAGTATAAAATTATCTTTACAAAAAAATTGTTTATTGATTCTAGATTTTGATTCACAAATAGATTTCTCCGAGTTATCACAACTATCGATTAAAAATAAAAGTAAAATAACATTAATTATTAAATTGCCTGACATATATATATATGCTCCGACTTTCCATTGATAAATAAAATTTGATAATATTTAAGTGTTTAACTCAGAAACTGATAGGTCAATATCTTAAAATCCAACGAGCGAATTTCTACTAGGAAATATGTCATAGCATAGCTTTGCGCCTCTGCATCATTGCTTGAAACTCGTATTCATGATACACTAAAGCTCCCCTAAAGTTAGGACTAAACTTCCCTTAAAGATAGATATGGAGATAAATTTAGGATAAGTTTAATAGATGTTTACCCCTAAGTTTAAGAGATGTTTGGTGAAAGCAAAGCCAAACCTCTCTGTGCGCTTCGTGGTTTTAAAAAAAGCTGATAGTAAAAGCTATTAAACCACGAAGACCACGAAGGAACACGAAGTTAGGTTAGGAGTAAAAAGGAACACCCTCTGTGCTCTTCGTGCACTTCGTGGTTAAAAGAGGACTGATAGCAAAAGAGATTCAACCACGAAGACCACGAAGAATCACGAAGTTAGGTTAGGAGTAAAAAGGAACACCCTCTGTGCTCTTCGTGCTCTTCGTGCACTTCGTGGTTAAAAGAGGACTGATAGCAAAAGCTATTCAACCACGAAGACCACGAAGGAACACGAAGTTAGGTTAGAAGTAAAAAGGAACACCCTCTGTGCTTATTCCACCCTTCGCTCCAAGTATTCACAACCAGCGCTTTCGCATGTGCCTCTTCGTGGTTTTGAAAAAAGCTGATAGTAAAAGCTATTCAACTATGAAGGACACGAAGAATCACGAAGTTAGGTTAGGAGTAAAAAGGAACACCCTCTGTGCTCTTCGTGCTCTTCGTGCACTTCGTGGTTAAAAGAGGACTGATAGCAAAAGCTATTCAACCACGAAGACCACGAAGGAACACGAAGTTAGGTTAGAAGTAAAAAGGAAAACCATTCGTGTCGATCCGTGTTTATCTTAAAAGGTCTTTTAAAACGCATCGTTATAGTCAGGCATAACGACTTTTAAGGATCTATCCTGACCGACAGTTACAATGCCAGCCTTTGCTAAAACAGTTAAGTAGCGTTCCATGAAGAAATCAAATGGATCGGATTCATCTTTATCATAGATTTGCAAAGAGCTTTCTACCATAAAGAGTTTTGCAAATTTTAAATCTCCTGTGAAGAAGTAGAGAAAGTTTTTAGAATTGGGATTTGGCATTTGAGGGACTAACAAAGATTTGCCGTTGTCTAGGGAGAGAAACAATTTATGATCTAGAATTTGTAAGTTACTAATTGTTCCAC
Organism: Leptospiraceae bacterium; assembly: GCA_035345875.1. GTDB lineage: Bacteria > Spirochaetota > Leptospiria > Leptospirales > Leptospiraceae > UBA2033. The sequence continues at coordinate 57,096 of DAORDH010000027.1, read as the reverse complement.
TGAGCTTGGGAGGAGGAAAGATTGCAAAAGGTTCTACAAAGATTTGATTTCCTTTTACAACAAGACCTCTTCCTTCTGGAATCGGAAGAAGCTTTTCTAGATTTAATCCCACAGCGCCTAAGAGTGATTTTGCGTAGGAGTTTCCAAGTGCATGAATTTCTTCTGCTGTGATTACAATTTTTTCTTTTTTCTCATCGAGTGAAATTTTTCCATTTAGTTCAAAGTCGAGCCAGATGAAGAAATGAAGAGTGCCTGTAAGTTTAATTTTATCTACATTTTTTTCTGGAAATTCTAATTCCTTTAGTTTAAGAGGAGAGTCAGTATAATTAAAAATATTATCTCTCATAATTACTTTTAAAGTAGAGCTATCGATTGTTACATCTGCTTTTACTACTTGGATTTTAAACGCATTTACATCGTCTAAGTTTACAACTTTCAGAGGTTCAACGGGAATGATTTCTGCTTGTAGGTTTTTTAAAAGTAAAATGATATTTTCTTTGAAACGAAAGCTTACATTGTCGGCTGATAGAAAACTTCCTACTTTAGAAGAAGATTGAATAGGATTTGGTTTTTGAGTTTCGTATAAATTGAGTCTTGGTTTAGCAGAAGTGATGATATAATTTTCAATTCTCAGAAAAACAGTAAATCCAAGTAAAAGTAGCAGAATAAAATTTTTTAAGAGGCTAGCCAAGATTAACCTCTTAAAATTAAGATAGGAACATTGATATCAGGAAGGAAATCTTGTCTTTCTCCCGCAAAAAGTAATTTCTTCTCTGGATTTTTCTGAATATCATTCCAGTGTTTATAACCAACAATCACAAGAGAATAGGAAGCCATTTTTTTTATGTTTAATTCCCATGAGGGGATAATCGGGATTATCTTCCCGAAATGTTCTTTGATAAGTCTTCTATCTGGTTCAGAATCTGTGTCATTGATTAAATAAACCTTTTCTGTTGTATGTTCATAAATCTGGCTTGCAACATGTAGAAGTGAATTTACTTCAATAGGATCTGAATAAAAAACTGCTACTGATTTAATATCATTTATATTTCGATCTAGGAAAACACCAACTGTGCAGTCCAGTTCAGATAGAACACTTTCTACTTTTCCGCCTAGAACGTTATCTCCAAAGACTCTCTTAGCAGCACCCATTAAAACAAGTGTAGATTGTTCTTTTCGAACGGTTGCAGATATTTCCTTTGGAATTTCGTCTGATACTTTAAATATAGGTTTTAATTTTAGTTTTTTTTCTTTTGCTATAGACTCAAGTGGAGCAAAGAAATTTGCATCTATACTTGTTTCGCTAGTGATAGAAATATTTTCTGGAACAGGAGAGAGGTGCAGGGCAGCTACAGTTCCATTTTTACCGCTGATTCCACTCGCCAATTTTAAAAGAGAAATACCCGCACTCGTTGGACCAAAAGTAATTAAAATTGGAGACGAACTTCCAGTTGGAATTACTTCCTTCTTCTCTGACTCTTCTGTTTTTACGGAAAGTTTTAAAAGAGGTCCTGTGATAAATGTAGTGACTAACGCCATTAAAACCATCATTACAAATATAGTAGGGGAGATAATTCCTAGATCATAGCCAATATTTAAAACAATTAGCTCCATGAGTCCACGGGTATTCATTAAAACACCAATTGCAAAAGAATCTCTCCATGACATACCTGTAAAACGGGATGCAAACATACTCCCTACAAGCTTTCCAATAATTGCAACTATAATGATTAAAAGACAGACGGCCCACAGATGTAGATCATTTAATAATCCAATTTTTGTTCTAATTCCAGTGAAGGCAAAGAAGAGAGGTAGTAAAAAGATTGTGCTAAAATCTTCAAATTTTTCAGTGAGAACATTTCTGAGTTTGGTATTAGCTGGCATTACAACTCCAGCTAAAAAGGCTCCAAACAAAGCATGAATTCCAATTCCTTCTGCAAAAATAGCAGATGCAATTACAATTAAAAGAAGTGCGGTTAAGACTCCCTTGCCTATGATTTCTTTTGTGATGTAGACTTTGCTCATTCGATTGAGAAGTGGCTGAATCAAAAAAATCATAACCGCAATAAAGAAAAATGAAATAACCAGAGTAATGATGGCAGTGTATAATGTTCCTGCATTTACAATCGCGATGATGATGGCAAGAATACACCAAGCGCTAATATCATCCACAGCCGCGCAGGTAATCGCCATTATCCCCAAGGGAGATTTGGTGAGTCCTCTTTCTTGGATGATTCTAGCAAGAACAGGAAAGGCAGTAATACTCATTGCAATTCCCATAAAAAGTCCAAAAGAAAGAAAGCTCACTCCTTGTGGGGCGAATTCATCAAATAGATAAAGTGAAAGTAAGACACCTAGAGTATAGGGAAAAATAATACTTGTATGACTGATGAATATAGCGGATGACGCTTTCTTTTTTAGGACGGACACATCTAATTCCATTCCGATTATAAACATAAAAATCAAAAGACCAATTTGACTTAAAATTTTTAGATAGCCGAAAGATTCTTTTGGGAAAAGGATTTGTGAAAATTCAGGAAATAAGAAACCAATAAAGGAGGGACCGAGTGCAATACCGGCAAAGATTTCACCAATAACGGAAGGTTGTCCTAGTTTTTTAAATATCATTGAAAAAAATCGCGCAAAGAGTAGAACTACTACAACTTGTATCAAAACTACGCTGAGTGGATCTTTTAAATTTTTCTTAATTTCTTTATGAAATGATTCAAGAATGGAATCATTCGAAGCAGCAGTTTCCGCATCGTTTTTTTTCATCTGCTCTAATTTTTTGGGATCAGTTATTTCTTTGTGTGATTTGTATCTGTCTCCCTTGATAAAAACAAGTGTCATTACAAGAGCAAAAACTACTCCCATCAGAATGTATGCTATTGGTTCATATTTTTTCATAATAACTATGTAAAAAAACTGCTTTTCTTTATAAAATTGACTTTATTAATTCCTACCTTATATAGTCATCATTAAAAAATAGTTTCAAAGCTCCTTTACTTAAAGATTTTAATTGAAGAGGAACAGAAATTGAATGTAAGATTAAAAACTAAAAAAATAAAAGGTGTGAGATTTGGTTAAGTCAAAATATATATTTATAACGGGTGGAGTTTCTTCTTCCTTGGGAAAAGGTGTTACAGTAGCAGGTCTTGGTTGTTTGCTAGAGGCTCGTGGTTATAAAGTGGCACTGCAAAAAATGGATCCGTATATCAATATTGATCCCGGAACAATGAGTCCTTATCAACATGGTGAGGTCTTTGTTACAAATGATGGAGCCGAAACAGATTTAGATTTAGGCTATTATGAAAGATTTACAACTTCCCAGTTTTCTAGAAAAAACTCAGTTACAACGGGTCAAATTTACCACTCAGTCATTGAGAGAGAAAGAAAGGGAGATTATCTAGGTAGAACTGTTCAAGTAGTACCTCATATTACAAATGAAATCAGAAATAGAATTCAATTACTCGCGAAAGAACAAGAACCTGATTTTGTAATTGTAGAAATTGGTGGAACAGTTGGGGATATAGAGTCAGTTCCGTTTCTAGAAGCAATCCGACAAATGAGATATGAGCATGGACAAGGACATGTTTTATTTATTCACTTGACGTTAGTTCCTACAATCTCAGCAGCAGGTGAGGCAAAGACAAAGCCAACACAGCATTCTGTAAAAGAATTACTCGCACTTGGAATTCAGCCCGATATTTTAGTGTGTAGAATTGGAAATCCTATGACAAAAGAAATGAAATCTAAGATTTCTCTGTTTTGTAATGTCAAAGAAGAAAATGTAATTTCTGCAAGTGACATTACATCCTCCATCTACGAAGTTCCAAAAATGTATAAAGATGAAAAGTTAGACGAAGTAGTTTTAAAAATGTTTAACATGGAAATCGGCAAATCTAATTTTGGCGAATGGGAAAAGATGGTGAAGCGTATCCTAAACGCTACTAAAAAAGTGAACATTGCCATTGTTGGAAAATACATTAGCTTACAAGACGCCTATCGCTCTATTTATGAATCTTTATCTCATGGTGGAATTGCAAATGACGCGATTGTGGAGTTTACAAAGATTAACCCTGAAGATTTAAACAAAGACAATTACAAAGATCTTCTAAAAGATGTGCATGGAATTTTAGTTCCGGGTGGATTTGGAGAAAGAGGTATCGAAGGAAAAGTTTTAGCAATCAATTATGCTAGAACGAAAAAAATTCCATTCTTCGGAATCTGTCTAGGAATGCAGTGTGCAGTCATTGAATTTGGTAGAAATGTAGTAGGCTTAAAAAATGCACATTCTACTGAGTTTAATCCATCTACAGAGCATCCTGTTATTTCTCTCATTGAAGAGCAAATGGAGATAGAACAAATGGGTGGAACGATGCGACTCGGTGCTTATCCTTGTCTTGTCAAAAAAGGAACCTTAGCTTATTCTGAATACAAGTCAGAGAGAATTTCAGAAAGACATAGACATCGCTTTGAGTTTACACTTCGTTATAAAGAGATGTTTACAAAGGCAGGAATGGATTTTTCAGGCTATTCTCCCGATGAAAAATTAATGGAGATTGTAGAAATCAAAGATCATCCTTGGTTCATTGGGGTTCAGTATCATCCTGAGTTTCAATCCAAACCAATCAATCCGCATCCGCTTTTTGCAGGATTCATTCGAGCAGCTGTTAAATTATTAAAGTAGAGGTAAATCATGAGTAAACGCCCGACCGAAAGAGAATTTCTAAATGGAAATACGATAGGAGGAAATAAACCTTTCTTCTTGATCGCAGGACCTTGTGTAATGGAGTCTAGAGATCTTCTAGATAGAGTTGCAGGGGAGATGATTGAGATTTGTAAAAAACTTGGAATTTTTTATATTTTCAAAAGTAGTTTTGATAAAGCAAATCGGTCTTCTGTTCATTCTTACCGCGGACCGGGCTTACACGAAGGAATTAAGAATTTAGAATATATCAAATCTAAATACGGCATACCAGTGTTAACCGATATTCACGAAGTAGAGCAAGTAGAGCCTTTAAAAGATGTGATCGATGTCTATCAAATTCCTGCTTTTCTCTCAAGACAAACAGACTTACTAGAAGCTGCTGCAAAGACAGGGAAATGGGTCAATGTGAAGAAAGGACAATTTCTAGCTCCAGCTGATTGCAAGCATATCAAAGAAAAAATTAGAGAATGTGGCTCTGAAAAATATCTTGTGACAGAGCGTGGTGCAAGTTTTGGTTACAACAATTTAGTCTTTGACTTGCGGGTAATACCGATTCTCCACAGCCTAGACATTCCTATTATCTTTGATGGAACGCATTCTGCCCAACTTCCGGGTGGCGCTGGAAATATCACAGGTGGTCAAAGAGAATTTATTCCTGATCTCATGACAGGTGCAGTCTCTCTTGGAGTCGAAGGACTTTTTATGGAAGTCCATCCCGATCCTCCTTCTGCTAAATCCGATTCTACTACTCAGTTCTATTTGAACAAAGCAGAGAAACTCATTACAAATTTATATAAACTTGACCGACTTGTTAAAACAGAGCTTGTGGAGTTAGAAAGTTAGGCGGGATTGTTACAAATTAGAATCAAATACTAAAGGGAAATCATATTATAAATTATAGAATGCAAGAAGATAGTGCGTTATTTGAAAGTTGGGAAGAGCCAGAATATCCGAAATATTCTGGGTATTACAGCCCAACCTTTGCTAACTTAGATAGTCTTTGGTATAGAACTACAACAGATTCAAAATATGCCGATGGAAGAGATTATCTAGACTCTCTTTGGAATAGAGAATGCGATAAAATTATATTTAAATACATCAATAAATACGGACCTTATTTTTCAGCCTTTGAAATAGATATATTAAATGAAATTGAAAAAGTAATGAATCAAAAAATTGATGAAAAAAGAATTAATTTTTTTTACTATATCGCTACCAAGGCTCATGAAATAAAAGAAATTGAAAATATCTGGATTTCTAAATTTGAAGATGAATGTAAAAAGAAAGTTGTATGCAAACTATGCAAATATGAAGAGTTTAGGATTCATCAAGAGCCAAAGATTGTAAGAGGGAGTAACGCAAATTTTATATACTGCTCTAATTGCTACAAAAGAACTTTAATGTATAAAAGCTTTTGGAATGATGAAATTGAACAAATTTATATTCAACTAGTCAATCTAGTAAATAATAAAGTTTTAGTGAATTGTAACCTTTGCGGTGTAAATTTTGTTCACTCGCCCGGCATTTTTCGAAATGTCATGCATGACTTTGTTTATCCAAATCTATTTACAACTATTTGTGGGGAATGCTTTCAAAAAGCTTATAGTGATAATTGGAAAAGTAAGAAAGAAATTTTATATCATACTTTGTATAAATTATTTCTTTATGTCGGAAGAATTCCTACCTACGAATTTTATGATTATCAATATCTATTTAAAGACCAAGAATCAATTTTACAATTATTTAGTTTTTTCATAGATTTGAGGAGTCCGGAAGGATTTAAAAAATTAGATGGAAGTTTCTATAAAACATTAATTAATGCAGGTATTTTGAAATCAAATTCTCGAAATAAAATTTTAGGAAAAGTAATATTATCATCAGATGGACATATATGCTTTTCAAATCTAGAAAAAGAAATAGATGACTTTTTATTTGAAAGAGGACTTAACCACCTAAAAGATACCCAATATCCTGAAAGTAATTTATTAACTAATTGGAAGATTGAAATCGATGAAAAAATAATTTTTATCGAATATATATTACAGACAGATAATGATTATTTTAGTGATTTAATTTATAAAAAAAAGTGGATAGCCAAAGAATATAACATACATCTTCTTTGCATTTATCCGAAAGATGATTGGAAAAGAAAAATTAGTGAATGTATCGATAGTATATAATGAAGACTAATAAAAAAAAGCTTCTACAGCTACGCTTTCACTAAAACGAATTCCTTTTTCTTTGGAGTTCTAGTTCGAACCGTTATTTCTAATTCTAAATTTAGTTGTGAGATGTAGTCAATCAGAGTAGAGATTTTAAAATCAGTTCTAGATTCGAGTCTAGAAATAGCAGACTCACTAAATCCATCCATTTCAATTTGTTTCACACCTAGTTCTTTTCTTAAAACATAAATATTTGCATATAAAAATCCATATATTGAAACGTTAGGAAAGATTTATTGTATCCGTATGACTTTTCAAAAAAAACTTTTTTATAGACGCGTATGCATCAAAAAATATTTTTCTAAAAAGACTATACAAAAGTTTGCTTTTCTTTTCATTTGTAGGAATGTTCTCATTACAAAATAGAAATTTAAAAAGTGAAGTTGGACAAAGTAAGAGTAGCTTGTCATTTGGTATAATTTTGACGTTCCTCATAATAATAGTTGCAGCCTTGTATATTGACAGTCCATCCGATGCTGAAAAGCAAGAACTCCAAACCATAGAAGAGAAAATGAAGAATGGTGAACGACTTAAAGATTGGGAAAAGGATCGATTTGTTGAGTTACTTTGGAAGGTAAAAGGAATTCGGTTATTTACTTGCAAATCCAATTATATTACTAAAATAGGAAGCCTAACTGGATATAAAGTAACTGAAAACGATTTGGATTGGCGAGGGACTGGAAAAACTTTGGATGATGCTCTTAAAGAAGCCTTTGCTCAGACAGGTATTAAACCAGATGATTTTCAGCCTTCTGGTATAGAGGGGTTAACGGAGACAGGTAAAACAGTGCCTGTTGAATGGAAGGTCGTTGGAATAGCAGAAGTAAATATCGATGCTCCTCATACACGTAGTGGTCCGGATGTGTTTCATGTTGGATACAAAGTTTATGGCAGTAAGAAAAAAGTAGGACATATCTTCATGGACTGTCTTCCTTATTTTCGTGAGGTTAAATAAATATGGTAAAGAATTTCCTTTTTAAAATAGCAAACGAACATAATTTTAATTTGAAGACGATTCCTTTGGAGCAAAGTAATTTTTTACGCAATGATCTTTATAGAAAATACAAAGTTGAAAATCGAGGGCTATTCCTATGGGATAGTTATATCCCTAATTCGTATTTATCGAATCGAGAAGATTCTTGGCTCGGATTAGATGATTTTATACAATCTAAAGAAACGATAATTTTTTTTGATCAAAAAGTAGAAGCGAATTTCTTTGAACTATTAAGCGGACAATCGATTGTAAGCCTGCTTGAAAATTACAAGCATGATGAATATTATTTAACGAACCGTAATCTAGATTTTCTAATTTGCTGCACTGATCTAGGACATCTTGTAGCCGCAGGCACCGCTCGCGATTGGCTTGAAAAACAGGATTTAGCGGTAAGTTCTGGTTAGCCGCAAATAGGAATTGCGTAGATTCTTTACTGTCTCAGTGATTCTACGACAATGATTTTACCCAATCACTGATATAGAGAAGGCAAGATAAGAAAAAACTGGTTATAAAACTTTCAATGAAAACTGCGATTGAATATTTTGATTTTAATTCTGGAAAAATTTCGGATTGTGGAGATCCACTTGAGATAGAACTTTCTTCTCGCCATTTAGGTTGGAAAGGAGTTCTTCTTGAGAAAGGTTGGTCTCCTTATTTTTATCCAAATAATATTTATACAAACTCTTTTTATTTTGCACTTGCGTTAGACTCTCCTCTTCACTGACATGCCAAAAGCGAAGAGGAATTACTCCTACTCAAAACCGATCCGGGTGAAGTATGGATCAATCCTCCCGGAACACCATTTACTCACGAAATAAAAGAAGCCTGTTATTTTATTATTTTGCTAGTAGAGGAAAAAGAAATGCTTCAATGTTTTGATGAGAAGTTGCCTACTACTAAGTTAAATTTCTTAAACCAATACAATGTAAAAGACAATACAATTATGAATATTATAAACCTTTTTTGGGAAGAGGTGAAGACGAACGGAAGCAATGGCAAACAATATGTTGAGATGCTAAAAAAACTCTTAGCAAATTATTTTATTAAAAATTATTCTGATTATAAAGATATTCTAAATCAAAAAGAATCTGTAAAAATTAAAGCAGAGGACATTGAAATTGTAAAGTCACATATTTTATCCAATCTTGGTTCTGAAATATCAATCGATACTTTGGCATTTCATTTGAGTATGAGTAAATTTTATTTCCTAAAAGAATTTAAAAAAGCGACTGGAATCACTCCTTATCAATACATCTTGAAAATAAAATTGGAAGAAGCCAAACGATTCTTGCAAGAAACAGAAAAAAGTCTTGTAGAAATTTCTCTAGAGCTTGGGTTCTCGGATCAAAGTCATTTCACTAGAACCTTTACAAAACAGTTCGGAATCACACCAGGTGTTTACAAAAGCAATTATCTTCAAATAAATACCAATTAAATACAATCTATACTTTTGAAACCATTCTAAAATGAAACTATCTTAGGATTTAGGAAAGGTTTATTATGAGTAAAAATGTGCTGATCACAGGAGTCGGAGGCGGCTTTGGAAAGTTAATCGCGAGAGTTTTAACTGAGGATGGATATTCTATTTTTGGAACTATGCGAGATGTGAATGGTCGAAACAAAGAGAATAAAATTGAATTAGAAAAACTGGGCATAAAAGTATTTGAAATGGATGTGACAAATACAAAAAGCGTCGATAACGTTATAGATCATATTATGAGCAAAGTCAATCTGGATGTGTTAATTAATAATGCAGGAGTAGGTGTTTTGGGAAATCAGGAGACTTTTACACCAGAGGATTTTCAAAAATTATTTGATATCAATGTTTTTGGTGTCCAGAGAGTCAATCGTGCTATGATTCCTTATTTTAGAAAAAATGGAAATGGGCTGATCATTTATATTTCTAGTTTGCTTGGTAGAATTTCAGTGCCTTTTTACGGACCTTATAATGCAAGCAAATGGGCTTTAGAAGCGTTAGCTGAAAATTATAGAATAGAATTATCCGGATTTGGAATTGAATCCTGCATTGTAGAACCGGGTGGATATCCAACAACTTTTATTGATAATTTAATTCGTCCAAGTGATGTGGATAGAAAAAAACAATTAGGAGAGTTCGCTGATTTCCCAGAAGAGTTTTTAAAAGGATTTGAACATGGACTTGCAAGTAATCCTGAACAAGATCCTAGAAACGTTGCAATCGCTATTTTGGAGCTAATCAAAAAACCGAAAGGCGAGAAACCATTTAGAACGATAGTAGATAAGATGGGAATGGGAACTTATATAGAAGAATATAATCAGCACCTTTCAAAAGTTACAGAAGGAATTTACGCAGCCTTTGGGATCTCTCATTTACTTACTGTAAAAAAATAAAATTTATAGATTTTAGGTTAATTCGATTTTCATGTTGTAAAACAAACAACATGAAAGAATTCTGATAAGAATTAATACTAACGTTTCTCTGAATTGATAATTTAGAAAGAAGTCTATTTTATTTTGAATTTTACAGGCAAATTTTAAAGGAAAAGAATGATAAAAAAAATTACTATTTTAGTTTTTATTCTTCATTCAATTTTTGCATATGCTCAGAAAACAAAGATATCCAACCCTTTTGATACTTTTCTATCTGGTGTTTACAGTCATGATACTGATAAACTAATTTCTTCCTTTTCTGAGGATGCAATTGTAATTGATGTAGGAAGAAAGATAGTTGGAAAAAAAGAAATTCAAAAATGGGCAAAGTCAGAGATCATTGATGCAGGACTCGTTTATAAAATCCTAAGCCAAAATTCGAAAAAAGAAAATTTGCAAGAATATATCATTCATATTTCTTCTAAAAGTTTTACATTTAAAGCAAGATATCTAATCCAAACCGAAAATGAAAAAATCATAAAAGCTGTTTTAGAATATGCTGACTGAACAGCAGATTAAACAAGCAATTAAAACTCTTTCTGAGAAGCACCAAGCGGATGGAGCTGACACAGCCTATGAACTAATAACAGAAGCGCAGATAAAATAATTTAAGAAAAGCCTGATAGTATAGAACTGATTACAGTAACTAACGTTAGTGGGATGAAAGTTCGGCTGCGATTCTACCAGAAACAAGTCCAGCAACAGTTCCAAGACCAGGCCAAGTATTGTCTCCTGTAATACAAAAATTTTCAATCCCGATGTCTTGTGGGACTGATTTCCAATTAGAATTCGAGAGAGTCTGTTTAAAACCACCTACAGAAGTTCGCTTTGTAAATTTTTGATAAGTCCTAGGAGTTCCTATTTCATATACAACTGGGTTTGTGGCAAGACTCGGATAAACCCTCCTTGCATAATCGATTAGACGATCACCGATTTCTTTTTTCTTCGATTCGTATTCCTCTTTTGAGAGATTTTCCCATTCTAAGTTTTTGCAATGAGTAGAAATCATAACACTTCTGAAGCCAATTGGAGCAGATAACGCATCTTCTTTTCCTGAGACAGAGATAAACATATTATTTCCATTCCCAAGTTCTCTATCATAGTCGAGTAAGATTTGATGGTGGGTAATTGATTCAGTTTCAATTTCTTTTTCTGGAATTCCGAGAAAAACTACAATCGCTCCCCCTTTATAAACTTCATTTTTTTGAATATAGGGTTTTAATTTCTTTTGAATGAATTCTGGAGAGATTGTAAATGTATTATCTAACGGAAGAGAGGAAATAATCTTTTTTGCTTGTAAGTTCCCCTTCTTAGTCGTTATTTCCCATAGGTTATTTTGTTTTACAAAGGAGATGACTTGGTTTGATTTATAGATTTCTCCTCCGAGAGAATTGTAGTGATTTTCTAGAATTTTCCAAAGTGCTTTCATTCCTCCTTTTGCACGCATGAGCCCAGCACCACGAATCGTTGTGCCAAGAGTCGCATTGATAAAAGGAGCCTCTTCTATTTTACTATGCACTGTATCTTCAATCAGCATTGAAAGAAGTCCAATGAGAGGTTTTTCTTTTTCTAAATGAAAAAATTTTAGAACATCTAACATTGTATGATTATAATATTTCAATAATCCCAAGTTCTTAAATCCTATCGCAGAAATTGCTTTTTTAAGTTCAGAAAATCTATGAATTGGGATTTGTATATTCTTACGTGTGGCTTCCCAAAAAACGTTAGTGATCCGATCGAGTAGTTCATAGAATGCAATATGGTTCTTTGAATTTCCAAGTTTTAGAAGTCTTTCCTCTTTCCATCTAGTATTGTCTCTGTATAAATTTATTTTTCGATCGGGAAGCCATGCTATATAATCTAAATATTCTCCTTCCGGAATTGGTAGACCGATTTCTTGAAAGAAATTTCCTCCAACACCACCCTCTATAAAATCAACCAGAGTAGTAGCTCCCACATCAAAGGAAAAATTTTTCTTGGTAAAATAGCCAGCGCATCCTCCGATCTGGGAATGAGATTCTATTACTAGAGTATTGAATCCTTTTTTTTGAAGCCTTAGAGCCGCGGTAAATCCTGATATACCTCCGCCAATGATTGCTACGTCATAGAGTTTCATAATATTTTAAATAAATACAGAATTGAATGTTTCGTCAATACTTCCATGGAAGAAGAGATTAAAACCCTTATATAAAAGATTACCACCGATAGCATCGATAACTGAACGATAAAAAACGATGGATTCGGTTGAATAAGATAACAGAACAAAACCTAACTGTTTAGAAATACATCGGTGACAATCGTCTTTCCATCCAAAATCCATTGCCGCTCGTTCGTGGCAATAGGTGATAGTCAGTTTTCGCATACTTGTTCGTAAGGTTATGACACTTGACAGGGGAGAATACAAATAATACTTTTATTGAATGCAAAAGCAAATTTTTACAAAAATGAGTTTTGGAAAAATCATTTCTTTCTTTCGACAGATAGTTTCTTTTTTGAAAAATCCTGAAGATATGCATAAGTTGATTTTAAAATTAGCAGAAGAATCAGAGGAGGAGTTTGTTCCAATTTTACTCAATCCATTTGATCCTATGCTACTTGTAAAAGATGCATCGATTCTACATTTAATTTTAAAAGATGTAGAATTTCAAAATCGGTCAAGCTTTCCAATTATTGATTATATTTATTTTCAGTTTATCAAAAATCTAAATTCATTAGAAAATAAGAATCCAAAGATTCACACCAACATGGGGGGAATAACGTTTACAAATGGAGAGGAATGGAAACGAAATAGGAAGATAGGACTTACTGTCATGAATGATCCAATCTTTTTGGAGAAGAGTATTGAACCAATTCTAAATTCTATTGATGCAATGCTTTTAAATTTAAAAGAAAAGAAAACTCAGTTTGCAATCAGTGATGAATTGAGTTTACTTGGAATTGATGTAGTAGGGAAATTAGTTTTTAATATCGACTTAGAATTATTTTCGAAAGAGAAAAGAAACAAGAATCAAATCGATTCTTATTTTCTAACAAGTTCTGTTCGAGTGATGCTTGATGCAATTCAGAAATACATTTATTATCCATTTCCTGCTTTCCTATTTTCTTTTTTCAAAACGAAAGACATTCGGAATTTAGATAGAGCAGTTTCGAATCTGGCATTGGCTGGAAATACTCTTCTTTCAAAAGTAAAAGAAGATTTACAATTAGGAAATTCTAGAAGCGAATCTTCGATTGCTGGAATTTTATTACAGAAATATCCAGACTTAGAAGATACGGAAATTCAAACTCTTCTCATGGATTTACTTGGAGCTGGACATGATACAACAGCGAATCTTGTGATTTTTACTCTTTCTAGTATTTTAGAATCAAATGTTTTAGAAACTTCAAAGGAATTGCAGAAAGAAATAGCGTCTATCGTTGAGATTTTACCTTCCTTCCAGAAAGCGAATGAGAATATAGATTCTAAATTGATTTTAGAAAAAATAGAAAAGAATACTCCGATCTTAAGTTCAATTCTAAATGAATCCTTACGACTTTTTCCACTTGGTGCTGTTTTTAGTCGGATTACATTTTCTAAAAAAGAAATTCATTTTAATATTAAAGATAAGGAATATATTTTAAAACCAAAATCGAAATTACTTGTATCTCCCTATGTAACAGGTCGTTTGAAAAAGGATTGGGGGAGGAGTGCAAATGAATTTGATCCATTTCGTTTTTTAGACAAAGAAAAAGGAAATGCTTTTATTCCATTTGGATCTGGGAAGAGAAGTTGCATTGGAGCTAGGTTTGGAATTTTAGAAGCAAAGCTGATTTTATTTCGACTCTTTCAAATTTACAAAATAGAAAAAGGAGAATCCTTTCAAAAAACAGATTCTATTCTTGCTTTTACTCTTAGAGCAAAAAATCCAATCTGGGTTTTAGCGAAAGCTAACACTTAAAAAAGAATATAAAAGATTACCACCGATAATTAAACGATAAAAAACGATGGATCTTTGTGAGCTTATTGTATCTGTATCGATACTCTTTGGTTGTATAGAGAGGATCTTATTTCTTTGGTTTTAGCCGAAAACTACGCTTCGCATACTCATTGAGCCCATATCTATAGAGTCATTAAAAAAAGAATAACTGTCGTTTGCCTCTCTGAGTCCAAGAATATAAAGGAGAGGAAGATAATGGTCGTTAGTCGGATGAGCAAGACTTGCAATCTCTCCTAGATTTTTATATTCCAAAAGAGCTTTATCATTTTTCTCTTCTATATTATTTTTTACAAACTGATCAAACTCAAGTGCCCAGTCGAAAGGTTTCGCATTTTCTTGCCATCTCACCTGTCGTAAATTATGAACCACATTTCCACTCCCTAAAATTAGAACTCCTTTAGATCGAAGGCTTCTAAGCTCTTCTCCTAATTTGAAATGAAATTCGAGGGACTTGTAATAATCAATGCTCATTTGAAAAACGGGGATGTCTGCTTTTGGATACATATTTCTCAAAACAGCCCATGTTCCATGATCGAGCCCCCATTTATAATCTTCCTGCACTTCTGCTGATTTGATAGCGTCAGCCGCCATACGTGCATAGGTTGGGGAACCAGGAGCTGGATACTGAACCTGAAAAAGTTCATCTGGAAAACCACCAAAATCGTGAATGGTTTCTGGGTTTGTAGCCATTGTAACTCCTGTTCCGCGAGTTAGCCAATGAGCGGAAATACAAAGAATTGCAGTTGGCTTTGGAATGGTATTTGCGAAAGTAGCCCACAGTGTTTTGTACGGATTTTCTGTAATTGCAAACATTGGATTTCCATGTCCAATAAATGCGACTGGCATTTTCTTTTCTGTTTTACTTTCTAATAAATTTCCGAACTCTTTTAAATTCATATCGCAACCTGCTATTGTGAAGATTGACACATATTTCAAAAACTCTTTTCTATTCATTTTTAATACTTATCTTTCTAGAGTGAATCAAAACATACACATCTTATTTTTACAGGATTGCGTGCTTCTAAATGCAGTCAAAACTTAATTTGAGTGTTTTTATAGTTCTAAAATTCTCTATCAATCTCAAGGTTCTTTATTATAGTTTACAAAATAGAAAGAATGGTTATACAGGAATAGTAAGACATGATTCGTTTATTAGATACTCTTAAACTAAAATATACAAAGAGACTTTTCCTTTCCTCAGGAGCGATTTCTGTGCGTTTGCCTCTTAGCTTAAATATTGCGGGCAAGATTTATCATTTAGAGACAAATATGATTTCGAGAGAGTATATTTTTATTAAAATCTATGAAGAAGATTTTGAGTTTTTGCCTTCGGTTTATTCTCATATAATTCTATTTATGAATTTAGATCTGTTTAATATTGGTAAATATGAATTAGAAGGAAAGCTTGTGTCGATTGATAAGATTGCGGGGAGTAGGTGTGGTCTTTGGATCGAGTATAAAACAGAGACAGAATCAGATCGCAAAACAATTTCTCAATTTGTTCAAAACCATTATACTCCCCGTTACAGTGTGCGATTCTCTGTGGAAATTAAAACAGACCATAAAACGTTACGCGGAGAGGCAATTAATTTATCAGAAAAAGGAATCTTTATTGAAGCTGAGTTAGGGCATTTGGAAGAAAATAAAATGTATAGTTTGATTTTATATTTAGAATCAGATATAATTCATGTGAATGCACAAGTGAGCTGGATCAATAAAGGGAAAATGTACGACAAACCAAATGGATATGGACTTAAATTTCTACCAGATAAAAACGCTGAAAAAAAAATAACGCAATATTTAAATACTCTTAAAAAAAGATCTGCTATACTACGCTAAATTATTTCTTAATATAAATATATCCTCTTCCGTTTTTGATTTCCAATTTTGTGTTTAAATTTTGACAAAGTATAGAATATTCATGTAAAAAATCTTCTGCTTCCGAGTAGGGAAGAGGGCGAACGATATGTTCTGCATCCTGAAATTTTCCAAAGATAGGAATTACTTCACAAAATATTAATTCATTATTTTCAAAATGTAACATAACGGCTATATTGTGATTTAGGTATTGATTTCTACTTCCGAATAAAAAGTTACCCAAGGAGTAAATAATAATTCCGTTTTTATATTTTTCAATTCCTTGTGGGATATGAGGATGATGGCCTATGATCGCTGTGAATCCAGAATTAATTAATTCATGACCCTGTTTGATTTGCTCTTTAGTTGGTTCAGGACTGTATTCTACTCCCCAATGAACAGATAGAAGTTGTATTTTGCCTTGGTTGTTTTTATCAGAGGATACAGTTTTTAATCGGTTTATTTGTAGTGGGGCTACGCCTGGTTTACCTTCACCTGCAAACAACCTAGATTCTCCAATATTGCTGACTGAAATGATTTGAACCGATTTGTTTCGAATCGAGATTTGATTTGGTTTTATAGCTTCCCGAATGTTTTTTCCAATGCCTGCAAACAAGATCTTTTCTTTGTTCAGATTTTCAATGGTTTCTTCGAGACCTTTTTTCCCATAATCCATGGAGTGATTGTTGCCCAGAAACACAAGATCAATCTTAATCTTTTTTAAGAGACTTATATCTTCTGGTTTTGCATTGAAAACATATGACTTAGACTCGTCCATATCATCTGTTGAATTTGCAACAGGAGTTTCTAGATTTACCATTCTTATATCTGCTTCTAAAAAAAGAGGAATCAATTCTTCAACTGGCGCGAATTCACCTCTTTTTTGCCTAGTTTCTCTAAGCCCCCAGTTAAACATTACATCTCCGGCAACCAAGACTTTTAGTGTTCTGGTTTTTTTCTGAACATCCGAAAATATAGGAGTTTGCAGAATATTTAGGAGCAATAGAATCAATACCAAATAGGTTTTCTTAAAAAGTCTCGATTTGAACTGCTTGGTTTTGTAACAAGATCTGGCTTTTGGGTTTTGGTTGGAAAGAGTCATTTTATAAATCGAGAATGTATTTTTTTTTATCATATGAACCTTTGGAATACTGTAAAAAAGTAATTGTCTGTATACTCCTAGTAAAGCAAATAGTTAGTAAAATATAAAAAAGGATAAGAATTATGAAAAAAATCATTTTCTCTCTGGCAACATTACTTTCAATTTCCAATTGCATTGTATTAGATAAACTTGGTCTCAATTTAGTCAAGGAAACAGTGGAAGGACAAGCCGCAATTAATCAGATATTAACTGGTGCATTGATTGGTGCAGCTGCCAGCGGATCTACAACGACTTTTGCAACTTCAATCGCAACATATAATACAAAAGGACTGAAACATAGTAAGTTCTATGACAAAGATGATGTAGATGCTTGTGCAGATAAAGTTATTATTGTTGCAAATGCTGTGAGTAATAATCAATACACAAGAGGATTAGCCGTGGGTGATATTGCTTGTTCTCCGATTCGTGAGCATAAAACCTTGATCGATTGGCCAGTTCCTTTATTCTAATTACATACCTATGAAGAAGAGCATATCATCTAACGTAGATAGGCTCTGTTTTCTATTGGCTTTGAGGCTTTATAATAAGCCTAGTCTTACAGTGCTGTAAAAAAGTAATTGTCTGTATACTCCTAGTAAAGCAAATAGTTAGTAAAATATATAAAAGGATAAGAATTATGAAAAAAATAATTTTCTCTCTCGCAGTATTAGTTTTTGTAACAAATTGCGTATTAATTGATAGCTTAGGTTTAAACGTAACACACGCTACTATCAAAGGTTCTGAGGCAAAAAATCTTATATTAACCAATGCTTTAGCAGGTGCAGCTCTTTCTGGAGCAGCAGGAACTTCTGTTGCGACTGCGATTGTAACTTACAATACTAAGGGCATAAAAGATAGTAAATTTTATGATAAAGATGATGTAGATGCTTGTGCAAATAATGTATTAGCTGTTAATTATGCTGCTGTTCGAAGCACAGGAGTCGCTCCTGGTGATTTAGGTTGTGGAAGCATTCGCGAACACAAAATGATCATTGATTGGCCTGTTCCTCTTTTATAATCCACACTCTAGAAACAAAAAGAGCAGATTCTTATTGCTAAGAAATCTGCTCTAATACGGGCTTAAATAATTTTTATATTATCTAAGAAGTTGTAGCACAGACTGAGGTCTTACGTTAGCTTGAGCCATCATAGCAGTACCAGACTGAACTAGGATTTGATTCTTAGTAAACGCTACAGACTCTTCAGCCATGTCTGCGTCTCTAATCCTTGATTCAGAAGCTTGGATATTTTCATATGCTACCATGAGTCCTTTAGACGCATGTTCCAATCTGTTTTGGTATGCACCTAAATTTGCTCTTTGCTTGTTTACTTTGTAAAGTGCATCGTCAATAGTTCCGATTGCATCATTTGCTAAGTCAGCTGTAGAGAGAGATAACATTGTTCCATCTGGTCTCTTTAATTCAAGAGCTCTAACAGTCATAGTAGCAATGTAAACTCTTTCTCTTTGATGCATGTTTGCACCTACGTGATACCACATAGAAGCAACTCTAGAACCACGAGCAAAGTCACCTTGTAAAAGGTTCATTTTGTTGAACTCTGCCTGAGAAGCTATTCTATCGATTTCATCGATTAATTGAGAAACTTCAACTTGTATCATTTGTCTGTCTTGAGGAGTGTAGATACCGTTAGAAGCTTGAATAGCTAAAACACGAATTCTTTGTAGAATGTCGTTTGTTTCAGTCAGATAACCTTCAGTTGTTTGAATCATAGAGATTCCATCTTCAGTGTTACGTTCTGCTTGTCTGAGGCCAGAAACTTGGCTTCTCATTTTTTCAGAAACTGCAAGACCAGAAGCATCATCAGAAGCTCTGTTGATTCTCATGCCGGAAGAAAGTACTTCCATATTTTTTGAAACTTCTTCGTTTTGAAATTTCAAAACCCTGTGCGAGTTAATCGCTGATAAATTGTGGTTGATGATCATAAGTTTCCTCCTTGAAACTGATCACAAGCAACTGGGAGCATCCTTGCCCACAGTATTTTGTTTTTCTTTGTGTGAATTTTTGTGTCTGATTTTATTTATTTTTGTAAGATATGTATCGGAAACCAAGGATTCAGTATTAATTTCTGAAAATGGGGGTTAAATTGGGGTTTTATGGGTTTTTTTAGCGCTAAACATGTAAAATTAGCGTTTTTTGAGTTTTTACTTTTTTTGCAAAATTTAAAAATTTTTTCCGCTAACAATAATTTCGGAAGAATTTCGAAAAATGCATTAGCACTTTTTTTATGATTTTTTTTTAATTTGTTCCAAAAATGAGAAATTTCTTTAGACTCATAGGATTCGATATTCTTTATTTTGGTGTGGTTGCTTGTAAAATCTTACTCCACTTCTGAATTGCTTTTTCAATCGTTCCTTTTACAACGGGCTTAGTAATATAATCATTCATACCTGCTTGGATGCATTTTTCAAAATCACCCTTTTGGGCTCCTGCCGTAAGTGCAATGATCGTACACGGTCTTTCTTGTTCCAATTTTCTGATTTCTCTAGTCGCTTCTAAACCACTCATTTCCGGCATTTGTATATCCATAAAGATTAAGGTAGGATTTTCTGTTTTAAAGATTTCAATCGCATCTTTTCCATTCTCTGCTTGCATGATAATCGATTGAGGAAGAATACTTTTTAAAATCGTCTTGGCTAAAAGTAGATTAATGGAATCATCATCTACAACTAAAACCTTGGAGAAACTTAGCTCTTGGTTAGATGATTCAGTTTCTATTTTATTAGTCTCTTTTACTTTTTTGTCTTTGGTTGTTAAGTTGATGATTTCACTGAATAAATCATATGGCTTTAGAGGTTTCATTCTTTTAGATAGAATATGTTTGTCTTCCGGCATTGAGGCAAAATCGCCTTCTTCAAGAGCATCATAGAGTAGAATACTTGGAATTGGTTCTATATATTTTTTTATAAACTCAATGCTTGATTCACCTGGTAAATTTGTATCAACGATAGCAAGATCGTATTTTTTTCTAGATAGTAAAATCTTCGCATCCTCAAGGTTAAATGTTACTTCTGATTCAATTTGGAAGTAGTTTAAAAATTTTTGAATTACACCTGCATTTGATCGATTCGTTTCTAAAATGATTGCCTGCTTAACATTCGTCTCCATTGGCTCGATGAGTTTGTCTTTTTGAAATCTACATTCAATTGAAAAATAAAATCGGCTTCCTTTTCCTAATTCACTTTCCAGTTCTAATTGACTATTCATTGTATTGAGTATTCTGTTAGAGATTGTTAAACCTAATCCAGTACCCCCATATTTTCTTGTGGTCGAACTATCTTCTTGTGTAAATGCTTGGAAAATACGTTTTGAATTTTTAGGATCGATTCCAATTCCTGTATCGCGAACAGAGAAATGTAAAATAATTATATCCTTTCTTGTTTCTGGAAAATTAAAATCTATCTTGAGTTCAATTTCACCTTTATCGATAAACTTGATCGCATTTGATAAAAGGTTAATCAATATTTGCCTTAAACGGACCATGTCCGTCCAAATATACTTTGGAATATCAGGATTTATATTATAAATCAATTCAATATTCTTTTGGTGGGCTTTGAATTTAATTACATCTATTGCTATTGCGGTTAACTCGTATATATCAACTGGTTCAATGTTTAAATCAATTTTCCCTGCTTCAATTTTTGAAAAGTCCAATACATCGTTAATTAGATCTAAAAGCGAATTGGAAGATTGTGAAATAATCTTCATATATTGTCTCTGATTGGAGTTCATTTCCGTTTTTGAGAGTAGATCAATAAAACCAATCACTCCATTGAGTGGTGTTCTAATCTCATGACTCATGTTTGCAAGAAATTCCGACTTGGCACGGTTTGCGAGTTCTGCTTGTTGAATTTTTTCTTGTAATTCTTTGTTTAATTTTTTTCTTTCTGTTATATCTAAAAAGTTAACCACTGAACCAATAATTTTTCCATTTATTAGAATTGGATACGACCAATATTCTACAGGAAAGAAAGTGTTATCTGCCTTTTTAAAAAGTTCGGAATCGGAATGAACTTTCTCCCCTTTATTATGTGCAGTTAAAATTTTACAATTTTCATATTGAATTGGCTTTCCGGAGGAGTCCGAGTGCTTTAAAAAATGGTGCATATTCTTACCAAGTAAATCATCAATACTTGTGTAACCTAAAATTTCTACACAGGCAAAATTGCAAAAACTACAATTGCCATTTAGATCTAAGCCGAAAATTGGGTCGGCAGTGGAGTTTAGTATCATCCTAAACCACTCTCTGCTTTCCTTTAAGGCAAGTGTCATACTATCAGCAAGTGCAATTGCCTTTTTTTCAGTATTTATACTGATTTTGGTAAGAAAGAATAAAAGAAAGCTCACAATGACACCAGAAATGAAAACGATATAGGAACGATTAAAATAGAAAAAGTTAGCCTTAGGTCTTAGATCAGTGAATCTTAAACTCCATGTGGAACCAAAAATGCTTATAGGAATTACTTTTTGAGATATCTTTAGATTAAAATTCTGCTGAGGAATATTTCCACTATCGTAAAGTAGGTTTCCTTGTTTAATTTCTTCTGATTCAAATATTTCTAAACGTAAATTTTCACCTGAATTCTGGTTGCTAAGAATTCCTTCTAAAAGATCTTTCATACGATAGGGACTGTAGACCCAACCTTGAATTGCTTTTCTTCTTTCTTCGATTGTAGCAATCGGCATATTCTTTTTGTAGAATGGATACATAAGAAGAGTGCCAGGCTGAACATCTTCGTTTGTTTCCTGAACGAGTATAACTTTTCCGGTAAGTCCAGGAGTATGATAGTCTCTCGAAAATTCTAAGGCTTTACGTCTTATATTCTCTGAATACATATCATAACCAAAAGCTCTTAAATTTCTACCCACAAAAGGCTCTAAATAAATAATAGAGGAATAGATTTCCCTCTCCCCCTCGGGGAATACTTTATAATTTGGAAATCCTTCTCTCCGAACGCTTTCTATATGTTCTTGGAGTTTAGTTTTGGGAATTAGGATCGTTACACCGACTCCAAGGATTCCAGGGAGGCTTTGGATTGCTTCTGATTCGTCTATATAGGTTTTCCAGTCTTTTCGGGAGATGGAATCTCTACTTTGTAAATAAGCGGCTCCGTCTCTTAAAATTTGTGCCTGTGATTCTAGTCTTGTAATGATTTTAGATTTGATTTCATTGCACAGAAAACTAAATTCTAAGGCGTTGGTGGAAATACTGCTTTCTCTTAGAAAATAACTTACAATGCAAGTTAGACTAAAAAAAATCGTTAATAATATCCATGGAATCTGGTCAGAGCGATGTAAGTTTTGCTTCATTTGGTTTTATTATAACTAAAAACAATATAGATACTGATTTTATATTCAATTAGAATCTGAAATGAGCTTAATTTGAAAACATTTTTTTAGATGAAAGAAATAGAACCCTTCTCAAAAATTGAGAAGGGTAGGAGTTAAATTTTGAAATTATATTTCTGATAATCTCAACTGTTTGCTTCTGAAAATAATTTTACTCTACTTTTTCCTACAAACCAGTAATATAGAACAGGGACAGCAAAACGACTGAGTGCTGTAGCTGCAACTTCACCGAACATTAGGCTTATCGCCAGACCTTCAAAGATAGGATCAAAGAGCATGATAAAGCTTCCCACAACAACTGCAGCAGCCGTTAGTAGCATTGGTCTAAATCGTATGACACCTGCACTAATTACCGCTTCTTTTAGTGGTTGTCCCTCTTTTAATTGTTCTTCTATAAAGTCTACTAGTATGATCGAGTTACGAACAATGATCCCTGCACCCGCAATAAAACCGATCATTGAGGTTGCAGTAAAATATGCTCCGAGCATTGCATGGCCAGGAAGGATTCCGATTAAACTAATTGGAATCGGTGTCATTATAATAAGAGGCACAGTGTAGCTTTTAAACCATCCTAGAACTAATATGTAGATTAGGATCATAACGACTCCAAAGGCTCCTCCTAAATCTCTAAAGACTTCATAGGTTATAAACCATTCTCCATCCCACTTGATTACGGGTGATTTTGTATTCCAAGGAACATCTGCTGTTTGTGTAGGATAATTGATGTTAGGCGCAAGTTTCAACATACCGTAAACAGGAGCTTCTTCTGCTCCAGAGAGTTCACTTAAAACATAGGAGACAGGCTTTAAGTTTTTTCTATGCAATACTTCATTTGAAATTAGTTTAGGATTTTTTAGAAGAGAATCAACAGGAATCACACCAGATTCAAAAGAAGCAATTTTACTTCCTTGGAATGGAATCTGACTTGAGCGAACTTTATTGTCAACGGATAGAACAACGTTAGTTTCCTCGGGTGCATCTGCTTCTGCAAGAGAGGCAAGATTGGATTCGGTAAAAATATAGGATCCAACTCCAACAACCTGCATTGATTTTGCTCCCAATATTCCACCTTTGATTTGATCATAGTCATAAACTTTTCTTGTTTTACTTTCTCTCCAAGAATAATCTAAGTCTACAACTGATTTTTCTTTTTCAAAGATGGAGTAAATTTCTTTTGCTACCTGACGTCTGATTTCTTCAGTCGGACCATAAACCTCAGCAACCATTGTAGCCATGACTGGAGGACCAGGTGGAATTTCTAAAACTTTTGTGATCGCATTCTTTTCCTTTCCAAATTCTTGGATAATAGGTCGGAGTCTCTCAATGATTTTATGACTAGATTCTTTTCTTTTTCCTTTATCTGAGAGAAGAATTTGTAGATCATTCATATAATCTTCTTTTCGTAAGAATGTATGCTTTACCATTCCAGAGAAGGAAAATGGCGCACTTTCTCCAGCATAGATTTGAATTTTCTTAACTTCTTTTTCTTGGAGTAATTTTGCAGATAATTCCTTCGACCACTCTACACTTTTTTCCAAAGGTGTATCTGGTGGATAATCAATGGTAATCTGAAATTCATTTTTGTTATCAAATGGAAGCATCTTCACCTTAACCCATTTAAAGTAGATAAAACTAAAAGATGAGAGTAGGAGGATAATGCTGATTATCCCAAATAAGAAGGCTGCTTTTTTTGTTCCTAGTAACATTTCTGAGAAAGAAATGTATAGTTTATCTAAAAAGCTTTCTTTAGGTGTTTCTTCACTATGGTGAGTAACGGTTTGCTTTAAAAGTCGAACGGATGCCCAAGGAGTGACAATAAAAGCTACAAATAAGGATAAAATCATAGCTAAACTTGCTCCAACAGGAATCGGTTTCATATAAGGACCCATGAGTCCTTGCACAAAAGCCATTGGTAAAATGGCAGCAATTACAGTAAATGTTGCTAGAATTGTTGGATTCCCAACTTCAGAAACTGCATTGATAGTTGCTTTTAGAATTCCAGATTCAGGATCGAGATGTAAATGCCTTTCTACGTTTTCTACTACAACTATCGCATCATCTACTAAAATCCCAATCGAGAAAATTAGCGCGAATAAAGTCACACGATTTAAGGTATAACCCATGAAATAGTAAATCGCGAGTGTTAAGGCAAGAGTAACGGGTATTGCGATAGATACAACGATTGCAGATCTTAGTCCCATAACAAGGGCAATTAGCACAGTCACTGAAATCGTTGCAATCAGTAAATGTTCAATTAACTCAAAAGATTTTTCTTCTGCTGTTGTTCCATAATTTCTAACAATAGACATTTTAATATCAGCTGGTAAATCTTTTGTAAAAGTTTCTGCTCTTTCCATTAAGTCTTTTGCTAAAACTACAACGTTAGTTCCTTTTCGTTTAGCAAATACAATGGAGACTGCATTTTTAGGTTCAGTTCCATTATCTTTATCATACAATATTGATAATCTATTTCTTTCTTCTGCGGCTAATTGGATTTTTGCTATATCCTTAAGGCGAACAATGCTTCCTCCTCTTTGACCGATTGCAAGATTTCCAACTTCTTCACTCGAAGATAATCTCCCTCCTACTTCAACTTGAAATTCTTTTTCTTTAGAATATGTTTTTCCCATTGGAAAATAAGCATCACTCATTTTAAGAGTATTTGCCACATCTAAAACAGAAACCCCTTGGTTTGATGCTTTGACTGGATCTAAAATGATTCTGATACTTTCTCTTCTTCCTCCTAGTAATTCTACACGGGAAAGATCTGGAGTGCTAGAAAGCTCACGAGCGAGTGGTGCAATTTTTTTTCTTAGATCATAGTCATCTCTTTCCGATGAGCTGAAACTTAAAGTAAGAAAAGGAACATCATCGATTGTAAAAGAACTTATCTTAGGTGGAAGAACGTTAGAAGGAAGATCTTGTCTAATTTCCATCAATTTATGATGAACTTTTACAAGGGATGGTTCTGTAGGTTCTCCTACTTTAAAACGAACTGTGATGATACTTCCATGGGCTTTCGTTGCAGAATAAACATATTCTACTCCATCTAATCCCCAAACAGCCCTTTCTACTTTTTCTGTTACCTTTCTTTCTACTTCCTTCGCTTCAAATCCAGGTGCAAAGATTTGAATATCAATCATAGGAACTGAAATTTGTGGCTCCTCTTCTTTGGGAGTAAGGTAAACGGACATTAGCCCCAAAAGAATACTTACGATTGCGATAACTGGAGTAAGCCTTGAATTTATAAACTGCTCAGCAAGTTTTCCCGCAAAACCTTTTTCTAATTTACTCATATTTTAATCCTTCTATATTTGTTTCAGATAAAGTTAAAATTCCAGCTCTAGTTTTAAGATATTCAGATTCCAAAGTTGATTTGGCTAAGATAATATCAGCTCGCCTAGAAAGAACTTCAGCTAATTGAATTGCATTAATTGCTCCACTTGAAAAGAGCTGTTGGGATACAGTGATTTGCTCTTCCATTAATTTTGTATTTTCTTGAATCAATTCCAAGTTTTTATTAAGAGCTTTTTCTATTTGAACTAATGATTTAGATTTTGCTTCTTCGTTTCGAATGGTTTCTTCTGCTCTTTCTTGCATTGCTTTACTATTTAATTTTGCTTGTTCGATTGAGTCCAAGTCTCCCGGAGAGTATAAATTCATTTGAATATAAAAACCTGCATTAAATGAATTGGCAGTTGCTCTATCTCCTCTATACAGATAAGATTCTCCATAGAGACCTACTTTTGGTAGAACCCTTGCTTTCTCAGCTTCAGCTTGTTCTGTTGCACTTTCTGCATACGATTTCATTGCTTTTGCCATGTAAGATTTATCTGGTGCTTGTAGTTTTAAATATTCATTCGCAAATGACATAGCAGATTGAGACTTTAATGTCCATTTTTCGGGTAACGTTTGGGCAGCCGTTTCAATCGAACTTTTTATTGAATCGATTCTTGCTGTAGTCTCTTCCTTAATTCCATCAATTCGATTTTTTAAACTCTTAAGTGCAATTCCACCTGAATATCCGACTGGATTGCCTCTATTTCCTAATTGATAACGATTTAAAATGGAAGTTAAGACTTTTTCTAATGAATTTATTTTCTCTTGCTGCTCGTTTAAAGCAATGAGTGTTCCATACATAGCAGCAAAATTTGCATATTCATTTAGAGTAACAAATTTATTTTCTAATTGCTTACCCTCTGATTGCTTTTCATATGCTTTCGCAACCGCTTTTTTGGATCCACCTTCGTAAATTGAAAAATCGATACCGAGAGTTCCTCTTTGGTAAGTATTTGTGCCTGGGTAGTTTAATGTATCAGGTGCAAATAAATTAAGTGTATTGTAATTGGGAGTTGTATAGAGTTGATTGTTTGTATCTATAAAATTGCTCGGTTGTGTTCGAACACTTTTAGTAGAGAAATCAGATGCGGCTGCAGATCTCTGACCTAGTGTTGAGAAAAAGTTTAATGCCGGGTCATTTGTTGTAAAGTTCCTAGCATCTGCATACACTCTTGGAAGCCAATGCTTTGAGGCTTTGTTGCTAGAAATTTTAGCCGCCCTCGATTCTAGTGATAATGCTTTTTGTGAATGGGAGTTTTGTTTTATTTTTTCCCAGATAGAGTTGAATTCTATAACATTGGAATCTTCTGCCAATAGCCCAAAATACGAGCTAAAGAAAAGTCCAATTAAAATTAACTTTGTTGCATTTGATTTCATTTTAATCTCCTAAATATACCATGGGGGGTATAGTATCTATAAATTCAATCTTTTTTTGCTTGTCAAATAAAATATTATACCCCGTATGGTATATGGAGGCTATGAAATGTATTTAGCAAAAACAGATAAATGGTATTTAGAAAGGGTGATTTGGCTTCTTGCTGGTTTGTTTACACTGGCTAGTTTAGGGTTAGGTTATTTTGTAAGCCCTTATTGGTTTATATTGACATTACTTGTAGGAATCAACCAAATCGTTTTATCTCTCACTGGTTTTTGTCCTATGACTGTAATCTTGGACAAAGCAGGGTGTCATTCTAGGATCAGTTAAATTTTCCAAAAATAATGCGGGTTAGATTTTATATCTAACTCGCAATTTTTCCTCAAAAACTCTATTCTGCTTTTCGGGTAAGTATCGCATCTAATTAAAAATCTATATTTAGTCTAAGTTACTTTAGATACTTCTATTGTTATTAAATTTTATTTCAAATGCTTTTTGATTGCGTGGATTGAATTAAAATATTTATATATCATGAATAATTCGATGGTAGTTTTTATAAGAAATATTTTATATTTTTCATCTATCTTTGGTTTTCAGATAGTATTCTGGGAATTTTTGAAACGATTTGATTATTCTATTGCGATCCTAATTCTCTTTTTTGCATTTGATCTCTTTATTATTATTTTCACTATAAATTATTTTAAAATATTTCTAATTTCGAATGACGCTCCTCTACTACCAAATCTACTATTACGTGATGAAATTATTTGGGAAATAAACTCAAAAGGAGATCAATTTCTAAATATCTGTGCGAGGGATGAAAGACTTTTAAATTATACAAAGGAAGAATGGCTAAAACCAAATTTTTTAGAAGATTTTATCTATCCACTCGATAAAGAGATTACCTTTAAAAACTTTCAAGATATGATTCAAATCAAATCTGAGTGTAATTTCTCGTTTCGGTTTTATACTAAGAATAGAAACATTGTTTGGTTTGAAGCAAAATTAGAACAAATAAAAAATCAAAATGGGATTGAACATTTCTATGGAACGTTAACAGATATAACAGAGCAAAAAAAGAAGGAATCTTTACTTCAATTTCACAGTGATATTTTAAATAAAATGTCTGAAGGTGTTTTTTTGCTTAGAACAAGCGATGCCAAAATTATTTATACAAATCCTAGTTTTGATACCTTATTTGGTTATAAGAATGGTGAATTAATTGGAAAGCATGTGAGTATTTTGAACTCATCGGATACTAAACCAAGTAGAGAAGTAGCTGATGAAATCAATGCAAATTTATATAAAGATGGTTTTTGGAGAGGGGAAGTTCATAATCAAAAGAAAAATGGCGAATCTTTTTGGTCTGAAGTAAATGTATCTGAATATATTCATCCCGAATATGGACTGGTTTGGATATCGGTTCACAATGATATTACACAAAGAAAGAAAATGGAAGAGGATTTAGTAAAAGCAAAGCAAGATGCTGATAAGGCGAATCAGGCTAAAACTGATTTTTTAGTTCGAATGAGTCATGAAATTAGAACACCAATGAATGGAATCTTAGGAATAACGTCTCTCCTTGTTGAATCTGATTTATCTCCTGAAAAAAAGGGCTACGCAGAACTTGCAGTAAGAGGAGTTGAAGTATTAGAAAGCCTTGTTCTGAATATAATGGATTTTTCTAAAATAGAATCAGGAACAATTCATATTGAAAAAACTGAATGTAATTTATCGGAAATGATTCATTCAATTTTTTCCCTCTTTGAATTACAAGCAAAGGAAAAAGGTTTAGATTTTAATTTAGAAATGGATATAAAATTCCCTCAGATTGTCATTTGTGATATGCATAAGATTCGACAAATTTTGATTAATTTAATTTCAAATGCGATTAAATTTACAAATAAGGGATATGTAAAAATTAAACTTCGAGTCATAGAAGATTTGGGAGATAAAAAAAATTTAGAAATTTTAGTCCAAGATTCAGGAATTGGAATCAAAGAAGAACAAAAGATTCATGTATTTGAAAGCTTTTTTCAAGCAGACTCTTCTATGACTCGAAAATATGGTGGTTCTGGTTTAGGTCTTTCCATATCTAAAAAATTAGTCAATATTTTAGGCGGCAATCTTTCTTTTGAATCGAAGGAGGGGATTGGCTCAACTTTTTGTCTATCCATGATTGTTGAAATTCCAAAGGAAAGAGTAAAAAATTCTACAATTGAAAAAGTATCCCTTCATAAAGAAAATCCGAAAATATTGATCGCAGATGATGATGATTTAAATGCGATGGTTGCGATTCAGATACTAAAAAGCAAAAATATTCATAATGTTACCCATGTCTATAGCGGTTTGGATGCATTGAAAGAAATTGAAACATCGGATTATGATTTAATATTCATGGACTTACGAATGCCTTCTATGGATGGAATTGAAACCACAGTTTTAATCCGTAGAATAAGTGATATTCCAATTGTTGCGATCACTGGTGAAGTGATTGAAGGCGAGCGAGAAAAATGTTTAGCGGCAGGTATGAATGACTTCTATACAAAGCCAATGTCGGCCTCTGATTTTATGAAAATTATTCATGAGTGGACTTAATAAATGGAAGAGAAATTCAGGAAACCATCCAATCCTAAAGAAAAAGTAAATTGTTTTCCCCAGTTATACCTAAAAGTTGAATTTAAATTAAATTTAAAACGGATCAACAATACCCCAATTTAGGTTTTCTATCTAATTGTAAAATTTACTCTTGAAGGAATTGATTCCCTGTGGGAACTTGTAAAGTATTGAAATCATTTAGGAGAGAATTTGAATGAGTAAAATTAAGGTTAAAACACCATTAGTCGAAATGGATGGGGATGAAATGACCCGTGTGATTTGGAAAGAAATCAAAGATAGATTTATACATCCATTTTTGGATATTGAATTAGAATACTATGATCTTTCTGTAACATACAGAGATAAGACCGACGACAAGGTGACTACAGATTCTGCACAGGCTACATTAAAGCATGGTGTTGCTGTAAAGTGTGCGACTATTACACCTAACGCAGATAGAGTAAAAGAATACAGCCTTAAAAAAGAATGGCCTTCTCCAAATGGAACAATTCGATCCATATTAGATGGAACAGTATTTAGAAAGCCAATTATTATAAATAACATTCCAGCTGCTGTTCGTTCTTGGAAAAAACCAATTAGCATTGGACGTCATGCTTATGGAGATATCTACAGAGATGTGGAATTGCAAATTCCTAGTGCTGGCAAAGTAGAGCTAGTTTATTCTGATACAAGCGGTGCAGAAAAGCAAAGAGTTCTTGTTCATGAATACAAAGGTCCTGGTGTTGTAATGGGTATGCATAATTTAGATAAATCAATTATCAGTTTTGCAAAATCTTGCTTTAACTATGCGTTATCTGAAAAGATTGATATCTGGTTTGCTACAAAAGATACGATTTCTAAAAAATACCATGCTAGATTTCGTGCTATATTTGATGAAATGGCAGCCGAAAAAGAAGCAGAATTGAAAGCGGCAGGTATATCTTATAGCTATTTCTTAATTGATGATGCAGTTGCTCAGATTATGAAACACCAAGGCGGAATGCTCTGGGCTCTTATGAACTATGATGGAGACGTTATGAGCGATATGGTTGCTTCTGGTTTTGGTTCGCTTGGTCTTATGACTTCTGTTCTCGTTTCTCCAGAAGGAAAATATGAATATGAGGCTGCACATGGAACAGTTACAAGACACTATCGTAAATATCAAAAAGGGGAAACAACTTCTACTAACTCTGTAGCGTCTATCTTTGCTTGGACTGGTGCTCTTGCGAAAAGAGGGGAATTAGATGGAACTCCTGAAGTAACTGCATTTGCTCAACGATTAGAAAAAGCAGTGATTGATACAATTGAAGCAGGGGAGATGACTAAAGATTTAATTTCTTTAAGTACTGCACCTGTAAAAAAAGAATTAGATACTTTCCAATTTATGGAAGCAGTAGCTAAAAGATTAAAGTAAAAAAGTTTAGAGAGACTGTGTAATAGCTTAAAAAATCTAACCACGGAGATCGCGAAGGTTAAAATTTACTAGGAAATTTACAATTTTTCTTCGTGGCCTTCGTGCAATTCGTGGTGAAAATCTTGCTTTTGCACAGTCGCTTCAATTCTTAAATATCCAAAAAGTCTTTTGACTTCAAATAACTAAAACTATCCTAACCAAACTTTTTTATTTTCCGCAGCATACTCATCAAAAGAAATAGGATCTTTTCCTGTGATTTTTTTAATCGAATCAATGATTGGAGAAGAATGGCCTTGTTTTAAATTTCCCGCAATAAACACCATGAAATCGGCATAGTCTTCTTTTAAGCCAGCACCTAAAAGTGCTTTCTTGAAATCTTCCGGGGTAATGTCTACATAGGATATAGATAGACCGGTAGCCTTTGATAATTTAGATGCAACGTCCGAGTGTGTGATCGCCTCTTTTCCAGTTAAAGCAAACGCTTGGTTTTTAAATTCATCTGTAAGTAAGAGAGTAATTGCGGTAGACGCAATATCTTTTGCATGAATAAAACTTACTTTCGCATCTCCTCCGGGGAAGTAAATTTTTTTATCACTTAATATTCCACTAATCCAGTAGGTTTGGAAGTTTTGCATAAACCAATTTGGGCGAATAATGTTATAACTTAAGCCTGATTGCTCTAACGCAATTTCTAATTTTCTAAATGGTGCTTCAGGAGGAGCATGCTCTACACCCATTGCAGTCATTAGAACAAATTTTTTTATTTTAGATGATTTTGCTTTTTCTAGCCAAGGATTTAAAATATCATATTGATTTGTAAGACCAGGCGGAGAGATGAAAAAAGCTGCATCTACTTTTTCTAAAACTTCAACACCTTCCTTCGGTTTTTCTGCATCAGCAATTACCCAATTTAGATTGGTTGCCTTTTTTCCTTTTTCTGGATGTCTAGTTCCTGCAAAGACTTCATGGCCTCTTTCTAATAGTCCATTTACTACATTACTTCCAATACTTCCTGTCGCTCCGTATACAAATACTTTCATTTTGTCTCCTAATTTATATAAAAATATTTTCTTATTAGAAAAAATTCTTCCTTTCTCTAAAAAAATATTCATTTGAAATTCTTAAGTATAGAATTAATCTAAACTATATTTTGAATATCTAAATAATATACTTATTATATCTAAAAATAAAAAATTCATATCCATTCGTATAAAATATTAGACTTATAGATATAATTAAATATTCTAAGAATATGGATATACTTTCTGAGATAATTAATAATGCAAATTGGAAGGGAGACTTACTCTCTAGAAATTCTTTTTCCAAACCATGGGGATTAATCTTTCCTTGTGAAAAAAGTGCAGGATTTCACATTGTAACCCAAGGAAAGTGCTATATTCGATATAAAAACAAATCTATTTTAATGAGTAAAGGCGACATTGCGTTTATCGCAAGAGGATTTACACATGAGTTGGCGTCTGATCCAAATCAAAAAGCAATGGATATCAAGAAATTTAGACAACTCATTCAAGCACAAATGGAAACACAAAAGATTATTACTAGTATTCTTTCTGTGCGATATGAAATTAAAAATACACCTATGCATCCATTTTTTTTAGAACTGCCTGATGTTCTTTTTATTAAATCAGAGGAAATTCCTACCCATCATCCTCTTCAGACTATATTGATTTTAATTTCACAGGAATTGGACAGGGGAATTGGATCAGATGTATTATTAGAAAAACTTTCTGATATTTTATTATACTATGTGATTCGACATTGGATGGAAACGAATCCAAGTCATTCTCCTGGCTGGATGTCAGCCTTGAAAGATGAAAAAATTTTATCTGCTTTGGAGGCAATTCATCTCAATCCATCTCATGCATGGACGTTAGATCTATTAGCAAATTCGGTTGGCGTATCGAGAGCGACACTTGCAAATAAGTTCAGGGATACTCTCGGATCAACACCAATGGATTATCTTGCGAAGCTAAGAATTGAAAAAGGGAAAAATATGCTTAT
Organism: Leptospiraceae bacterium; assembly: GCA_035345875.1. Lineage (GTDB taxonomy): Bacteria > Spirochaetota > Leptospiria > Leptospirales > Leptospiraceae > UBA2033. The sequence goes on along the minus strand of DAORDH010000027.1, from coordinate 23,671 downwards.
AGAAAAAAAAGCTACAATTGAGGAAGTCGCACGCAGCGTTGGCTACTCCTCGGCATTTGCATTTTCTAAAGCTTATAAAAGAATAACAGGATATTCTCCTAAGACGTCTAGAGATACGGCGGCAGTTGTCTAGTTCACTTAACGCTTTCCATCCATTCAATACACTTACTTAATTGTGATTTCATCGTAGTTTTATCGGAAGAAAAACTTCTACCATGTCCAGGCAAAATAGATTCAAAAGTGAATTCATTCAAACGTTTCATGGAATCAATTTGTTTTTCCCACGAATACCAACAAGCATTTCGAAAGGCATGTAAATGACCTTTTGTGGGAGAGTAGGCTAGGTGATCCCCGGTAAATAAAAAACTATCTTTATATAAGAGAACACAATGTCCCTCTGTGTGACCAGGGACTGGAATGATTTTTATGTCCTCATCTAAATGAAAAATTTCTTCTCCTTCTATTGGAATTTCTACTGACGATAGTTGCTTTGTAAAATCGTCTTTGTGTAAAATTCGTTTTGCTCCAAAGTAATCTGCATACTTTTGTTGATCTGCAATATCATCTTGATGTGTGAGAAATATATAATCTATCCCTCCTAGCTTTTTAAAGTTTTCTACTAAGGTCATGGCAAATCGAGGCGAATCAATTAGTATGTTTCCTTTTTCTCTTTTGATAAAATAACTTGCAGCCCCATACGATTTTTCAGAATGATATCCATTATAATAAACAGTATCTGCAATATTTTTAGGAAAACTAAGTCGTATTTCCTTTAGTTCTGGAAGCATTGTCTCTAACCCAATTGAGTAGGTAGGACATGCGACTAATGCTTGTAATCCTCTTTCAATGGAATCGTTTGTAGTTGGTTGAAAGTAAACGATAGAACCATTTCCTACTTTCTTAAAAATTTCCGGAGCCAGAATTCGACAGGTCTCACAATCTATACAGGTTGAATCTACATAAAAATTTCCCAGAATATTTTCTTTTTTGCGTTTACTTTGAATTGCCATATAGATTAGACATCATTCTTGAAAAAATCTATAATCACCCTGAAAGGATACAATGGAAAATCGATTGATTGGATGAAGTTTTTAGAAGCTAGTAAAAAAAAGTATTTGCGAGACTTTTAAGAAAAAAAAAATTATTCGAATCTTAAGCTAAAAATCAAAAGAATAAGGATTTGCATATGAGATTAGTTATTATGTTTCGAATTTGATCTAATTTTGTCTCTATCTATAAAAATTCTTTTTTGATCAGTCAGTGTTTGTTTAGCTTCGTTATGTTTTAAGAAAATAAAAGGAATGGAACTTGCCTGATTTGCATTTAGAATTCGATTGCAGGTATGAGATTACAGAATGGACAGTAAAATCCAATCCCAATACAAAGGCTAAGACTTGCATCTAGGATATATTTATAACTAGAAATTTGGTTCCAATTTTCTAGATGAAATGATCTAGAGTTGGTTCTTCAGGATAATGAAAATGAGAGAGTGGATTTGCTCTTCTTTTCAATTTTTGGTTTTGAATCAAGATTCAAATTATAGAAGCGGTCAAAGTTTTATCTAAGAGAAAACTTGGAAACTTAAATACTTCAGTTTTCTCTTATCCAAAATAAAATGAATCCAAAATTTTAGAATGATTATAAAAAACTTTGTTTCTTTTTCTATTTGGAATCTTAGGTTGGTCTAAAAGTATAACAAAAAGGAGATTATATTAGAATGCCACAAGTTACATCCCAAGCCCCTGACTTTACAGCAGAAGCGGTCATTGGCTCAGAATTTAAGAATTTAAAATTATCTGATTACAAAGGAAAATGGGTAGTATTATTCTTTTATCCATTGGATTTCACATTTGTTTGCCCAACTGAAATTATCGAGTATGATACAAAGCTAGATGAGTTTAAGAAACTAGGTGCAGAAGTGATCGGAGTTTCCATCGACAGTAAATTTTCCCACTTAGCATGGAAGCAAAAGCCTAGAAAGGAAGGTGGAATTGGCGATATCAAATATCCACTCGTAGCTGATATTACAAAGCAAATCTCAAAAGATTTTGGAGTATTGATTGATTCTGGAGATGATGCAGGTGTTGCACTTCGTGGAACTTTTATCATTGATCCAAAAGGTGTTATTCGCCAAGCTACTGTAAATGATTTACCTGTTGGAAGAAACATTGACGAAGCAATTCGTTTAATCAAAGCATTTCAACACAATGAAAAATATGGAGAAGTATGTCCTGCAAACTGGAATGAGGGCGCAAAAACCATGACTCCAGATGTAAACAAATCAAAAGAATATTTTTCTGCGGTAAATAAATAATAACACTGCCACCGTTTTTTGGCTTAGGTTGCTAACACCGGTAAAAATACGATGACTATCGTTTTCTTATCGGTGTTCATCGGTGGTATTTCTTTTTTAAAGCACTAGGAGATAATAATGACAACAATCACAACGAGTATACAAGAAGAAAATGAAAGATACTATAGAGCGGATAACTTTCCAAAAGGTTTAACTCGTAAAGTAGTTGAGTCTATTTCCCATATTAAAAATGAACCTGGTTGGCTAACAGAGTTTCGACTTCAAGCATTTGAAGTATATGAACAAAAACCAATGCCCACATGGGGATTTTTCCCCGAATTCAATGTCAATATAGATTCTTATACTCACTATGTTGGAAGTAATCAGAAAAAAAAGAAATCTTGGGAAGATGTTGATCCTGAAGTTTTAAGAAGTTTTGAAAAACTAGGAATTCCAGAACACGAAAGGAAATACCTAGCGGGTATAGAGGCAATGAATGATTCAGAAACCGTCTATGCAAATGTGAAAAAAGAATTAACTGATCTTGGAATTATTTTTTGTGATATTGATACAGCTATTAAAGAATACCCAGAACTTGTTCGTAAATATCTAGGCACTGTTGTTACCATTGGAGACAATAAATTTTCCGCTTTAAATTCTTGTGTTTTTAGTGGTGGCTCTTTCGCCTATTGTCCTAAAGGAGTGAAGACTCCAATGCCTCTCCAAGCTTATTTTAAAGTTACAGCAGCAAGTAGTGGTCAGTATGAAAGAACTCTACTCATTGCTGACGAGGGAGCAGAAATTGAATACAGTGAAGGTTGCAGTTCTGTGCAAGATAAAGGAACAAATTTTCACACGGCAGTTGTAGAACTCATTGCGCATAAAAACGCTAAAATCAATTACACTACAATTCAGAATTGGAAAAAAAATATGTATAACTGGACTGTGAAGCGTGGACTCTGTCATGAATCTGCTCATATCACTTGGACAGATTGTAATATTGGTGCTAATACAATAAAGTATCCTGGAATTGTTTTACTCGGAGATAATTCAACTGGAAGTGTATTGTCTCTTGCTTTTGCTGGTCATGGTCAGGTGCAAGATACAGGAGCACGTATTATCCATGTTGGTAAAAATACAAGAAGCAATGTACTTGCGAAAGGTGTGTCGCTTGACGGTGGAGTAAACTCATACAGAGGTCTTGTTAAATTTGAACCTTCTTCTAAGGATGCGTTTAGTCATATTAAATGCGATGGGCTCATGATGGACGATCATTCTTCTTCCCATGCTTATCCTTATAATGATATCAGTGGAGAGCATGGTTCTTTAAATTATGAAGCGACAGTTTCTAAAATTGATGAAGACCAGTTGTTCTATTTGCAATCTCGCGGTTTAAGTGAAGATGATGCAAAGCTATTAATTGTAAATGGATTTTGTGAAAGCATCGTAAAAGAATTAAATGTAGAATACTCTGTGGAGATGACTCGTCTGATTCGTATGATTCTAGAAGATGGTAAAGTCATTGCAGAAGCACCTAAGGTTGAAAAAATAGCACAGTGAAAACAATTCTTAAGGGAATGACTCCCGCCCAATTGGAAGATTTTGTTTCTTCTTTAGGAGAACCAAAGTTCAGAGGAAAACAAATCTTTCAGGGAATATACAAAGATAGGCTTTCTTCGTTTGAGGAGTTTACCACTCTACCCAAGAAGCTAATTGCAAAGCTAAATGAAGTCGCAGAATTGCCCAATTTAAAAGTGAGACGTCATCTAACATCGAAAGACGGCACTCACAAAATGACCTTCGAAGTAGAAGAGGGAAAGGAAGTCGAATCTGTTTGGATTCCGTCTGGAGACGATGGTAGAAAAACAATCTGTATTTCTTCTCAAGTTGGTTGCACTCTTGCCTGTAAGTTCTGTGCAACGGGACTTCTCGATTTCAAGGGAAATCTAAAAACATGGCAGATCATAGACCAAGTTCTGCAAGTAGAAAAGATAGTAGGGGATAGAGCAACGAATATTGTATTTATGGGTATGGGAGAGCCAATGCACAATTACTTTTCCGTAATCAATGCAGCTCATCTGCTTCATCATCCAGAAGGTTTTAATTTGGGAGCAAAAAGAATTACTATTTCTACGGCAGGAGTGATAACAGGTATTGATCGCTTTGTAAATAATCAAGAACCTTTTAACTTTGCTATCTCCCTAAATCATCCGAATCCAGAAGCCAGAAAAACTGTGATGGGAATTGATGAAAAATATCCCTTAGAAAAGCTACTCATCGCAGCCCGAAATTTTACAAAAAAACTAAATCGTAAAATTACATTCGAATATGTGATGATTCCCGGTGTGAATATGGGAAAAGAAAATGCGAGACGATTAGTTAAAATTGCTCGCTCTGTAAATTGTAAAATCAATTTGATTCCACTCAATACTGAGTTTAACGGTTGGTCTAGACCAACAGAAGAGGAAGTAGAGCATTTTAAAGAATTAATTAAACCAGCAGGAGTTCCGATTATGAATCGAAGGTCTCCTGGTAAAGATATTCATGGTGCTTGCGGAATGCTTGCTCTAAGAGGTTAAAGAGTGCATCGTCTCTAGAACATTAATATTGATTGTTTTGATAATTTCATTTTGATTTTCGAAAGAGGCTACCTTCCATTTTATTCCTGTATTGCTAGAATAGAAACTCCTACCGCTTAACGTCTTATTATTAAATAATCTACCGATTCCAGAGGATCTAACAATGTTTAGGGAATAAGTTTTTGAATACTCAGCAAATAGGTCTAAATCTTTTTGATATTCGGAAGGTTCTGTCTCTGATTCATAGATCATAGAAGTATTCAGAAGTAATTCTACCTTTTCTTCCTGTATATGGGAAAGGTATGCTTCATTTTTACTTTCATTTCCGATTAAAATTGCAAATCGAACTCCACCTAAAATGAAGATGGATTCACTTTCTCCTGCGGAAATAGGAATGTCCCCTGATTGTTCTGGTATTCTTGCATCATACCAATCAATCACATTAATGTCTTGGACAATAGGACAGGATTCATAAATCTTTCCGTTTACTTCTCGGAGGATTGTTCCTCCGATGATTATTCCCTTGTAGTATTCAGAGATTTCAAGAAGTTTATCTATATAGATTTTTTGATTGTGCAGACTGCTTTTTTCACTCACTTTAGCCAGTGTAGGAAAGAATCTTGGTAAAATCAAAAAATCAGATTTCTGAGAAATTAATTTTTGCTTCTGGTCTCTTGTTATATCTGTATTTATGTTTTTCTGGAATATAGTAATTTTAATTATATTCATTTGCTCTCTCTTTTTCTGGCTATTAAATTAGATATCTCCCATGTCCTTAGGACCGGATGATTCTGTTTTTTTCGCTCCACCTTCCATTAAATTATTAATACTTAAGTCTTCTCCTGATAAATCTTTACCAAAAGAGGCTAACATTTCTTCTGGGGTTAATTCGATTACTCCCCCATACAAATCTCCACCTTCTGTCAGCCTTGTTGCAAATGCATAAGAATAACAGTAAGCTTCCATAATACATTGCTTAACTTGTTTTTTGTGGAGTCTTTTTTTGGATTCAATTGAATCAAATACAATTACTTCCTCCATGTTGCCTACAATTTCTGCAGGTCCTTTCATGTCTTCAATTAGCATGTTGAAGGAGTCATAGGATTTCTCAATATAATCTTTTATTGTTACTCTAACGTTTCTAGATTGTTGACTTCTCTTCTGTTCTAGTCCCGTTGTCTTTTTAGAGGCTTCGATGTAATTCGTTCCTGGGTTAGCTTTGTGCATTGCCTGTTCTTTAAATACATCAATGTAGATTTTGAATTGCTCCATACAAGAACGAGTCAATTCATAAACATTTAAAAGCTTTTGTTTATTATCTACTTTTGTTCCATTTACATTTGATGGTTTGATCGTTATTTTCTTGGTTGTTAATACAAATGAATATTCATAATCAAACTCTTTAAAAAATAAATAGGTGAGAAGTGCTTTGTCTGTATCCGGAATTTCGATGAGCTCATTTCTAGGATCATACTTTCTTCTAAGTTGCTCAATAGAAACTTCACTCATCAGTTTTCTACCATAAGCAAGCTCTTGGTTTTCCCCTTTTTTCTCATTTGGGTTTTCCTTTTTTTCTTCTGCTTGCGCTTCTTCTGTGGATTGTTCTCCTCCAGCATCTAACGGTAAATTTTCTCCTGCTTTTCTTTTTCCTGGCTTCTCACTTTCTAATATATTGAGAAGATTCTCCATATAAAGAGATACCATAGGAATATTTTTGTTCTCGTTTCGAATGATGATATAATAGAGTTTTTCAAAAATTTTATCAAATACGACAGAAATTTCACTCGATATTTTTTTCTTCTTAGTTGCATAAATCAAAGCCGGTTTGTTTTCAATTCTTTGTAATACTTCGTAGGCAGTAAGGACAGCCTTTCTGTATGTGGCTTGGTAAGGGTAGAGGTAGTAAAGTTTTTTGAATATGGAATAGACTGGTTTTGCTACTCGATTGATAGGAACAGGTATATCTGGATTAGATGAGTAATCTGCAAATAGATCATTCATTTCAACTGTATCATAAATTTTATGGGCTCTTCCGATGAGCTCTACATAGATTGGAGAGATTCGATCTAATTCTTTAGTTACTTTTGGTCCTAGTTGTGGGTTTCCTAAAATATCGCTTCCAGCAATTTTAAATTCTAATAGAGCCTGTTGAAATTCTACTCTTAACTCTGACATGAATTTTGGAAGAAGATCTTTGTTTCCGAATGTTGTTACATTGTTTGCCCAACATTTAAATTTGATAATGAGTCGATTCATAAAATTACTCATTTCCGCATCCATTGCACCTATTTGTGCTTTGCTGATGCTTACTTCGGAAGAGTCATCGTCATCATCACTTGCGCCAATTCCACGATACATACCAGGCGAGAATTTTTTATCACCACTAGAGGATTTTGATTTATCATCTTTTCCTCCGACAGCTTTCATCCTTTGTGTATTTTTTGGCTGTTGTTGTGGTTTGTCTTCTTTATCTTTTACAACTTTCCCGCCGGCAGATTTAAATTTATTGAACATCTCATTCCGTTCATTCTCTGCCATTCCACCAACACCGATTGCTTTTTTAGTTTTATCAAATTCAGCCATTCTAGTTTCTATTTATCCTTAATAAAATAATTCCGACAGAATCGGTTTATTTGCTATTACTCGTCTATCCCTTCTAATGAGACAAAAACAGGAAAAACGAGAGTGTAGCTTATAATAAAATTTAAATCTTATTAAAATCAATCTATTTTTATCAAAAAATTTCCAAATGCTATTATTGATTACTGTATTCTGTCTCATTGCAATATAGATTTTTTTTATACTAACGCAATTTTTATAATCTCTCCGATGGAATAAGAGAGGGTTTATATTTCATGTCAATTTATAGTCAAGCAAAAAAAAATCTGAATCAGATTTCTGTTGGCGAGTTCTGGACTGCAAAGCAAAGACAATCTCATCCAATCCATTATGCGGTAAGTTATAGAGCAGCATTTAAGCCAGAACTTCCTTCCTTTTTTATTCGAGAATATCTAGGGAATAAAAAAAGAGTTATTTTAGATCCATTTGGAGGAAGAGGGACAACTGCAATTCAAGCCAACTTAGATGGACATTATGCTATACACAATGATATAAATCCTTTATCTGTTTTTTTGGCGAAGTCTAGACAAATAGTTCCAACTCTTTCTGAGATACAGGAAAAATTATCTTCTCTAGATTTAAAAAAGAAAGTATCTGATTCAGAGATGGATGAAAAATTAGAACCCTTCTTTCATAAAGACACACTTAGAGAAATAAAAAATTTAAAATTAATTGGGAAAGAAGATAAATCACATACTATGAGTTATATCTTATTGACCGCTCTCTCCAGATTGCATGGACATTCCAAAGGATTTTTTTCTGTTTATACATTTCCTCAGTTTTCGATTTCACCTGAGTCACAAAGAAGAAATAATTTAAAACGAAATCAAAAGCCAGAATATAGAGATATTAAATCTAGAATTTTAGCAAAAGCAAAAAGAGATTTAAGTAAAAGTCTTCCCCCCTTTTATCATGAATTTTCAAAGTTTAATCAATATACAAATCATAATTCAGAGCAGATGACAAATATCGGAACTTCAACTGTAGACTTTGTAATCACCTCTCCACCTTTTTTAGACAAAGTAAATTACAAAGAAGACAACTGGATGAAATGTTGGTTTATGGACATCGATTCAGAGTGTATGGATCAAATTTCTATCCTACACTCAGTTGACGGTTGGTCTAAATTTATCAAAGCATCGTTAAAAGAATGTTCGAGGGTGATGAAAAAAAATGCTCATTTAGTTATGGAAGTTGGAGACATTCAGAATGGTAAATCGGTTGTAAATTTAGATGATGTTGTAATACAAGCGTCAGCTGGCACTGGTCTTTCTTGGGAGAAGACTTATATCAATAGTCAGAAATTTACAAAGCTTTCCAATTGTTGGAATGTATCAAATAATGAGAAAGGAACAAATTCAAATCGTTGTGTTGTGTTCCGAAATGTTAAGTAACTAAAATACTGATAATGCTGTCCCAAATAAATCATTTGCGGCGCTTCCAAGTATGGAAGTGCTTGCATTTGCAGAAGTCGTAGCGGTTATTCCAGAATTGCCGCTTGAGTGATATATATAAATTGCGCCTGTATTGGTGCCTGCATTGTATCCTTTTGCTGCAATCACTAAATCAGCATAACCATCCCCTGTTAAATCTCCAACAGAGGTAAAATATCCAAATATATCAGAGGAAGCATTCCCAGATATCGTTGTATTTGCGCTATTCACATTTGTTACACTAATACCACTACTACTGGAAGTAAATAGATAGACTGCTCCTTTGTTTGCCCCTCCAGAGTATCCATTTGCAGAAGCGGCTAAATCACCGTATCCATCTCCGTTAAAATCAGCTATGCTCACTGAGAAGCCAAAGGAGTCATTTGGAGAATTGCCAAGGATGCTTGTATTTGCGCTAGATACATTTGTGGCTGTTATTCCACTTGCGCCTGTCGATTTAAAAATATACACCATTCCTTTGTTTCCAGTCGTTCCAATGGCTCCTACGATCAAATCCGCATATCCATCTCCGTCAATATCTCCTAAACAAATCGATGTTCCAATGTAATCACCCGAAGCACCTCCAATGATTTTTGTTGAAGCCGAATTGGGATTGGTTATGGTAATTCCTGAATTACCGCTCGAGTGAAATACAAAAGCTGCTCCTAGTAAGCTTCCACCTGAATAGCCATTGGCTCCGGCTGCTAAATCCGCATAGCCATCTCCATTAACGTCTCCGGTTGAAATAAATGTTCCAAAGTTATCAAAGTTACTTGGTCCGGTAATATTTGAATTTGCTGAACCGACTCCTGTAGCAGTTATTCCAGAGGAGCCATTGGAATGAAATATATAGACTCGACCGTTATTGCTCGAGGAAGGGTAATAATTAGCGGCGATTACTAAGTCTCCGTATCCATCTCCATTTATATCTCCAATGGAAACGGCTGATCCGAAAGTATCATTCGAATTTGCTCCTGTAATGGAGGCATCGGCTGCTGCAGCAGAGTTTGCTGAAATTCCATTCGAGCCATTGGATAGAAAAATATAGGTAACTCCTTTATTTCCAACAGCAGCTATTGCTCCCACTGCAATATCTGCATAACCGTCTCCATTTACATCACCTAATGCAATCGAGTATCCAAATTTATCTCCATTGGTTTGACCTGAAATAGTTTTTGATGCACTCGTCGCACTTGTCGCGGTTACTCCTGAATTGCCGCTCGAATAGAAAATATAGATAGCTCCTTTATTTAATCCTCCGCTGTAGCCGGTTGCACCAACTACAACATCCGAATATCCATCTCCATTAATATCTTTATTTTTTCCTTTCCGAACAATGATAGAGGTAATAGAAGAGGTATTTCCTGCGGCATCTACAGATCGAGCTGATATTGTATGGCTGCTTCCTTCTTTCCAGATAGAAGAACCCGTTGGAAGTTGATAGGACCAAGTGTTTGTTCCAGAAGCGGATGAATAAGTTCCTGAATCAATTGAAATTTCTACTTTTGAAATTGTTCCTGTTGCTGCTCCAATTACAAATCCAGTCTCTAAAAGACCTTTGTTTAGCAAATTTGTAAAACTAGGTGCTGCTACTGTAGAAGTTGTAGTGCCAGTGGTTGCACTCGAACCAGAACTTAAGCCAGTGAGAGATTGCATGAATTTTAATTGAGTCTTTGAGTTCAAGTTACAGCTTTCCATTATAAAAAATGCAGATAAAAAAAATAAATACAAGCTTGTTCTGACTTTACAGACTGGCAAATCCATATTACCCTCAAAAAGACCTTTTGAATAGGACTGTCAATAATTTATGATTTAAGTATTCCTTTTTAATCGATAGAAGTTAATAAAGCTTTCTGTAACTTGTGTATTCGTAGAGTTATTCGGCTTATGTGTATTATCCGCAAAATTTTTCTACTTTGTATTTTTCAATTTGATTTAACTTAATTATGATTCCTGCCTATGACTTACGATTTAATTTTAACTATTTGCTTTAGTGAATCAATTAGGGGAATTTCACTTTCTCTTATTTTGAAGTCTTGGAATTTAAGATTGGGTTTTTGTAGTTTGTCAATTCTAGGAATATTCTCTAGGTAAAGATTGTCATAAACCGCCTCAGTAAAATTCATAAACTGAGAAAAGTAAGATAGTTCTGAAGGCATTTTAAAAGGTTAATCAATTCATAAAATCAAGTTTCTTGCTAGTATGTAAAAATCAGACAGATTTTTTAAACCTGATTTATATTTCTTTGTTTACCTCATCAGAATCAAAAAACAAAAATTCCTATGGTTTAAGGTTTAGGAAGGTGGGTTTAGGAGTCTTTTAAATTCCTTTAAGGGCGATCATTTAGCTAAAAATGAGATCTGTTTACAAATCCAACTTAAAACCATTCTCCAATTGGTGCTAATTCCTTTCCCGCTAGTTAAGTTAGGTTAAGATCTATCTCGAAGTGCGTTTAGTGCCTTAAATTCAATTTTACTAGAAAATAGTTCTACTGTTTTTTTCAGAATCGCCGACAGTAAAAAGAAAAGAGGTATACTATTTATGATGCGATCTTTGTGGACAGCCGCAACAGGGATGAATGCCCAACAATTTCATATAGACACAATTTCAAACAACCTTGCCAACGTAAATACGACTGGATTCAAGAAAAATCGAGCTGATTTTGAGGATTTAGTTTACCAACACCAAGTATTAGCTGGAACTCCAGCAACTGCTGTGAGTGAAATTCCAACTGGAGTAAACGTAGGGCATGGGGTAAGAGCTGCTGCTTCCCAAAAATTATTTGAGATCGGATCTTTTCAAGCTACTGGCAACAAGCTAGATATGGCAATCACTGGGGAAATGGGATTTTTTAAAATCCAAATGCCAGACGGAACCTTTGCTTACACTAGAGACGGTTCTTTTAAAATTGATTCCAACCAACAAGTAGTTACCTCAAATGGTTATTTATTTGAACCTCCAATCGTTCTTCCGGAAAATGCGATTCTAAATACTCTCCAAGTCGCAGAAGGCGGAGAAGTTACTGTTAAAATTGGAAATGATATACGCCCGACTGTAGTGGGACAAATCGAGCTTTATCGCTTCGTAAATCCTGCTGGTCTGCAAGCAATTGGTAAAAACTTATTTAAAGAAACAGTTGCTTCTGGTCCTGAGATTGCTGGTGTTCCTGGAACAGAAGGAATGGGAGAGATTCTACAAGGCTTTTTAGAAATGAGCAACGTTAAAATCGTAGAAGAAATGGTTGCTATGATTGTTGCGCAAAGAGCTTATGAATCTAACTCAAAGGCAATTCAAACTTCTGACAATATGCTAGCTACTGCAATATCTCTGAAGAGATAATTTGCGCTGATCCATGTTCAAGGGGCACAGGATTAAAGTTTCTATCCAAACTTTTCTTGTGCCTTTTTTATTTCTATTTATCTCCTCTATTCAAGCGAACGGTTTATATTTAAAGCCTAGAACTATTATTGAAAAATATCCAATTAAACTAAGCGATGTTGCCCGTTTACACAAAGATATAAAAGATAGGGTTCTCTTTGATTCTTTAGAAGATATAAAAATCCTAACGATTGACGAATTGAAAGATAGTATAAACGATCCTAATATTTCCTTTTACGGAAAAGAATGTTTGATCATTCCTTTAAATAAAAAATATTCCAAGGAAGAAATATTAGAATCTTTAGAAAAGGAATTTTTTTCAAAACTTGGAATTCAATCTACAGAGGCAAAGATTCATTATCTAGGAGAAGAGGAAACCTTTCCTTCGAGCGGAGTAGAGCTTCGTTGGAATAACTTACCAAAAAGACTAACGCCTGGACAAAAGATATTTTCTCTTGATTTTTATGTAGAAAGAGAGAAAATTTATTCTAAGAAGTTGAAATTTTTAGTTGAAACGCCTTTGACTGCACTTGTGGCATCACATGATATTGCACGCAATGCAAAGTTGACAAAAAGTGATTTTATGACAAAAACATTTTTTTCCGCAGATGCAATTGCGGATGGTTTTAATCATGATATTACAGGATACACTGCGATAGTTGCAATAGCTGAAGGTTCTGTGATTCGAAAAAAACAGGTAAGAGAAATCCATTTAGTAGAAAAAGGGATGGAAGTAGATATTGTTTTTATGAAAGGTTCTTTATTTGTAAGGGGAAAAGGGGTTGCTAAGAATTCAGCCAATGAGGGAGAGCTTGTAAAAGTTGTAAATTCATCATCTAACCATACAGTCTCAGGAAGAGCAATGGACAAAGGAGTAGTAGTAATCGAATGAAAAATAGATACAATCATTTTAAAAAACAAAATGCCACGGGGTTTGAAAATTACAAAAGAGCAGCGATCCATCGATTCGCCATGGTTAAAAATCTGTGCTTATTGTTCATTATCTTTCTTTTATCGGTGGTAATTCCTTTAGGTTCACAATCTCTTTGGGTGGATAAAAACCCGTATGCAAATGGACAAGATATTCGGTTGGGTTCTGTGATTCGTGTATTAATCAAAGATGGAATGAAAGGCGATTATGTTTACGAAGGTGGAAAAGACGATTCCTTTGTGATAAGATCTCATCCTGATAAAAAGATAGTAGATGAAATGAAAGGATTTACAGCAGACAGAAGTTTTGCGCACAGACAAAATGGAAAATCAAAATCCACTGCAAAGATCATTGGAGCAATGTCTGTGCTTGTTACGCAAGTAGATCCTGTGAGCGGCTTACTCACATTAGCCGGAACGAGGGAAGTTGGTTTTGACAATGCAAAAAATAGTCTAAAACTTTCTGGAATCATTTCTCCTTTAGATGTGAGAGACGATAAGACCGTTACAAGTGATATGGTTGCGAACTTAAAAATTGAATATGCAACAGCACCGAATAAAGAAAGTTTAAACGAACCGGATATTCAATTAAAAACAAAGAAAAATGCAAATGGAACCGAGACCATTCAAAAAGCAGAATTATCCAATGAAGAAAAACAAAAGATTATACTTAAAAATATGAAACGTCTTTTAGGAGAGAGCCAATGAAAGCAAATAAAAGTTTAAAGAATACTTGGTTGGTTCGTTTGAGGGAGTTGGGTTATTTCCCTTTTAATTCTATCTTAGTTCTAAGTTTATTTTTATTTCAAATACAAAGTATTTTTTCTGTTGAAGTTAGATTGAAAGATATTTCTAGAATTCAAGGAATGAGAGACAACCAATTGACTGGCTATGGAATTGTAACTGGTCTTTCTGGAACAGGGGATACAAAGAGCGCTGTAACAAATGAAGCAATTAAAAATTATCTAAAAAACCAAGGACTTGGAAATGCAAAAGGTGCGAACATTACAAGAAATATTGCATCCGTATTAATTACAGCAATAATTCCTTCTCATGCAAGAGTAGGGGATAAGATTGATGTTGTTGTTTCGTCTATCGGTGATGCAAAAACACTAGAAGGTGGAGTTCTAATGCAATCTCCACTAAAAGGTGCAAACAATGAAATCGTAGCAGTGGCAAGTGGTGTTCTTTCTTTTGGTGGAAAGGATAACAATCGTTCTGCGCAGCCTTATAATGCTACTTCTTATCTCTACGGTAATACTGCAAATGTTTTCACTGGAACAAGTCATGCTAAAAATTCTCCTAAAACAGTCGGAGTGATTTTAGGTGGTGCCATTGTAGAAAAAGAAATCAAGGGTGATTTCTTTCAAAGAACCAATAAAGAGGACCAAGAAAATAGATATCGAATCATACTTGAGAACCAAGATTTTGCTACTTTAAATAGTGTAAGACAGCAAATTTCAGACAAAATAAAAGTAGAAACTACTGCTGTTTCTCCGACAGAGATTGAGATTGCAATTCCAAAGGAGCAAGATCCTGTTTCTATCCTAGCGCAACTGGAAAATCTAACCGTAACACCAGATGGAAAGGCAAAAGTGGTAATCAATGAGAGAACAGGCACCATTGTTATGGGGGCAAATGTGACCGTTGACGAGGTGGCTATCTCAAAACAGGGAATTAATGTAATTATTTCTAATAAAAAAAAGGATTCTGACGATACTAAAGTTGAGTTGATCTCTATGATCGGGGAAGGAACTCGTGTATCTGATATAGTGGATGCTTTAAATAAAATTGGGGCTTCTACAAAGGATATAATAGCTATTTTAGAAGGAATGAAGAAAGCAGGTGCCCTTCATGCAGAGGTGATTGTGCAATGAACGATATACAAAATACAATTCAATTCAATCGTTTGAACTTTGGACAGAAAACTATGGACGCTGTTCAGAGAATCGATGCAAATCAACCTAAATCTTCACTTAGTTTTGAAGAAACGCTACGAGCAGAAATCAATCCGAACATTCAAGGAAAAGTTTCTAGCTCTTCTATTCGCCTTCCTCATAATATCAAAAAAGAAATCGAATCAGATGAATATCGAAAAAAACTTTTCGATGCAAGCGTCGAATTCGAATCTATCTTCGTAAAGATGATGCTTTCTCAAATGAAGAAATCCGTTCAAAAATCGGGAATGATTGATGGCGGTTACGCAGAAGAAATCTTTGAAGACATGCTCTATGATGAGTATTCTAAAAAAATCTCGCAAAATGAATCTCTCGGAATTGCAGAAGAAATCTATCGCACTCTCTCCCAATCTCTTCCCAAAGTAGATATAAAAGGTTAATCCCTTTTTCCCCCCTTTGCGAAACATATCCTTACCCATAAGTATGTTAAAACTGACTACCACCTATTGCCGCGAACGAGCGGCAATGGAGTTTGGGTGGAAAGACGATGGGCACCGATGGTTAGTATATATAATTGGTTTTGCCATTTTACATTTTTTGTCGATTTAATCACGTTTAAGCATCTAAAGATTCAAATATTCGTCCTTCCAACACATTTAACCAAAGCAATTAAACCGATATATGAATCCATCGTTTTTATCGTTCTGTTATCGGTGTCATCGGTGGTAATCTGTTAAAATTGTGGGTAAGGATATGTTTGCTAAAGGGATCTTTCGGATAACGGTTACTTTTTCGTAATACATATTCCCGATAGGGGATCTCGAGAGTGACAGTTATTGTGGCAAATTGCTGTTAGTTTATGCGGATGGGAAATTTACTTTGTTATAAATTTCCTCATAAGAGAGGGAAACTTGGATTGTTTCAAATACAATGGGCTCACTTTCTAAAGAGTCTGTTAGCAACCACTGATTGTTTTGTGTTCTCCTAAAAATTTCTACTTTTTTATATTCTGTGGATACTAAGACATATTCTCTCAGAGATTCCAATTCCCGATAGAGAATAAATTTTTTTCCTCTATCATAAGTCTCAGTAGATTCAGAAAGAACTTCCACAATCAAACTAGGATTTAACAAAGTATCTTCTTTTTCATCTAGATATTTTTCTTCACCGCATAATGCGGAAATGTCTGGATAGGTATATAGACCATTTGCTTTTACTTGTACTCTCATATCTGAGTTGAAGGCTATACAAGGTTTATCTTTGAGTTGAATATATAATTGTCCTACAATGTTAAAAACAATTTGATTGTGTTTCTTTTTTGCACCAGCCATTGCAAACATTTCGCCTTTATAATACTCATGCTTTGTTTCGGAATTTCTTTCCAAGGCAAGATACTCAGATTCTGTTAACAATTGTCGTGCAAGGTTTTTCATGACTCAATTTTTTTTGAATAATCAATATAATGCAAGTATAAAAAAGAAGGGTTTTTGTAACAAAAAGCCGTAATTTCTAAAACTCGTCCCCGAATCTGTATTTCTATCACACTAGATTCATCTCCTTTGAAAACTTCCAGAAAGGCAATACTCGAATATTAATTTCCTCATCACGGAAGTCAGATTTGCCTAGATGAACTTGGTAGCATTTCGGAATTTTTAAACGTTCTTTGAAATAGAGTAAATGTTTAGAGGGTGTTTTGTCTTGTAATTTACAATCAACAACGAATTGGATTTTTTTATCTTTTGTTACTATAAAATCTACTTCTCTTCCTTCTCTATCTCTACAGTAGTGAAGCTCCATATCATATCCTTCCCTGTCTTCGATATAATGAGAATATTTCAGTAAATGGCTTGCGACCAAATTTTCGAACCTAGTTCCTTCATTTTCACAGATAAACCAATCCCATAAGTATAATTTTTTTTCTTTTTTAATCGCTCTTTCATTTTTGTGAATAAAAGGAGGAATTCGAAACGTTAGGTAAAGATGCTCTGCGATTAACAGCCATTACTTGCATGGGAACAATTCAATACTTCGCGTAGTGAATTAAGAGAAAGCATAGAGCCCACTCGATTTGGTAGCATACTGATTAGAAGTTCTATTTGGCTAATTTCTTTTATATTTTCTAATGACTGCAAATCATCTTCGATCACTCGTTTCAGTCTTTCTCTCTGCCAGCATCGCCATTCTTGTTCATTTTGTGCAAAGAGTGGTTCTGGAAATCCTCCAAACTTTAAAAGTGTTTCTAAATCTTTTGCATTTCCCTTTGAGCTAAATTCTTGAAGTGAAAATGGATGCAAACGATAAGAATGAAATCTTCCCATAAGAGATTCGCCGCCTTTGTGATAGTAATCTAAATTAGCGGAACCTGTTATAATAAATTTAGTTTTCAGTCTATATTTGTCGTAAAATCCTTTTACTAGATTACGCCAATTCGGATATTTATGAATTTCATCAAAAATAAGAATAGGCTCTTTCGGAATTTCTCCTTTAATTAATTTTTCTTTATCCAACCAGAGATCCCAGTTGATATACGCAGGATGTTCGGGATTTCCATTTTTTAAAAAAGAGATGGCTAATGTTGTTTTACCAACTTGCCCAGGTCCTCCCAAAAAAACCATTTTACTTTTTAAATCTTTTTCAATCAGATCAGTAAGATAGCGAAACATTCAAAATCCCTCTATGACATTATTCTGTTCAAGTGGAAAAATGTTATGACAAATTTTGGTTGTAGTGGAAATTTATCATGATCTAATAAATAGCCTTTTATTCAAGAAATTCATCATCGAAATCTTCTATCGAGAATCAAAAGTATAGAACCTCCCTATACCAAACCTCAAAAGAAAAATCTCATTTCAAAAATAAGAAGGCGGGTTTGGTCTAAACACTTCTTAGTGTTCCCGAACATCCGTATGTTCGGTATACCAAATGCTACTCCGATAAAGTTCTCGTAAGAAATTACTTTTGTCATTTGGTATATAAAAAATTTAGAGAAGCAATTCTCCTTTTTTTCTTTACATTTTACAATGATCAGATATCACTATGCCCGCAAGAGGAAATAAATGATTGACAGTCAGAAAGAAATAGAACTAGTAAATGCGTCTGGAAGTGGTGATTTGCTTCGCGTTCGGACTCTTATTGAAAAAGGAGCCGATGTTGACTTTAAGAATTCAGACGGATATACAGCGCTTATGCGGGCTTCTATCTTTGGAAATATAGAAGTATTACAATATTTACTGGGTAGTGGTGGAAATACAGAGATAAAAGATCACAATGGATTTACTGCGCTCATGCTTGCCGCCAATAAGGGTCATATTGAAATAGTAAAAGCTCTTGTAAAAGCAAAGGCAGTCATCAATGCAGTCAATAAAGATGGCTGGTCAGTTCTCATGCTTGCTTCCTATAAAGGACATTATGAAGTTGTGAAATTTTTACTCGAAAATAAAGCAGAGGTGAATGCAAAAGACAAGGCGGGTTGGACTCCACTCATGTTTGCTTCTTCCAATGGAAATATAGAAGTAGTAAAAATTCTTCTGAAATACAAAGCAGATGTATCGATTCGAAACAAACAAGGTCTCACTGCTCTTATGAGAGCCGCTTCGTTTGGTCACCTTGAAGTTGTAAAATGCTTAGTCGAAAACAATTCAGACTTAAGTGCAAAAAATGAAACAGATTATACCTCACTCATGATCGCCGCAAAAAATGGTCACAAAGAAGTTGTGAAATACCTAGAAAGTAAAACTTAATAAGAGACTATGTAAAAGCAGGATTTTCACCACGAAGTGCATGAAGGCCACGAAGAAAAATTGTAAATTTCCTAGGAAACTATAACCCTCGCGATCTTCGTGGTTCGATTTTTTTTAAGTTTTTACACTATCTCCCAAGATTTCCAATGAGGAGGTCAGGCTCGAGATCTTCTATCGAGCATCCATTCAATTACCACTTCCTCGAATTCAAGTCATTTGAATAATTTACTTGCCGATTACGTAATAATATTAAAATATGTTACGTGAGGCTAGTATGAATACAAAGTTAACTTTAAATATTGAAGAAGATATTATTGAGAAAGCAAAGGAATATGCTAAATCAAAAAATAGATCTGTTTCTAAATTAGTAGAAGAATATTTGCGTTCTCTTGCTTTTGCGAAGACGCAGAAGAAAGACAAGCCTCTTTCCTTAGAACCGATTACAAAAGAATTGGTTGGTATGATAAAAGTAAAAAATCCTGAAAAAATTAATTATAAGGATATTTTAACTAAATCTTTAATTGAAAAATACAAATGAAAGATCGTGTATTTTTAGATTCAGATGTAATTTTAGACATTGCAATTGCAAGAAAACCATTTCTTTTAGCAGCAGCTAATTTGCTGAGTCAAATTGAAGCTGGTATTTTTGATGGATATACTTCATCGATAATTTTTACGAATATTTATTACATACAAAAAAAATTAACCTCACATGAAGTTGCAGTTAGCTTTTTGAAGAAATTGCGTTTAATTTTAAAAGTTTTACCAGTAGATGATATGATTATTCAGAAGGCATTAGAATCTGGAATGAAAGATTTCGAAGATAGTGTGCAGTATTTTATATCAACAAAACATAAAATAGATTATATCATCACACGAAATGTGGAAGATTTTAAGAATTCAATTATAAATGTCCATACACCAGAAGAGTTTTTAATTCTCAAGGGTATCAAAGAAAACTAAATTATTAGAGAGTCATCATGAAAATAAAATTAAGTCTTCAAATTAAAATTTTACTCGGCACCCTCCTTGTAACAACACTCGGAGCAGTTCTATTCGGATCCTTTTTTCTAAATACGTTAAAGGCAATCGCAATCCCACTCGCTTTTTTTATTATTAAGTCTTTTATCCGAAGAAAAACAAATCTACAAACTGAAATCTTAGTGAGTATGCTATTCGGAGTGATTTTTGGTTCGATTGCAATTCACTACAGACTTGTTGAATTTACGGCGATGTATGTAAAACCATACGGATCTATTTTTATTAGTCTTTTGAAGGCAATTGCAGTTCCTCTTGTGTTTGTATCACTCGTAAAAGGAATTTCTAGTTTAAGCGATATGTCAAGACTCTCTAGACTTAGCATAAGAACAATTATCCTCTACATGTCTACTACAGTGATCGCTATCAGCTTTGGTCTATTGCTAGTCAATATTGTAAACCCTGGAAATACTTTTTCACAGGAAAAAAAGCAAGAACTCAGAGAGAAATTTAAAAAAGAAGCTGAGTCAAAAGCAGAAGATGCCAAAAAAGTAAATGATCGTCCACCGCTTCAATTTCTACTCGACTTCATTCCAGACAATATGATTAAAGCGGCAGGCGATAACTCTAAAATGCTACAAATTATTTTTATTGCTATTATTTTCGGAATTGCAATGATCATGCTTCCGGATAAAGACGTGCTTGGTTTTAAAAACTTCATCGATTCTTTAAATGAAATTATTTTGAAAGTAATCGATATAATCATGCTGTATGCACCGATTGGGGTATTCGCCTTGATTTCTTCTTTACTTGTTGAGTTTGGAGGAAACAATCTCTCTGATGCACTTGATTTATTTTTAGCCTTAGGTTCTTATTCACTCACTGTGATTGTCGGACTTATGCTAATGCTCTTTTTTATCTATCCTTCTCTCATTTTTATTTTTACAAAAGTGAAACCCTCTCATTATTTAAAAGCAGTTTTTCCGATTCAAATGGTTGCCTTTTCTACCAGCTCTAGTGCTGCGACTCTTCCTGTCACAATGGAGAATTGTGAAAAGAATCTAGGCATTTCAAAAGAAGTATCCAGCTTTGTCTTACCGATAGGCGCTACAATTAATATGGATGGAACTGGACTCTATCAATCTGTCTCTGCTGTATTTATCGCACAAGTCTTTGGATATGAATTAAATCTTTCTCAACAATTAAATATCATACTCACAGCAACTCTTGCTTCGATTGGAACGGCTGGTGTTCCTGGTGCAGGGATTGTAATGCTAGTAATTGTTTTAAATGCAATTGGAATTGCAACAGAAGGCATTGCTCTTATCTTTGCAGTAGAGCGGATACTCGATATGTTCCGCACTGTTGTCAATGTTACTGGAGATGCGGCTGTCGCTGTGATTGTTGATAGTAAAGATAGAGTGTAGTAGGGACTAGATCAACTTAATAGAAAAGGAAAAAGATTACCACCGATGAGCACCGATAAACGATACGATAGTTCTTCATTACTTATCGTTTTTTAGCTTTCTTTGTTATGTAGGTAATCCTTTACCAGATGAGACCGATTCCTTTTAATTGTTTCATTCGAATGAATAGAGCACCTTCGCTTACTTTGAATTGTTTGGCAATGATTTGCAAAGGGCTTTCATCAAACCAGTCTTCGGGTAAATTCTTCCATGCATTTCGGATTTCCAATTCGGGCATGAGAAGCTCTGCGGCAAATTGATTTGCTTCGCGCTCAATTTTGACTCCCTGTAAAGATGGAGAGTCGGAGCGAAGAAAAATTTTGGTATCCATATGAACGCCTGTCATTTTGTGCAAAACAAGATGACCGATTTCGTGGGCTAAGGAAAATCTTTTTCGATTTAAGTGGTGGTGTTTATTTAAAAGTACAATCGGCTCTTCTTTTGTGCGGCAGTCTAGGACACCTGAAACATTATCCGGAAGATCTTCTTCAATAACTTGCATGCCTAGTTTGGATGCAATTTTATTTACGTCTACAAACCCGGATTTATAATTGATTAATGCATAAAGTTTGAGAATCTCTTCTTTAAATTTTGATTCCATCGGTTTCCCCTGAATAAGATTTCCTCTTATTTCTTTTTATCTTTTCTATATTTTGCTAATTTCTCTAGAACAAGATTCTGTTCGTCGGAAGAGAAATTCTTTTCTGTCACTACGTCAGTTGGATCGTTTGCGACAAACCCGGGAACTAGTTTTGATGGGGAAATTTGTAAGAGTTTGGCAATGTCTAGAAGCCTATCTAGACTTAACTTCTGGTTTCCTTTCTCAATATGATTCCAAGTGACCCGAGTGACATTTATTTCTTTTGCGGCATCTTCCTGTGAAATGCCTAATGATTGACGGGCTTCGGCAATTCGTCTGCCAATGCCGGAGTAAAATTCTTTTATTTTTTCCATTTTAAGTCTCCTGCCCTAAAAAGGATTGGTTGACCATCTTCCTACCAACCAAGTAGAGAGTCAAGGCATATTAACTATTATTAACTTTCATTCTATGAAATCTATTTTCTCATGTGTTAATATTTTTATACATATATTAAATATATATTAAAATTTATGTTGACTTTTTCATATATTATAATAATAGTATTATCTAATTATGTCACTAGGTTTGGAGAACTTGCTTCTCGGAGCTTTTACCTTCGCCCTTGTATGACCAAAGGAGGTATACCATGATTAGGTATACATTATTAAAGAATAAGTTAACCACGTCGGCATTAGCGCCTTTTCTACCCAAGACCTTGCTTGAAGGAAGTCTATCTTTTGAGCAATTCATCAAGGCACTCGCCTATGGCTCGACAGCGACAACAGCAGATGTAAAAGCTGTTCTAGAGAACCTTGAGCGGGTATGTATAGACAATCTCTCTCAAGGAAGAAGTGTCAATCTCGGATTTTGCACGATTCGACCCCAAGTAAAGGGTTCATTTCAAAGTCCAGAAGATAGCTTTACTGCAGAAAGAAACTGGATTGAACTTTCGATGATACCGAATTCGAATTTTCAAAAGAAAGTAACTCTTGAAGCAAAGCTCCAGCGAGTAGCGCAAAACAAGACTCTTCCGCTCCTGCTTTCTTTAGAAAATCATACGACTGGTGTAGAAACATCTATGTTAGCCGGTGACTTACTCACTCTGCACGGGGAAAATCTAAAGTTTGACAAGGCAGCGGCTAACCAGGGTATATTCCTCGAAAGAGCGGGAGTCGAACAGAGAGTATCCGAATATTCGCAGGTTTCAGGAAAAGTAATTTCCTTCAAAGTACCAAGCGGGTTGGTAGTTGGAGAAAGTTACAAATTGAAACTAAAAAGTATTTTCGGGCAAGAAATAAGAACAGGAGAATTGGACTACGAAGTTAAGGCTGCATAACTCAATTCCCTGTTTTACAATTTATTTTTAAAGGCTATTTCGGCAGAAGTAGCCTTTGCTTATTCCAAACTAAAGGCTGTTCCTAAAAAAGTAAACGCTAATTTCAAAAAGTTAGCTGGTGTTTTTGGAAAGCTAGCAGCTAAGTTTTAAAAACTAGCTGGGAGATTTTTGGAATCACATTCAGTAAAAAGTTCTCTTTTTATCTTCTTTATGGTTGCGATAATTAAGAAGTAGCCTCTCTCTAGAGCAGGTAAAATTTCCCTTCAGTAAACTTGTCTCTCTTGTTTTTTTCAACCAGAAAACAAAAAAATCTTGTAAAAATTTATCATAGTCAATCCTGTGGTGATAAGTAGTAAAAATATGCGAAAGTTTTGTGATTCAGTGCTGGCTAACACCTAACACCTAACACCTAACACCTAACACCTAACACCTAACACCTAA
>DAORDH010000026.1:0-75239 GCA_035345875.1 Leptospiraceae bacterium | reverse complement strand
AACTATACTTCTCCGAATTTCAATTAATATGTCAATAGTATTATTTCATATAACACCAAATACTTCATATGTTATACGAAGTTATTTTCCTCTTTTCACTCAATTTAAACAAAAATCCTCTAGATACGATCTAGACTGGAAGCAATCAATTTTCAAAATAACTGCTAACGAAAATTTGCAGACAATGACTTTGAAACGTTAAAGAAATAGAATGAATTCAATATTTGTTAATACTGAAACGTTATTCGCGGAACACAATTCAAACATACTCCCCGCTGTAATCTTTTTTAAAACCCTTCGTGCCTCTTCGTGTGCGGAGTTTATACTGAGCGGTGTCGAAGTATGGTTGAAAAATCATAACCCCGATCCTCAAACCATCGGTGCCTATCGGTGTCCATCCGTGTTCATCTGTGGTAATCTTTTTCATCGGTGTCTATCGGTGGTAATCTTTCCATCTCACAGATCCATTTTAAAACCATAGACAACAAAGTTAGAACCACAGGGGGGAGAGGGAGGACAATAGACGCCATAGATACCAGAGCGATGATGGATGCGGGCAAATACTTTAGAAGATTCATTGAACCAAGGGAGAGTATAATCCAATTCAAACAAAAGATAATTCAGCCAAGCACGGGACTGGATATCATCAAAGGCAATACGACCATTATCGTATCCTTTTCGAAGATTTTCTAATTTTGGATTTTCACTCGCAACCGATTGACCTTCCCCTACTGCAAAGCTAAACGAGGAACCAAAGATTTTAGGAACACGAGCAATTCCTACACCTACCACTTCATAATGATTCATCGCACCCGTGTGTTTTGCTAACATCCCTTCTGCTTCAAATTCAAAAATTGAATATCTATAATTTATTTTTCGATTCAATCCCATTCCCCAAAGATAAGAAGGTCTATATTTAAAATCTAAATTGAAAGAAATAGGAGCAAGATCTGAATTTACATAAATTCCACCAAATCCGACTAACGTATAATTTGGCTTAAAAATAGGTGTATCCGCATACAAAAAAAGATTACAGAATAAAAACAATGTGAAAAATATTTTCTTCATAGAACTCATCTCCATTTAAATAAAATTCAAATCTGCCCAAAAATCCATACACTCATATAAAATCAGGTATACCTGATTTCTAAGAGTGATACAAGGATAAAATGCTTATCTAAATTTTTCAATTCAATATTTTATGAATCTTTATCTGTGGTAAATCGCTATTTGGCGTAACAAATAAATGGTATTCAATCTAAGTTTTATAGCATTTAAAAATTCTTCGTGCCTCTTCGTGCGCTTCGTGGTAAAAAAATAAAACTACAAGTAACGCAAGTCATGGGACCTACTCTACAATTTTTAAATAATCATAATCCAAACCATCGGTGCCTATCTGTGTTCATCGGTGTGAATCGGTGGTAATCTTTTAGAATCACTCTACTTTTTTTCTTTTAATTAAAACTCATAGAAATAGATTTGACCTATGCAAAATAAACTGATTCTACTCCTCCTTTCGCTTACTCTAATAATTTTTTGTAAAAAAGAAACACAAAACACAGAAACTAAAATCGATACTACTACAGATCGATTGGTCATCGCAGATGGAGGACTACATCTGAGAGAAAAACCAGACCAAGCAAGTAAAAGCATTTTATTAATTCCCAATCATTCTATTGTAACTTTTTTAAATGAAACAGGTGAGAAAAAAGAAATCAATGGTTACGCAGCTAAATGGAATCAAATTTCCTATGGAGATAAAACTGGCTATGTCTATGGAGCCTTTATTAGTCCTGTTAAAATTTTAGGAACAGAAAATAATCCCAAAGGAGATCTAACGTTAACTTTCTATACAATTCTATCCGACGCCAATCCAGGTGATAAAAATGACTGCACTCAAAATTATATGGCATTTGGTTGTGTCATAGTAATTCGAAAATCTGCGGATAACACCTTGTTATCCTCCTTTGATAGTAAAATTGCCTATCACTGGATTGACAATGATCATATTGCCGAAGAATGGATTATCGGAGATGCTGGTTATGGAGGATTTGGAGTTCGAAGTGTCAATGTGCGCACCAAAGCAGAAACGGATCTTTGGAAAAGAGAAGAAATGATGGATCTAGGTTCCCCTGAAGAGAGTTCTGAGAAAAATGAGTTCAATCGTCTTTGTATCAAAACCATTTGTTTAGATCTAAATAAAAATGCGGATATCCTCTCTCAATTAAAAACAAATCCAAATTTTAAATATTATACCAAATCCACTTACAAAGAAAAAATAGATACCTACTCAACTCCAATCTCCATTGATGAAAAGAAATCAATCGAGTATATACCATCTAAAAATATAATTATCGAAAATTAGTATAAGTAACTAACCTTAAGCAAAAGATAAATATTGATAAGTATGATAAAGGAAATTAGAATATTAGAGGAAGCTAATAAATGAATAAATTCAATAGCCTGCGGTATAGCTCGGCTGATGGGGCGCGAAAAGCGATGGGAGAAAAGCCCGCCGCTAGGCGCAAACTTCATTTGAACGTTTAGCTCACCCAAACTCATTCATTGCTTTTGAGAAGCAATGATATTGTAAGATGAGTAAGTAAAAGCTTTCTCCAGCTTTTTTAGTTAGAGAAAGAGATCCTAAAAACATATCAAGATATATTTAAATAAACCACTGAATTCTAGGAGTAGTTTTAAGATTTTTCTTAGAGCCTCCTAACTATTTTTCTGATAAAATGCCTGCATTTATTTGTTGTATATTAACAACGAACAGGATACAATTTTAAAAAATTAACTACCAATGATAATTTTGAGAATATTAGAGAATCCTAATAAATTCAACAGCCTACAATGCAACCTGGCTCAAAGTGATAAAAAAAATCGGAATATTTAAACTAACGATTCGATTCAAAATTTATTTTTAAATGCGATAGGTAATAAACAATGAGATCTATTTTAATACTTTTACTTTTATTTTTTTCCCAATGCTTGACTGCTAAAAAATCTCCTTTTGATTTTAGATCCCCCAATGTATTATTGGGCAGTCTATATTTTAGTTTTTTCGGGGATTACTCGGTAAGTGGAATAATCACAGGATTTACAACCGGAACACTCATTCTTCAAAACAATTTAGCAAATGATTTAACACTCTCTCCCAATACTATTTATTCGTTTGGTGGACTAAAAAGAGGGACCATTTATTCGATCACAATCAAATCAAATCCAGTTGGATACGTTTGTTCGATTGAAAATTTTTCTGGTATAATTTCTGCTAACGTTACAAATGCGAATATTACTTGTGCTCCAATTGCAATCACAGCTCTCTATCCTCAAAATGGTTCCAATTGGAATGACTATATCAATAAAGGTTCCGGTGATATTTTCTCCCAACCCGATACAGCTTGCAATACCTCAAATACAGGTGGATACAGAACCTGCATTCATGCAGGAGAAATTCGGTCCTTTGAACTACCTTCTAGATCTAGCTGCACAAATTTATCAGCTACAGATAATTTAGATGCACTCAACTGGATTTGCAAAACCAACTCAAAAGGAAGTGTCACTTTTTATTCAACTGCCTTAAAAAGAGGAAAGTATCTTTCTAATTTAATGGATTGGAATACAAGTTCATGGCAAAATCTAACGATTACAATAAAAGATGGATCCACAACGTTAGCCGTGAGCAATCCTATTAAGCTATGGTCAAATGCCATTGATACAACAGAACCAGCAACCCCATCCACATCTGGAACAATCTATTTATATGGAACAACTACCTTTCCAACGAATATAATTATCAATGCAAATAAAATTGCTCTATTGATAAATCCAAATGGAATCAAGTTGATTCGAAGTGCAGGAACCTGCAACTCAATAGCAGGAATTGATATAACAAACAGATCCTTTGTATGGTTAGAAGGGAACATGGACTTTGGAAATAGCACTCAAAACTCTTATGGTATCTCTATCACCAATTCTAAGTTTTCTGTTTTTAAAAATATCCGAATTCAAAATACAGGAGTAAATTGCATTACTACAGGAAATATAAACAATGCAATCAATCTAAATGGATCTTCCAATGATTACTTTGAAGACATATACTTGGGACAAACATTCGGAACTTCACCTGCAAATGGAAATGGGTTATTATTAACTGCCAGTGATGATAATGTATTTAATGGAATCAGTATTTCTAATATGGCGACTGACGGCATTCAACTAAATTCTTCCAAAGGAAATACAATTATCAATGCGACAGTCATGAGTTCTCCAGCAGAATGTGTTTTAATCCAATCTAGTTCAAACAATAATACCTTTCTGAACTTGACGACAGTCAATTCAAACAATTATGGTGTTCGTTCTGTAGGTAGCGGCAATGGATTGTTTCAAAACTCAGTATTTTTTAACCACTTAAATCATGGATTAAGTCTTTTTACTGGATCTTCTATTACTGTTCAAAATTTAATTGCGAGCAATAATAATTCGGCTCAGGTAAATTTAAATACAACTTCCTCTTATTTTACAGGAATCATTAAGACTTCATCAACAACATGCATCAACACTGCAAGCTCTGGTGGAGTAACATCTACTTGCCAACCTGTATCTCCCTCTGACTTTTCAGCTCCCATTTCAATCAGCCCTTCTTCTAATCCTTTTGTTGGGTATAGCGCTACAGACTCAAAAAATACAACTGCAAATTTAAGTGGGAATCCAAGTGGCATTGCACTCGCCTCTATGACAGATTGGGTTCGATTTGACCATTTGTATAAGGGAATCGGAAAGTTTAATTCCGCTTCTTTTCCAAGCACTGTTCATCTAGGAGTTTGCAACTCTGCTAATTGCACTATCTGGGATTTCTCTCTAAAAGCGAGCGATACAATTCTTCGAAATGCAAATATTCCCTCCGCAAGCTCTTGCCCAACCACTACAGTCACTCATTCTTTCTCTACAAGTACGGTTACTTTTTTAAGGAATTCAATAGAGATTCTAAATGATGGAGTTGGAAATGAGAATGGTCTCTGTGAGGCAAATGAAGATTGTTTACTCACTCCAAATATTGGTTCCTATCAGGGACATGGAAATCTAGTTTCTGCGTCTAGTCTCAGTGGCTGCAATGACATCACTTCTCTCGGAATCAAACTCTATCAATATGAGTCTAATGGTTATTGAATCATTCAAAATTAGTCTTTTTCCAAGGGAAGTCTTTGTTCCTTCTCTTTTTTAATTGATTATTTTTGTTTGTAGGTAACTATACAATTTACAGGATTCATTTTTGTTCTAAGGAGATAAAAGATGGGTATTTTTGATAAACTGAAAGGGGAATTTATTGATGTCATCGAATACACCGATGATAGCCTTTCTGGATTGGTGCATAGATTTGAGCGACATGGAAATGAAATTAAAAACGGAGCACAGCTAACCGTTCGTGAGTCGCAGACAGCAATTTTTGTAAATGAAGGAGAAATGGGAGATGTTTTTAAACCTGGTCGATATGAACTAACGACAAAGAACATTCCAATTCTTACAACACTCAAGAGTTGGAAATACGGTCTCAATTCTCCATTCAAAGCAGAAGTCTATTTCGTAAACACAAAGATTTATACAGGACTCACATGGGGGACTAAGAATCCTATTATGTTGCGTGATCCAGAATTCAGACAAGTGCAAGTAAGAGCATTTGGAACCTACTCCATTCGAGTCAATGATCCAATCAAATTAGTGAAAGAAGTTTCTGGAACATCTAGTAGTTTTGATATTGAAAACGTAGAAGATCAACTCAGAAGTTTACTTGTGAGTGAATTTACAGATGCGTTAGCAGAAATGAGTATTCCTGTTCTAGATGTTGCTCGTAATTTTAAAGAACTAGGAGCAAAAATCCAAGGTTTTGTAAATGAAGAATTTGGAAAACTAGGACTTGAGGTAACAAAATTCATTATAGAAAATATTTCTCTTCCTCCAAATCTTCAAAAATTTCTCGATGAAGATACCGGTGCTGCAATGGTTCGTGATGTAAATAAAGTGAACCAGATGAAAATGGGTGATGCAATGCTGAACGCTTCTCAAAATGAAGGAGCTGGTGGCGTTATGGGAATGGGGATGGGTGCTGGTATGGGAATGGCCATGGGTCAACAAATGGGTGGAATGGGACAGCAACAACAAACCAATAATCCTCCTCCAATTCCAGGCGCTGTAGCTTACTTTGTAGCGGTTAACGGTCAACAACAAGGACCTTTCAATCTAGACCAACTTAAAACAGCTATTTCCAATGGGCAGATAACACGCGATAGCCTCGTTTGGAAAAATGGGATGGCAAATTGGGTAAAAGCAGGTGATAACCCAGAGACTTCTGGGCTCTTTGGATCTGTTCCTCCACCGCTCCCACCACAACAATAAATTTTGGAGAATCTCTGAATGGAAGAAGTAGCAGCAGATAAGAAAGAATTTCCTTGCTCCCAATGTGGAGCAAAGCTTACCTTTAAGCCAGGCACAGATAAAATTGTTTGTGGCTATTGTGGCCATGAGCAAGTTGTATCACAACCAAAAGCAGAAGCCACTGGCACAACACAAATTGTAGAACATGATTTTAATGATGCAGTAAAAAATGCTCGATCTGTTCCAGCAAGCCAAGTAGTCTCAGGTGGAAAAGAAATACAATGCAGTGCCTGTGGAGCCAATTCTATCTTAACAGGTCAATCCGATCGCTGCGCTTTTTGTGGATCCCCACTCGTAGCAGAAGTAAAAGGACAAGAAGCTATGTTTGTCCCAGAAAGCCTTCTTCCATTTCACATTGATAAAGCACAAGCCAAACAAAAATACATGGATTGGATCAAAGGTTTATGGTTTGCGCCTAACGATTTAAGTAAAAGAGCAACTGCTAGCGGTATGGACGGAGTCTATTTGCCCTATTGGACTTACGATGCAGATACCTATTCTCGCTACACTGGTCAAAGAGGAGAATATTATTATACAACGGAATCTTACACAGATAGCAAAGGCAATACCCAAACGAGACAAGTTAGACATACTAGATGGTATCCCGCTTCCGGTTCTGTTTCAGTTGACTTTGATGATGTTTTGGTTTGCGCCTCTAAATCTCTACCACAAGAAATGATAGATGAATTAGAGCCTTGGGATTTACAGGAACTAAAACCGTATGACGCTCGCTATCTAAGTGGTTTTGTCACAGAACGTTATAAGATAGGTCTAGAGGAAGGTTTTTCTGTTTCAAAGGAAAAAATGGATGGACCAATTCGCTCTAAAGTGCGTCAAGATATTGGCGGGGATGAACAACAAATCACATCTTTAAATACAACCTATAGCAACGTTAAATTCAAACATTTACTCCTGCCTTTGTGGATTTCTAGTTATCGTTATAATGAAAAAATCTATCGATTTGTAATTAACGCACGAACCGGAGAAGTAAATGGAGACAGACCTTGGAGTTGGATTAAGATTACTCTTGCCTCCATTGCTGGTCTTGCAATTGCAGGTGCAATCTATTACTTCACTCAAAATGCCGGATGATCTCTGCTTAGGCTCAAGCTTGGAATTGATGTGTATGATAAAGGAAATGATTCTCTTAAACTTTTCGAATAGATCAATAAACCAAGTTTGTTTCGCTCTTTCAAGTGATACACGGACTAAAAGCAAAACGAATGTCCACACTTACAATAAGAGGGCTAGAACTTGGCTCAAAATCCTACAGTTCTACGCACCTCTATCTAAGATGAGTTATTAAATAAGTTTATGTATAAATCTTCTTATATAGAAGGGAAGAAAAAACCAGTTTTACTTTATATCGATTCTGATCCTGTATATTTAGAGAAGATTTATTCCATTCTTAGAAAAGAATTCGAAAAAGATTACGAGATCCAAACAGCCGGTTCTCATTTAATCGCTCTTGAAATTGTTCAAACCTGCAATCGAAATCTAATCGAACTACCGATTGTCCTATGTTCGCAGCAAATACCGGTTATCCGCGCTTCAGAAATTATTGCAATCATACATGAAACCAATCCTAGCACTCGAAAAATAATTTTTACAGAATCTATTTCCTCTGAAGATTTACTAACAGCTATCAATAAAGCAAACATTTTCAAAGCTCTTCCAAAAGATATTGAGGAGAAAGATTTAGTTTCTATAATCCAAGAAGGAATAAAATCATTCTACTCTGAAAAAGATTTACGAGAGAAGAATGTAAAACTAGAAAAATTACTTTTTTTTAATAATGATACAAATCTTGCAAATTGGGAAAGATTTCAACAAAGACTACTCGAATACTCAAGGAAGAATCTATCACTCACAGTTGCGATTATTAAAATTGAAAATTATACATACTTTCTTGAATACTTTGGAGCAAAGATTTACAAAAAGATTCTTTTAGAGCTAATCGAAATTATCTCCTCCACGGCTCTTTCTGGAGAAGAAATGTTTCATACTCAGCAAGATGAATTTTTAGTTTTATCTAAAAAACCTGTGACAGAAGACTTCATCTATAAGTTTTCAGTTCTCCGTCTATTATTAAAATCACAATACATTGTAGTAGAAAATCTTTCGTTTCAGATTTCTCTTTTTATTTCTATTACAAGTGGAAATAAAAATTTATATTCAACTGCAAAATCAGGTCTTATCCATAGATTCAATGGTTCCGGTCCTACCAATGCATCTATACATATAAACGAAATCGAATTTCATAAAGAAAATATTCTTTGGGGGCAAAAACTAAACACAGCAATTCAAAACAAACTGATTACTCCTTTTTATCAAGGAATACAAGATAATAAAACTGGAGAAATCGTGAAGTATGAATGCTTAGTCCGAATGCATGACAATGGCGAAATTATTTATCCTGATAAATTTTTAAACTTAGCAAGTGCCATGGGACTCATGAAGTTAATTACAATTATTGTAATGGATAAAGCATTTTCTCATTTTCAGAACTCAAACAAATCAATATCCATTAACATAACTCAATTTGATTTAGAATACAAAGACTTTGCACAACTCGTCCAAGCAAAATTAGCTTTATACAAGATTAATCCTTCACGGATAACGTTTGAAATTTTAGAAAATGTTTCTTTTGGATTAGAAAGCCAAACTTTGAAAACATTACATGAGCTAAAAGAAATCGGCTGTAAAATTGCAATCGATGATTTTGGAGTTCATTATTCCAATCTAGCAAGGCTACTTGAAATTCAGCCCGATTATTTAAAAATCGATGGCTGGTTCATAAAAAATATTATTCAAAATAGAAATGCATATCTTGTTACAAAAGCAATTATCGAATTATCGCATAGTTTAAACGCGGAAGTGGTAGCTGAATTTGTTACGAATGAAGAGATCCAAAATAAATTAGTAGAAATGGGAGTTGAATTTTCTCAAGGTTATTTCATAGGCAAGCCAGAAGAGAAAATATTTTGATTTTCATGTATTAAAATTATATAGATTTGAGAACGTTTTAATCCTTCTGGATCTAAATTTTTGAAGAAGTTTTGAATAAATTTGTTTGGGGCTCTATTTAGAACCCCTCTTAATTTTGCCTTTTCATTTTACTCGAATCTTTTAAGTCTGCTGTTTTCTGATTGAATAAATGATATGAAGCGTTATGTCAATTACCTATTTGTATTTAAAAATTAATCGATAATCGGATAACCTGCTGTATTTTTTAGAGTAGCATCCAATCGATCAATGACTTCGCTTAAAATACTTTCATTTGCTGTATCTCGATTTAGAATAGCAGCTAAATATTCATTTAATTCTCGAATTTCTTTGATCGTAAATTTAATATAATAAAAACCATCTTTATGTTTCTTGGTAGACGTTAGCTTTTTATGTATAGTTTTGTAAGGAACACTTGTTCCTTTTAATACTTCTAACTCATCCTCAGAAAAGTCGATTGGATACATTTCTGTGTTTAGATCCATTTTTATTCTCCTTTTTAAATTTCTAGAACTTCATCTAGTTGTCTTACACAATGACTGGCGTGACTGCGAAAAACAAATTCTCCTGTCGGATCAACATAAATCGTCTTTAGACCAGCGCGATTCCCAGCCTCTAGATCAAAAATATAATCACCGACCATAACTGCATCATTTGGAGAAGCATTCCATTTGTCCAGTAAGATATGAATACCATCCGGACTAGGCTTTGGCGTCGCCTGATCGCGGCTAATTATAAAATCCTCTCGAAAAAATTGGTTTAGACCAGATGCGCGTAATGTCTCTTCTGTATTGATCAAACTATTTCGAGTTAAAATCCCTAAAGAACAACCGTTATCCGAAAGAGCTTGTAACAACTCTATCGTTCCAGCGGCAACCCTTCCGATAGAAGCAAGTCTAAATTCAATTTCTTGTAATTTGACATGGGCTCTTTTCGCATCTTCTGCGCTCATTAAACTAATCGCATGTAAAATATCAATATCTAGAGGTGTCCCAAGTTCTGTTTTAATTGCTGGAAAATCATGAACTGGAACTGTTAATGTTCCATCCATATCAAAGATCCAGCATTTTCTCTCTCGAATTAAATTCAAGGGACAACCTTAATGCGTATTTTAGAGGATAGCTCTGGACCATAAGAAATATGAGCCCCATTTGCAAACTGAAGAGTTACATCATATTCTCCAGGCTCAAGTTCGATCGAGGCTTCCGTTTGTCCCTTACCGAAATGGAAAACTTTCTTTTCCACAAATGGTATAGTCTTTCCAGAATCATAAGACTCCCCATTAATAATTATATGATGATGTCCTTTACCAAGTTGAACTTCACCAGCGGGAGCAACTTCCATTCCCTCAACTCCCATCTTGAACACAACAGGGCTTTTTACCTCTTCTCCGTTTTGAGGAGTTAGAAAAAAAACTTTACCAGTCGGTTTTTTAGTGCAGGCAACAAGACTAAACACAATTAATAGTATGGAAATATATTTAAACATAAATTTCTCCTTCTCATGTTTTGTTTAACTAAGATTAGAATTGAGTTTTTCTTGAAAGTAAAAATTTATTCCATTTCAATTGGAATCTCTCCTTACATACTAAGCAAACTTGGAAATGTGCCTGATCCTATTATCATTGAAAAATGAAATCAAGTTGAGCTAAAGAGAAAAGAAATACTTTTCACCCATCGCTTTTTCATTCTCCCTGAACATAGTAGATCCATTTACTATGAAATCTCTCGGATCATAGGAATAGAAAACACTACCTAATTAGGAGAAGACATGGATACTAAAACCATGTTTATCGATTTGAATTAGAAAAGAAAAAAGCCCTGCGATTGCATTTAAGACAAAGCGCAGGGAGAAAAAGTTCTATCATTCGAATCTGTAAATGTATTACCCGATCGAATCACTGTTTACAAAAAATAAATTCTGATTCTATATTTGCAATCGAACCGATTCAGATTATTTTTTGGTGCCAAAGTCCATTGGCGGAGGAGTCGTAATATTAGAAGGAAGATTTTTGATATCCCCTTCATTTTCAACGGTAAAGGAAGACTTTGGTTCATATCCAAATGCTTTTGCAGTTAATACAGTTGGAAATTTACGAATTGTTGTATTGTATTCTTGGACTGCTTTGATATAACGTCCTCTTGCAACTGCGATTCTATTTTCAGTTCCTTCTAGCTGTGCTTGTAAATCCCTAAAGCCTTCATTTGCTTTTAGATCCGGATAACGCTCCGTAACCACAAGAAGTCTTTGGAGTGCAGAACCTAGTGAGTTCTGGGCATCTTGAAAATTTTTGAAAGCTTCTGGATCTTTCAATGCTTCTGGAGTTGCTTGTAAACCTCCCACACTGCTTCTTGCTTTCGTAATTTCTACAAGCACTTCTTTTTCATGACTTGCATAGCCCTCTACAATCTTTACAAGACCTGGAATTAAATCCGCACGTCTCTTGTATTGATTTAAAATCTCTGCCATATTCGCATTTACTTCTTCATCTAATTCTTGGATTCGATTGTATCCACAATTTGCAAACGACAAAATGGATACAAAAAATATTATATTTAAAAATCTTTTTTGGCTCAATGGTTTCTCCTTTTACATACGTTAGTCGTAATTGTAGGATTGTGTAAAAACTTAAAAAAATCTAACCACGAAGAGCACGAAGATCGCGAAGGTCAAAAATTCCTAGGAAATTTTCAACTTTTCTTCGTGGCCTTCGTGCACTTCGTGGTGAAAATCTTGTTCGTACACAACCCCAGCAACGTTTCCTTTTAAATAACGTCAGTTCAGTAAAGTTAATGAAATATTACCACAGACTCACTCTGAGGCAAGTCGAATGAGCAAACACTGAGGACACTAATAAAAATGAAGACAATTAAAACCTATCAGTGTTTATCCGTGTTCATCCGGGGTTAAAAATCTTAGACATAACTCACGTTAAATACATTCCAAACAAAAAGGATAAAAATTCAAACTAAAAACAAAATGGATTTTAAGGTCGGAGTGCTCCTGTATTTGTATCTACAAATGCTAAACGATTCTTAGCAGTGCCACCGTTGATAGTAGTAAAATCTCCAGCAACAACAATTCCGGAGCCTATTACAACCATTGCCGTAACACCATTCGAACCTCCAGCAGCATTTGGGTCCCATGAATTAATTACCCCACTGAGACTTGTAGATCCGAGATAGTTTCTTACATTACTAAAAAAAGAACCCGCACCAGAAAAAATTCCACCTACATATAAATTATTTCCGTAAACAGAAAAGGCTTTTACCGCATTCCCTGCACCAGTTCCCCCTCCCATCGGATATCCACCATTAGCCGCAGTTGAAGGCACTAGTCCACCAAAATTATAAATAACAAGGTTGCATAGATTTCCACCGAAGGCACCACCGACAAAGAGAACACCACCTGTTAGTAATAATGCATTCACTGGAAATGTAGTGGCTGTCCCACACCAACCAGCCAGCCCATTCCCTGTTGTCCTATCAACCGCCGCAAGATGAGTAAAAGTTTGTCCCCCAATAGTTATAGAAGTAAAACTTCCTCCTAAATATACGTTAGTTGCATCGTAAGCAATTGCATTGATCGTTGCAGTATTTGCATTTGGATTCCAAGCAGTTGCGTTTCCAGTATTTAAATCTATCTCTGCAATTCGATTTCTAGCCTGCCCTCCTATGGTAGTAAATGCCCCTCCTACATAAGCAGTCGTTCCATTTTGAACAATTGCATTGATTTGACCACTAGCATTTGGATTCCAAGGAGTGGCAGCACCTGTTCTTGGATCGATAGCCGCCCCATTGTTTCTAGGTTGTCCACCAGCATTCGTAAAACTTCCGCCAATATAAATAAGTCCATTATAAGCTAATAGAGCTGTCACGGCTCCATTTGTTCCCATATTTACACTCGATTCATTTCCAGTTACCAAATCAATCACGCCTAAATTGTTTCTACTAGAAGCTCCAAGTGTAGTAAAATTTCCTCCTACAAAAAGAAAGTTACAGGAATAAGCTAACGCACTGACAGTATTTGTTCCACCGGAGACCCCCACCTTTACAAAGGCAGGCTGTGTTTGAAAAGATGTGCTACTTGTATAAGTCGATGCAAGTGTAATTCCAGTGGTATCTTTTACTGCCGAAGTAACTTTGACTTGGATTGTGTAGGTTGTTTCCACACAAAGAGGAATTGTGAGAGTGATATTCGCAGCAAGTGAATCAGGAGAAAGTGTAACTGTTCCCCCAAGACAAGTTGCGAAATTATCAGTAGAGATTTGAACGTTAGATCCACAGGGACCATTTGTTCCAATGATTGTTAAGGAAGATAAATCAATCGGTTTATTAAATAAAATTGTAATTGGAGTTCCAATTGTATAGTTGATAGAATTATTTATGGGAGTAATACCAACTACATTCAAACTAGTTGCTGGATTTGGAGGTGCGGGATTATTCCCAATTGCCTCATTTCCATCCCTCAATCGAACTAGGTAAGATATAAAATTTTGATTGGCAAGCCCTTTACCAATATTACAAGACTCAGCGAAGAGATTTATTATTAGAAATAGAATATAAAAAAGTTTTAATTTATAATTCATGCACTAAAGCATAGGCGCAATCTAGAAAGGGTCAAGAATTTAATAAATGAAAATCGGTATCATATAGAAAAAAGAAAAAGAGGCTACAAAAGGAAAATCTTAAGTAGCCTCTATTCTTCTTGAATATAAAATAGTTTAACTTGAAAGTTATTACTTCTTTTATATAATCTTTACTTCATACTTCCAGTCTCTAAAAGTTTTATATGCCAGTTGAATGCTTTTTTGAGATCATGCGGAGTATGTTTTGTTTTAGCAGTTGCAAAAGAATCTCTCAGGTATTCGCGCATTGCATCTTTATAAGATGGGTGAACACATTTTTCTATGATCACTTCTGCTCTCTTTCTTGGAGCCAAACCACGAATATCCGCAAGTCCTTGTTCGGAAACAATGATCTGTGTATCATGCTCTGTATGATCTACGTGTGATACCATTGGAACAAAGGCAGAAATTGCTCCTCCTTTTGCAACTGATGGAGCCATGAAAATTGAAACATAGGCGTTACGCGCAAAATCCCCACTTCCTCCAATTCCGTTCATCATTCCTGTTCCAGTAACATGAGTAGAATTTACGTTTCCATAAATATCTGCTTCTAGTGCTGTATTCATTGCAATGATACCAAGACTTCTCACAAGAGCTGGATGATTCGAAATCTCTTGAGGACGAATGATGAACTTATATTTAAGCTCAGTGATATCATCTAAAAATTTTTGATGACCTGCTTTTGAAAATGTGAGTGCAGAAGTAGAAGCACAACGTAATTTTCCGACTTCTAAAATATCAAAGATAGAGTCTTGTAAAACCTCCGTCCACATTTCAATTTCATGGAACCTTGAATCTTTTGCAATGCAGGATAACACTGCGTTAGCCACATTCCCTACTCCAGATTGAAAAGGAAGATATTCTTTTGGAATTCTATTCTTTTTGATTTCAAATAAAATAAATTCTAGAATATGTTGTGCAATTAAAACGCTATTTGCATCCGGTGCTTTAAAATCTCCAGAATGATCTTCTAAATTAGTAAGAACGATTCCCTTGATTTTTTCTGGATCCACAACTACATAAGGTCTACCAATTCTATCATCCACTCGGCTGATATGAAGCGCTCTACCATGAGGAGGTTGCTCTGGTGCTGTCAGATCATGAAATCCTTTTAATTCTATTGGATGATTCGAATTTAATTCAATATAAATTTCCTTTGCATGATGGAGATAGGTTCTACTCATTCCAGAAGAAGTTGTGAGCCAGATCCGACCGTCAGACGATACATCTACCGCTTCCACAATAGCTACGTCAATTGGTTCTAAAATTCCATCTCGTATGTAATGAGCTACGTGACTCAAGTGCATGTCTACAAAGTCTATTTCTCCTGCATTAATTCGATTTCGAACATCTGGAGTAGACTGGAAAGGTAGACGCTTTTTCATACAGCCAGTTCTACCCAATACACCATCTAACTCTTCCCCAGTAGAAGCACCTGTGTATAAATTAAACCAAGGATTTTTTCCTGCTTGTTTTTCTTTTTCAATTCTAGCGGCATATGCCTTTGGAATTACTTTTGGATAACCAGCAGGCGTAAACCCACTAGTAGCTATCGTTCCCTGGATAGGCATTCTATTTGCCACATCTTCCGCAGTCATTACTTTAGATTGAATATAAGGATTCATCTTTACCTCATTAAATTTATTTCTATATTTTTACAATAACTCAAGTATAAACCAAATAACAAAAGTAATTTCCCAAAGGATTTTATTTAAGGAGCATTTGGTATAGCTATTCAAACAAAATAAAGCAATTAAAGGTAAAGATTGCAAGCCTGTTTTGTAAAAATTAAAAACACCTAATACTGATATTTATCATATCTCAAATCTTAGGTCTTTCGAATCACTCAAAGCTCTTAGAACCAAAATGGATTGAAAACTTCATCCATTCAACAACTTAAAATTATCGATCAGATGTTTTCTACTCAGAGAGCGAATCAAAATAGATATTTCTTTTTCCTTTAACCATTGCAAAGCAATCTCTTCCGGACTTCGATTGATCTCTACGCCCAATTTTTTTAACATTTTATTTTTTTGAATCATTCCACTCTTAAGTGGAGAATAGGCGACAGGGAAAATATTTCTTTCCTTTAAAAAAATAATTTTATCTTCTTCTTTTCTATCTATATAATTCAACGGGAATTGAACTGTTAATACTTTTCCTAGAAGGGATTGATTTACTTTATTTATATACTCAGTCTTTGCATTGCAAATACCTACATAACGTATTTTTCCTGAGGAAATGAATCTATCCAGCACTTCAATCGTTTCATCCAAGGATATCAATGGATTTGGCCAATGAATGGAATAAATATCTATATAATCTGTTTTCAATCTGCGCAAACTCATCTCACAAGATTTTTGCAAACGTTTCCTACTCAGATTTATAAACCAAACTTTTGTTGATAGAGTAATTTTTTCTCTTGGAACTTCTGATTGATAGAGAGCTTCTCCCGTTAATTTTTCGGATTCACCAAATCCATAAATTTCTGCTGTATCTAAAAATCTATACCCAATACTGAGCGCATTTACTATCGACTCTTTAAATGGAGTGTTATTTTTTTGAATTACTCTCGGTAAAATTCCCGATAGACCAAGACCTAAAACGGGAAGTTCTTTATTTCCTAGTTTTATTTTTTTCATTATTAAACCCAGATTTGAATTCCAGAAGATATAGAAATAAAAAAGTCGGAAAAAACAAAAGTAAAATCTGGATAAAAATACCTAACCAAAATTTTGGAAATCGGTTTCTATATTTCCATTGTAAGTAGATTACCGATAGCGATTGTCTTTTTTGATTTATGAAAGAAATACTATTTCTATGAATTCTATAATCCGTAATGTATTCCTCTAAATTCGAGAACTTTCCAATTTTTTTCATTCTAAGCCATAAATCGTAATCTTCTGCATGTAAAACTTTGGGATCATAAAGACCTACCTCCCTTAGAGCTGATTTCCGAAAGCAGACAGTTGAATGAATAAATGGATTTCTAAAAAATATTTTTCTTTCAATCTCCTCATTTTTCTGAGTCTGTTTCAAAAATCCTATCACGTTATTCGACCGATCTATAATTCTGCAAGATGTCCCAACTACTACATGATCTTTATTTTTATTTAGAAATTCTATTTGTTTTAAAAGTTTAGATTGATCCATCCAAATATCATCTCCATCTATTCTAGCAATGAATTCTCCTCTTGCAAAATGAATTCCTTTATTTAAGGATAAGGCAATACCTAATTGCTGAGGATTTTGATAGATATGAATTCGATTCTCTACCTTTTGATATTCTTCTAGAATTAATCTGCTATTGTCTGTGGAAGAATCGTCTATACAAATCAACTCAAAATTTTTATAATCCTGATTTAATACAGAATCTATGGCAAGTTTTATATATTTCCCTTCATTGTGAAACGGAAGAAGAATACTAACCAACCCTCGAATCTCTTCCCATCGCTCTAACATGTTTATAATGTCCTATCAAAGCATCTTTTAAACTAAGTTGTATATAGTTTAATTTATATTTTTTACACAACTCTTCTAAAACACTTTGCAAATAAAATAAATGAGTATGGCAAATACGAGGCTTTATATGATGCAATACATTTAAATTTAATGCTCCAAAGAAAAATTGAAAAAGATAATTTTTAGATTCTATATCTACTGTCGTTTTAATTTGGTGAATTGACCAAGAATTTTCATTATAAGCCAATTTTGCATTTTCATAAAATTCAGAATTAGAATTAAAATGAGAAGGTAAAAATACAACTGCAAGCAAAATTCCCAAAATAAAATGCATAAAAATAAATCCAGTGAGAACAGGAAGAGCCCCAACCTCTGAAAAATAAATTGGAATTCCAAGCATATAAAATATATAAAATACTTTACTCAGAATCATCTCAACGATTAAACCTATCTTTTTATTTCTTTGAATTCTTTGATTCACAATCACAACTTTAAAATCGGCAAATAAAATCAATAAAAGAGAAAGAAGTGGATAAATCAAAAAAATATAAATGAACTGATATCGATGAATCCATCTCCATTGAATAAATGGAGAGAGTCGAAGTATAGGACCTGTATCTATATCTGGATCTTGTGTTTGAATATTTGTATATTTATGATGTCCTTCATCATGTTTTAGTCTCCAAGAAGAAAAATGACTTCCAGATAGATTTAAAGTAAAAGATAATATTTTATTTATGATTGAAATAGGACTGATATTTCCATGAGAAGCATCATGACCGATATTCGCTATCACTAAAACAGTTGTAAATCCAATGAGTAAATAAGTTCCAATGTAAAATAAATACCCACCTCTTAAAAAATAAAGCAAACCTATCGAGAAAAACCAAAGTGCTAGAAAGATTACTATTTTTACAATCATAGTCTTATTTGCTTTCTCTCGGTTCGGAAACTGCTCTAGATATTCTTCAATTTTCTGATTTAATTCTAAATGAAATTTTTGAGCCAACAATTTCAATGTTTAATACCTGGCATCTGATTTAGAATTTCATATTTTTTCATTTGTCCCTTCTTTAATTTTTCAAAAGAGTCAAATAAATCTTCAATCATATCAAAGAGAATTTTCATTGTGGTAGTCGCTGTCTCTTTTACCATATCCCAATCTTCTTCTGTTTTACAAACCTTCAGCAAAATTTCTTCAATATCCTTTTCGTGATGAATATCAATATTTTTATGTTTAAAAAAGAAACTCATCTGATCTTGCTTTAAACCAAAATTTCCTGCCATTTTTAAAACAGTTGAATTAATATACTTATATGGGTTCTCTGTCCAATAATCATATCCTAGAATTCGATGTGGATTTTTTTGTGTCGCCATCCATCGAACAAATGCAATTAAAACTTCAGTCCCTGGAAGTGGAGGCGGCATATCGATAGCTGGATTTTGAATTGGGACTCCCATTTCTCTTAAATCGGAAAGAGCCATTAATTCATGTCCATTTTCTTCTCTTGCATGTTTATAACAGAAATCCATATATTCATGATTTGTATTAAATGGATTTGCTCCCGTAATGGCAAGTGTTCTACCTGTATGATAAGCCCAATGATAAATCTGAATTACATACATAGCGTAAATCCTACGATCAATACCTCTACTTTTTTTGATAAGCTTTAGCGCAAATCGACTAGAGAGCGCTTCTTTCCATCGTCTAGCTAATAACGTATCCAACTCTTCTAAATGAATTTCTCTTTTGCTATCATTGATCCTATTTTCTTTTTTGAAAATCTTCCAGAATTTTTTCTGCACCACGATGCGATGCCTCCTTATACTTTGTAAATTTTTCTTGTAAACTTTTTGCATTTTGTGCATAAGACTTTTCTTTTAATAAATGTAAAACCTTGTTCTGAATGATCCTACTAGAGATTGATTTTGGATTTAAAATCAAACCGCAGCCTTTGTGCTGCATACGAATCGCCATCGCGTATTGATCCTCTCCAAAGGGAAAAAGTAGGCATGGAACTCCAGCAGCACAGCTTTCCAAAACTGTATTTGCTCCTCCATGATTGATACAAAGAACAGCTTTTTCTAATATAGCTGATTGCGGAGCATAGTCGAGTATGGTTAAATTTTTAAACTCGGGTATGGATACTGGATTTCCATTCCAAGCTCCTCTTCCTAAAATAATTTGGTAATCAGTCAAATGACTCAATGATTCTAATAAAGTAGAAAAAAATTGAGGCAATTGATTTCGAATTGTTCCCATCGAAACATAAATGATTGGTCTAGATATATCGCTTATTGAATTTCCTAAAAAAGATTCTTGAATCAAAGGACCAATAGTAATATAATTCTTTGGTAAAAATTCTCTTGGAAAATCAAACTCCTCAGGGATAACGCTTAACTGAATTCGATTCGAAAAAGTTTCAGACAAATCCTTGAGTAAGTCTAATCCCCATTCCTTTCTCTTTCGATTGATAATTTTTAAATAAGGTTTCATAATAAATTTTACTATTGGGTAGGCTGCTTTATTTCTTAGCCTTGTAAAAATGCTTTCGCCATACATCCAATCTGTAAAAGGAGGAGGATACTTTCCTTCTGGATCGGAATAGAGTGGTAGTGTTGGGCAAAGAGTATAAAAAGGTAGATTCATTTTTTCTGCAATACTAGAACCTTCAAATTGAAGATGATCTGCAACCAATGCATCAATTTTTAATT
Organism: Leptospiraceae bacterium; assembly: GCA_035345875.1. GTDB lineage: Bacteria > Spirochaetota > Leptospiria > Leptospirales > Leptospiraceae > UBA2033. Next base: position 54,994 of record DAORDH010000026.1, on the reverse strand, counting down.
CTTTGATTCGATCTGGAACAAAAGAAAGCATTGTCTCTGCTAATTTATAGTGAACGTTAAGGGTTTTACTTGTGGATAATATATCTGCACTTTTAGAAGCAGGTCCCCAATTAGAATGCCAACTTCCTTTTGGAAAATTATTTTCACCAATCACTGAATAATTTAAATTTCTAGATCGTATAAAATTTTCTGCATCAGGAATATTTATAAATGTAGTTTGATTTCCTAGTTTATTCAAACCTTGTGCGAGTGAACTTGCAGGGTTTAAATGCCCAGGAACGGGTGATGAAATGAATGCAAAATGAGCCATTGAATATTCTTTTTAAAACACCTTTAAATAAAGATTTATGGAAAACACTAAATCTTTCAAATCCACTATTACAATATATTTTATTTTGACTCTATTAAATAAAAGTCTTTTCTAATTCGATCGCATTAGTTAAAATTTTCTTGGAGTATTGACTTTCTTTTGTTTTCAAATTAAAATAGAAAAATTATAAAAATATCCGCAAAAGGGATTTATGTTTAGGAAAATATTAAAATTCATTTGGAGGAAAAATATTAAATTACTTCCCTTAAGCCTTGCTCTTTTATATTTGAATTGTTTTGCAAATAATGCTTATAATGCGAAAATGAGTAGCTTCCTCAAGGAAGATAAACAAGTCTATGTCGAAAGAGTAAATGAAAGTTTGAATGTAAGAGAGAAACATTATGGAAAATATCCATTATACTATCTAGGATTAATTCCAGTTAGCACATTGGATATACTCACATTGCCAATACAGGCTCCCATAATATTCTTTTCAATGTTTACAAATCCCAATGTGATAATATATTTTCTTCCTATAGACAGAAGTATTTTAGATCCTCCTGAATCTAAAAATACACTTTTGAAAGGGAGAGATAAAGAATATAAAAGTAAAAAAGAGTTAGAATATATTGAAAAATATCCACTTCATTATTTAGTTAAGACAGAATCTATAAATAGTAATACTAAACTGAAACTAATAAAAAAACTTTTAGACTCTGGGGAGAATGTAAATCAATTGGATAATACTGATTTACCTGTAATTTATTATGCCAGAAATTCAGAAATAATTAAGCTTCTTCTAGATTCTGGAGCGCAACCATATGGTGATGAATTTCTCCATGACTCTATCGCAATTTTAAATCCAGAATTACTTTCCAAATTGATTTCAAAGTATTCCCTTGATATAAACAAAAAAGATAAAAATGGATGCAACGTTTTGTATAACGCATCTACGAGGAATTTACAATTTCCTGAAAATATAGAATTACTTTTAGATAAAGGCGCAACATATAATAGGTGCAATACTAAAGGCGATCCTTTATCTTATTTACTCTCACATAACTTGTATAGAGCTTTTAATAAATTAATTTCTAGAATGAAAGAACAAAATATAGATCTCAAGCAAGAATTAAAGACAGAAGATATACTTCAAAATAACCTTTTGCACATTTTAATACAAACAAGTTTGCAAACTTCAAACTCAAAGGAAAGAAAGATTTCTATCAATTCTATTATTGATTCAGGTATAGATATAAATGCAAAAAATAGTCAAGGCTACACCGCTTTAATCCTTGCATCCGAAAAAGACGATTTTGAGGCGGTTGAAATTTTGGTTCAGAGGAAAGCGGATTTAAATATTGCTGATGAGTTGAATCGAACTGCATTACACTATGCAGTTGATGATTCAAAAGTAAAACGTTTATTAATCAAATCAAACACTCAAAGCGGAAAAGAGAAATGATATGTATCTAAGAAAAGCTTTTCGAAAAATAAGTAGAATCATAACATATTGTCTTCTTCTCGGCATTTATTCTTGTTCTTGGACAGGGTCAGGTGCAGATGATTACGGAAATAATATCAATCACTGGGATGAGAGATCCTTGAGAGGAGACAAAGTTATAAACAAAATTTATTCTGCAATACAAGTTGGTATTTTCTTACGAATCAGTCTTTGCCCGACGAATTCTCTAAATTCTAATTGTAACAATACACAGTTGATAACTTATACAACTTCTTACTTCTTGTTAAAATCAAAAATTAGCGATCAGAGCTACTATTACATTGAGTCTGTAGAGAAATGTGAAAGGAAAATTCTACAAGGTTCTTTTTTGGTAGACCCTACTTATATATTTCTTTCCTGTCAGCTTATTGAGCAAAAATATTATGGAAGCAAAAAAAGGCGTAATTATATTCTGGATTGAAATAAAAGAGGAAGGTCCACACATTCAGATTATTAAATACCAATATTTTCTCATAAACAGAAAATAACAGTATCTATATAACCCATTTTTAAAACACTGAACCATATGATTTCCAGTTACAATCAAAATCGAAACAGAGATACAAATCAAAAACCAATTTTAGAAAATAAAACTTACGTTCTGTATTGGATGCAAGCGTATCGCCGAATGCATTCAAACCATGCACTTGACTACGCAATTTCTATTTCAAAGGAATTACAAAAAGAATTAGTCATTTACGAGGGGTTAAGAATGGATTACCGGTGGAACTCAAAGCGATTTCATAAATTCATTCTAGAAGGAATGTGCGACAATAGAGAAGAATGTGAAAAATTAGAAATCAATTATTGGAGCTTTGTTGAAACAAATGACAATCCAGCAAAGGGACTTTTAAAAAAAATAGCAGAGAAAGCCTGTATTATAATCACAGATGATTTTCCTTCCTTTATCATTCCAGAACAAATAGAAAAACTCGCAAATAAGATTGATTGTAAATTAATAGCAGTAGATTCCAATAGCATAATACCGATTAGCCTCTACGGAGAAAAAGCATCAGCCGCTAGAGTGCTCAGACCGAGAGTTCATAAACTCTTCGCCGAAGCGTATATCCATCAGGCAAAAACTAAAATTACAAAAAAAGATTTGTTTTTAACAAATCATAAATCAAAGGCTCCTTTCAAAGAATTTAGTGGTAAGAGAGAAGACATAGAAAAAGTCTTATCTAAAATAACTTTTTCCAATCATGTAGAACCAGTAAGGGATACGATTGGAGGAAGTAAAGAAGCGGCAAAAAAGTTAAGTCATTTCATAAAAAAGAATTTAAACTTATATGGGGATAATCGTTCTAACCCACAACCACAAGATAAAGCTCCCGTAACTGGACTTTCTCCCTATTTACATTTTGGTCATATCAGTGTAGAAACTATCGTTACAGAATGTTTAAATGCCGATCGAAAAGACAAATGGGCGCCTGATTTATTAAACTTAGATGCAAAAGGAGATAAGGATTTATTCTTTGGAAAAAACTTAAGTTTAAATTCTTTCTTTGATGAGCTACTCACTTGGCGGGATATAGGATACTTATTTTTTTTCGCAGAAAGAGAATTTCATAAAGATCTCAAAGTTCTTCCTGATTGGCTTCAAAAAAATTTAGAGAAGCATGCAAAAGATAAAAGAGAATTTCTATACAAATTAAAAGACTTTGAAGCTGCTGAGACACACGACCCACTCTGGAATGCAGCTCAAAAGGAATTAGTTTTAACAGGTAGAATGCATAATTATATGAGAATGCTCTGGGGCAAGAAAATCATAGAATGGACAGCAACTTATAAAGAAGCTTTTGAAATCGCAGAAGAGTTAAACAATAAATATGCATACGATGGACGAAACCCAAACTCCTATACAGGGATCCTATGGTGTTTTGGACTTTTTGATAGACCTTGGTTTCCCGAAAGAAATGTTTTTGGAACTATTCGTTTTATGTCTTCCGATTCAACTAAAAAGAAATTTAAAATGAAAGAATATTTAGAATATGTGGATAATTTAGATTTGCCCCGTTTGATATAGATGAAAAGCTTTTTCGACTTTCAAAATTAAATCTGCCAATTGAATTGGTTTAAAAAGATAGTCGTATACACCTAATTTCATAATATCTTTCAAGGAATGCACCTCATGGTGAGCACTCTGCACAATCACTAGAGGAGGTGCAATATTTTTATTAATCTCTGAAATTAATTCTCTTCCTCCCATAAATGGCATTTCTAAATCTGTTATAATTAAAGGAACTGGGTTTTTGGCATATTCTTCTAATGCGATTTTACCGTTAGCTGCTATTGAGGTCTTGTATCCGTGAATTTCGAGTGCTTCTTTTAAGAAGAATCCAGAATGCTCATCGTCTTCGACTACTAAAATTTTTTTTTCCATTTTTAATTTTCCTATTTTTGTTTGGGAATCGTGATTGTAAATACACTTCCCTTTCCTTCTTCACTTACAAGTCCAATCGAAAACCCATGCAAATCTAAAATACTCTTTACAATCGAAAGACCGAGTCCCGATCCTTTCGTTTTAACAGTATATTCATTTCGAATTTGTTCAAATGGCTCAAATATTTTATTTAAATCTTTCTCGGAGATACCAATTCCATTGTCCCAACACTCCAAAAGGATAGAATCTGAAACTCCTTTTAAATTTATACCAACACTTTTTCCTTCAGGAGTAAATTTAATAGCATTGCTAATTAAATTAATCAATACTTGTTTGATTCTAGTTCTATCCGCAAATATCGTATATCGATTGTTAATGTCATAATTCATTTCAATTTTAATATTTTTCTCTAGTCCTATAGCCTCTTGGGAATGAATTACTTCTTTTATCAGATCAGATAAATCAAATTCAAACTTTTCTATTTGAACCTTTCCTGCTTCCATCTTAGAAAAATCTAAAATCGTATTAACGAGAGATAATAAGTGGTTGCCACTTTCATGAATATAGGATACAAACTTCGCTTGCTTTTCATTTAACGCTCCAATTTGATCCATTTGTAATAATTGGCAATAGCCTAATATTGAATTGAGTGGTGTATTAAACTCATGTGTTATATTTGCCAAAAATTGAGATTTTGCTTTATTTGCCTGTTCTGCTTGGTCAAATGCTTTTAACAATTTCTGGTTTGCCTTTTCTATTTCAATGGCATACTGCTTTAGTTTATCTTCTGCTAGCATCCTGCCAGTAATATCATTTCTAATTCCTTGAATTACATTCGGTTTACGATTCTTAGAGAGAAGAGTTATATCTTCTTCGATCCAAATTAATTTTTCATCCTTTCGATAAAAACGATATTTAAATAGAGCACTTTTTTGTTCTTCCAAAACGAAATCGAGTTGTTTCAAAACATTTTCAGTATCAGCAGGGAAGATTCTACTTAACCATAAATCATAGTTCAATTCTTCTTTTGTATATAAAGTGATAGAATAAATCTGTGGACTCTGAAAAAGAAAATCACGCTTCCCTTCCATTGACATTAAATAAATAGCACCACTCATTTGTTCTACTAGGTTCTTATATTTAATCTCTTCTAAGAGAAGATTTCTCTCTAATTCTAAAGTCTTTTCTTCTAAAAATCTATCATTGTAATAAGCAAACAAAGCCTCATCTATAGAGGACGTTAACTCTTCGTTCTTCCAAGGCTTTGAGATATATCGATATAAATTCGCATTATTTAGAGCGTTACTAATGCTTACTGTTGATGCTTGACCAGTGAGTAGAATTTTTCTTGTATTGGGATTTGTTTTATGGATTAGAATTAGTAGTTCATCTCCATTCATACTAGGCATCATTCGATCACAAATAATTACGGGTATATCAATATTATCCTCATTACATTTTTTAACAATCTCTAATGCTGAATCGGGAGAGTCAACCGACTCAATTGTAAAATCAACTCCATATTTTCTTTTGAGTTGTTGCGATAAAGAGGATAGTATTATTAATTCATCATCTACGCATAAGATTACAGGTTTTCCAACGATCTGTTTAATTTTTAACTTATGTATAGATTCAGGGTTAAACATAGGGATACTTACTTTTTACAAAATCATTCTTACTAGAAAAGCTTTTTTTATCCAGTCCAATTACTTTTATTTTTATTGTATTTTCTTTATTTTCCTAGATTTACTATACATCCTAAATATACTGAAAAGAATTAAATGAAATTAGCTGAATGAAACTTTAAAATTATATTTTTATCTTACAAAACCAGACTATTTAAATTGATCTTTTTTCTTATGAGTCGCTAGTTTTTAAAAAATCATCTCACTTTCCTTAATTTCCCTAATTTGCCTATTGCCTCTTACTAAATATTCTTGCAGAATCATTTATACCTGAATACATTGTGCTATTGTAAACAGGGTTTAAAGAGTGTATGGAAGGTTTTTTAGACAATCTATCAATTGAGAATGCAGATAAAAAACTAAGAACAATCATTGAGTATTCACCACAAGCGATTGTTATTTACGATTTAAATCTTGGCCATTTCATTGATGCAAATCATAACGCAGAGATTCTCTTTGGTTATGATAGATCCGAACTATTAAAACTAAACCCAATTGATCTAAGCCCGCCCGAACAACCCAATGGAGAATCCTCCAAAGCTTTAAAAATCAAAAAGATTCGAGAAACTCTAGAAAATGGAATTACTAATTTTGAATGGATACATAAAGACAGGCAAAATAATATTATCCACTGTGAGGTATATCTTACAAAACTACCGGATACATCCCATAACATTATTTTAGGTAGCATAGTAGATATAACAGAAAAAGTAAAGTCCAGAGAAAAATTAAAAGAAAACGAAGAGATGTTAAGACTTGCGTTAGGCGCAGCGAAACTAGGAATCTGGATTTGGAATATTTCTAATAATGTAATCACGTGGTCTGATGGTGTTTATGAAATTTTTGATGTAAGTCCATCAGAATTCCATGGAACTATTACTGAATACGAAAACCTGATTTATAAGGAAGATAGGAAAAATGTATTTAATTCAATTCGATGGACTTTAACGAATAGCGTAACTTACTCCATTGAACATAGAATTTTAACTAAAAATAATAAGATTAAATGGCTAGAAGGAAAAGGATCAGTAGAAAGAGATTCAAATGGAAATCCTGTCCGAATGCTTGGAAGCGTTGTAGACATAACAGAGAGAAAATTAACTGAAGAATATTTAAGAGCAAGTGAAGAGCGACTATCGTTTTTCTATAAATTCACCAATGAAGCAATCATCATTCTAGATGGAAATAAACTCAGAATAATCGATAGTAATCCTAAATTTCGCCAATTATTTTTATATGATGATGGGGAATTTATAAACTTAGAAGCAAGTAGTTTAATGATACGTGAGTCTTGGCAAAGGATTGAATATTCCTTTCATAAAGAAATCGAACAATTTGAATCAGAAATATTAGCCCGAAAAAAATCGAATATTATTTTCCCTGCTCTTCTTAGAGTTCATTCTTTTGAAGACAGGGGTCACAAAAATTATATTCTCACAATTATTGATATATCAACAGCAAAGGAAGCGGAGCAATTAAAGAAAATAAATAAAGAAATACTTTTACAAAATGAAAAGATTGAAAATCAAAAACTAGAATTAGAAAATGCTATTTTAAATTTGAAACAAACACAAGCAAAGTTGATTCAATCCGAAAAGTTAGCAAGCCTTGGACAACTGATTACTGGTATAGCACATGAGATCAATAATCCAATCGGTGCCATCCTAGCATCTAGCCAGAATCTAGAAGATTGTTTAGAAGAATCGAGAAGATTATTTCCTTCTATCATTCAGATATTCAACACAATGGATAAAGAAAGTATTGAAGAATTTTCGAATTTGATTTTAGAATCCATCGGTAAAAAATCTTTTTTAATTGGTCTTGATCGAAGAAAAAAAAGACAAGAAATGTTTACGATGCTACAAAATCTAAATCTTCCAACAGAGTTGGATGATATGATTGTAGATTTAGGAGTAGTATCTCTTAATCAATATAGAAATATTTTAAAAAATCCTCATATTCAGTTACTCTTAAAATTCGCCTTACAAGAAGTTTTTGCAAATAGAAATATTTCAACAATCCAAATGTCCGTAGACAGATCCTCCAAAGTAATTTATGCTCTGAAAAATTTTACCCATTTTGAAACGGATGCAAAGAAGAAATTAAATCAGGTATCTGATACAATTGAAACAGTTTTAACTATTTATCAAAATCATCTAAAGAAAATCGAGATTATAAAATCTTACAAATACAATGAGGCTATTTACTGTTATCCGGATGACTTGATTCATCTCTGGACAAATATAATCTACAATGCTTTGCAAGCTATGAAATTTCAGGGAATATTAAAAATAGAAATTCAAAAGCAAAATGATTTCATAGAAATTTCTATTACAGATTCAGGAGAGGGCATTCCGATTGAAATCAAAGATAAAATTTTTGAACCATTTTTTACAACCAAGCCTCCGGGAGAAGGAAGCGGACTAGGACTCGACATTGCAAAAAAAATTGTAGATAAACATATGGGAAAAATAGATGTTAAGTCAGAAAAAGGCTCTACGACTTTCACTGTATTACTTCCCATTTTTTTAATTTAATTTACTTTTCCGAAACGAATCCAAGTCATTTTGCTTATAGAGCGATTGACTCCCTTATTATTTTTCATTTAAGTTCCAGTCATACTCTGTATATTCTATTTTAGCGTTAGTCGCTATTTTATCTTTAAAAAATGGTTGCAAATAAGCAATTAAACTAGATTTCTTTGTAAAATCTTCTTTAAACCAATCAAAAATCGGTGATATATAAAGTATGTTGAACTGTGTATCATATCTATTTTTACTAGAATCATTTAAAAACTGAGTTTGAACTAGTTTTAATTGAGATTCTAATTTTTCAGGAATATACGCTTCATTTATTAAGATAGGACATCCGATAGAAGCACATACAATCGCAAAATGAATTCGTGGCTCCTCAAAGTCTTTACGTAATTTTTCATGCTCTATCCAACCAAGACTTCTTTTTTCCCCTAGCAATTTAAAAAATTCCTTTTTCCAAGGGGCTAATGGCAATATACCTATTTTACGAATGCTTTTAATTGGATAATGATCTAAAATTAACTGAATCGTAAAAGCATTATAGGCATTAATTAGAAAGGATAATTTCTGCTCCTTTGTAAAGCTATTATACTCAACCTCAGAGACAGAGGAAAGTGAATCCAAATATATTTTTAAGCTCGGCTCCTTGTTAATTGCTTTGTAATCGACTCTACCGACAGATACATATTTCTTTAAGATTGAATCATATATTTTATGACTATGATCAAAGGCTAATAACGGTAATCCACTCAAATATAAAAATAGAATTATTTTCCAAAATGATTTCAATTTCTCCTCCATGTATGAAATTTTTCCAATAGGTTTAATATTTTTTCTGGTTTGTTTTGTTTTTTCCAATTTCCTGCTGCAAATTTATTTGCTTCGGAAAAGGTAGGATAAGTATGAATGGTTCCTAAAATTTTATTTAGGCCAATTCCATGCTTCATAGCCAAAACATATTCGGCGAGTATTTCCCCAGCATGAGAGGAGACAATCGTTACTCCTAAAATCTTATCTGTTCCTTTTTTTGTTAGGACTTTTATAAATCCTTTTGCCTCTCCGTCGGCTATCGCTCTATCTAATTCTGCAATATTATAAACTGTTTTTTCGAAATTCAATTTTCTTTTACTAGCATCCATTTCAGTTAAACCAACATGAGCTACTTCAGGATCTGTAAATGTAGTCCAAGGTATCACACGATAGTCTACTTTAAACTTTTTAAAGATTCCAAAGAGAGCATTGACAGAAGCATACCATGCTTGATGGGAAGCAGTATGAGTAAATTGATACGGACCTGCAGCATCCCCACAAACTAGAATATTTGGAAATATAGTTTCTAAGTATTCATTTGTTTCTATTGTTCCTTCTTTTGTGATAGGGATTCCTAGTTCCTCTAACCCGAAGCCTTCCGTGCGAGCCTTTCTACCAATAGCCAAAATAACTTCATCAAAAACGATCTCTACTTTTTTCTCATTGTGCTCACAGATAAGTATTTTTTGGTTTCCTTTTCTTTTAAACTCAATTGCTTTATGAGATAGCAATAGATTGAGACCTTCTTTTTGAAAAGTATCTAGTAAGAAATTGGAAACATCTATATCTTCTTTTGGAAGAATTCTGCTTCCCATTTCTACTATCGTAACAGTTGATCCTAGACGATTAAATGCTTGTGCCAATTCACAACCGATAGGTCCTCCTCCCAAAACAATCAATCTCTTAGGTAATTTTTTAAGACTCCAAAGAGTTTCAGAAGTTAAGTAGTCAATATCAGAAATTCCTTTTATATTTGGAATTATAGGAGCTGCTCCTGATGCAATGACAATCGATTTGGTGGTATATTCTTTTCCATCAATAGAGACTGTATAGGGATTAACAATTTTCGCCTCACCAGTAAAACATTCAACCCCAAGTTTAGTATAACGTTCGATAGAATCATTTGGCTCAATCTCTTTTATGACTCTATTTACTCTTTTCATTATATCAATAAAGTTAAAATCAACTTTCACTGATCTGATCCCATACTCAGAAAACTGCCTTTGAAGATGAATTTTTTTTGAAACAGCAAGCAATGCTTTAGACGGAACGCAGCCATAATTTAGACAATCCCCGCCCATCTTGTGCTTCTCTACTATTGCAACGCGAGATCGAACAGTCGTAGCAATATAAGATGTAACGAGTCCAGCTGCCCCTGCTCCAATGACTATTAAATTGAAATCGTAATTTTTTGGTTTTTTATATTTATTATAAACCTTTCGATTTTGAATTAGATTGATAATAGATCGAGCAAATAACGGTAATATTCCTAATGCTACAAAAGAAAGAAGCATATTGAATGATAGAATGTCTCTTGGCGAATTGATACTAGCCAATTGTGTTCCCGCATTTACATAAACCACTGTTCCCAAAAGCATACCAACCTGACTCACAATAAAAAACTTTATTACAGATAAATCAGTTAAGCCCATTAAAACGTTAATTAAAAAAAATGGGAATAGAGGAATCATTCTTAGAGTAAATAAATAAAAGATCCCATCCTTTTTTACTCCTTTATTTATAGCTTCAAATTTATCTATGAATTTCTCTTTTAGATAATCTCTAAGTAAATATCTCGATATTAAAAAACTGAATGTAGCACCAACAGTGCTTGCAAAGGAAACAATAACTACTCCTTTCAAAACTCCAAAGATTGCTCCACCAGCTAACGTTAATATTGCTGCTCCGGGTAATGCAATCGCAACAGAAATTACATAAACAAGTATATAAATTACTATAAAGCTGATTTGATTTGCCAAATAATAATTATGGAGCAAATCACGATTTGCCCTCAAGCTATCAAAGGTTAAATAATCCTGTAAATTATAATAGCGGGCAAACCCTATTAATAAAATTATACTCAATACTATAAATATCTTTTTTATTTTCATACTATTCCATTTTTTAAAGATAAGTTTTATTTTTAAACAACTCAGATTACAATCTAATTCTAATTGCGAGAGAGCAAGCCTTTAACATTATGGAGGTCATGAAAAATAATTTCATTTTTATTCGAGGGGTCGGTGTGATTGGCTGGCCGCTAACTGCCTTATTTCTTTCCTTAAAAGATTTATTGCCTAATACTATTATTGCAATAGAGCCATATCAATTGACTAAAGAAAACATTTATCATATTGAATATTTATGTGATAGAGGAGCAGTTTTTGTAAAATCAGCATTAAACGATTCTGGAAATTTTTCTTCCCAATTCAATACTATTCCCTTTGAAGAGGCAAGAAACCTCTGTGATATTGTCTTGGACTGTTCTCCACCGAGCATTGCAGAAAAACGACTTTCTGAATACGGAAGTAATCTATACAAAAACTGCAAAGGTTTCATAGCCCAAGGAAGTGAACATAAATTTGGCAAACAATTATTATTCCCTGATAATACGAGTATATTGAATTCTAATATGGACCGCTTCTATCACATTAGCACCTGTAATACACATACACTTTCTGCAATCATACGAATTTTTGAAAATTTATCAGTTGCTATGGAGTCTATCGATTTTGTAATTATCCGGAGAGATGCCGACATGGCTAAAAATGATCCTCATGTGACAGGACCTTTATTTCAAATTCCAGAAAGTGAAAATGGAACTCACCATTCTAGACTCCTAAATGAACTCTATCAAACCGTTCAAAAACAATACCCTGTAACATCGAGTGCGATGACTGTTAACTCTCCCTACATGCATATAACCCGATTTAGAATTGAAGTGGATCGTATAATGAAAAAAGAGCAAATCCTAGCAGAAATAGAAAAAGATCCCCTACTTTCCATTACGAATTTAATCTCATCTAATATGATTTTTTCATCGGGTAGAGAAAGGGGAGATTATGGCAGAATCTTTTCCCATGCTGTTTTTGTAGAACCTTCCCTCGAAGTAAATGGGAGGGTGATACGAGGGTTAGCCGCTACACCAGGTGATTCGAATGTTCTGATTTCAACGATTTATGCAGCTCTTAAAGTTTTGGAGGTAGAGAACCTAGATTTAATTTTACAGGCTCTCTACCAAAAGGTGATTCAAAGAGTATGATTATTTCTTAATTAATTCTTTATTTTTTTCTCTTTGTTCTTGTAGATTTTTATAATTTACTTCTTTCATAACGTTTAACGTATCTAGAATCTTCATTTTCTCACGAGCATATTCATCTAGAATTTCTACTTTTAGTTTTTTCTGAGAAGTAACTAACTGCTGGTTGGCTTCAACCGCTATTGCGGATGGAGAACTACTTGGTTTTACTTCGATAGATCCTTCTTTTACATAGGCACCTGGATCAATTTGATCATTGCCAGAAGAATCTGTATCTTCTCCTTCTTGAATCATAAACTGAGTTCCTCTAACGCCTGCAGTGATTGTAGGAGTAGTCACTTTAAACTCCGAATTTTTATCTAATTTTTTACTAATCTTTGAGAATATAATTCCCTTATTTAGATTCAATTCTGTTTTCTCAGATCCATTTTCTTCAATTAATTTAGATATCAAAACAACTGAATTTTTTCCTACACGGATAATAGAGCTTTGCCCCAATTGAATATCAACTATTCCGTTTGTTGTAATCACCTTGTCTTTGGTTTCAAAAATCATTCCTTTGGTGATTTGTGCTTGCTTATTATTTCTCTCATAGACAGCATTTCCGACTTTTGCCATAGCAACTGCTAGCATTTCTGCTGAAAAAAGGTTCGTAGTAATCAATAGACAGCTAATTAGAATTAGCCCCTGGCATCGATCTAAAATATATTGGAACGGTAAATGGTTGTTACACCTATTCATAACGTTTCCTCCATTTTGAAATTTATTACTTCATTGAATGAGACTTAGTTATTTAGTCAAGGAATATTAATAGCCTTTTGCTTTTAATAACCTATCTAATTTGATAGCATTTTCAAAATAAGAAATGGAATCAATGGCAAGATTTAAAGTTTCACGTGACTTTTCTAGATTGCCTAGAATTCTATAATTGTCTGCTAGATTGATTACATTGGAAATTTTCTTTGGATTTAGCTGAAACAGTTGTTCTGCATACTGAGTAGATACCTCAATATCTTTCATATGCTTATGACATAAGGATAAATTGAAAATTGTATCTGTATCCGTTGGAGTCATTTCTAAAATTTTCTCCATATAAAAACTTGCTTCTTGGTAATCTTTAATATGATAATAAGTATTTGCTATCAATTCCAAATTTGCTAAATCATCTGGTTTTAATTCTAAATGACTAAGTAACTTGGCAAGTCCTTCTGAAACATTACCTGCTTCAATGAGTGACTTACCTTCTTCGAATAGATTCTTAACTACAGTGTCTGAGTCCTGCTTTGCTAAAAATTCAATTCGGATCAAGGATAAATCATCTGTTAATTTACCAATAGAATGAATTGCTTCCACTAATTTAGTAAGATTTCCCCCCGATTTTTCAACTGCTCTCAAAAATCTAGTTTCATCTTCATTAATTTCTCTTTCAGCGTTATGCGATATATCTAAATCATCTCTACCGTCAGATCCCACAAATAGTATATCACCCGAATAAAGCTGGTATTCCTGTATGTTAAATACATTGCCATCTATTATAGTTCCCAGTTTTCTTAAATTTAAACCTGATTCTATAAATTCCGCTTTCCCATCTCGATAGATAACCGCCCAAGGATGCTCTGCATTGAAATACCACATTTGCCCTGTCCTCTCATTTACAAGACCACAAGAACAAGACATGAGCATAGATCCATCAAAGGTTTTAAATACACTATCTAATTCTAAATAGGTTTCTGTTACCCATTCCGCTGGAGTAATTTTTTGGATTTTATTATTTCTGGCAGACCGAGCTAGAATGTTATTAATTACAGTGCCTGCAACTATCGCTCCCCCAGCCCCTTGCATAGATTTACCCATTGCATCTCCATTAAAAAAGAATACATGACGATCTTTTCCATCTCCAAAACGTAAATTTCCACTTATGCAAATATCACCACCTAATTCTGAATTTCTATTTTTGAATTGAAATCTTTTTTTCTGTTCTACATAAAAATCAGTTTTTACATTCTTTGATTTATTATAATTTGTGCCAAGAGGTCTTTCAATCAGAGACGTTAAGTAATAATCTCCATCTTGTTGAATGTTGAGAGCCTTGATTACATCCATCTTCTCCATTACTTCTTTTGTTCTTTCCACTACCTTTTGCTCTAACGTTTCATTCAACTCATCTGTTTGGTTGTAAACATCTACAAATTTATTGCCAAGTAGAAACATGATACTTCCCATAAAAAGAGGAATCCCAGGTCCTAACCAAAAAAAGGAATTCCACTTAAATATAACATTTAATATATCATGCAGTGCTACTGAAAAAATAATCACTAAACTGGCAAGCATAGTCTTTGCTTCTGCATTCTTGTATTTTATATAATTATAAATTGGAACTAAAAGTATATACAATAGAAACGGAATTACAAAGAACATTATGTAACCGCGAGTTTTATACATGAAAGAATAATTAGGAGAAGCAATTATAAGCAGAATCGGAAGCGCTATGAGTATCATATAAAGGTAATTGAACCACTTTCGATCTTTTCTCTTGAGGAAAATGGCAATAAACCGGTAAAGAGCAAATGCAGAAATATACATGGATAGAAAAATAAATTTTTGAAAATAAAAATAATTAACCTTCAGAAATAAACCTAGAATCCACCCAACAAAATTGAGTCCATAGAGAGAGTATGTAAAACAAAATATAGCGTAATAAAGATTTTCTACATCCTGTTTTCTTTTCCAATAGATCAGGGAATGATATAAAGCTATTACAATAAATAAAACAGTTACTATTCCATTTAAGTAGCTTTCATAAAACATTTTAACAAAAGCTAATTCGTCTATCGCTACACGAGGACCAACCATGATTCGATCTGGAACAGATCCTTCTGATTCTACATAGACTCTAAGTAAAATTTCATTTTTTCCGTCTATTAAACTATCTTTTGCAATTGGGTAATTTCTATATAAGTTCCAATAATTCCATTGTTCCTTTTCTCTCTGAATCGTTCCTCCTAAATAATGACCATTTAAATAGACTTGCTCAGCCCAAACAATTTTTTCCATTAAAATGGAAATTGGTTCATTAGAAGAATTATAATTAAAAAATCCACGTAACCAGATATATCCCTTTTCATTGGGAACAAATTGTGAAAGTAAGTGAACTTTATTAGCGTCTATCGCTTTAAATTCTTTATCTCCTAGAAAACTCAAAGGCTCATATTGCTCTGAATCTGCGTATTCCCATTCTATTGGAATATCTGAAATAGAGCTGAGACTCTGTTTGCAGTTTGAAAAAATAAGAACAATAAGTAAATAAAGAATCGAGTGGAACAATTTCATGATAAATACTTTTGATTCTTTATTTTACAAGTCAATCAGGAATCATTTTAATTCTGAATTCCCTAGAAATTTATAGTCTTTTCTTTTTTGATTGACCCCAAAATTAGAATGAGCATTTCTTGTAGAAACTCTTGAGAGATCAACTCCCAATAATTCATAAAAAAGCTCTAAATTCTATGTTTATAAGATTCTTTTTGAAACTAACTCTTCTATTAGAAACTTTTACACATATAGTTCCGCTTCCTTTCGGAATTTATTTTAGCGTTGTGAGTGGATCCGGTTCCTATTTGGCAGTTGAAGAGTATAAATATGTTGCGACTGCTGGTATTGTAAATGCGATTTTAATGGTCATTCTTGGAACACTCTGGCGTTTTATTTCCTTAAAAAAAATTTTTTCACAAATTTTAGAGATCTACAAATCTGAAAATGTCCCAAAAGAGAAACAAGTTAGTTTAAAACTAGCAATTCTAAGATATCCTTTTAGAGAAGGAAAAATGATAGTGATTCGTTGGATGACAGGAGTGATCGGTTCTCACCTAGTAGCCATATTGATTTTAAATGACATAAGACCGGCTCTCCATCTAACAGCTCCATTTCTTTTTCTGATGGTCAGCCCTATTTCCTATATCGCTTATTTTTTTATTACAGAAAATGAGTTAAAGAAAGTTTTCCAATTAAGAAAAATTAAAAGAATACAAATTCAAAAAGAACATATTTTTCAATTTAATTCCTTTCAGAGAATTCTTTTTACACTCATAGCGATTATAACGATGCCAATTATTGTTCTAGGTTATATGTTATATGGATCTATTTCACAATTAATTCGATTAGAAAATATCACACTGCATATTATAACCATGAGTGTTTTGTTTCCAATTCCAGTTTTAGTCACAGGATACGTTGTTGCCAAGACTTTTAGAAATGGAATTTCCTCTGTCAATACACATTTGGATCAACTCGGAAAAGGAAATTTCTCAATCGTGAGTATGCCAACCTCTTCCGATGATTTCGGACTGCAAGCAATCCATCTAAACAACATCATTCAAAAATTAAACTCTCTATATAAAGAAACGATCGAGCTAAATGAAAGTCTTGAATCAAAAGTAATTGATAGAACCTCTGAATTACAAAAGGCACTTAAAGAAATGGAGACCTTAGCGGAATCAAGAAAAAGACTTTCGGTAATAGGAGAAATGGCATCTGGTATAGTTCATGATATAAAAAATCCAATGACAACAATCAAAGCATATGCTGACTTAACAATGAGTGTTCACATCGATCCTTCCAAGAAATCTGAATACTTGAAGTTAATACTTAGAGAAATAGACAGACTCAGTGACATGACGTATGAAATCTTAGATTTTAGTAAAGGGAATTTCAGACTAAATTTATATCCGCATTCACTATGCGAATTCTTAAGGGAGTTATATGATTTTTTAATAATAGACTTTCAGTATGCAGGGATCAATTTATCCATTGAATGCAATTCATATGAAAGAATTTTGTTTGATAAAGAAAGAATCAGGCGAGTTATAATTAATATAGCAAATAACGCAAGAGAAGCTATGCATGATTCAAAAAAAGAATATTTTTTAAAGATAAAATCTGAAAATTTAAATACAGGCATTCATCTTCATTTAGAAGACAATGGACCTGGATTGCCTAATAGCATTGAAGAAAAAATCTTTGAAGTATTTGCAACTGAGGGTAAAGCCAAAGGAAATGGGTTAGGTCTTTATATGTCAAAAAAAATCATCGAGGAACATAACGGAACGATTTCCTATAAAACTAGTAAGAATCTAGGCACAACATTTACTATATTTTTACCGAAAAGAAATGAGGACTCTAAAATATGAAGAAAATATTGATCGTAGAAGACCAAGCGCCTATGGCAAAAATCTTGGCAGATATTTTTAAAAAAGAAAATTATGACGTAATTACAGCAAATAACGGACAAATAGGAATAGACAAAGCAAAGGAAATTAAACCAGATTTAATTATAACAGATATCATGATGCCTGTGAAAACGGGATTAGATCTTTTAAAAGAATTAAGGGACTTACCAGAATTTGCCGCAACACCAATCTTCGTAATAACTGCCAAGGGAGGAACAACGGATTCAAAAACAGCGGCTGACGCAGGAGCTAGCAGTTTCATCACAAAGCCTTTTTCACCAGGTCAAATTGTTCTAGAAATAAAGAAATTTCTAGGCGATTGAAAACTATGTTCTCAATCAAATCGATCAATGGGTTCTTGATCGTTTTCGCTTTTTTATTCTCTATCTCTTGTTCTAATGAAAATAAAGAAATTCTAAGGATGGAGAACGGAGTTTTAGATCTTCAATCTCATAATTTTAATCAGAATAAATCCCTGGAAATAAGCGGTGATTTTGAATTTTATTGGAATGAATTTATACATCAGAAGGACATTTCTCATCATAAGTTGAATTCTATCTCAGCATCTCATCGCTGGAATGATTCTTTATCCTCTAATAACAAAATTGGATCCAATGGATATGCCACCTATCGTCTTACTATTCTCAATAATAAATTCAATGATCTCGCTATCAATACAAATGGAATCCATTCTAGCTATGCAATTTATATAAACGGAGAATTAGTTGATCAATCGGGAAGAGTAGGCAAATCAAAAGAAGAATCTGACTTCAAAATAAAACCTGTCCTACTAAAAATACCATCTGGTGAAAAAGTAGAAATTCTATTTCATGTTTCTAATTTTTTTCACCTAGATGGAGGATTAAAAAATCCTTTTTTTATTGGAAAAACAAAAACATTAAAAGAAGAAAAGCTAAATAGAATTCTGCTAGATTTTTTTCTTTTCGGGGCTCTTTTTATAATGAGCATACTCCATTTTATTATTTATTTACTGAGAAGGAGTGATAAGTCTGCTATTTATTTTGCATTCCTGTGTTTATTCTTTTCTGTTCGACCTTTTTTTAGGGGAGAAAGAATATTAGCCGCTGTCTTTCCGTATATCGACGAGAATATTTTACATAAATTGGATTATATTTTACTATTCACTGCTTTTTTCTATATTTTATCCTTTTTGAAAGAATTATTTCCAAATGAATTTAAAACTAAAGCATTCAATGTTTATAGTTATATTTTATTAGTCTTTAATTTAATATTTTTACTCACCCCGATCCAATTTTCATACTCAACCTTGTCTGCTTTTTATATTCTTACAATTACAGCATTACTCCATGGACTGGTTTCCATTTCGAAAGCAATCATATATAAAAGAGAAGGCGCAGTTTCCTTTTGTGTGGGAATTTTAGCTCTCTCTATTTTTTCGATCAACGATATTTTATATACTAAAGGAATTCTAAATACTGGCCATTTTATTTATTTTGGAGTTTTAGTTTTTATTTTCTCTCAAGCCTATCTACTATCGTCTAAATTTTCGAAAGCGTTTAAACAAAGTGAAATATCTAGAGCAATTGCAATAGAGCAGAGAAACCTTGCAGAAAAAAGAAGAATTGAAATTGAACTTCTTACAAACACTAAAGATCAATTTTTATCAAACCTATCTGAAGAATTAAAAAAGCCCCTTGAGAATATTTATTCTGATTCAGAAATACTAATTACCCAAACAGATCAAATTAATCCAACTAAACTAGGTAAATCAATATTCACAAATGCAAAGATTTTGAATCGATATGTTGAAGATTTAATTCTGACAACAGATTTAGAGTCGAATATTAAACTAAATCTAGAATACTGTTCTGTTAAAGAAATTCTAGATGCAGAAATTAAAAACCTAATCGAATTGGCTGAGCCTAAAAAAATTAAAATTGAAAACCACGTTTCATATGCATTAAAAATAAATGCAGACAGAAAATTATTAGAAAAGTTATTTTATGAAATTTTAAAAAACTCCATTCAATATAATACCGATTTCGGATCTGTTTATATAAAAGAAGAAATTCGAGCTGATTATATTATTATTTCGATTCAAGATACTGGAATAGGAATATCGCAGGATCATCAAAAGAAAATTTTTGATAAGTTCTTTCGAATCAATAGTTTTATAAGCTATGATGTAATTGGTGCAGGATTAGGACTTTATATTGCAAATAAAATTGCTTCTCTCCACAATGGAAAATTAGAAGTATCGTCTATCCTAGAAGAAGGTGCTCTGTTCAAAGCTTATTTTCCTAGAGGTAATAATAAATGAAATCCCAAAGTAAATTTAATCTATTTCTTATCTACTTTGTATTATTCCTATGCTTGGGATTTTGGAATTTTATTTATGCAGACGATAGTGTAGAGAGACCCAAAGCAGTGAAGGGAATCTTGGATTTAAGAAGCTGGAACTTCAATGCAAAAGACTTTGAAGAAGGTATTACAAATCTAGATGGAGAATGGGAGTTTTACTGGGAAGAACTAATCGATCCAAATGAAACAACAACTAGAAATAATAGAAGCTATCTAAATCTTCCAGTCCAGTGGCAAAGGATAGGTTATCCTGAATATGGCTATGCAAGTTTTAAAATAAAAGTCTTGCTTCCAGAAGCCAAACAGTCTTTATCCTTTGCAATGCCAGATACGGGAACCGCCTATCGTTTATTTATAAATCAAAAACTTATCTCCCAAAATGGTAAAGTAGGAAAATCAAAGCAAGAGTCAGAACCTTTTCTCCAATACAAAACATTTGAGATTCCAACGGAGCGAAATGAGTTAGATATTCTACTTCATGTTTCTAATTTTCATTATAACAAAGCCGGACCGTGGACTACGATAAAAATAGGTGCAACAGAAAAGATAAACGCAAGAGCAAAAAGAACCTTTGCTTTAGATTTAATTGTATTTAGTTCTCTAATCATTATGGGACTCTACCACTTGGGCTTATATATGAGCAGAAGAAAAGATACATCAGCCTTTCACTTTGGAATTTTTTGTATTCTAATCGCTCTCCGAACCATTTCAACTAACGAGCTCATTTTATATGAAGCATTTCCATTTTTACCATTCACCATTTTTCATCGAATAGAGTTTATTAGTTTTTATTATGGAGGATTTTCTTTCGCTTTATTTATAAATAGTCTATATCCAGGTGAGTTCTCAAAAAAAATTCTTTTTTTTATCGGTCTTTTTGAGATACCTGCTTCTCTCTCTGCAATCTTTTTTTCAATGAAAGTTTATTCATTTTTTCTTATCTACAACCAATATCTTATCTTACTTGTTATTTTTTATACTCTCTATGTATTAATACTCGCAGCGTTTAGAAATAAAGTTGGAGCAAAGTTATTTCTACTTGGTTTTTCTTTATTTTCTGTGAGTTTAATTTCTGATATAACCAGATCGCTTGGTTTAAATCAACTCCCTGCATTAGCGAGTTATGGGCTATTAATTTTTGTTTTATTTCAAGCTACTGTTCTATCTAGAAGATTTGCAAATACTTTCCATCAATCTGAGATGTTGAGTGAGGAATTAAGAAAATTTTCCTCTAACTTAGAATCTAAAATTGAAGAAAGAACTTTAGAATTGGTAACGTTAAATGAAATATCTAGAACAGTCAATCGTTCTAATAATATTCAAGCCATTATCGACTGGACAATGAATCATATAAGTAAAAACTATGATATCGACATGTTTACTCTTAGCATGGTAGAAGCAGATCGATTGAGTGCGAAAGTCCTTTATTTTAATTTACCTCCCAATTCCGATATTGATGAACTGAATAAATTTGTTTATTCTATTCGAATACCGTTAAACGATATAGACCATGTGCATGGGTATGTATTTCATACGAAACAAGCTTTATACACTAAAGAATTAGTTGAATCCAAAAGAGATTTCGAAAAAAAACTGATTGAAATTTTCCAATTTAGATCTTATTTCTGCCTACCGCTTATTTTGAAAGAAGAGGTTATCGGATTTTTAGGTCTATCCAATTTTGGAAGAGAAATGATACTTTCTGAATCAGAGATTGAGAGCTTAAAGAAGATTGCAGATCAAATCACAGGTGCGGTCTACAATTCAAAACTACTAGAAGAGAGCGAAAGAGTAAAAAATGAAATCCAAAGTCTTAACGAAATTACTAAAAATATCAACTCAGTTTCAACTCTAACAGACATTATGAGTTTCGTTATGTATTATTTAGAAACAGATCTTGATTATAAAGACTTCTGGCTCATTTTGCCTGATAAAAATCGAAATGAATTTAGAACTTTCTCTTTTGTATCAAACTCATTGAAAAAGTCAGCTATTGATTCTATAAAATCATGGTCAGCTCCTATTAATGAGCAAACAGGATTCATCTATGAAACTTTCAATAGCCAACAATTTTATTTTTTTGAGTTTAACGATTTTGATACATTTACTCCAACCGACCAATGGATACTTGAAACAACAAATTGGAAATATTTCTTACTACTTCCATTAGTTATCTACGGAGAAGTTATTGGTATATTAAGTATAAATAAACAACTTACAAATGAATCCATTTTACCAGAAGAAATTGAAAGATTAATAAATTTCTCAGATCAAATTGCTGGTGCCATTGCGAATGCGCAAATTCTAAAGGAATCGGAAGAAGCAAAAAAAAGTGCGGAAGTGGAAAAAGAAAAAGCAGACCTTGCGAGAAAAGAAATCGAATACATAAACGAATTTGCAAAGGTTATCAATTCAGAAAGAAGTTTAGATAATATTTTCTCATTTGCTGTAGATAATTTAAAACAAAAATTCGATGCAAATATTTTTTGGCTTCAATTAGTCACAAGAGACAAATTAAGATTATTCACAAGATGTTTAATAAGCAATGAATTAGAAGATTCAACGATTCAAAAATATAAGAATCTAAACGCAGAATTAAAGCCAGAACTAGGTTCAATGTATTTAACCTATTTTATGAAGAAGACATTCTATCTTAGAGATGTAACCCAAATTAATATCGATAATATGAGTGAGATCGATAGAGAAATCACAGAAGCTTTAAAAATCAAATCAGTTCTCCAAATCCCACTCCTTGTTCAGAATGAAGTGATTGGTATCTTACATATTAATAAAATTCATGGAATGCAGAAGTTTAATAAACAAGATATAAAATTCATTGAATCTTTTTCTGAACAACTTGCTATCGCTGTTAACAATTCTTTTCTTTACGAAGAGGTAGAATCCAAAAGAGAAGAAGCTGAAATTGAAAAGAAGATTGCAGTCATGGCACAACTAGAAGCAGAAAAGGAGAGAGATAAATCAGAGCGTTTACTTTTAAATATACTTCCACGCCAAGTTGCAAAAGAATTAAAAGAAAAAGGTTTCTCAGCACCTGTCTATTTCGAGTCTGCAACTGTCCTTTTTACAGATTTCAAAGGCTTTACACAGATAGCTGAAACAATGTCGCCAGTAGATCTAGTGAAAGAATTAGATTCTTGTTTTGGACAATTTGATAAAGTAACTGAAAGGTATGGCTTAGAAAAATTAAAAACCATTGGTGATAGCTATATGTGTGCAGGTGGAATTCCAAAAGCCAATAAGACTCATGCAATAGACGCTATACTAGCAGCACTTGAAATCCAAAACTTTATGAACCAAATGAAAGAAATTAAAGAAATCATCGGGGCACCGTATTGGGAATTACGATTAGGAATCCATACTGGTCCACTCATTGCCGGTGTTATTGGAGAAAAGAAGTTTGCCTATGATGTTTGGGGAGATGCAGTAAATACTGCAAGTCGTATGGAATCAAGTGGAACTCCAGGAAAAATCAATATTAGCCAATCTACTTATGAATTGATAAAAGATTTTTTCTCCTGCGAATTGAGAGGCAAGATTCAAGCCAAAAACAAAGGAGAAATTAACATGTATTTTGTAAATGGAATCAAGGAGGATTTGTCAACAGAAGGTAGTATACCAAATTCAAAATTTTGGAACTTATATGCAAAGATTTAATCTGAGTTTAAAAACTCTTTTTTTATTTCTACTTATTCTTTTTATTTTTGCGACATACAGTTGTAATCCACAAGATAAAAAGAATTATCCAAAGATTACAAAGGGTCAAATCGATGTTAGCTCCTGGAATATTGAAAATGAGCCTTTAAAATTAGAAGGGGAATGGGAATTTTATTGGAATGAATTGATTGAATCTAATTATCAAACTGCTAATCCCGCAGATTCTCTCCAATTTCGAAAAGAATCTCAAACTCACCGCAAACCAATTCACTATCTTAAAGTTCCAGGGTCATGGGCAGGAATCGAATATGAGGGAAATACCATCGGCGAGAATGGATATTTGAGCTATAGACTCTTATTGCGAAATGTCAAAAGATATGAAGAACTTGCGATTCGAATTGATTATATCGCTTCCAATTATAAACTTTTTCAGAATGGGAAATTACTCGCAAATATTGGGAAGGTTGGAAAATCAGAATTCGATTCTAGTTTTAGCAATTTACCTAAAATCATTTCTCTTACTCCAACTGAATCGGGTGAGATTGAAATTATATTACATGTATCAAATTTCTTTCTTAGCAATGGTGGAATTTTTTATAACATATATCTAGGAAAACTAAACTATTTGGAAAAAATGAGAGAGAATCAATTAATTCTAGATTTTTTCCTATTTGGATCGATTGGGATTATGGGTTTCTACCATTTTGGTTTATTCTTGTTAAGAAGAAATGATAAGTCGACTCTCTATTTTTCAATCTTCTGTCTACTATCGTCCATTCGCCCTTTCTTCGTTGGCGAAAGATATATATCTAGTTTAATAAATCCAGAATTTCATATTTATCTCTTAAAGGCTGAATATTTAAATGTATATATGCTTGCCCCTTTCTTTCTACTCTTTCAAGTATCTTTATTTAAAAATGATTTTTCGAAACTAATTACAAGACTACTAAATACAATATTCATAACGTTTATTCTATTGGTAATTTTTACAGATTCTAATCTATATACAAGCACTCTATCTTATTGGCAAATCCTTGTTCTAATTGTATTTCTGTATATTCTCTTTTGTATTTTTAGAGCAGCTTTTAATAAAAGAGAGGGAGCATTGCCATTTTTATCGGGGCTACTTTGTGTTATCCTAGCTTCTGTTAATGACATTCTGCACGTGCAAGAAATAATTCAGACAGGATATTATTTTCCAATCGGTCTTTTAGTATTTATCATTTCACAAGCTTATATTTTATCAGCAAATTTCTCAAACGCATTTAAACAAAGCGAGATATCTAGAGAAGAGGCGGAAATGCAAAAAAAACTAGCTCAGAAAAGAGAAGTAGAAATAAAACAATTAAACAAAGCCAAAGATGAATTTCTTGCCAACTTATCTCATGAGTTAAAAACTCCACTCACTTACATCTATATGTATTCCGAAATTTTAAGCACAACAAATGAAAAGGAAACCGTTATTGGATATGCAAAAGATCTCTTAGCAAACAGTAAAAAGCTAAAGGAGTATCTAGAAGACCTAATTTTAATAACAGATTTAGAGACAAATATCCAACTTAATTTAGAGAAAAAATCTCTTCAGGAGCTAGTAAGAATAGAGCTTGATAAATTAAATGATTTGGCTAAGGAAAAACAAGTTCAAATCAAATTAGAAATTCCTAAATCTATTGATGTGAATGTTGATAAAAAGATATTCGGAAAGGCAATTTATTCAATTTTAAAAAACTCAATTGTATTTAATAAGATAAACGGTTTAATCTCTATCGGAGCAAGATTTGATGAAGAAAGTATTTTTTTATCCATAACTGATACTGGCATAGGAATTGAAAAGAAATACTTAGATAAAATATTTGATAAGTTTTTTAGAATCGATAGTTCTCTTAGTTACAAAGTAAGTGGTGTTGGAATTGGTTTATACTTAGCCAAAAAAACGATAGAATTACACCAAGGTCATTTAACTGTTTTATCAGAATTAAATATTGGATCTACCTTCACAATACAGATATATAGATTCTGAAATTATTTTTCGATTTAATATGATTTCTTTTCTTTAAAAAGTTAGTTATAAATCTACTAACGCTCAATCTGCCTTTTAGCAAATACCAATCAAATATCATCTTTTTTGGGAATTACTTCACCCATTTAGTATATTTATTGATCCGTTAAAAATTAATAATTCTTATCGTATTTATCAATTTATATTTTTTCTCTAATGTAGTTTAAAAATATTTCATATCAAACAGAAATAGTAGAATCCAATACAAGACTTTCCTCTAATTTTAGAGCTTGCTTATTGTTGGGATCTAACTTTAAAGCACGAGATAAATACTTTCGAGTTAATTCCATTTTATTTAAAAGGCGATAGATATCAGCTAGATTTACTAAGTTTTTAACGTTCGTTGGCTCTCTGAGTCTAAATCTTTCTCCTAACTGAGCGGCAATTTCGTATTCTTTATTTTTCTTTTTTACAAAAGAATTCAAATAAATAGCATATGAGTTATAAGGATTCTGTTTATTGTAAATATCTAAAAATCGACTTGCGAGTGAGTATTCTCTCTTCTCAATAAAAAGATTAGTTATCTCTAATACAAGATTTGGATCTTTTCTATGACGAAAGATTGCCTGGTAAATAGATAATGCTTTTCCAATTTGCCCATTCGTATAACACTTATATGCTTCAGAAAGATTCTTATCAATATCTTCTAAACTTAAAGAACTCGAGCTTTCACTTTCTTTTTTCTGATATGTAATTTTAAGTAAGGAAAGATCGTCTGTAATCTCTCCTTTTTGTTTTAAAACTTTTTCAATTTCTATTAAATCTCCATCAGCTTCTTCTACAATTTGTAAAAATAATTTTTCATTTTCATTAATCACCCTTACACCTGACTCATCCACAGAAAGCAAAATATCATCTCTACCATCAGACCCAGAGATCAATTGGTCTCCCTCCTTTAATTGGAAAAGTTGTATTCTGAGCGGACTTTCTTTTACTTCAATACCTATTTTGCGTTTAACATTTTCTTCATCTATAAAAGATGCCTTTCGATCCCGATATAAAACAGAAAAAGGATGCTCTGCATT
This sequence comes from Leptospiraceae bacterium, assembly GCA_035345875.1. Taxonomy (GTDB): domain Bacteria; phylum Spirochaetota; class Leptospiria; order Leptospirales; family Leptospiraceae; genus UBA2033. Next base: position 28,185 of record DAORDH010000026.1, on the reverse strand, counting down.
AATATAATACATAGTTCCATTTCGATTATCGATAATTCCAAACATTGCAGAAATAAGCATGGATCCATTAAATGATATAAAAACATTTTGCAACTCTCTAAATACTTCTTTCATCCAATGCTCTGGTGGCATATTTCGATTATCCGCATTACTATGATTTCTTTCCAATATTGACTTAAACACAGTTCCTAAAACAAGACAGCCCCCAGCTCCTTGAATCGACTTTCCCATTGCATCTGCATTTAAAAAAACTGTAAAACTCAGTCCTTCCAGCTCAATTTCATCTACAATACAAATGTCTCCACCAATTTCACTGGTCTTTTTTCTAAACTGGAATTGTTTTTTTTGTTTTACTAGGGATTCTGTAACAAATTCAGTTTCTTTAGTCTTAATAAAATTTCCTGACAATGGCTGTAATAAAAGAGACGTTAGGTAATAATCACCATCTTGCTGCTCTTTTAATTTATTCACTTGATCCAAACTTTCAGAGAGTTTTTTAGTTCTATCTTCTACCTTCATTTCTAAATCAGCATTCAATTCTTCTACTTCATTTGTTACTTTCATAAAACGATTCGCCATGATAGCAGCAATTCCCATTACAAATAATAAGAAGGCAAAATTGGAAAGAGCTGGTAAATGAATAAAATTTCTAGAAGTTGCCATATCTAGTCCGATCGAAAGACCAAAGACTAACATACCAAAAATCAAATAAAGACCATCTTTATTTCCTTTTTTAATATGTTTATAGAGAAAATAAATAGAATAAGAACATACAACGATATTAGATATCTGCCATAGCATCGCGCAAAAACGCATCACAGGCAAAGGAAAAATGAGAGATAGAACTATAAACGTTCCGCTTAACGCTGTTAGACCTAATGCAAATCTTCCATATCTCTTTTCAAAAAATTGAACTAGGAAAACTAAAAGTGTAGGAGGAAGAGCAAATAAAAATACATGTTCTAATTTTCTATGAAGAACTACTGAATCCTGAAATAGAATATCTCTCGAAAATGTATTTGCAATAAACCAGTAGATGGAAGCAAAAAGACAAAAAAGACCAAAATATAAATTATAAATATCTTTTGGTCTTTTACTCGCAAGAAGGATATGATATAAACCAACTACAAAATAAGCTGATAAAAATATAAAAGCAAATATCTCTTTTCTAGTATATGCTAAATAGATATCATCTGCTTCTCCAATTTCGATTGAATCCATAAATTGCAGAGGGAATTTTCCATTTTCAGTATATAAAACAACTGTAATTCGATTCAGTGTATCCGATAAATTCTTATTTGGTATATCTTTTATAAAAGGGCGCATTGCTCCGGGTTTATATGGACTTGCAGATCCAAGTTGACCAAAAAGTGTCGTATTAAAATAATAATAGGAAACATCTAACACTCTTCCCGCATTGATTGCGATCGATGTTCCCTCTTTGATTCGAGAATCTAACTCATGTGGAATTTCCTTTCTGAGAGTAATATATCCCGTATAAGAATTTAAATTTAATTCTCTAGATAGGTTTGTTGGAAGTTTAATTTTCTTCCAGCTAGGGTCATCTGATTTTTCACTTAGCCAATCTATATCAAATCCAGTTTTATACTGCCATTCCCCGCTCAATGAGTAGATCTTTGTAGTGTTTGATGGGCGGCAATCAATAAAAAATAACAAAAAAATGATACAGGTTAAAATCTTCATTCGGCATTTATATAGAATTTTTCTAAATCAGCAAGAATAAAAAGAGAGGAATTTTAAAATCCTGATAATTCTCAGTATTTTTGTGACCTTAAATTGAGAAAAAAGTTCTTTGAAAAAAGATATAGAATAATCAAATAGTACTTAGATGTAAGCATGAGGAGAATTATACATGGAAATACCATCTTATGTAAAAAATAAAATGTTGGTCGATTGGGTAAAAGAAACTGCTGCCCTCTGTAAACCAGACAAAATATACTGGTGTGACGGATCGGAAGAAGAATACAACAAACTTTGCCAAGACCTCGTTGATGCTGGAGTATTTAAAAAGCTAAATCCTGAAAAAAGACCAAACTCTTATATAGCGTTCTCAGATCCTTCTGACGTTGCGCGTGTAGAAGACAGAACTTTTATTTGTTCTAGAAGAAAAGATGATGCAGGACCTACAAATAACTGGATGAATCCTGATGAAATGAAGTCTATCATGACTAAATTATATGATGGATGTATGAAAGGTCGCACAATGTATGTGATTCCATTTAGCATGGGACCACTTGGATCAGATATCGCGCATATCGGTGTAGAATTATCTGATTCTGCTTACGTCGCTGTAAACATGAAGATCATGACTCGTATGGGTAAAAAAGTTTTAGATATTCTTGGCGATAAACCATTCGTAAAAGCACTTCACTCCGTAGGAGCTCCACTTGCTCCAGGACAAAAAGATTCTACATGGCCTTGTAACAAAGAAAAATACATCACTCATTTCCCAGAAGAAAGAACTATTTGGTCTTATGGTTCTGGTTATGGTGGAAATGCACTACTCGGCAAAAAATGCTTTGCTTTACGTATCGCATCTACAATGGCGAGAGATGAAGGTTGGCTTGCAGAACATATGCTGATCTTAGGTGTTGAAAATCCACAAGGAGTAAAATCCTATGTTGCTGCCGCTTTCCCTAGCCAATGTGGTAAAACAAACTTTGCGATGCTCATTCCTCCAAAAGAAATGGAAGGTTGGAAAGTAACAACCGTTGGGGATGACATTGCATGGATCAAAGCTAAAGATGATGGACAGCTTTATGCAATCAATCCAGAAGCAGGACTTTTTGGTGTTGCTCCAGGAACAAATTATAAAACAAATCCAAACGCAATGGAAGCTCTTGCTAAAAATACTATTTTCACTAACGTTGCTCTCACTAAAGACGGTGACGTTTGGTGGGAAGAAATGACTGACAAAGCTCCAGATGGATTAACCGATTGGACAGGAAAACCGTATGATCCTGCAAGTGGAAAACCTGCTGCTCATCCAAACGCAAGATTCACAGCTCCAATTAGTCAATGTCCTTCTGTTGACCCTGAATATGAAAATCCAAATGGTGTTCCAATAAGTGCACTTATTTTCGGTGGTAGAAGAAGTAGCTTAGTTCCTATCGTTTATCAAGCATTCAACTGGAACTTCGGTGTTTACTCTGCTGCGACTATGGGTTCTGAGACAACTGCTGCTGCAACAGGAGCAATTGGTAACGTTAGACGTGATCCTTTCGCTATGCTTCCATTCATGGGCTACCATGCTGCAGACTATTTTACACATTGGTTAAACTTTGGACGTAAACTTCCAAACCCACCTAGAATTTTTGGTGTAAACTGGTTCAGAAAAAACAAAGACGGAAAATTTGCATGGCCTGGATACGGACAAAATATGCGTATCCTAAAATGGATCGTAGAACGTTCTCAAGGTAAAATTTCTGCTATCGAATCTCCACTTGGCTGGGTTCCAAGACATGAAGACATCGATTGGAGAGGAATGAATTTTACAAGAGAACAATTCAACGAAGTGATCTCAATTGACCGAGAAGGTTGGAAAGGAGAACTTTTACTCCATGAAGAACTTTTCACTAAACTCTATGATAAAATTCCAAAAGAATTTATCTGGATTCGAGAACTACTTCTATCAGGACTCTGGCGTTCTCCAGAAAAATGGAATTTAGGCGAATAAATTCTAATTTTAAAAGGGGATTGTGTTTTACTTGCACAATCCCTTTTTTATTTCTCACATGAAATACAATTTTCATGATCTTAAAAAAAATAAAAAATTTTCTTAAAAATATAGTATTCTTTGGGATCAAAAAAGTCCCCAATGCCCATCAGCCTAACTTAATTTTCTTTAATATTACAAATTCTTCAATCCTAGCGGTGATTCTTGTATTTATCATCACATCACCTCTTCCTTTAAATCGATTCGAATGGATACTAACGTATTTATTCCTTTTTTTATTTGCTCTAAACTTTCTAATCGTTCGGCTTTTCAATTTTCAAATTGCCAAAAGAATTCTAGCTCTTTCTATGAATTTAACTATTATCTTTTTAATGTTAAAAGAAAAAGACTTAGAAATCTATCTATTGTTTGATATATTTGTAGGATCAGCAACGTTCTTTCTTTTTAATTTGGAAGAGAGGAAGGATGTTTTATTTTTTACAACTTTAAATGTGATCGGTTTGTTACTGTATTTTTTTGTTGATATTCCTTTTATTGAGTATACCCCAAGAAATCACAATGACGAAAGATTACTTACAATTATTTTTGCAATACTCTCCTTTAGCACATATTGCTTTGGTTTATATACCTTTTTAAAAATTAATGCACGATACGAAAAAGTCCTAGGCAACCAACTAAAATCAAGCAGAAACTTAAATTATAAATTACAAAAAGCCCTTCGTGAAAACGAACTGCTTTATCATACATTGAATCATGATATAAAAAACCCACTCTCTGGCATTCTAGGTATGCAAGATTTATTAAATCGACTCTTAATTCGAAAAAATATTCATGATCCTGATTTGAATCGTTATTTGCTTTCTCTGTTTGAAGCAAATAGCAGAGCCTTAAAAATTGTGCAAGATTTTTCAAATATTTCAGAAATTATTACAAATACAGATACAAATTTGACCGAAATTCATCTACTAGAAAATTTACAAAGCCTTGTAGATAATTTTTCTGGTGTAGCATTTAATAAAAATTTACAATTCGAAATCATTTGCAAAGAAAATATCAAAATCAAAATAAATGTCAATTCACTCAATCGAGTTTTAGAGAATCTAATTAGCAATGCATTGAAATTCACACCAAGAGGAAAAAAAATTACACTTTCTGTGACGTTAGATCAGTATTTATACATTTCATTTATTGATGAGGGAATCGGTATACCCGAAAGACTTTTAAAACGTATATTTGATTTAACCAGCACAAAAAAAAGAAATGGATTAGACAATGAAGTTTCGACTGGATTAGGACTTTATATATGTAAAGAACTCATGCAAAAATTAAATGGAACGATTAGTGTAGAAAGCACAGAAGGCAAAGGATCTAATTTCACGCTCAGCCTGCCAGCTAGTATTATTTGTTCCTAGATATTTTGTTAAAAAGATTGTAGGACTAAAATTTTTAACTCATTGAAAGAAATGTATTTACTAAATTTTCTAATTTAATTAAATCCAATATTGAATTCGAGTAGTATGCCTTTACAAGATTTAATTTTTGAACGATTAAAAGAGAAACCTCATCCATTGTTTATCTTTAAAGATACAATTATACCTGCTGCAACCATTTGGATTGGTGTGAGAGCTTGGGTAAATTTCTTTAGAGAAAATGGAATAAAAAGCGGTGATAGAATTCTACTCGCCTATCCCGAAAGCCCTGCTTTCTTGCATATTCTATACGCAGCGATCTGGGAGAAATTAACTATTGCAATTATTAGAGCGGATAATTTAGATTTACCGCATATAAATAAAATCAAACCTAGTCTAATTATATCAAATAAACAAATAGAAAATTCCATCTCGCCCGATGAAATGGGTATGCCTCCTAAAAGAATAAATATAAATAAGAAAGAGATACCATCGGACCCAAAGATTCGTTTTATCCTTCAATCTTCTGGGTCTACCGGAAATCCTAAATACATATGTCTAAGCGAGGAAAGCATAGAACATGTAATTCAGACTCATTCAAAAATAATTGAGTCTAGTAAAAGTATTTCTTTGTCTATCCTTCCTTGGAGTCATTGCTTTGGTCTTGTATTAGATCTCTTTCTAACAACGTTCTATTCTGATACAATCATTCGAGATTCAAGGAGTGGAAGAGATATTGATTCAATTTTTGAGAATTTTGAAAAATACCATGTGACTCATTTTTCATCCGTCCCTTTAGTAATAGAAAGGATATTAGCAAAAGAAAAAGGAATACAATTATTATCTTCCCTCGAATCTGGTATCATCGGTGGCGCACCTATTTCAAAAAAATTATCTGAATCACTCAGCTCAACCAAGTTACGAGTCGGTTATGGACAAACAGAAGCGTCACCCGGAATTTGTTTGGGAGAAAAAGGATTTTTTCGAGAAAATTATTTAGGAAGTGAGTTAGGATGCGATGTGATTCTTTCTGATAGCCACGAATTATTGTTTAGAGGGAAAAATGCTTTTCTTGGATACTGGAAAGGGAACTCGATAGAATATATTCCAAATAATTCTTGGATAAGATCTGGTGACATAGTAGAAAAGAAACAGGAAGGCTATTTTTTTAGAGGAAGACTAGATTTTGCATTTAAACTTCCAAACGGACTTATGATCCAACCAGAAGAACTAGAAGAATCCTTAGCGGCAAATTCAGATTTGTCGCAATGCCTGCTATATTTTAAAGATAAAGTTTATATTTTTTATAATAGCAAAAACAAAACATCTAAAGAAGATTCTATACTAAAAAACATTCCTACCATTCTAAAAAATTATGTAATTCAAATCACACAACTTCCAGAAACGAATTGGTTTTATTCACCTAAAGGTGGAATTGATAGAAAAAAAATGTTAACTAGTTTAAATCTTTATTAGTCCATTTTTTAAACGATATGCAAGATCCATAATTTCATTGGAGAGGGGCCTATCTTTTTCTAGAAAGGGAGAATTTTCACGAATTTGTTTTATAAAATTTTTGGAAGTAGAACTAAATCCACTTTCTTCTAATTCTCCCTCTTTCAGATCAAAAGCCTGTGCAAGAACCAATGATTCTATTGCAAGTAGTTCAAAGATTCTATCTAAACATTCAGATGTTTTAATAGAAGCAATGGTTCCCATGCTGACTATATCTTGGTTATTTGCGTTGGTTGGAATGGATTGGATCGAAGCGGGTGTTGCATGACTTCTCATCCAAGCCACAAGAGCTGTAGCAGTAACTTGTGCACCCATAAAACCGCTATGTAATCCATTTTGGTTTTTTTGTAAAAAATTAGGAAGTCCACCATTGAGTTTGTTATCTGTTATACGGGCAATTTTTCTTTCGGAATGAATTGCAATCGTAACGAGCGCATTATATAGATTATCCGCAGCTAGGGAAATTGAATAACCTTGAAAATTTCCTGCATGGATAACCGCTTCATCTTCTTCAACAAAAATTGGGTTATCTGAAATTGAATTTAATTCAATTTCAATAGTTTTATTATGAGAATCTAAGACATCAATAACAGCGCCTATTGTTTGTGGAATCGTTCTGATTGTATAAGGATCCTGTAATAATTCATTTTCATAAGAAGTTTCTTTTATATTATTGAACTGTTTTCTTTTTTTGAATCTTTTAGAATCCTGAGAGTATTGTAACCATTGAGTAATAAATGCTTGGATGCCAGGGTGAGGTTTTAATCTGGCTACTACAGAAAAAAAAGCTTCTTCTTTTGCCTGCAAGATCTCTGCATACAACAAAGAAAGTATGATAGAATACTGGATAACTCTTTTTGAAAGAATTCCATTCACAGCAGAAATTCCTGTCATAACTGAAGTCCCATTTACAAAGGCAAGACCATCCTTTGGACCTAATTGCAATGGCTTCCATTTCAGATTTTTATGAACTATCTTTGAATCAATTAATTTGCCTTTATAAAAAACCTTTGATTCTCCGATCAACGCAAGAGTCATATGAGCAAGAGGAGTTAAATCCCCACTTGCTCCCACTGTCCCTATCTTTGGAATATACGGAATGATATCTTGGTTTAAAAAATCTTTTAGACGAGTAATTGATTTTAAACTAACTCCCGAATATCCTTTTGAGAGACAAATCAGTCTAGCAAGCATAGACGCTCTCACATAAATTGGAGAAAGAGTTTCACCTACACCAGTCGATAGATGATAAATTAAATTCTTCTGTAAAACTTTGGCTTGAGACAACGGTAGATGTGTAGTTGCTAACGGTCCGTATCCAGTATTAATCCCGTAGAGTAAAACTTTATTCGCTAAAAGAGAATCTAAAAATGAATTAGATTTCTTTACCCGTGATAAAACTTCTCCAGAAAAAACTATCTCTTTCTTCTTTTCTAAAATAGTAGAAAATTCTTCTAGAGATAGATTTTTATTTTCTAGGATATAAATGTCTTTCATATTGTTTTAAACTAGAAAAGCGAAAGATTAGTTTGATTTCTTTTTTTCACCTTCAACAATCTTTTCCAGCATTTCGGGAAAGCAAGACTTTGACATATGGCTTGTATCTACGAAGTAATCACATTCTAGAGCACCTGACGTTTCATAATCATAGAAAGAAACAGAATTCTCCTTTGCTAATTTAGTCACTTCTTGCAACCAAATTTCTTCTTTCTTGGCATATCGAGCAGTTGCCTTCTTTAAGGAGGAATGAGTCCTCGCGCGATACAAAACTAGATTTACATTTTTCTGTTTTGCTTCTCGGACTATTTTCTTGAGTAAATTAAAAGAAGTTAAATCAATTTGAACATTTTGATAAAAGGATTGTAATACCCAATCTGTGTATTTTTGATAGGTATTCACTAGAGCTTCATCTTCTTGATTCTCCTTTGTTCCTTGCATCCAGCTACCTTGATTTTCTCTCATCTCCATGAGTTTCTTTGCATCTAGAACAAAATCTAATGTAGCATTTACATCTGTATTCGTATTGATACCAGACGATAACAAACCTTTCCAGTTAATATTAGAACGATTCAAGACAAAAAATACAGAAGATAAATATTCAATTTTATCAGCATTTGAAAACTCTCCATGTGAATCTAAAAACTCATCGAATGTAAAGTCATGAATATCACTTTTCTTTTTAAAAATATTATTTTTATTAAAAGATGGATAACTCACTTCGACGACAACAAGCTTAGGTCGAGTATGTGTATTAATAAAATGATTGTAAATTTGGTATATATGGATAAAAGGAGCCGCACGAATCGTCCAAGATGTTACCGGAATACGAGAAGTTGCCGCTGCGTTTTTTACAAATGGATTTTTATCAAAAAGAGAATCTTTCATATTGGCAAATTCTACACTTCTTGAGGTTCCCATAAAAATAATTGTCTCTTTTTCTACTTCGTCAGCAGATAAGTTTGAGATTTTTTTATATTTTTCTATATGTTCCTTATAAAGCTTATCTAGCAGGTTATTTAAAACTTCATAAGAGTTTACATGATTTTGCACTATCGCTTTTCTTACAGAAGGGATAATAAAAATCTTGTCGATAGCAAAAAGGAATAAAAGTAATAATATGGGTAAATATTTAAGTTTCATAGATTAAAATTGGAAGTAAAAAAATTGAACCTGTCTATTTGATAATGTAGAGATAACGAATAAAAATAAAATTGAAGTAATTACTATAGCAACTATCGGTTTTTTAATTCGACTCGTAACTAAAGAAGGATTATATTCAATTGCATGTAAGATAAAAAAGAACACACAAAGATAGCCAAACTCTTCATACTGAACTTTTTCTCCACTCATCCAGTAAAATGTTCTCTCGATCATAATCGCAAAATCTTTTAGGGATGATACTCTAAAAATATCAGCAATTAAAAACCAAAAGAGAGAGATTGAGATAAAACGAACCAAGACTGCAGCTTTTGTTTTGGATTCTGCCCAAAAATGAAAACGATTTAATATATGTCTTTCAAAAACAAGAGATCCTCCAATTACCAAACCCCAAATCACATAATTCCAATTAGCCCCATGCCATACTCCTGCAATAAACATAGTAACTAAGTTATTAAAATCTGTTCTAAAGCTAGAGCCCTTACTTCCCCCAAGTGGAAAATAAATATAATCTCTAAGAAAACTAGATAACGTTATATGCCATCGAGTCCACATTTCTCTAAAACTTTGAGAAAAGAATGGTCCAGTAAAATTTTTTGGTAATTCAAATCCTAATAATTTGCCACATCCTCTTGCGATATCACTATAACCAGAAAAATCCCCCCAAAGCTGAAAGAAAAATCCAATCAAAGCACATAAAATCGCCTTTCCTGAATAAGCAGATGGGTTTGCAAAAATGGGATCTAAGATTCTAGCCATAGAATCTGCTAAAACAACTTTTTTCAAAAGACCAAAACCAACTAAACCGATCCCCTCAGTGATTTGATTGTCTGTTAAAACTCGTTTAGAATTTAGTTGCGGCAAAAACTCATTAGCCCTAAGAATTGGTCCAGCTAACTGTTGCGGGAAAAATAAAATAAAAATTGCAAAATCAAAAAAAGAATTCTTCTCGCTAATCATGCCTCTATAATAATCCACTAGATAAGCAATGATTTGAAATGTATAAAAACTAATTGCAATCGGTAGAATAATACTAATATTCTCCACCGCGACAGATTTTAAATTTGGTTTCCCGATTAGTAAACCAATGATCTCCGCGAGAAAGTAAAAATATTTAAAAAATGCGATATTCAAAACATTCAAAACAATCGCAATCGTAAGAGGGACTTTTTTCGATTCTTGTGTTTTAGAATGTTCCATCCACTTTAAAAAGAAAAAGTTAATGGTGATAACAGTTAAAAAATGAATTAAGAAACGGGGAATTACTGAATCAAAAGCAATAATGTCCCAACTCCCATAAAAGAGAATCGAACTTATAAATAAGATAGGCTTTCTAAATTTCTCACCCGTATTGTGATAGAGAAGATATACGATTAGAAAAAATATTAAAAATAAAAAAGAATTAAAAAGCATTTAATTATCACTCTTTAACTTGATGTCTTTTTTTCAGCTCGGTCTCAATCTGTGATAAGGAAATATTTTTATCTACTAGTAACACCTGCACATGGAAAAGCAAATCGGCAACTTCATGAATTAATTCTGACTCATTTGTATTTTTAGCAGCAATGATCACCTCACCCGCTTCCTCTCCGATTTTCTTTAAAATACGATCTAATCCTCTTTTAAAAAGATCAGCCGTATATGACTTTTCAGGTAAATCCTTTTTCCTTTGTTTCAGTAGTTCTTCCAATTCTTCTAAAAATTTCATAAGTTCAGATTTTATTCCCTTTTTCCCTTTATTTTTTAATACCTATTCGCACATTTTTAAGTTTATTTTTTCAAATCCAATTCTTATACTAGCAAAAGAGGTATCACCATGATTCGAATTATCCCTATTTTTCTCACTCTATTTTTTTCTATCCCTGTCCTCTCTGAAACAAAATGGATCAAATCTCTAGACAAAGGAATTTCTATCGCTAAGGAAGAAAATAAGCCTATCCTAGTGGATTTATACACTGACTGGTGTTTATATTGTAAAGACTTAGAGAATAAAATTTTTCCTAGTAAAGATGTAGCGACAGAACTAGAAAAATTCGTAACAGTTAGGATCAATGGAGATGAGTCACAAGATATAGTATCAAAATATTCCGTTCGTGGCTATCCAACTATATTGCTTTTAGATAAAAATGGAAACTATATAGAGAAAATCACAGGTCTTCCCAATAACGCATTATTAATCACTAAAATGCAAGAAGCTTATATTAAGAAAGATATTGAGTCAAATTTACTTGCAGAGCAAAAAAATTCACCAGATAGTGTTTTGTCTAATTTTAATCTAGGTGTATTTTACTATCGAAACGAAAAGTTAAAATCATCTCTTGACTATTTTCTAAAATCTTACAATGCAACCGAAAAAGACAATGAAGAAAAAAGACAGGAGGCTCTATTTATGCTTGGACTCATTCAACTACAAGAAAAGAATTTTTCTGAATCCATTTCGATTTGGAATAGTTATATGGAAAAATATCCTGAAAACAAAAAAGGTTCAGCACTGTATTGCAGGGGAATTTCTTACTATTTCGCAGGAAAAAAACAAGAAGCTAAGAGTGATTTACTAAAAGCGAAAGAGTTTTCAACGAGCAAGGATATGCAGGATAAAATTCAGATGTTTTTGTCCGAATTATAATTCTCCACCATACTGAACCTTCACCATAATCTCGTTCATTTTCTCCAATTCATTTTCTGGGATGAAATTTTCTAATTCTCCAATCATTCCAGAAATAAATGCGGATTGAATCACACTAACAACATCAGCGGTTCCAGTCATAACCATATTATAATTATTGATCATATTGTGGCGAATCCATTCGCTTCTAAGCTCAAACCAAAAATTTCGAATTGCTAAATTTACTTCTTCGACATCAGAATCTTTATTAATTGAAATAATCGCACCTAACGCACGAATTTTTAATTTGATATTATACTTCAACTGAAGAATTTGTTTTTCTGTGAGTTCAGGATTATCCTGAATTAAATTAGTCAAGATCGATGGCTCCCTATATTTGTCATACAGGGATTTTAGTTTTTTAATTTCTTCTCTCAATTTATTTCTTCTTAACAAAAATCCAATTAGTAGCAGAAGCTTGGTCTCTATATAATTGAATTACAACATTCGTTGGTTTCATTTTATATGTAAAAACATAGTTAAAGGAAATATCTAAATGTCCACTGGATACTCCATCTTTAAACTTACCGAAGAAGAGTCGATTGTTTGTGCAAATCGCTACTTGTGTGAAGAAGTTTTTACCTTCTGCATTGTGAACTGGCACACCAGCTAGCTCTGACTCATAACGGTTGTATAATAGAATCTGTCCTTGATCATCCACTTTGATAATACCAAAATTAGCAGCATCTGCTTGGTCCCTAGATAAATATCCTAGATTATATAAAATCCCTTTTGCAAAATCTTCCATTCTAAACTCCTATTGTATATTTTCTTCTCTTTCTTTGTATAAAGACTTCAACTGCTCTTCCATTCCTTTCGCTAAGTTCACTAAGTCAGATATCGATTTGACTCCTTCAAAAGAAAGAATCGCTTCTTCCTTTTCTTGGTATAAATCTTCGACCTGGTCTTCAAGAGAGCGAATGTAATCTGCTAATAATCTGATATCGCTTGTCTTTTTCAAGAAAGGCTCAATATCAGCGTAAACAGATTCTAATTGCTCCGTAACATTTTTGGAATAGCTTACTAAACTCTGAACATCATCTGCGCCTTCGATACTTGCAGCAATATATTCATTCATCCAATAAACCGGAGAGTTCTGTGCTTTCATTTTTTCTAGTTTCATTCTCTCTGAAAGAGGAAAATGCGTTTCAAGTTCTTTATTCGTATACAACATGCCGTCGTATATAACACCATCTGTTTTTTTTTCAAGTATTATTTATTTGAAATTCACTGAATACCAAATATACCGCGTTAATTTCCTAAAAAACTCAGCTTTGTAGTAATTATACTGTGAATGTAAGCCTTTCAATTTTTTTAAAATGATCTAAATTCACAGTATTCTAATTTTCCTTAATTAAAAAAAATTTCGATTCCTATTTTCTAATTCAATACATCTGGATTTTTTCCATTCTGAATCCAATCTAAACCTAACTTTTCCCAAATCGGATTCGATTGCTAGTCAATATATCTCTCCCATTGATAGATACCTGTCTCTTGGGCAATTCGTTTAAATTGCAACTTGGTAATTGTGTTTGCTAATATAACAACGGAACGCACCATGCCTTTCTCTTTATACAACTTCTGTCCTTCTTGCATATGTATTTGAGATTCTGGTGGAAGTGGTTTCAAAGTGCGCATATCAACGAAAACTCCAAAGGAACCGTTAGCTGAATTTAAAGCACTTTTACTTTCTTATACCCATTTTTTCATTTCTTCTTCTTTGATTGTATCTACAAAAATTAATTTGTATCCGTAAACTTCCTTACTAATTGAATACATAGTAAAATTATCCTCTTGTTTTGATTTTTTTATAGTGGATACATATCTCACCAAAAGTTATACTTCAACAAGATTATACTAATTCTGGGTGTTTTGGATCATTTATAAGAATTAGTATAGACTATAGATAATTATAATAAACTTTTTTTAAAGTTTGAAACTATTTACAATCGATAGTAATCCGTCAGACTGTTCTTTTAAGTTTTCGGAGAGTTCTCTAAGACCGTTAGACTCCTGCTCCAAAGATTGGAATGACTCAGCAAATTCACGGACAGATAAAACCATTTTGTCGTTTACCTTTTTTTCTAATTCCACATTTTCAATAATCATATCTAGAAATTCGGAAAGCGCTTTTGCATTCTTAGAAATTTTAACAGTATTGTCTTCTTGCTTTGCTATTTGCACATTAATTCTTTGACTAGAAGATTGAATCTTATGAACATTTTCAATCAAACGTTTTAAGCTTTCAGCAGAATCGCTCACAGCAGCATAGCCATTGTTGACAGTTCGATTTGTCTCATGGATTAATGTCTTTACCTCTTTTACGCTATTCATAGTCTTCTCGGCTAGTTTAGTTACTTCCATAGCAACTACCGCAAAACCTCTACCGTATTCTCCTGCTCTCGCCGCTTCAATACTAGCATTCAATGACAGCAAATTGGTTTGATCAGAAATTTCAGAAATAATCGAAGTAAATTCAGTAATTTTATTTGTTTTTTCTTTGATCTGACTCATAGCAACTAACGCTGCATTAATATTTTTCTCGCCAATATTCCCTTCATCAAAAGACAATTTCGCAAAATTGGAGAGATCATCCATACCTTTTAGAATTTTAGATCCAGATTTTGCAAGATCTTCTAAATTAGAATCGATATTTCTAAAAGAAGAAGCAGAACTCTCAAAATTTACACTGATTAGATTTAAAGACTGATTCATTTCATTTAAACTTTCCGAAATATCAGAAGATGACTTAGATTGCAAAGCAAGTGAATCAGTAAAAATGGATGCAGCTTTTTTAAAAACTTTACCAGCTTCGCCAATTTGCTCTCCTGTATATTTTAAAGAAGTTAATACACCACTAAATCCCAAGACGAGTGAATCAATAGAACGACTCATTCTCCCAATTTCATCTTTTCGAGTAGAATCAATTAAATCTACCTGCAAATCATTATTCGCAACTCTTTCTAAAAGATATGAAATCTCCTCCACTGGCTTTAACATTCGGCTGAGAAGCTTAAAAACAAAAAAAATACAAAATATGCTCACAAAAACAAAACTAAGTCCAATCTTTATTAAAAAATCAATGATTGAATAACTATTTTTATCTAATTGATTGTATAATGGAAGAATTTCAGAAATCGAAACAATCGAAAGAACTGTAAAACCTAAAACTAATGCAACAGAAACAAAGAGTAAAATTTTAAACTTTGCGCTTAAAGAATGATAAAACTGCATATGTAAATTCTACTGTTACAGTTATTATTGCAAGCAATTAAATACTGTATTCAAATGGACTTTGTATTTGATCTAGGATTTTACCAAACCGCTCATCCACACGGGCTACAATGGATGGATCAGGAACCAATACAGGTGGATACCAATCTTTTAATCTACAATCAATCACTATAGGATTTGTATATGCTATATGATTGCGAATAACGTCATATTTTCCTGTAACATCTCCTGCTGGTTCAAATCGAGTAAATATATTCCATATAAAATCATGATCTGATCTACAGGTATCTTTTGCATCATCTACTAAAAACACAAATAGAAAGTCTCGAATCGATGTCTCTTTTAAAAGAGCTTCTAGTGCCTTGTCTCCTCTTTTGTATTTAGGTCCTGATACAACAAGAACACCAGGACAATAAACAGTCGGAGAATGAAAAGATTTATTTTTTAATTTACCTGTAAAGTTTGGAACTAATTCATTTTTTTTGTCACCAATTCCTAGGAGTATCATTTTGCTACCCGAATTTACTTTTGGACCAGTATAGTCCAATGTGTCTTGTGAAATATTAGAAAGTATATGAACGTCAGTTCTTAGATCAATTCTTTCTAGAATCGTTATAAAGGTATTTCTAAAATCTTTCAAAGAAATATTTTCATTTGTAACAAGTAAACATTTAGTTAATGATAAATGACCTTCTCCTAATATTCGAAGCGCCGCCGTGAAGGCTTCTTTGTGATAACGTTCTTTGACAACGGTTGCGGCTAACGAATGAACTCCTGACTCCTCATAAGCCCATACAGAAACTACTTTAGGCATAACAAGCGGAAACATAGGAGAAAGTAAATCCTGCAAAAATTCCGCAATAAAATGATCTTCTTGCGGAGGACGACCCACAACAGTTGCAGGCCAAATAGCATCTTTTCTATGATAGAGAGAATGCACTTTCATAATTGGATAATCATGTTTCAGAGCATAATAGCCATAATGATCTCCAAAAGGTCCTTCCGGCATTCTTACTTTCGGAGGAATAGCTCCAATAAAAACAAAATCCGAATCAGAAACAATCGGTAGTGGAGAAACCTTTTTATCCCTAGTAATCTTCAATCTTTCGCCAAGGAGTAAAGAAGCAATGATTAACTCACTCAATTCTTCCGGCATAGGTGCTACAGCAGCTAACGTCATAGCGGGAGGTCCGCCTACATAGATATGACAGGGTAGGCTCAGATTTCTTTCTTCCGCTTCAAAATAATGAAACCCCCCTCCTCTATGAATTTGAATATGCATACCTGTCGTATTGTTATCATGAAATTGAATTCGATACATTCCCAAATTTCCCTTTCCATTGACAGGACTTTCTGTATAAACAAGGGGTAGAGTAATAAATCTTCCCCCATCCATTGGCCAGGAGCGAAGAGCAGGAACTTGCATTATATCGACAGGCGAAATGGAGGATTCGAGAACTCTAGGAGAAGATTCTTTTTTTAAACCAACTTTTAACGCTTCAAAAGCAAGTCCCCTCGCTTCCCAAATTTTCTTGGGTGTTGGTGGCATAATTCCTTGTGCAGTCTCTGCAATCTTTCGAATTAGATCTACTGGTCTAGATCCAAATGCAATATGAATCCTCCGAGCTGATCCATAGAGGTTAGTTGCAACGGAAAACTTAGAACCAATTACATTTGTAAAAAGAATAGCAGGACCTCTTTTCGCAACAACCCTTCGTTGTATTTCTGCTATTTCTAAATCCGGATTGACTGGATCATTAATTACTAATAATTCTTTTTCTTTTTTTAATTGATCAATGAATTCTCTTGTAGAATGAATCGGTTTTAAGTTCATTTTATTTCTCGTATTATTTTATTTATCATCTAACAGTAGTTTACCGGCTATTGAAGAAGGAAATTCTATTTTAATATCCTTTTTATCTATCCACTTATATTCAATTTCTCTAGAGCTAGAAGAAGATGAAAGAATTTTTTCTAGGTCTTTTTCATTTTTGCCAGATACGGAAAAATTCATTTGTAAAAGCTCAATCTCATGATGAGTAATGGTATGCTTTCCAACTTTTTTCCAAACTCCAGTCTCGGATATACTTTTACAATACCCTCCAAATTCTGTAAGGTCATTGTATGAATTAGAAAGATTCTCTCCATTGATTAAAAATGGCAATGTAAAGATAGTCTTAAAAAACCTACGTTTTTTATATTTTACTAAAAGTATTTTCTGATTTAAATTTAGAAATAGAAACTTTAATTGAATAGGAAGTTTCTGTTTTTCTTTAGCAACTATCGGATACTCTGCCTGTTTTCCAATTTGAAATGCCATACAGTGAGATTGAATCGGACAGAGCATACAAAGAGGAGCCGGCAAACAAACAGTTGCCCCTAATTCCATCATAGCTTGGTTATGATCACCCGAATTGTTTGGATTTAAAAATGAATCTGCGAGCTCTTGCAATTTTTTATGAGCAGACGGGATTGCAATATTTTCCTTAAATAGAAAATACCGAGAGAGAACCCTTTTTACGTTCCCATCCAATACGGCATAATTCTTGTTATAGGCAATCGATAATACTGCTCTTGCCGTATAAGGACCCACACCAGGAATTTTTAAAACAGAATCCAAATCTTTTGGGAAAATCCCATGATGCATCTCCATTAAGTAAATCGCACCCTTCCTTAAATGAATCGCTCTAGAATAATATCCTAGTCCTTTCCAAGATTGAATTACTTCTTCCTCTGTTGCACTTGCAAGAGACGAAACGTTAGGAAATCGAAGAATAAATTTTTCATAAGAAGGAAGCATTGCCGCAACTCTTGTTTGTTGCAACATGACTTCGCTAATCCATATCTTATAGGGATCTTTGTCTTTTCGAAATGGAAGAGGTCTTTGGTTTTTTTGAAACCACTCGAGTAACTTGAACTGTTCTTTCATTCTTCTTTCACTGCTTTTAGATTTCTTTGAAACATAGAGTAAGAGATTCGATCCATTGCACTGTCTTTCACTAATTTTTGAAAAGCCTCTTCTGTCATGTTTAAAAAATCATCGATTGTATTTACTTTAAATTCTTCTCTGATTTTAAATTCATCCCTCGTGGTATAAACGTCTCTCTTTTTTGCTTTGATTCGATTCCAAGGACAAACCTCTTGACAGATATCGCAACCATACACCCATTGATTGCTTTCTAAATCCATTTTGTCGCTTCTGTCTTCAATCGTATTATGAGAAATGCATTTACCTGCATCTATTTTGTATGGCTCAAAGAGAGCACCCGTTGGACAAGCATCTAAACAGGCTCTACAAGTTCCACATCTATCCGTAGCAGGACTTGTGGCTAATAGCTGTAAGTCAGTAAGAATGACACTGATAAAAAAATAAGAGCCTAGATTTTCATTGATGATATTTGTATTTTTTCCTTGCCACCCGATTCCCGCTTCTCTCGCGAAAATTTTTTCTGGAACAGGTAAAGAATCAACTCCTTGTCGAAACGAATTTTCTGGAAATTTTTCTTTCAAGAATTTCAGAAAAGGCTTTGCCATATTTCGTAAAACCTTGTGATAGTCAGATCCTATCGCATAACGTGAGATTTTATAATCTTTTTTTATAAAGACTTCTTCGTATTCTCGGTCTTGATACATCACTCCTAAAACGACAACAGATTTGGGAGTAAATCCAAGATTCTTTAAATTGATCCGTAAATCATTGTTCTTTGGATACCAATCCATTTTCCCATATAATTTTTTTTCAATCCAAGTATTTAGATTTTCTTTGTCTTCTATCGGAAGTTCTGCTTTTGTGATACCAAAAAGCTCGAAACCACATTCGATCGCTTTTGCTTGTATTTGATTTTCTATTTCCTTTGGTAGTGGTTCCATTTCACTTCAATCAAAATAACTTTCTTTGGAATTGTCGTATTCTTTTAAGATAAAATCTTTTTTCAAATCAGGCCAGATTGTATATAGAATCACTATTTCCTTCTTATTTACCATTTGCACTTTAAGTAAACTTTTATCGCGAAGTTTTTCTAAGTTTTTTTTCTGATTTGCAGGAAGTTCACTGTCCAATGAACTTTTTCCCATCGAAATAAAATCGCAAGCATTTTCCTTGCAATGCAATTGAATGAAACTCGAAACGAAATAGTCATTATTTAAGTTAACCTGTAAAGATAACTTCTTTTCTTCTTCAGAGACTCTAAAACTGGGACCATTCATACCTTTATACTCTTTTTCAATAATTCTTTTCTTCCCTTTAAGAGTTGCCTCATATACAAAAAGTTTATCAAGAAAAAACTTTTCATAAAGAATTGAGTTCTCAGAATATAGATTCAGCGTTATGAGGTATATTAAAATAATATAAACTAAAATATTTTTCATTTGGGTTCTCCAGCAATCTTTTTAAATATTCTCTATCTTATCTAGGAATTATTTTTTCATAGATACTCAGAATCTCAAGCTTCATAATTCCAATTTTGATTCGATCTGGGTTTCTTTTTCAATCGTTATTACTAATATAAAAAAATTATAATGAGTTGAATTGTCAACCAAATCATGAGTAGTTTCCGTAGTTAAAACGTTATGCATCTAATCATTTAATACAATTATTCCTCTTTAACTCCCATTTCCTTAAGCTACTAGCACATTCTAGATAGCAAATAATTCTTAAAAAAGGCTAAATTTCATTTGCCCGAATAAGGACTTTTTCAAGAGTTGGTAAATTTGTTAACCCGAAATTTCTTTTAGAATAGAATAAAGGAATGGATAACTCAGAAAAAATTTCACAACCAATTGTTCCGAACACAACTTCCTTCGATGGAGATAAAATAAAGTTAGTTAATGGAGAAACGCTTGATGTTCAAAAATTTACATACCTTTTAAAACAAAAATTAAATGATTACATCCTTAAAAAATCTACATTTCTAATCATTAAATCTAAGCCTCCTGCTAGGATTGGAGAAATAAGAAAATGGAAAGATGGAAAGCTCCATCGGAAAGAATTTCATAAATGGGTAACTGAACCCACAAAACGTATTAAACAACCGAATGGGAAAGAATTTAAACTGAAAAGTTTATTTTCTAAGTATGACTGGAAACTAAACTATATTTACCCTGAATTTTTTAAGAACTTTAATGTGCAAAAGTCTATGACAAAATTCAAAGAACATTTATTAAAACATCCCGAATATAAAAACCATCTTGGAAGACTTTCTATTCTTGAAGCATTGGCTATTTATCATTATTCTCTAAAATGGGGAGTTAGACCTTTGAATACAGATTTAGAAAATAATACTCTATCTGAATACACAAAACAGTATGAAAAAATTCTTTCGACAGCATTGGATAAACTTCCCAGATACACGAAGAGAACACCCGTTTATCATGGAACTACTTTACGTGAGAGTCAGATTTTGGATTTAAAACTTAAAGTTAAAAATGGAGAACCATTTAAATTTGGGTTCTTTACTTCTGTAGAGCTTAGGATCGTAGATGGGGAAAAATATATGACTAAAAACAGAGGGAGGATTAAAAAAGATGAAAGATTGGTCATGTTTGTTATTCATGCAAAGACAGCAAAAGATGTTACGAATCTAAGATGGAGAACGGATACTCATGAGGCTATCATTGGGCATAGTGCAGAGTATGAAGTGTTTGACGTTTCATTAAAGAGAAATTATACTGAAATCAAGTTGAGGGAAATATGAATAAAAAAATACATATTAATAAATACAAGGAACAACCAAAAAAAGAATTCACTCCTTTGTCGGAAAAAGAAAGACAACAACTTATTAAACAAATGGACGAGGCTATGGAAAAAGACAGAACCGAATATGCCAAATGGTGGAAAACGCTAACACCAGAACAACAAAAAGAACATGATGATGATGTCTCTAGACTTTGTGATGTTGAATTGTGACTAATAGGTTAACGGCTAATTTCGATTAGTAATTTCCCTTTCTATAAAAGCAAACGCATTCTTTTCATCCTTTGCAATTAAGAAGTCTGAGTAATCAGAGCCTGAACAGAATTGTCAGAAATTATTTCTAAAACAAATGAAATGACTTAGAGTCTTTAAAGAAAAACTAAAAATTAAAACTTGTAGAGAAATAGGCTCCTTTTAACTTGAATTCAATTTTAAAATCTCACCTTGCGCAAGGTGAGCTAGGCGTTCAAATGAGGTTTGCTCCTAGCGGAGGGCTTGCCGCCGCAGGCTATTGATTTTATTAGTTTATTAGTATTCACTAATATTTTCAAAATCATCTTTTGTTCCTCAAATTATTAATTTTATAGAATGCGAGTTTATATTATGAAAACTTTTTTTCCAAATAACCTAACTAAATTATTCTTCGTTACTATAATTTTACTTTTTTCAAATTGTTTTTCTTTTAAAGAAAGTGAAATTGATTTTGCAATCCAAGACCCAAAGCCTGCAAAAGAAAAGAAAAACTTACAAGTATGGATCAAAATGACTCAGCTTCCGGAGTATAACACCAATTTGCCGCTTGAGAATCGAAATCCATTCATCACCTTTAAATTTTATAAATTCATTCGACAGTCCAAACAGTTTGAATCAGTCAATATACTTTACTCTAAAGAAACAAAACTTCCTAACAACGCAATTGTATTTGATATTCAATTCAGCTCACTCTTGGAAGAAGAAAAATTCCACTCTCTCTATTTTCCTTTTGGAATTCTAGGTTTAGGTCTCACACGTTATTTTATAAGTAGCAATTATGGATTTCTTTTATTTACAGGTCTTGGTGGTCCCGATACGGTTCACAAATTGGATTACAAAGGAAACCTAGTTGCATACAATTCCAATCTGCAAGAAATCGCTAGAGCAAGCCTCGACTATAAATCCGAATTTAATAGCAATATGTTGTATTATGGAAAAGAAAAAGAATCAAATCTAGAACGAAAAGATTTATTTGAAAAAGCTATTGCATCGATTCTTAAACAATTGGAGGGAAAATGAAATTTTTTTTATTTCTAATTCTATTCTTTTCACACTGTATTGTAATTCAAAAGACATCTCCTCTACAAAATTTTCCTAAAGCAGGGAGCATTGCACAAAACCAGAATTCTGTTTTTATTATATCCAATCATGAAGTCTATAAGAATGGAATCAAAGTAAAATCAGAAGCTACTCATTATCATCTAGTAGATTCCGTTCGAAATAGTGGGATCTTTTCAAAAATTGAAACTGATATTGAAAAGGCAGATCAAATCATTGAAATTGAAATTCAAACCCATAGAGAGGATAATGCGTATTTACCTTTTATCACTACACTTACACTTTCTCTAGTTCCGTATTTTCAGAGAATTGAAATGAAAGAAAACTTTCGTTTGGTTAAAAAGAATGGAGATGTTTTATATGAAGCAAATCGAAGTCAAAAGTTCAATTATTGGTTTGGTTTTTTCTTTTTTATCAATGGAATCATACAACTCACCGAGGAACCGATCAACAATCATCCTGGATTCGAATTGAAATTAGCAGAAGATATAAATCAGAACATAGTAGATGAGATGGCAATAAAAAATTTATTGCCTAAAAGAGAAACAAAATAGATTCTATCATTCGACCCATCCTGTCAAAAGAAGGATTATTCATCGATAGCAAAGCGATGAATAATCACATATATCGGTGTGAATCTGTATGTATCAGTGGTAGCCTTTTTTCCTCTGTCTTATATTGACAGTAAAAATAATCTCAGGGAGAAATTACATGAAAACTTTTAAAAAGTTTCAAATTACTTTTTTAATAATACTCACCTTCAGTTTCCTTTTTTCCGGAAAAGAACTAGAAGATGCGGATAATCCAGATTCGCCCCTTTCCTTAACTGCTGGGGATGGAGCTGGGCTAGTCTTAAAAAACTATGAGTCAAATACAGTTCTAGATGGATTTATTGCCTTTACCGAAATCAAATTAAAGTTTTACAATCCAGAAAATAGGCAAAGAGAAGGAAGATTTAGGATAACTTTGCCGGATAACGCTCATTTGGCACGATTTGCAATGATGATCGACGGGAAATGGCAAGAAGGAGAAGTGGTCGAAAAAGAAAAAGCTGTTCGTGCCTATGAAGACTTTTTACACAGAAAGCAAGATCCAGCTCTTTTAGAATCGGATGCAGGAAATGAATTTAGTGCGAGAATCTTTCCAATTCCCGCAAAAGGAGACAAAGACTTAATCATATCTTACTCAACGGTTCTAGATACAAACCCTCCTCATTACAATGTTCCACTCGTTGGGCTTCCAGAAATTGAAAACTTTAGAGTAAATGTATTCTATGATGAAAAAGAATTTAAGCAAGAAAAAGTAGCAGATAATTCTAAAGAAGAAGGATCTACCGTTAACCGAAAAGTATTTACAATTCAAAAAAAGAATTATAAGCCTGAGAGAGACTATGCATTTGAACACAAGACAAAAGGAAATTTAAGTCTTCAAAATAAAAATCTTTTCGCACTTCACTTTGTTCCTTTTAAAACTTCTTCCAATGAAAAATTCAAAGATGACAGGGCTATATTTTTAATAGATACCTCTGCTTCCTCTGCTGTTCGTTATAAAGAGCATCTAGAGAGAATAGAAGAATTACTCCGCCAATTTCCATCCAAAGAAATTCATATCTTTGGATTTGATAATAAACTTACCTACTATGGAATTGGAAAAGAGAGTCTAGATAAAGTAAAAAAAGTTTTACCGTTAGGTGCAAGTAATCTCTACTCTGCAATCAAAGGAATTTCTGCTAAAATTGAAAACAAAACTGGAAGACTCATTTTAGTTTCAGATGCAGTTCCTACCGCCGGAATCATCGAAAAAACAAAAATCGCAGAACTTATCAAGAGTCAAACCTGGATTAGCCGCTTGGATGTATTGGTTCCTGGAACTTATAAAGATCCAGGGATTATTAAAAAAATCGTGCCGCTCGGAAAAAATGCGGGAACTAGCATTGATTTAGGGGACGACATAGAAGAAATTTTAAATAAACTGGAAAGAAAAGTTTATACAGAAAATAAAATTTCGATTCCAGGGGCAAAATGGTATTATCCGGATCAAATCGACTCAATTCAATCTGGAGATCCAGTGGTTGTATTTGGAGAATTAAAAGAGGCAAATACAAATCCTTCTAAAGAAATTAAATTCAATGGAAACAGTATCGAAAATTTTACAAGCCTCACCATGGATGAACTCCTACTCGAAAGAGAAGCGATGGCGGCAAGGATCAATCGTCTGATTGAAAATTCTGAAAAAGAACAAAATGAGGACACTGCAAAAGGACTCGAATTACAAGCAAAAGAATTGTCTATTAAACATAGAATTCAATGCCAGTATACTTCTTTCTTGGTTTTAGAAACAGAAGCAGATTATGCAAGATTTCAAATCACAAGAAATTCACTTACAAATATTTTGACGATAGGCGTAGGAGGTCTAGAGGTAATCAACCGTCGCAACTCTAAACTCTATGAATTTTTAGATGAAGAAAAAATAGAAGAAGCAAAAAGAGCCAAGCAAGAAGCAGATCGATTAGCCAAAAATGATCTAAAGAAAAAAGGAAAGAAAAAAAACGGAAACATTTCTGCAAACGGAGCCTCCGATGGATTTACCTCTGCTGATGAATCGAGTAGTAGCTTTAAAGATATGGATGATGAAATTTCTCCAAAGAAAATGTCTGAGGCTCCATCGAGCTCTATACAAAATGAGAAAGCAGATAAAAGCACAATTGCGGATAACAAACCCTCTCCTCCGCCTGCCACAAAAACAGAGGAAGCAAAAAAAGAATTGAGTCTAGATAAACCAAGGCCAATTCCTGCAAAAGATATATCTCCCCAAATCGAAATTCCAGAAAGAGAAAGAAGAAAATTGGAATCCATTCGAAGACCTCCCCCACAGCCTAGACCGGAGCCAGCGGAGAAGAGAGAAAAAGTAGAACCTTATACTGGAAATATGAAAAAATTCTATTCTCTTCTTTCTAAAAAAGAGTTTAAAAAAGCAGAACAGTTTGCACTCGATTGGAGAACCAAAAGCGCTGATGATGCACTTGCGATAGTCGCACTAGGAGATGCTTACGAGAAACAAGGAAATAAAAATGAAGCAGTTCGAGCTTATACTTCTCTCATAGACTATTTCCCGAAACGGGCGGATATTAGACGTTGGGCGGGAGAGAAACTCATGTCGATTGGAGAGTATGATGACTCCATTGATACTTTAAAACATGCACTCGACCAGAGACCAGATCACCCAAGTAGCTATCATCTTCTTGCAATCGCCTACATCAAAGACAAACAATACAAGTCTGCGGCGACTATTGCACTAAAAGGAATTAATTTTCAATTCGATGGAAGGTTTGGTTCTGTTCATGATATTTTATATGATGACTTAGATCTTGCATACAGTCTTGCAATGAAAACAGATAGTAAAGACAGAGAGTATTTTAATAAAATCAAAACAGAATATAAAGTAAAACAACTCACAAAGGAAATCCGATTTATTCTAGTTTGGGAAACTGACGCAAACGATGTTGACTTTCACATCTATGATAAAGAAGGAAACCATGCTTTTTACAGCTCTAAACAATTGTCAACAGGCGGAGAGCTTTATGCCGACCTGACAGGTGGTTATGGTCCTGAATGCTTTCGAATTTTAAACCCTTACGCTTTCCCTTATAAATTGGAAGCGCATTATTACAGTCGCGGTCCTATGGGATATGGGATGGGTGCCGTCCAGATCATTCGCTACGATGGGGAAAAAGATTTAGAAGTAGAAACCAGAGATTATGTAATTATGAACGATGGAGCCTTCCTAGATCTGGGAACTGTAAAAGAGTAAATTTAACTTAGACCATTTTGTTAAAATGTCATCCTTGTAGATCAAGGATGACTACGAGACTGTGTTTAAGCTTTAAAAAAAATCAAATCACAAAGAGCACGAAGATGATCCTCAGCTTTACTCCCTCCTTTTCTGTGGCGCTACTTTTACTCAGTTCCATCGAATTTTAACTAAATTTAGTTCCTTTTACAAGTTTAAAGAGAATAGTTACCATATTTATATAAATTTGGCTATTCTAGTTGCCATATTTATAAAATTTTATTAACTTTACTTCATGGATTGGTTCAATCGCTACTCCTTAGGAGAATTCGTAAGTAAATTAGAGCAATGAAAGGTTCTCTTGATTTATGGTCCGAGGAGAACTGGAAAGACATCTTTTGTAGAAAATTTTTTAACAACCTTTTCGGGAAAATACTATCATGGCGTGGGAGATGACTCTGACTTAGTTTCGATTTTTTCGAATCCATCTATTTCCAAATTCATTTCCCTCTTCGGAGGTTATGATTTATTATTTTTTGATGAAGCACAAAAGCTTCCGAATGTAGGAACCGTTTTAAAAATCCTAATCGATCATCTCCCAAAGACTCAGATCATTGCAAGTGGCTCTTCTTCCTTTGAGTTATCCTCTCAGGTAGGAGAACCTCTCACTGGACGATATACGACACTTTTTCTCTATCCAATGTCTGTTATAGAATTAAAAAACCAATTCGGTGGTATGTATGTTTACCAAAACTTAGAAACTTTACTCCTTTACGGGTCCTATCCAGAATCAATTCAATCTATCAATTTAGAAACGAAAAGAGAATATCTTATCAATCTTAGAAACTCTTATCTATTTAAAGATATTTTAGAAATGGAGAGACTAAAAAATGCAGATAAGTTAGCCGACATACTAAGACTACTTGCTTTTCAAATTGGAAAAGAAGTCTGGTTAAACGAACTGAGTTTAAATATTGGTGTATCAAAACAAACCATAGAAAAATATTTAGATCTTCTGGAAAAATCATTTGTGATTAAAAAGGTAAGAGGATTTTCCAGAAACCTAAGAAATGAAATTACAAAAACTTGCAGATATTATTTTTTAGACAATGGCGTTCGCAATTCTATTATTTCCAATTTTAATTCTTTAAAAAATAGAGACGACACTGGAATGCTTTGGGAAAATTTTCTTTTCTCTGAAAGAATAAAAAAATTAGAATATACAAAACTTTTCTCTAATATTTATTTTTGGAGAACACATGATAAAAAAGAAATTGATTTAGTAGAAGAAAGAGATGGAAAATTATACGGATTCGAATTTAAATGGGGAAAGAAAAAAAACAAACCTCCTAAACTTTGGCTCGATACCTACTCTAATGCAAGTCTTGAGTATATCACTAAAGATAATTTTTTAGAATTTTTGTCAGAAAATGAATTTAGTCTGAATCAATAAACAAAGAAGCGATTAAACTAACAATTCTATTCAAAGGATTAAAAGAATGAAGAAAAAATGGATTGTAATCTCTCTTCTAAATATCTCGATAGTTTTACTATTTATCGGAATGGTTGTGAATACTTTTTGTTATCCATTTGCCACACATTCCAATTTAAACCAAACAGATATAACCCTTCCTGAGTTAAAACCAATTTCACTCGAACGCTTTTTAAAAGGACTTCAAATCCCTACTATCAGTAAATCTATTTACTCTGAAACCAATTTCAAACCCTTTGAGGAATATTTAAAATTTTTAGAAGAAGAATACCCACAAGTATTCGAAACTATGACAAAAGAAAAAGTAAATCAGTATGCGTTAGTCCTTCACTGGAAAGGTAAATCAAACCAATTAAAACCAATTCTATTTTTGGCTCATATGGATGTTGTAGCACCCGGAGATGAAAGAGAATGGAGAGCAAAACCATTTCGAGGAGAAATGAAAGAAGGTAGAATTTATGCTAGAGGAGCTCTAGACATGAAAAATATGCTTCATGGAATTTTAGAAGTCTGCGATGAACTCATAGAAAATAATTATACTCCGGAACGTGATCTCTATCTTGCGTTTGGTCATGATGAAGAAGTAGGAGGGAGAGAGGGTGCTGTAAAAATAGCAGAGCACCTAGCTACCAAAGGTTTAGAATTCGAAGCAATTTTTGATGAAGGCGGAATCACTGCAGAGAAAGGAAGTCTTGCTGGAATCAACACGGAAGTTGCTATGAT
>DAORDH010000025.1:0-76895 GCA_035345875.1 Leptospiraceae bacterium | reverse complement strand
ACGCTTCGCTATGAATGTCCCATCATCGCTCAGTCGCGATGATATGGCTGGATCATTTTTTTAAAAAAGGAAAGTAGACCGATCTAGTAACTAACTTTTCACGAAGATAGTTATTTCCCCCCTTTCGTCTGATGGACGAAACCTGGCAGACCTTCGCCTTCACGCCTGATGGCTTCAGAAGGCTCCGTCGGTTGAATCAAATTGGTCGCGCTACTTTATCTGTGTTTAAATAGACTTGATGAATCAAGTTTTTACAAATGAAAGCCATTTATCGAAAGGTAGATGGCTTTTTTTATGTACGGGGGGTGAAGTCGATTTTTTTTTCATTGTATCGGAAGTCCTCCCCCATTCCTTTTACGCTTCGCTATGAATGTCCCATCATCGCTCAGTCGCGATGATATGGCTGGATCATTTTTTTTAAAAAGGAAAGTAGACCGATCTAGTAACTAACTTTTCGCGAAGATAGTTACTTCCCCCCCTTTCGTCTGATGGACGAAACCTGGCAGACCTTCGCCTTCAATAAGTTAGCTCGATGCATTCCCAATTCAACTCCCACTTTCTATTTATCTAAAAATTTTACTTTATACTCTTTTGCTTTTTCTAAAATTTTATTTAATTTGGATTTTTCCATTTTAGAGAGATTTAGATAAGAGTAATCTCTAAATTGTTTGGAGTAATATTCCTTGTTTCTGTGAATAAAATCCCAGTAGAGAGAGTTGAAAGGGCAAGCATCTTCTGTGAAAATTTCTTTTGGTTTGTATTTACAGTTTTTACAAAATTCTGTTCCCATTTTTTGAATGTAGTTGGCTGATGCAATATAAGGTTTGGTTGAAATTTTTCCGCCGTCTGCGAAGGTTCCCATTCCCATGACGTTAGGCACAACAACCCATTCATAGGCATCGATATACATAGACCAAAACCAATCGTTGATTTCTTTTGGATTCACTCCAAGTAAATTGGCAAAATTAGAAAGAACCATGAGTCTTGTAATATGATGAGAATAAGCAGTGTGAATGACTTGCTTGATGGTTTGGTCTAGACATTCCATACCTGAATTTCCTTCCCAGTAGAAAGAGGGAAGTTTTGATGTGTGCTTAAAGAAATTTTCTTGTAAATAGTTTTCCCTGTTTGATATAAAAACTAATCTCATATATTCTCTCCATCCGAGAATCTGTCGTATGAATCCTTCTATAGAATTTAAAGGAACTTCTTTTTTTTCGTAGTATTCAATTCCTTTTTGAATGCATTCCATCGGACTTAAGAGGGAATTATTTAGATAAGGGGAAAGTAGAGAATGAAATAAATTTGGTTCTTGGATTGACATTGCATCTTCGTATTTCCCAAATTCTTTCAAAAAATGTTTACAGAAAAATTCGAGTGCAACCAATGCTTCTTGTCTTGTTGTTGCATAATTGAATAAATTTGTATTTCCAAAATGGTTTTTATAAATAGAATTTACCAATTCAATTACTTCTTTTGTAACTGCATTGAGTGAAAAATCTATTCTCTTTGGGATTTTATCTCTTTTTTTGAAAGGCTCTCTATTAAGCCTATCGTAGTTCCATTCTCCTCCTTCTGGTAACCCATTCTTTACTAAAATGGAATGTTTTTTTCTCATATAACGATAAAACGTTTCTAGTTTAAAATTCTTTTGGTTTTTAAATATGCTTTGGAATTCTTCTAAATTGGAAATGTATAAATCGTTATCTAAAATCTTTAAAAAAGTAAGCTTTTGTATAGAACGATAGACTTCATATTCGGAGGGTTCTAAGCATTTGATTTGATTGAGTGTATATTTTTTTTTTAATTCTTCTAATGCTAAGCTATAATCCTTTTCCGAATAGAAATAGAGTATTTTAAATCCTTCTTTTCCTTTTTCGATCGCAAAATTACGCATAGAGGATATAACATAAACAAGTTTTTGTTTATGATAATTTCTACACTCCGGTTTTGCTTTTGATTCAATAAAGATAAGTCCATCTTGGACAGTATTTTGAATTAGTTTATGTTTATTCGAGAGTTGGTCATAGAGAATCCAATTCCAGTTTAAGTTTTTTAAATCATCTTGCTTTGGTCTAAATTGCTTTATTAATTTATAGAATGAGGTCATGCTATTTAGACAAAGATTTCGATCCTGCAATGCCTTACAATTGGCAACATAAATGAGTTTCAGTCAGAAGGACTCTAGTTTCGTAATCTTCTCTTGAAAAAAGCAATTCATTCTAATTGAGTATCTCTACTTTTGCACCTATTAAAAACATCTTGACACTTTTATTTTTAGGGTTAGGTTGACTGATGAAATATGTCCAACGATTCATCTAATTTACTCATACTTCAACTCAAAGCAGACTGGTCTGAATTAGATAGAGTCTCCGATTCCATTCAAACTTTCTTTGCAAACTCTGATTTGACTAAGGACGATCTAGATGCTGTGAAAATGGTTACTACAGAACTAGTTGAAAATGGAATTAAATATGGGTATTACCCCAATCCGGAAACTACACTAGAATTAATACTTCGTAAGAAAAAAAAACGTATTGTGATGGAAGTAAAAAATCAGGTGAAGGATTCTGAGTTAGTTCACTTACGCCGATTAGATGCAAAAATACAATGGATTCGAGGGTATCAGAACCCTTTTGAGGCCTATGTGGAAAGATTGAAGGAAATTTCTAATAAAAATTTAGCAGAAGGTGAGAGTGGTCTAGGGTTGGTTCGAATTGCTTATGAGGGACAATCGATTCTAGATTTTTATGTCAATGAAGATAATTTACTGGCCGTTTCTGCGGTCTATCAATACTAAGAGCAGAGGAAGCAAATGAGTGAAGTAAAAACGTATGAAGAAAATCGTTTAAAAATTGAAGTGAGATATGGAGAAGCAGATATTCTAATCAACTGGTTTGGTGAAAGTAAAGATAGAGAGCCTACAAAGTTTTTAACACCTATTTTTGATGCAATTTATGCAAAGAATCAAACGAAACCACTCATTCTGAATTTTACTCAATTTGAATATATGAACTCATCTACGGTTACACCTATCGTTAAACAACTGGAAAGAGCAAAAAAGGAAAATAGAAAGGTAACCATTCATTACAAAAAAGGATTAAAATGGCAAGAGTTAAGTTTCGCCGCTCTGCGAGTTTTTAATATTCCAGGTTTAATTGAAGTAGTTGGAATTTAATTCAGATGACTTCGATTAGTAACAAACCTCGAGCACCAGAACCTTTTGACTTTGTAGATAGTTTTTCTGATTATCTCGATTTTATACTTCATTCTTGGTTGAAGATTTTAACCATTCTTGGCTTTACACTTGTTCCTATTTTCTTCATTTTAGATATTTTTATTATTCCTTCAGAAGCAAAATATCTTTTACCTAAATTTGCTGCCTACAGAGTAACCGCGACTGCCATTGTAATCCTGCAATATGTTTTAATTCGTAAAACTAAACCATCTAAATTTTCATTATTACATGGATATGCTTTTACTTTTTTTGTCAGTTTAGCAATTATTCTTATGACTGTAGATTTGGGTGGATTCAATTCATCTTATTATGCCGGATTGAATTTAGTTATCATTGCAGTTAATTTACTTTTACCTTGGCGAGCTATTCACTCAGCTTTGAATGGTTTTATTACCGTTGTATTTTATGTAATCTTCAATGCAATCTGGGGAAAAGATTTCTATATTTATAATTTGGTAAATAATCTTTATTTCATGCTCTCTACTGTAGTCATTGCTGCGAGTATCAATCATGTGAAATATGTCTTAATTCAAAAAGAATTTGAAAGTAGGAAAAGCTTAAAAGAAGCACGAGATGCACTTTGGAGTGAAATGGAAGTTGCTAAGCGAATTCAAACTTCTCTTACTCCTCCTGATGATAAACTAGGTGGTTATGAAATCTCAGCCATCATGCTTCCCGCTACAGAGGTTGGAGGAGACTACTACGATATTATTCGCACAAATAAGAATCCTTGGGTTATGATTGGAGATGTTTCTGGGCATGGAGTCGAGTCTGGACTGATTATGATGATGGCTCAAACCAGTGTTCGCACAATCATTTCCAAAAATGCAGAAGAAAAACCAAGCCAAG
The DNA here is from genome assembly GCA_035345875.1 of Leptospiraceae bacterium. GTDB lineage: Bacteria > Spirochaetota > Leptospiria > Leptospirales > Leptospiraceae > UBA2033. The sequence continues at coordinate 72,808 of DAORDH010000025.1, read as the reverse complement.
TTCTAGTAGAATTGAATAAAGTAATTAAAGAAAATATTGCACTCTTAAAAGTGGAGAGATATATGACGATAACCGCAATCTCTCTATCGAATGAAGGAATGACCTACGCAGGTTCTCATCAAGATATCATTGTCTATCGAAATAAAACCAAAACAATTGAAACATTTCCTACTTATGGAACTTGGGTTGGAATGTTAGATGATGTAGAAGTATTTATGCAAAATCATACTCTTAAATTGGAATCAGGTGATTTGGCATTATTATTTACAGATGGAATCACTGAATTGGATTATCAAGGTAAAGAGATGTTTGGACAAGAGAGATTGAAAGAGAGTTTATTAAAGTATAATCAGCTTTCGGGTAGAGAAATCATTCAAAAAATTGTGGAAGAAGCTCTTTCTACAGCCAAGTCTCAGGATGATGATATTTCTTTGGTTTTATTGAAAAAGGTATGAGCGCCTCATGAAAAAGAAAGATAGACGAAATACCATTCGAATCCGTTTGCATGATGTAGAAAAATCCTATATACTATTACTGATAAATGGACGTGAGTTAAAAGGAAAAATTTACGATTACTCTCGTTTTGGATTAGGTATATGTATTCCAAAGTCAGAGTCTGCTTTTATAAAAAAGACACAGCCAATCGAAAATTGTATCATATTTGCCTATGGAGATAAGAAAGAGTTAGGCACTGGAACTGTAGTTCACCTAGATTCAATGAATGATGAAATTTTTCTAGGTGTTTTTCTCGAAAGAGAGTTTATCGATATGGATACTCTCATGGATAAACAATCTTTATTTTTACAAGAAGACGAAGTTAAAAAAATCCGTATGCAATTTACTATCCAAGAAGACTTGGAGCCTAACTTTATTCTTTTTTGTTCAAAGTTTGTATATGGTCTTTCCCTTTATAAAATTGCACTCGATGAATTGGATGATAAATTTGCGAAAGAACCAAATCGTTTGAAAGAAGCTCTTTTTCAATCTGTCTTAAAGGGTGTCGGCGGCGAATTCTATGAATTTTTAACTGCTAAGATTGAAGAACTGAAAGTTCTTACCAAAGAATTTACGAAATTGCAAAATGAAAAATATGGATTTTATTTACGAAAATCGATCTGGAATTATATTTTAGAATCTGAATTCATTAAGCGCACGAATTTAAAGCCTAGAGGGTATGCAGGAGATTCTGCAATGATGGAAATGCTTTATCGAAATGAATACCTTGGCAAGTCTTCTTTCGGAAAAATTTTTCATAAACACCCATGCGATACAAAAGCGGCTGATGCAGTTCGAAATAGAAGAAGACTTATTAATAAATACATGTCACAGCGACTTTCTACGTCTGGTAAAGATGATTTTAAAATTCTATCTATTGCCTGTGGACCTGCATGGGAGATGCAAGATTTTTTGAGAGAGAGTCCTTATAAGCACCAAGCAAAGGTATACCTTTTGGATCAAGATGAAGAAGCCTTAGGTGAGGCGAAATCTGGAATCGATTCTATTCCAACAGAAAAGCCCTTCCAAGTTGAATTTATTAAAGAATCTGTTCGAACTATTTTAAAAACAGGAAGTCCTGAGTTGAAGTTTGGTCAGTATGATTTTATTTACTCTATGGGTCTTTATGATTATCTTACTGATTCTGTCGCAAAGGTTTTGACTGAAAAACTTTACTCCATGCTTTGCCCTGGAGGAATTTTAATTCTAGGGAATTACCATGTTGAAAACGAAACTCGCAAATATATGGAGTATATCATGGACTGGGTTTTATATTATCGGGACGAGGAAGCCATGTTTGAATTACTAGAAGACATTCCAAAAGGTTTCACTTCTGAAGTAGGATTTGATGATTCTGGAACCCAAATGTTTCTACGAGTAGAAAAGAATCGATAGATTACTTAACAAAAGCATTTCATTGACTTTGGATGAATCTAGCTTTAGCTCTTTGTTACAAAAAAAAATTAAATCGACTAGATTGATGTGAATGAGGAGAGAAGAGAGACCTTCCTACTATCGCTTTTTCTTTCTCCTTGGAAAGATCTGTTACCAAGGCTGAACTAATTTAAAAAAATAATTTTTATTAAATTCTTTTTTTTCTGAGAAGACAAAAGCTAGAATCAATGGAGTAAATGAATCATTGATTTAAGTTAGATTGTAGGCAATTTAAAACATCTTTTAATTTGATAGGTTTAGTAATGCAATCATTGCAGCCCATTTCCAAGCTTTTTTCTCTCAGCTCTTTTAATGCAGTAGCTGAGCACATAATTATTTTGGGTTGTATCTCTAAAATCATTTGTCTGATTAGAATTGTGGTTTCTAATCCATTTTGACCAGGCATTCGATAATCCATAAAAATTAAGTCTGGTTTAAAAACTTGGACTTTTTCTATCCCTATTTTTCCATCTTCAGCTTCTATTACCTCAAATCCTAACGGTAATAACATTGCACGCATCACCATTCGGTTTATTTCATCATCATCTATAATTAGTATGCGCTTATTTGTTCCATCATACTGATTAATTAGATCCTCAGAAAGTTCAAATTTTTCTAGATTCGCTTTCTCATTTGGTAAATCAAATTCAAACCAAAACTTTGTCCCGCTTCCTGGTTTACTTTCTACTTGAATTTTTCCTCCCATTGATTGCACTAAACGTTGAGAGATAGATAATCCTAATCCAGTGCCTTCAAATTTGCTAGAATTGTTTAGTTGCTGAAAAGGATTGAATACTTCTTCTAATTTATCTTGTGGAATTCCAATTCCTGTATCAATCAAAGCAAATAGAATTTTTTCACCATTACGAGATACTTTTAGTGTAATCTCTCCTTTTTCAGTAAATTTAATCGCATTTCCAAGTAAGTTTAGTAATATTTGTATCAGATATTTTTCGTCCGTTATAACGATAGTCGGTAAATCAGTTGCTATATCGAGTTTTAAATCTAATCCCTTTTCTATGGCATTTTGTTTAACAATATCAATTATTTTTTCTAAAAGATCAGTTATCATTACTGGGTTTAAACTAAGTTCTATTTTGCTAGCTTCAATTTTAGATAAATCTAAAATATCGTTAATTAACCTTAGTAAATGATTTCCACTATTTTCAATAATCCTAAGACCATCTAGAATTACCGGTGAGACATGCTCTGCTATCAGCTTCAATGTTTGAGCAAAACCCAGAATCCCATTTAGAGGGGTTCGAAGTTCATGTGATATATTTGCTAAAAATTCACTTTTTGCGTTATTTGCTTTTTCTGCACTCCATTTTGCTTTTTTTAATTCATCTTCAAATTGAAGACGTTCTGTTAAGTCAATAATGGCACCAATGAAACGAATTGGTTTACCTTTTTCATTATAAAAAATCCTTCCTCGATCAAGAACGTATGCAAAATCTCCTGAGTTACGTAAAAAACGATATTCGCTAGACCATGTGCTTTTTTGTTCTGAAAATGCATTTGCCATCGATTTAAAAAGACGTTCATAATCATCCGAATGAATATGTGTTTTCCACCAAATCAAATTATTTCCTGTTGGCTCTCCGTATAAATTTTTATAGCCTTGGTTTCGCCAAACTTGATTTGTGATCATATCCCAATCATAATAAGCATCTAGAGTTGTGTCTGCTACCAAACGCTGGCGTTCTTCGCTTTTTTTTAACACATCCAGATATTCCATTCTTTGAATCTCTCCAGATACTCGAACGGCAACCAATTCGAGTAACGTTTGGGCTAATTGAAAATCATTCATAGGTTTGCTATCTAAGACTGCGATCAACCCAATTGGATTTCCATCCGAATCCCAGAGTGGAACCCCTAAATAACTTTCTGCCTTCATGTCCTTTAAAAGGGAGTCTTTTGGAAAAAGTCTTTGAATTTCGGATCTGTAGTGACAGAATTCTTTTCCAATTACATTTTCACATGGTGTTCCCAGTAGAGAGTATTGTATATTTGGAACAATCCTACCTTTCGCATAGAGGGCTACTGTTTCAGCGGTCATCTCGTCTTTTAACCTATCAATCAAAACATAATCAATGTTTAAAATTTCTCCAAGGTATTGGGCAATTGAATCCAGGAAATTTTCCTTTGTTGAATGCCAACCGCGGCGAGCTATGAATTGCAGCAAACCTTCTCGTGCTTTCTTTTCGGTTATGTTATTTACAGTTGCAATATGATATTTAGGTGTATCTCCCATGCGCCAAAGGGGAACAACGGTAAGAGTTACCCATATCAATGAACCATTCTTATGATAATAACGCTTCTCCATTGTAAACTCTTGAATTTCTCCTCTCTTCAATCTCTCCATATTGTCTAGATCCATTTGTAAATCTTCCATATGAGTTAAATCTTTGAAGGATAAGTTTTGAAATTCTTCTGATGTGTAACCTAGCATTTCATAATAATGAGAATTACTTGTGATAAATTGCCCCGTATTCGAATCAATCATAGCCATTCCAATGGGGGAATTCTCAAAAAGAACTCGAAATCTATTTTCACTTTCGCGTAACGCATCTTCCGCTTGCTTTCTTTCAGTGATATCGATAAAATTTATAATCACTTGGTCTATCTCTCCATTATTTTTAAAGACAGGAAAGCCATTGCAAAGTAACCATGCAAAATCTGAATTGATTGGGCGATATACTCCGAGTATGAAATTTTGAATTGGCTTTCTTTTTGCCAAAACTTGATTTACCGGATATTCGCTTAAATCCATAGGAGTGCCTTGTTCAGAGACGAATTTCCAAGTCGGGTCTATTGCTACTTTACCTAGCATTTGATCCATCGTTAGTCCAAGAATTGTGCAAGCGGCTTCATTGCAGACCTGAATGGATGTGTCTGCTGAATGAGCTACAACGCCATCATTCAGATTGTTTACTAGATTGCGATATTTTGCTTCACTTTCTAGCAATGCATCCTCCGATTGCTTGCGGTCGGTTATATCAAGAGAGCAGGTTGCTACGCCCGTTATTTGACCAGAAGTATCTAAAAGAGGTTCTGCTATTATTGTATAAGTTTGGTATCCATTTAGAAAAGGAAATCTGATTTCACGTTGTATTCCCTTTCCAGTTTCTAATACTTCTTTTTTTAATTGTAAAAGTTGACGAGTTCCAACGTTATCCGATATATCAATATCTGACTTACCAATCATCGATTCGGAATTAAAGTCAGGGTTAGGATTATAAATCCAGGTGTAGCGCAAATCTTTATCTGTCTGTGCAAAAATGAGGGAAGAATGCTTAATCGCTGCTTGGAATTTGGCTTCACTTCTTCTTAACGCTTCCTCTGTATTTTTTATGTTTGTAATATCTGTATAAGATACAACGGTCCCGCGAATTTGTCCGGAAGAATGGAAATAAGGAGCAGCTCGTTTAAGCCACCACTTTCCGTCTCTAGATTGAACCTCTCTTTCTACTGGAATTCCAGATTTCATTGCGTCTATTGCATCCATAGGAACATTACCAGAGCCTTCTAATTGGAAAGAAAAATGTGCTAGAGGTCTACCAATGTCTTGGGGCAATAACTGAAAAATTTCAGCAGCTGCAGAATTAAATTTGCGAATTCTTTGCGATTCATCTAAAAATAATACACCAACCTGAAGCGATTTGAGTAATTGTTCATGATCCAAATTCAATTGATTCAAGGCAAAGTTTTGATTTTCAAATTCAGAATTTACCGTATGGAGTTCTTCATTTACTGATCGCAATTCTTCATTGGCACTCTGTAATTCTTCGTTTGTTGCTAGAAGTTCCTCATTCGTGATTTGTGCCTGTTCTACTAAAGCTCGCTCTTTTACAATTCCCACTTGCAATTCTGTTTCCAATTCGAATAAACGTCTTTGAAGTTCAGGATTCGTTTTTAAGGGCAAAACTGTAGATTCGTTCCATGGAAACTTTTCAGTAGAAAAAAATAAATGATAATGGATACTCGGATTATTTTTGTGAATTAAAACTTCAACTCTTACTTCCACTCTATCCCCATCTGGCAATTTAACAAGAATCGCCTTAAGGTTTGGCTCTTTGTTCCGTGCTCGACTCAGTAAGAGACTAACAGCAATGTAAATATCACCGTCCACCATTTCTAAAATATTATTTTCTGTTCGTCCCGATGGTAATTTTAAAAACCGAGAAACGTTTCCAATGTATTGTAATACTTGTCCTTGATCATTTAAGATTACACTTGGTGGAATAAAGCGGTTGAGCAATAAATCATAATCTTGTAAAAGATCTCTATCAATCGTTGTTGTCTGATTCGAGGATTGATTCCAATCATAAGGATAAATCGAAGGTATAGAAAAAGATCTAGTGTTTCTAAATTCAGGAGAGAATCTAGATTCTTTCGTTTTACGATAAACTCTGTAATTAGAATGTTCAGACGCAAAGGTAGAACTCAATCTTCCAAGACCTTCACTCCCGCCTAGGCATAAAAAACCATTCATTTTAAGTGCAAAGTTGAGGAGTGATAAAATATGTTCATGCGCATCTGGCTTTAGATAAATTAGAACATTTCGACAGCTTACAAAATCCATGCGTGTAAAAGGGGGATCAAGCAAGAGATCATGTGGGGCAAAAGTGATGAGTTGTCTGATTTCTGGCTTTATTCGATAAAGATCTGTATTTATATCATAGAAGAAATAATTTTCTTTTTGCTCATTAGAAAGGTTTGATAGCTGTGTGGGTTCGTAAATACCTAAGGATGCTATAGCTAATGACGGTTTGTTGACGTCGGTTGCAAAGATCGTGATCTTGCCACGATAATTTATTTTTTGTGCAATTTGATAGAGTAGAATTGCATAGGTATATGCTTCTTGTCCCATAGCACAAGCGGTAACCCAAATTCGAATCCCATCCTCTTTTGCGTTTCTAAATAAACTAGGTAAAATTTCAGTTTCTAAATAATTAAAAACTTCTGGGTCTCTAAAAAAATCTGTCATCCCAATTAAAAGGTCATTTACTAGAAGATCAATCTCTGAAGATTCTTTTTGTAAAAAAGCATAATAAGAATCAGGTGAGTCTAGGTTTGCCAATTCTATTCGGCGTTTCAGTCTCCTATTCATTGTGCCTACTTTATATTGGTTGAAATCAATTCCGTGCGTATTTTTTATCAATGTAAAAATATTTGTTTTGAGAGTTTCTGAAATATCCAAAGAATCCTTGTTGCTAAATTCTTTTGCATAATCCAGAATTAATTCAGGCATTTTAGAAGGCGTGCTTTTATAATCACAAAAATCTATATTAGAAGCTATCTCTTGTATCGTTGCAAATTGAGAGGTATGTGGAGTTACTGCTAACGTTAGCCCACCGACTTGACTGATGGCTTGTATTCCTTCTGCTCCATCCTCAAAATCTAAGGATAGAATTACTCCGACTGCTCTTTCTCTCCAATCCACAATGGATTCAAAAAAAAAATTAATTGGAGCAAACGAAGAGGCAGGGCTGGCTTCTAAATGAAATCTTTTTTCAGTGAGTGAGACCAACTGATCGGGTGGGGCAATATAGATTGAATTTGCTTCTAGATGCAATCCATCCTCAATTTTGTAAATTGGTAAATTTGTGCAACTAACTAAGAGTTTATGTAAGTTATTCTCTATTGAATCCGTTTGTTGTTGAATTATAATAAAGGAACAATCACTCCCATCGCGTAAAGCCTTAAAGAAGTCTTCCAATCCTGAAAGCCCATCTGCGGATACGACGATCCCTATTAATAATAACGGTGATTGCTTCATATTTACCTTTATGCAATAGAATAGAATTAATGTAAAATTAAGTCTACAAAAAAATGAGAATTATAGATCAATCCTTCTAATAAATAAAATATTAGTCGTAATAAACTTTCCTTTCAGTGATAGGTTTGTTGTTTTTCTTATCGTCTATCGATCTAATTTATGCTGGTTGAAACATTAGAGAGTGAATTCAATTGATTTGTTTCTTATTTTGAGAGAATGAGCATTAATTGCAAAATGAATACTTTTTTTATTTCTTCATTTTAAATTAAACTAGTTCTAATTTTTTCTGCGATGATTTCACATTGATATAAACTTACACAAAAGTCATGCGTATGTGTATTGAGTATTTCCGCATTTACTTCTTTTGTATTTTGTTTGATTGTTTCTATTTGTGAGAGAGGAGCCCACATGTCGTCTGGGCAATAGTATAGATTGATATTTTTTGGATAGGCTTGAAAAAATTCCAGATCAAAGTCTTCTGTTAAAGTTTCGAATTCGTTGTTTGCTAGATAAAAAATGTTTTCAATGATATGGTTTTCTAATAGAAAATAATCAGTGATCAATTGGAATGTATTTTCTGATGCGTGCGAGTATAAAAGTTTTGCTAGAGAAAGGAAAATAGAAGCGGGAAGCTTAGTGATAAGTTTATAAGCGTTAATTGACATCCCAGTATGATTTGGATTCGCAAGAAATTTAGAAAAATTAACTTGCATTGGATTGTCAGACTTGGCAAGAAATGGAAATAACATATAAAGAGATATATTCATTGTATTTCCTAATTCCTTATATATTTCCTTTGCGAGCCAAGCACCTATGCTATGGCCTACAATTAGAACTTTAGAGTCGGGATGCCATTCTTTCTTTAATTCTTGAATCAGATTTATTTTATGATCTAGTTCTTCTTTTAGGGTATATTTCTTTTCAGATTTTTTTTTGGTAAAGCCAGCATAGCTGATTAGATAAAGATTTAGCTGCCCATTGAATTTTTCGTATAAGATTTTTCCTAAATCTATATATAAAGAGCCGATTCCTGGATTACCTGGAAGGATTAAAATTTGTATATTAGAAGTCGAGCGATAGGTTAAAATCTCTGTATGGATTCCTGTAATATTTTTGATTTCAGATGTGAACATATATCCCTTAAATAATTTACCAAAATATTTGGAATCCTTTGGTGTATAAATAACTTTTTATCTTTATTATAAAAAACATACAATGAGTAAAAAAAAATTCTATTTAGCTCATAAATAAAAAATCTCGGATTAGATCTAAAATGATACTAACGATAGGCACCTATAGATGTATTGAGTCCTCTAGCGAGTCCGTCTCTATCTAAAATATCTCCACACAGACTAGTATAGGTAGCTGTATTATTCATCCCTGTTAGAATATCTACAGGTGTTGAAGATGTATTTAATCTATAATCGTTGGAGGCAGGATTCACAAAAACGGGAATTGAAATTGTATTTCCAGTAGCAGTTGGAAATTGCATAGTTTGAGGAGGAGCTCCGCAACCACCATTTCCAAAATTTCCTGAACAAAATAGAGAGCGCACGATTCCATTTTCGTTGTAATAGGTACTACAATTAGAGACTGAATTATTCTGATGTGTGATATAGGTTATCGCTCCTTGTTCTACAAAGCAAGAAGTGGAGGCAGTTTGTGCTACATTTCCTTGCACAATATTGTAGAGGATTTCCATATTATCATAGCTAGAGTTTGTCACAAATTTCATTCCAGAAGCGGAAACACTCGCCGTTCCTAATACGATTGTATTTCCTAAAAATTTTGCACCTCCGTTTAATCTCTGTGCGTTAATTCCTACCGATTCCCCTAACGTAGTATTTCCAGCCAAAATTAGATTACTGCAAAAACGCAAGGAATTTGCTAGAGTAGAAAACCTGACTCCAATTGCATTTCCACTTCCACTTAGATTTGTAAATGTATTTCTATGAATGGTGGAATTGTTAGGCCAATTTACAAGATCAAGAGCAATTCGATTGGCAGGACTTCCACTATTGACTCCTGAGCTTATAGTATTTCCTGTAAAAGTGAAACTAGTTGCAGCAGCACCCATGAGAACACCAATTTGATTCCCAGTGCCTGTTGTGCTTCCCGCTGTAATTGTATTATTCGTAATTGTTATATTTGTAGCAGCTGAAATATTAATTCCAGTGCAGTTCACGCTGCCTGTGCAAGTTCCTCCATTGATCGTATTTCCATCAATGGTAAAGTTTCCAGAATTGAGCTCTATACCGGTGGCGGGATTTCCGGATGTTACCGCTCCATAGCTTAGAATATTATTTTGTATTGTATTGCTTCCACCGCCAGCAGAGTCAATGACTCGAGCATCACAAGCGTTAGAGCAATTGCCTATCGTTATATTGTTTCCAACAATAGTAGAATTTGATGCATTTTGCTTGTGTATTCCTCTAGCACAAGATGCAGCAGGGCAAATGCCAGTATTAATTGTATTATTTAATACATTGATCGAGGAAACACTGCCATTGATATCAATTCCTTTATTTACCCCACCAGCACCCGCTGTAGAGGTTGTAATTGTATTTCCATCAACGATTTGATTTGAGGAAGTTCCACCAAATGAGATTCCAAATACAGATCCAGAGTTTATCCCTGTAACTTGAATCATATTGTTTTTAATTTGAATTCCAGATCCCATACTACTTGAGATTCCTCTAGAATTATTTCCATTGGTGACCTGAATTGTATTGTCTGAAATGATTGCACCGGAAGCAGTTGTAAAATCCATTGTAACTCCCACAGTAGCACAAATTGTGCTACAATCGGGACTAACGATCGTATTTTTTGATAGAAGTATATTTCCAGAAGGGCTTCCTGTCGCAAAAAAACCACTACTACCAACGGATGACACTCCTCCATTGACTATTGATGTTTCCAACGTAAAGCTACTACCGGTCACAGAACTTGCGTAAACAATTCCGTATCTTGTAGAAGTTGCAGCGACAATCGGTGATGCTTGTAGAGTTGAGTTTTGAATCAGTATCGATCCTGAGCTGGTTATTGAGGAGAATCCAGCCGAAGTGATAGATAAAGCGGATGTGGATCTATCATTTGAAATTGTATTTCTTATAATAAAACCACTACCAGAAGTTAGTGCAACAGAACCGATAGGAGAAATATAGCTATTTGAATTTGCTGTTGTTGGACCATTTACAATGATACCATCGATTACTGTTTTACTTTGTAATCCAGAGTAATTTAAAAATTTAAGAGTCGAGTAAGGATCCGATCCTGTGCTTGTAATACCAGATGAGTTATCGGTAATGATCGTATCATAAGGAGGTAGGGCAGTTTTATCTGCTCGCCGTTTTCGCCAATCGATTGGGTCAAATCCTCCAAATATACTCAGATTAGTAGGAACGATAATTCCAGAGTTTAGTATGTATTCACCGCCCTTTAGTGCAATCGCACATCGGTCAGAACAGGAAGCACTGGCGAGACTAATACCTGCTGGTATCGTTTTTACTGGTAGAGTATTTGTTCCAGAATTTGTATCAACTCCTCCAATTCCATCTATGTAAATTACTTTTTCTGCTACATATAACTTCATACTGATTGCGCTTGTATCAAAAGTAGAACCTGTCTTACTGATACAATTACTAAACTTTAAAGTAAAAGGATTTACTACATCTATAGGCCAGTATGATCCTGGCTGTGGTGAAAAATAATTTGTTTGAGTATCTGACGCATATCGCACGATTGGAGTTATCTTTGTAGAGTTAAATTCTAAATCACAGCTAGAAATTTCTGTTCCAAATTTTACACCCAATTCTCTATCCCTTGCAATTAACACAGGAGCTAAACTATCATTGGCATAAAAATCATTTTCTGGATTTATTATTGGATTGGAGGTATTTACAGCTCCCATACTAAGTCGAATTAAGAAACTTAAAAATCCCAAATCAGTATTTTGTTGGTTCAAATCATTTTTACACGATAAGATAAAGAGAAAAAGAAAGTAGAATAGTAGTTTAAACATAGCTTAGTTCCTATAACTTTAGACATAAAACTGAAATTATTGGTGTGGGAGATTCATGTTTAAAAAGCTTATACATTTATTTAAGATAAAAAGAAATCAAATATTTTTTTAAAAACATTTCTATCGGAAGACTTCTATTCCCTCTTTTTTATCCAATCCTCTTTTGATCTTTTCGAACCTCACAAAGGAATTCGCAATCAAGATTTTTTTCTATAATCTCTCTTTCAAGGGAGTTTGGAGTCTTGTAACTTGAAAATCTTTTAAATAAGGGCAATTTATTGGCTTAGATAGGATTTGTTTTATCCCTAACTCGCCAAGCTGGTCGCTTAATAGAATTTTAGGTTTACTTCTGACTCCATTCCAAATTTATGTAATTGAAAATAAGAATTAATATCATTAAAGGTGTTTCATGCAAATCCTCGTATTTATTTTTAGTCTTTTATTTCTTTTATTCGAATTGCATTCTCAGGAGTCATCGAAAAAGGAAGAAAGCCAACAACCAAAAAACAGTGAATCCAGCATTCAAGTGAAAGGAGAAAGATCTTTTTCTGGAATCACACATATGAAAGAAATTGAAGGAACTTCCATTTTATCTGGGAAGAAAAATGAGGTTTTAGATCTAACCAAGTTAAATGCAAATCTTACAACCAACAACAATCGACAAGTTTATGGAAAAATACCGGGTGTTTCCGTTTGGGAAAATGACGGGTCGGGAATTCAGACTGCAATTTCAACTAGGGGATTAAGCCCCAATCGATCTTGGGAGTTTAATGTCAGGCAAAATGGCTATGACATTGCCTCCGATGTCTTTGGGTATCCAGAAGCTTATTACACTCCTCCCCTTGAGGCAATTGAGAAAATTGAACTCATTCGTGGTGCGGGTGCCCTTCAATACGGTCCCCAATTTGGAGGTTTGTTAAATTATAGAATGAAAAAGGCAGACCCTCGTCGTCCTTTTGCTGTGGAGTTCCGACAAACGGGTGGATCCTACAATCTTTTCAATTCCTACAATTCTGTCGGAGGAACGACAGGAAAATTCAGCTACTTTGTATTTTTTCACCATCGGTCTTCCGACGGATGGAGGAAGGATTCTGAATATAAAACCCAAACAGGATTTGTAAATCTAAGCTTCCAAGCGACTGAAAAATTAAAATTTGGGATAGAATTTACGAAATCTCTTTTTACCAGCCAACAAGCGGGTGGTTTGCAAGACGGTCAAATGAAATATGATCCCCTCATGACATCTGCGACTACGGAAGTGAATCCAAGACAATCCAACCGTTCTCGAAATTGGCTTTCTGCTCCTTGGAATCTACCCGTGTTTACTGTCGATTTTGAACAGGATGAAAAAACAAAAGCATCCTTTAAAATCTTTGGATTAGACGGCGAGAAAAATTCTGTTGGGAATGTGGCTGCGATTAACGTTCCGGATACTTCTCGATTGACAACAGGAAGAACAACTGGATTTGAAATGGAAGATGCATTTTCTCCGCGTAGAGTCGATCGAGATTGGTATCGCAACTATGGAAGTGAGTTTCGCTTTTTAAAATCCTATACTCTATTTGGAGTGAATCAATCTTCATCGTTTGGATTACGATACTTTATTGGAAATACTCTTCGAGTTCGAAATACAAATGGAACAAGAGGAAATGACTTTACCCTTTCGGAAACCAATCGAATTGGAAATTTTGTGAGTCGAAATTCAGAATTGAATTTTAGAACAATGAATTATGCTGCATTCTATGAGCATTTACTTCAAATTACATCTGCTTTGAGCATAACGCCCGGTGTGAGATATGAATGGATTCAAAGTGAAGTTTCAGGACATTTGAGCACAGACAATCTATCCGTTAGTTCTACACCGAATTCTATTGATTCTAGAACAACTCCTTATGTGATGGCGAACTCTCAGAGAATTCGAAACAAAGTTCTCTTGGCAGGTATAGGATTTCAATATAAAATTACAAAAGAGACAAATATCTATGCGAACTATACACAGGGTTTTAGACCTGTTCTTTACCAAGAGTTATTTACTCCAGGAAATTCTGTAGATTACTTCGATCCAAACTTAAAAAATCAGAATGGATACAACGCAGATGCCGGCTATCGTGGAGCTGTTTCCAATTTTCTAACTTTCGATGTTGGTGCATTTCAGCTTAGATACAATAATCGTGTAGGGACAATCAGTGCAAATAATCGAACTGATTTAATTGCCGCTTTGCAAAATCCGCGTCCAAATTTTAGAACGAATACAGGAGACAGTCTAAGTCGTGGAATAGAGGCGTATTTAGAATATGATCCGATCACTCATTTTTTTGAAAAGACATCTTGGGGAAGCATTTCGGGCTTTATTTCCTATGCACAAGTCAAAGCAGAATACATTCGTTCTACAAATCCTATTGTAATTCAAAGTGCAGACTTTGGAAGAATTCTTTTACCAGACAATGGAAATTTAAAAGACTTAGGAATTGTTGGAAACCGTGTGGAGAATGCACCGGATAGGATTACTCGGATTGGACTCACATATACAAAAAAAGGACTCTTCTCGGTTACCATTCAAAATTCCCAAGTTGCTTCTGTTTACACAGATGCAAATAATACAGAGCATCCTCTTCAAGCGAATCTAAACACAACAGGATCTGCTCTAACGTCTCTAACTCCCAATAGTCAAATTGGAAAATTAAGTAGTTATAAAGTGTCTGATTTATCATTTACTTGGAATATTACAGAGATTCTAAGCTTGCGCGGTGGCGTTAATAATATTGAAAATACAATTTATGCAACCAGAAGAGCGAGTGGATATCCTGGACCTGGAATTCTTCCGGCAGATGGGCGAACCGCTTATTTAGGTCTTGGTGCAATTTTTTAATTTCCCGACAAATGTTTATTTTTCCCTCACATTGGATTCTTAGAAATATCCAGTGAGGGTAAGATAGATTTGCCGCCCGGGTTGTGGGTTTGGAAGAATCTGAGCGCCTGTTGAACTAAAATTTGTATAGGGAGCATTATAAATTCTATCAAATAGATTGTTGATTTGCAGAGAAATTCTGATTTTACTTCCATTCTCCATAATCTTATCGTAACTCAAACCAATGTTTAGAGTATAGTAAGAACCAATTCGAACTCCATTCTTTCTTGTATTTACATTTACGATTGCTGGACAAGAAGATGTTTGATTAGAGCCACATGCAGCAATTATATTTAAATAATCTTTGTCAGTTTCTGGATAAAATCTTGTTCCAGAGTTTAATCCTTTGTATCCTCCAAAGTAACGTTCTGCAGAATAAAAAGCGGTAAAATTAAATGCATAGTTTTCGAGAAATCGTATAACGCCTCCAATATTCATCCAGTATCTTGGATCTGTTTTAACAATTAATCTCTGATCCTGTGTATAAAGTTTAAAATCGTTTTTAGCCCATTCACTTGGTGGATTGTTGCTGTTTACGATAGACGCTGTATAATCTCTAGACTCTGTTTCCGTAACGAAATTTGTAATTTTATTATAAGTAACATTGTAAAAAAATACACTCCCTTTCTCCATAAAAAGAAGTTTTTTTGATAAGTTATAGGAAATCTCTCCTTCCAAAGAATCGATTTGCTGTCTCCCATTATTAAAATACCATGTCCATTGAGAATTTGAATAATAAGGTGTAATCAAATCTCTGATATTCGATCTAGCTAGATTTATATTTAACTTCCAATCACTCAGTAGATAATAGGAAATTTGACTTTCATAGGATTCACTTTTTTCTGGATTTAATTTTTTAGGAGAATCTGCTCTGGGATCTTTGTCTTTTGGGTCAGGGTCAATTCCTGCATAGGTAATAGAACCCACAGTGCCATTGTATGAAAATAAGTTATTATAGGAAGGTTCTCTAAATCCACGACTATAGAGGGTTCTACCTGTTAGGCGGGAAGTTATATTCCAGATTAAACTAGATTGTGGATTGATAAAACTGCTACTTAAATAGTGCTTATCGTATCTTGCACCAACCTGTAGGTTTAATTTTTCATGTATTCTTATACTATCCTGGACATACAAAGATTGGATTTTTGATTTAACAGGTCCTTGGTCATACCATTCGGGAAGTCTGTCTTGAGTGATTTGATTTGAGTTATTTAGACTTGTGCTTCGACTAAAATATAACTTTGGAATTCCTTGCTCTAAGTAAGTGGCTCCGATTAATATAGTATTGTTTTTTATTCCTGTATAGCTAACGTTCCAATCGATTGTCAAATTTGATAATTTTTCCAAATAATTTCCTTGAGATGTTACATCTGGATCCAAATTTCTACGAGAGGAGGAACCACTGAGTGAGTTCTGATTTGAAAAACTAGGGGAGGAATAATAAGCACCTGCTCGAAGGAAATGCTCCCATTCTGTTAATTCATATTTTCCAATTGTCAAAGTTGTGTTTAGTGTATCACTAAAAGTATGAGAGTATTTAATGGAATAGATATTATAAGGATACTCGTAATAACCGTTATTATTTCTATCTGATTGATTGAGAGCTCCACTAATTGGAAAATAAAATTTATTTCTATTTGTGATAAGAGATATTTTTAGATTTCCACCCTCGTAAGGTTTCCAATTTGCTTTAACCATAAACTCGGCGAGAGAATCTAGGTTGCGTCGATTTTTTGTTCCTTCCGTTCCTCTATCCCAGGGAATTTTTAAATCAGCAGGAGTTGTGTTTCCGCTATTGATTGCATCTTGATTGGATTGAGCTAGAATATCATTTCCTGGCTGTTGAAAAACAGAAAATCCATTTGGTGTAAAAGTGCTATTTGTTTTTTGCACATATCCCAGCGTGCTTTCGTAAGAGCCTCCGACGTAAATATTTAAATTTTCTGATAGCTTTGCACCTGAATTGAAATAGAAATTATTTGTATTCCAATTGCCAGTTCGCATTGTAACTTTGTAACCCGACTTTTTTCCATCCTGAATGAATTCGTCTGCGTCTTTAGTAACAATGTTTACTATTCCCATAAATGCGTTAGCTCCCCAAAGAACACTTCCAGGTCCTCTTATTACTTCTAGTTTATCAACAGCTCCTATTGTGATTGGAATATTATTTAAACCATAAGCTTCATTTTTTTGAATCATTGGAAGCCCATCGACCAAAATGAGAGTTGCATTTGCGATTCCTCTAGACCTAAGGTTATTAGGCATTTGGGTTAACGCATATCCACTTCTCATTCCCGGGATTGTATTTAACGTATCAGATAAATTTAAAAATCCATAATCTTCTATTTGTTTACTTGTATAAACATTTACAATTCCATGTGTTTCACGCAATGATTTCGGTTTTTTGGAAGCGACACTTACCCAAATATTTTCTTCAAGGCTAAAAAACTTTTCTTCTTCTGACTGCTTTTTATTTTCTACCTTCGTTGCGGGATTGTCGATAGTTTCCTGCCCATTTAAAACGTTAAAGCATAGCAATAGTATTATGACTAGGTATTTCATATAAAAATAAGAAGAATATTAAATAGATTAATTCAAGCAAGTTTTTATGGTGTATAAACTTTTGTGATTTTTATACATACAAAATTAAGAATTATTATAAGTATAAATTTTTAACTCATCCTATCTTTGCACTGTTTTCTTTTTTGAATAAAAGCAAGGTTTAATTTTTAGTAAGCGCTCTGAATCAGTAGGAAAGGAGAGTTTCACCCATACCTTCTTATGAGAATTGATTTGATTGGTTTTATTGTCGATAGGATTTTTGGAAAAAATCCAATCAAAGAATTGAATGGGAACTCTTTTCTGATATTTTATCAATTTTTCCTATTAAAAATGGTTTTCAATTGATTAGATAAAACATTCAATAGGATTATTAAATCGAACTTGAAAACAGGTTGATTTCATTTTTCATTAAACAAAGGATTGATTCAATGAAAGTAAAAATGTTTATTTTGTTTTGTTTTTTTCTAACAATTCTCATGAGTCCAGTTTCTGCTAAAATTTCGAATCGGAAAAAAGATTCAAAAAATCAAGGAACTAAGTCTGGTTTAGATTGCACACCTTTTTACAAAGGGAAGTTTATTGAGCCAGGAGAGTTAGGCGAAAAGAATATTGTGGTGAGAGATGGAACGTTTAGTTATTTTTTTCCGGAGGGGAAATCGGAATATAAAATGAAATCTAAAATTATAGTTCTAGAAAATTGTATGTATAAACTAGTGAAGTTAGAATACAAAGATCCAAATCTAACAGAGGACGATTTAAAGAGAGTATTGGAGTTTCAAGCAATTGAACAAATCTACAAGATCGAGAAAAATAAAGCTTTTTACAGAGGAGTGAATTGTAACTGTGAAGGTCATTATGAGAAGATTGAATAATACAAATGAAACTAAACATTTAATTTGAAGATTTATCTCTATTCAAAATATAACAACACCCATTTAGAAAAGATCATCCTTTCTTTTAAAGAAATGCTTCGTTCAGTTGAATCCAATACTTATCTTGGAGAAAATAAAATGCTGATTCAAATCGTATTAATCTTATTCTTTATATCTAGTTGTAATTCCAATCTGTATGAATATTTGAATTCTAAAGGATCTATTCATACTATTACCAATATTCCTAGTAAGTATTGTAAGGATTGTAGAATGGAAGCAACTATCGTTACAGATGATCCATACCCATATTATCATAACCCAAACATACATGCTCAAATCAATCTGACTTGTAATGATCTATCTCGTATAAAAAATATGGATGCAGATTTACTTGAAAATAAGGATATTTTAAAGCCAGAAAAACTAGAATATTTCTTAGAGTATAAATCAATCTGGAAGGATTTGGGAAATAAAAATCCAAGTTCTCATTTAAAAGATTTCATAGAAGACTGCAATGATACAAACCCTATTCGCCTATCGATTATAAAACGTTATAAAAGAGAATCCTTACCAAAGAAATTAGAGATTATCTTGAAAGCTTATTTTATGGATAAGGATTATGAACATAGAGAATTGCTAGAACTTCGTTTAACAAAAGACAATCGGGCTCCAATTCGCATTCATTGAATTGCTGTATTTTTTTATTTGCAATCTTTTTTAAAGAATAAAGATTAGAATTATTCATCATGCCAATTCAAAATGAGCAACTAATCGGTAGATTTAAAAAATTACTCAGACCAAACGATTTTTTAAAGGAAGAATCAGTAATTTTAAAACCCTATTTGAAATTTCTAGAAAAATCTTATTTTGAAAAATCTTTAAGCTCAATCGAGATTATTTCTCTATTTGTTATACTATATCAATACTTTAGAGTCAAGGATTACCCTTTTCAAAAAAATCCTATCAATAGAAGTCGAATTCAAATCAATAAAGAGTTTCCGCTTGAATTTACTTTTATCCCATCTCTAGATCTTGAAACAAATTATATCTCTGAGTTTCTAAGGCTCTATTCATTTCGATATTTGCCTAATTCAATACGTGACGTATTGTTTGATGCTTTTTACAATGATCGTTTTGTTTTAGTGAATTATCTTCCTGATTCCAAAGAGATGTTAGAATTGCAATCATGCGGTAAGCGATATATCACAATTGATTTTGAAAATGCTTTTAATGGGAGTTTAATTGAAGAGAAAAGAGATGCATTTGAATTTGTGCTACATGATTTAGAACATGCATATTGTTTTTTTAAAAAGGAAAATGATTACGAAAGACAAATTGCGTTTTTTTCCTCCGTTAATAAAAACTATCATTTATTAGAACCAATTTTAAAAGAAAGTGAACAATTTAGAAAAGATTTTGATTATTGTGTCTCCGATATGAACTCTCATCCAGATCATCTTATCAGTTACTTTAAAGCAATACTTATAAAATATTTTTTAATTAAAAATAAAAAATCAGAAAAAGATTTTTTAAGCTCATCAGAGTTAATTCCTATGAATGAAATACTAAATCCAATCGAGTCAGATCTATTCTCTTTTGAACATAATGGGAGCAGAGAGAGTTAAAATAAATAATACAAAGAAAATTATTTTTTTGTATTATCTCTTTCTGTAAATAAATCAGCTAGTTGTAAAAATTGAGATAAAGATTCTAATTGGAATTGGCAAGGATCTTTCTGAATAAATTTATAATTTAAACTTGTTAGTAGAGTAATTATCCATTCAGTGGAACCTTCATAAAAAGGAAGAATCTCGCCCCACTGTTTCCACATATGCAGATCATTTTCTAGGATTATTTCATATCCAGCAGAGGATACGACTAGAGAAACAGAAAAGGATTTACCCCAAAAACCATCTGTGTCTATCGTCCAGAAACCAGGGAACGAGTAAGAATTTAGGATAGTAAATTTACACAAATCTGGATTTGGTTTTGTTAGTGTGAGTAAAGTATAATTCTTATGTTCTTCTTCTAAAAACTCTAATTGAAGAGTTTTCCCGTTGTTTAAAAAAATACTTTTTGAAACAGAGAATTTATTTTTAGAGGAGATTTGATAGATGAAATCTAGGATTCTTGTATTTTCTAAAAAGGCTTTTCTTTCTTCTCCTAAATTTTCGAGAACTATAATCTTTGGAGAAATGATAAACTTAAACCATCCACTCGCAATACATTCATTTTTATCATTGAAGATATTAATACTTCCAAACTCACTGACTTGGTTTAGATAAAGTGGTGGTAGAGTCAAACTCTCCCATGTCTTCGGATATTTGTTTTCAAGAAAGAACTCCACAAAAAGTATTTAAGACTATTTATCCATTTGTCAAATTGTTTTTTCATTTAGCTATTTAGATAGATTATTTGAATCGTTCTTGAGTATGTCTTTTCTAAACACAAGAATTCTTGGGATAGAAACTGAATTTACATATAACAGTGATTTTCCCCTTCCAGAAATGGTTCTGCTAAATATCATAAAAACAGGAAAATAAATTACTATTTAATTTGAACTTTCTAATTAAGATGCATCGAAAGTAAATTATTTGGGGGAGTTATGGCTAGTAGTTTTGATTATGATGTTATAGTAATTGGATCTGGATTTGGTGGATCTGTTATGAGTTGTCGCCTTTCTGAAAAGGGATATAAAGTCTGTTTGCTAGAGAGAGGAAAGCAATATGGGATGTGGGAATTTCCAAGACGAATCAATGAAATAAAGGAAAAATTAATTTGGGATCCAAAAGATGGACGTTATGGATTCATGGAAGTAAGAGACTATCCTGAGAGCGATCTTATGTCTGTGACTGCAAGCGGTCTAGGGGGTGGTAGTTTAATCTATGCAAATGTTCTAATGAGAATGCCAGAAGAGAATTTTACTGGTTGGCCTGGTGGAATCAATCGATCTACATTAGAACCATTTTATCAAAAAGTAATCGATACAATGGAAGCCTCTCCATATCCAATTGATCATCCTTATTACAATCGAACCCCAAAAACACATCTTTTTAAAAAAGTAGGTGAATCTTTAGATACACCGTCTGACGCTTTAGAAAAACCAAAGGTTATTTTCCCAGACCTTGCGATTCGATTTAAAGGAGAGTTTGCAGGACATCAGACAGAAAATTCCCATGGAGCAATTCAGTCTAGTTGCACAAAATGTGGGGAGTGTGATATTGGCTGTAATATTCATGCAAAAAATACTTTAGATCTAAATTATATTTTTAGAGCGAAGAAACAAAAAGTAGCAGCAGAGGTTAAAACTCACGCTCTTGTAGAATCTATTTCTCCTTTGGCGGATGACACTGGATACGAAGTCATTTATTCTGATCCAGAAAATTCAGAAAAGAAAACAAAGATAATTGCAAAACAAGTTGTATTGTCTGCTGGTTCTCTTGGTTCTACTGCAATGCTCCTTCGAATGCAGAAAGAAGGTAAACTAAAAAACTTATCACAATGCTTGGGAAGAAGTGGTGTGGAAACGGAGATTTGGAAGGATCAGTTTTAAATACTCCGCATAACGTTATTCCAACAAAGGGTCCTGTCATAACGGCTGCTATTCAGTATAAGTTTAAACCGTATCCTGATGGATACACTCATAATGCAGTCATTCAAGATGCTGGGTTTCCAATTGGACTTGGCTGGTATGTTTCTGGAAAAATTCCTTCTGTTCATTTTATTTTACGAGCTGTGAAAGTAGGGATTCGATATGCAAAGGAATTCTTTTTTAAGTTAATAGGATCTCCTCTTCAAAAAGGACAAGTGAATATAGGTGATAAACTAATCGATTTACTAGACAGTGAAAAATTTGTTCGATCTGCTTTTCTACTCTTGGGTATGGGGAGAGACAGAAATAATGGAGAGATTAAATTGAGAGAGGACGGAGAACCAATTATCAAATGGGAAATGAAAGAAAGTCAATTGCATTATGATCGTGTTCGATCTGCCATGAAAAACGTCGCAGAAAAAATGGAAGGTGATTTTTTAGACAATCCACTTACCTATTTACATAAGATCATTGCAGTGCATCCAATTGGAGGATGCGTTATGGGCGAGAGTGCTGAGACAGGAGTTGTGGATACAAAAGGAGAAGTCTTTGGGCATAAAGGTCTTTTTGTAGTAGATGGGAGTATTATTCCAACTTCTCTAGGTCCAAATCCTTCTCTTACAATCGCTGCCAATGCAGAAAGAATTGCTGAACAATTCCCTTTGAAAAAATAATTTAGGAAAACTCACTGGACTGCATAGAATTTTAACAATAAAGAGAAGATCTAAAAATTTGATTCTATCTCTAAATATAAAGTTTTATTACAGTCTGGTGAGTGAAAGTAAAGCATCGATATTGATTCCTTCTCAATTGTATCGATTTTGAAAA
Source organism: Leptospiraceae bacterium (assembly GCA_035345875.1). Lineage (GTDB taxonomy): Bacteria > Spirochaetota > Leptospiria > Leptospirales > Leptospiraceae > UBA2033. The sequence goes on along the minus strand of DAORDH010000025.1, from coordinate 50,314 downwards.
TCGATATAGATCAAACTAGTTTATTATGCAAAGGAAGATTGGTTTGGATTTATAGTCTTTGAATGGAATTTCTTTTTAGAATCATATTATACGAATTTTTTAAATGGAAAAAATCTGGATCAGATAAAAGTAATTCGAGAGCATATCTATTTTGTAGATCTGTGCCCGATAAACTGTAAGTGATGTATTTCTTTCCGAGTATTTGATTTTCTTTTGCTACTAATTTATATTGATCTACCATTTTTTTTGTGATATCACTGCCTATAAAAATTTGAAAATCATGATTTACTTTTTTTAGAATGAAAAAATAACCAACGGGTTTTACTTGATTCTTTTCATCAAAATCATGATATTCTCCTACATAGATATTTTTTATTTGAGTAATTCGAAGAAGTGCTCCTTTGTTTTCTTTTTCTACTGTTAGGAGATACTCATGATTTTTTCCAAAATCTTCTATCTTTAAAACAGCCGTTTCTTTTCCCTTCTCATATGCCGACCAACGTCCCACAAGCTCTGGAACTTGCACTAGCTCTTCGTCCTTTAAAACAAAATTGAGAAAGTGTTCACAGCCAAAGAAGAAACTTAAGAAGAAAACAGCTATCCATTGGAAACGATTGATTTTAGCCTTTTGCATAAGTATTATAATAGATGCAATTCCTTTCCCAGTCAATCCAATCAGCGATCTTGTGAGAATTTTTATATCGGCAAACTCAGATTTCCATTAAAAGAAGAATTGAATCGGTGAGGAACGTTATGAGACTTTATTTCAATTCAATCTAAATGTTTTAGTCCGAGAAAATGAACTACTGAAGCTTTTTTTCGAAAGAAGAGATTCTTCTACCAAGAGAGGTTATAATCCCACTTATACTTTAGTTCTAGTTATCAATTCAAAAACAACAAGCATACATACAACCAACATTTGAATTAATAGCCATGATACTCCCTCCAATACTCAAGCCCCCATTCCAATATACCAAGGACTATACCAACACTATACGAACCACTAAACTGAACGCTAACAGATATAAAGCTTATCACTTTCTAGAAAGCGCGTTCGGTTCCACCAAACCTAAACAAATAAAGTCCGTAAGGGAAAACATAAAAATTGCTTGGTGTATACCAAGTCACTAGATAATGCGTAGTCAATACGAAACTCAGATAATTGCATTCCGACCATTTCAAAATTTAAGAAGTGCATCCCTGAAACCGTAACCGAGTTAAAGGAAAGATATATTACCCAAACAGCATAGGGATTGTGTAAATGCTTAAAAAAAAATCTAACCACGAAGAGCCCAGAGAACACGAAGAAAAGAGAAGATTTATTATTCATTCACTTCGTGAGTCTTCGTGTCCTTCGTGGTGAAGAAAAAAAAATCAAACCTCATCCGTGTCTAGTCCACCCTTCGCACCAAGTATTCGCGACCAACGCCTCCGCATGTGCCTCTTCGTGTCTCTTCGTGCACTTCGTGGTTCAATCTTCCAAATATCCCCAATGAAACAACCGATAGAATCAAATATCCAAATCTATCTAAACAACTCCATCGGTGCGTATCGTCCCTATCGGTGGTAATCTTCGCATTCTCTTACCACCAAATATCCCTTAAACTTAGGAGTAAAGTTCCCTTAAACTTATCCTAAACTTATCTCCGGAGATATCTTTAGGGGAAGTTTAGTCCTATCTTTAAGGAATGTTTAGTGTATCGATAATAGATTCCAATAACAACCGATTTAGGAATCATAATGATAAATTGAATGTCTTGACAGAGGGTTTATAATCGCAGATAATAGAAATATGGAACCAGTATTAGCCCTTGAAAAAATTAAAAAACTTCCTCCCTTTTTACAAGATCATTTAGAAGAGTATATTGATTTTTTATATATTCGATATGTAGCAACTGATTCTAATTTTGAACTTTCTGAGAAAGGAAAACAGATTTTGGATGCCCGCTGGGAGGAGCATCTAAAAAATAAGAATAAAGCAAAAACGTGGATTGAGTTTAAAAAGGAATTGAATGGAAAACATATATGAGATAATCATTTCTCTTCCAGCTCAAAATGATATTAAAGAAATTATAAAGTATTATGAAGAAATTCGAACTGGATTGGGAGATGAATTTTTACTCTCTTTCGAGGAAACCATTGAGTTTTTATCGAATCATCCAAACATATATCCGCAGATTTATAAAGAATTTAGACGAGCATTAATGAATACATTTCAATATGCTCTTTTCTATAAAGTTTCTTTGGAAGAAAAGGAAGTTGAAATTATCGGTGTGTTTCATACAAGTCGCAATCCTGAAATTTGGAAAACAAGAATTCCGATGGAGTGATTCAAATAAAGAGTGTAAAAATAATTCTAGAATAAAAAGTCGGGCGAGGGGTGTGAGGCTTCGGAGCCATCAGCGGGAGGAGCCGATGCAAAGTTTCTCCATTAGGAGAAAGGGTGGACCCCGAGCAGCGAAGCGGGCGAGGGGACTCGAACCCCCTCTAAGAGCTTGGAAGGCTATTGTGCTACCGTTACACCACGCCCGCAGGATGTATAATGTTATATTTTTAAATAGATTTATCCTGTCAATAGAATATTTACTTTTCTCTAGAAGGATATAAAAATATGCCATCTATATGAGCCAAACCTTACAATCCTATAGAAATTTTTGGAAAGAATACACTCGTTTAGGGGATATAATCAGTCTTCTGCATTGGGATAGTGAAGTCATGATGCCCGATGATGCTAGAGAAGAAAGAGCAGAGCAAATTGCACAACTGTCTTCTCTCTCGCACAAGATGTTTACAGGAGACGAAGCAAAACAACACCTTGAAAATTTGGAAGCACTCATTGCATCCAATCCTCCAGAAAAAACAATTCTCAAAAGAGAAATGGAAGTTTTTAAAAAAGACAGAGATAGAGCCGTTACACTTCCTATTGAATTAGTAGAGCGATTTTCTAAACTCACAAATCTAGCACATGGAATCTGGGCAGATGCAAAAAAGAACAAAGACTTCAAAGCATTTGAACCAACGCTTACAGAAATCACAGAACTTAGTATTGAAATGGCTGAGTGTTATGGTTATACAACAGAACGTTATGATGCACTTCTAGAAGGATATGAAACAGGAGCTAGAGCGAAAGATTTAGAGGAATTATTTTTACATTTAAAAAATTCGCTCATTCCAATCGTCAATGAGGGTAAGTCTTATTCTTCTCCTTTTAAGAAACCAATTCCTGTTGAATTACAAAAGTCTTTTAATGAAAAGCTTCCCGCATTACTCGGATTACCCGCTAGTGCATCTAGACTTGATATCAGTGTCCATCCATTCTCTACAAGTCTTGGTTCAAAAGATAAGCGGATCACAACTCGTTACCATGTAGATGATCCTCTCTCTTCTATCTTTGGAGTTTTACATGAGACCGGACATGCTCTCTATGAGTATGGTGTGGGGCAAATGGCGAATTACCCAAGCCCTCTTACTAGTGCTGTATCTCTTGGAGTGCATGAATCCCAAAGCCGTTTGTGGGAAAATCAAGTGGGAAGATCTAGAGCCTTTTGGGAATACTATTATCCAATTTTATTAAAAGAATTCAATATTTATCACTATGATCTACCGTTTAACGATTTCTACAATTACGTAAACTCTGTGAATAAATCTAAGATTCGAGTAGAGGCAGATCAGGTTACCTACAACCTTCATATCATTCTCAGATTTGAAATTGAAAGAGATTTGATTTCTAGAAAAATAAAAGTTTCCGACCTTCCTGAAGTTTGGAATACAAAGATGAAAGAAAGCTTTGATTTAAAAATTGAAAATGATGGAGAGGGTGTTTTACAAGATGTGCATTGGAGTGGTGGTGCCTTTGGTTATTTTCCAACCTACACACTCGGGAATATTTATTCTGCACAACTCTTTCATCACTTTCTAGCAACTCATGAAAGTTTTTGGGATGATCTACTCAAGAGAGGAGACGTTAGTAGTTTAAATAAATGGCTTTCTAAAAAGGTTTACTCTCATGGAAGAATTCTAGATCCAAAAGATTTGATTAAAGAAGTGACAGGTGAACTTCCAAAGAGTGATTATTTAGTTAAGTATCTTAAATCAAAAGTGCAGGAGCAGGAATAATGGCAGGAGAAAATTCTCATTTTTCTAAATTTCAAGATTTAAGCTATTTAGATAATCTTGCCCTTTTTTATCTCTGCAATGAAACTCCTCCTTCTACACTTGCACTTGCTTTTTTGCATGGAGATCCCAAAGTAGTTGGTTCTATGCTTGGGGTCTTGGATGGAAAAAGACGAGAGTATGTTCACTCTCTTATGGCACAACAAAAAAATGTAGAAGTAGAAAAAAAGGAAAGTGCTGTATCTGGTCTTTTAATCATTGCAGAAAATTTAATCTCTCGTAATCTCATTGAGAAACGTGGTAATTTTTACTACGGAACAGAGAGAAGCAAATAGGAGTTATTTATGAAACAAAATCTTCCAATATTTATTTTACTATTTTCACTTTATTGTTCTTCCAGTCCCGATACAAATACACAAGTAGAACCTGAAAAAGCAAGTGCAACTAGCAATGAAAAATCTATGTTAGAGATACTAAAAGAAAAAGCAGATTCAGATGAAGGAAAAAAAGTAATCGAGACTGTGAAAGAAAAAGCACAAGATCCTGAAATGCAAGAAAAGATAAAATCTCTTTTTAAAAAGGATGATAAAAAGAAATAGCTTAGTCTTCCGTTTTTAAAATTTGCTCAATCTTTTTTTCTATTTCTTGAAATGGTAGAGTTAGGTGAAGGTTCTCTTCATTTGGATAGGTTTCATAAAGTAGGGATTGAATTTGAAAAAATTTAGATTGAGCTGGTTTATTTTTTTTGATCTGATTTAAGTTTAGACCACTTGCGATGACTTTATCTTTCAATGCTAAATATCGTTTAAACTCCTCTAAGAGCTCTGAAGAATTTGAGGAATCCAAATATTCTTTTAGGGTTGGATTATTCTCTGTCGTTATACACTCATAGCATCTATACTCTGCAGGTAGAAATCGCATAAAAATATTTTCATCTTTATCAAATTTTAATGGATAGAGTCTACACACTAACGGTCTAGCTTCATATACATCACAAATGTATTTTTCATTTGTGCTATCTATATCTCTCACAAGAAATGGACAAGTAGAGTTTGATTTTTCATTTAAAATTGGCTGCATCCAATACGTCACAGGATTAATTCTATATGTTAAATATTTTTTTTCAAACAGATCTTTTGCTGTAAGAGAAAGAGATTTTGCCAATCTAAAAATATCAAAACTGGAGAGTAAAACTAAATTATGAATACAACATTTTCCAGTTGCCTTGCATGCGAATGGAACAAGATCCTTAGGCTCAACTATCATGTTTTGAATTTATTTAAATAAGCGAAAGGAGATAATTTCCTCTTCTGTTTCTAGAAAGGCAGAATCTCTCTCAGTGGAAGGTCGCATTCTAGCTGGCATTGTAACAGATCTTTTCCCTAGATAAGAACCATCGCTTTTCAAAAATAAAATTTGATTTTCTAAACTCACTGCAAAGAAACTACCACTCGTATATGCAATTTGGTAAATATCTTCTTTTCTAGATTTGACTTTTTTAAAGACAGATTTCCCTTTTTTATTTATGACAAATACCTGATCGGGCAAATTAACTGCCATATTTCCTTCATCATCCACTGCCATAAAAATTTTATGCGGATATACCGATTCCAATGTTATGCTAGAAACAATCTCTCCTTTCTCATTGAGTATAGAAATAAAGTCCTTTGTGTTTCTAATATAATGCACAAGTGAAAATTTACCGGTAGGAGAAATGGCTCCACTTTTACAAAATAAAAAGTCCTTTGAGTTCGGTTCGTCTTTTTTTTGAAATACTATTTTACCGCTTCCATTTAAAAGAGCAATCTCACCACCCGAGAAAACAAGTAACGCTCCATTTACTAATGCTGGAAAAGAAATATCCGATAGGAATCTGCCATCTATTTGTTTTGCGCCGAATTCATTTCCATTGATATCAGAGATTAGAACTTGATTTCCATCTCCCGAAATAAATAATAATAATTCGCCGTTATTCGATACACGTGGATAGCTTTTATAAGGTTTTTCCCAGAGAATTTCTCCATCGTTTGAATAATAAAAGACACTGCTTCCAATTTTTTTATAAACAAAATGTCCTTTTCCATTTAGAGGCAATTCACTGTATGTGTTTTCTTCTAGCGAAAATTTCCCAGCTTTAAAAAAATAGACTCCATTTTTAGTTTTATATCCATTCAGAGTTTGCAATGGATTTATTTTGAATCGAGAGTCTTGTGACATTCCAATCTCTTGGGATTTATTCCAAGCCCAGTTTTCCTGCACATGTGACATTTGAGTATAGGGGGTTCCTAAATTCAAAAAGATAATAAAGGACAGAATGATTGTAAAGAAAAAATAATAAAGCATAGTATTATAAATTGTCCTGTTTTAATTTTTGGTAGAGATGAAAGAGCGCAATGTTCGCAACATAATCTCTAAATATATCTCTACTCAATGGAATCTCATATCTGAAAACTTTTGTTTCTTCATGATTTGCTTTAATTCCAATATATACAAGACCTACTTTTTTATCTTTTGTTGCGCCTGTCGGTCCAGCTATACCGGTTACAGAGATTGCATAATTTGTGTTGAATTTATGCTGAACTCCTTCAGCCATTTCAATAGCAGTCTCAGAACTAACGGCTCCAACAGTATCTAGAGTTGATTTTTTTACGCCTAGAATATTTTGCTTAATATCATTATGATAGGCAACGACAGAGCCGAGGTAGTAAGCAGAAGAACCAGACATATCAGTTAAAATTTTTCCAACAAGCCCACCAGTGCAACTCTCGGCAGTGGAGACTGTTCTTTTAGAACTGATTAACATAGAGTGGATATCTAGAAAAATCTCATCTCCGATTTTTTCTTTATACTCAGTATCTAGAAATGAAATGATTTTTCTTAATCTTTCAGAAGAAGTAGATTTGAAGGTAACTTTAATATGTCCTGGCTTTGCAGTAACTCCCCATTCGAGCCCTTCGTTGATTAACTCCTGGTGTTTTTTGATAAAGGTTGCTTGAAAAATACTTTCTGTAACTCCCCAGATGGAGCGAGATCGACTTTGCAAATCTTCTTTGTTATAATCTTTTTTCATCAAAGGAAGAAAATAATCACTGAACATTTTTTTCATCTCTTTTGGAACACCGGGCATCGCTGCAAGTCTAGTTGTAGTATTGAGTTCTAAATAAAATCCGGGTGCTAGTCCTATATCATTGTCTAAGGGACGAGCACCGAGAGGAATAGTTGTTTGTCTTTTGGAAACAGGCAGTAGGTCTTGATACATTTTTCCTCTTTGCTCGGAAAAATACGTTAGTTTGTCGAGAGCCTTTTGATCTGTGACTGCATCTTTTTCAACGATTTTACAAACAACATTTAAAGTATGGTCATCATCTGTTGCCCCAAGTCCACCAGTCATGATGATTAGATTTTCTCCAGGTCTTGCCATGATCGAACGTATTTCTTCTTCGATTAACAATGGTTTGTCTGGAAGTGCTAGAAATTTATTGATTGAAAACCCAAGTCCTGTTAATTCATTTGCAATCCATGTAGAATTTGTATCTACACTTTTTCCAGATGTAATTTCTGTCCCAGTTGAAATAATGTGAATACTTAGCATTATGCGCTCCTTTCCATTTTTTCCGGTGAACTAATACCTAGAATACTTAATCCTTCTTTGATTGCTTTGGCAGATGCTTGGCAGATATAAGCGAGTCCAAGACGGGTAGACTCATCACAATCTTTCAAACGATTGTCTTTAGCTCCATAGAAACGTGTGAATGCTTTACTTAGATTTTGTAAGTAATTTGTAACTCTATGAGGTTCTCTGTTTTTTGCCGCATCTAGTATCTCTTCAGGAAATCGAGATACCCAGAAAAGTAAAGATCGTCTTTCTTCTGTAAGAGAGATTGATTTTAATTTTTCAAAACTGTATTCATTGCCTGTCTCTCTGAATATAGAATGAATTCGAGCATGAGCATATTGAATATAAAAGACTGGATTTTTATCTGATTCTTCTTTTGCCAAGTCTAGATCAAAATCAAGAGGAGACTCGAGGGATCTCATTACAAAGAAATAGCGTCCAACGTCTTTTGAGCTTTCTCCTAAAAATTCCAGTAAATCTTTCATTGTCTGGAATTGTCCAAGTCTTTTACTCATCTTTAACTTCTCGCCTTTTGAAATTAGATTGACTTGTTGTGCAATTAGAACTTTGAACCTAGATTCTGCAAAGCCTAGAGAAATCATAGCTCCTCTAAGTCTCGCAATGTATCCGTGATGATCCGGTCCCCAAATATTTATAATTTGTGTAAAGCCTCGATCCATTTTGGATTTATGATAAGCGATATCTGCTAAAAGATAAGTTGGTCGCCCATCATCTCTTACAACAACTCTATCTTTATCATCTCCATATTTGATTGAGGTAAATACCTGTTTGCCTTCTTCTTCTTTTATATCATTTGCTTTTTTTAAATCTTCTAATACGGCTAATACTTTGTTTGCCTCATGGAGTGACTTTTCGCTATAGTATAAATCAAAGTTTACTCCAAAAGATACTAAGTCTTCTTTTTGTGCTTCTAGATTTTTTTCAACAGCCCAAACAGAAAATTTTTCTGCTAGCTTCTCGTATTCTTTGGATTTAAGGAGACTATCGATCGTGCTCTTTTTATCCGATTCTGCATAAATCTTGAGTGCTACATCTTTTATATATTCTCCTCTATATCCTTCCGAGGGTAGAATATTTTTTTCGAGTAGTGTTTGAATTGGAGTCGTATCTCCTTCTTCTTGGATGGTAAGAGTCTCACCGGATAAATTTTCTCTCAGTCTTGAAAGGCAAGAAACTCCTAAAAGGAAAACTTGGTTCCCATAATCATTTACATAAAACTCTCGATGGACTGTATGTCCTAGCGTGGAAAGTAGATTGCAAATTGTATCCCCTGTGGCTGCGGCACGAGCAGACACAATATTTAAGGGTCCTGTTGGGTTTGCGCTTACAAATTCGAAAATGATTTTTTCTTTTTCCTCTACTTGCGCAAAAGGACCATTTGCCGCTGTTAAAAAAGAATCAATATAATTGAGTAAAAATTGATCTTCAATTTTAAAATTGATAAATCCAGGTGGAGTAAAATCAACCTTTGAAAATAATTTAACATCTTTGAAAAGGTTTAGGAATTTATCACTATTAGCCTTTGGATCACCTAACAGATCTTTATTTTCCATTAAAAACGGAGTCGAGTAATCTCCAAATTTTTCATTGCGGGAGTATTCTACTCTTATTTTTAATTTATCTTTATCAGATTCAGATACAAATTTAGAAACAGCAGTTTCTAATTCTTTTAATACTAAGTTTTTTAAAATTTCGTTTTCTTTCATTTCGTGTGCTTCTTCTGCCAATTCATTTCTATGTTTTTAAATATATCCTTTTTGACATCCATAATAATAGCCCAGCTAGACCGATCATCCTCCGTATTGATCACTTCTGGTTTTAATATTTCGTATTCATTTCGATCTGCATACCTAAGTAGAAAACCTAGAATCAGTGAAATCATAGCAAGTGCTATAGCAGTTTTAATTGCGAATTTCATATTTGCCTCCTAAGGATTTATAAAATAAATCAAAAGTCTTCAAGGTAACATTTAAATAGGCTCTTAAATAATCATTTAAAATTTGATCTAATTGGGAAATGAGGGAAATCGGCGTTTCCTCTTTGGAAAGAGTTGCATATCTAGATTTAAAGATTCGATCCATAAGTTTAATGATTGAAATCTGATTTTTAGATGGGGGCATACAATCTCCACACGTAATGTCTAAATGAATTGAATTGATACTCGCTGCATTTTTAAGCAACATATCTTCCTCACAAGAATGACAGATTAATTCCCTTGAGACAAGTCCAAGCACTGATAATAATTTTAATTTGAAAAATGGCAAGATGAGAGGTTGAAAATTTTCTTCATTGATTGCATGAAATGCTGCATTCAATAACTCAAAGCATTTTTCATGGCTATCTCCATTTGGTAAAATAGTATCCATTAGTTCACAAAAATAAGTTATGAGTAGATAACCCTCGTAAGTCTCTTTTATCTTCTCGAATCTTTCTATCAAACTTACTTCTTTGATATTATGGATTTCCTCATTTTTATGTTGATAGTAGTCAATCGCGATTAACGCACCTAATTCACTTGCAAGAATAGGTCTATTTTTACTTTTTTTAATACCTTTTAATTTATACTTGGCTTTCGTTCCGGACTCACCTAGAATTGTGATGACCGCATCTGCTTCCCCTACCTGTCTTGTTGCAACTACAATTCCTTTTTCTTTTAACAGAGACATCGCAAACTTTATTCTATATACTCAACTTCATAGGGTTTATGAGCTCTGTTTCTACTGAAGAAACCTTCTTTTTCTTTTATCATGGTGTATTCTTCCCATAAACTTTGTGTGAAATAAGTAGGGGTAAGTTGCAGAAAGTTTTGAGAAGATTCATTTTTATCTCCTAAGTATTGGAATAAATGATTCCATGACATTACTTCAAAAGCGAGTAATTCTTTATGTGGTTCTGTGCGTATGACGTGTTTGTGTTTTACTCCAAATTTACTCGGATCATAATTTTCTGCAATTTCATATTCAACTTGTTGAATGACTCCATTTGAATCGATGATTAAAGAAACCATTTCTAAGTCTCCTTTTCCGAACATCGTCTTTTGTAATTTAAGCCCACCAGTGTAAATATTGCGACTAAAGAATGGACCAATTCCAGAAGTTGTATTTTCTTCTTTTTCCCAAGCGAAGTGGTAGGTTATATGTGTATTTCCTGCATCATCTTTACTTGCTCTATAATAGAGGGCAAATGGATCTCCATAGATTGAACCAGCCTTTAATAATGGCGCATATCGTTTTGCTAGTTCATCATTTTTAATAGGAGTAAATCCATTTACTAAATCAGCTTTTGGGTCTACTTTTTGAACACTCGAGCAAAATAGACTTAGAATCAAAAATGGGACAGTAAGGAGTAAATGTTTCATATTATTTTCCAAATGAATTCAGTATTCTAAAGAGAATGAGAAATAGTTTCTAATTCATCAATAGTAGCTTACTCATATAAAATTAAAAAGTGAAATGAGCAAGTAAGCACAATTGTTTTTAAACTAATGTTATTAGTCAAACAAACAATTCCAAATCTGTTTATCAAGAAATGAAATTCATGATAAAAAACTTTTCATCTTGCAAAATTTATAACAAGAATTGAGGTTGGAGTTGGTATTTCCAAATTTAAAGTAGGATTAATTTATGCCGCAAGAATTCTCTGAAAAAAGAAAAGCACAAAGACTTACGTTAGAAGCTTTTTGTGATTTTAAAAACACAAAAGGGGAACAGGAAAAAGACTGTTATATACAAAACCTTGGAACTGGTGGGATGATGGTTTTATCTGTGCTTCCTCACAAAATGGGAGATCAAGTCACAATTCATTTTCAGGTCAAAGACAAAAATTTCGAAAGGGTAGGAGTTGTTAAAACAGCTAAACCACTCTCTGAAAATAGAAAGCATTATTTAAAAATTGGAAAGAATCTTCATTTTTCTAATATCTTAAATATTGCCTTTAAAGAAGAAATATCTCAAAATGATTTTGAATATATAAAATTTAACTATCTCAAGGACTAGGAAATGGATTCTAATTTTAAAAAAACTCTTTCGAATAACGGTTCAAATTTTTCTAACCTAGAATCCATTAATCGCCATTTTGATCTAGATTATTTAAAGGCAATGGCTACTAATATTTTAGATCCTCTCGATAGATACTATTTTAGATCTAGAATGATAAATTTCGAAACTATTCCGGAAAGAAATAATCCAGAGGCTCCAGCCATTTATATATGTAATCATTCAGGAATGGGTTTTCCTTGGGATGCAATTATTTTTGCAGGTAGAGTCTTTCAACAAAATAAGTTTCAAATGAAAAATTCGATACGCGCACTCACAGCACCTGCTTTATCTGCCTCACGTTATATGCAACCTTACTTTATAGAAAATTTCTGGAAACGTTTGGGGGGAGTGGATGCAACGCTTGATAACTTCGATACTATGATGCAAATCAAAGATGCGAATGTTTTAATTTTTCCAGAAGGAATTGCAGGCATCGGAAAGGGCTTTGATAAGAAATATCAACTGCAACAATTTTCCAGTTCTTTTATTCGTATGGCAATTAAATATAAAACTGATATCATTCCTGTTTCGATTGTAAATGCTGAATATATCAATCCTTATAGTTATAAAAATGATGATCTAAATAAACTTGTTAATAAACTAGGAATTCCATTTCTTCCAATGGGGCCACTGACACCGTTAGTCGCTTTACAACCGTGGGTTTATTACTTTGGAATGCCATCAAAGCTTACTTATTACCGAGGAAAGACAATTAAACTTTATGAGATGACCGATAAGCCCTTAGAGAAACTCAAGAAAAAAGAAATTCATGCATTAAGAGACTCTGTTCAATTTCAAATGCAGACAGAATTAGATCTTGCTGTGGAAATTTATGGAAAAGATCCTTATATGCTCGAAGAGTTAGGCGATATATGGAGAGACAATCTAGATAAAATTTTATATATTCTGCCTTCTGGTTGGCCTGTATTATTTCAAGAATTGGAAAGACGTTATAAGTCAGAGACAAATTTTAAAATTCCATTAGACAATGCTTCCTATTTAGAGGCTCTCTCTAAGACTCCCGAGAATATATTTTATGGAATGCCGATACTAGGAATTGCGGGTCTACTCAAATGGCAGGGAATTTTTTAAAGCAAACTTTTAAAAGACTTTCGATTCATTTTATAAATTGCATAATCTGAATCGAGAGTGATGATATGTTTGATATTCATTTCCTCGGATAGTAAAACAAGACTTGCATCTGCTAAGTCCATCGGAACATTTTTGTATTTTAGAATTAGCTTTCTTAATTTTTCTAAAATTGCTTTATTGTGTTCTGGAATGTGAAGTGGGTCTCTCTGAAGCCATTGTAGAAAATCAGATTGCACATTTGGATTAAAATTTAGGAAATGCATTGTTTCTGTGATCACAGGCCAAGTTGTATATAAATTTCCAACGTAGGACTGAAAAAAATGATACACTTTCTTGTGGTGCTTGTCTGAATTATCAAAGAGGGCAATCAGAGGTCCTGCATCAAGAAGAGCGCTTTGCATTCCATCTCTCTTTTAACCTTTTTTTGTAATTTTCAGAATTGTCTTTTACGCCACTTCCATATTTACCAAAGAATTCTTTTCCTAATTCAAAGGCAGAGGTTTTTTTTTGGTAAGCATCAAAGTATAGCTCGATCGCTTCTCGAAGCAGTTGGGATTTTGTTTTTTTCTCTGCTTTCGAGATTTCGTCTAATTTCTCTTCAATCGCAATAGGTAGTCGTAATGCTAACATGTATAACATTGTGTTATACATGTCATGATTTGTAAAGCATTTTTCTAAAGAGACTCGTCTGACCAACCTACATCAGATAAGAAGTCATCGTAACCGCCATCATAAACAGAGATTTTATCTTTATCAAAAACAATAAGCTTAGTCGCAACTGCTCTTAGATGCATCTCGTTGTGAGTTACCATGATTACACTTCCATCAAATTGATCGATGGCTTCAATGAGTGAATCACAGGATTGCATATCTAAGTGGTTTGTTGGCTCATCTAAGAAAAGTAAATTGCAGGGGGTAACAAGGATTTTCCCGAGAAGCACTCTACTTTTTTCTCCTCCCGATAATACCTTTATTTTTTTTAAGGCAGCATCTTCTGAGAACATAAGACCTCCGGCGATACTTCTTGCTAAGTTTTCCGTGCAAGATTTATCTGCACTTTTAATTTCTTCGACTACAGTGTTACTTTCCTCCATGTTGAGTTTATTCGTTTGGCCAAAATATCCTTCTTTTAAAACAGGATGTTTATTGATCTTACCGGATAACGGTTCTAACTCGCCAGCAAGTAATTTGAGTAGAGTAGATTTACCTTTTCCATTTTTTCCAATGATGCAAATTCTATCTTGTTTGCCTACACTGATAGAAAAATTTTCTACTAAGTAAGGAGGATTTCCTGTATAGGAAAATTTGATTTCATCTGCGGATAGCATTTGACTTGCTGAAAAAGGAGCTGCATTGAAATAAAGCTCAAGTGTTTCAATTGCTTCGAGTGCTTTCATCTCTCCCTGTTTTTCTAATTTTTTAACACGAGATTGAGTTCTACTGGCAAAGCTGGCTTTTGCTTTAAAACGTGCGATAAACACTTCTTCTTGTTTTCGTTTTTTTGCTTCATTGAGTCGAGTCTTTTCGTAAATTTCTTCTGCTTGATTGATTTGATTGTAAAGTTTTTCAGTATCACCTTCTGTCTTAATTGCTTTTTTTCGGTGAATGGCAACGACATGCGAAACCACTGCATCCATAAAACTTCTATCGTGGGTAACAAGGATTATTTCTCCTTCCCATTCTCGCAAGAATTCTTCGAGCCAACGAATCGTAACAATATCTAGATAGTTATTTGGCTCATCTAACATAAGCATGTCTGGTCTAGAAACCAAAAGCTTTGCTAGATTCATTCTAATTTGATATCCTCCTGAAAATTCATCTGGGCTTCTTTCCATATCTTTTTCAGAGAATCCAAGACCTGATAGAATTCTTTCCACCTGCCAAGTTTCGTATTCTTCCCCTTCTGGAAGACCGAGAGCGCATTCTTCTAGAACTGTAGGTTTTGTGAATTTTAAATGTTGTTGCAAATGACCAATTTTATAATTCTTAGGAACAGTTATAACACCTTTATCTGGTTCTAGATTTCCAAGAAGCATTTGAAATAATGTCGATTTACCATGACCATTTCTACCAACGAGTCCAACTTTTTCTCCTCGGTTAACGGCAAAGCTCAGGTCTTCAAAAAGCTCCTGACTTCCAAAAGATTTATACACATTCGAAACTTTAATCATAATCTCCAAGTTTTCTAGGATAGGCATAATTTCTAGTGAAAAAAGGTCTTTAGATTCTAATGAAAATTTTTTCATTTGACATTACCCTACTAGGTAGGATACTATATTTTTGTGACCAGAGTCTTTGTTTCATTAAAAGAATTTGATACTCTATGGAAATCAATTGGGCTAGATGATGGAGATTTAAGAGAGGTAGAAACTTTTTTAATTACAAATCCTAAATATGGAAAAGTTATTTCTGGCACTGGTGGACTCAGAAAAATGAGATGGGCTTTGCCAGGGAAAGGAAAGAGTGGTGGCATTCGAATTTTATATGTAGATTATCCATTGCATGAGGTCTTGTATTTTATTTCTTTATTGAAGAAAAATGAAACGGAAAATATCTCTGCAGAAGATAAAAGAACAATTTCTAAAATTATAGAAACAATAGATAATGTATTGAAGAAAACACAATAAAGGAGGTTCATTCTATGAAAAAAGTAATTACTAAAAACAAATCTTCTAGAGAAGTAACTGCAAGTATTTTAAGAGGTTTAAATCAAGCAGTTGCGCATGCAAAAGGAAATAAAAAACAAAGTGTAGAACATCGATTTTCTATTTTACCTTTAGCAAACTATCAAAAGGAAGAAATTAAAATCATACGAAAGAAAATAAATCTTTCTCAAAATTTATTTGCGAAAGCTCTTGGTGTATCTAAAAAAACAGTAGAAGCATGGGAGTCTGGTAGAAATATTCCACAAGGTCCTGCACAAAGAATTTTATATATCATGAAAACAAATCCTGTATTATTTCATGAATTAAAAATTATTTCTAGATGATGAATTAAATGTCCCGACTCAATTTTCAATTAGAGAAAGAAGCAGAAAATAGCAAAGCAAGAGCTGCTCGATTTATGACTTTACATGGAGAAGTTTTAACTCCTATCTTTATGCCTGTTGGAACACAAGCGACAGTCAAGTCTCAAACAAAAGATACGTTAGAGACTACAGGTTCCAATATTTTACTTGCAAATACTTATCATCTTCTACTTCGACCTGGAATTGAAGTATTTCAAAGAATCGGTGGGATTCATAAGTTTATGAATTGGACCAAGCCAGTTCTTACAGATTCAGGTGGATTTCAAATCTTCAGTCTAGAAAATACAAGGAGTATCACTGAGGAGGGAGCCGTTTTTAGAAGTTACATTGACGGAAGAAATATTTTACTTTCTCCTGAGCTAAGTATTGAAACACAAAAGGCAATCGGTTCTGATATTATGATGGTTTTAGATGAATGTGTTCCTTCTACTTCTGATTATAATATGGCAAGGGAAGCGATGGAGCTAACGCATCGCTGGGCGAAGAGAAGCCTAGTTGCAAGAGGAGATTCCAATCAAGCTTTATTTGGAATTATACAAGGGGCTTGTTTTACTGATTTAAGAAAAGAGAGCGCCGCGCAAATTACAGACATGCCCTTCGATGGGTTTGCAATTGGTGGACTTGCAGTTGGAGAGACAAAAGAAGAACGAAATGACTTTTGTGAACTATCTGCTTCCCTTCTACCTAAAAATATGCCGCGTTATTTAATGGGTGTTGGAACTCCAATTGATCTACTTGAAGCGGTGCATAGAGGGGTAGATATGTTTGATTGTATTCTACCGGTGGAGCAAGCACAGAGATCTGTTGCGTTTACAAGCCTTGGTAAATTACAAATGAGAAGAGGTAAATATAAGTTAGATGATACAGTTCTAGATCCAAGTTGTGACTGTGTCTGCTGTAAAAATTATTCTAGAGCGTATTTACATCATCTTTATAAGGCAAATGAATTCTTGGGTTGGCATCTGATGGCAATTCATAATTTAACTTATTATCACAGGCTAATGGCTAGTATGCGCGAAGCTATTTTTAAAAATACATTTTTATCCTTCTATAGAACTAAAAAAGTAGAGCTTTTACAAAGCGATAGTGTAAATCCGCCTGATATCAAAATCAGTTCTCTAGATAAGAAAAAGCAATTAGGGGATTATGAGATCATTCAAAATAAAGAAGGATTTTGGAGTGTAAGGCAAAAAAGTTCTGGGGAAGTCATGCATTCTGTTTCTGATCCGAAAGAAGAAGCAAAGAGACTTTACATAGACCAATCCAATCTAAAAGAGCGGCTAATGGATATTAGCCATGAAGATCCTCTTGTGATTTGGGATGTAGGGCTTGGAGCTGGTCACAATGCTATGGCGGTTCTATCTTGTTTTGAGTCTATTCATAGTGCAAGGAAAGTAGAGTTGATTAGTTTTGAGATAGATTTAGATCCATTGAAACTTGCTCTAAGAAATTCAGGAAGATTTCCTCATTTATTTCATAAAGCTCCAAAGAAAATTTTAGAAGAAAAGTTTTGGGAAAAAGATTTATTTACATGGAAACTCATTCATGGGGATTTTAGAAAAGAGTTTTCAAAAGAAAAAATTCCAGATCTTATTTTTTATGATCCTTTTTCTTTTAAAGTAGATGACATTCTTTGGTCAAGTGAAGTCTTTTCGGAAATCTTTCAATACACATACAAACCAAATCAAATTACTCGACTTTATACTTATAGTGCGTCTACCGCTATACGGTCTGCCTTATTATACAGTGGATTTTGGGTAGGAAGGGGAGTTGGAACAGGACCTAAAGAAGAAACAACGATTGCCTATACAAATCTTCCTGATTTAGAAATAGAAAGAGAAAAATTACTTGGAAGAGATTGGCTTAATCGTCGAGAAAAAAGTTATGCGCGGTATCCAAAAAATATAACGGAAAGTGACAAGAAAATATATGACGATAAAATTTTATCTCATCGGCAATTTCACTAATAACGCCAATTCGATGTAGCAGAAAAATTAAAAGATTACTACCTATTACCGCGAATGAGCGGTAATGGATTTTGGGTGGAGGGACGAATATCACTGATAAAAGATACGATAATTCAAAATTATCCATCGTGTTTTCATCGTTCAGTTATCGGTGTGCACACATTCGACATGGCTCAGTGCAAGTCGGTGGTGAAAATATTTTTACATCGAATTCGCGTTAATAGTATCTATCACAGTAGTCCAAACTTGAACTTTTTTGTTGACCTTCTAGCCTTACTCTAAAACATATCTAACGAGGATATAAAAATGAAAATAAAATTTACTTGGAAGCATTTAGATCGTTCTGAGGCTGTGGAGAGCTATGCCAATGACAAATTAAGTAGACTTTCGAAATATGTCCATGAAGTAACCAAGGCTGAATTGAGCTTTGAGAAAGTGCACGGCAATATTACCGCAGTTTTCAACATGCATGCTGATAAAGCAGACTTTAATGCTCACAACACAGACAAGGAAATTCATGCTTGTATTGATGGAATCGAAGACAAGTTAGAACACCAACTCAGTCACCACCACGACAAACGCGCAAAACACTAAAGTGAATATCCCTTGGATTTCCAAGGGATGCGACTTATCATTATTATCCTCTTAATCTAATTTCAACTTTAAAATCTCTTCCGTCATAGATCTACTTCTTTTTACTAATTCTTCGTTTTGAATGAAAGATTCTCCGAAACTAGGGATCATTTTTTTTAGTTTGGCTTGCCACTCTGGCGTTGCAGTTTTTCTAGTAAAACAATCTGCTAAAACTTCCAACATGATTGCAACCGAGGTGGAAGCACCAGGAGAAGCTCCTAGTAGGGCTGCTAACGTTCCATCATTAGCGGCTACAACTTCTGTTCCAAATTCTAAAACTCCTCCTTCTTTTTCATCGGCTTTAATTACCTGCACTCGTTTGCCTGCAATTTCTAATTTCCAGTCTTTACTTTTTGCTTTTGGAAAGTAAGCTTTTAGAGATTTCATTCTATCTCTATGAGATTGGAGAGCTTGTGTAATTAAATATTTAGTGAGAGGCAAATTGTGCATACCCGCAGAGATCATTGGAAAAATATTTCCAAGCTCGAGTGATTTGGCCAAATCCCAATAAGAGCCTTTCTTTAAGAATCGAGTAGTGAATCCTGCATAGGGACCAAAGAGTAATTCTTTTTTGCCATTGATTATTCTTGTATCTAAATGTGGAACAGACATAGGAGGTGAACCGACTGACGCTTTTCCATATACTTTTGCAAAATGAGTATCGATCACTTCTGGATTTACACATCGAAGCCATTGCCCACTGATTGGAAATCCTCCAAAACCTTTTGCTTCAGGAATTTCAGATTTCTCAAGTAAGGGTAATGCGCCACCACCAGCCCCAATAAAAACATAGCTCGCTTCGTGATGCTCTATTTCATGCGTTAGCTGATTTGTTGCGGTTAAATTCCAAAGACCATCTTTCTCTCGAACTAAATCTTTTACGTCCTCGTGGTATTTGACTGTAACTCCTTCTAATGTAGAGAGATACTTGAACATAGCTCTGGTTAAAGTTCCAAAGTCTACGTCTACTCCAACAGCCATTTTTGTTCCGGCTACTTTTGCCATAGGGTCTCTACCTTTTAATACCAAAGGCATCCACTTAAATAGGACCTTTCTTTCTTCCGAGTATTCCAAATCTTTAAAGATTGGTTCTTTGATCATTGCGTCATAACGTCTTTTTAGAAAATCAACATCTTCCTCACCCCATACAAAACTATAATGAGGAATTGCATGGATAAACTGTTCTGGCTCGATAATCTTTTTTTCTTTTACAAGATAGGACCAAAACTCTTTTGATACTTCAAACGCGGAGGCGATTTTCAAAGCTTTTTTAATATCGATTGAGCCATCTTCATTTTCGAGGGTATAGTTTAATTCACAAAAGGCAGAGTGACCTGTGCCAGCATTATTCCAAGCGTTTGAACTTTCTCTGGCAGCATTGTCTAATCTTTCTAGGACTGTGATTGTTAGATCAGGTTCTAGTTCTTTTAGAAAGACTCCGAGGGTTGCACTCATAATCCCTGCTCCAATGAGTATTACATCCGATTTTGTTTTAACTTTTTTCTTTTCCTCATCTTCTGTGATTTTTGAATTGTCTAGTGAATGCTCTATAATCATTTTTCCCTCTTTTTTAAATTTCTATTCTTTAGTTTTCCATTTTGAACTCAACTGGATCAAGTTAGCTGTTCCCTAAATCTTTTTTCCCAAAATTCTATTCTTCTCTATCGATAGCAATCGCTTGGGTATCAGAAAATTCCATCTTTCGCTAAAGAGTTGTTTGCTAACGTTAGATTCAAACAAGTTATACACAAGATAGTTCAGTCCTTTCGAGATGATTTTAGAAAATAGGTTTGCAGCAAAAATTCAGATCTTTTAGTAGAGTCTTCGTTTTTGGAAATTAGGGATAAGTCTCAAATTCAAAGAGATTTTTGGCAATAGATTTTTAAACCGTTTGATAAAAACTGATTTCTCGAAATGGAGTCATTTACTTTGAATGCATTTTAAAAAGACTGCCACTCGCTGATTCTATAATCTAGTTTAGATAAGAGATAGATTCCATGCTTGGGCATATAAAACAGTTAAAAGAGAGATAAAAAGGCTGGATTTAGACTTCAGCTATCGTTGTGATTTAATTCGAAATATTTGTATTGATTGAATAGAAAATTAGATTAAACCTTATTCTATAAAAATCACGGTGCCTATTTTCCCTGCTGCTGTAAGCCTGTTAGAATCTATAGATTTGTAACGATAGGATTTGAATAGAATTCATTGGATACAAGTCGACTAAAAGAGTCTTCTATTGCTTTTCTAAAATCGGGAGTGCAAAAAAGGAAGGAACCTACATGCCCTGCTTTTACCCATCGTAGTTCTGCTTTTTCCCAATGATCTTTGATGATTTGAGTGGAGTAATTGGGAATATAGCCATCTTTCTTTGCGCCCACAATGATGACTGCATCCATTCTTTTTGGTTTTGGAAAACTCCGGATATCGGATTGGTCTAGAATTAAACGCATAAAATGTTTTGCATCAATTGGATTTTGAAATGGAGAAGAAAGGCTCGTCCAATCACAAGCTTTACTCAAAGCACCTTCTACGTAAACAGGTGAACCAGAATGACTTGGAATACAAGCCGCAACTGCAATTTCTAGATTGGATCGAGCCGAAGCGGTTAATGATACGTATCCTCCCATACTAATTCCTGTTACGCCTAACTTTCTATGACCGGCTCTATGAAAATATTTGAGAAGCGCAATGCCTTCATCTGTGGCAGCTCTCGACATTCTAAGAAATTCAGTGAATGTGCGAATTACAACGCCTTTTTGTCCTTTTGGTCGTCGTTTGCCATAATAAGGATTTTCTAGTAATACAGAACCTATTCCTTTTTTGGCTAAGGGGATAGCGAGCATTAGACGACGTCTAGAATAACCCTCGTCTCCTGTTGCTGCAAAATGAATAGTCAGAGGTGACTGAAGGCTAAAATCGAAAGGAAGAATTCTTTGGATGTAAGCAGTTTTCGTTTCTTCTGGCAATTCAACTTTTACTTTTTCTCCCTTGATATCATAGATAAATTCAAATGGACTTTGAAATTCTCCATCCTGAACTAAATATTCTTTCTCTTTTTTTATTTCTCCCCATTTTATATCGATTTCTTTTACAGGACGCAGATGAATAGATGTAGGATTCACTGATAATAAATATTCTAATCCATGTTTGTCGCCCCATCCGGATTGAAAAAATAAATCCCGATTTACAACTGTAGAGTATAACGTATCTAGAAGGCTATTCATCTTTTTATAAAAGAATAATTTTGAACTAAAGTTTCAAAAGTTTAAATGCATGTGCCCATTTGTTTTGCGACATCCCCGGAATACACCAGAGAATACAAAGTGGTTCAATGGCTCTTGCTGCTTCTACTTTGCCCATGTCTTCTGTTTCAAATCCGAATTGATCTAAAATTTTACTAACATCTTTCTTGGCATTTTCATCATTTCCGCAAATAAACATCGATGGTTTTCCTCCACTGAAATTAGGATTTACCATGAAGGGAGCACCTATACAACTAAATGCTTTTACAAATTTTAAATTGGGGAAACTGGTTTGTAGTTTTTCCATAAGAGATTGGTTTAAGTCTGTGAAAAAATTTAAAACCCCATTTACTGGAGGTTTGTCTCCTATTGGATTCATTGTATCGATGATGGTTTTTCCTTCTAGGTTTTTAACGCCAGCGAGATTTATAGCGTCTATCGCAACATTTCCTTTAACAGTGAGAACGATTATATCTCCGAATGATGCAGTCTCTGAAAAATTTCCGGACTTTATATTACTATTTTCTTTAACGAAGTCAGAAAGTTTTGACACATCTCTACTTCCAATCATAACTTCATAGCCATGTTTTAAAAAACCTTTTGCTAATGTTTGTCCCACAACTCCAGAACCTAAAATTCCAACTTTCATAGTATACCTCATTTCATCTGAAACTGATTCCATGAAAAATAAAGTTTATCGATTCTACAATTAAAAATGAAATTAGAAATAAAAAAAGAAAACTATCTCAAATTCTAAAAAGATGAAACAAAGATAAAATGAGTTTTAATTTTATTTTCAAATATGATTATAGACTTGCACTAAATTCTTTTACTACTTCTCCTTTAGGATTATAAGTTTTTTCGTAGAAGCTAACAGTATTTTGCCGATCAAAGAGAAGGATAGCAGTCGATCTAGTTCCATACACTTCACTCTTTAGGAAAATGGATGATAGAAATCTTTCTTTATCGAGTCCAACTCCTGTGTCTGGAAGTAAATCATCAGTAGCCTTTGTTTCATCTTGCATGAGAGAAAAAAGATAGTCTTTCTCTAATTGATTAGTCAAAACTGCTTTTTTTAAATGCTCAATTCCACGAGAAAGTTTTGGCCAAGGAGAATTTAGGAATGCATTGCTGAGTCCATGAAATCCTTTTTCTAATTTTTGTCTTTGGTTACTGACGTTATTATACACATAAAGTTCAGTTGGATTTCCGAGTAAGATATTGTAAGGATTGTAATTTTCCTTTGATGATTCTAAAATTTCTAGGTATTCTTCTGCAGTTTTGTTTGATATAAGAAAATCTCGCACTAAGAGTCCGCGAGAAATTCTACCTTCTTTGTGAAGCGGAATATTTCTGTAATTTGTGAGTGCGGAAATTCGTTTCTCTTTTGTGATTCCAAGCCAAGTTCCTTTGTCTTGTTCATCTCTTCCTGCAAGTAAGTTTGGATGGTCTTCCCAAAACTGAGCTGATCTTGTGGGTCTATTCTGAAATTCATCTCTATTTGCGAGAATGATCAGAGGAAAGTTTTTATGTTCGTTGATTGCAATAAATAAAATGCACATGGTTCTGATTTCTGCTATAGAATGAAACTAGCAATTAAAAAACTCATTATTGGAAAAAGATTTTTTTTGAAAAAGGGTTGACATATCCTTGAAATAGCTATCTAGATGGATATATGGTATTACTCACGGAAGCAAGTTACAGCATAGCACATACTAAAAATAATCTTCCTGTTTTAGTTCACTCTCTTGAGAATCAATCAGTGATTTCTATTACAAGAAGAGGCAAAGTAGTTGCGTATTTACTTTCTACTCGTGAATATGAATTGCTAAAAGGGAAACGTAAAAGTTTTTTGAGTGCATGCAAACAATTAAGAGAGTCTGAGGAATTTAAAAAAGTTTCATTTTCAGAAAAAGATTTTGCAAATCTAAGAGACAAAACGACTGGAAGAGAGTTTAAATTTTAAATGAGTTTTGTTTATCTACTGGATACAAACATTCTATCGGAACAATTAAAACCAAAGCCTGATTTAGATGTAATAGAATTTTTAGAAAAAAACGAAGATGTAATTGCTACTTGCAGTCCTGCTTTGCATGAATTGCAATTTGGTATGGAAAGCCTAGAAGATGGGAAAAAGAAAAAAGTTTTAGAAAGTTATATTCATACGATACGCGATACAATTCCTATTTTTGATTATACGCCAGAAGCCTCCGTCTGGCATGCAAAAGAAAGAGCAAAACTGATTAAAGCAGGAAAGACTCCAAGCTTTGTAGATGGAATGATCGCTTCTATCGCACACACTCAATCCTTAAAGTTAGTTACTAAAAATGTAAAAGACTTCAAGATGTATAAAGTAGAAGTAGTAAGCTTTTAGTTCACAACTAGTTTTTTATCTTTCATTCGAATGATAAAAGAACCTTTCTGAATTGTTTCAATTGTCAAAGTAAAATGGTTTGCCTTTAAAGTTTCTAAATATGGATTTAACGCATTGTCTGGATACATTGAATTTGCCTTAGCTTCTTCGAATTTTTTAGGATCATATCCCTCATACTGGATTGCATAGATACGATGTTTGCCCGGAAGGAATTTTAATTGGATTTTATCTTCTGAAATGTTTTTTATTTCTACATATTTTCTAAATACAACACCTTGAGAATTGGCTTGTATGTGAATGAAGTTCCCGACTAACGATTTATCAAGACTTATTTCTACTGACTTGACTGCTTTTTGGTATTCATTTGAACGAATTTTTTCTAAGTGACTTGTAATAGCATTCCATTCTTTTTCCCAATTGGAACTAATTCTACTACCACTTTGCGAAATTTGAATCGATTTATTTTCCCATTGAATGGAAAGAGATAACCCATCGTAGTCATGTATCATTTCACTACTGGTAGTAATTTTATGAACTTTGTTTTTCCTTAAAATATGATAGAGTTCTTTCCAATCCTCTTTTGAAAGTTGAAAGGAAAAATCATTGGAAGTATTGATAAATTTATCAGAGTATTTGCAGTTATTTTCCTTTAACTCCATTGAAAATCCACGTCCTGCATGACCAAGACTTTGATAATATTCAATAGATAGTGTATTCGGAATTGATTCTGGTAGTTCCTCTGCAGATAAGTTTGAAAGGCATAAAAAGACTAAAAGGAATATTTTAAATTTCATATTCCAAGCATTGCGAATTGAAAATGAATTGTCAATAGAAAAGAAATTTTTATACAATTATCTTTATCATGCTAAGAATCATTTTGTCGTTTACTCTCATTTTGCCGCTACTAGCCTTTGAAAAACAAGAAGGTGATTTCATTCTAGAAAATTTAAATCCACCCAAAGAATATTGGGAAATTCCAGAAGGAAGCTGTGGAGAAGCCTGTATTTATTCGATTGCGAAAAGTTTAAAGATGAAAATCACACAAGAAGAAATCAATTCTCTTGCAGGCTCACCCGGACGTGGAATTCACTCGAACGAAGTTTTAAAAGTTTTAAAGAAATTAAAAATTCCCTTTCAAAACATTTCAACTACCGTAAATAATCATAGAAAATATTTAGAAGAAAAAGTAATTCAAAATGTTAAAAAAGGAAATCCAATTTTACTTGGAGTTAAAATTTACCCGGATGAAAATCCAAAGTGGGTATGTGATCATTTTATTTTAATTGTAGGATACAATGAAAAAACAGGCGAGTTGATTTTTAATAGCAACGAGGAAAGAGGCAGAATTCAAATCAATAAACTTTTAAATAAAAAAGATGGATTTTCTATTTTACATAAATCCAAGTATGTGTATGCGGTTCAAATTGTTTTAGCGAAGAATGAGAGTTAGGTGGAGAAACGCAAGAAGACTTCCTTACGCAGATTTACAAGGATACAAATTACAAAGCGATGATTTTTTACTAATTGATTTATTGGAGAAAGCGAATTACTCTTTCTTTGTATGTAGTGGTTGCACTGTATACCCAACAACTTCTACTGAGCATCTACAGAGTATTAAATAATTTTTATTGAAAGCAAAAAAAGAAGAGGTTCAAAATTATAACTCTTATTAATCGCCATTATTTTGTAAAGAAGCTGAAAGATTTTTAACAAATCTCTATTTAAATAAGCGTTATCCGCAATAAATACCCCATTCTATCAAATCCAAAAATAGCATCCCTAAAAAATTCTAACAAAATTTATAGTATTTTCATTTCAGAAAAAATCTTTACAATCGAGTAGGATTTGTATAATAGAAAATTACAACTTGAATTATTTTACGGAGAAATTGTATGAAATGGATCGTTCCAATTGTTTTAGTATTAGCTCTAATTTTTGTGGATTGTAAAAAGAAAGAAGAAGAAAAAACAACAGAAGAGCCAGTTGCCTCGGTTGACTCCGATCCTATTGCAGAAGAAGAGGGAATTCCGAGAAGAGAAGAAATTGCAAATCCAACCATTCCTTCTCCCAAAGGGCTAAGAAATCTTTTTGAAGTGAGAGGTGATTTAGATGGAGACAAAGAGGAGGAACTTGTTATCATTTATGAGACAAGTAAGGATTCCGATTTAGGCTTTGAAAGGGAAATTCGAATTTTTAAAAAGAAAGATGAAAAGTGGGAGTTGTTATATAAGAATATTGATGCAATTCTTCCAAGCAGAGCAGGTGGAATGCTGGGAGATCCGTTTGAAGATGTGAAAGTGGAAAACAATGCGATAGTAGTAAATCACTTCGGCGGCGCAAGAGAAAAATGGCATTATACACATCGATATAGATTTCAGAAGGATGGTTGGTTTTTGATTGGAGCAACGACTAGTTTCTTTGCTCCTTGTGAAATTTCGAATACATATGACTATAACTTATCTACTGGAAAAGTAAACGTTAGTAATGAAATACAAGCCTGTGATGAAAATGGAGAACCAAAAGGAAAACCAAAAACAAAAACTACAACGATCACATTACCAAAGACAGATCCAATTTCTATGGACGGGTTTACTCCTGGCAACACAGAAGTAAAAATTCCAAACACAAAAGATCAAAGTTTTTATTTTTAATAACTCACCTAACGCACTTCGTGCTAGGTGAGTTATTTGGCAGGGAGCCTGCCGGCAGCTTGGGGACTATCGTCCCCAAACCCCTATTATTTAAAATTCAATAATCATGGAAAAATTTATATCGCGTAAAGTAATGTTTAATAGGAATTATTTATTTGTAAAAATGCATTTCCTAGATAATTGATTAAATCGGATGGAAGAAGACTTTCTTCTCCGAATTTTTTTGCAGCAATGTCGCCCGCTAGTCCGTGTAAATAGACACCGAAAAGGCTTGCGTGTAACGGTTCATATCCTTGGGCAAGCAATGATAAAATTACACCTGTGAGCACATCCCCACTCCCACCTGTTGCCATTCCGGGATTTCCAGTTCCATTAAAGTAAACATCTCCCTCTGGAGTGGCAATGGCAGTGTGTTTTCCCTTTAAAACAATAAAAATCTTTTTATCCTTTGCAAAATTTCTGAGAAGAGAAATTCGATGAAAGTCATTTTCTGATTTTCCAACGAGCCTTTCAAATTCTTTGAAATGAGGAGTTAAGATTGTATTTGGTTGAATTAGATCCAATAATTTCGGATTCTCAGAGATTAGATTGAGCGCGTCTGCATCTAGAACCATTGGTTTTTTTACTTCTGTAAGAAGGGAGGTTAATGTTTTCAGTGTCTGGTCTTCTTTTCCAATTCCCGGACCAATTGCAATTGCATCTATATCGAATTCTTTCCAATCTATTTCAGAAATAGTTTTTTTTCTTTTACCACTCACTACCATAGCTTCTGGAACTGATATTTGTAAAATTTCCACTCCCTTTTTGGGGACTTGGACAGTGAGAAGACCAACACCAGATCGCAAACATCCTCTCGCCGCAAGAATTGCCGCTCCCATCTTTCCATAAGATCCAGAGACTAACAGTGCTTTGCCGTAATTTCCTTTATGAGCAAAAGGATCCCTCCTTTTGTAAATAGATTTGAGGAAATTTTTATTTAAAAAATAAGAATCTGTTTTTTCTTCTTCGATGAATTTTTTGGAAAGTCCAATGTCTACGAGTTGCCAATTTCCTACATACTTGCTATTATCTGGAAAGAAAAAAGCCAATTTGGGAATTTGAAAACTGATTGTATAGTTAGGATTTACAATAGAAGAATGATCTGTGTGCTTATCTGCAAAAAGTCCAGAGGCAATATCTACTGATATTATAATGAATCCGCTTTGGTTTATATAAGAAATAACGTCTTCGATGATGCCTTTGGGTTTTCTATTTAGACCTGACCCTAGAAGGGCATCAATTATGATCGTATTATTTTTTGCCGGTTCAATTTCCTTTGTAGAGTTGATTTCAACTCTTTTTACATTATGAGGCAAGCGGTTGTAGTTTATCAAAAAATCTTTAGATCTATCCTGATCGTAGGTTGGGATATAAATTTCTACTTTGTATTTTTCTTGAGAAAGAAGTCTACCAATGGCAAGTCCATCTCCTCCATTGTTTCCAGGTCCCACAAAAATTCGAATTGAAAATTCAGAATCAAAATGAGCTGTAAACCATTTTACAAAAGCAATAGAAGCTCTTTCCATTAAATCGATAGATGCTACAGGTTCGTTTTCTATAGTGAATGCATCTAAACTTCTGATCTGTGAAACATTTAAAATTTTTGTGAGTAAAGGTTTCATTTCTTAAAAGTAAATAATGATATTAGTATTCCGAGAATACAAAGTCCGATCACAGGGTAAAAAAAAGATAAATATTGCCCAAACAGATCTCGAATGGAACTAGATAGATAAACTCCGAGCAATGCACTCGTTCCATAGGCGGTAAATATTAATCCATAATTACTACTATAATATTTCGTTCCGAATAAAGAAGCAGTAGCGGTAGGCGCAATGGCAAGCCATCCACCCAAGGACGACCAAAGTAAAGCCAATGCTAAAACATAAAGGAATATAAGATGATTGAAATTCAGAAATAAGATTATACTAGATAAAATAATTACGAAGTAGGAGACTAGGATTGATTTTGGAAAACCAATTTTATCTGTTAGAAAGCCGAAGAATGGTCTGCCTAAACCATTGAAAATTGCTAGGAAAGAAACGTAAAGTGCTGCTTCACCTGCTGCAATTCCAGTCGATTCTATTAGAAAGGGACTTGATATGGAGATAGTAGAAAGACCTGTGAATGCACCTATAAAAAAGCAAATCCAAAGTGCATAAAAATATTTACCTTTTACAATTGCTCCCGGGCTAATCGAAGAAGAATCTAGCTGTTGAGCTAACGCTTGTTGCTGAGTATCATTTGGAAATTTTAGAAAAGTAGAGAGAATTAAAATGATAACCATGTAGACTAAACCTAAGATTTTGAAAGTATTCATTAAACCATAAGATTCGATCATAGAATGGCTTAAATAGGAAGTTATCAAAGGAGAGACTCCGAAGCCCAGAATCGATAGACCCACAGCAAGTCCCTTTCTTTCAGGAACCCATTTAGCTGGAACTGCAATTGTTGTTCCATAAATTACTCCTACCCCGAGTCCAGAGATTACACCATACGTTAGGACAACTTGTTGAATATTTTCCATAAATCCAGAAAGGATATAACCTATTGAGAATACAGTTCCTCCAACTAGAGCAAAGAAACGAGGAGAGTATTTATCTAAGAATTTACCGGTTAACGGCATACTCACCGCAAAAAACGCCAAAAAGATCATAAAAGGTAAACCACTTTCTTTAGAAGTTATACTAAAGAATTTTTCAGCTGGTTTCCTAAATACACTCCATGCATAAACATTCCCAATACAAACATTGATTAATCCGCAAATTAAAACATAAAACCATCTATTCATACTTCTATCCTTGGTTAATAAAATATTTATTTTTGAAATGCCTTGCCAAGTTTTGCTTCTCTTAAATATTCAATGATTTCATCTAGGATTGTTGGATCGTCGATGGTGGAAGGGACAGTGTATTCTTCGCCATCCGCAATCTTTCTCATTGTCTTTCTAAGAATTTTTCCGGATCTAGTTTTAGGAAGTCGCTTTACTAATAAAACATTTTTAAATGTTGCAATCGCTCCGATTTCTTCGCGGATAAGATGAATTAGCTCCTTTTCTATTTCTGCTAGATCTTGCTTGGCTCCATCTTTTAGAACAACAAAGCCAATAGGAACTTGTCCTTTCATCGCATCTTCAATTCCAATCACTGCACATTCTGCAACAGTTGGATGGGAGGCAAGTATTTCCTCCATTTCACCTGTCGATAGTCTATGACCAGCTACATTGATCACATCGTCAATTCTACCCATGATAAAAAGATAGCCATCTTCATCGAAATATCCACCATCACCAGTCAGGTAATAACCTTCATAATGACTCAAATAAGACTTCTTAAAATTTTCAGAATCTTTCCAAAGAGTTGGCAGACAACCTGGGGGAAGAGGCAATTTGATTACGATATTTCCTTTTTGACCCCTTTTTACTTCGGAACCTTCTTCATCTAAAATCTTGACATCAAATCCAAACATGGGTCTTGTTGCAGAACCAGCTTTAGAAATAACAGGCTCAACTCCCATGAGATTTCCACAAATAGCATAGCCTGTCTCAGTCTGCCACCAATGATCAATGACTGGGATTTCGAGTAAATCTTTTGCCCATTCATAAGTTGGGGGATCTGTTCTTTCTCCGGCAAGAAATAGATATTTAAGACTTCGTAGATCGTATTTACTTTTTAGTTCTCCATTTGGATCTTCTTTTCGAATTGCGCGTAACGCCGTTGGAGCAGTGAATAATACATTTACTTTATGTTCAGAAATGACTCTCCAGAATGCTCCGGCATCAGGAGTCTTAACGGGTTTTCCTTCATATAAAATTGTAGTGCAACCATAGAGTAGAGGTGCATACACAATATAAGAATGTCCTACAACCCAACCTACATCGGATGCCGCCCAAAATACATCTCGCGGCTTAACGTCGTAAACCGCTTCCATGCTAAGTTTCATTGCAACTGCATGACCTCCGTTGTCTCGGACAACTCCTTTGGGTTTGCCAGTTGTGCCAGATGTATATAGAATGTAGAGTGGATCTGTAGCGTCTAACTCTTCGTAACCACTCGGTTCAACATTCTCCATTAATTCATGCCAATAATGATCTCTACCTGTGTGCATTAGATCTTCCATATCGGGACGCTGATATAAAACAACATGTTCTGGTTTATGAATGGCTTGGTGAATTGCTTCATCTAACATCGGTTTGTAAGGAATGATTTTATGGATTTCTACTCCATAGGAGGCAGTGATCATTAATTTTGGTTTGGAGTCGTCGATTCGAACTGCAAGTTCATGAGGAGCAAATCCTCCAAATACAACAGAGTGAACAACACCTAGTCGCGCACAAGCTAGCATTGCAATGACAGCCTCTGGAATCATAGGCATATAAATAATAGCCGTATCTCCCTTTGTTAAAGAAAAATGTTTTAAGACTCCAGCAAATTTTGCAACTTCCTCTCTTAGTTGAATGTAAGTAAATTTTTTAATTTGATTTGTAACAGGGGAATCATAAATAAGTGCGATATCATTTCCTCGACCATTTTCAATATGATAATCAAGTGCTAAATAAGATGTGTTTAATTTACCTCCTTCAAACCATCTATAAAGTCCGTCTTTATCTTTGGATAAAATAGTTTCTGGTTCTTTAAACCATTTTACAATTTCTAATTGCTCTTTCCAAAATTTTTGTGGATTCTGAATTGACTCTTCAAATAAATCTTTATATTTTCCCATGCTTTTTTACCTGCTTAAAAAGGATCGTGTTCTACTTACAAAATCTATTTAAGTAAGTAACAATGATCAGCCACAACTAAAATATTTTGTGTTTAGAAATACATACTTATGATTTTTATCAGAGTTTTTTTGGGAGAGTAGAAAAAGACATCATTTGTTGTTTTTTCATCTTGCTTGCATATTGAAAAAACAAGTCTTTAGGAGTTATTGGCTCTGGAAATAATCCCCTTCAAGAATTAAAAATTAGATCTAATTTTTAAGTAGAAATTTACAGAGCCCAGAATTTAAAAAAAGATTTATTTTATTCTAAATCCCATACCTGTTTTGATTGGCATTGATTTAGAGAGAATCTCTGCTTCTATGAGAACCTTTTTACCGCCCATTGTTTGCATCGTCTTAGTCACTTTTACTTCTCCAACACTGTTGTCTTCATTGAGAATAACTAAAATATCTCCTTTCTTGATAGAAGAGGCTTTCGGTGCTCCGGGTGCGGGAGTTCCACTTGCGGATAGATTTACAGTCTTATCTGTGACAGCACTTACTTGTCCTAAAGAGATTGCGTTTGCAGAATCTGCAAATAAAACAAATAGATTGAGAGATAAGATAGAAAGTCCAATATATAAAATAGTTTTTTTCATGTTATTTCCTTCCTTAAGAATATCTAAGCTAATTGGATTGGTAGTTTTCGCAACTTATTTTAAAAAAGCGGTAAATTGGAATTAGCCTTTTACAATCTCATTTTAAATAGAATAATTGACTTACTCAGAATTATAATGAAAGATAAAAACAGTTAAATTTGAATATTCATTATTTAACTATAGGATCTTCTGTAGAATTATAATTCTCTATCTAGGCTAAAACTATCGACCCATTCCGGGAGTTTAAGTTTGGCTTTTTTAGCAAGTTCATAGGATGATTCCATTGGGAGTCTTACAGCAAAAATAACATTTTCTGCTTTTACGGATATTGCGGCTAATTCGTATTTGACTCTTTCTCTTTTTAAAAAACTTTTAATCATTTCTTTGGCTTCTATATTTTTACAGTTAAATTTTATATATGTGTAATGAACTTCGAGAGGTGGGAGATATTTTAAGATCACTTGAACTAAGCTCATAACAAAGAAGCCAAAAATTGCTAGATTGATATAACCTGCTCCGCAAGCAACTCCTGTTACAACGGAATAAAAAAAAGTAGCTGTGTCCTTTGCATCTCGAAGGGTTGTTCTAAATTGAATAAAACTCAATGAACCAAAAATCCCAACTGCCCAAGCAAGATTTTGTCCGATTACATTGATCATAACAGAAAAGACAATAGTCACTATAATTTGAGAATGAATAACAGAACGATCGTAATTTTTACCTGTATACGTTAAATAGGAAACTCCACTGATCAAAAATCCAAGTAGGGTGGCAACTCCAATTCGAAAAGCTAGTTCTAACATAGGAACCATGTCTTGTTTTTCAGGAGCTTGTAAGATTAGTTTTAAAAAGTCAAAATCCATTTGCGAATAGAGTGAAATGATTCCTGTTTTATACAACAAAGTTTTAGATAGACATACAAAATATTTTAAATAGATTTGCGTTATGAATTTTATTCGATTCCTCTTTTTAATTTTCACTCTACTATTAGTTGCTTTCTGCAAAAAAGAAAATCATGAACTCTTTGGGAATGAAACAAGTTCTAAAAGTTTTTGGACTACTAGTAAGATTGTCCTGTCACCTGCAATTCGAGAGGAGAAGTTTTATAAATTATTTAAAGGCTATCAAAAAAATTTTCATTTTGAGGGGAGTGGTGTGTATGCTAGAGGAAATCAACTTTATGTAATTTTTGATAATATGAAAGCAGTCGGTGTGATTGAAGCTTCCTTAGAGAACAACCAAATGAATTTTTTAAAGGGAAATATTTTTGAGAAATCAAATTATGAAGCGATTACTTATAAGGATGAGAATCCCTTTCAGTTTTATGTTATGATAGAATCCAAAGAAATTACCAATGGATATTATCCATTTCTTGTTCGACTGGATGCAGATTTAAATTTTCAAGAAGAGAAAATTGTGAAATTTGAGTTGGAGAAGAAAAATAAAGGAATCGAAGGGATAAGTCATGTTAGTCGAAATGGAGAAAATTATATTTTAGCTTTATGTGAGGGAAATTTTTGCAATAGTGATAAAGAGAAACATCGAGGGAATGGAAGGATTCTAGTGTTGAAGGAAGAAAAAGATCATTGGGAAATAACGGCAGAAATTAAATTACCATCCTCAATCTCTTTTTTGGATTATTCGGATATGGACATTGAAAATGGAAGAGTTGCCATTGTTTCTCAAATGTCTTCTGCGCTATGGGTAGGGGAATTACACTCAGAAAAATGGGAAGTATTAGAGAAAGGGACCTTGTATTATTTCCCTTTTGGAGATAGAGAGGGTAATGCTGGGTTAGGTGGCGAGATTATATATTGTAATATTGAGGGAGTCTCATGGCTTGGTCACCATGAGATTGTGGTTGTTTCTGACAAAAGAAATGAAGATCAGGACAAATGGTGTAAGCATAAAGAATCTATGATTCACATTTTCGAAATATCAAATCATTAACATATTTGGCTTAAATCTTAACTTGCCTTGCCAAAATAAGCCGAAAATAAAAAAGTAAAAATTGAAATCATATTTTGGGATAAAGCAATGAATAAAAAAGTTGGAATTAAGGAACGAATTAAATACGAGTTTGAAAATACTCTTTCCAAAGGAACGATTGCTATTATTGGATGGCTAGCATTCGGTTCTCTACTGATAGTCATCCTTGCTGGTATTGTTCTTACTTTTGGTCAAATTTCACAGAACCCGGAAGAGAAATTAAATTTCTTTGAAGCATTTTGGCAAAGTTTAATGCATGCACTCGATGCAGGAGCGTTAGGCGCGGATCAGGGTTGGTCATTTAGAATGGTAATGCTACTTGTGACGATAGGAGGGATTTTTATTCTAAGTAGTTTGATTGGGGTTCTTACTTCAGGTCTTGAAGCTAAGTTGGAAGAACTAAGAAAAGGTCGATCTAGAGTCTTAGAGAAAAATCATACTTTGATTCTAGGTTGGAGTGGAAAAATTTACCCAATTATTTCAGAAATCATTATTGCAAATGCAAGTTTGAAAAAAGCAAGTATTGTGATTCTTGCAGATAAAGATAAAGTTGAAATGGAAGATGAATTAAATTCAAAAATTCCTGATCGTAAAACAACAAAAATTATTTGTAGAACTGGCAGTCCTATGGATGTCAACGACTTAGAAGTTGTGAGTCTAGATGATGCTAAATCAATTATAGTAATGTCGCCTGACGATGAGAACCCGGATATAAGTGTTATTAAAACGATTCTAGCGATTACAAATAACCCACATCGAAAGCAAGGTAAATATCACATTGTAGCAGAAATGAAGCATCAAGAAAATTTAGCCGCTGGTGCGTTAGTTGGAGGAGATGAAGCTACATTTGTTCTATCTCCTGATTTAATTGCTCGCGTGACTGCCCAAACTTGTAGACAATCAGGACTTAGTGTGGTTTATACAGAGCTGCTTGATTTTGATGGAGTAGAGATTTATTTTAAAGAAGAGGCTACTCTTAAAGGCAAAACATTTAAAGAAATATTATTTTCCTATGAAACATCTGCTGTGATTGGAATTATGAGAAGCAGTGGTGAAGTTTTAATTAATCCACCAATGGATACTGTGTTTGCTGAGAAAGACAGTATCATTGTAATTGCTGAAGATGATGATGCGATTGATCTTGCAGAAAAATCAAATTATGATATTAAATCTAATTTATTTCAATCCCCAAAACCAGAGGGATTAAAGCAAGAAAGAACTTTGATTCTTGGATGGAATGAGAAGGGATATCGTATTATAAATGAATTAGAAAATTATGTTGGGAATGGTTCTGAAGTAACGATCGTTTCCGAGCTTTCAGAAACTGAAGAAGAAGTGAAGGAATTAGAATTAAAAAAACAAAAAGTGACTGTAAAACAAGCGAATATTACAGATAGAAATGTTTTGGACTCTTTAGAAGTTTCTACTTACAGTCATATTATTATTCTATGTTACACTAACAAAATAGACATCCAAGAAGCGGATGCAAAAACTTTGATATGTCTATTGCATCTTAGAGATATTGCGAATAAAACTGGAAAGAATCTAAGCATTGTGAGTGAGATGTTAGATAATAAAAATCGTGCACTTGCAGAAGTTACAAAAGCAGATGATTATATCGTGAGTGATCGAATCATTAGTTTAATGCTTTCACAACTCTCAGAGAAGAAAGAATTAAAGAAAGTATTTGATATACTCTTTGAGGCTGAGGGATCAGAAGTTTATTTAAAGCCAGTTACAGATTATGTTAAGACTGGAGATCCAATGAATTTCTATACAATTCTGGAATCAGCTGCAGAGAAAAATCAGATAGCTATCGGTTATCGTATTCATGCAAATGCAAATGATTCAGAGAAAGCCTACGGAGTCTTGATTAATCCTAAAAAATCTGATCTAATTCGATTTAATGCAGAAGACAAAATTGTAGTCTTAGCAGAAGACTAAGGATCATAAATGAAAAAAAACAAAAGCATTTTCTTAATAATTTTACTTGCGGTAAATTCAATTTTGCCGCAGGCAAGTCCTGTAAATGAACCAGCTAAAAAAACAGAACAAGCTGTTGAAACCAAGAAAGAAGTTGGAATTTCCTTTGTAAATTCAGAATGGAAGGATGTCGTTGCAAAAGCTACAAAAGAGAAGAAGTTTATTTTTATCGATGCCTTTACAACTTGGTGTAGTCCTTGTAAATGGATGGATGAAAATGTATACAACTCTAAAAAAGCTGGGGATTATTTTTCGGAAAAGTTTGTAAGTATTAAACTAAATATGGAGAAGGAAGAAGGTCTTTCTTTTGCAGAAAAATACAATGTTCATGCATATCCTACTTATTTATTTTTTGATTCAACGGGTAAGATTATACATAGATTCCAAGGTCCACTGGAAGTAGATGATTTTCTAAAAGAAGTGGGCAATACTTTTATACCTGAAAAAGCTTTTTACGAATTAAAACGAAAATATGAAAAAGGAGCAAAAGATGATAAGACTCTTTATGAATTAGTCTTTGCTTCTTATAAAGCATTTGGTGAAGTAAATGGTGATCTACTAGAAGATTACTTTGATACACAGGATGATTTAATATCAAAGAAAAATTGGAAGATTATTGATGATTTTGTGACAGATATAAAATCAAAAACATTTAAATATCTAACAGCAAATAGAGAAAAATTTTATCCTAGTCACGGTAAAGACAATGTAGAAAAGAAAATCTACTTAACAAAGATGGCTTACTACTCGAAGGCAGAGGATTGGAAAAACTATGCAACTGTTGCGATTGCTTATGCAGAAAAATATTCTATGAATGAATGGAAGGATTTGGATGCAATTGCATGGCGTATATCGCAAAAGTTAAAAGATCCTAAGACACTTTCAAAAGCTGAGGTATTAATTCGAAAATCAATTCAATTAGAACCTAATTTTCTAAATCATGAAACATTGGCACAGGTTTTATACAAACAAGGTAAATACAAAGATGCTCATCTAGTGACTATGAATAGTATTCGTATGGCGAAAGAAGCAGGTGAGAGTTATGAAAATAGTATTAGTCTTCTAAATTTAATTATTCAAAAGCTATTGCTTCAAATAGAGAAGGATAAAAAAGGGAAGTAATTATTTTAATTAACTGAGATCACGCAAAATTGATAATTTGAGGAAAAAGAAATGATTTTGAAAATATTAGGAAATGCTAATGAATTATTAAAATCAATAGCCTTCGACGGCAAACCTCATTGGAGCTCTTGGGTTCACCTTGTGTAAGGTGAGTTAATTAATCTATTTTGTTTCTGTAAAGACTTACTTTTTGGATTTTTATATCCAATTCAATCACTACTTTGCATAAAAGCTATAATTGAATAAGTCTTTACAATGTTTAAGCTGAGATTATTTTTTTTCTGCCATTACAGCTTTACAGTCAGCTGATAATTGAGCTTCATTGTCTTTAAGACATTTGATGATTCTACCTTCTCCGGGCTTAACGTCTTTGCAGAATTTTTTTCTATCTTCTTTACATTTATTGTGGTTTTCTTTTGCTTCAGCAGTTTTTTCTTCAAGGTGTGTTTTACAAGCGGGCGAAAGTTTTGCCTCATTTTCTTTTAGACATTTAATGATTCTACCTTGTCCAGGTTTAACATCTTTGCAAAGTGTTTGTCTGTCTTCTTTACATGGTTTTGGATCTTCTTCAGCGGTTTGAGCAAATGAACTGAATGTTAGCGTTAGAGCTAAAATGGCAAATAAAAATATTTTATTCATAAAATTCTCCTATAATGACAGCATTCAAAGGAGATTCTTAGATTAATATAAAAATAAAATTAAAATTTACTTTTTCTTCCATAGACTAACATGTGGTAACTCCTCATCTAACCAATAAGCTGTCGATTCTGTTACTACTAAAATTTCTTCCCATTTAACGCCGACATCCTCTTTTCCAATATGAGGTTCTACCGCCCAGAGTCCTGACTCTGCCCTTGTATTTGATGAATGATTCCAGAAAGGATAAGTATTATTGCCTTGCAAAAGAAAATTTGGAAGGAGAGCATTAGCAGTTTCACCAAGTAAATATAGAAATGTTTGAGAATGAAATCCAAAAAAGTTAATGGGTGGAATCTGTAAAAAGGGGAGGTTGCCAATTTTATGACCTAATACTTCTGCTGGGTATTTCTTATGACAATTAAAGTATCCCATCTCTTTTATTATTTTATCGACTTCTAGATATATATCGCTTAACGATCTCTCAGCTAAGACTTCTTTTAAAATAAAACTTCGAAAGACTTCTAAGTCTAAGATTGCTTTGTCAACTAAAGAATTTTCACCAAAGGAAAAAGAATATCCAATATCGCAAGCTCTTCCATCTAAGCTTGGTCCGGTATCTAGGATGACAGACATTCCTTTTTCTAACTTTCGATTTGTAGGTTGAAAATCAAAATAATTAGTAAATCCTCTGAAGCAAGATCTATCTCCGAACCAAGCAAAGGATGTATGAAAGAAATTTTTAACGCCTTTCTCTTTTAAAATTTCATCGAGTAAATGCGCGGCTTCTTTTTCTGTGATGCCTTCTGTTAATTTACTCTCTGCTTCTAATACTGAATTGTAAGCAAGTTTTTGCGATTTTTTAAAGAGGTTTAATTCTGATTCTGTATATATTTCTTTGGACATCGAATTATGAACTAACGTTTTCTGTTTTTTATAAGATAATTATAGAAATAGACGAATTTGTATTCTCATATTTGAAAAGAGGGATGATTAGAAAGAGAAAAGCCCTTCACTAAAATGGATTGAATTAAGAGAAGGGCTAAATTAGAATTGGATTAGTCTACTTTTAAAAGTTCTACATCGAATAGAAGAGTTGCTCCAGGAGGAATATCTGATCCAGCACCTCTGTCACCATAGCCTAAATGTGCAGGAATTGTTAATTTGCGTGTGCCGCCAACTTTCATTCCTTTTACACCTCTGTCCCAACCTTTAATCACTTCGCCGCGACCAAGTTGAAAACTAAATGGTTGACCTCTGTCCTTAGAACTATCGAACTTTTTTCCATTTGTAAGCGTTCCAACGTAATGCACAGTAACTGTATTTCCGTCTTTTGCTTCTTTTCCGTTTCCGACCTTAACATCTTTTACGATTAGGTCTTTCACTTCCTGTGCATTCACGTTAACGCTTGCGAATGCAAATAAACTAATTGCTAATAAAATTTTGAACATTTTCTCTCCTTTTTATGAAAACATTTTTCACCACCGATAAAAGAACGATACAAAAATCAAATTAAATAAAACTATCTAAATTAAGAAATATCGTATTATTTATCAATGCTCTCGGTGTTTATCGGTGGCAATCTTTCACTTCTTCTTATTCTCTCGTAAACATTTACGGTATTTACTTCTTCTTGCTTTTTCAAAATTAGTAATAGAATTTTCATGAACGAGTGTGAGTCCGATATCATCTAAACCTTTGTAGAGACAATCTTTTCTGAAAGCATCTACTGTGAAGGAATAGGATTTGCCATTAGCCGCCTTGACAACTTGATTCATTAAATCTACTTCTAGTTTTGCATTTGGATTCTTTTCTACATATTGAAAAAGTTCTTCTACTTGTTCAGATGGTAAAACGATAGGCAACATACCATTTTTAAAACAGTTATTGTAAAAAATATCTGCAAAAGATGGAGCAATGATGCATCTAAATCCATAATCTTCGAGTGCCCAAGGTGCATGTTCTCTAGAGGAACCACAACCAAAATTATCACGAGCAAGTAAAATACTAGCTCCTTGATAACGTGGTTGGTTTAATATGAATTCAGGATTTGGCTTTGTTCCCGCATCATCTAAAAATCTCCAATCGTGAAAGAGGTGAACTCCAAATCCAGATCGTTCAATCTTTCTTAAAAATTGTTTTGGAATAATCTGGTCTGTATCGACATTCGCCTTATCTAAAATAGCGGCTAGTCCGTTTAATGTTGTAAATGCTTTCATTTTAACTCCAATATCTTATATCTACAAATTTACCTTCGATAGCTGCTGCTGCTGCCATCGCTGGGCTCACAAGATGTGTTCTTCCACCTTTACCCTGTCTACCTTCAAAGTTACGATTAGAAGTAGAGGCACATCTATCTCCTGGTGACAATACATCATCGTTCATGGCAAGACACATAGAACATCCCGGATTTCTCCATTCGAATCCTGCTTCGATAAAAATTTTATCTAAGCCTTCACTTTCCGCCTGACGTTTTACGCGACCAGAACCTGGAACTACGATAGCATTGACTTTTGGAGAAACTTTCTTCCCTTTTACTGTGCTTGCTGCGATTCGTAAATCTTCGATTCTAGAATTTGTGCAAGATCCTATAAATACTTTGTTGAGGGTAATGTCTGTTATCTTCTGGCCTGCTTTGAGTCCCATATAAGCGAGCGCGCCTTCAATAGATTTTTTAACCGTTGGATCGGTTGCCGATTCTGGATTTGGAACTGTTTCTGTTACGCCGATTACTTGTCCTGGTGAGGTTCCCCATGTTACCATTGGAGAAATTTCTTCTGCTTTTAATATAACTGTTTTATCAAAGGTCGCACCAGGATCTGTTGCGTATGACTTCCATTTTTTTACAAATAAATCGAAGTTTTCTTTTGGAGCATGATCTTTGCCTTTTATATAATTGAATGTAGTCTCATCAGGCGCAATAAATCCTGCTCTTGCTCCGGCTTCAATGGAC
The DNA here is from genome assembly GCA_035345875.1 of Leptospiraceae bacterium. Taxonomy (GTDB): domain Bacteria; phylum Spirochaetota; class Leptospiria; order Leptospirales; family Leptospiraceae; genus UBA2033. The sequence goes on along the minus strand of DAORDH010000025.1, from coordinate 9,458 downwards.
ATATTACAGATAGTCATTCTACCTTCCATCGACAAACTACGAATAGCCTCACCAGTGTATTCAATAACATAACCTGTTGCTCCATCCGTTCCAATTTTTCCAATGATAGCAAGAACTATATCTTTTGGTGTTACATGAGGAAGCAATTTCCCTTCCACTCTGATTTCCATTGTTTTTGGTCTTTGTTGCACTAATGTTTGAGTGGCTAATACGTGTTCTACCTCACTCGTTCCTATCCCAAATGCAAGTGCACCAAAGGCTCCATGTGTAGATGTATGGGAATCTCCACAAACGATTGTCATTCCTGGATGTGTGAGTCCTAGTTCAGGTGCAATTACGTGTATAATACCTTGATCCGGATTTGTCAGATCATAGAGGGTAATATTATTTTCCTTACAGTTTTTAATTAAGGTTTTCATTTGGATTGCAGAGATTGGATCTGCAAAGTCCATGTCTCGGCTACGGGTGGACACATTGTGATCCATGGTAGCAAATGTTGCTTCCGGTCGGCGAACTTTACGATTGGATAAACGAAGCGATTCAAAAGCCTGTGGGCTTGTTACTTCGTGAATCAAGTGCCTGTCAATGTAGAGAATAGCGGAACCGTTATTCTCGGTTACTAAATGGTCATTCCAAATTTTTTCAAACATTGTTTTCATAATTCCAAGTTTTCACTCTTCTATCATAGGTAAATCTGAATTTTTGAGTTCATTAGGGCTCAAATTTTGTTCTGTAATACAATTATTGAATGTATCTATTTTACCCAAGCTCCAATTTCAATCTAGAGAGGAAGACTCCAAGGATTACTTTTATATTTTTTACCTAAATTTGTTTCTTTTTTTCTTTTTTCGCGCTCACAAAGTTAATTTTTTTCCCCTCTTATATTAAATATCCTTACCCACTTCCTTTAATGGATCTCCACCAATCACTGAACGATATAAAACATGAATTCCCATTCGGACAGAATGGCTTTGGTGAAATAATTTGAAAGGACGAACCTTTGAATCTTTAAAAACTAAATGTGATGAGAGCAATGGATCATGGAACAGAACAAAACTCACCTATAGTTAAGACTCATCGGTGCCCATCTTCTTTATCAGTGGTGCGGGTATGGATAAGCTTATAAAGAGGTATTTTATGAATCATCAATCCAGTTTCCTGAAGGAAAGTCCAAAGCTTTTTTCAAATCAGAAATTTGCATTTCCAAGAAAAGATTATATCTATTCAGAATTTAGCTCCACTATTCTGATTCCCGATCAATACCATCAACTCTTTTGGGAGAAATGCCTTGCTCACGGAGGAGTTCGACAGTATATCGCCTATCTTCTTTCAAAGTATCAACTTTATATTGCAAATGGTCTTGTTCCAGGTTATGCAAATCTCACAACCAAATACCAAGAAAAGGGGCAAAATTTACATAAGATAGCCTTTCGTCCTAGACCAGAAGATTGGGCTGAACTGAAGCTTTATCGTGTAAGTTTTGGTATGTCCATCTCGGCTTTTTTAGTATACCTACTTATAGCAGATTCCGTCGATTTTGCAAAAGCCTCCTCGCACCACTTGGTGGCAGTCGGAATTCCTGAGATCTCAAATTTCGACTTGATCGCAAAGATCTTTCTTATGAACAATAGGCTAAACTACACAGTTATTTTTCAATATCGAAAGAGTCGTTATGGCTAATAGACGCATGTTCCCATCTTACAACGGCTAACACAGATAAACCGCACAAAACCAAGGGGCGGAGCTATTTTTACAATTTGGATGGATTCAAGATTCTTGACCTTTTCCTAAGGGATATAAAGCTTGGATTCGAGAGGGTTTGCAATGATTCAAGATACAATTACAAAAATTGAAGAAAATATTCGAGATTCTAAAAGTTTAGATGTGGCAAAAAAGGAGGAGCTTTTAGGGCTTGTAGTCTCCTTAAAAAAGGAAGTGGTAGAGCTTTCTGCAACGAATAAGGAGGATGCTGAAACAGTTGCTAATTTTACAAAAGCATCTACGCACGAAGTAATTAAATCAAATAAAAATAAGGATTTAATAGATCTCTCAATTAAGGGCTTATCGGAAAGTGTCAGTAAATTTGAAGCATCTCATCCAGATTTGGTTTCGGTTGTAAATTCGATTTGTGTTTCTCTATCCAATAGTGGATTTTAAATATTGGTCAATTCTAAAAACGTAACTATTTATTTTTCCCATGGTAAGGAGAGTGGACCAAACGGTAGCAAGATTCAGAGACTTTCTAAAATAGCAGAGGCGTTCGGGTTAGAGGTAAAAAGTATTGATTATACTGATACGATGGACCCGGAGGTTCGTGCAGATAGACTTATCAAAATTCTAAGTGATAGAAAAGTAGATTCTGAATTTATATTAGTAGGGTCTAGCATGGGGGCATATGTTTCTTTGGTTGCATCAAATCAGTTTAAGCCGCTGGGTGTTTTTTTATTAGCGCCTGCTGTTTATATTTATGGATTCAAGGAGCAAAAGTATCCAATAATAGAAAATTTAGAGATTGTGCATGGGTGGGAGGATGAAGTAATCCCCTATGAATTATCTATCCGCTATGCGCGAGAGAGTAAATCTGTGCTTCATTTAATTCAAGGTGATCATAGACTAAATAGTTCTATTGAGACAGTGGAAGGATTATTTAGAAATTTTTTAACTAGAACATTGAATCGATAAGTATCCAATTCTATTTTAATTAAAACAAAATCGCTTTTCATCGAAATAAATTTTTTATCATAAAAAAGTTGACTCTTTGTATTGTAGCCTTTCGAGTAGTCTGTAAGAGTTAAAAATGAGTGGTCGTGATGAAAAAAATCCCTGTCTAATTTCCCTACCACGTGGGGGTTATTTAGTTAAGACAGATATTTCATCCATACAATTTGGGTCACCTCCTGAGACAATTAAGGACACTATGTTTTTAGAGGGAGGTGTTCCTCAGGTATTTGTTTTACCTAACGAATTTTTCAGTTGGACGAAAGGAATTAGCGTTGCTGAATTAGAATTTCCTATCTATTACAATTTCTTTTTCAGAAGAAAAAAAACCTTCATTATTTGCAGCGAGAAACAATATCGTAGATTTAAAGAAGTTTTAAGAGAATCTATCTTTGGTCCTCGCAATTTAGACCTTACTTGTGATTACGAGTTGTTAAATGGTAATACGTATATTCCAGATATAAAATCAGAGCATAATTTTTTTAGTAGCACTTTTAAGTTTCAGGATATGGTTGGGTTTGGGATATTTAAAGACAATCAGTTTACAATACATGGGACAACTATCCGAAAGAAAGAAAATGGAGACTTTTCTGTCTCAATTGGAGCGAATCATGTAACTGACGTTCCAGGCAAAATGGAATACAAAGGTTTTTATGCAATAGGGGAGCGTTTAAGAGAGCCATTTATTCCTCCTCTTTTTGGAGTGACTTGTCTTGGACCAAGTCATGGATTTGATCCAGAGGAAAATACATCTGGTTTTATTATTTGGTTGAACCATTCTGGAATCATGATTGATCCACCAGTAAATTCTACCGAGTGGTTATTAGATTCAAATGTGAATCCAAAGTTTATTGATTCTATCATACTAACGCATTGTCATGCAGATCATGATGCAGGAACCTTTCAGAAAATTTTGGAAGAAGGTAAGATTACGATCTATACAACCGAAACAATCATGAAAAGTTTTTTGTATAAGTATTCTACATTCACGAATGTCTCCCAAGAATATCTAAAGAGTCTATTTACTTTTCAACCAATTAAAATTAATAAGCCAGAATTTATCTATGGTGGAAAATTTCAAATGTTCTATACGCTCCATTCCATTCCAACTATCGGTTTCAAAATGGAGTATCAAGATCAGTCTTTTGTTTATTCTTCCGATCATAATAATGATCCAGAAATTCATGAAAAGTTTTTACGAGAAGGAATCATTAGCCAAGAGCGTTATGAGGAATTGCGAAATTTTCCATGGGATTCAAATGTTATTTTTCATGAATCTGGTGTTCCGCCTTTGCATACACCGATTAAATATCTAGACTCTTTACCTGAGGAAGTAAAAAAGAAGACGGTTGTTTATCATATTGCTGCAAAAGATTTTCCAAAAGAGACAAGTTTGACTCTAGCAAAATTTGGAATTGAAAATACATTGTATTTCCCGATGACTCCACCCCGTTTCGAAAAGGCGAGTCAGATTTTAGGTGTATTAAAGAATTTAGATTTATTTGAGGGACTCTCCATAAGTAAAGCAATGGAATTTATTAACATAGTGGAAGAGGTAACCTTTAAAAAAGGTGAAATTATAATAAACAAAGGCGACAGTGCTGATAAATTTTATATCATTTATTTTGGAAATGTATCTGTTGTGTCAGAGGGATTGGTTTCCAAAAAGGTCTATGGAACATATGACTATTTTGGTGAAGTGGCTCTCATTACGGATCAAAAAAGAACGGCAGCTGTGATTGCAGAAACTGATGTAGTGGTGTATACTATTTCCAAAGATAAGTTTTTAAGTTTTATCAGTGGAACAGAATTCGAAAAGACTCTTGCAAAAGTTGCTAGAATGCGCGATGCAGAGTCATGGAATGTTTTATCGAGTAGTTCATTTCAAGCGTTAACTGCTACACAAAAAACCCTTCTAGAATCTATGATGACTCCCATTGAAATTGACCAACCATCTATCCTTATGCAAGAAGGTCACATCATGGAGCAAATTTACATTATCCGCAAAGGAGAAGTAAAGGTTGAACAAAAAGGAAAGCTAAAAGGCATTCTTAAACGTGGTGATTATGTAGGTTCTCTCATTAGAATCAGAAGGGGGCATCCATCTGAATATACATATATTAATGAAGACTCTGTATCTCTCTATAAAGTTTCGCATGATGATGTAATTCGTTTCGTAACAAGAAACCCTGGACTCATGATGAAACTAGTTTATGATTTTAGCAATACCAGATAACTTTAATTCATTTAATTAAACTTCTTAAATTATCTTTTACTATCTCGCCTTACGCATCAGCGCGTAAGATGAGAGATAGGGAGCCCTGTCGGCAACACTTCGACTGGGGCTCAGTGCATCACTTGGGCTAGCCGCCCAAACCCACTTATTTATTGATCCATTTGAGAAACATAATATAATAATCTTTATTATTTTCCATATAAATTTCTATCTTGTGCGTAATGTCAGTTACTATTTAAATAGAATCTTAGAACTTTACGAATTGATTCAAAGGCTATTAAGTTCAAGTCCAGTTGATTTAAGTCTACAAATAAAAACTCGCTCACATCATCGTTAGGTGTCATATTACCTGTAAAATTTGCTTTGCAGACAAATGCCAGATCACATGTAAAATACAATAAATCTTTAAATAAATATTCATTAGGAAAGCTTGCTATAAATTTGGGATCAGAAATTTCCAGATTTAATTCTTCTTTTAGTTCTCTACTCAGAGCGTTTTCTGCTGACTCATTTAAATCAACAAATCCACCCGGTAGATCAAGCATACCTTTGCCTGGGTCTCTCTCTCTACGAGTGAGTAGAATTTTTCCTTCCTCATTGAAAATGAGTGCGCAAACAGCGGAAGCTGAATTAAAGTAGAGAACAAATCCACATTCACTGCATTCGTTTGATCTTTCAGAACTTGGATGAAAGGATTCTTTTCCACATCTTGGACAATATCTAAAAACCTTTGTTGGATGATATTTTTCCAAATTCATTTAATCTCTACTTCCTTTGCTATATCCTCTTTTTTGATAAAACCGTATACATCCCCTTTTTTAACAGCAGCGAATCCTTCTGAAAAACTTTCCCCGTTCTCAAATTGAGGTTTTATAACGTATTCACCAAAACGATTGATGTAGCCGACTTTATTATTCACTGCAACGACTGCTAGATCTTCGGAAAAAGAATCTGCAAAATCAAACTTTGGTTCAATGACTACTTTTCCATTTCTATCTAAATATCCGTATTTATCTCCTTTCATAAATACAGCTCTTCCTTCTCTGAAATGAAATGCGTCATGATACATTTGATCTAATTCTGCTTTGACTACCCATTCCCCCTTTTTATTAACGTATCCATATTTGCCATTTATTCGGACTCTAGCTAGACCTTCATAGAAACTATTTGCAAAATCAAAGTTTAGAGGTATTGCTTTTTTGCCATATTTATTAATAAAAAAGAATTTTCCATTTTGTTTAACAGATGCAAGCCCCTCTTTAAAAGAGTAAGCTTCTTGAAATTGTAAAGGAATTACAATTTGTCCTTTTTCATTTATATATCCAAATTTTCCTTTGAGGCTAACACAGGCTAGCCCCTCTTGATAGGACTCAACTAAATCATAAATGGGTTCAATTATCGTTTTTCCTTCAATATTTATAAAACCATATTTACCTTTAGATTTAAACCATGTAATTGTATCTTGAAAATCGCCTGCATCTTGAAATTGCAGTGGAATTGCTATTTTTCCATTTCGACCTAGATAGCCAGTTTTGTTGTCTTTGACTACTCTAGCCATCCCATAAAAAAAAGGATAGAACGGAAAATCATAGTTAGTTGCTATTACTATTTTTCCAGAAGCGTCAATATATCCTTCTTTCAATTCTTTTTTTTCTTGGTATTTCACATAAGCCAATTTATCTTGGAAGGGACTTACCATAAAGAATTTAGGTTCTATGTGAAATTTAATTTTATCTGATAAAGCAATATATTTATAGCTTGGCTCAGGTTTAACGATACTCGCAACTTCTTCCCATTTATCATCTTTTATTTCGGGAGTTTGGGTTGAACTGTCTGTTTCAATTTGTATTTCAGGGTCGGATTCTGTTTTGTTTTGAAATAAGCTACATTCAAAAATAAAAAAAGAAATAAATAATAAGATTAAATTTAAAGATTTCATCAAAGCTAGAATTTAGTAAAATGTTTAACTAGCAAGAATAAAAAGTTAAAATGCTTCAAAGAATGGATGGCTCTTAATATGAGAGTAGTAGTCTTCATCAAATAAATGAATGAATCCTGGATCGACTGAGTAATATTTTAAAATACTTTTCATTAATTCCAAGTCATTTAGATTTAAAGGATGGTGAAGTAATTTTAGGGCAAAAAAGTTTGCAAGGCGCAGAAGTCTGTCTAGATGGTTTACTTCATTTAATTGCTCTATTGGGAACTCTTGGTTTTTTACTGTATCTTGCATCGAATCAGGTAGGTGCCATATTTTAAAAACTTTAATACCAATTTGCAGATAATCTGTATTAAACTCATGTTTCTCCATTTCATATAAAGCTTTTTTCCCTTTCTGAAATTCTGTTAAAAGTTTTTGATATCTTTCGGATTGGTTTAATGCCAGTATAGTCATTCCTATTTTATATAAAAGAGAATGAATGAATATCTGATCGCTTAACGTTTTTAAATGTAAAGGAGCGCATAAATCAAGAGCAATGAGTCCAGTTAGTATTGGCATTTCATCTAGATACTTCCTAAAGATCGGATTCTTTAATTTTTCTGTAAAACTTTTACGTGCTTTTACAATCGCTATATGATTGATTGTTTTTAGTCCTATAAGAGTTATCGCATCTTTTAAAGTATTTATTTTTCCTGACCTTCCATAGAAAGCAGAATTCGCAATCCTCATAAGATCTGAACTTAATGATTTATCTGGAGCAACGATTTGTTCTAACTCTTCGCTTCCTCCGACAGTATTTGAGTCAAATAGCATTACTTTATATAAAATCTCTGACATAGGAGGAATCTGCACTTCAGTTAGATTGATTCCCTGGGTATTTGTATATCCGAAAACAATTTTAGGTAAAAGATCTTTTCTATTGAGTAAAACTTTTAATCTATCATAGATGACTGTTTTGGAAACTGGCTTTACAAGATAAGCATTTGCCTTCATTTTTACTATTTCATCTAACGTATTCTTTGTTACATTATGTAATATTAGTATTACTATTAATTTAGGATACATCTTTTCGATTTTATGAATTTTATCATAACTGTTTGGGTAATTATGATATTCTAGAAATAGCAAATCAATAAAAGAGAAACCGGCAAAAATTTTGCCCATTTTAATTTGTTCTTCAATCTCTTTATCATCAATATCAATTTCATCTGAATCATTGTCTATTTTTTCGGTTGTAGGCTTAGGATTGTTTGGCTCAATATTTTCAGTCGATTCATCAGGTTTGAAAAAAGAAATAATCTCTGTCGAAGGCTCTTCCACTTGGAAATCAGCAGCTCTTATATTTTGCTCCAATAATTTTTTTTCGGAGATGGAATCTACGATTACCATTGCTTTATAGGGTCTCTTCGTTTTTGGGTTTATACCTAAAGGGAAATCCATTTATCTCTCTGACCTTTCCTAATGACAAGAATGGGAAATGGAACCTAAACTTTCTAGTAAAAAAATTTTTGATTTTTCAATTCTTTATTTTCTTATTTTAAGTTAAACTCAAGGACGCTTATATCGATCAGGACTGGAAATCCGATTGCATTTCCGCTTAGGGACTGCGGGCTCACAATTCGTTTTGATGGAACAGGGAACCCATTCTTTATTCCATGTTCGTGAATCACATTTGCTGCCTTTGCGAGACTGCTAATTACTTCAGCTGTATAATTATGCTGAAGCAGTTTGCCAGTATTATCAAATCTAAATTCTTGGATTTTACTATGCGTAGGAATATCGGCTGGAAAGATTCCCTCTAATACAGATTCCTTTTTTTCTCTCCATTCAATTTTGGAATTCAAAAGTAATTTTGGAAAAGTAAAATAATTCCAAAATGCATAATTTGCAAAATAAGTCATATCCAAATCATCCCAATAAAAGAGTCTTCTTCCAAAGGGAAAGAAACTTCTTGGATTTTTTCTTTCTGCAATTTTTTTTCCAGAAGCATTTTGTAAATAGACCCAGTCTCCCTCTAAGATTCCAGAAATCGATTCTTCCTTTCCGATTGGCGTAATTTTTGATACTGGAGAATTGATTTCCATTTCAATTTTCGCATTTTGAAAAAAAGGTCTTCCTTTTAGAGTAAAGGCGAGACCTTTTACATTTACGTTAGCTTCTACTTTAGAAGACTTTTGCCAAAGAGATTCTCCACCATAAAAGGAAAGAACTTGTTCCATTATTTTTAGGTTCATTGTATTAGTTTTTAAAGCAGAGTTAAGTCGGCAATCAAAAGAGAAAAAACACTAAAGATATATTTTTATTCTTTAACTCACTTTATACACTGTAGTCATTCAAATATTTATTTGTATTAAGGTTTAATCTTCAAATGAGTTTTGCTTTTAATACCAATCAAAAATGAAATTAGGTTTGAGTGAATAAAAAAAATTACAAAGAAGAATCTTTATGCATTTCTATATAAGATGTTCGGTAGAGAAAATCTCAGAGGCTAATGACTTGATTAGTAAATTAGAATTTTCGTAACCTATCAGGGTGATGAAATAAAAAATTAAAGGAAGGAAA
>DAORDH010000024.1:0-78182 GCA_035345875.1 Leptospiraceae bacterium | reverse complement strand
TTTATTAAAATCTATTCTGTAAACCCTTTTTCTTATTTCGCAACAGACTGATATATGAACCGAGCAAAGTTATTTAAAAACGGTGACAGCCAAGCAATTCGACTTCCTAAAGAATTCAGGTTTAAGGGAAAAGAAGTGTATATTAGAAGAGACGGGAATAATATTATTTTAACCCCTATCGACGATGCTGTTGACAGACTTTGGAATTCACTCAGCTCATTTTCAGAAGATTTTAAAATAGAAAGAAACCAGCCTAAGGCACACGACAAACGGAATCCTCTTTGAACCAATATCTCTTAGATACGAATATATGTATCTATATTATTAATAAAAGACCTGACTCTGTTTACAAGAAATTTAAGAAAATAAATTTAGATAATATTTTTATTTCAGTGATCACAGATTTTGAATTAAGATATGGTGTAGAAAAAAGTCAAAGATCGGAAAAGAACTTTCAAATACTGGAAGAGTTCTTAGGATATTTAAATGTTCTCCCTCTTGAAACATCGGATAGCATGATTGCGGGTGCTTTAAAAAATCGTTTGGAGAAAAAAGGGGAGTTAATCGGTCCTTATGATCTTTTGATTGCATCGCAAGCAATTTCTAGAGATTTAGTTTTAGTTACAAACAATGAAAAAGAATTTAAAAGAATCAAAGAGATTAAAATAGAGAATTGGATTTCTTAAATTACTTCTTTTCGCCTAACTCTTCTAGATCGCTTAGTTCAACGGATAACGCTTTTGTAGATATCTGAATTTCCCAAACAGAAAAAGTTAAGGAAATTGCGAGTAAAATTAAACTCGTAATAAAAATATATTTTGCAAGACCTAGCTCTTCTATAAAAATAAAAAACATGCAAATGACACAGAGTAAAATACTTGATACTCCAAAGAATTGCATATATCGAATTAATCTTAATCGTAAGCGCAAGGAACGAATCTGAACTAAAACTTTTTGCTCTTTTGTCGTGGAGTATTCATTGTATAAATCTCTGACTAGTTTTGATAAACTTAAGAAACGATTTGTATATGCTAACATCATAAGAGATATTGCAGGAAATAGTAAAGATGGGGTATTGAGTGTTAATTCCATTCTAGCATGCTCCTGACTTTAAGTAGATTAGTCAACTTGAAACAAGCCTTCCTTTTAGAGTGCAAAATAAAATTTGGATTGCATAAAAAATTGGGAAACTTTTTCTATGGTGAGTGGAGTAACCAAAATATGCAATGGCTCAATGAATTAGTTCAAACTCATCCTGATTTAATTAAATTTATTTCAATCCCGATTACTTGTGCGTTTGTCGGTTGGATTACAAATTATGTTGCAGTAAAAATGATTTTTCATCCGGCTGAGTTCTGGGGAATCGGAAAGCTCGGATGGAAAGGAATCATTCCGAATCATGCCATTAAGATGAGTGGTCTCATTGCAAAAATTCTTACCGAACGTTTGGTTAAACCCCATGAATTATTTTTACGTGTAAATCCGGATGAAATTAATCATGAGATCCAAGACCTTATTGATTTGAAAGCAAAAGAGATTATTAAAGATATCATTGCAACCGAAAACCCAGTCCTTTGGAGTCTTTTGTCCGACGATATTAAGAATTCTATCGAAGAAGAAGTTCGTCGTGAAATACCAAAACAAATCGTAGATATTTACAAATCATTTGGAAATGAATTGGACAATGTCCTTGAATTTGACGAGATTATTCGTTCCTCTCTTAGCGGTAAGAAGACATCGATTCTAATTGAAATGTTTCAGAGATGTGGTGGTCCTGAGTTTAGATTTATAATTGTATCTGGAATCTATTTCGGATTTCTAATTGGTCTCATTCAATTAGCCTTTATAAACATTCTAGGTCAATGGTGGACTATGCCGATCATGGGAGTGGTTGTTGGTTACTATACAAATTGGATTGCAATTCAAATGATTTTTAAACCACTTGAACCTAAAAAGTTTTTCTTCTTTTTTACTTACCAAGGTCTTTTTCTGAAAAGACAAGAAGTGGTTTCAAAGGAATTTGCAAATGTTGTAGCGAATAACGTTTTGAATCAAGAGAATATTATTCGACTTATTTTTACAGGTAAGGGTGGTGATTTATTAATCAAACTTGTTATTGAAAAAGCATATAAGCTAACCCATCAAAAAATGATGGAACGTGCTCCCCTTATGCCTGTTCTTTTAGGATCGGAAAAAATTCGTCAGATCAAAGAAAGAATCGCAGAGAAGCTTATTTGGATTTTACCCGATGTCGCAAATCGTATCCAAAAATATTTAAATGATCGTTTGCAAATTGAAAAAACAATCGCAGAGAGATTATCTGTTTTACCCAAAGCTGAATTCGAAGAGTTACTTCACTCTGTATTTAAAGAAGATGAACTAACACTGATTATCCTTGGAGCCATTTTAGGAGGCCTTGTAGGACTCTACCAAGCGTATTTGGTTTTTTGATTCACCTTTGGATATTCCTAGCTTGTTGTATTCTGTGAGATTTTGTTTAATTTGTTAGTTGTTTTAGTAGATTTTATTTTATCAATGATAATGGCCCTTTCGATATTGAAAAATGATTGTATAGTCTGATCTTTTATTACATAGTTGAACTTTGGCGAATAAGTCAAACTGTGGAATCGGGGAAATTCCTACACTCGTTAAGTAGTTGGAGAAAGTTTCTGCAAAATCAACAGAGTCAGCTATTAGTAAGTAAACGACTAAGGCCGAGATAGACATACCAAAACTTAAACGATAGAGTTTTAGTTCAGCCCAATCTTCTGGCTTAGGACGAAATGCAATTCTTTGCAAATTTTGACCTTTCTCCTGATACTTAGTTGTTACTTTGCAATAGCTAGGAATCAGACCATTTGCAATATAAATCTGGTATTTATTCAGAAGGTAGGCAATGTAAGATCGGACACCTTTATGATGCGAAATTTTTTGATAGAAGAGTGTTATGTATTTTTCTGGAACGAGTAAAGTTGAACTGAAATCAGATTCTTGGTAGTGATTTCGTGGAAATGAAAGTTTTTGGTTTGATATAATTTTTGTTTTCATTCTATAAAAAGTCTCCTTTAGTAAAAAAGATTTAGGTGGGAAGATTGGATTTAAAGGTCTTCTAATAGAATAGGAGAAAAAAATTCTCAAATTGTGCAGAGAAAATTTAAATTTTTATAATTCTAGAAGAAATTTTTTGAATTTCGGTAAGATCATGGCTTACCCACAAAATAGGAATTTGCATTTCTATATGACAGAAAAGAATTTCATCTTGTAAAGATTTTCTTGCTTCATAGTCCAATGCAGAGAGTGGTTCATCCATTAATAATATTTTTGGCCGGCGGATAACGGCTCTTGCGAAGGCGACTCTTTGTTTTTCCCCTCCAGAAAGACTATCGGGTTTACGATGCAAGAAACTTTCTATCCTGGCTATATCAATGATCTTATGATACCAGTTAAAATCACTTTTATCTTTCAATGCAAATTCTAAATTATTAGCTACAGTCATATTTGGAAAAAGAGCGTAATCTTGAAAAACAAACCCAACGTCTCTCTTTTGTGGCGTTAGATTAATCGATTTTTTTTTGTCATACCAAGTTTCATTTTTAATTTTAATAAAACCATTTTCTGGGTTTGTTAATCCTGCAATACATCTTAGAATTGTAGTTTTTCCTGCACCTGATTTTCCTAAAAGTGCAATGATTTCATTTTCAAAATCTAAATCAAAATTTATTTTTAAAGATTTTTCTCTATTTAAATACTTTTCAAAAATTACTTTGTTCATCTATCAAGTTAGAATCTAGGTTTAGATTTATATTGTGTTATTTGAATTAGAAAAATTAGAATAAAGGACAAAACTAGTAATAAACCAGATTGAAAATGAGCAGAATTATAATTCATTAATTCCACTTCTTGATAAATGGAGATGGAGGCTAATTTCGTTTTACCGGGTATGCTGCCACCTATCATTAGCACTAAGCCAAATTCTCCAATTGTATGTGCGAAACAGATTAAAATCCCATTTAAAATGGCAGCCTTAGAGTAAGGAATTATGATTTTAATTAAGGTTTCTATTTTTGATTTACCCATTGTAAACGCTGCTTCTTGAAGCGTTATAGGAAATCTTTCAAAGCTTGAAAATATAGGATTTATCATAAAGGGAAGACCGAATAGGATTGATCCAAGCAGCAGACCTTCAAAGGAGAATACAAATCGGAGATTGAAGAATTTTTCCAGTATTTGACCAATTTTATTCTGAGGAGAAAAAAGAAGTAAAAAATAGAATCCAATAACGGAAGGAGGAAGAACTAAAGGTAAGGTAATTATCGTATTTACAAAGATTTTAAATTTTGAATCAGTAAAAGCTAAGTAGTAGGAAATCGGAATTCCTATTAAAAAAAGGATAATCGTTGTTAGGCTTGCTAATTTTATAGAAAGAATAAATGGAGTTAAATCATAATTCATTTATGATATAACCATATTCACTTAAAATGTATTTTCCCTTTTTTGAGAAGATAAAATTATAAAAGCTTTTAGATTCTTCAGGAAAATGATCTAGTCCATATTTCAAAATTATAATTCCCTGATCGATAGGTTTGTATAATCCTTTATCTATTTCCACGCAGTTTTCCTTGTTAATGTTATTCTTCGTTGTAACAATCGATTTTGCAGTAAATCCAATCTCGGCTGCTCCTGAAAAAATATATTGGTTCACTTGAGAAATACTTTCGGCAAAAACCAATTTACTTTTAATATCATTATATATTTTTAAATTTTCTAAAATATTTATGGATTCCTTACCGTAAGGTGCAGTCTCGGGGTTTGCAATCGCAATCGTTTTGTTTTTAGGGTTAAGTAGAATTTTTTTAATATCCTTATCAATCATTCTATTGGAAGACCATAGAACTATGGTCCCCTTTGCGTATATCGTAGGTTCTGCTATCGAGTGTCCAGATTTATATAATTTACTTGGGTAGTTCATATCCGCTGATAAAAAGATAGAATATGGAGCCCCATTTTGAATTTGTGTAAAAATCTTTCCTGAAGAAGCTAAAACAATTTGAATGTTTTTAGAATATTCCTGATTGTATTCTAGTTGTAGAGCTTTAAGAGCATACTGTAGATTTGCCGCACCTGCTACAATAAATTCTTCTGAATAAATAGATATTGATATTAGAAAATTGATTATAAGCAGTAAATATTTCATAAACTATTTACAACTTCAATTGCTGAAAGTAAGGCTCCTTCCATTGTTCCGCTTTGGATACTTAAATGCTCTCCAGAAAAAAATACTCTACCATGATTTTTTCTTAGAATATTTTTTACATCATAGGTTCCTGGCATATAATAGGAAGTAGCTCCTTCGATAAAAGATTCATTTTGCCATGACTTCATTTGTATTTTTTCGAATTTCAGTGTAGAGAGTAATTCAATATTATCTAAATTATTTTTAACAAAGCTTCCCTGATATTCTGACGATAGGCGAGAGCAAACATCAGATCGATCTCCGGTTGCAATCAGAGATAAGGTTCCTTTGTTTAATGTTTTATTTTTATTTCCAAGTGAATATATGCTTTGAAATATTCCGTCGCTTTGTATAAATAATTTATCACGAACATAATCGATTCCTTTGTAAATGGCAACACCCTTAGTCATTCTACTCATTTTAGATTGTAGAATTGCTAATTTTTTGTCTTTAGGTAGATCTGGTAAAAAACGAATTCCATTTAATTGAGTTACAGGAATAGAAAGAATACACGCATCAGAGATTAATTCTTTACCAGATTTGAGTTTTACTTTAGTAGAAGTAGATGTATCTTCAATGGATACTACTGGATCAGCCAGTGATACAGTAACACCTTTAAGCTTTGTTTTTAAAGTTTCTACTAATTTTTCAGAGCCACCATTTATTTTATATTGAAAAGGAAATGAATTTTCATAGAAATCTAAATAAGGAATTGCCTTTTCAGCGGATAATGTTCGTAAGCTCTCACCGAAATAAATACTATACTTCATCTCTAGGTGATAGAGTTCTTCTTCGTTGACTCCTTGGTATTTGAGAAATGAATAAATGTCTAACTTATCTAGTCCTTGTTTTTTTTCTGCTGACATTTTCTCATACAGTGAGAAAACTCTTTTAAGAATTTCCTTTGTTTCAGGACTTTGCTTCAATAAATTAGCTTCAATGAATTTATCGCCTATCAGAATATCTTTCGCGGTTGGAATTGTTTTTAGTTCAATTTCTAATTCCTTACATAAACTTTTAATTGTATAGTGATTCTCTTGGATCCATTCTCCTCCAAGTTCTGTTATCAGTTTTGTTTCCTCATCTACATACGATAGCACTCGTCCACCTATACGATTTTTTGCTTCAATGATTGTTACTTCATACCCGGCATTCTTTAGTAGATAAGCAGAATATAAACCAGAGAGTCCAGCTCCAATGATAGTGATATTTTTTATTCCATTCGATTGTTTCTTTTGAGATAAAAGATTGGTTTGTGAGAATAAATCTTTTACAGCGGATAACGCTGTGAATGTTATAGCTGTATTCTTTAAAAATTTTGATCTAGTTAATTTCATACTTCCTCTTAAAAATCCATTGTGGATCTAATAAATAATTGTCTATCATTGTTTGAGTATTCAACGATTCCTAAATTTTGTCCTCTATAAAATTGATTTAAATAATCGGTTTGGGTTCTTGTATTTCCCACAGAATCGATATAAACTTTTGAACCTTGCATTAAGATAGATCCACCGAATGCAAATCTAACAGATTCAGAATACAAATACTCAATAAAAAAAGAATTTTTGGTAAAAATAAAACCGCCTGCTGAATTTCCTAAAACACCATTTGAACCAGAACCTCTCTCGGTTCGGGCAATCAAATTAAAATCTCCATATCCACCCCCTATCCATAAATAGTAAGCAGTTTTACCAATGTCAGATAGGTAAATAGGATAAGTTGAAAGATTTAAAGCGTCATACGTTAAACCTTGAAATATTTTCCTATGCACAAAACCTAATCCCAAGTTTAAATATCTATCAAAGAGCATTGTATACTCTGCACCTAGAGTTTGTGACTTTTGATATCTTAGATCTCTTACAATCATTGTAGAATTTTTATTGTCACTTGCTAGGCAGTTTGTCTTGCCTTCCCTGCATTCGTCTCCTGCAACACCGGCAACATTTCCTGCCCTACCAAGCAAATGAAAGCCTATTTTAAATTTTTGAATTTCCTGTTCATAAGAAAAGCGGCTAACAGCATCGTATCCGGACGAGTTTGAGTTTTGTAAATCTCTATAACCTTCCCCATTTACTATGCCTATATGTGCGCTAAATCCTTTTGCTTGCATTAAAAAAGATGCTCCTAGATCAGCAGGTTGTGGAGAAAAACCAAGTGACTCCATTGGAGCTCTATCTACATATCGCCATTTCCAATAACCATTCCATTGTGTATAAACATGTGGTAATTCATGGATTCCAAAAATAAGTGAAAAATTAAATATACCTAATTCAAAATTTTTCTTTACACTTGCCCGACGAATTCCAAGTATATAGGGATTGGATTTGTTACCGTTATCCGCTGTAGTGTCGGAACTCACTACACTAGAACGAATTAACTCTCCCCAAAATTCAACTGTTACTTTCTTTTCTTCCCATTCTTTACTTATCATAAATAAAGTCCATGGCATAGAAAATCCAGTTCTATCATCTTTTTTTGCATTGGAAGTTCCTGAAGAAGAATCTCTCAATCTATATCCAAATGCAGGAGAAATTACAGCACCTACTTTTAAACCGAAGTATGCGTCAGGTAAATCTTCTTTCGCAGTAATTACTTTCTCGGCAAATACGTTGTTAGTTGCTAAAAGCAACACCAATAAATAAAGAAGTTTTTGCATGAATCTAAATCAAACTACCGACTAGGAATAAACGAATTAAGTAGTAGATAAGAAAACCTGCAGGACCAAACATCAAAGTTAGAAATAAACAAGGAACAAGTATGAAATGAGAGATGTTATTTTGAATTGAATCTCTCCATTCCCATGTTCCCACAAATAAATCAAAGACTAAGTAATGAACCCATCCTGCAAGCAAAGCATTTTTATTTTTGAAAAGAGAAGCTACTCCGTCTAACGTTGAAAATCCGCCTTCTGCTCGTCCAAGTGAAATTAGAATGTAAAAAATATATACACAAGCAAGTAAAGCAGGGAAGGAATAAGAGTTAATTATTTTTTCAGTTATATTCCAGCGAGGAGCGACGGTCATCAGAATCCAGGGGATAATGGCTACTGCATTTGCGATTTTAAATACTTGTTCCGGAGTCATATTTATCCTTTCATACGTATTAACTGATATTGCGCAAATTTGAGAATCTTAGAGACAAAAAAGAATTCTGATAATATTAGAAATACAATTGAATCTATGTTATCAACAGCCTGCGAAGGCAAGCTTTCTGACAAGAATATCTCATTTGAACGCTTGGCTCACCTTGTGTATGGTGAGATAATATATTCATGTAAAGAGTATTGATTAAATAAACTATTTTTTAAAATTAGTAGATAAATCATGAAAAATATTGCACATAGAGGATTTAGCAGTAAATTCCCTGAAAATACAATGTTGTCATTTCAAAAGGCTATAGAAATCAGCGCTGATTGGATTGAATTGGATGTTACACTTTCTAAAGATAATATACCCGTTGTAATACATGATGACACTTTAGACAGAACAAGTAATGGCAAGGGACTCGTGCAAAAATATTCTCTCAAACAATTAAAGACATTTGATTTTGGTTCTTGGAAGAATAGAAGATTTGCAGAAGAGAAAATTCCAACTTTAGAAGAAGTATTGAAATTAATTCACAACCAATCCATTCACTTAAACATAGAAATTAAATCTTCTGCTTATAAGAAAAAAGATTCGAGTCATTCTATAGAAAGGCAAGTTTTGTTTCTCGTTAAAAAATACAAACTGATGGGTCGAGTTGTAATCTCTTCCTTTGAGCCAAAAGTTTTAACACGTTTAAGAAGTTTGTCTACAAAAATTAGATTGGCTTATTTAATTGAACCTGGGTATGAGAAAATAATGCCAGATCCAATTTCTTTCGTGAAAGAAATCAAAGCAGATTCTTTGAACATACATAAATCACAGATTCGATCAAGGCTATTTCAAAAGATAAGAGCAGAAAAAATTCCTACCTATGTCCACACAGTGAATACACTTGTTGAATTCAGAAAAATGATTGGTCTTGGTATTGCGGGCGTCTTTACTAATTATCCAGATCGATTAAAGCTGATTTTAAATTCCAGCGAATCGATAAGTAAATAAATTATTTGTTTATAGAAAATCAATGTTTACCTAGTTGTTAAATTAGATAAGTAGAAAGCTATTTATCTAAAATGATTCTTTTCGCTTTCACTTAAAAATATAAAATCGCGTTTAGTTTGTCCCAGGCACAAACTACAATTTTTAAAAATAGAAAATATATGAAAAACATAAACACAATACTTATAATATTACTTTTAACCTCAAATTGTCTTAAAACAAAAAGGGCAGCATTTGATTTAACTAGCCCAGCTGGATTAATTAATTTTTCTTTTGCAAATTTTGCATTTGGTCAAAGCCAAGGACTAGGATTTACGGTTGGTGGTTCAATACAAGGTTTTACTTCAGGAACTCTCATTCTAAAAAATGGACAAGACCAACTAACTTTATCTCCTATTACAATCTATTCTTTTAGAGTAGCGTCAGGCGCAACATATTCGATTCAAGTGCAAGAAAATCCTTCCGAATTCACTTGTTCTATTGCAAATGCATCTGGAACAGCTAATGCAAACATTTCGAATGTGAATATTTCTTGCACTGCGCTTCCTTCCATTTCAGCTTTGTATCCAAACAATGGAAAGTCTTGGAATAGTTATGTAAAAAATGATGGGACTGGTCGTTTTCAGGCAACAGATACAGCTTGTGTATCATCTGTATCTGGAGGCTATAATGCATGTCTCCATGGAGGCGAAATGCGGAAAATAGATTTATCAGATAGAACAAGTTGTTCTAATCTTACTGCTTCAGATAATGTGAATGCACTCAATTGGATTTGTAGAACTACTTCTAGCGGCATACAGTTCGTATCCACTGGCCTTAAGACAGGAAAGGGTTTATCTGATTTAATCGATTGGACGCTTTCTTCGCCAAGTATTCTTCCTATGAATCTCACCATAAAAGAAGGAAGTAATACTCTTTATCAAACAACAAGTTCGGTTTGGTGGGACAATCCTGTTGTAGTAGTTTCTCCTTCAGCAGTGAATACAGCTATTACTACTTCCGGAACTATCTATCTATTAACGTCTTCTACTCCAATATCTGATGCTGGAAATATCCCACAAGTGAGTATTGGAGTTTCTAACGTTGCGTTCTTAATTAAACCAGGGCTTAGAATGACAGCTACAGCACCGGCGTGTGTAACTTCTAGATATATGATTGATGTCGTAAATGCAAGTTTTAGTTGGGTAGAAGGTGATTTTGATGCCTCTCTACATCCAGGAGGAATAACGTTAAGAAGTAACTCCTATTTTTCAGTGATTCGAAATATAAAAGTTCAGAATACAGGCATCAATCCTCTTTGTGGAGCTGCTAATTCTACCTTTGCAAGTGTCACCATACAAACTTTTAATAATTATATTAGCAATGTTACAATTGCCAATTCCAATCCAACAGGATTTCTACTCAATACAGCAAACGCGAAGGAAAATTTAATTTACAATATTTCTATTTTTAATAGCCAAGATGTTACTTTCGGTGTTGGGTTGCGTTTAGATACAAACGTAACAAAAAACTTTATTTCCGGTGTTCTTGTTGCAAATAACGCATCAGATGGAGTAAGTATTGTAAATTCTAGTGTTAACAATTATATTTTTAATATATCGTCCGTTAATAACAATGGAATTGGTGAAAAACTAAATAGCTCTAATACACTTCTAACAAACGTTATGAATCTAAATAATGGAAATGATCATTTGCAAATGAATGGAGCGCCTACCTCTACCTTACAAAATTATGTTTCTGGAGCTACACCTAATAGTCATGTAAATCTAAGTGGTGGAAATACGGATACCTATTTCACGGGTATATTTAAAGTAAATTCAGTGGCTTGTATTACTGCAGGAGGATCGTCAGGCGGAATTACTGGAACTTGTAATGGAGCTGTAACTGGAACAAGACCTTCGGATATCAATTATCCATCTACTAATAGTTTTCTAAATTTTTCTGCAACTCCGCTGAACCAAATCTTTATTGGACAAGCTTCTAGTGAGTCGGCAAATAGCTATTACGCATCTGGCTCAAACACCTATAGCACAAGCGTTAGCTGGACAAGTTTTCAGAATTTTTACCGAAACCTAGGAAAATCCGGAACATTTGCAGCTTCCTCTTCGAGGGGGGCATGTATTGCGGGTGGAGTTTGTCAAATCTATGATTGGACATTCAAAACTACAGATACAATTGGATTAAACACTTTGCCTTGCCCTGGAAATACTGCTCAGTTGCCTGCAACAGTTGTAACTCATCCGTTAAACGGAGGCGGATCTGTTACCTTTCTTAGAAATGCTGTTGAAATCATCGGGGATGGAATTGGAGATGACAATGGTTTTTGTCAATCCTTTGAAGCCTGTTTATATACTCCTAACGTCGGGTCTTACCAAGGTCATGGAAATTTAGTATCTGCGTCCGTAGCGGTTGCAAATACATCTACTTGTTCTGATATAGGCTCAACAGGTCCAGTGACAAACATTACTTTGTATAAATATGATACAAACGGATACTAACGTTTTATGAGAAATGACAGGAAGAAAAGTGAGTTGGAGACAATTTTTTACTAGGTGGAATTTCTTTTTTACAGATGTCTTGGGCTATAGGACAACGAGTATGAAAGTAACAGCCAGATGGTTTGTTTAGAACGCCTGGAATTTCACCACTTAAGATGATTCTCTTTTTCTTCCTGTTTGAAAGTTCAAAAGTGGAAGCAAAAAGAGATTTTGTATAAGGATGCGATGGTTTTTCAATAATTTCCTTTTTACTTCCCATTTCTACAATTTTTCCAAGATACATGATTGCAATGTCATCTGAGATATGTGTAATAACGTTTAGATCATGTGAGATAAAAAGCAGAGATAGGTTTTTATCTTTTTTGTAATCAGAAAGTAAATTAATTACTTGTGCTTGATTCGAAACATCGAGTGCAGATACTATTTCATCGCAAACTATAAATTCAGGATTTAAAATTAAAGCTCGGGCAATTGCAATTCTTTGTCTTTGACCCCCAGAAAACTCATGCGGATAACGATTTAGAATGTCAGGTTTTAAACTCATTTTTTCTAACATCTGAATACTTAGCTCAAGTGCCTCTTTCTTTTCTGCTTTTTTATGAACAAATAAACCTTCTGTTATAATTTCAAATATAGTAAGACGAGGGTTTAGTGAAGAGTAAGGGTCTTGAAAGATAATTTGAAGATCTTTTCTCAGTGGGAGCAACTGCCTTTGACTGAGAAGAGTAAGATCCTTGTCTTTATAAAGAATATTTCCACTTTCAAATGGCTGTAATCTAAGAATGGTTCTGCCTAACGAAGATTTGCCGCAACCGGATTCTCCTACTAATCCTAAAGTATGATTCTTAGGGATTGATAAAGACACATCTTCCACTGCTTTAATGATATTCTTTTTAAAGAATTCTTTTGAATTTACTTTGTAACTGGAATATAAATTCTTTACTTCTATCATTTCTTTTTTTCCATTAAAAAGCAGGCGGATTGTCTACCTTTTTTTGATTCAAATAAAATTGGTTTCTCTTTTTCACATCGATCATAAACTTTCGCACATCGATTCGAGAAATGACAGCCAATTGGATAATCGGCAGGGGAAGGAACGATTCCGTCTATCGTCGAAAGTCGATCGTGGTGTTTAATTCCTGCAGGAATTGCTTTTAGTAGTGCATCGCTATAAGGATGAAAAGGTTTTTTGATAACATCTTCTGTATTGCCTTGTTCCATTACTTGCCCTGCATACATAACTGCAATTCTATCTGCTATAGAGGCAACAAGAGCAATGTCATGCGATATAAATAAAACGGACATATTATTTTCAGACTTTATTTTTAAAAGTAAATCAACAAGCTGGGATTGAATCGTGACGTCTAACGCACTAGTAGGTTCATCTGCTATTAGAAGTTTTGGATCACACATGAGTGCAGAAGCAATACAAATTCTCTGGAGCATTCCACCGCTCATTTCTCCCGGGTAGGAATTTAATCTTTCATCTAAATCGGTTAATCCTACTTTGTTTAAAAGATACTTTGCTTTTTCAATGGCTTCTTTTGGATTTTCCGAAATATGGATTTTATAAGATTCTGTAATTTGCTCTTTAATTTTTTTTAGAGGATTTAGGGACGTGAATGGATCTTGAAAAATATAAGCGATTTCTTTTCCTCTAATTTTTCGAATTTCTTCCTCTTCTACTTTTAGTAGATCTTTTGCTTTGTAGAAAATAGATCCTGTTTTATAATTAAAAATTTTAATCGGCAATAGTTTTGTAATAGAAAGTGCAGTGAGTGATTTGCCACTTCCAGATTCCCCAACTAAAGCTAATACTTCACTTTCTTTTATTTGAAAGGATATGCTTTGTAAGACAGGCAAATCTGTATTAGCTGCAATACTCAAAGATAAATTCTCAATTTGTAACAAAGGCTGAGATTCTTTTTTTGTCTCTTTTGCTTTTACTATCTTTGTATTTTTCTTTTTCATTTGAATGCTATCTTTTCCTTTGCATCAAATGCATCTCTTAAACCTTCCCCAATAAATGCACTGAGTTGTATTGTTAAAAATAGTGCAAAAGAGGGAAATGCTATAAGCCACCAAGCACTTAATCTTTCTCTCCCTTGTCCAATCAATTCTCCCCAAGAAGGATTTGGAGCCGGAATTCCATATCCTAAAAAGTCAAGCGCCGATAAAATGGAGATTGATCCAATTAATATAAAAGGTAAGAATGTAACAATAGGCGTAAGAGCATTTGGAACAATGTGTTTAAAAATGATTTTATAGGATGGAACTCCAAACGCTTTTGCTGCCTCTACAAATTGAGCCTGTCTTAGTTTATAGAATTCTCCACGCATATAGTAACTAATTCCAATCCAACTCACAGCGCCATAAGTTATTAATAGAATCGTAAAACTTCTTCCGAAGAAGGAACCCATGATTAAAATGAGATATAAAAAGGGGATAGCAGAGAAAATTTCAATGAGTCGCTGAAACGTTATATCAAATATCCCAGCGAAGTATCCTTGTAGTCCTCCGATAATGGTTCCAATTAAGATTTCCAAGAAAACTAAGATCAAACTAAAACTGAGAGAGATTCTATATCCATAAAAAATTCGAGTGAATACATCTCTACCTCTATCATCAGTTCCAAGCCAGTGTTTTTTATCAGGTGCTGTGGGAGGGGAAACTCCAAAAGGGAGATCTGCCATATTGCTTTCATTGTAGCCGTAGGAAATGAGAGGAAAAAGCATGAAATTTTTATTTGATTGGAATGCTTCTGTTTTGTTTAATTTTTTATAATTCGCAACCGTCTCAGATTTTCCACCAAAGGTTTTTTCTGGATAGAATTTAAAAATGGGAAAATAAAAAGATTCGTTATAATAAACTAAGATAGGAGTATCATTTACAAGAATTGGCGCAAATAAAGAAACGATATACGTTATAAGTAGGAAGAGAAAAGAGTAATAGGCTCTTCTATTATTTTTAAATTTTAATAATCTCTTTTTTGTATTTGGATTTAGCATCATTCAAACCGTATTCTAGGATCAATCAGAACATAACAAAAATCAGACAGTATATTTCCAAGTAATGATAAAATACTTTGCACAAGTAGTAAACCCATCATTAAATCAGTATCTCTTTCGCGAACTGCATTAAAACTGAGAAGTCCCATTCCATCAATACTAAAGACCAATTCAATAATGAGAGAACCAGCAAAGATTAAACTGAGATTACTTCCAAAACCTGTTGCAATAGGAATCAGTGAATTTCTAAAAGCATGTTTAAAGACTGCATCCTTAAAGCTCATTCCTTTTGATACCGCAGTCCTTACATAATCTTTACTAATTTCCTCTAAGAGTGAATTCTTCATTAGTATTGTTTGCACAGCAAAAGAATGAAAGATATAGCACAGAACAGGAAGAAACATATGATGAAGCCTATCGATTAATCGTCCCCAAGTATCATAAGATTCATAATGATCGGAAACTTCATGACCCAAAGGGAATAGAGAGAAAAATTCACCTGATGCTAAAAAGTATAAAAGTAAAAGTGCTAGAGCAAAAATTGGAATGGAGTATGTAAAGAAAATAATAAAGCTAGTTGCTAGATCAAATCCTTCCCCATGATGCAAAGCTTTGTAGATACCCAGTGGAATACAAATAATATAAGAAATAAAAAAACCACTAAGTCCGAACGTCAATGATATTGGAAGCTTCTCTACAATTAGATCGGAAACTTTTTTATAATTAATTCTAGATTCACCTAAATCAAAAACTACAATCTTTTTTAACCAATATAAATATGCAATAGGGGCCGGTTTATCAAGGTGAAGTCTTTCTTTTAATAGTTGAATTTCTTCTTCTGAGATTTGTTTTTGACTTCCTCCACTTTCATTTGCAAGTCCACGCCACTTTGCGATCTCAGATTCAAAAGGACCACCAGGTGCCATATGAGAAATTAAAAATACAACGAATGTAATTCCAAGGACAGTTGGAAATAATAATAAGAGGCGCTTAATAAAATACTTTCTCATATTTGAATATGTTTAATTGCATCTCCGATGATTCTAGTGTGATTGCTTTGCATAAAACGAGTGAGTCGCTCTCTTTGACCTTCTACAATTTTATCTCTAAAATCTTTATCGGAAAGAATCTTTATAATACATTCACAAATAGTTGGAAAGTCTTTAGTTTTAAAAAGAATGCCTGCTCCATCTAAAGTATCTCTCACTGCTCCCGCATCAAAAGCCAATATAGGAACCTCATAATACATAGATTCAATGAGTGGAACACAAAAGCCTTCATGTTCGCTCATACATAAAAATAGGTCCGCGTTTTGATAGTATTCAGCGAGTAGATCATCATTTATAAAATCTGAAAAGAAGACATGATCTGAGAGATCAAATAAATCAATGAGAGATTTTAATTCATCTCTATAGAGTTCCAGTTCCTTAGAGCAATATCCAACTAGGTGAATGCGAAAATCACTCAAGAAGTATTCTTTTAGAACCTTAGCTACCTTTATTATATCATCTTGTTTTTTATTAGGGGCAATTCTTCCAACAAAGATTATATCTTTAGTCGATTTACTTTTTTTTATTTCTTTTTTTGGTAATCTGCTAAAGTCATAGATGATTGGAAGAACATGGACATTCTCGAAACCCAGATCAACCAATTCCTGTTTATTGAAATTCGAATCTGCAAAATAAAGTTGGAATTTTCCTAATAACTCTGACAACTCTTCTCTTCCCTTTTTTAAATAATACGTTAGTTTTAAATCATAAGGCTCAAAGAAATAACTAGGAGTTACATTGTGATAGATTAATACTTTTGGGGAATCTAGATTTAAAACAAATTCTAGAATTGAAGAATGGATCGAGTGATGGTAAATGATGCAATCACCTTTTCTAGGAGTATAGGATTTATACTTTGCAGCAAGACGATTGGATTTAGATCCGATGTTTTCCGAAAAGATTTCCCCATCATAGCCAATTTCTTGAAAAAAAGACTTTAAAATTATCATTTCATTACTGATAGCATCACCCGGATTAAATCCAGCTGAAAATTGAATGATTCTTTTAATAGGGTATCTCATTAAGAATTCAGATTTTAGATAGAATATGAATTGTCATTCTTAAAAGTATTCTAGATTTTAATTAGGTTTTGAATTTTTTCTTTGTATGAAAAGTTAGAAATTATTTGAATTCTTTTCTTTTGCATTTGAAGAAGTCTATCTTTTATATTTGGATTTGAATGTAAGGTATCAATTAGTTCTGCTATTTTTGGGAAGTCTTTAGTTGAAAATAGAAGTCCTGCATTCTCAACTAATTCTGTAACAGCAGTAGAAGAGTAGGCGATGACTGGGATATTTAAGGACATAGCTTCCAATAAAGGAACACCAAAACCTTCGTGCTCACTCATTGAAACGTATACACTTAGTTTTGAAAACTTATCTCTTAGATTTGCATCATCTAAGTTTTCATTTAATTCTATAGAATCTAATAGATTTAATTCTTCTGCAATTGAATCCAGTTTTTGAAAGTATTTTTTAAAAATCTGATTTCTTTTACCGAATAAAATAAGCCGATATTTTGGATTTATTTTCTTTAAATAAAATAAAGTGAAGTATAAATCCTCAATCTTTTTATTTGGGACTAATCTTCCTACGAACCCTATTGTAAAGTTGTTTTCACTCTTTGCTGTTGCGAGCGGATAACGATGAGTAACCGGTAAAACTTCTGCAATGAATTTATTCGTCTTACCTGTAAATTTAAAAAATTCATCTTGATTGAATTTTGAATCACTCCAAAGAAAATGAATATTTTTTCTCAAAGAGTATAATTCGAATAAAGAAATAGACTCATTTTTCTCAAATGATTCATAGATACTAGAATCTAAATAAGGCTTAAAAAAATACGCAGGAGTAATGTTATGAAATCTTAAAATTTTTTTCCCTGGTAGGTTTGCGAAAAAATCTATTGGGTATCCAGTGCCTCCATAGTGAAGAATATGCACATCGTTTTTGGAAAAAACTAATTTGTCTTCTGGTGAATAAATATCCGTTTTCTGTTTGGAGTTATTGATCCTACAAATGATATTCGATTCTAAATGGAGATCTTTAAAAATGGAATCAAATCCAGATATATCATTTCCGATTCCATCTCGCTCATTGAATTCATCTACATGCTGAAAGATTCTCATTTTGTATAAAAAGTGATGAGTTGCATTTCTTCTTTTTCTACAGAGTGTTTACAAATATTGATAAAACCTAAATTTCTTAGGTAGGTTTCCAAATGATCCACTTCGATGTATGTTTGAAAGTTTTCACGAAATGGTGAAATCGTTTGAAGAGTATGATTTGAGAATTGGAGTAGAACTTGTGTGTTTTTATCTGCTTGTTCTAAAATGTTTTGAATAATTCTCTCAATGGTTTTTGGGTTAAGTAAGCAAAGATTTGAATGGATTAAAATATTTTTATAATTTTTAAAATTAGTAAAGCTTTGAATTGATTCAACGTATTCTATATTCTTTGTTAATTGTTTTTGAATGTATTCCAATTGTTGTTTCTTATCTGTGATTAAATGGAAATCTATTTTGTTCCATCTTAATAAATTTAAAAAATTATCTGCAGCAGGGAGTAAGATGAGAGTTTTACTTTCTTTTGAAATTAGATTTCCAATCCGAACATTTTCATTTGAAAACTTTTCAGATAGTAACTCATCATGATTATAAAACATGGAACTGTATTGATAGTTGTTATTTTCCGTTTCTGAGTTTAATGTAATTTTATAAAGATCATTAAATTTTCTTTCTAATCTTTCATATTGTGTTCGAAGTAGTATTAATTCATACACGACCGAGTAAAATGCTTTGATTCTATTTTCAGAAAGTTTTTTATCTACAAGGGAATAGAAATCTGTAAACTTATGAATTGCCCACTTGAGTGGACCTTTAACAAACCAATACTTTGGGTTTGAGAATCTTGGAGGAGAGATGCCTTTTTCGAAAAGATTCGCAACATGAGATGGATCAAAAGGTCTATGACCTACAGGAGTTTCAGCAGAAATTTTCAGTTGTTTGATTCTTTCTATTTCTGTTTTATCGATGGCTCTTCGTTTTAGATTCGATTCAATGTCTGCCATGATACTAGTGACATCTATTTCGGAGTTTTTTATTTCAAATACTTCCTGATTCACTTCTATGTCTTTCAAATATTTTTCCAAGGGCTATTAATCAGCTTCCCGTTTTTATAGGTAATGTCTTTTACCAAATCATTATTCTAAATGCTTCTAACAGCAGATGAATCTTTTTATGAAACATCGGTAATAAAAAGTCTATGTATAGCTTTTTTTTGAATCAAGCTTAACGAAACGTTTTATGAAACATAATTAAAAACCAATTTGTAAATTTCGATTTAACTTTAAGGGTAATCTTTCAGTTTCTATTTTTATTTCAATTAAAATAAAAGAATCAATTTTGAAATAGATAGCAAGTATTGAATATCGGTTTTGAGTTGAGTTTGGACTGTTCTCAATTCGATTTATACCATTCCTCTCTTCCTTCTCCTTTACTCTGCTGAATGGAATGTCTTTTGAATAAGATTTGGATTAAACCTAATTTGATAGAGTGCAGGAGTGAAAGATGAATTGCTAATATATTTTTATTTGGATTTGTTTTATACTTTTCTTTCTTTCGGGTAAGGTAATCTTATTCCGAATACAAAAGGTAACTTCTAATTTGAAAATGATTCGTATCTTTTTATAGAGACATAAAAAAGAGATTCGAAGGATTTATATTTTTAGATAGAAGCAAGTTTTAGAGACTTAAACTGATTTGAATCTAGTTTGACTGAATATGGAAAATATCAAAATCACATTCTTAATATATTTGATCTTACAGTTGTTTTTAACTGCTCCTTTATTTACTCTTCTAGTGAACCGAATCTTTAGAAAATATTTGATTTGTAAATGTGATCTATTTGGATTTTTCCTTCCTATATTTTTCTTTTATGCTAAAAATTTGGAAATTAAAACAAGCGGTGTAAATAAAACCGATGTTGTTAAAATTAAAGTAGATAGAATCTTTTTCTTTCTAAACCCGTTTTCTTTATTTGCAGGTAGGTTGAGCATTTATCAATTTAGGATTAAAAACTTAGATGTGAAGTATATCAATCATATCCCTTCCATCGAGAAAATTAAATATATGCCTAGAGAAGGAAAAGCAATCATTCATTCTGGATACATTACAAATGGTAATATTGAAATTGAGGATATGTCTGTTTTTCCTATTTATAAAACTGACATTCGAAATATAGAGATTGCAGATGCTTTGATTGATCTAGGAAATCCGTTTCAACTTATTTTTAATTCTGAATATGCTTACTGCAAAATTGACAAAGGCGATGTGATCTCAACTTGTAAGAATGGAACTGGTCAGTTACAAGTAAAAGGAGTGACTTGGGGTAAATTAATTAATTTAGATATTCTACCAATTGGGTTTCTGCAAAACAAAATAGATTTGAATTTAAACTTT
Source organism: Leptospiraceae bacterium (assembly GCA_035345875.1). Lineage (GTDB taxonomy): Bacteria > Spirochaetota > Leptospiria > Leptospirales > Leptospiraceae > UBA2033. The sequence goes on along the minus strand of DAORDH010000024.1, from coordinate 57,853 downwards.
ACACATACCGAATCTATCACTCGGTTCAATGGAACTCTTGGTCAAATCAATCGCAAACCTCAAAAGCAAAATCAGTCAGATCGAAAACAGAAATTAGAATATGAGTTTCAAGCTGACTGGAAAGAATATCGTCTCCCTTTTGACTTGGCTCTAAAAAAAATGGTCTATCAATTATTAATAGGGATGAATTATGGAGGCGCGTTCACGATTGTAATTGAGGTGATTGCAAAAAAGTTTGCTAAATTATTAAAAGGTAACACTCAAACAAAAAACAATGATATAATCCTAGACTCTTCGAATTAAATTCGAAAGAACGAAGATATTGTTATTGTGTGTTATTTGAATTATAAGTCAAATAATGAGTCTTAACTAAAACCCAGTTTTCATCCTGTTTCACGTGAAACGAAAAACTAATCAATTTCCCTGACTCATCGTAGGTTAGAAGTTGCATTCTTTTGGAATTGCCTTGCATGTTTTCCCTCTTTTCGATTCGCCCTTTTTTATCGTAATAGTATTTTATGAAACCAATGGATTTCTTTTTGTCATCGAATATTTCTTGGTTGAGGATTGTTTCATCTAAGACATCTTTTTTAGATGAAAAAGATTCTTGAGCTCCTTCTTCCTCCCATTTGGTTTCACAATCTAGAACGAATCCATCTTGAATTGAATTTATCTTGTGTCGTAAAACTCCTTTACCAGAAGCAGAGGTGATAATGATTTCTTTCAAGTTGCCGGAGGATGCGTAAGAGAATGTTTTCTTTTCTTGTGATTGTTTGTCTGGTGAGAATACTTCTTCCGTTTTTACTTTTCCAGAATCATACGTGTAAACAATCTCTCCGTCATTTTCTCCTTTTGCATTTAGAAATTTCTCTTTAATCAATTTTCCTTCTACATTGTATTCATACATAGCAGAATAAATGGTTTGCCCTGTCCTGTTTTTTACTATTTCAGAAACTGGACCGAACTTTTCATTTCCAACCACAAACCGATCTAAGTAAGACCACTTACCTGGAGTGTAAGCATATAAAATTGAAAGAACTAAAAAGTAGAAAAGAAGGAAGGTTTTCATCAATAGAAGTATCGACGATTTTGTTTATTAGTTTAGTCGGGGCATTTTGATTGCCCTCAAAAGAAGTTCTTTTTATATAAATGATTCTTCTCAAAGAGAGCGATCTCTAGACAAGAGAATGTGTTTATCTGTTTAATCCGAACATCAAAATTCATTTCTTATTTTACTCGCACGTTTGTATGTGGGGTATACCAATCGTTAGTTTAATTAAATTCTTATAGGAACTTTTCTTAGGCGTTTCGTATATATTTTTGCAATCAAGGTTTTGGTTATAATTTATCTTCTCGATTGAATTGATTTCTTAGATAGAAATAGAATAGAAAAGTATCACTTCAAACCTAGTAGTAAACGTTGTGATACTTTTTATAAATATTATTTATGGTTTGAGTTGTTTCTATTTACAATATGGAATCTGCAAAAAAAGAAATACTTTCTTCTTGATAAAATGCATCAAAAATAGGAAACAAATCGTCAGAGAATAAAAACTGAAACGCTTGTAAGTTCATATATTCTGTCTCAACTGGATTTTGATAGAAGAAAGTTATGAAAGTAGAGACTCCCATGAGTAGTAGGAATGCGGAAGTTGCAATCACACGATTTCTTCTTACTTTTCTTTGATACTTGTTTGTTACTTTTGCTGCGATATCTTTGTCCCATTCATTACTATTCAATCTAAATGTTATTTCTTCTTTTCGATTTGGTTTATTCATTTCTTTCTCCCATTAAAATAATCTTTCGTAGGAATTCTTTTCCTCGTGATGTTCTCGACTTTACAGTTCCTTGTTTAATTGATAACCTATCTGCAATTTCTTTTTCTGATAGTCCATTGATATAGTGTTCTAGGATCTCTTTGTATTTATCGGGAATCATTTTTAAGTAATCAAGTAGGTTAACCTTCTTTGGATTTTCTTCAACTTCCTCTTCAATGGGTCGCTCTTCTTTTATTTGGCTAGTTGCTTTTTCTATTTTCTTTTCTTCTCGAATCAATTTGTCGTTCATTCTGAGAGATTCATTTCTTGCAATTGTGTAAAGCCAAGTTGAAATCTTTGCCTCGTATCGGAAGTTCCCTTTTGTAAGAGATTTATAGGCACGAAGATATGTTTCTTGCACTACATCATCAATTGCATAATAGAATCTCTCTGCGAGATTTTTTTCTATCGCAGAGAGAACAACTGATTTAGTCGAATTTACTATTAACGTAAAATCAGAATTAGTCATGGTTGTGTTTTTTTAGTAATTCCCCAATCTTATCAGCTAACTTATTTCTTTGTTCTGGTGTAAGGATCGCATGAAACTCAATGAATTTCTTAGTCATAAAAACTCTCATTTGATCTCTTTTTGCTCCATTTACTTCAAAGGATTTGTTTACCTTTGCTTCATCGATTTGTGTTTGTCTGATTTGATCTACTATATCATCGGGAAACATTTTTAGATCGAGTTCTTTCTTTTTGTCTAGAATCTCTTTTTTGATTCTCTGCAATTCTGTCTTTTGCTTATCATTGAGATCTAGCTCACTAGAAATTCTTTTTACAATCCAATCTGCTCTGTCTGCCAATGAGTGATGACGGCAGTTTACAAACGCAACCAATACCAACATGAGAAGGGAAAATACTTTAAATATTTTTTTCATTCTTATCTCCTTATTTGCAGAATAAGACCCTCAAAAATTAAATTGGTTCCATTTAGAAAAATGAAATTTAGAAAGCGTTTAAAACAAAAAATGGAAACTCATCCCAATTTAAATAGAAATTTATCTGCTATTATAAAACCGTAAAAGGGATATTGTAAGAAGTTAAAATTCTTTCTAATTGGCAACTCAATCTAATTTATTCAACAAATGTAAAAGAGGAAATGATAGATAGAACCTTCATTCTCTCGAATATGAAACTTTACTTGTAGTATAAGAACATTTTACAATAGAACCAATTTGACTTGTGTTAATTTACTATCTGAAATTAATCTAAATCTGAACCATTAAGTGAATCAATATCCAATGAGCGAATTAATTTTACCTGACAGAATTCTTACTTTATTTCCAAAAACTGGAAAACAAATCTTAGAAATATTTCATCTATCCAAAGTGATTGAGTATTCAAACTTTCTTCGCGACTACAATGAGATCGGAGGATTCTTTTCCAAATCTGATTCTGAGTTTTTTTTGGATAGGCATGTTATTGAATCGATGTTTCATATTTTTGTAATCAATTCTTCTGGGTATATTAAAGCAAGTGATGAAGTTGCGGATGTGGGAACAGGTCCCGGTTTACCTGGATATTTATTTTCTTGTCTGCAAAATTCCCCGAAAGTCACACTGATTGATTCGCAATCACGCAGACTTTCTCTTTTGGAAAAGTTTTATAAAGAACAAAACTACGACTCTAAAGTTTCCTTTTTATATGATAGGATGGAAGGTATAAAAAAACAATTTGATTTAGTCGTAATGAGATCGGCTATTCGTTACCCTTGGTCTTGTGAAATGGTTTATAAAATTTTAAAGCAGAATTCCTACTTCATTCCTTTTTTAGCTAAAAGAGTCTACGATACAAATTTTGAAAAAACTCTCTTGCAGAATTTAGGAATGATCATTGAAAAAGATTTAGATTTAAATGAATTAGAGTTTTTGGGAAATCGTCATATAAAAATATTGAAAAAGGAAGCGAATCCAAACAAAGGTTTTCCAAGGAATTGGGAATCGATTAGTAAAGAGATAAAGAGGATATCATGGGAAAAATAATTTCAATTAGTAATCAGAAAGGTGGGGTTGGAAAAACTACTACTTCCATCAATCTATGTTCTTATCTTGCTGCGAGTGGTAAGAAAGTTTTATTGATTGATGTAGATCCACAGGGCAACGCTGGATCTGGGCTTGGAATGGATATCAATCAAATTGAAAATACCTCTTATGAAGTTTTAATTGGAGATGTTTCTGCGAATGAGGCAATTCAAAAAACTGGTATCGAAAATCTATCTATCATTCCATCGAATATTAATTTGAGTGGAGCAGAGATTGATTTAATGTCAGAAGATAGAAAAGAATTTAGGCTCAGAGATGCATTGGCTCCGATTCGAGCAAGATTTGATTTTATCGTTATCGATTGTCCACCTTCCCTTGGTGTGCTCACAGTAAATGCGTTATGCGCTTCAGATAGTGTGATGATTACATTGCAAACTGAATATTTTGCCTTAGAAGGTCTTACTCAATTAATGAAGATTATTTCTCTCGTCCAAGAAAATTTAAACTCATCTCTTGAATTAGAGGGAGTTGTTTTAACGATGTATGACAAGAGAACAAATTTAGCAAATCAAGTTGCGAATGATGTTCGAGAGTATTTCAAAGAGAAAGTTTATAAATCCATGATTCCTAGAAACATAAAACTAGGAGAAGCGCCTTCGTTTGGAAAACCGATTAATTTCTATGATCCAGATGGAGTTGGCGCCCAAAGTTATAAAAGTCTTTGCGATGAAGTGATCGCAGCAAATAAATAGAGGATGTTATGAAACCAAAAGTATTAGGCAAAGGTCTTGGAAATTTAATTGGCTCCTCTGGTCGTTCATCGGAGTCCTCGGATACTTCTACTAATTCTCCAATGAGAGAAATCAAATTATCGGAAATAAAAGTAAATCCAAACCAGCCGAGAAAAACTTTCTCTGCAGAATCTATTTCCGAACTTGCAGAGACAATTAAACAACATGGATTGATTCAACCGATAGTCGTTACTAAAACGAATGACGGATATGAATTAGTTTCTGGAGAAAGAAGGTATAGAGCTTGTAAAGAAGCAGGCTTTCATAAGATTCCTGCGATCGTTCGGAACTATAGCGAAAAGGAGACTCTGGAAATTGCAATCATTGAAAATATCCAAAGAGAAGATTTAAACCCAATCGAAGAAGCGCTCGCCTATCAACAGCTTACAGAAAAGCTTTCTATGAAAATTACGGAAGTTGCAGCGCGTGTTGGGAAAAATCGCTCTACTGTTTCCAATATGATTCGTTTACTGCAATTACCTGATTCAGTAAAAGAATTAATTAAAACTCGAAAATTATCTGAAGGTCATGCACGGCCGCTTCTATCGATTGGTGACAAAAAGAAATTGGAAACCTATGCACAACAAATCGTAGATAAAAATTTAACCGTTCGAGATGTAGAAGAGTATGTTGCTAGTCTCTGGGAAACAAAAACGACTCTTAGCACTAAGAGAGATAATACAGATCCTACTATTATGAATGTAGAAACGAAAATTAGAAATAAATTATCTGCTAAGGTTAAAATTTCGCATAACGCTAAAGTAGGTAAGGGAAAAATTGTAATATCTTACAATAGTATAGATGAAATGGATCGTATCCTTTCAAATATGAATATTCGCCAATAAAGGGTGGATACCATAAATCACTTTCTAAATTCCTACATAAATTTTTGTTATATAAATAATAGTCGTAAAAATGTAAGGAATTTATATACTCTTTGGACAGGTTAGGATTAATTGTTTAAAAACGATAGGTATAAGAAAGTTCTGCAATTCTGTTTTGAGCTGCTGTATCATGAAATGCTTCTATACTTCTGTATATTCTTGGTATAAGGAGTGCAGCGAGTATGAATTCTCTTTGTGGATAATCTCTAAAGTCTTTTCCTGGTCCTTTTTTATTTAGTAAATCGTCATAAATGTTTTTATTTCCAACTTTACTATTATTGATATAAACTGCTGCTAGAGCGACTATAAATAAATCTATTAACACATAGGTTCCAGCTTTCAGGATTGTATCCGAGTTTGTGTAAAATGGAGAATTGTAAGAATTATAAAGGACACTTGCTGCGGGAGTGATTAGATTTAATGATTGAGATACTATATGATACTTTGGATTTATGACTTGTTCAAATTTATAGTCAGCAGCACTTTTATTTAGCTCTACTTCCAAAATGGTTTTTAGTAATTTTGCTTCTCCGTTTTTAGTAGACTCAATTCTTATAATGGAGTCTTCCGATTTCTTGCTGATTTTTCCAACATAAACGTTAAATCTAAAAGGGCTTATTAGACCACTTTTGTAACGATAATTAAAGCCGCCTGTGGACTCCATTGAGCGTATGGAATTGTCCGTAATTTTATTTAATAGCTTTACAACTTTTAAATTTGCATCTTCTACACTTGCACTGCTTTCAAAAGATTCAGAAGAAAATAAAGGTGAAAATGGAACACTCAGTAAAAAAACAATATATACTCTTTGTAAAAAATTTTTCATAAAAGTTTGTCCCCTAGAAAATAGGCAGTTATCAAGCCAAGAGAATTGTAACATGCGTGAGTTGCCATAACCGTCCATATATTTCTAGATTGTAAATAGATGGAACCAAATAGAACTCCTACAAATGTAAGGATCGCAGGTATTACAGGGGAGGCATCAAAAGAAAAATGCATAATTCCAAAAATAAAGGAAGTAATCATCAACCCTTCCTTTGCATAACCTTTTTTTACAAAATGATTTAACATCAGACCTCTAAATAGAAACTCTTCCATTATACCTGTTATAATTCCGACAGTATAGATGCACCAAGCTAATAAATAGAAATTTCCTTTTATATTTGTAAAAAGTTTTGTCTGGAAGTGGTTTACTTTGGGCTTAAAATTGAAAACATAAAAAACTAAGGATACTAACATGAGTATTATAAATACACTGATTCCAGCCATTAAACCTCGATTAATATGTGTGAAACTCAATTCATCGTTTAAACACTGAACATCATCTTTTAGAAATCGAGTGAAAACAAAATAGGCTGGTATAAGGAAGCTTACAAACCAAAGAATATTCTGTATCAATAAAAGGCTTGGTGTTGTATTTGTGGTTGCTTCGATAAATTCATCTGCAATTTTCTCTGGGTGATTCTTCGCTAATGATTCAAACTCTTTTGCAATTTTATTTTGAAAAGTGGTTCTTTCTTCTTCACTTAAGTCCAATAAATTTTCCGGCAATCGATTTTGATATGCGACTGTTGCCATCGCTAATTGGGAGAAAATCGATAATAAAATAAAACTGAAACTTAAAATTGTTAACTGAATTATTGAGATTCGAAATAATTCAAAGGCTTTAGGAGTATTTTTATCTTCTAGCATCTATGCATTACAATTTCTTAAACATAATTCTACTGTCATTTTTTTTTCCAACTATCTTGATTGACAAAATAAAAAACTATAAAAATCTCATGGCATGAAACGGATTCTCTTTATAATTCCCTTTTTGTTTTTATTTTCTAATTCTCCTACTTCCAATGATATGGGAATTTCTATAGAGACAAATTCTAAAATCTATCGACCAGGCCAGTCAGTTAAAATAAACATCAAATTAAAACAAGCGTCTTACCTTTATATCTTAACACTACAAAGTGATGGAAATATTAACTTGCTTTATCCAAATGAGGAGGAGCAAGAGAATATGGTTTTCAACGAGGAAATTAGAATTCCTGATGAAAAGAAAGACTATGAATTCTTAGCAGGCGATCGAATTGGTAAAGACATCATCATTGGAATTGCTTCTAGAAATCGGATTAAGAAATTACATAAATCTAAGTATTGGTCAAAGCCAGTTTTGAAGGGAATGAATCCCTCTAATATGGCTTGGCTTAAAAAACTAACGAAACGGCTTCCGCAAGATCAGTGGGTAAGTGCAGAGACTCCTATATTTATAAGTAAGGATGGTGTGACAGAGAGCAACGGAGTTCCGACCAAAAAGGAATCCAAAATAATAACTCCAAGTTCGACCGATGTAATTCCGACAGATTTTAAAAAAGATTTACATGACTTTCAACAGAATGAGGTTCTTTATGGTTTGTTTAAACTGCCAAGCTCTGTAAGAAATACAGAAAATAAAAAGGGATCGCTACTAGTCATGAAGGATCCCGATTTGAACACATATAAACTACGAGTTACACCATATTTAACGAATCCCAAAGACTTCTGCGACTATTCGATTGTTTCTTTTACAAATCCTAGAAAGGTTAGTTCGACCTATGCAAGCATAGAAGTTGTTCCAGGTGAGTGTTCTTTGAAAGAGGTAAATGCAGAACAAAAAGATTTTTGGAAAAAAATTACTAATTTTTACATACAATACCAGTATAAAAAAAATGGAGCGCTGAAGGGAAATGTATGGATGATTGCGCAAGATGGAAAATACAACCAGAAAATGAGTAAGTTTGCAGTAAAAGACGAGTTTAAATTCTTAGAGTGAAATTAAACTTTCCCTTTTGCAAGAACTAAAATATCTACTGACTTTGCTCCATTGATTAATAAGAGTTTAGATATTTCGTTCACTGTAGCGCCTGTCGTAAAAACATCATCAACCAATAAATAATTTCCATTGAGTTGATTTTTATACTTAGCTATGACACTAAAAGCTGTTTGAGCATGAAGGAATCGATCTCTAAAACTTTTACCCGACTGCAATTCACTTGAAGTTTTCACAATTGGTTTTATCACTTCCAGTTTTAATTTCTTCATCAAATAATCAGAAATCGGTTTACTTACCGCGAATGGTCTAGTTCTCAATGTCTTCTGATTGGATGGAATTTGAATGATGTTTTTATATGAATTATTCTTTAAGATTTTGATTCGTTTTCCAAGACCTATTCTGAAATAGTTTGTTAGATAAGGATTATTTCCAAATTTTATTTTACGTATTAACTCTGTCTCAAAGTTGTTTTTCTCTCTTAAATAGTAGAGTTGATTAAAGAAGACATTTCTAGATTTGCAATAGGGGCATTCGCTTGCGTTTATTTTTGTTTTACATTTCTCGCAGAGGTTTTCTAGATTTGGATTTTGGCTCTTTGTTTCGGACCTATAGCATTTTCTGCAAATACTGATCTTAGATGCTAGTAAGTCTGTGTCTCCACATATACTACAATCCAGTGGATAGAAAAGGTGAATTAGTTTTGTAAAAGTTTTTTCTGTCATACTAATGTAGGGCAGAAAAATTTGTTTTGTGTGCGGGGTTTTTTGAAAAAAAATGGAAGACGCGCTTTTTTTTAGCGCGTCTGATCGGAAGAATTAATTAGATACAGCTTTGATAACAGTTGTTGGAGCTTTGATATCGTTAGAGAATACTACTCTTTTAATATCACTTTCATTTCCAACATTGTCAATCGCTTTCGCTTCAATGATATGTTCACCAGATGTTCCGAATGTGAGAGGCTCAACGTAAGGAACGAAATCAGGAGCACCATCAGTTTTTACTAGAACTTGTTTAATTCCACTTTGTCCATCAGCTGCTGTAATTGTGAAAACAGTTTCTTTTTTTGCATAAACTTTGTTTGCAATTACAATGTAAGGGATAGATTCTTTTATATCAACTGTTGGTTTAATTCCATCAATGTTTACAATGTAGCTATTTTCTTGACTAACGTTACCTGCATTGTCAATAGCATAAAAATTAATTACATGGAAACCAGGCTTTTCTAGTTTGATTGGCTCGTTTTTGTAATCTTGTTTTGGTTCGTTATCAACAGAATAAACAATTTGTTTAACACCAGAAGACTTATCTTCAGCGATTAATTGATATGTATTTTTTGGAGAAGAATATTGTGTGTTGCCATTTGTAAAAAGAGGTTCTGATACTTTTACAGAAACGGTTGGAGCAGTATTATCTACAATCAAGTTAATTACTTTTGCTGTTTCTTTGTTTCCAACTTTATCGGTTGCTTTGTAAGTAATTGTAGCAGGTCCTTCTTTGCTTAGAGAAATTGGAACAGTGTATCTTGAGTATTCTCCATCATTAATTTTGTATTCGATGTAATCAACTCCACTTAAGTCATCTCCTGTTACTAATTCAAAAGCTGTTCTTGAATTAATATATAATGCAGGTGTATTACCTAAATTTGGATCGATTGCTCTTGCATTTGAAACTGGTGGTTGAGTTACAACAGGAGCAGAATTTACTGGTGCAGGTGCAGCAGTTGTTGTGGTCGTAGTTGTTGTAGTAACTGTTGTCTTAGATTCAGTTTTTAGGCTATCAACTGAATTTGTAGGTATTGTTTCAATAGCTTTCTCAGCTCTATCCATTTTTCCATCGTTTGGAAGTGGTTTAATACCGGATTGTGCAACTAATGCGATAGTAAAGCTAAGCATGAGAAAGAGTTTAATGATGTTGTTCATCTAAAGTCTCCTAGTATGATGTAATTTAACTGTTTAATTTACCATATATTCGAATGCAAGCAAGTATGTCAAGGATTGACAAATATACGAATAATATTCATTTTAAAAAAACACATTTGCTCTTGAAAATAAATCTAGTTTCATTCTATTGTAATCATACAATGTTTACTCAAATTATACGAATTGGATACATTCTCTTTATACAAAATCTTTTTCTATTTTCTTTATTCGCTCAAGCGAAAGAAGAATTTATTTTTAAAGAGAAAATTTGCATTCAGGATTTTGAAAGTATTTCCTTATCTGATTTAAATGTAAAAGTATCTGCAAATACAAGTGAATTACCGGAAATAAAATTTTCAAAAACACTTACATCGCCTGATTTACAATCAAACACAAGTCTTTTGATTCGTAATTTAGTAGGTCAGAAAAAAAATCCATTTGAAATAATTTTTAAAAAACCATTATTAATTTCTGATCATATCATCGAGATTGAGTTTAACATATACTCAAATAAAATTAGAAGTGATTTGTTTTTGATTTTAATGGATAACAAATTTCAGTTTCACACTATTTTGATTACACATCTTGATTTTGATGGATGGAAACAAATTAAATTACCTATTCAAAATGGAATCTACCAATCTGACTTTTTATTACAGGATAAAAGTATTTCTAAAGTGATTGGGTTCAATATCATTCCAGCAAAAATCGGGGAAATACAAAACACCGAGAATATTATCGTTTTAGATGATATGTTTTTGATTCGAAGACAAAAGTATATTTTGCCTAAATTGGGCACGGATCGATTTCATTAGTTATTTAGAATCTGATATTATGAAAAAATCCTGTTAGACCAATTTGCAAATTTTAGTGCAAACTCAATCAATGTTTTGTTGGACAATGAAAATAGCGCAAATCTAGGTGAGCAGTAAAAAGGAAGGATCTCAGTTTTTGCATCGAATTCTATAAGACTATTGAGACGGAAAGATTTTTTGTTGCAAATCAAAAGAATTATATTAATTAAGAGAAGCGCAAAGAGGACCTAATAAGTAATGAGTGATTCGATTAATGAAAAAGTAGAAGAATATCTAAAGCAATTGGCAGAGGTGGATGGTTCCTTCCATTTTCAGAGTCTTCTGCAAGACTTAAAACAAAAGGCTTTAGAAGATGAAAAAGCAATTTGGTTTCTTTTTAAAAGTATCGTTGGCGATTTAATTAAAGATAGCAATATTTGGAACGAAAAAACGAATCTAGTGGTGGGTATATTTTATCTACTGATTGATATTGGAAATGAAAAGGCATATGCTCTGGTAAAATGGTATATTCAGAATTTTAAAGAAGACACTCCTAATGGCGCAATCGAATTGCTTTCAACTTTAATTCCAAGCTTTGCAAATATAAACTCAGAAGAATACTTCACCTATTTAAAATCAGAGAATAAAGCTTTGTCTGCCTTAGGATTCCTAACCCTTTTCAATTTATCTATGGAGAGAAAATTGAATGCTGCTGAAGAAAAACATTTATATGAAATTGCTCAAACTTATACGAATGACAGATATTATACAGAACACATCGTGGACATGATATCCTTCCGATTCCGAAAAAGTGAAGATTCTAGTCAGGAAGAGTCGGACAAGATAGACATTAATTTGCAATAGCTATGGCTGTATGAGAATACTTATTATATGAAATTTAGATTTGCACTTTTTACTTTTTTTTTATTTGTCACAAACATCTTTTCTGCTCCTTATACTGGTTGGGAGATTGGAAATAATCACTCCGTTCTTTATATAAATGATCTGTCTGTTTTTGATACAAGAGACACGATTCGATACCTTCCTCAAAAGTTAAATTCAGATCAAATACAACAGTATGCGACTTATATAGCAGAGTATTATATATCTCGCGGAGATAAAGATGGGTTGGCAAATTTAGCGAATTTACTAAAAAGCGATAGGAGTAATAGTTATGAATTTATTGCTAATCTAATACTTGTTTTTTGGAAAATTGAAAAGGCAGAGACCAATGATGCCTTATTTAAGTTAGATGAAATCATTGCTAAAGAAGAAAATCCTCTTCATCAAAGTATAGCGAAGGTAGTTAAGAGTAATTTAAAAAAAATATCAATTCCTGCTGATACAAAAGATGTAATTAAGAATTTAAATTGTAGTAGAAGCAAACCTATGTATTCATTCTGTAGGTTAATTAAAGTATCTGTTCATTTAGAGCATTTAGCGGAAACGAGTGATTATCCGCATAGAGATTACCTAAATCTAGATAGACTTTTAGCTCCATTCTTTGAAGAATATGAACTGGCACACGTTAGTTTCCTAGAAAAATTCACCTTTGAAATGCCTAGTAAACTTGCATATCTAGGATTTGCGTATGAAGCAGTTCATTTTCAAAAGATGGTTGTTAATCTTCAAAAGATTAGTGGCGCTTTTGATCCTACTGAGCATGAAAGATTGTCTTTTTATCAAATGTTAAATGATGATTTAACATCAGCTGAGGAGGCATTGAGCTATTCTTCAAAAAAAACTTCTGCTATTACCTCTAATAAGAATCCTATTTTTTTGAAGTTAGGTGCAATCGCCTTTCTTCGAAAAGATTATAAACAGTCTATGAACTATTATCTTGAATTGAATTTAAAGGAATGGAATAAATCGATCAAGAATCCTTTTTATGATGATTCAATTTCTATCAATGGAGCAAGAGGACTCATTTCTCTTTCTCTTTGGAAATCAAAATCTGCTGTAAATGCTGTTAGAGCACTGAATAAGTTAAATACTGATAATACGATTACGGAAGAGAGTTTATTTCTTCGTCTTCGAATCGCACAAATCATGATGGCTGAAAAACCGGAAATGGCTGAGAAAATTTCGGAAGATATCATGTATATCGCACAAGGAAAAGGTTGGAAGAGAGTTGAATATGCCGCAACCATTATGAATGGATATTGTAGCATTATTAGTAAGAAGTATCGAAAGGCAACTGTTCAATTTACTAAAAGTTATGGAATCTTAGGTGGTTCAGATCCTGCCTTCACTTCTGAATGGATGAGATCCTCTGGAATGCTGATTGCGAGAGTGCAGGGCGGAGAAAGAGGAAACCATGCAGTTTCCTTTCGTTCACTCTTGAATTCAATGCGAAATGAAGAACCGTTAGATGATATTCTAAGTGTTAAAAATTTTCTAGATTCTAGATTTGATACGGAAGCTTTTTTTAAAACTGCTGTAAATTATTTTACTTACACAAAAAATTATCAATCTCTCATTGAATTCCTATTTCACTATCAGAAAATGAAGTTTAAGTCTAGCTCCATTGTAGGAAAAACCATTTTACAATTGCCCGATGTTAATAAGAGGATGAAGCATTACAGATCCTTTAGACCTAGCAGTGATTATCATTATGTAAGAAGTATATACTCAAAACTAAGAGAAGCTGAATCTTCCAAAATGTCTTCTGATTCTGATTTATTTGATGTTAACTCACTAAAGGATATTAGAGATCCTTTTGTCGCAGCGTTTTCTTTTAATGAGAAAATATACGTTATTTCTTATAACCCAGAATCTAGAGATAAATGGTCTATCAGTCTGCATAATTCAATCGACTATAGAACTACTGGCTACTATAATAAAATATTTTCTAATATCCCTTTTCTAGATAAAGCAGGAAACATTCAGATATTTATGAATCCATTAGGTGTTGATTTGTATCAAGCCATGAAGAAAAACAATGCTTTACTAAATCTCAGACTTTTTTATCGATTTAATAAAGGTAATCTGAAATCAGAGGGAGATTTGCAGCCTGTAGCCGTTAGTTGTGATTCAGGAAATGAAGTTGTTACAAATGGAATTCAATATTTGCCAGCTGAATATTTTGAAGGAACTAAAACATTTTCCAACGATCAAAGACTGCATATCTGGACTACAAAGGATTTAGGTAATAGAGATGTTTCCTCGATCGAAAATTTTGAATGGAGATGTCAGAATAATTCTACAATTTCCTTTTCCAAGCTGAGGAGAAGAGTGGATTTAAGAATGATTCCGAATGCTATACTTTTCTCCAATAGTATTTTCCCTAAATCTTCTTTGGATTCAATATCTCTAGACTATTATTTCTGGGCAGATTTCTGGATGCAAAAAGGGGCGAATACCTTATATTATGTAGATAGATTGGAAGGTGATAAATATTCATTTACTGATTTAGTAAATGTTTTAACTAAAGTAAGTCAAGGCTTCGATGATCCCGCTAAGATTCAATCTACTCTCAAATCTTCAGATAAAGAAATTCTAATTTTAACTAGAGACATGAGATAAATTTTTACGACTCATCTTTTTATAGGTGAGTCTTGATAACTTGTCCTATTGTCATTGAAAAATGAGAATAGGCTTGAGCAAATCGAAAGTGAATGGATAGCGTTTATCTTCCATCGCTTTAAAAGATTTCCAAAAACCAAGCTTACGATCTGACCTTCAGAAAGTTTTAATAATTTATTTGCTATTAAAAAAAGATATCGAAAAGGCTAGCTTTGGTCGATGCCTTGTCTGTATGACTTCTTGGAAATCCCTACTACTTATTTCTGTAATCTTACTAAGTTTATTTAATTGCACAGCAGCTAATTATTGGAATGTAACAAATTCCACTAATAACACAAACCCGATGCCCGAATATAATAACTTTTATTATCTTACTTTTAAAGGTGGCTGGCTTTTTCATTTTGTTAAAGCTCCGGGTAGCATTGGAAATGCGGAATCAAAACTTGTCGGTAAACAATGTTCCTATTCTATGCTTTATCTAATAGCAGTAGGAGATTCTTCCATCGAATCAGCTGTTAAGGATGGGAAGATAACTAAGATTGCAACGGTGTCTTATGAACAATTGGGTATCTTGTCTTTTGTATACCACCGATTTTGCACAATAGTTACAGGAGAATAAATTGAAACTTTTATTATTTGTTTTAATTCTTTTTTTAAATCAATGCCTTATGCTTCCTATAATGCAAAAAACGAATGGTCCTGTGCATGGTTTGATTTTTACTCAAACAAAATTTCCTGGTGAAATTAATCCAAACAATGATGTCCCTGCAACAAACAAGGGAGAGGGTTGCCTACATTATATCTTTTTCTTTTTTATGTGGGGAGATGCGAGTGCAGGTAGTATTGCTCTGCAAAATAAGATAAAACGTATAGCAACTATCGATCATTCGACGATGAATCTTTTTGGTGTATATGGAAATTATTGCACACTTGTAAAGGGGGAATAATGAAAAGAATTTATATATTATTTCTTCTAGCAATTTTATTTCTAACAAGTTGTATCACTTCTCCTGGTGCTGCTATGTTTGGAGCAACGAAACATCATTTGTCAGCAGGAAATAAAAATACAATCACATCCAATCAAATATTAAAAGTAGGAGAATCCTGTTCTTATAGCAGTCATTTTGGAAATCTCTTTATACTTTATTATGGGGTGGGAGGAAGTATAAATGAGGCTATGGATAAAGCTGGTATTACAAAAATTGCAGTCATTGATCGATCTTCGATGTCAATCTATCCATTTTACTATGAAGATTGTGTTTTAGTATACGGAGAGTAATCGATGAAGTTTATATTCTTATTGATAACATTAATCTTAGCAAATTCAGTTATAGCCCAAGAGAATTCAGATGTAAAACCAAAACAAAAATTTTTTATACCAGCTACTGAGTTTATTAATCCGGGTTTTAAAATAACGTTGTCCGGCACTTCAAATGCTTCTCATTCCCACAGTAGAGGACCAACGAGTCCAGAAGGGTATTACTTACTTAGTGCAGTCGCGTTTAGAAATCAAGCTAGTCTAAATACAGCGGGTGGACAATTTCAGCGAGATGCATTTCTTACTGAGAATATAGAAAACTATTCCTATCTGAATCAAAAGAATGATCAAGTTTCTCCTTTGGGAAAACTTGGATTTAGTTATACAACTAAATCAGGAGACTGGTCATTTGAAGTATCTATTAGAGCTAAGAACTATTCAGGAAATTATGCTTTAGGAAATAACGTTCCATTTGAATATTATCCGGGGACATTTCAATACAATTGGCGCGAGGGACAATACGCAGTGATTCGAAATCATGCATTAGTGAACTTTTTAATGGTTCAGCCTGAATTAGGAATTCGTGAAATATCTGAAAAATACAATCGCAACTCTGATCTTAATTCCTACCCATTTCCTAAAAATTATTCCTCTGTGAGTGAGACATCTAGAAGTTATTCTGCTCAATCAGGTTTAACGTTTCATTTTAAGATCATTGACTCATTTAGAATTAAATTAACTGGAAAGATATTTCAAGCCTTGTCTGGAGAAGTGAATAATCAAAGAACCGACTTTCGTAATGATGGAATCTCGATATATGCAAGAAACATAAATTCCAAATTATCTAAAGTTGATACGTATGGAAATGAAATAGAAGGTGAAATAGGCTACTCACTCAAGAAGTTGAATTTATTTTTGGGATATAATTTAACAACAATAACAAAAGCTGCACATAGAGATTCAAATTATATTCCGATTATCACAACCAATGAAAATCTAATGAATGAATATATAAGATATTACCTTGCGGATACAATATATGCACTGAGTAGATCCACGGAAGATAGTGTCAGTGATAAACCAAGACATCAAATTATTAAATACTTCTACTTTGGGGCAAGTATAAACTTTTAGTGGCTAACAATATTAGTCCACTATCTGAAATTCTGTTCTTCTATTTACACGATTGGATTCAGGTTCAACATTATTGATTAAGGGTTGTGTTGAGCCTTTTCCATCTGCAATCATTCTCTTTCTCTCGATACCTTTGGAGTGTAGATAAGTTCTAACAGACTCAGCCCTCTCTAGTGATAGTATTTTGTTTAAAGTAGTATCTCCGGTTAAATCTGTATGTCCAGTGATCTTTATTTTAGTGTCTGGATGTTCTTTTAAAAAGTCTACAATTTGATTTAGGACTGGAAATGATTCGGATAATAATTCACTCGAGTTAGTATCAAACAAAACATTGTTCAAGGTAAGTTTCTTTTTCTCTTTTAATGTTTGTGTAACGTCGTCTTTCTTAGGAATCTCTTTTTTGGGCAATTCGACTACGCTCGGAATTTCTATTTTGTCTTTGGGTGGATTTATTTTTGTTTCTTCGATAGACTTATCCCGAATCGGATTTTCTTTGGTTGCTACCTTCGCTTCTTCTTCGTCTTTTAAGATTAAAGCTGTATAAATATCATAACTTTCATTCAAATTTTTTCTACAAAAGTAAAAAGCGTTATTTGCTTTATCAATCACCATATACGCCTCATCTCCCTGCGTATTGATTTCCGGACCTAAATTTTCAGGATCAGTATAGCTTCCATCCTTGTTGATTTTAGATCTATAAATATCATATCCTCCATAACCACCCGGACGGTTGGAAGCAAAATAGATATATTTTCCATCTTTTGAAATGACAGCAGCAATATTGGATGTTCCTTCTAGATTAATTGGAGAAGGTAATTCTTCTGGTTCTTGTAAATGATTTCCAATAATTTTTGCCTTCCAGATTTTTGCTTCTGAGGGGTTTCCAAAGGGATAGCGTGTAAAATAAAAATCGCTTTCATGAAGAAAAGGATTTTCTTCCATTTCTTCTGTATTGATTTTATCTGATAGGCTTGATGGTTTAGACCATTTCCCATTTATATTTTCTGAATAATAGAGATCTCTGGATACACCTATTTTTCCACTCGGAAGTTGAAATTCTATAGAGCCATCTCGATTGGAGGAGAACACAATAAATTTTTCATCCTCGGAAATAAATGGACTTTGATCGTCGTAAGCAGAATTCAATCCTCTCAAGTCGATAGGGTTTGTCCATCGACCATTGATCAAACTGGATTTATATAAATCAGTATATTTCGAGTTATTTCGTTTGGAATAAAAATACATTGTTTTTCCATCACTGGTCAAGGAGGGAGCAAATTCTTGCATCTCAGTGTTGATATTACCAGGAATTGGAATTACTTTTACTTCAGGAACAGATTGAAGAGATTCAATCGTAATCAAACTGAAAAATGTTAAAAAGATTTTTTTATATGACATAATCTAAAATCTCCTCTGTCTTGCGAAATCATTCCATGTATCGGAAAAGGAAAAAATAGATTAATAGGTTTGGATCAATTGGTTAGATTTTCAAAAGTGAGTTTGTTAAATAGAATTGCTGCGCCTAGTATAATATGATCTAGAATCCTTACTAATTCGATAGCTTCTTCTTCGCTGATTACCTTGTCATCGAGTGCTTTTTTAAAATCATCTGTGAATTTTAGAATTTCTTTTTTGAAATAATTGTCATACCAAATTTTTACAGAGGAGATATCCTCTATTTCTGAGTTTGTATATTTATAGGTCAATTGGAATGAATATTCATCAATGAATTTGCAAATAATCTTTTCTTCTTGTGTGCTCTTTTTGATGTATTTCGTAGATAATTGATTTTTTAAGCAAACTGATAATTGAATTACATCGCGTAAGTTTCTTATGATTACAATTTTTTCATTTCCTACCAATTTGCCATCATTTTCAATGAATGCATCATAAACTCCACCAGTATGTCTATACTCTTGGATTAGCGCACCTATTAATTCATTTAGTTGGAGTTTTGCATATGTTGTATTTAAATTCCAACGAATGTATAATTCACCACTATCATTTAAAGAAAAATCTTCCATAGGTAGATTTTGGGACTCCATTCAGAAAAGTCAAGTTAGCATTTCAAATGTGGAAGTTTTTTTAGGAAATAAAACAAAATGGATAAATAATCTTGCATTTTAAATAGAATTGCATCAAATTGCCTCATCGTATGAATCCATTAGCTACCTTTAGAAAGTCGATTAACATACAAATATTAACTATCTCTGCAATCGCAATCGCTCTAACAGGTGCAATGGTAGGACTTCTAAGCTTTCGTTTAGCTAAGGTAGTCTATGAGAAAAAGATTTTTAAAGAAGACTTAAAAACGTTAATCGAACTAAAGAAAGTTAAAATAGAAAATGAAATTGAGAAAGCTTTGAAAGTTTCTCAACTTTTAGCTTCTGACCCAGAATTAATCGAGTGGTTTCAAGGCAGAGAATCAAACTCCACATTAAAAAAATCAACTGAATCCAAAATGATTAATATTGCAAAGCTTTTGGAATACACTAGAATCTTCGCTTCCAATGTTTCAACGAATAGCTATTATTATTTTGAGAATCATCTGAATAATAAAAAAAACATTAGTATTGAAAGGAAAATTATCAATAATTCTTCCAAGGAGGATGAATGGTTTTTCAAGTTCTGGAATTCGAACCAAATCTATGAAGTGAATATTTCAAAATCCAAATCAGAAGCAAGAGAAGATTCAGAAAATACATATGCATATATAAATACATTGATTCAAGACGGAAATAAAAAGATTGGTGTAGCGGGTGTCGGTGTGAAACTAACGCTCTTTGTAAAAAGATTCTTTGAAAAAGATTCTAACAATGGAAAAACTTTATTAGTTGATACAAAGACAATGACCGTTAAGATTAGTTCTGATTTTTCGGAAATTGATAAACAGGTTCAGAATTTTATTTCAGAACATTTAAACTCTGAACAAAGTTTAGATGAGTCAAACAATCCACCTATCATATCGAATGATGAAAAAGGAGATTCTGTATTCTTAATTTTTAGACATTTCTCTATAAATAAGTCCCTTGCGGTGGTTTATGTAGTTCCTTATGAACAAGTGATGAGTGAATTTTCTATCATTCGTCATGCGACGATAGCTTCCACAGTTATAATTGTCTTATTTGCTTTTGTTATATTCTCTTTCTATTCAAGAAAAATTACCCGACCCATATTAGATCTAGCAGTCATTGCTGAACGAATTAGTGGAGGGGAACTAGAGCTTAGGTATATAACAAAGACTAGAAATGAAATAGGTAGACTTGCTGCTTCTTTTAATGCAATGACTGAAAGCTTAGCAGAAAAAAACAAAAGCTTAGAAGATTATAGCAAGAACTTACAGGAAAAAGTCTATGAGCAAACCTATGAACTTGCAAAACAAAAAAGAGAATTAGAGTTAAAAAATAGAAGCATGCAAAAAGAACTCGAAATGGGTCAAAAGGTGCAAGGAATTTTTCTATTACCATTTAATAGTAGAACAGATTGGTATGAAATTTATGCTACGAGTTATTCTTCAAAGGAATTGGGTGGGGATTTTTTTAGAATTTATGAAACAGGCAAAAATGAAGTTTGGATGATTATAGGTGATGTATCTGGTAAGGGAGTTGGAAGCTCATTGATTATGACAGCATCTGTTTCATTGCTTGATCAGATACAAGGCATTTGTAAATCGATAGACGACTTAGCTAGAGACTTTAACTCTCAGCTTTATCACCTGATTGGTTCTAATAAAGGGACTGCTCCTGGTTTTTTTGTTACGGCAGGTTGCGCATTTTTAAGTAAGGAAGAAAATCGATATTTTATCTATACGGTCAATGCTGGTCATGAGCCTCCCCTACTTTTTAGAAATGATAAATTTAGCGTTTTGCCTTCTGGTGGTCGTGCGTTCGGAATTAGGGAAGATACGAATTATAACTTATTTAAAACAGAATTATTCAAGGGTGATATATTGTTTTATGTAACAGATGGAATATTTGAGCAAAGAAATCAGAATGGAGATTTTTTTGAGTTTGAGAATATTAAAAAATCAATAGGCAAGTATAAAAATGAATCTGTTGAAATTATTTGTAATAAACTAATAGAAGATCTCGATGATTTTTCTGTGAATGTTCCACAGGAAGATGATAGAACGATAGTAGCTTTTCGAATCTTGTAAATTGGAGTGAAGCAATGCTTTTTAAAATATTTTTAGTTATTAGTGTTATCCCTATTTTGTCAATTCTTGCTGAACCTTCTTGCGAATTAGATTCTAGCAAGGAGAAATTGTATCGATTGGAGCTAACGGTTCCAGCCACATTTTGTTCTAAGGCAAACAACGATCCTAGTTGTGCTACCTTCCCCAAAAAGTCTATTTTGCAACTACATGGTCTGTGGCCTAATTATACAAAAGGTTACCCTGAGGGTATTTGCGACTCTTCTGAATGTAAAAATCAATCTGAGAAACTTGGTAAGTTCTGTAAATACCCTTCTCCCAAAGGCTTATATAGTTCTGAGATGTGGAAAAAAATGAGTGATTACATGGCGGGAACAGAAAAATGTCTAGAGAGACATGAGTGGGTAAAACATGGAATTTGTTCTCCATTGGAGCCAGTAACTTATTTTAAATGGGCACTAGAAAAAACGAAATTGATTTCAGGGGCTTTTGAACCTTTAAAAAATAGGACTATATCTAGGCAGGAAGTGAATGAAGCAGTAGAGAAAAATTTACCGGATCTGGTAGGGTCTATTCGTATGAATTGCAAAGGGAAAAACCTTTCTTCCGTGTATGTTTTATATGAATGGGGAAATACTCCTGGTAATCCAATAAAGACTAAGGGCGGGGAAAATGGGTTTGGAAATTGCCCAAAGTCTTTTTTTATTTCAAGTTCGCCTGAATGATTAGAGGATAATCGATATTATCCGTAGAAAAAAACTCTACATTTTTTAGTTTTCTGTAAGTTGTAAAGTCGTGACTACATTTGAATCAATTTTTTTAAGCTTCTTAGTTTCTAAATCGAAGCTAGCGTAAACAACTTCTCCAAATGTAAGTATTTCATTTCCTCGAAATATTGCAAACTTCCAGAAAATTTTTACACCTTCATATTCTGGTCTTAAACAAATTTCTAATTCGTCGTCGAAATGAGCAGGAGCTTTGTATTCTACAACAGAGCGGATAACGTGAAAATCCATAGAATGTTTCTTTACAAAATCTAGATAGGTGTATCCTATCGCTCTGAAGTATTCTGTGATAGCTGTATCGATATATGTAAGGTAGTTTGCATTGAATACGATTCCCTGCAAATCTACCTCAGCATATCTGACTCGGAGTGTTGTGTAAAATTTAAAATCTTCTTTTGCTAATGCTTTTATCATTTTACCACCTTCTTCGTTTTTTATATTAGACTTTTGAGTTTACCTTCCACTTTGATTTTCATTTCTTCATAGCCTTTTTTACCTAGAAGTGCAAACATATTGTTTTTATAATCCTCAACTCCTGGTTGATCAAAAGGATTTACTCCTAACATATATCCAGAAACACCACATGCATATTCATAAAAATAAACAAGTTCTCCGCAGATAGATGGATTGATATTTGGAATAGATATGTCAATATTTGGGACACCGCCTTCATAGTGAGCTAATTTTGTTCCATTAATCGCTTGTTCTCCAATATAAGAAAGTTTTTTACCAGCAATATAATTTAATCCATCTGGATCACCTGCAAATTCTTGAATGATTGTATCTCGACTTGGTTCTTGAATGTGTAAGACTGTTTCAAATAAATTTCTTTCTCCATCTTGAATGTATTGTCCCATCGAGTGTAGATCGCTAGTAAAATCAACTCCAGCAGGAAAAATACCTCTTTTATCTTTTCCTTCACTTTCTCCAAATAATTGTTTCCACCATTCCGTGAAATAGTGCATCTTTGGATTGTAGTTTACCATGATCTCAATTTTTTTACCTGATTCATAGAGAGTGTTTCGGAGAGCAGCATAATAGCAGGATAGATTTTTAACAGGATCTTTTTCCTTAGCTAAAAACTCTTGCATCTCTCTTGCTCCTTTTACAAATTCTGATATAGAAATACCAGATGCTGCAATTGGGATGAGTCCCACAGGGGTTAACACAGAGTATCTTCCGCCTACATCGTCTGGAATTACAAAGGTTTTAATTCCATATTCATCTGAGAGTTTTTTTAGTGCTCCCTTCTTTGCATCTGTCGTTGCAAAAATTCTTTTTTTGATATTTTCTTTTCCGTATTTTTTTTCGACTAACGATAGTAGGCTTCTAAATGCGAGAGCTGGCTCCGTAGTTGTTCCAGATTTAGATATAACATTTACAGAAAATTCTTTATCTTGTAAAAAGTCTAAAAGATCTGCATGGTAGTCTGAATCGATATGATGACCTGCATATAGAACCTTAGTCTTTTTATTTTTATGATTTTCGAACATATGAAAGCTTTTTGTATTTGCCTCTATCATAGCTCTAGCTCCTAAATAAGAGCCACCTATTCCAATAACTACTAAATATTCTGAGTGTGAGTTAATTTCATCTGCAACATCTTGAATATTTTTTAAATCGCTCTCTTTTATTTGTGAAGGTAGGTCTACCCATCCAAGAAAATCTGATCCTGGACCTTTTTTATTATGTAATAATTCTTTTTTTAAAATGGACTTCTCTAAATTTTTAGAAAGCAAGCTTTCAGGGAAATATGACTTTAAGAATTTGGAATCGATTTTAATATTCATGTTATCTCCTATAACTAATCAAATTACAACTTACACAAAATAAATTTATCTAGACATAGTAAATGTTTTTTTCAACATATGTTTAATTTCATTGCGAGTTAAGATGGATACTATTATTAATTTAAAAAAAAATTTAATCAATGCGTTTGGTGAAAACAATGATACAATTCGATTGTTTCGAGCACCCGCTAGAATCAATGTGATTGGAGAGCATGTCGATTATTTAGGAGGATTTGTTCTTCCTGCTGCGATTGATTTTCAAGTTTGTGTTGCCATACGAAAAAATGACCAAGGAAAAATTAATTTATACTCCGAACAATACAAGGAATCTGTAAGTAAAGATACTCCTAGTTATGATAAAAAATATTTATGGGCAAATTACGTCTATGGTGTGGTTGATGAATTAAAAAAAGAAGGGTTTACAATCACTGGTTTTGATATGGCGATCGATGGAAATATACCACAGGGTGCGGGTCTATCATCGTCAGCCGCCTTGGAAGTTGTTACTGGTTATGCTCTTTCTAGTATCTTTCATCTATCTATTTCTAGAGAAAAAATTGCTCTCATCGGACAGGCTGCCGAAAATAATTTCGTTGGTATGAAATGCGGTATTATGGATCAATACATAATCGCCAATGGAAAAAAAGATCATTGTATTCTATTAAATACAGATACTCTTTCTAAAACCTATCATACTCTCAATTTAAATGGTCATGAATTTTATTTAATCAATTCAAATGTAAAACATTCCCTTCAAGACAGCGATTACAACAATCGCAGAAAGGAGTGTGAATCAGCTCTAAAAAAAGTGCAAAGCTTAGAACCAGATATTAAAAATCTCTATGATCTACCTTTAGATACAGTTTTAAACAAATTTAACTTCTCAGAAAAAGAAGAGAAAAGAGTAAAACATGTATTAGGTGAAAAAGATAGAACAAACAAGCTATTAGATTCTTTTGCGCAAGGGAAAATAAAAAATGCAGGAGAATGTTTGTATGGAACTCATGAATCTCTATCAAAGCTATTTGAAGTATCCTGCGATGAAACAGATTTTTTAGTCCAAGCTTTACAGAAAGAAAATGTCATAGGCGCTAGAATGATTGGGGGAGGTTTTGGTGGAAGTATATTGGTTTTAGATAAAATCGGTAACAGAGAAAAAGTGGAAGCAAAAGTAAAAAAAGATTATTTTGAAAAATTTAATTTGAATGCAACATTTTATGGTTTTCAAATTTCTGATGGAGTATCAGAATTACAGTAGGAAATAAATATATGAGTAATAGCAATGTCGATTTTTCTAGCCCTAATTTCAATCATATCGGAACCGAATTACAAATCAAAACTCGTATCAAACCAGAACCAAATCAACCTGTAGATGGAGCTATACTAGATATTGTTGGAGATTTAAACTTATATTCCACCCCAGCATTAAAACAAATTCTCGGAAACTTAGTTGATGCAGGTAAAATCAAAATTTTTGTAAATACTGAGAATTTAAATTATATCGACTCATCTGGTTTGGGGGCTTTCCTTGCGATTCAATCTAAGCTTATGAAGATGAGTGGATTTATAAAACTATGTTGTCCAACAAAGCAAGTTTTGGCAGTTTTAGAATTAACCAAACTAAAATCTATGTTAAAGGTAAACTCTAACTTAGCGGATGCACTAAAGGGAAGTTAACCGATACAGAATGGAAAGAAAGGACTTCTTCAAGAAAGGTATATTCAAAGCGATAAAAAAGGCTGTTGAGGCTACAGAGGAAGTCTATGATACATTGCATGAATCTGTATCACAGAAAGCACCAGCGGAAGATATTTCAAATATTCCTGCTGACATAGAGTATTTAAACCGTTTACCGAAATTAACAAAACCAAAGAAAATCATACACAATATAAAATTTCCTCCCGGAGCTATAACAGATAAGGAAAGATTTCAGAAAACTTGCACAGGTTGTGGTGACTGTATTCAAGCATGTCCTTACAATGCGTTATTTCCTGTCTATGATTCCAAAAAAAAGAAAAACTTTCCTCATCTAGATCCTAATGCCAATCCTTGTTTAATGTGTTTTGATTTTCCTTGTATCAATTCTTGTAATTACAAAGCCTTAAAGCCTTTAAAAAAGGATACAAAACCAAAGTTTGGAAAAGCAAAAGTGGTTGCGGATAGATGTATAAATCATTCAAAGGATGAATTAGTTTGTGATGTCTGCAAAAATGTTTGTCCGATAGAGAATGTAATTACATATCAAAAGAATTTTCTTCCTAAATTTTCAAAAGATTGCACAGGTTGTGGGATTTGTGTTCAATCTTGCCCACCTGTCGTAAAAGCAATTATTATAAAATAATTTCGAATTTTACCTTTGAGTCTAATTTCTTAGATCGAAATCATGCTTAAAGTAATTCTATCTCTTTCTCTTTTCTTAATTTTCTTTCTATCAAAACTTGATTCAGAAGACTTGGAAACAGATTCATCCTTACCATTTCCAATTGATAAATCTAGGCGAATTGATTCAGAGGAGCTTAAATATAAAAGGGAAAATAGTTTCATTACTGGCTTACCTTCCGTTAGTTCGGATCCAATAACAGGAGTTTGGTATGGAGGAAGTGGATATTTTACCCAAAATGGAAAGAAAAATAATCCGCTTTTTGCATATGCCCCATACGTTTACAGAGTAACCGCTGACATTTATCAATCCTCTGTTGGTGCTAGATTTTATGGGGCAGGCGTAGATCTTCCTTATTTTCAAAATACTCCTTTTCGGATCAGTTTATATGGCTTTTACGATAGAAATTTACGAAGTCAGTATTATGGAGTTGGAGAATCAACCCTTCATCCGCTTTCCTATCATCCTCGCAATGACGACTCACAACCTCTTGTGACTAATGCTGAGTATTCTCAAAGAGAAGAGGCAATCTCTTTTAGAAGACCTGGTAGAGTATTAAATGGACCTACCTATGTTACAGATCAAAAATACAATGAGTTTGATGCAGAGAATTCAGGCTTTTTTGTTAATATTGATAGAACATTTTGGAAAGTCTTTAGATTTGCTGTTGGTGCAGATGGCTATAGAATGATCGTTAGACCTTGCGATGGTCAAATCGTAA
Organism: Leptospiraceae bacterium; assembly: GCA_035345875.1. Classification (GTDB taxonomy): domain Bacteria; phylum Spirochaetota; class Leptospiria; order Leptospirales; family Leptospiraceae; genus UBA2033. Next base: position 31,113 of record DAORDH010000024.1, on the reverse strand, counting down.
AAGCAAAGGATCCATTTTGGGGTGAAACAGATTTTTCTAATTTGAATGTTGTATTACCTACTCCAAATGCTAAAACTAAATTAACTGAAGATAATGAATCAAATAAAATCATTGGATACGATGGTGGATATACAAATCTAATGAAAGCAGGTATTGCTTATGACTCGAGAGACTTTGAACCCAATCCAAAGAAAGGAGTCTTTGCTGAAGTAAATTTAGTCAAAGCATCTAGAGCATGGGGATCTAATTTTGATTTTCAAAGAGAATTTTTACAAATAAAAATTTTTTATTCTATTCTTCCTAAAATTTTTTCAGAGTTAGTCTTTGCATCTCGAGTTGCTTTGACGAATGTTACTGGAAATATTCCATTCTATGAATATAGGCATATGTGGAGCATTGATGGAGGTCCGATTTATGGATTGGGTGGTGGAAAAACAATGAAAGGATATAAACAAGATAGGTTTATAGGAAATACGATGGGTTTCGCAAATACTGAGTTACGATATCGATTTGCCAAATATAATATTGGAGATGAATACTTTACATTTCAAATTGTTCCAAGTGTTGATCTAGGGCGGGTTTGGAATTCAATCGATCGACTCAATTGGCAAGGATATAAATACTCATATGGTTTAGGTTTAAAAATTATTTGGAATCAATCTACAGTTTTATCTTTTGATTATTCTGTTTCAAGGGAAGATAAACAGTTCTTTATGAATTTTGGTCATACTTTTTAATCTAAGGTATAGATAGGAAAGGAATTCTATCGATAGTTTCCATCTAAATTCATTTGAATCAATAAAAATATGGCTAAAAATGTATTAATCTACGAATCGAAATCTTATTTTATAAGAAATTTTAATAATTACTTTTACAAAATAGTTTTTCTAATCAACCAATAATGGAAATACGAATATAATTTATCTTAATACAATTGAAATCGAAGATTAGAATTCATCAAATGGTATAATAAAGAAGTAAAAGACCTACCAAAAGGAATGGAATTAAGTTTCTTTTACTTGAACACACAACGTTTATTGTAGTATGGGAAGAGTTTTCTTTATAAATATTTGTCTGCTATTTAATATTTGGGAAATATCAGTCGCGTTACAAAGAAAAATTGTCTGCATGAAACAAAAAAAAACTAATTTATCTCTTATAAAAAACTATTTTGATTCAATTTGAATGGTTTCTTTGTAACAAAGATAGGAAAATAATAATTTTAATCGAGAGAAAGAGGAATTTTTTATCAGAGATTAGATTTAGAAACACCGAATTAACTTCAAATTGAAAATGAATAGAGAGTAATTAGAGATATTTATCATTGTTGCATGTATAATTTTGTTTATAACTGTGTTGATAAAATTTTTTTTAAAGTAGAAGTGTTTAATAGATGTTAACCAAAACAATTCTATTCATTTTTTTTTCGTTGATGCAAGGATTTATGATTCAAAAAAATTTTTCATGAATATAAAATTTAAAATTCATTAAAGAAATAAATTTCATAATTAAGTATTAATGAAAATTAAATAATGTTGCGATACTCTTTACAGAAGTAAAAAATATTTTCAAAAAAATAAAAAAAAACTTTACATAATTTCATAGACGTATTAATTATGTCACTAACATCTATTGGTCGGATTTAGAAAAAAAGAAAAGACCAAAATCTAATTGGAGGCTACATCAATGGTTGCAAAAAAGAAAGCTGCTGCTAAGAAAAAACCTGCTGCAAAAAAGAAACCTGCCGCAAAAAAGAAGTAATGAAACTTCTTTAAAAAAAATAGATCAATTTTTTTTAAAACTAAACCCGCTCCTAAAAAAAGCGGGTTTTTTATTTTTATAATCTAAATGAAATGAATTTTGAAATAAAAGGAAAGAAATTCTTAGAATCTATTAATTAAAAAGAATAAAACAATTCTTTATAGTCTTTTATATTGATTTTACTTCATATTAGAGCTTAACCATTGTAAATATTCCTCATTTCCATTTTGAATTGGGAATGAAAGTATGCATGGCGTTGTATAAGAGTGTATTTTACTGACTAAATCGCATATTTCTTTAAATAATGATTCTTTCGTTTTTACAATTAACACAGATTCATCTGCTACTTCTATATTTTCCTTCCAATTATAGATAGATGTCATGGAAGGAAAAATATTTACACAGCCAGCAAGTTTGGATTCAACTAATTCTTTTCCAATCTTGATGGCTTCTTCTCTATCTTTACATGTAATATAGATAAAAATAAAATTCATTCTATTTTTTTTGAGCGCTTACCTCTACTTCAGGAAGTGTAGATCTTAAATAGCCGCTTTGTAAAACTCCTTTTTGACCATTTTCACTCAGAATATATTTTATGAATTCATCTATTTTAGAACCAGATCTATCAGTGCGATAAAAAATTTTCAGTGCTCTAGATAGTTTATACTTTCGTTCTGTAATACTTTTAATGGTTGGTAGAATCGCTTCATCAGAACTAGTTCTAGAATATTTCAGTAATTTCAAATTACTTTTGATATGTGCGATTCCCATTCCCATATAAGCAATTGCATTTGGATTTTTATTTACAAAGTCCGAGATTTCCTCGTTATTAATCAATGTAACTGCTTCAGAAGTATAATCTTTTTGTTTATTTTTGAAGTAGCTTGCTTGTCCTAAGTCAAGTTGACGAACAACATGCTCTCTAATGTAGTGTGCTGTTCCTGAATAATTATCTCGAATCACAACTGTGATTGGTTGATTTGCTCCACCTACTTCTTTCCAGTTTTTTATTTTACCAGAGAATATATCCGATAGTTGTTCTAGTGTTAAACTCTCAACGGAATTTGTAGGGTGAACAACAAAAGCAGCCCCATCATAAGCAATGACTAATGATTCTAGTGTTTGTTTAGAGTTTAATTTTTCAAATTCTGCTTCTGTTAAATCTCTTGAACTTAAAGCTATATCCGTTAAACCTCCAATTAACTCATTAATACCTTCACTAGAACCGCCACCTTTCACATCTATTATATAGTTTTTATTTTCCTTGGAAAAATTATTCGCTAATAACAACATCATTGAATGCATCGTTTCAGAACCTGTGATTGTTATTTTTTGCTCTTTGTGGCAATGGATTAGAGAAAGAATCTCTAATAGTAAAAAAAGAATGTAGGTTAATTTCATTTATCCCCCTATTTTGTTTGTAAATTTGCCCAATTTTATCAAATGATTGTAACTTTTTAGTTACAATCAAGTTACACCTGTTTGATTTTATTTAAAGCTTGTTTCCATAGCTTTATTTTCTATAGACTGATTTTAAAAATAGTATGGAAATATGGATGAAGCGATCCGGAAAGAGTAGATTTATTTCCAATTCTCTTAAAATTTATCATTGCCGCCTATAACCTGACTGGTGTATTGATTAGGGAAAGAATTTTGACTACTAATTTTACCGACAGGAGTATTTCTTTAAATGCGTTATATTGTATATTTGCTATTATTTTTGTCCAATTGTATAGTTCTGGATACTTTAAATCTATCTGTTCCCGAGTCTGTTTCAGGTAAAGAAGCTAAAGACACAATCGTTACAGCTGCAATTACTGGTGCAGCAATTTCTTCTGCTATCGATGGAAGGGTGACAATGGATTCTCTTTTATCCTTTGTTTCAGACAAACTTGCTGGCGTAAAAGAAAATGCTTACTACGATAAATATGATGTGGATGAATGTGCAGCAAAGGCACAATTAATAAATGTTGTTACAATTCGCATAGGTGGATTTAATTGTAAATTAAAGGAACATAAAACATTCACGAACTGGCCAGTTCCGATTTTTTAAAAAAATTTTCTATCATGCAGCAAATTACTACTAAGAAGATAGCATTGTATTCAATGCTTCTGTTTCTAATTTTTTTTATTTCTGGATATCTGTTTTTTTCTAAGTATGTAGAATCTTTATTCTTATTGAAACGAGAGAATTTATCGCTGGGTTTGATTTCAGTTGCGGCTTCTTTAGACTCCTCTGATCTTAAATCTCTTTCTGAGCAAGAATTTCAGTTTTCTGAGTATAAGAAGACTTGGACTAAATTAAAAAGACTGCAAGATAAATTAAAACTATCCTATATATATATAATCATTCCAAGAGAATTGAATCAGTTTTATTTTGCCTATGATACAGCAAATAATCCAGATTCTTTTTCATCAAAGAAGCTTTCCTTTAGAAAATATTCTGATCCCCCGCTCGAGATTTATGATTCTATTGTAACAGACGAAGTTGTTTTTGTGAATGGTTTCCAAAAAAATCAATGGGGAGTATTTACTTCTGGTTTTTACAGGATTCAAAAGGAAGGAAAGCTAGTTGCAATCATTGGAGCTGATTTAGATATTTTTTCTTTTCTAGAAATTAAAAAACGTTCTAATGTTATTTTCTTGTTATCCATATCTCTCGGGCTTATCGTAACGCTTTTTTTATTTTATACCCTTTATTTCCATCTATATCTGCCGTTAAATAAACTTTCTCATGAAATAGAAAGAATTTCGAATGGATCTATGGAGTCAATTGTTCAAAAAGAAACAGGTGATTTTTCTGATTTATTTAGAGATTTAGAGAATATAAAAAAGCAAATTCGAGCCAAATCGGAATTAGCCGATCAAGCTAGCATTCAGTTTGTAGAGAAACTCAGTCAAAGAAAAGAATATCTCCGAATTGCTTTGGCATCGGAAGAAAAATTACTCCAAGAAAAAGAAGAGATTCTTGCTTATCTAAGTCAATTAGCAAGTTCACTGTTTGAATCAAAAGGATCTCTTGGAAATATTAGGATCCAAAACTTTGCAAAGCAAAACTATTATAATTTTATAGATCAAAAACGGTTTTCTTCCTCTGGGTTGGTTTTTATCTCTAGACAAATGAATTTTTTAGGAAGTAAACATCTATTTTTCTTTTATGGAGATACTGAGAAGAGATATATGCAAGGTTTGATCTCATCTCTTTTTATTTATATTTTAGTTTATTCTCTCCTGATCAAACAAGAACAAAATAAGAGATTAGTTTTAAAAGAGGCAGATCGTTGGCTCAGAGATTTATTTTGGCAGATAGAAACCCTTTTAGGTAAAAGTAAAATGAATATGCATGTAAAAGGAACCGCCGGAGTTATCTCTCAAGAGACTGGTAAAATGTTGTTTTTTAGCATTGGCAAAGAAAATATTTTCTTATCACGCGACGAGAATTTAATCGATTTATCAGAAAAATTTTCTTCTATTCCGTCGGAATTCAATTCTGAGAGTAAGTATTTGCAAAATGAGTTTCAATTGAGTTCTGGAGATATTCTTTATTTTTGTAATGCTGAAAGTGATACTCTAGAAACCAAAGAGAAAATAGATACAATAGTTCAAATTCTTGCACAATCGAAAGGGGAAATAGATAAGATTCAATATACTTTTACTCAATCGAACCTAGCAATTCGCGAAATTTCCTTGCTTCAGATACAGTATGAATAAAATTCTTTCAGCAGTTTACATACAATTAGTTGGTAAAATATTAATTGTAGTAATAAGCATAAAGCTTTAAGTTGAAAAAATGAAATTGATATTTTCTATATGGCTCCTATTTTTTTCCATTTCTTTATCTGCTGAATCGGGGGAAGAGCTATTAAATAGCATTATTGGCACAATGAATAGTTTTGAAAGCTTTCGAGCAAATATTTCAATAGATGGATTAACAGGATCTATTTCTTATAAAAGACCAGGTAGTTTAAATGTAAAGTTTTCAGATGGTCGTGTATTATCTGGAAATGGTAGATATTTATGGATTTACTCTCCTGCTCGAGGAATTGCAGGAAAACAGGATCTAAAAGGACTAACAGGAGGACTCGGTGGACTTCTGTCTGGATATGAGAGTGTTACTAGTTCTGGAAAAGTCTTGAAACTTAAATCTGAAAATAAATATTATGAAGAAATAATTGTAAGTGTTACGCCGAATAATATAATAAAGTCTCTCAGACTTAGGGCAAAAGGTAGGCCTGATTTTATGGAAATTTCTTTTTCTGGTGTCCAAACAAATATTGGACTATCATCTAGTATTTTTAATTTTCATCCGCCTGCGAATGCACAAATAGTTGAGAATCCTTTGAATCAGAGGGAATAGAATTTGAATCCAGCATCTAGAACAGAAGCTCATAAAGTATTTGCCGCTTTATATCGTAAAAAGCGCTCTCCAGAGCATCAACAATTAATTGATGATGCTATTACTCGATCGAATGACGTTTTTATTCGTATTGATCTCATTCGAAAAATTGATGAGGAGCAGGAAAGAAAAGAGCGTCACAAAGATGAACCTGTTCAATCCGAGTCAAAAACTGAGAGTATGAAGGCTTTGCCATCTTCTGGAAATCCTACTGCAAAGCCGTTAGTTCCTAAATCACAAACATCTGCTCAAATTCCAGCCGTTCATGACAATGCATCTGGTGGGTTTATGGACAAACTCTTTGGTGGTGGTAATTCTATAGCAAAATTTGCAAAAGAAACAAAGGCTCTCGATTTAGGATTATTTGCGCTAAAGCCTACTATTTCAAAGAATGTTGAGAAAATTTTTCGTTCACTCAAAGAAGATGAAATCATTAGCACTATTCAGGCATTGAAATATTCAGAGCAAGTTGGTTGGAGAATTTGGACTCCACTTGTATACAATGTGATTTTAAATTATAATCGTTTCTTTAATGCGTTTATTTCTCTCGATAGTTTATTTAGAGATGAAATATCAGCTGAAGTTTTTTTAGGTCGATCTACTAAAATGCAGATGTATTATGCTAGAATGTTAAATCGACCAGATACAAAAGAAATTATTCTAGAAAAAGTTCCTGCACTCATCCGAAATGAAGCTAAACTTGCTTCAAAATTAGATTCAATTTACACAGGATTAAATTATGGTTTATCTCTTGAAACTAGAAAACCATCTTTGACAGATGCGATAGTTGCCTTTCATGTTGTAATGAATAGAAAATTACTTCCATGGTCAGAGATTGAAAAGACTTTAAATGTATCCGTAATCGATGATAAAAAGTTTAATGCAACACAGGAAGTAGCTAAACAAATAGAACTTGCAACTGCTAAACTGTCCAATGACATTCAGGCTAAACTCAATATCAAAGACGAATTAGATTTTCTAAAGAAAAACTATTTTTCATTTGGAGAAGGTGGAAAATTATCCTTTGAATTTTTAAATCCAATTATAGATGACTATGTTTCTCACTATTATGCAGAAAATATGCAGACTGATGTGTTGAAATCTAATTTTAAAAACACGCCGCACAAGTTATTGCAACTTGTCTGTAGAGATTTGCAAAGTAATTATATTCCACTTGTGGAAGGATATATAAAATTAGATTTAAACCAAGTAAAAGATGTTTTGATTATGCAAACAGGTCTATTTTTTCCTGAAGTAGATCGTATCAATAATGTGCTTAGAAATCTAGATAGTTTTAATCGAAAGTTTCCAAGTTTTCAATACGGATTTCAAAATTATGCAGAAAATCTAGCGAAGGGCACACAGGATCAAATCGAAACACAATTGCTCAAGATGTTGACTGACGCATCTGATTTCTTTCATAAGTTTGCAATGAAAATGACAACTGTGATTGAAAATCATATGCTCGCAGTTAAGTATGAAGAATCTGGGCAGATTAATGAGAAGACTTTGGCTACAAAGGAAAAAGTGATCGAAGAAATAAAAATCATGCAAAGATTTATTCCTTTTGCGGAAGGTAAGGTTGTTGCACAAGGTCGTCTAGCTGGCAAAACGGTATTTCAAGTTTTATTTGAAATGACTAGGCTTTTATACAATTACGCAGTTATTTTTAAAGATGCAGCTCTCCTTTCTAAACTAGGGCAGAGCGCAAAAAATGAAGCAGAATTACAGAAACTTTATGCGGACTATGAACGATTAACTGCAAAACCTTATAACTTAGATAAAAGAGAAATATAATCGAATGAGAATTTTAACTGGTGTTCAACCTTCTGGCAAATTACACTTAGGAAATTACTTTGCCGTTATGGACAAAATGATTCGTTATCAGGAGAATAATGATTTGTTTTGCTTTATTGCAAATCTTCATTCATTGACATCTTTCAAATCGAAGGAAGCGTTAGTTGAGAATACTTTTGAAGCAGCTTGTGATTTTTTTGCATTAGGTATTGATCCTGATAAGTCAACTTTTTGGGTCCAGTCCGATGTTCCGCTAGTCACTGAGCTTACTTGGTATCTAAGTATGTGTATTAATGTAAATCAATTACATTTGGCACACTCATACAAAGATAAGACAGCTAAGGGTATCAATCCAACAGGTGGACTTTTCTTTTATCCAATTTTAATGGCGGCTGATATTTTATTATTTGATAGCCAAAAAGTTCCCGTTGGTAAAGACCAAAAGCAGCATTTGGAATTTACTCGGGATATTGCAAATAAATTTAATCATGATTTTGGAACCACATTTTTAATACCAGAGCCAGAGATTGATGAAGGAACAGCTATAATTCCTGGAACCGATGGACAGAAAATGTCAAAATCATATGGAAATACGATTAATTTTTTTGATAAAGAGTCATCTTTACGAAAGTCAGTTATGTCTATCGTTTCTGATTCTGCTGGAATTGAGGAAGCGAAGGATCCAGATAAAAGTGTAATATTTGCAATCTTTAAATTGTTTTTAAATGAAACTGATTTGAAAACTTTGAGAACAAGATTTGAGACACCCGGATTAAGATATGGTGATATAAAAAAGGAATTATTTTCCACGATTATGGATTACTTTGCTCCTTATCGGAAAAAGAGGGAAGAGTTAGTGGCTAATCGAGATTATGTGCAAAGTTTATTATTAAAAGGGGCTGAAAAAGCAAATAAAGTTGCAATTCCTGTTATTGAACGTGTCAGAGAACGTTTAGGCATAAAAAGAATCTGATTATTCGATAACTCACCTTACAAATATAGAGCCAAGCATTCAAAGTAGATATTTCTATAATCAAGGAAAATGACAGTAAGTGTGAGTAGATAAAATGAGAAGGAAGAGATGACTTTTCGTCTATCGCTTTTCAAACTCTGATCCGAACTCCAAGCGATACTGGATTTAATATTTCATTCGCATTCAATAAGATTCTTTGAGTCATCTTATAAGATGAATTTATCAAAATTCAGTAATAACAGAGTCAGGCATTATCCCTTCTTTATTATAGATAAATATTTTCGAATGTATTCTATATATTCCTGTCTTAGTAATTGGTAAGATATACTTGCATCTGGATTTATTTTTATGTAATCAATTTTATTTAAAAGCGACATCAACTGCGAAAAATTTTTGAAGTAATGAATGTAATAGTGATTCTCTGGATGTTCATGTGAGTATTTTATTAAGGCTCTTATTATATCATTTATGCTTATTCTGGAATTAGTTATTGTTTGAAAGAAGTCGTTTGCAATCAGAGGCGCGTAGCTAGATTCTAGATTTTTTAAATCTCTTGTTTTAACCTCAGTCAATCCGAATCTTTCATTTTGCCATTTTACTAATAATGTATCCAATTCATTTCTGAAATTTTTAATTTTAAAATCGAATTCTTTTTTTAGTGGTGATTGATTGTAGTATTCTAGAATTTTTTGGTATTGGTCAGGATTATTCTTTGCGTATAGATTAAAATTTTCAAACAAAGTTTGTATGATCATTATATTGCGGTTAACTTCTGATCGGGCTTCTGCAATAATTTCTTTTTTATTTATTATTTCCTTTTTCGAAATGATTTCATTTAAATTGCTTATGATAAGATTCATAGTTTGAACCATTTCGTTTAGAAGTAATATATTGATAGGATCTTTCTTTAATCCTTCCGAAAATAGTTTGATTGCATTTAGATATCCATAAATAGTTTTAGATCTTTTTTCTGACTTACCTTGTAGGTAGAAGTTATATGCTTCAATATCATTGATTAAAATAAAACTTGCTCTTAAAGTCTCTATAGCTTTTTCATTATCAGGTTCCAATGTTAGTATTATCTTCTCTTGCAGGGAGTTATAGAATTCCAATGAGGTTTTATTGATTGGTAAAATTAGTTCTGAATGCTTGCCGTTAGCCGCTATAAATTTTAAATGCAAATCCGTAGATGTATTCAGTTTTTGAGTATTGATAATTATATGAATGCCATTGAATGTTTCTTGGTTACGCAAGTTTATCATATCATTCAGAAAGGTTTCTAATTCCCTATCTCCTATACTTTGTGCAATCTCAAGAGTATGTAGAAGATAGTACTGTTCGTATTCCTCATCTAAAAACTTATGTGAGTCAGTTAAGCTAATAGATGATATTATAGATGATTTTATTACTTCTAGGAATTTTTTGTTTTCGGATGAACTTTGATCGATTGTAACAAAAACTCTAATCTTTTCTGCTTTCGTTTGTTTTGTTTGTTTTGCACTACACTGAGTTAGGGATATTAACAGAATGAATAGAGTTATGAAAAATATTTTCATAGATTACTCCCTTTAAAATTTCTACTGTATCTATACTTGGATAGATAAGTATATTTAAAAACTACAACTAAACTCGATAACTCGTGATATAACTCTGATTAAGAAAACAAAAACTAATACACGAACCCATCGGATTCTTTGAAGAACTATCATTTTTTTCGATGGCATTGAATGTAAGCTTTATCTGAACGTTTGGTTGTCGCAAACTCAAATAGTTCATTTAGAACACAAAGAAAAAAACATTTACTACTTAATTTAGACTATCTCTACAAACAGGGTAATGCTCATTTCTCTCTTGCTAGGAATATGAATTTTGAAATTCTTTCGCAATAAAAAATACTTTATTTGTATTCAAACAAAGCTTTTAGTGAAAGAATATTTCGTTTGAAATTTACATCGTCTTGCATCATCTGCTTTATATGATTAATTGCACTAATTACTGTCGTATGCTTAGTATTAAAAAACCTACCAATCAGAGTTTTATTCATATTGCATAACTCAAATAGTAAATACATGCAAATATGTCTAGGAATGATATACTCAGCTTTTCGACTCTTACTTAAGATGTCTTTCTTGGATTGAGTATAACGCTCACAAACTAAGTTAATAATTTTTTCGTGATTTAAGTCTAAATCTTGTGCTTTTTGCAACCTACTTTCAAGAAGCTCTTTTACTTTTTCATCACTCACAAATAGTAATGAAAAAGTTTTTTTATAGAGCTGGATATCATTTAAGCAGCCAAGTAAAGCTCTTGTATCTGTTTGAAAATTGTCTGAGATAAACTGAATGGATGTATCACTTAATTGTAAATTGTTTTCAATCGATTTCTGTTTGAGTATTCCAATTCGAACAGATTCATCTGGAGCCTTAATCTCAGCCTGAAATCCTGTAATAAATCTAGACTTAAGCTTTTCATTGATTGGTAGTTCGCCTATCGGTCGATCAGAAGCAATTATAATTTGTCTTCTTCTATCAAATAAATAATTAAAGATGGAAAAAAACTCTTCTTGTGTTTTCTCTGCACTACTGTTTAAGTTTTGAATGTCATCAATAATTAAAGTATGGTAGGACTGATATTTTGCCTTAAATGAATCCATTGCTTGTCGACTTTGTACTGTAAATACAAATTCGGAAAGAAAATCTGAAATTGAAATATATTTTACAGATCTATTTGGAGATTGATTGAGAGCATTACCGACTGCATGCAATAGATAAGTTTTACCAGTGCTAACTTTTCCAAAAATATAAATGGGATTTAATTTCCCTGGAGATTCAATCGCTTCTTTGCATGCCATATAAGCCATTCGATTGCAATCACCTAGAACAAATTTATCTAGCGTATAATCGGGGTTAAATGGATAAGAGTCATCTTTGAATTTATTATCAATAAAATTTGCGATTGGAATATCATTTGAGTCAGTATGAATCTGAATTTTTAGTTTCGATCCGCCTATTTTTTCAGCAGCATCGGACAAAACAGAATGATATTTTTTTTCGACGTGATTTTTTATTACAAGCGAAGGCGCTTTAATGATCAAGTTATCATCTTTGAATTCAACAAATGATAGCTGCGATATAAATGGTTCAAAATACATCGCTGGAATTTGTTTTGAAACTTCCTCTAAGATTTGCGGCCAGATTGATTCCAATTGTCCTCCCAAAAATATCCAAATGACTGAAAAACAATATATTCAAAGTGTCAAAATTCATAAAGAGTAAAATCGTTTTTCGGAATAAAAAAAGTGTACTTTGAAAATTTTTTTTCATTTAGAAAAGAAGTGTACAGCCATAAAAAAAAATATTTTTTTTTGTCAATGGGTACACTTTAGAAAATAAAAATTATATCAAACTAATATAGAAAATTATTTAAATTGGTATATTAGATATTTCTAATATATTAAAAAATTAAAAATTTCTTAGGTTAGAAAAAAAATAAAAACATAAAAATATTTTATAAAAAAAATTAAAGTATTGTAGGTGCTTGTGAAAGGAAAATTTCTAAAAATGCTAGAGTTTTTTATGATTCAATCCTTCTTATAACAAAGTAGTGATTTTAAAATCGAAAAAATAATCCATTTTATCTGAATTAAGCATTGGCATTTGACTAATAAATTCATAGTAAACTTTTCGTATTACCCACTTTAAATCAACAGAAATGACAGTATTTAATTGACATTTGGAATTTAAAAATGCATTCATAGTTTTATGTTAGATAAAAAATCTTATATAAGAGTTTGGAGTGCTTTTGATGTAAATGAAATCAAAAGACATTTGTTGTTGATAGATGATTTGTATGGTTCCTGTGCAAATTGTAAACAGTTAGGGCTAAATTATTTAAAAGATAAAGAATGTCCAGGATGTAAAACTGTATTTAAGTATATTGCTACAAATCTAAAAGGGATTGAAGATGTGAAAAAAATACTGAATCGTATCCAGGATATGAACTTACAACTAACTCTCATTGAAAAAGAAGATTATATCCATTCAACTGCAAAGGATGCGGTTAAGGATCTGTTTAAAAACTAATGGAACAAAATACAATTTATCAATCAAAGAATAAAATTAGAATTGTAACTGCAACATCCCTTTTTGATGGGCATGATGCGAGTATAAACGTTATGCGTAGGATTCTCCAATCTAGTGGAGCTGAGGTAATTCATCTTGGACACAATCGTTCCGCCAAAGAAATTGTGGATTGTGCAGTTCAAGAAGATGTGCAAGCGATTGCTATTACATCTTATCAAGGTGGACATATAGAGTTTTTTAAATATATGTATGATCTGTTAAAGCAAAGAAATGCAGGTCATATAAAAATCTTCGGTGGAGGTGGCGGGACTATTCTACCAGATGAGATTCAAGAATTACATGCATACGGTATTACTCGCATTTATTCTCCTGATGATGGTCGCTCGATGGGCTTGCAAGGAATGATAAATGATCTCCTAGAAAAATCTGATTTTTCTACAATAGCGGAAAAACTAAATTACCCTCTCTCCAAGGAAATTTTATTAGCAAGATCTATTTCCTATTTGGATGATTCCTTGGAAGTTCCGAGTCATCTATTGGATCAAATTAATTTGAATCAAAATAAAAATATACCGGTCATTGGATTAACAGGAACAGGTGGAGCTGGTAAATCCTCAATTACAGATGAATTAATTCGCCGATTTATCTCTGATTTCCCTGATAAAAAAATTGGAATTATCTCAATAGACCCAAGTAAAAAAAGAACAGGCGGAGCCTTACTTGGTGATAGAATTCGAATGAATTCTATCTATCATCCAAATGTATTTATGCGATCGCTCGCTACTAGAGAAGCAAACCTATCGGTTAATAAACATATATCACAAATCATAAGTCTGTATCGCTCTTTTTATTTTGATATTGTTTTTATTGAAACAGCGGGTATCGGTCAATCTGATTCAATGATTACCGATGTTGCGGATATTAGTATATATGCAATGACTCCAGAGTTTGGTGCAGCCACTCAGCTTGAGAAGATTGATATGTTGGATTATGCTGATTTAGTTGTTGTGAATAAATTTGATCGATTTGGAGCAGAAGATGCGCTCAGATCTGTAGCAAAACAATATCAAAGAAATCAAAAACTATTTGATCAGAATTTAGAGGATATGCCAGTCTTTGGAACGATAGCTTCCAAATTTAATGATGAAGGAATGAATACTTTCTATCTTTCCTTACTCTCGATTATCCATAAAAAAACAAATATCTTATTTGAATCAAAGTTATATAAAGATTCTAGAAACAAAAATCAAAGAAATCGGAGTGGTATTATTCCGCAAAGTAGAACAAGATATCTATCTGAAATTGTTGCAAGCATTGAAGAATATAATCAATTTGCTATCACTCAGTCCGAGCTTGCTAGAAAGATGTTTTGTTTAAAAAGTTCGATTGAATTGCTTTTACCCGAGAAGCAAGATTGGACAGGCCTTGATTTACACTTCCATGAGAAAGTTCCATTCGATGAAAATCATTTTGCTTCTTTCGGAATATCAGAATTACTGAAACTTTATAAATCCTATTTAAATGAACTTCATCCTGAATGCAAAGTGATTTTGGAATCATGGGAGAAGAAAGTTAAAAATTATAAATCAGAATATTTTATTTATCATGTCAGAGAAAAAGAAATAAAAGTAGCAAACTACTCCAAATCATTATCCGATCTGGATATTCCCAAAATAACTCTTCCAAGATATAAAGACTGGGGTGAATTACTATTTTGGTCTCTACAGGAGAATGTTCCGGGAGAATTTCCTTTTACGGCTGGTGTTTACCCATTTAAGCGAGCAGAAGAAGAGCCTACTAGAATGTTTGCAGGAGAAGGTGGACCGGAAAGAACGAATAGAAGGTTTCATTATATTACGAAAGGGCAAAATACAATTCGCCTCTCTACTGCCTTCGATTCAGTAACGTTATACGGAGAAAACCCGGATGAACGAATGGATATTTACGGTAAAATCGGAAACTCTGGTGTTTCCATTGCATCGTTAGATGACATCAAAAAGCTTTATTCTGGATTTAATCTATGCGAACCTTCTACTTCAGTTTCGATGACAATCAATGGACCTGCTCCAATGATATTAGCTTTCTTTTTAAATGCCGTAATTGATCAGCAATGTGAATTATATATAAAACAAAATGGGCTATTAAAAGAGGTAGAAAGTAAAATTCAGCAAATTTTCAAAGAGGCTAATGTTAATAAGCCGCATTACTCTGGCGAATTACCTGATAATCACAATCAATTGGGATTACTTTTGTTAGGTGTAACAGGTGATAGAGTCTTGCCTAAGGAGATTTACGATAAAATTAAAATGGATGCTATCTCAAAAGTGAGAGGCACTGTGCAGGCTGATATATTAAAAGAAGACCAAGCACAGAACACTTGTATTTTTTCAACAGACTTTGCATTGAAGTTAATGGGAGATATTCAGGAATATTTTATACAGAATAAAGTCAGAAATTTTTACTCGGTCTCAATTTCAGGATACCATATTGCAGAGGCTGGAGCTAACCCCATTACTCAATTAGCTCTTACTTTATCAAATGGGTTTACGTATATTGAATATTACCTTTCTAGGGGAATGAAGGTAGATGACTTTGCACCTAACTTATCATTCTTCTTTTCGAATGGGATGGATCCAGAGTATACAGTTCTTGGAAGAGTTGCTAGACGTGTATGGGCAAAGGCTATTCGATTTAAATACAAAGGCTCTATACGGAGTCAACTTTTGAAATATCATATCCAAACATCTGGCAGGTCTCTTCATGCACAGGAAATTGAGTTTAATGATATTCGAACCACCTTACAAGCATTAACCGCTCTCTATGATAATTGCAATTCTCTGCATACGAATGCATTTGATGAAGCAATTACAACACCGACAGAAGATTCTGTAAGAAGAGCCATGGCAATTCAGTTAATTATTAATCGAGAGATGGGACTTGCCAAATGTGAAAATCCAACCCAAGGTAGTTTCATTGTAGAGGAGTTAACAAATCTAGTTGAGGAGAGAGTCTTGCAAGAGTTTATCCAGATATCAGAGCGAGGTGGCGTTCTTGGGGCAATGGAAACAATGTATCAAAGAAATAAAATTCAAGATGAATCCTTGTTTTACGAAAACCTAAAACATTCAGGAAAATTACCAATTATAGGTGTTAATACATTTCTAAATCGTAAAGGATCTCCTACAATCATACCTGATGAAGTAATTCGATCGACTCAATTTGAAAAAGATATACAAATCTCGAATGTAAGACAAGTAGAAACGGCTAACAGTCATTTTGCGGTTCATGGTATGGATCAATTGAAAAAGGCCGCTCGAGAGAATCAGAATTTGTTTTCTTATCTAATGGAAGTGAGTAAGTTTCTATCCTTAGGGCAAATGACGAATACTCTTTATGAGATTGGTGGTCAATATAGGAGAAATATGTAGATGAGTTTGTATGAACATAGCTTAACAACTCGCCATTGCGAAATGGACTCTAGTATGCACATAAATAATGCAAATTTTCTGCGTTATACAGAAGAGGCTAGAGTTCATATGATGGTTGCTCAACAATTTCCTATGGAAGAAGTTCATAAGGCAAATGTAGAGATGATCTTATATAAATCAGTTTCCCTTTACAAGGAACAGGTTCGTTATCCCGAAAGTTTGACTGTAAAAAGTAAGCAAATTCAAACAAAGAAAGTTAGAGGAATTCTTCGGCAAGAAATATACAAAGAAGATGGCTCATTGTGTTTTGTTTCAGACGCATATTGGGCATATCATGCAAAAGATAAATCAGCGGTAGATGCTACTATTCAATTCACAAAAAAATTTGGAGCTGACTCGGATAACACCATTTTACCTCTAGAATATGATAATAATTTTAAGGCTAGTCATAATTATCCGCATGTAAATGTAAAAATAGAGGTTAGACCTTATGAATTAGATTCATTTCAACATGTGAATAATGCTGTATATGCTAATTATTTTGAGATAGGAAGATGGGAATTTAGGAGGACTGTATTACCTGATTTAAATTATTTTAAAGATATGGGGCTAACATTCGTTATTTACAAGAATACAATTGAATTCATAAGACCAGCTTTCCTATTTCAAGAGTTAAATATAAGAACGTGGCTAATAGAAATAACGCCTGCTCGAATTATTTATTGGCAAGAAATAGAGGGTGAAAATGGAACGATACACGCAAATTGTCGTTCCGAGGGATGCGTTATTGATAAAGCAGGTAATCCCGTAAAGCTAAAGCCCGAAATTATACGGGCATATAACGCTTTATTAGTGCACTAATATCACAAATTTGTAAAAAAAATCAAGTTCAACATTTTTCTTGTCGAAAAAAAAAACGTAATACGATATATTAACAAAAGAATCGTTATGAAAAAGGAAAATTGAATGAAACTATCAATAGCAAAAATCAGTTCTGAGAGAGCTAAGCTACTTTCTGCTAAAACTCCAGAGCAATACATTGCTCTGTCAATTAATAGTAAATTACCTCCAGGAAAGAAAGCTACAATAACTTCAGAGTGGTTGGCGAAAACCAATTATACATATGAAGATATTTCTTATGCAAGAAATAGAGATCCATATTGGAGAAAGAAGAAATCGTTAGGTAGCAAGCAGAGAAACCTTAAACGTATTAGCGAGTTTAATTATAAGAAGCCCGGTTCTACACCAAAGAAAACTTGGTCTGTTAAGGAAATGGAAGAGCTTTTTGAATTAGATAAGAAACTAGTAGATAGAGAGCTTGCTAAAAAATTTAAAACATCTTTACCAGCAATCAACCACATCAGAAGAAAGTTTAAGATGGTAAGAGAAATTTTTGAAATCAGAAAGCAAAAGCCTAATAAAAGCAAAATCGTTGCTTATTCTATGAAAAGTGAAAAACTTTTACGCAACGAATTAAATTCTTTATCTAAGTAAAATTACAAAGATTCCTGTTGAATTGATTTCATCATTTGACAGGATTTACTTTTTCGGATACTACCAGATACAATTTCCTCACAGGAAAATTTCTGGATCTGGTAGTAGCAATCCCTAGTAGTCTCTTTAATAAATTGAGGATCGTTTCCTTTTAACAAGTAAACTCGACTCTTTTTATTCTTATCTGCACATTTTTCTGGAGCAATCTCTGACATTGCGTATGTTTGTAATCCTTTTTTTAGGATAGAATATTCCTTACTAATACAGGAACTTAACTTCTTACAAATTTCTTGGGCAATCTCCATGGATTCTTTTCTCCATTCGGGATCGTTCAACTCTGCTTCTTTTTTATTTTTACAATTTGTGTTAGATAGTATAAGTGCAATAGCTAGTAGTAGAAAAAAATTCTTCATATAACAGTCCTTTTATTCTCTTTTACGTATCATAATTTCGATTCTTTCTTGATTGGCTGCTTCTTCTGGTGTCTCAGCTGCGGAGTTTTTTCTAAAGCCAGATAAACCCTGAACGGCAATCCTTGATTCAGGTATTCCATATTTCTCACTTAAAAATTTTGCCATAACAGAGGCACGGTAGGAGTTATATGCCCAGTTGTTTAGATCTTTTTTATTTTCAATTGTATCTAGATATGGAATCTGAACTCTTAAAATAATTTCGATGTTTAGATCTTTGGTTACTTCAGCTAGTTTAGAAAATAATTCATCGGAGTCTTTGGTTAATTTAATATTGCCTTCTCCAAGTGAAGAAGCCGGGATCGTGAGAGTTAATTCTTCATTGCTTTGTAAATCAATAATAATTTTTTCAGATATTAACAAGCGTTTGACGCTACTTTGAAACTTTTCCCAAAGTCTATAGAGAGGAGATTTAGGAACAAGATCTTGGTCTTTTATTATACCATCAGATCCATCCAAAACTAAAGTATCACCACCATCATCTAGTCCAAATCCACCTCTAATAATAGAAGAAACACTTTTCAATTTACCTAAATCTACAGTGGATATAGAATACATAACGATAAATAAACCCAATAAAAGGGTGATCATATCGGCATACGTTAGCAACCATCGCTCGCTCATATCCTTTTCTTCTTTATGCTTAGGGTATCTTCTTTTTTTTGATTTTGTATTCATTTCATTTGGGAGCATAGTTACTTTCCAAAATTAGGGAAACAGGAGCGAAGATATTCGTGTTCTGTTTTATCTACTTCCGCAAAAAAAGACTCAAACAGTTCTCTGTTTACAGGAAGACAAGCATGATATCCTTCTTCTATTGTTGCAAATAACGGATATATCCCTAAAATTTTTGCCATAAATCGCGCAGGTTTTATTAATACAGCATTTATCGGTCTATGTGCTAGGTCATAGAATTGTCTTAAATTGAGTAGAACAATTTCTAATTGTTTAAATCTTTCTTCTGAATGTCCTAGTTCTATAAAATACTTTTTAAATTCATCTGGGGTTAGATCGTATCCTTCCGTCCAATTCTTCTCGATAATGAGATATGCCATTTGAGTATCTAATTTATCAGTTAAATTATTGAGCTCTATTAATCGTTCCATGCTTTCTCTCGTCTCATCTTTGATCATGCTTTTGATTTTATCAAAGGAGCTAATAGCTAGGTCAACCCATTCGGCTTTTGCATCTAAGTTATAGATTTTGTCAAAAAAGTAATTTACCATTTGAATTGTGTCAGGGCGCTCAAAGTAATTTTTATACGTTACTTTAAATCGATCGACTTGTGCTTTTACAACTTGTTTCTTTGCTGCAAAAATTTCTTCTTTACTATAATGGATCATATCAATTAGAGAGAAACCTTGTCCTCTAAATTCGTTAGTATTTTTAATAATTGAAACATCCTGATTCTAAATAGGATACAAACAGGAGAAAAAATAGAAGAATACATACTCGGTGAGTTCATTATCTTTGAATTTGTATGAATTTGTAAACTTTTTTTTAAATTTATACTTGAGCAAGATCACTTGGCTTTTGACTAGAAGAGATTTAAACTAGTGTTTAATTGCATTCGCTCCTAAGAGTTTTTCAATATGTTTGAAGTTACATTTTATCTGATCAATTTTTTTAATTAACTAGCTTATGAATATTCTTTCTTTGTTTATAAAAGTTTCAATTTCGGATGCTACAAAGGATATCATTTCTTGTGCTTTTTCTTTTTTATATGCACTTAGATTTTGTTGTCTTTCGAATGGATAATATAGAAGTTTTGAATTTGTTCTCATTTTTTTCATTTTCTTTAAATAGTCAGCATTGATCCTGAAACTACCAAGGCTTATATCATAGATTTTACTTTCTTTTAGTTCTGAAAAAGTTTTTTGTATAAAGCTTTTGTATATTTCTTTCCAATTTTCCAAATGGAGAATTGGATCAATACAGATTCGAACATTCCAACCATCTTTGGTTGCATTCTTTATATTATTCAATCTTTGATTTAATACTGCTGCGCCTTTCTCATAGTTCTTTATAACTATTTCTGGCGAGATTGTCCAAGCGAGAATAACGTTCTTTACGGGAGTTAAATTCTGAATTAGATTATATTGGTTGCTTTTAGTTCTGGTCTCAATTAACACATTTGGATTTTCTCTTGCGAATAGGATCCATTTTGATGTATATGGAACTACTCTTTCAAATGCGAGCAGGTCTGTTTCGTAAGAAATACAAAGATAAATAGGATGATTATGCGATAGTTCCCTTGTTGCATCGAAAAAATCTTCTAAATTTACGAAAACAACTATATTTCCAGAATTAAACATTCCTTGAAGATAGCAATATTCACAGTTGTAGAGACAATTTAAAACAAGGGTATTGTAATAAAAATCTTTATACCCATAGTTATTCACTACATTAGAACCAGGATAATAAAAGTTATCTTTCTTTACTGCTAGAATTAGTTTAATAGAATTCTTTTGAGATAGAAAATCTTGATTTGGTCTATTAAAAATATGCTTATAGTCTTTTATTTCAAGCTGTATACTGTCAGGAAACTTTTCTAGAATGTCTTTTGTGATTGGGTAGTTGTAAGCGTCAGATTCAATGTATATATGGGAAAACTTTCTCAAGGTAAATCACTATAAAGAGTTGATTGCATGGTTGAAGTAGTGAATTTAATATCAAAATGATCGTATTGTCCGAAATCTCTAATTTGTTTCAATGTATTTCCGCTGAGTGATGCGCTAGAAACAGGGACTATACAATCGGATGGAGAGAAGCTACTTCCCAAAACCGGACAACTTAGATATAGTCCAGGAGTTGACGCTCCTGATCCGCCAGAGGATTGAGAAGATAGAACAGAACCATAGTAGGCATAAATTAAATCATCTCGGTCAGTTTTCTGATTGATTGTGGTTAACTTGCTGTTAGATGCACCTGAAATTTTAGAATCAAAATTATCCCAAGCTAAATCTTTACCACCACTGGTATTTGTAAGAAAACTTGCAATATTTCCAAGCGTTCCTTTATCAGATTGAAATTGACTACTTGCCCAAGGAGATCCATGATACGGAGTTCCTGTAGTAATAATTCGTGCAATATAGGCAGGTCTAGTAGCTTCATACAATGCAAATCTTGTAATCAAGCCACCCATTGAATGCGCCAATATAACAACCGTTCCTGTTTCTTTAGCAAATAACGCATCTAGTCTTGCTCTAAATCGCTTTCCATTTATGTCAATGGAATTTGAGGTTAAATAATCAAAGCCATAAATATCATACTGCTTAGTTGCAACTATTTGATCGAATGTTGTAGTCTTTATGAAATCTGCCCAACTATCGTTTATAATTCTAGTCTTCTGTTGTGTTAAAGATAAGCTAGTTGAGTCTCTGTCTGTGTAATCCCAACCATGAACTAGAACTATTTTTTTCTTTCCAGATGTAACGTTAGCCGATGTTGCTTCTGCCACTAAATCTAAGTTAAAGGAGGATCCAGATTTGACGAGCGGATTTATGTAAAAAATTTTAGCCGCATTTTCGCCATTGTCAGTTGTTCTTGAAAAGTAAAATGCGATAATTTGTTGTATTAGTTTTTTATTTTTATCTTTGGAGGAATTTGAACAAGAAGGAAGAAAAGAAGCGATCAGGAATACAAAAATGGAAAATTTAAATAAACCCATAGGATTATTTGAATGACTTTATTGCTTCTTCTTCACTATCAAAAATCTCTAGATGAGTATCCATACCAGTCATCTTAAAAACTTTTGCAACAGAACCAACAATGTTAATAATTTTTAAGCTGCCTTGGTATTTTTTTAAACGATACATACCTGTAACTAGCGTTCCTATTCCAGATGAATCCATAAATGGAACTTTTAATAGGTTGAGTATAATTTGGTATTTACCTTGCTTGATTTTTTCATCTATCATATCTTTTATTTCTTTCGTATTATATAGGTCGACTTCCCCTATAATATCAATTATTTGGATAGAATTACTTTCTCTTTCAATCATTTCCATAGGCTTACCAATTCAAAATTCCTCTTTAGTAAAAGACCACATTTATATTAATCTCATCTCAGATTACACTGAGTCAAATTCTTCTATTAGATTTAATATCTTCCTGTAGCTAGGATTTTAATCAATTACTTTTAATAGATTATTTAAGATCACATATAAAATAGAGGAGATAACTTTCAAATACATTTGATATTAGTTTGTAAAATATCAAAGATTTTAGGCATACCCTAAGTTTGACAATTATTCAGGACTTTATTGAATTCCTTAATAAATAAACTAGGGTATGCTAGGATTTTTTACTTAAATTGCGCTGCTACCTCTTTCGCCATTTCTGATTCGGATTACTTCCTCGATAGGCATGATAAATATTTTACCATCGCCAATTTTTCCCTCACCAGTTTTCGCAGACTTTAGGATTGCATCTACAGTTGGTTTTACGAACTCATCATTCACTGCAATCTCTAAGCGAACTTTTCTAAGTAGGTTTACTTGATACTCATGTCCTCTGAAGACTTCAGTCTTTCCTTTTTGCTGGCCGTAACCTTGAACATCACTTACAGTTAATCTGTAAATCTCGTTTTTAGTTAATTCAGCCTTAACCTCTTCTAATTTATGTGGTTGAATAATAGCTACAATTAATTTCATTTGTTATCTCCTTATATTCCATATCCATTTTCGCCATGTATTTCTTGGTCAAGACCATTTATTTCTTTATCTTCATCAATTCTAAATCCAATCGATTTTTCGATTAAGAATGCAAGAATGTAAGAGATGATAAATGAGTAAACACCTGTTGCAACTACACTCACAACTTGAACCTGTATTTGGTGTCCACGAGTAACTCCGTCAGCAAGACTCATTGCAAATACACCCGTTAGAACAGCTCCAAAAGCTCCTCCTACACCATGGATACCAAAAGCATCAAGTGTATCATCATAACCAAGTTTGCCTTTTAGTAAAATAGCACCGTAGCAAATTGGGGAAACAATGAACCCCATAATAATCGCGCTTACAGGACTCACAAAACCCGCTGCCGGTGTAATTACAACCAGTCCTGCTACTATACCTGAAGCAGCACCTAAAGCAGTTGCCTTTTTAGTATGAATCCATTCAATTAATAACCACATTGCGCCTGCCGCAGCTGGAGCAACTAATGTTACCACAAAAGCTCTAGAGGCTAGTCCATCAATTTTTAATCCAGATCCAGCGTTAAATCCAAACCATCCGAACCAAAGGAGTCCAGATCCCAAGAGTGTATAGGTCATATTATTTGGATGAGTAAGAGTAGATGGATCGCCTTTTCTTTTACCAATCACAAGCGCAGCGGCAAGACCTGCAATACCAGAGATTAAATGCACTACTGTTCCTCCAGCAAAGTCCAAAGCCCCATCTTTAAATAACCAACCATCTGCTGCCCAGACCCAGTGAGCAACTGGATCATAAACGAGAGTAGCCCAAAGTAATATAAATACAACATATCCAGATAGTTTTATTCTTTCTGCTATTGCTCCGGAAATAAGTGCAGGTGTAATTAATGCAAACATTCCCTGGAATAAAAAGTGAACAAATTTTGGAATGCTACCTTCCAGTGTGTCTACATCAATACCATTTAAAAAGGCTAAACTGAAATCGCCGTAGAAAGGGTTTGTTCCTGAAAAAGCAAAACTATAACCAAAGATTGTCCACTGTAAAGTTAAAACAATGATCGCAATAAAACTATGCATCATGGTAGATAGAACGTTTTTGGATTTTACGATACCACCATAAAATAAAGCAAGACCTGGTATCATAAAAAAGACCAGTGCGGAAGACACTATCAACCAAACCGTATCGGCTTTGTCGAGTGTCGGTGCAGCCGGTGCCGGTGCCGGTGCCGGTGCCGGTGTAGTTGCATCCTGTCCATTGAGTAAGGTCGGAATTACGACCATTACTAAAAACAGGACTAGATATTTTAATTTATTTACTTTTAACATCAAAGTGCCCCCTAAATTCAATTTGTTAAATAGTTAAGACTATTCACATCATACATTTTATTCTGATTAAATTTCTGCAATAACTATGCCTGAAATAAATATGTTTAAATAAATATAAAAAAAGTTTCATCCATTGAGATTAACAAACATCCTAAATCCTTTGAGGGGTGGAGAGATTGATTTGTTAATTCAGATTTGCTTTTTCTTTTTGCGCGATTTGTATTTTATTTTCTGAAAATGATATGTACATATTGCCTAATCTTTCTACATGATTAGGGAGCAAGGTTAATTCAGTTTTTTAAGAGTTTCCCGAAGCCACTTTGCGGATTCAACCTTTGTTCCATCAGGCAGTTTTACATAATATATATTGCCAGTTAGATAAGATTTGGTTGCGATCTGGTTTATAAAATCGTCCACCGTTTTGATTCTCTCACCAGCAACTTTTAATTTTTTCTCCATATGCTCTTTTGCTTCTCTTCCAGAAAATTCCTCTCCATTTCTTATAAACTTTAGATTAGAGTTTGGCTTATCTAATTCATTGAGTAGGAATTTGATCTTGTCTGATTCTGTTGAAATATGTTTGGTTTGTGAAAAAGATAATTGTGGAATCAGAAGAAACAGAAACAAAATTGAATACATTTTTTTTAACATGGCTTAAATACAGTCTCCCTTTTCAGATTGAATCCACTGCCGAATTAATTCAACTCCTTCTTTATGATGAATACTTCTTCCAATTTCAGGCATTTGAATATCTGGTTCATTTGACATCATTCGATAGAGTAAGATTGACTGATCTGGCTTTCCTGGATAAATATCATACAACATATTCCCAGAACCCTTTCCTGATGCGACTGGCGTTTTGCAAAAGCCAATTTTATTTTTATTTGTTTCTTCATAGTTCAACATAAGTCCTGAAGTGTTTGCAACACCCTCTGGATTATGACAATGTGCGCAATTTACATCTAGATAGGCTCTTGCCTGCTCTCGAAGATTCTCTTTTTTTATACTTTCAAAATTTGGAAAACTAGGTGTTGTAGGGATGTCAGTAAGTCCTGTTAGGTAACCTAGCTTTTTCCATTTTAATAATTGGTTTTCTTCTCCATCCGAATAAGTATAGAGACGATTTAGATTTTTTGCCTTTGGACCAATAGGCTGAAACTGTTTTTGATCTCCATGGCAAGCTAAACATTGATTTGTATTTGGTATGATATAATTTAAATTTAGTTTTTTTCCATCAGCACTTTTATAAGTTAATGTTTGTTTGCTTCCAACTATTTCTAGACGAGCATCTGTCATTTCTTTATTCCAAATATAGGGAAGTGCAATCCAACCAGTCTTTGAATTTACTAAAAGACGAGTCTCCACTAATTGTTTTGGAAAATTTGAATCTTCAATTTTAGCTCCTTCAAAATAAAACGTCTTTGATATCACAGTTCCAGTAGGAAAAACAAATGTTCCTTCTTCTTTGTATTGAGCGCTTTTACCCTTAGGCATCCAAATAAAACGACTCTTGCTTGCATAATCTGTAAAGAGAGGCATATTTAAATCATATGGAAGAACTCCATCATTTGGTTTTAGTTCTGAAATGTTTCCAATAAATAATTTCCAATCAGATAGTTTTTCTGGATAAGGTTCTTCTAAGTAAGCATGAACAGAGTTAGAAGGCTTACAGTAAAAAAACAAAACAAGAAATAAAAAAAGCGATAGGTTCAATAAAAAAGAATTTAGATTCATTTTAATTCTTAACTTAGCCATTCAATTCTCCTAAAAAAGACGATATACACCTAGAATGGGTAATATAAAAAACTATTCTTTTAAAGTAAATAAGTTTTTAATTTAAACTAGGGGATAATCTATATTAACCGCTAATTCAAATAGAATTTTTATGTCACTGAATACCATTAATTGAAACTGGATTTAGTTTTGGATGAGAACAAGAATATTTTTGAATATCTCTATCAATATTCTTAAATGTATGTTCTGCATCGATATTTGCAAAATCTGCATCTCCATTTCTTTCCAAACAAATACGCAAGTCTTGTGGCAAATCCCCTTTGTTTGCTTTTTTTGTATCTACAATTCCATCATAGAGTATGTCAGGAAAAGGTTTACCTAATTTAAGCGCAAGTAGCCTTACAATCAAACCTCTTGGATTTTCTCCTGCATTTGTAATGCTATTGTCATGAATATAGATTGCTTCTGGGTATGGATCATATTTCGGATCATTGATTGGTTTATCTGTTATAAAATAACTCACAATACCCACATTCACTGTATCGTGATTTTCTATTCTATTCTCAAAAATTTCAATATTATCATTTGCTAATACAAGAATGCCTGTTCCTGGTGGAACTACTCCTACAATATTTCCTTTTGGAGCAAAATTATCTGTATTGTTGTTGAATACTTGGTTTTTAAAAACGCGAGTGTTTTTTCCGCCCTGAACGGGAAGATCAGGTAAATCAAATACTAGAATTCCGCCTGTATTATTGGTTGCGATATTTTCATAAACATCTGCATAAGTAGAGTTTTCAATTTCGATACCCGCTACATTGTATTCAGCTTTATTTCGTCTAACGATTATATTTGTAGATTGTCCTACATAGATTCCTGAATCAGATGCACCTGAAGCAATAGAATCTTCTATTAAGACATTTTTACATTGAACAGGATAAATTCCATATGCTCCATTTTTCTCATTCGGTCCACCTGTCCAAGCAGTCCTTACTCTTCGAATCGTTACACCATTCGCACCTTTGATTTTAATAGCATCTCCGACCGTATCCTCTATACTCAGATCTTCTATGGAAAAATCATCTGCTGTAACCAAAATTCCCTCAGCTCCATTTGTTTGACCTTTAAATGATAGAATCGTTTTATCGATTCCCTTGCCTTTGATTTTTACGCGATTGACAGTGAGAGATAAACTTGCATCTAATTGAAATTTACCTTCTGGTAGTTCAATGATTGAATCTGGTTTTGCCTTGAGTAATGCTTCCATCGTTTTTTTTTGAAAATCTGCATCGGCGACGATGATTTCTTTTTTCTTGCAGAATAGAACGAGTAAAAACAGAGATAGGATGAGAAGTTTACGAATCATATAAAATCCTTTTTGATAAGACATTGTGTAGAAATTATTACTCTGAGTTTAAAAAACTCAGTTGTAGCTTGGAGGACATCTTTCCAAGCTACTCTGATTCAGGATGTCCGATATGGTTGAATCCTGACTGAATATTTGAAATTTTATTTTAGCTTGTTTAAGACTTTTTGGTAGAACTTTAAGCCAGAGTTTTTGTTGATGAATTTTTGTAGTTGTTTCACAAATACATGGTCTTCATCAATACCTTTTATATTTTCTAGATATGCTGTTGCCTTTTCTGGATTTGTTCTAAGGGCAAAGTATTTGCCTAACGCATAGTTGAAACAAAGAATTTCCTGGATGTGGAAAGTAGCTTTCTCTGGATACAAAAGACGAAAGTCATATTTATCTTGGAGTAGTTCAGCAACTTTATCCAATTCTTTTTCTTCTAAATATAGTTCGATTTGGCTGATTTTTCCAAATAGAAAATCAGGAAATTTTTTGGCTGTTATTCTTGCGATTTCATTTGCCTTTTCAAATTCTTCTTCTGCTCTGTATGCATTTTCTAAATAATTATAAAAAATTTGAATGTCCGAATACTCTTCTAGCATTTGTTTTAATTTTTCGATTTGATCTTTTGGATCTTTTTGAACTGCGTAATACAAATCGCAGATTTCATCTCTAAGCTCTGCAGTTATCTTTCTACGAGTGTTTAATGAATCCCAGTTAATAATATAGGATGTTGTATCTATTTGGGGAATATTTCTATCTGGCTCTGTAGGAACTACATCATCTTCAACGGGTAATTCTCTTTCCGAATTCAAATTGGTCTGTTTCTTTCTTCTACTTGACTTTCTCATAATTTCATAAGCTTTATAAAAGTATTTTTATACAAGTGTTTTTTGGAATCATACAGTCAGAGGTAGAATATGTTGGGTGCTATTTGTGGGGATGTAATTGGATCTGTTTATGAAGGCAATAATATTAAATCAAAGCAATTTCCCTTATTTTCAAAAGGGACAAGATTTACGGATGACACGGTCTTGACTGTTGCAATTGCAGATGCTCTTTTGCATCAGAAGTATTTTAGTGCAACTATTCATCGCTATAGCAACCAATATCCAAATGCTGGATTTGGAAGTAGATTTAAAGTCTGGATGAAAGCAAAGCATCCTCGTCCCTATGGTAGTTATGGAAATGGTTCTGCGATGCGAGTAAGTCCTGTTGCGCATGCATTTCAATCTTTGGATGAGGTTTTGAAAGTTGCAGAGAAGACTTCAAATGTATCACATAACCATCCAGATGCTGTAAAAGGGGCACAAGCAATTGCAGCATCCGTTTTTTTAGCAAAAAAAGGAAGTTCAAAACTGGAAATTAAGACATACATTGAAAATACATTTAACTACAACTTAAATCGAAGTATTGATCAGATACGTCCTTCTTATAAATTCGATGTGAGTGCTATTGGTTCAGTTCCAGAAGCAATTATCGCATTTTTAGAATCAACGGATTATGAAGACTCTATTCGAAATGCGATATCGATTGGTGGTGATTCTGATACTATCGCTTGTATGTGCGGTGCTATTTCTGAGGCTCATTATAAAATGATTCCTGCCGATATTGTAGATAGAGTTAAAGCATTATTACCCACAGAATTTATCGCTGTGATAGATTCTTTCTACGAAAAGGTTATTAAATGAATTTTGGAAAAATATTTGTATTTCTATCAGGATTGTCTCTTGGCTATTTTTTGACCAATCTAAAAGGGACAGTTATGAATGACTACTTATACCTATTTGTTGGAATAGTTGGTGGTTATTTTATTTTCAACTTTATACCTTATTATTTTACAGCAGAAGAGCCTGTCAAAGCAGCAGCTGCTGATGGAGCTGCGCCTCCTGGGGAGCCTTTAAAAGAAATTACTGTCAAAAAAGTTTTCAAAGCAAGTATATTTGGAGATCCCTTAACTCCTGACGAAGTGATTTTTGATAAAAAAGGAATTACATTCAATGTAAAACAATTTTTTGGAAATACGGAAACCTTCGTTTTGTATAGTGATGTATCGGGAGTGGAAATTACAGAAGGAATTTTACTTGCTAGTATTAAGATAAAACCAAAGACAAGAAATACAGACATTAAAATAGATAATTTTGCAAAGTCCGATGCAAAGTTAATTAAGAAATTAATTCTGGAGAAGTTATAATCAAGTTACTAACGTATTTTTTTTACGCTTGATTTTATGTTTTTGCGGTTGGAGTGTTATATCGGTTATCGTTGTGCCTTGGTTTTGATTTAAAATCATTTCAACACAATCGGCTATCGTCTCCGGAAGAAGATAAGAATCTTTGTCTTCCTCCTCCTCTTCTACTGAGAGATTTTTATAGAAATTTGTTTTGGTTACGTCAGGATGAATATTACAAACTTTTACATTGTATTTTCTAACTTCTTCAAAGATAGAATTTCCAAATTGAGTTAAGCCAGCTTTGGTCGCTGCATAGGCAGATGCTAAAGGAGAGTTTTTTTTTGCAGTTATTGAAGATATGTTGATAATTGTTCCTTGGTTTGCTTTGAGTTCCCTTAATAGAAGTCTTGTGATCAGGATTGGTGCGGTGAGATTGACTTGGATTAATTCTTCTAGATTTTTATAATTCAATTCTTCATGCATGCCAATGAGACCAAAGCCAGCATTATGAATTAGAAGATGGATTGATTTTTCTGTTTTTAAAAGAGATTCAATTTTAGATTTAATATCTTTCGAGTTTCGTAAATCACATTCAATAAAAGAAAAATCACTGTTAGCTGCTAAATTCTCTGAATCCGTTCTGGAGAGTCCATAAACTCTATAACCAAGTTTTAAAAGTTTAATTGCGATAGAGTTTCCAATTCCAGAGCTTGTTCCTGTAACGATAGCCGACTTCATAAATAAATTTTTAATTGTTTATTCCTTCCGTCAACAATCTTTATTCGCTGATACATAGAATACTGCTTTGAAAACTTATATCAGGAACCGTTCTCGTAATTGGATCTTCTGTTAGATTTCCTCTGAGAGAACAAGAGTTGATTATTTTCCAATTAAATCCAAAGGACCATAATACAGGAGACTGATTGATCATTTGAATGCTTGAATGGTAGGGGCTTCCTTTATATTCAATTTGTGTTACAGCAGAAAACTTTTCTGTTAGTGTATAACCAATGGTATAAGAGGCAGCAGCGTATGGTTTTACTTTTACGTCTCTAGAATAAAATGGATCATTAGTATTTACAAAAAAAACATTTAGAAAATGAAAGAAATCTGAAAAATTCCACTTTGCCGAAAAACCTGTGGCTAAATCAGATTTGCCGCTACTCATATAGTAATTTGAATTGCCTGTTGGAATTTTAATCGTATTGACCCAAGCAAGAGTTGGAATCCAATTGTTTTGTGTTAGGAATCGCCATTTGCTATCAATCACACTATCTCCTAAACCGGTTCGAGGCTTTGCTTGAACTAAAGGTTTATGATTGTCAGTTATTGAAAAAGCAAATTGATCATTTGGATAAATATCTCTGAGCGGATAAGGAATTGCTACTGCTCTATGATAAGCATTGATTCCTCCATCAAAAATTCCTGAATTGTAGGAGAGTGCTGTAATTTCAAAACCAATTTCAAA
>DAORDH010000023.1:0-79338 GCA_035345875.1 Leptospiraceae bacterium | reverse complement strand
TACCCTTTGTTTCCTTCCTTTAATTTTTTATTTCATCACCCTGATAGGTTACGCAGAAACCTATCTTCGTCTTTATGAATTTAGAATTTTCACAGGAGACCGAATCGGTGCAGAAAAAATGAAAGTCTTTGCTTTAGAAGCAGCGACAAAAGCAATTGATTTAGCTCCTCAATCGTCTATCGCTCATAGAGCAATGTCTTTTTATTATTTTTATCTAGATCCTGATTTCGAGAAAAGTAAATTTCATGCACAAAAAGCAGTTGAACTTGATCCAAAAGATCCAGAAGCAGCTATGAGACTCTTCGTAGTAAAAACGAAAGAAAATAAAAAGTTGCTTTCCCCTGACAACAAAGACTTACTTTCCATTTATACACTGAATCCAAATTTAATTTCTACAAATGTGTATCTTGCAAAAGCATACCGACTTGCTGGAAACTACACTAAAGCAATTGAACAATACCAAAAAATTTTAGAGATTTCTCCCAAAACTATTTCCATTTATGCTGAGATCAGTTCTGTCTTTGCAGACCAAGAAAAATGGGAAGAAGCACTTCAATGGTTAGACAAAGCAGACGAAATAGAACCAAATGGATTTCAAGTCCAAATACATTATGCGAATTATTATATTAGAAAAAAGGAATATAAAAAAGCGAACGAGTATCTAACTCTTGCACAAAAGATTCAGCCCAAAAGCACGATTCCTTATGAAGCTCTAGCGAATATCGCTCTTAGGGAAAAGAATTATGAAGAAGCAACTACACTTCTTCAAAAGTGTATTGAACTAGATCCCAAAAAAGGATCTTTTTATAATCTATTAGGTAATGTTTATAAGAGTAGAAATAATTTTCAGATGGCAATCATCAACTTTCAAAAGGCAACCAAAGTAGAACCAAAACTAACACTTGCTTACGAAAATTTAGCAAATCTATATCTAGAACAAAATCGAATTGATATGGCAATTAAATCTTACGAAAAATGCATTGAGATCGAACCATCTAACAGCTATTATCTGCGAAGCATAGCAGAAGTATATATCACAAAAAAAGATTATGAGTCTGCAATTTCTTATTATAACAAAGCGCAAGAAGCTGATCCAAATGAATATATGATCTACAATGAACTTGGCTCCACATATGTTCTCAAAAAAGAATATGAGAAAGGAAAAGAAAAATTTACTCGGGCAGTGGAACTTGGAAATGAAGAAGTCAAATCTTACGGACATAAAGGATTAGCAGACTTAAAAAAGAAGCAGAGAAAATTTGAAGAAGCAATTGATCTTTATAAAAAAGCAATTTCACTTCATTCTGCAAATATAGAGGCAAGCTATGGTCTTGCAAATGCTTATTCTAAATTAGGAAACAACCAAGAAGCGATTGTAGTTTTAAAATCAGTAATCGAATCTCACCCAGAAATGGGAAAAGCCTATTATGAATTAGGAAAGTATCTCCAAGCAGAAAAAAGATCGGATGAGGCAAATGAAAGTTTCAAAAAAGCTTGTGAACTTGGAGAGGCTAAGAGCTGTAATCCACCAAAGGAAAAAAAGAAGAAGAAATGAATTCTGTCTATAAGCCGGATTCTGTCAATCCTTCTCAGCGTTAGCCGTAAAGGATTCGATAATCATTTATCTTGTCTTCGAATTACTCCGAAGCTCTTTGCTCTCTACCCACAGCCATGGTGGAATGGACTCATAACGGCTGCTTACTTGAGATTGCACCATGAAGGGTTTGCCCTGCCTTCTTTTTTACAAAAGAAGCGGTGAGCTCTTAACTCGCCATTTCACCCTTACCCGATTCGTAGCTTGGCTGTTAAAACAACTTTGCCACTTTTCTCAGGCGGTATATTTTCTGTGGCACTTTCCATCTCAATTTTCTTTGGAAAATTGATTCCGGATGTTATCCGGTTCATTCATTCCGTGGTGTCCGGACTTTCCTCACTCCCCGAAGGTTCGCGCGATTATCCGACAGAATTCATTTCAAAAGGAACCATAAAATTCTATAAATTATTTACAAGTTTTTTTCTAGTAACTGGTTTTTGTTTTTTAAAAAATTTTATCAATAGTGTTTTGAATTCGAAAATAAAACACTTGAAGAAATCATTGAACTTTAACGGGAGAGGTCGAAACTGCACAATAGGCTAAAAAACTTGTCGAGCAATCAACACGACTCAAGGAAAAATTCTAGGACATTCGAATGATCATTCTACAAATAAAAGAAGAAATGAAACTTAGAAAGTTCGAAGAAGCTCTCTCATTGATAGAACAAATTCCAGAAAATTTCATGACATCCGAAATATTGATTTTAAAAGGACTTTGCATTCAGTTATCTGAAAATTTAAAATATGATTTGAAAGATGCAGAACTTTCCCTCAAAAAAGCAATTGAATTAGATTCTAACAACCTAGATGCAAAAATGGAATTAGGTTGGTTTTACTATAACGTTTTAAACGAATCCGAAGAATCGTATCATTTGTTTGGACAAGCACTTGAGGATATCCAATCTAAGCTCACGGAGCTACTCGAAGGATTCATGAAAATCAATTTAGAATCCTCTTCTTACTTTGATGCAAAACAATTTATAGTAAACTATACAAATCTGATATTGCAAAATGAAAAAATAAAAATTCTTATAGCGGATAATGAAAGTTTGCGCGAATCTATTTAATTTTTCAAAATTCTTTTTTTAAATGAGAGTTAAATGATTTCTATTTTTATTTGTAAACCTATTTAACCGAAGCATTCAACTTCGCGGCGAATACATTCGTCCCTTTCGTTATGGGGAGTTTATAGAATCAGATCCTTTTCCTATTGCATTTTTAAAGAATAAGGAATATACAATCAAAATCCATTTTGCAGAATCTAAATTTGAAATTAGGTATACTACAATCCTAGAAGCACAACTTCTTTGGCCTTTTATCCCATTCCGATGGATTAAGGGAGAGTTCCCTTCCGTTTACAGAAACGTTATTTACATACAAGAATTATCGGAAAAAAAGAAGGGTTACCTCGACTCCGCTCAGTAACCGCCTAGCTTTATTTTTCATATGCTCTCACGAAAAATTCTTATCGAATTCAAACGATTCGTTTCAATGCATCTTCAAAACTTCCTTCTACCAGTTCTCCACCGGATTCTAAAATGGAAAATTCAAGCATTAGGTTAATAGAGTTACCAAAGTCTTCATTTAATAAATAACCTTGACTATCCATTCGATAGCCGGAAGGATGCGCAACCGTCGGAACTACTTTTTCCACAAGATTTGGTAAAGGTTCTCTTTTATTTATATAGCCAAAGATTTTCTTTCCAAGTGCTTTCGCGTAACCTATTTCAAAAGCAGTTCCATCATCCATCAGT
The DNA here is from genome assembly GCA_035345875.1 of Leptospiraceae bacterium. Classification (GTDB taxonomy): domain Bacteria; phylum Spirochaetota; class Leptospiria; order Leptospirales; family Leptospiraceae; genus UBA2033. The sequence goes on along the minus strand of DAORDH010000023.1, from coordinate 75,991 downwards.
GCTCCTCTAAAAGAATTGCAATTTGCTAAAACAATATCAGCTTCCCGAATGAGTTTACAATTTTCTAAATAGATCTTCTTTGCTCGATGAAGTCCAACTTCTGTAGTAACTTCTCCATCAAAGGGGGATAATCCCAAATAGCCGTAGCGCTTGCAAATTTCTTTGTGTTGATTCAAAACTGCGAATGAATCGGGTAAAAACACCTCAGGACCTGCTAGGTAAATTTTTTTCATACTATCCTCCTTGCTTAGAACACATCGATACCCATCTTTTTTCTACACAAATCCATAGCCGCTTGTTCGCAGCAGGTGGTAGTTCATTTTAATCTACTTGTGAGTAACGATCTATTACTATGAAACAAGGAGTCCATCCTCCTAAGAGTAAAATATTTTTCGCTCGATTTATTCAGGGTTTCAAATTTATTGGAATTTCCAACAGGAGAAGTGTCAGAGTGGTCTAATGTGCACGCTTGGAAAGCGTGTGTGCCAAAAGCACCCCGGGTTCGAATCCCGGCTTCTCCGATTTAACTACCATGTCCGAAGAAAGCCACCTAGTTTTTGCCAGAAAATATCGCCCTCAGCTATTCAAAGAGGTCATTCACCAAGACTTAGCAATTGGTGCCCTTATGAATGCACTCAAAAACAACAGAGTGGGTCACGCCTATATTTTCTTTGGACCAAGAGGCGTCGGAAAAACTACAATCGCAAGACTTCTAGCCAAGCGACTCAATTGCGAATCTCCTGAGGACAATGAGCCTTGCAATAAATGCAAATCCTGCACAGAAATTATGAAAGGTATTTCAAATGATGTGTTGGAAATAGATGCGGCAAGTAACCGTGGGATCGATAACATTCGTGATCTCCGAGAAAATGTGAAATTTTCTCCCATGGGTGGACGTTATAAAATTTATATCATCGATGAAGTGCATATGCTCACAGACCAGTCTTTTAATGCACTTTTGAAAACACTCGAAGAGCCACCTCACCATGTGGTATTTATACTCGCAACAACAGAATTTCATAAGATTCCAGAGACAATTCTTTCTAGATGCCAGGACTTTGTTTTTAAAAAAGTTCCTCTTCCCAACCTGCAATCATATGTAGAACATCTTTGCAAGATTGAAAAAATTGATTATGATGCTGATGGAATCTTTTGGGTCGCGAAAAAAGGAGATGGATCTGTTAGGGACACACTTTCTTTTTTAGAACAAGCTGTGACTTTTACAGATGGTCATATCACTGGAAAACAAATTGGTAAAATGATTGGCTACCAAGGTGTTGAAGTGCAAATCGAATTTTTAAAAAGCATTCTAGGGGAAAAAACATTTCATAAATCCTTTGAAATGATTGAGAAAATCTACAACGAAGGGACAGATTTACATAAATTTGCTTGGGAATTTGTAGAGTTTACACATGCACTCATTATCATCAAAGAAAATTTAGCAGATAGAGATACACTCAACTACCCGATTGAAGATATAGAAAAAATTTCAAAGGAACTAGAGCCTTTCAGTGTAGAAGTTTTGACACTCTTGTCTGAAAAAATCTATTCTATGTATGAAAAGTTAATGTATCTGAAACTCCGAAACTCTTTTGAAATGAAAATTTTTATAGAAATTTCTATAAGAAAATTAATCTTTGATATGAATAAACCTTCTGTCGCGGGAGTTTTAGAGAAAATTCATGATTTATACCAGATTTTGCAAAAGGAAGGCGAAAGATATACAGCGAGTCCTAGGCAATCAAATCCTGTAGCGGCAAAAGAGAATTTGCCGCAAAAAGGAAATACAGAAGTTTTACAAAAAGAAGAAATTGACGTTGAGTCTATATTAAAAGACAAGTTCTTAGGAACAGAAGTGGACTCATCTAAATTACCAGAAATTTAAGGAGATATTTATGTTTGGAAAAAAGTTAGACAAAATGGCTGAAACACTCAGCAAAATGAAAGACATGAAAAACCAAATGGCGGCAATTCAGAAAAGAATTTCCGTTATCCGTGTAACTGCATCTGCAGGAGCTGGAATGGTAGACGTGACTGCTAGTGGAGATGGCATTATTACTAACGTTAAGATTAATAAAAATCTTTTTGAGGGAGATGACATGAAAATGTTAGAAGACCTAATCATCTCTGCTACAAACGAAGCTTTAAAAAAATCAAAAGATGCCATGACACATGAAATGAAAAATGTAACTGGTGGATTTGATCCGAACGAGCTAAGCAAACTCTTCGGTGGATCTGGTGACTGATTCTCTTTTTAAAAAACTGGTAGGTGCCTTAAGTTCTCTACCAGGCATAGGGAAGAAGAGCGCCTATCGTCTAGGATTTTATATCCTCAGAATGGACTCTTCTTCTTTCCAAAATTTCATCGATACAATCGAAACTGTAAAATCCAGCCTAAAGTTCTGCAAAAAATGTGGTGGGATCACAGAATTTGAAGTCTGTGAAATCTGTTCCTCTGACAAGAGGCAAACAAACATTATCTGCATCATCGAAAATCCAGAAGATATTTTCTTTATCGAAAACACAGGCGAATACAAAGGCAAATACCATGTTTTAAATGGAGTCATTTCTCCACTCGATGGAATTGGTCCTGAAAACCTTCGTATCAAAGAATTATTAGAGCGTCTGAAAGAAGAGCCTTTTGAAGAAGTTTTAATTGCAACCAATCCCACCCTAGAAGGAGACGCAACTGCTTCTTATTTATTCAATCTAATCAAACCGATTGGTTTAAAAATCACTCGAATCGCACACGGTGTTACAGTGGGAAGCACTCTAGAGTATGCAGATCAATACACTCTAGGCAAAGCGATACGCGCAAGACTTACGATTTGATAAATTACATGACAATAGATTCTAATTCGGTAAACCAAGGATATGAATTCAGAAAATCTATTGAAACGCATTACACTCAATCCGGAAGTATGTTTTGGAAAGCCTACCATCAGAAATCTACGCTACCCTGTTGAACTAATGCTAGAATTGCTTTCAGGAGAGATGACCAAAAAGAAATTTTAGAAGATTATCCTGACTTAGAAAAAGATGACTTACGGGCTTGTATTCTTTTCGCTTGACAGATAGAAATATCAACTTTAACATAATTATATGATTTCTAATTTAAAATATATGCTGACGAAAAGGGAAATAAATCTGCTGTTATTGTTCCAATAAAGACTTGGAAAGAATCGCAAAAGAAATTGAAAACTCTTCAAAAAGAAATGGAAATTATATCTGGAATCAGAGATGCTTTGAATGAAATAAAAACCGCAAAAGTAAAAAATAAAAAGCTTCCAACACTCTCATCTATTCTGTATGAAAGTTGAAATATTAGTCATAGTAATTTCCATAAAGAACTTAAACATCTTCTTAAGAAATTTCCCTCTCTAAAAAAAGAGCTGACTGCCCTAGAAAAAGATCTGAGTATAAATCCATTTCTTTGAGTATATACGACAAATCAGAATTATCGTCTATTTCCGATAAGAAAATAGAAATGATTCTTAAAACTCTCTAATCAGTTGCTCAGCAAGTGAATCCTACTTATCCTCCACCTCTCTTAACTACTTCCTCACCATCCTCTCATTCGCCTGACGTTCTATGGCGGATTTAATTTAAGAATTAGGTCTGTTATTACGAATTAGCTTATTTACAATTTCTTGGGATAGAACTAATTCGTGTATTTTATTTGCTAAAAAAATATTATCTGGATTATCAGTGCAAACTAATATTCCAAAATGAGTTGATCTTTCTTTGTGCAATCGAATAAAATCCTTTCGATTAAACGTTAGTAATATTCGTCTTTCATTAATAGAGAAACTTAAAACGTCTTCATCTGGTATAGACTTATTCGCATTACCCGCTTCTAAGCTAGTTAATACATCGTGTCCTAATTTTCTTAATTCTAAAACAACAGAATAGCGAAAATTTTCATTGCAATAAAACCTTGCCATTATGCGTCCAAATTCTCCTGAATTTCTTTATCAATTTCTAATTGATTTAAACTTACATATCCCCAAGCACTCACAAGATCTGCTGCCCGCAACGTCGGGTAATCGAACAGTATTTGTGCTTCCGAAAGTCCATTTCTTCGGCAATATTCCAATGACCAAATGGGAATCCTAGTTCGAACCACGCAAGCACTACCACCACAGACTCCTTGTAACTTTTCAATCCCTGGAAAATTTTTTGAAATATCCATCGCTAATAAATGAAAAAGCTGGGCTTTCTCCCCAGAATGCAAATTTTTTATTTCCTTTTCAATCTCTAAAAAAGTCATTTTTATTTTCCTATGAATATTGTGCTGAAACGAATCAGAGCTTTCAAGTATAAATTCATTTAAAATGTAAAACTTTTGTGAATTATTTTATGTATAACAAAATTGAATAAACCTTGCATTCCTAGAATAAGAATTACAGTCTATGATGTATTTGGAATACAAGGCATCAGGCATGGGTCACAAAGAAATTCTAAGCGATTTTCTATAGCGCGCACTGATTTTTTTCTTGGATATCAACTACAAGGATAATCGAATCAATCATCGAATCCTGCTTATCCTCCACCTCTTTAATTTATTTCCTAACCATCTTCTCATTCGACTGACGTTCTACTGCGGCTAATACAGATTCAACCCTCTCGAGACGTTTTCGGAGTTGAGAGTTTTCTTCGCGAGCAGAAATAAGATTAGAAGATAAACGTTCAATTTCCTTTTGTTGTTCTTGCGTTGCTGAAACAAGAACAGGGATCATTTTAGTATACTCCATTCGTTTATACCCAAACGAATCAATAGATACTATCTCTGGGATCTGTTTTTCTATTTCCTGAGCAATGAGACCTAATTGTCGTTTCTCAGAATAATCGGAAACTCTTTTTACTGAACGATCCCAATTAAAATAAACTGCAGATAGCTCCTTTATTTTATCAAGTGCCCCAATAATTGGAATAATATCTTTCTTTAACCTTTTATCAGAAGCAGTAAAGTCTCCTATATTTAAATTTTGCCCTGTCGAGTCTTTCGCAATTAAATCATTACCAACATTCATAAATAATACTGCTCCACCTGCTGGAGGATTCGAAGGGCTACTTGAACTTGAAATTAAAACTTTATTTCCAACAGAGAAATTATCACTTGGACTAGTTGTTCCGATTCCTACATTGCCATTTGTTCCAATTCGCATGTTTTCAGTCCGATTCACGCCAAAAATAATTGGTGCAGTATTACTAGTTCCTATAACAAATGCACTATTACTTTGCCCTTCAATGAGTCCCATATTATTTCGACTAACGCCATACAGAGTACTACCGTAATTACTTCCATGTGTAATTATATTTATCGCAGCAGTGTCAGATGCAACGTTAAGAAAATTAGATGCGACTGTATTCGAATCACTAAACGAACCAGTGCCTTTAACGCTCAATTTCTCAGAGGGACTCGTAGTCCCAACGCCAACATTCCCTGCCGTATAACCAATATTAGCCCCATTCGTAGTCCATTGTGATGACGTTATTCCTTCGATTGCTGTTTTTAACGTAGTAAAATTCGTATTGATATCAGCAGACTTAATCACTCCCCCACTGCTAAAAGTATTGATTGTTCCTGTCACTGCTACAGCAAGAACAGTCGTTACGCCTATCGCTAGTAGGAATCCAACTCCTTGGAAGGCTCCCTTAAAAAGACTTTCTTTGATCACTTGTTTTTGTTTTGAAAAGTAAGTTCCTACTTTGTCTATACTTTCATTTAAACTCGATTGCTCTTTGTTCTCTGTATTCATACGATATCTCCCTATTTTCTGTCAGTAACAGTTGGTGGTTTTACACCAATTAAATACAAGTAATTTTTAGGTGCGCGAACCTAGCTGCAATCTTATTTTCAGCAGGAATTCCACTTGTGCTTTCGAGGCTTTGATACAAAAACTAAAGATTTTACAAATTTCTATTTTGAATATTTCCAGATAGGACTACTTTTCGGTGCTGTTTGATAAAATGAGACCTGATTTAACTCCAGAAATTTTCATCCACAGTCGTAGGTTTTTTGCGAATTCTGGTTCTATAATTTTTTAGAGTTATATTTCACAGGGAATTTAACGACCATTATCCTCATAAATTAAATCTACTTCGATACGACTCGGAGATATCCAATAGTAAATTTCAGGTTTCTTTTCATCTGCAAATTTCTTTTTTAATATTTCACTAGCGACTAAGTTTTTAAAAATGGAACCGACAAAAGGGCTTTCTCTAACAAAGCTTTTTCTTTTAAATTCAATAAGTGTAGAATGATACCGGTATCATGAAAATAAATCTTAGGTGTCTTGATAATTCTTTTCCCAAAATTTTGAAAATAAGTAAGGAGTAAAAAATAATATAACTTAATTCTAAAATTAAAATCCAACTAGCAAGAGTCGGCACACTAACACCGAGATCATTCCCAAAATAGGATAAGTTTAATTCTTGCGAAACTCGAGCAGCAAGTAAACCTAAGAATTGCTTAAAACTCCTGTTTCATTTGAATATTTGCGAAGTAAACTTCTCCCGTTCCGTTGGGTCTTCTAGATCCACTAACGTTAAATACTAAAAAGCTACTCACAAGCTTTAATTTAAATGCGGCAGACCGATTTGTAAGAATTGTATTTATATTTTCTCCATCACTCCATTGTTCATAAAGAGAGCGAAATTGATTTGAATCTTTTTGTAAAAGCGAAGAAATTTCCAATTTCCAATCTACTATTGGTCGTATTGTCCATTTGAGTTCAGCTAATTCATCTTGGTTCTTTCTTTGCTCCAAACGAAACATAAATTCTGTAGATTTGAATCTATATTCATAAGAAATTCCAACTCCAATAGTAGTCGAAATTTCTCTTTTATCTGAAAGACTTTTTACATCCTCATAGCCCCTACCAGATACACAAATGGCTCCATATTTCCCTGAGAATAGGGAAGAGTTAATACCGATTCTCCGCTCGCGTAGGGCTTTTGTCTCTGTTTGAAAAATCTCCACTCGATTGTAATGGTATTTTGAAATTTTAAGAAAGACTGCCTTTTCGGAAGAAGTCTCTTTTAAATTATCCTGATTTGAAACAAAAAGACCTCCATTGTCTTCTTTATAAAGTGAAAGCTCTGTCTCTAAACCTTTTTCTTTTTCAAATACTCTAAAATTGAAATACCCAAAATAATTTTCTCTCTTTCCTAAAAGCTGAGAACTTAAGTTAAATTCCATTTTATTGAGACTCTTGGGACGATAGTCTCTAATATTAGCAGCTATAAAATGAATCTTTGTTTCTGGACTATAAGTATAAGCCAAAAGATTCTCTGGAGATTTAAAATAAAAAGCGGGTCTCTTCACAGCCATATCTTCACCAATAAAAAATCCAGCAGACCAGTTAAATGGATTTACCCCCATCCAATAAGAACGTTTTAGAGGTTGTTCTATCAAACCAAGTCTTGGATTTTGAAATGCAGAATAGTATTTTTCATTTCTTAGGATATAAAACCCGGAGATTGGTTTATATCGATTCCCCGCGGAGAAATAGAAATATTTGTTTTTAAATTCCATCGAGGCTAATGGAGTTTCTCCCCTCTTCTCCACAGCACCCTGCCAGTTTTTATAAACAGAACCAACATAAAAATTGGTTTTCGTTCTTTGGTTGTCTTTTACATATCTACTTTCAAAATATTCTGTTGTTCCATAGAAAATAATCCTAGGGCGAGATTCTTCTGAGTAAATCTTACCTACAAATAAAAAAAGCAAGAAATAATACAAGAACCGATTCAATTCTTTTTCCTTGCTTTATCAAATTGAATCTTGTTACACTTTCGAACTAAATCAGCTGGTAGTCTTTTTAGTAGCTCTAAGTAGTCTTCTTTAGATTTACTCGCCCTGTGAATTCGAATTGCGATTGCAAGTGGGATTCTAAATTTTAATAATTCATCAATCGAAATTTCATATACAACTCTTTCCCTTTTTTTAATTCTAATTTCTGCGACTTGTTCTCTTTTTTCTGGCAAATGACCATTATCCACATAAGGATTCATTTCCTCTCCAAAGAGGGATTCCTCCTTTTCTTTTAAACTCCTAGAAGCAAATACGAAAGTTCCTGAATCTTCTTTTTCGGTTCTAGGCAAATAGGAGATTCCGGTCTCATAAGAATCAAAACCAAAACTTACTCCTAAATTTACAATCCACTCAGTATTACCTCCCTTATATTCCTTTCCTAAACCCAATGCAATTGTTGGATTCTTACCTGTTAGAATGGAAAAGGAAAAAGAATGGCTTTGCTCCTTTGAATTCTTCGAATAACTCAACAGAACTGATTTTTCTTTGTAAAGCCAAAGCCCTAATATCGCATCGTATCTACCGGAAGTATTCGAATAGAACTTTGTATAAAAATGAATGTAGGAATATCTAAATCCAGGGCTAATCGTGATTAGCTGCTCTGAACTAGAAAATGGAAATTGATACTTTGAGGAAAAGAAATCTACTTCTAACTTTTTCTTCGAATGGCTGATAGCCGATAGTTGTAAAGCAAATCTGAAACTATTTCGAAACTCTTTTGCAAAATGATACCAAGTCCAAAGACTATCGGCATTCTCCTTTTTTTGAATACCAAGCCCAAAGGACTCTTTTCGTAAACTATATGCATCTAAAACATACTGTCTATTCAGCTCTTCAGAGAATAAAAGTAAGTTCGAAACAAAATACAAGCATAAGAATCTGAATCTCATACTTGTATTGGGTATAAAAACCCTTAGGCTGTGCGCATTTTATTTATAAATATACGCACTTGCGCAAAAAAACTAGTTCTTTAAAATTCGAAATACAACTCTACGATTTTTAGCTCTTCCATCGGCGGTATTATTATCTGTAAGAGGTGCTTCTTCTCCTCTTCCTTCTACCTTTAAACGGCTTGGTTCGATTCCAAATTTTTTGACTATATATTCAGCAACTGCATTTGCACGGGCGAGCGACAAAGCAATATTATCCGCACTCTTCCCAACATTATCAGTATGGCCTTCAAGTGCAACTTCTAGATTTTTATTCATCTTCATGATCTCACCCAAGCGATCTAGTTCAGGTTCTGACTCTTTTTTAATTTCACTTCGATTGGATTCAAAGAAAAGATTATTAATCGTTATTTCCCCACCTTTTTCTATCTTTGGAAGAATCATATCTACTTCTACTTCTTGGTAGAGTTTTTCCGATTCTCTCAAATCTTTACTTCTATGAAAAGGTAAATATCCTTCTTTCTTTGCATGAAATCCATAATTGTCACCATAAGGCAAAACAATCGAAAACTTTCCAGTATTTGGATCTGAAATGGTAGAGCCTTTGTTTTCCTTTGTAGTAAGAGATTCATAATAAACTTCTGCACCTAAGGGAACACCTTTGTCATTTGTAATTCTACCCTTTACGATAATCACAGGATTTGGCTTTGTTTCATTGGGTAAATACGTCATGAGCAATTGTCCTTCTCTACTCGCATAAGCCCAATTTCCAGAAGCTGGAATCGAAAAGAAATTTACACCTTTTAAGTTTTTAGAAATCTCTTGTGGATGAGACCATTCAGTCCAACTATCTCCAACTCTTTGTGTAAAGTAAATAGAAAGACCACTATGACCATTGCTTGAAAAATAAAGGGTTCTATCGTCTGACGCAAGAAAGGGAGCCATTTCTTCGTATTCTGTGTTAATCTCCTTCCCTAAGTTGGTTCCAATTGGGAAAACTCCGTCTGTTATATTCGAAACGTATAAATCTAGTTTACCTACCGAATCTTTATGCTTTGCAGAATAAATCAAAGTTTTGCCACTTGAAGAAAGAGTGGATCCTCCAAAGATTTGTAAATTAGCATTGTCTTCGCTTCTATACAAATTATAAAAATCAGGAAAGGGAATTCTCTGCGGAACACTCCAACCATTTCCTTGTTTGAAACTTTTATAGAGAGGAACTTTGTTTTGGATTTTTTCCATTTCTCTACGATATCTTTCTCTCACTGCCGCATATCGTCCTTCTACTTCTCTTGCAGACTTAGATGTCTTTACAATTTCCGCTTTTTCCGCATCCATCTGTCTTTTTATTTCTTCGAATGATTCTTGATCTGCATGACTTCCAAAAACAAATAATTCATTTCCACCAGGTAGAGCAGAGATAATTGCAGCCGGAGCTTTGTTATTGAGTGGTGGATCCATCTGCACTCCCTTTTTCCAGAATCCATGAGTGTCCATCTCGCTATACCAAATTTTTTGAGTATTGCTTCCATGTCCTTCTGGAGTTAATACAGTCCAAAATAAAATATTTCCATCCGGAGTAACAGAGGGGTTAAATGCGATAAGCCCCCTATAAACATATTTAGGAATTTTCTTAATTGTCCACTTTGCTAAATTCTTGTCGTTTGCAAAAGGTGCAATCTCATAACGAAGTGGAACACAAGAATCCTCCTCAAAGAGACAAAGCATTCTCACTTTTTTGCCAGTCAGCTCAGAAAGTTCCTTTTGCAATTCAGTATGTTTAAAAGGATAGGTATTATCATCTGTTTCAATATAAGAACCGGCACCAATGATGTTTCCAACAATGACGACTTCTTTTGCAAACAGTGGGAAATAAAAAAAAATAAATACAATAAAAAGGTTAAATCTGTTTTTCATAATGTCCCTACTATACATCGGAAAAATATAGATTCTACTTAATGAGTCATGCATAAACGACTATTTTATCTAGATAATCTAAAGACTTTTGCTTTGCTTCTAGGCGTTCTTTTTCACACATCGATTGTTTATGCGCCTGAAATAGGCTATGCAATTAAAAATCCGGAAAGAAATTATTTTTTCTCTGTCATTGTTCATTTTATTCACGTTTTTAGGATGCCTTTATTTTTCTTTTTATCTGGTTTTTTTTCTTTTATGGTTTTAAATAAACATGGTGGAAGAAATTTTACTTTTTCCAGATTTGAAAGGATGTTTGCTCCGATGATAGTTGGATTGCTTTTCTTTTCTCCCATTCAATACTTCATCGTATACAATCAAAAAAATAATCCGATTTCTTTTTTGGAATATTATCCCTTATTTTTTACACCCAATGAGTTTGATCTCTCTCATATCTGGTTTTTAGTTTATCTTTTTTTATTTAGCTTTTTACTTTTATTAAATCATAAATTTCATATAGGAAAATTATTAGCGAAAATTCTCTTCAAAAATTCATTTTTGAATAAGATCATTCAATTTAAAAAAACCAATTCTCTCAATTTATTTATACGCTTTGTGTTTCTTTCTTTTGCTTCGATCTATCTTATTAATTTTCTATTTAATAAAGATGATTCCTTTTTGCGGATACAACCTGTTAGCTTCATTTACTACCTAAGTTTTTTTCTAATTGGTGTCTATGCTTATAAAAATGAAATTTTACAAAATCCTGATATTACATTTGGATCTAAATTAAAACCAATCTTTCGACTGATCCGTTTTATAGTTTTATTTCTAATTTATCTTTATCTAAATGAAACAGACCCTTATTGGATGAGTTTCGCATATGATAGCAAAAGAATACTTTGGCGAGGGGTTCACCTGTTAATAGATAGTAGCCTTGCTTGGATTTTAATTTTTGAATTGGCTCCTTTTTTTAAACGTTACTTAGATCATACAGGTCCCATACTCGACCATTTAAGAAATTCTGGAATGAGTGTTTATTTAATTCATCATCCAATCTCTTTATTAATTGGATATTTTTTACTCTCCGTTGAAATTTCAGTCTTTGTAAAATTTTCAATTCATACAATTTCCGTCTACTTTCTGAGCTTTTTTTTCTACTACTACGTAATAAAAAAATCATTTATTTTAAACAGAGTGTTTGGAACTAAGTAGATATGGCAATATTTATCACGGCAACTGGAACGAATGTCGGAAAAACAGTTTTTGCATCTATGTTAATGGCAAAATACGGAAGGCATTTTGGTCTTCGTTATTGGAAGCCAGTTCAAACGGGTGCATTGAGTGATTCAGACCTATTAAAAGTAAAAAAGCTAACTGGTCTACAAGACAAGTTTTTCATGGATACAGACTATCATTTTTTAAAAGCTGCTTCTCCTCACTATGCCGGAGAATTAGAATTTAAAAGTGTAGATACCATTCGACTCGCAGAGAAATTTATGACGCAGATGGCAGAACCTACAATCATAGAGGGTGCAGGTGGTCTTTTAGTTCCGTTAAACTCAAGCACAATGATGGCGGACATTTTAAAGAAAGCAAAGATTCCTGTCATTTTAATTTCTTCTCCTGTTCTTGGAACAATCAATCAAACTCTTCTCTCCATTGAAGCAATGCAACATAGGGATATTCCAATTCTCGGTTTCTACATGTTTGGTGAAAAAAACGATCTATCTAGAAATAATATTTTCACCATCCAAGAATTTTCGGGAGTAAAATGTTTAGGCGAACTAGGAATCCCTGCAAGTGTATCGGAAGGCAAACCATTCTTGCAATATGTTGACACTTATTTCGATACAACAGAAACAATTAAAAATCTTTTAAAATGATCTGGCATCCCTATACGATTCAAAAAGGACAGCCAGATCCACTTAAAATCGTTCGTGCTAAAGGGGAATTTCTATACGACATAAATGGGAATTCCTACATAGATGCAGTGTCCTCTTGGTGGATTAGCATCCATGGTCATAATCATCCCTATATAATTGAGAGAGTAAAAGAGAGTCTTTCGAATATCGATCATGTTTTGCTTGCTGGTTACACACATGAATCAGCCGAAGAACTCGCAAGGGAATTAATTGATCTCAATCAAAATACATTCAAAGCAGTTTTTTATTCTGACAATGGATCCTGTGCAATCGATATAGCAATTAAAATAGCAACTCAATATTTTAAAAATCTAGGTAAAACCAAAAAGGAAACTTTTTTACATTTTAGTCAAAGCTATCATGGTGATACAATAGGCGCTATGTCTGTCGCCGGAAAATCTACATTCAACTCAGCGTTTGGAAATTTACTTTTCTTCTCCCCTGAATTTACTTCTCCTGATTGCTACAATTGTCCTCTAAAGAAAAACCCAACCACTTGTAAAGAGGAATGTCTATCTAATTTAGAAGAATACTTAAAAGCAAACTCGGAAACCACAGCCGCGATGATTATAGAACCTATAATTCAAGGTGCGGAGGGAATGAAGATATATAAAAAAGAAATCCTAGTAAAACTAAAACAATTAGCGGAAACCTATGACGTCCTTTTAATTTTGGATGAAATTTTTACAGGATTTGGAAGAACAGGAAAAAACTTTGCCTATGAGCAAGCCGCAATAAAACCAGATATCATCACTCTAGCAAAAGGTCTATCTGGCGGAGTAATGCCATTAGCTGCAACACTTGTTACAGAAAAAATCTATGAAGCATTCTTTGATGAAGATCCCAAAAAAGCTTTTTATCACGGTCACACAATGACGGGGAATCCAACCGCTTGTGCAGCAGGACTTGCCTCAATTACTCTTTATAAAAAAGAAAAAAGATTAGAAGATGTAGTTCGTTTAGAAAAATATTTTACCGAAAGAATAACCGATTTAAAAACGAAATTCAGTGATAAAGTTTTAAACCCAAGAATATTAGGATCTATTTGTGCTTTTGAATTAGAGGGAGAATCCAATTACCTGCATCCAATATCTAAGAAAATAAAGGCATTTTCAATTGAAAGAGGAGTATTGATTCGACCTCTTGGAAATACAATCTATGTTGCTCCCCCTTATACAATCAAAGAAGAGTCTCTAGAAAAAATCTTTGATGTTGTTCAAAAGATCGTAGAAACTCATTGATACTTTCGACTATCGATCTCTTCTTTTAAAATTCTAGCTGCTTCTAAATGACCACTTATTTGCGCCAAGTCGAGCGGAGTATTATCATTTTTATTTTTTACTTCTAACTCAGCTCCATTTCGAATGAGTAAAAGAATTAAATCTATATACCCATAGTTTGCTGCATAGTGCAGAGCAGTCCGGTTGTAGTCATCTTTTTTATTTACATCGGCTCCTGCATGAATCAATGCCTCTGCAATTGCTGTATGCCCGTTCTGAGCTGCATACAAAAGAGCTGTATTACTAGAATAGTCAGAACTAAGCGGCTTAGCACCGTTAGCCAATAAAAAATCTACAATTTCTTTATATCCATACATAGAAGCAAACATGAGAGCATTGCATTCCAATTCATCTGTCGCATTTACATTGGCACCCAATGCTAAGGCTTGTTTCATCCCTTCCAAATTATTTTGGCTAGCAGAAAAAATAAAATCTTCATTTGGCTAGGATAAGAGTAGAGAGGAACTTAGGATGAAAATTAGGGTAAATACTTTTAAAAACTTCATGGCTTTCTCTCCTTAAATTTCTCTTGTATTTCAGAAACTTGATTCAATTATAGCCAATTATGATTAAACTGCAAGAAAAAATTAGATCACAAGTATCGAGCATTATTACCAGAGAAGAAGCCCTAAATATACTAGAAGGAAAAACAAATCTACTTGAAACCGTTTACCGAGCCAATATGGAAAGAGAAAAATATTTTTCAAAAAAAGTCCGAATTCATATTTTAGACAATATAAAAAATGGACATTGTCCTGAAGACTGTGGCTACTGTGCACAGAGAAAAAATGCAAATTCAGGCGTAGCAACCTACTCTCTAAAACCAGAAGAAGAAATATTAGAAGATGCAAAAAAAGCAAAAGAAAATGGCGCCTATCGTTTCTGTATCGTTACAGCAGGAACCGGTCCAAATGATATTTTAATAGATAAGCTTTCTTCTACTATTTCAAAAATCACAAATGATCTAGGCTTAAGAGTTTGTTTATCTGCTGGTCTCTTAGATGAAGCAAAAGCAAGCAAACTCAAAGATGCAGGTCTAGACCGATACAATCACAATCTAAATACATCGGAATCTCATTATGGAGAGATTTGCACAACTCATACATTTCAAGATAGATTAAACACTCTCGAATATGTAAACAAATCGGATATTGGAATCTGCAGTGGGCTCATTGTAGGAATGGGAGAGAGCCTATCTGATTTAGTAGATGTAGCATTTACTTTAAAGAGACTCGGTGTAATCTCAATTCCCGTAAACTTTTTTATACCAGTTCTTGGACATGCAATTAAAAATCCAAATCGCTTAACTCCAGAGCTATGCATTCGAATATTATCAGTATTCCGTTTAGTAAATCCAGATTCAGAAATTCGAATTGGGGCAGGACGCGAGGGACATTTAAAAAGTCTACAATCGATGGGATTATTTATTGCAAATTCCCTTTTTGCCTCTGGATACCTGAATGTGAAGGGAAGTGAAGTAAACCAAACGATTGAAATGATTCGAGATGCTGGATTCGAGCCTGAATTAGAGGAAGGAGTTCTTCCGGTGGATCTAGAAACAAACAATCATCTGTATGCACAGGAAAACATTCAAAACCTATACAAATACAAAAAAGAGTAAATGGAAGCAATAGAATCAGGGGTTTGGGAAGAGAGAAAAACTCAAACTCTTGGTTCTGTCTAAATCTCACAAAAGTATTAGTTCTATTTCTAAAGGCTTCTAAGTTTTCGTATTTGTAATCAAAAGGAATACGTTTTGAAACAACATTGCTGATCGAAAAAGAACTTGCTCATTTTCTTTCTATTTGCTTAGCTGTGTCAAAAGGAAGGTAACCAATGGATTTAGTAGAATTAACAAAAGCAGTTCAAGATGCAATCGATAAAGGAGCAACGTCAGTAGAACAAGTTCACAGACAAATTGCAAATATGCCACTCGATTTTTTATCTAAAATTGAGCAATTAGAAGGACCTGTTTCTCAAGCAAGAGAATTTCAAGACAAAACGATAGGCAGTATCTATGAAGCAATTCACAATATCAATGCAAAAGCAAGTGAAATTGCAACAGACCTACTCTCTAAAATTAATTCTGGAAACACAACAACCTAATTAGTTGTAAACAGTCATTGTTATTTGATTTAAAATGACAATGACTTAAAAATATGAATCGAAAAACATTTCTCAAATTTTTACTCACAATCTCACCTCTTTTAAAAACAAAATCTCTATTCCCTCAAACCGAAAAGATAAAAAAAGAAGTTCTAATTATTGGTGCTGGTATATCAGGATTAGCCGCAGCTAGACGATTAACATCTTATGGATTTCAGGTAACGATATTAGAAGCTAGAAATAGGATTGGAGGAAGAATCTGGACAGACTCCTCTCTTGGAACACCAGTGGAAATGGGAGCAGGAATCCTAAATGGATTTAAGACAAATCCCTTAAAAAAACAGATAGACCAATTAAAACTACAAAGCATTCTTCTTACTTTAGATAAATCGGAAATCTATGATACAAAAGGGAATCAGTTTTCAGAAGAAGATGATTTAAAACTAGAAGAGTATTATAAAGATTTTCTATCTAGATTAGATTCAAAAAAAAATTCTGCTTCTAAAACGGATTCACTAGAAACCATAAAGGAAGATTTAATATCGAGTATGAATCTAAACCAACGAGATAAATATGCTCTCGATTGGCTCATCGAAACAGAAATCGTAAATCGATATGGCGCAGAATTAAAAAATCTATCTCTCAAATACTACGATGAATCAGAACCACTTGTGGGCTCAGACTTTCTTTTGGTAAACGGCTTATCCGAATTAACCAATTCTCTTGCGAAAGGTCAAAATATAAAATTGTCACACATAGTTCAGAAAATTGAGTATGACAAAAAAGGGAAGGTTACAACGGACAAAGGAGAATTTAGTGGCGACTATATCATCATAACAGTTCCTCTCGGTGTCCTCAAAAAGAAAAAGATACAATTTCAACCTGAACTACCACAAAATAAAACAGATGCAATTCATAAATTAGGTTTTGGATTAGTAAATAAAATCTTTTATAAATTTCCAAAGAAATTTTGGACAAAAGACCTGGGAAATTTCGGTTTTATAGGAGATCAAAATTTTGAATCTTACGAATTTCAGGATTTAAATCCAATTAAGAATACGTCAGTTCTTGCTTTGATTGTATCTGGGGACAAAGCTATAAAAATAGAAAAATCTACCAAAAAGGATATCGCTAAAGAAGGAGTCGATTCCTTAAAAAGAATTTTTGGAAATAGAGTATCCTCTCCACTAGAAGTAAATTATTCTAAATGGAATACAGATCCGTTTAGTTTTGGCACTCATTCCTATCTAAGCATTCATTCAGAGCCATCCTTTTACGATGTGCTTTCAGAATCAGTAGATGATATTTTATTCTTCGGCGGAGAAGCAACTAACAAGGATTATCCATCAACTGTCCATGGCGCTTTTTTAAGTGGAGAAAGAGAGGCTGAAAAAATAATTGCATTGCAAAAATAAAAACATTTTTTAAACCTATGAAGACTCTAAACAAATTTCTATTCTTACTTTCAATCTTTTTCTTTTCCTGTATATCAAAAGAGTATAGGCTAATTGGGATTACCTCCCGTATGGAAGAAGTTTTCTATTATGGAAATGATTTTAAAGTCACTGCCTGGGAAGTAGATCAAGAAAGACTCGATAAAATAAAACTAGATTTAAAAAATAGCATTGCTTTAGAAAATCCTTCCAATGCGAAAGACAGGTGGAGAGAAGTTTCCGAACTTTCCTTAAAAGATGGAAACTACATATTATTTCAAATCCTTCCTGATACCAAAGTGCCAACAGATTTTTTGAAATTTAGTTTTCAGTGGAATGGCAACCAGTCCACTAAAACATATTCCTATTATAGTGAAATTCTAGAAACAAACATTCGAGGAAGATACTATTACCCTATCGGTGGATTTTATGGAGGCGGTGGTGGCTTTATGTATCCAACGAATTCTAGACAGACAGAGCAAATAACGCAGCGTCTTTATCATATTTATAATTTTTTATTATTATTTAAGAATGGAAAAGAAGGGAAGAATATTTTGAAAGTATTCACACCGGCCGGGAATCAAATGGAATTCGAACTCAATACTCAGTAAGAGCTTCTGCTTCTGTTTTAAAAATATCAAACAACTCCGCAACTCGTGTTACTTCAAAAACACGAATCACTGGCTCAGCTAAATTACAAAGTTTTAACTTCTGTGTGGACTCGATCAAACTGTTTTTAAGGGAAATAAAAATACGCAGTCCAGAAGAAGAGATATACTTAACATCTGTAAGATTTATAATTATATCCTTGTCCTGATGATAGGAAATAATCCTTTCAAGACTTTCCTCTATTTCTCGTGCAGTCCTAGCATCAATAGGTCCTGTCAAATAGATGATTAAATATTTTGGCTCGACCTTAATTTGCAAATCCATACGTCAATTTTATAGGAATATCCAATTATACAATCCTAAAATGGGTTTCAATCTAACCTAAATATCTTATTTTTCAGTAAAATTAGTGCTAAATGCTTGAATCCCAAATTTTCAAAGTGCAAAAACAAAAATTGAAGTATGATTGAATTTTGAATCTGATTATGGATTCTCTCTCAAGAATCGTGTTCTAAATAAAGAAGGATTAAAAGTATAGAAAATATATACATTTCTATTAGATCCCAATTCCGCTTTGTATCCATTCATTTCTAGAAAATAAAAAGAACCCACTGTTACTAATTCTAAAAAAAAGAAAATAAGAAGAGATAACGTTAGAGATAATTTGTCATTTTTTTATTTTTTTAAGAATATACTCTTTAATTCAAGGATACATACACTTGAGAAAATTAGATTTCATAGCTAATCTTCTATCTAAATTGCTTGTAATTTGTTGATAGCTCGGAAATGATTATCCCGTGCTACAGACTATACTTAGAATATTTCAGAATGTAAAAATTAAAAAAAGACTTTTCTCCACATTGCTTTTACTTTCGATTCCACTTTGTTTTCTTCTTTTTTTTATGATACGCACTCAAAATAGAGCAATTCAATTTGGAAAAAAAGAAATAGTTGGCGTGGATTACAACCGTTTGCTTCTACATTCCTTAAAAAAGGGAAGAGACCTACTCGGTGTTATATATACAAATCAGAATACCCTTGAGAATCAAAAATTAGTCCCAATTCTAAAAGAAATGGAAGACATAACTAAAACTTTAGATGCTCTCGATGCACAATATGGATCAGAACTAGACACAGCTGATTTATATTCCGTTTATAAAGAAGAATTTAGGAAAATCAATACTTCTATCTCAAATCAAAAGACAAACGAATTAAACATTCCTATCTTAAATTTTTTAAATAAGACTCTTGAACTAAATTCACATGTTGGAGATACATCCAATTTAATTTTAGATCCTGATTTAGATAGCTACTATCTAATGGATATATCTTTAATTAAAATACCAGCGTTATTCGCTGTCTCAAATGAAATCGAAAAACTCATTCACAACACATATCAAACAAAAACATTCACAGAAGCAGATAGATTACAACTTTTTACGCTTCATTCAGAATACCAATCTATCCTTAAGCAAATAGAAAACTCCTATCAAGTCGCTTTTAAATACAATCCAAAATTAAAATTAATTCTTGAATCTAAAAAGAATCAAGCTCTAGTCCTATTCAATCAGTATAAAGAATCAGTTTATTCTTTTTCAAGCTCAATGAGTTCTGGACTAGAAGTGGCTAAATCAGAAAAAATTTTAAATTCGTTAATGGATTATAACAAGGTATTATTTGATTTATATGAAGATACAGTAGATGCAGAAAAAAAACTTTTAGAAAAAAGAGTTACTCATTTTCAAATTGAACAATACACCTCTTTAATTTTAGTCTTATTGGTTGTTTGTTTTACAGTCTTTATTCAATATATGATTGTAATCAGTATCACAAACCCTTTACTAGAAGCAGTATCCAAATTTGAATTACTTTCCAAGGGAAATTTAAATAACAAAATTGATTATTATGGCAAAGATGAAATTGGAATTTTATCTACCTCCATAAATCATTTTATTGAATACCTAACAAACTTAATCCAATCACTGACTAAATTAACAAATGAATCAAATCTTATATTTGCAGAAATCTCCAAAATGACTTCCGATCTAACTCTATCCACAGAGAATCAAGCATCTAGCTCTGAAGAATCGGCAGCAGCTTTAGAAGAGATATCGTCTAACTTCACTCAAATTGCAAGTTTAATTGAAAAGGAAACAGGTGATATTGCAGAAATAGGTTCTATCACAGATGAAATATCTTCCTCTACCAAAAAAGCATCTGAATCCATACACAATCTTGGAATCATAATTGAGAGTTCTGCTAAAGAGGTAAAAAAAGGAGAGACAGTGATTAGAGAGACTGTTTACTCTATGAATCAAATCAAATCAGCAGCAGATGAAATTAGTAAAATCATTGTTTTAATAACAGAAATTTCGAAGCAAATTGGATTACTTGCATTGAATGCAAGCATTGAAGCGGCAAGAGCAGGAGAAAATGGAAGGGGATTTTCTGTGGTAGCAGATGAAATTTCCAAGCTCTCTTTAAAAACAGAAGAAAGTGTAAAACATATCCGTTCTTTAATCTCATCTACAAATAGTTCAATAAAAGATGGAATACACAATGTAGGAACTGTCGTAGATGTTCTAAAAATAGTAATAGAACGAATCAATGAAACAAATAAAAATGCAAAACTAGTAGATGAAGAAATATCTTCTCAATCTACAAACATAAACGTTATTTCTAGTAGTCACACAAAATTAGAAAGTCTTTCTTCAGGAATAGATCAAAGCACAAAAGAAGAGAGACTAGCGATTCGGCAAGTGACAGAAAGTATAAATCGTATTGCTAGTGAAACTCAAATGATATCAGAAAACACAGCAAAGCTGAGAGAAGCCGCAATTAAAATTGCATCTATATCAACAGAAGTCACTAAAACAGTCAGTGTATTTCAAGTATAATTTTGAACATACTTAATGAGCTCATCTATATAGTAATAATAGAAAGGCATTGTTCTAGATTGAAATACCTGATTTGTATGTTGCAAGAGCGGAAAATCCTGTTTGAGTTGTTCTAATTTTTCCTTTTCAGGTAATATTAGTTTTGATAACTCTTCATTGATGCTCGAAATCGATTTGTGAAGTTCTTTTTTATCTGAATCTGGATTTTTAAATTTAGATTGTAATTCTTTTTTTTGTAACACAAGAGGATGCGATGGCTCTAAAAACTTATCAGGAGAATACACAATGTCTCTTAGCTTTGCATCTAAGTCCTTTTCCTCTATTGTTGGAATTTTAAATTGATTGGTGTGATTCAAGTTCATAGTAGCACTTGCTACTTCATAGGGCGCTGCTTCTATTTTAAAGAAATCTTTTATAATATGTTCTGATACTTCCTCATAACGTCCTCCTCCTTTCCCATGAATAAAAAAATCAGCTATGAATAATCTCATAAACATTGTGAGAGTAACTGCTTTGGGCAAAATCACTCCATGGTCTAGAGAATCATCTAATTTCATAACATTTCTTTTATTTGTATTTGGATCAAGTATCCAAAAAGGCATTTCTCCAGAAATTAAATTTGGAATAGGTTGCGCATGATTTTTAATCTTGTGTTCTTTTCTATATTCAGCAAGTGAATTATTATACACTTGCATAAACGCATCTAAATTTTCTCGAATCGTATTCACAAGCGCTTTAAATGAATTTAAATTCACTAACTCACTTACATTGATAGTATGAATCTGAATGTTTCTACTTGTATAGAATTCGCTTCGAATGATTTCATTGATTTCGTGTAAAAAATCATTTGTCTTTAGAAGTTCTATTTTTCGATCTAAGATTTTCTCTAGAGATTCAAATTGTTCTTTTGCGACAAAGGATTTTGCTTCTTGTTTTTGGGAATTTAAAATAGATACAAGTTCTTCTTTTTCTGCTTGAGTTAGAGGACGATGCAGATAAATACGGTTAGCCGCATCTTTTAGATGCAATGTTTTCAAATGAGCATATCCATCTCCAACTTTTTCTGGATAGGTATAGGTCATCTCAAACTGGTCTGTATCTACCACTATGTGCAGAGGTAAACTATCTGTAACCGCAGCAATTCGATGAACGAGTAAATCTTTAAATAGAATTCCTGGGTGCTGTAGCTCGGGTTGATGACCGTTGGCAATGATTGGTTTTACGGTAAAATCTATATTAAATTTACGAGATAGAAACTCTCTCGTTTCTAGTTTTAATTTCTTATAGATATCTGGGTTAAAACCATTTGGAATTAAATCTAAGTTTTTATGATTTAGAATTATATCTTTTAGATGGAGAAGATTTCGCTCGCTCCAAATTACTTCTTTTACTTCGTTCATTTTTTTGCCTATCTATACTTAGCTTTCTTTTGATTTCTACTGTCAAGTTCTTAAAGAAGACAAGTCTCCTGCAAAATATCTTCTCTTTTTAAGGGCTACTTAAAAAAAAGTGCTCAATCTGCATAGATCAATCAATCATTCCATTCCGGAATATAAATACTTCTAATTGGGCAAGGAAAATAACGTTACGTTCTATACTTCAAAATTTCGATTCACACTACTGAAAGGGAAATGTTTTGATAAAACTCAATTCATTTTTTGTTTGTGGGAAGCAAATGATTAAACCAAACTTAGTATTCAATCAATTTTTACTTTTTATTTCTATTTCTTTATTTCCATTTTACAAATTTCTAGAATGTTTCATATTGGAACTAGAAAAAATTTGAAGTGAGAATATCATGATCGAAAAAAATGAACTCCAATTCGATTGGAGTAAACTAGACCCAAATAATTTAGATCATCCTGAATTGCATATAAGTAGAGAACTCAGTTGGTTTGAGTTCAATCAGAGAGTTCTAGATCAAGCTTATAATGAATCTCATCCACTCTTAGAGAGAGTTAAATTCTTATCCATAGTCAGTAGCAATCTAGACGAATTTTTCATGGTAAGACTTTCTACTATTTTAAAAAAATTAAATGCAGGCATAGAAGATGTAACGCCTGACGGTTTTACTACACAACAACATTTTGAATCAATCAATCTTAGAACACATCGTATGTTAGGAGATATGAAAAGATGTTGGAGTGAATTTTTGAGACCAGCACTCGCAGAAAAAGACATTCATTTTTGGGATTTAAAAGATTATAATGAAGCAATTACGATTCATTTGAAAAATTATTTTTTAAAAGATATCTATCCCGTTTTAACACCGCTTGCATTCGATCCAAGTCATCCATTTCCACATATATCCAATTTAAGTATGAATTTCGCGGTTGTAGTAAATCACAACGATCAAACAAAATTTGCAAGAGTAAAAATACCAAGTATTTTACAGAGATTTATTCCAATTCCACAAGAATTAACTGGCAAGCCAGGAATTCACTTTGCATTCTTAGAAGATGTGATTCAAAAAAATATGGATATTCTTTTTCCTGGAACGCAAATAGAAAATAGTTATTTATTTAGAGTGATTCGTGATACTGATTTAGTGATTCAAGAAGACGAGGCAGGCGATCTATTAAAGACAGTTGATCAAGGCTTAAAACAAGTTCGCTGGGGAGCAGTTTCCCTTTTAAGAATTCATAAATCTATGCCTGAAAGAATTCTTAACATTCTTACAGAAAACTTCCAAGTAAATGCAGGAGTGATTCATCCAACAGATGGAAGAATGGCTCTTGGAGATTTTATATCACTGTTAAAACTACATCTACCACAACTCAAAGACAAACCATTTTCTCCCAGAATGGTTTTTGATGAAGAAGAAGGAGATGCGTTATTCGAAAGAATTCGCTTCCAAGATTATTTAGTGCATCATCCTTATGATTCTTTTGGAAATGTAGAGACATTTATAAAAGTAGCAGTGAATGATCCCTCCGTTGTCGCAATTAAAATGACTCTATATAGAATCGGTTCGAATTCTCCTCTTGTGGATCAATTGATCCAAGCAGTTGAAGCGGGCAAACAAGTTGCAGTTTTAGTTGAATTAAAAGCTAGGTTCGATGAAAGGAATAATATTCTATGGGCAAAAAGACTAGAAGCAGCGGGAGCACATGTAGTCTATGGAATGCTAAAACTAAAGACACATTGTAAACTTTGTCTGGTTGTGAGAAAAGAAGGCGATACAATTAGACGTTATGCACATATTGGAACAGGCAATTACAATCGATCCACTGCTCAAATCTATACAGACCTAGGACTCTTTACAAGCAACGAACAAATCTGTGATGATGTTTCCGAAGTATTTAATTTTCTAACTGGATATTCCAATCAGAAAAAATACAGAAAGCTCTTAGTGGCTCCCAATTCACTTCGCTCTGGGATAGAGTCTTTAATCGAAAGAGAAATTCAAAATGCAAAAGAAGGAAAAGAAGCAAGGATCATTTTAAAAATCAATGCTCTCGCTGATGTAAAGATGGTTCGAATGCTTTATAGAGCATCTCAAGCGGGTGTAAAAATTCAAATGATCATTCGAGGCTTTTGTTGTTTACGTCCTGGTGTGCCCGGATTCAGTGAGAACATAAAAATTTCATCCATTGTAGGAAGATTTTTAGAGCACCACAGAATTTATTATTTCTTCAATGGAGGACAAGAGGAAATTTATTTTGGTTCAGCAGATCTAATGGAGAGAAATTTAGACAGACGTGTGGAAGTGGTTTGTCCTGTGCTTGATCCAAAGATTAAAGATCATATCAAGAACCAAATTTTAGATTTGATGTTAAGTGATAATGTCCAAGCATATGACTTACTTACAGATGGAAATTACAAACCTGTTACCCCAAAGGATGCTAGTGAAACAATCTCATCTCAAATCCGACTCTTAGACTATTATACTAACCTAGATAATACGGATTAATTTAGGTATTTCTACTAATCGTCAAACGTTAAGTCCAAGTAAAATATGCAGAGAGAAAGGAAATTTTTTAAATCTAAAAAAGTCCTTTCTCTTTTTTTAATCCTAAATAGAATCAACTACTCACTGATCTTGATTTAGACAGACGCCAAAAGAAAAGTCCCATTTTAAAAATAATAAGATGCGTTTGCTCTAAACACTTCTCAGTGTTCCCGAACATCATATGTTCGGTATACCAAATGCGACTCAAATAAAATCCTTTTGGGAAATTACTTTTGTTATCTGGTATATAATTTAAAAATTTACTTATCCAATTGAATTGGAATTTTCTTTTCAATTCAATAGTCTATTAAGTTAGGAGAGATTAAAATGATTTGGTTTATTAGAAAACTGCATTTCTTATTGATTATCATGTTTCTAGCATTCATCCTAAACTGTAGTCATGATGATAGCTTCAAGATTAAATTGGTTTTACCACTTCTTAATTCCAACTCGTCGAATACAGCTACAACGAGTGGGTCTTTGACGAATCTTGTCCCGTCTACAGGAACTCTCTCTCCTTCTTTTTCCTCGACTGTTTTCAATTACACAATGAGTGTTGGAAACTCGGTTTCATCCATTCAGTTTACTCCTACTTCCTCGGATACCACAGCCCGTATAACGATAAACGGGGCAACCGTTAGTTCTGGAGCAAGTTCAAATGCTTTAGCACTTACACTTGGCACAAATACAATTACTGTTTTGTTCACGCCCGTAAATGGAACTGCGACTCAATATACAATCACGATTACAAGGAGTTCTACTCTTAGCTCTATTAGTTCTATTTCGAGTCTAAGTGTATCGCTCGGAACGTTAAGTCCTACCTTTTCCTCTGGAACTACTGCATACACAATGACAGTAGCGAATGGTGTATCTTCGATCACAGTAACTCCGACTCTAACAGATTCTCTCTCAACTATGACTGTTAATGGAACTTCTGTAAATTCTGGATCCGCTTCTGGTAGTATTACAATCAATGTCGGAAACAATACAATTACGATAGTCGTAACGGCTGAAAATGGAAATACAACTAGCTATACAATTACTGTTACAAGACTAAATGCAACCACCAAAAGAATGTTTGTAACAGCAAATAGCTATAATGGAAACCTAGGTGGTGTTACTGGAGCTGACTCTCTTTGCAATGCAGATACAAACAAACCAAATGACGGTAGCACTTACAAAGCAGTGATCACAGATGCAACCAATCGTGTCGCTTGTAGTAATGCCAACTGCACCTTAGCTACAGAAAATGTAAATTGGGTGATTGGAGCAAATTTAAATTATATCAGAGCTTCCGATGCAGCCACTCTTTTCACCTCAAACAGTGCGGGTATTTTTTCATTTGGAAGTATAACAAATTCTTTCGATACTTCATCTAACAAATATTGGACAGGACTCAATGCAAATTGGACTTCCAATGGAAGCCATTGTTCTCTTTGGGCAAATACAGGTGGAAGTGGAATGGTTGGAAATGGAAACCAAACCAATAACAATGCAATTAGTCAAAATACACAAGGTTGTTCTGGCACACAAAATCTTTTATGCGCTGAACAATAATTTTAAATTGTGTAAATTAAAAAATTTGTTGCAGATCGATTCTATTCTATAGAAATAATTTGAGAGACTCTTCGAATGTGAATATAGCCTAACGTCACAAAATGTTATTTTATTCTCAATCCTATTATCTCTATATCAAACTGAATTCAGTGTGAAACGGATCTAAAGACTTGGCTGGTGAATTTAAACCACTAGTTGATTCCACTCAAAAAAGCCCCTTCTTTGTATTGGTTTACTGAGATCTGCAAGAACCAAATATCACACCTAAATTTTAAACTGGAGCAATTATGAATTTTTTTATGAAAACAATTCTACCTATTTTTCTTGCAACTTTCTGGATTAGTATATCCGAATTTGTGCGAAATGAATTTATTTTAAAAAACTTTTGGGTAAAACACTATCAAAGTCTGGGGCTTGTATTTTCTACAGAGCCGCTCAATGGTGCTATCTGGGGAATTTGGTCACTTTGCTTTGCTATTACAATTTTTATTCTCACTAGAAAGTTTACTTTCTGGGAAACCATTCTTTTCTCTTGGTTGATTGGATTTGTTTTAATGTGGCTTGTAATTGGAAACCTAGGAGTATTGCCCTTTGGAATCTTACCTTATGCAATTCCTCTTAGTCTATTAGAAGTATTTCTAGCAACACTCATTCTAAAAAAACTTGCATAAATTTTTTCGGATTCATTTTATAAAAATCAATTTCTACTTGCTCAGTTTTTAAAATCGTATTATATAGCTTTTCCGACGAGGACACTCATGAAAAGAAGTCTGCCCGAAAAGCTTGTTCAAATGAAGAAAAAAAATTTTCATCTTTCCCATCTAGATGGTTTTGAATTCCAAGAGGCCGATCAAGACACATTTGATTCTTGGTTTAACACAGAAAAAGGAGATCATAGTAAATTTCTATACTCCTTTGCACAAGATGGAACAGGAGGATTGTTTTGTTTATGGAATGAGTCTCGTTCCAATGATTTTCAAAATGCAAATGTTGTCTATCTAAGCTCAGAAGGAGATTTCGGAGTGTTAGCTGCAAACTTTGATGATTTTTTGTCTGTCCTTGCGGGAGGTCTCAATCTCTATGATTTGATTTTTTATGGGAATGTTACACCCTATCAAGATTTAATTAACGATGAGGATGAGCTACTAGAAGCAAAAACCAATCATCAAAAATTAGTAAAATGGATTCAAACCGAATTTCAAATACGACCTGAAATGGACGGACCCAAAATCCTGCAAAGAGGCAAACACTTATTAGCCCCTTTTAAAAAATGGGTTGTCTCTAGAATGGGAAACTATTAGCTAATGCTAGATAAAATTGATAAACAAGAATTTGTTTCGAAAATTTTATGTTACAACGAACGGATGTTCATTAGCCAATTTCTTCATCTGTATGAAAAATAATATGAGACCAAATTTCAGAAATCTCTCGATTCCTTGACTTATGATAGACGAATCCAATTAGAATATTCACTGCGAGTGCAATGAGTAATCCTTCAAATATACCCAATCGAAATACCAAAAGTCCACAAACAATCGCAAGACTCAATTCATATTTACCATAAGCTCTTGCCACATTGCCAAGACCTGAGATCATCTTCCAACCAGTAAAAATCATAATCACTCCCAATGTGTATTCAGGAAGATAGGAAAGTAAATGTGGAAAAATAACCATAACAGAAATAACAGCGGCAGTAAAAAGATTGGAAAGCTTTGTATAAGCTCCTGCAAATGCGTTAGTAGAACTCTTAGCTAATCCATCTAGATTTGTCATTCCTCCAAAAAAAGAAGATCCCAAATTCGCAACCCAAATTGCGAGTAAGCTATTGTTTGTATCACATCTTCTGTTTAAGGGGTCTAGTTTTTCAATCGCAGCATTACTCATGACTTGCTCAATTACATCAATTGAACCAAGAACGACAGCGTATCCAATCATTAATACAACTTCGTAGGCTAGACTTTTGTCTTTGAAGTATTCTCCATGAGGCATTGGAAACTCAAATTTAAAATCAATTTGTTCTACCTCTATCGTTGGAAGAGAAATAAAAAACATACTAATTGTGCCAAAGAGTAAAATAGAAGAATAAGATAAACCGGGTAAGGTTTTTCCATATTTATTATACAAATAGAGAAAAGCAGATAGAGAAAGAATTGAGAGGATCACTACTATGATTCGATCGAGATGAAAAATTCCATGGCTAGGATTTGAAGTTGTGTAAACATAAGGAAGAAAGTTAAGCGCAATTTTTAACCCGACACCAGCTAGAAGTCCTTCCACTAGAAAGTGTGGAACAAATTTTAAAATGTATCTTTGTAAGTTAAATTTCCAGACAACAGCCTGAAGACAAGCAGTTGCAAAAACTAAAAAAGGCATATTTGCCATACCAAAGGAATCAACCCCTAACGCAAGGGCAGGTGCCAAACCAGCAGCAATTCCCGGAGTTCCAACATAATTTCCAGGTCGAATCAAATAAAAAATAAAACCAATGCAACAAGCAAAGATAACTGTATACAAACCAATTAGAATTGGAAATTTAGACATCAAGCAGATTCCCACTGACAAAGGGATAGCCATAAGTCCAGTTATGATTCCGGCTATAGCATCTCGCCGAATGTATCTAAATCTATCTATAAAAAAATCTCTCATAAAATCCCCATCTATATAAACCTAAAAACAAAACCTATAAATTAGAAATAGAATAAATTAGTATGCGCTAAAATTTCTGTCAAGCCACCATTAGAGAGATTCGATGCGATATATGCCATTTTCAACCCTATTTGGTATATAAAGCTAAAGAAAGATTTTATTTAAAATATGGAAAAGAAAAAATTGAGAACAATCAAGATTCCTATTCCTAAAAAACGCTCACCATAAAAATACCAAAAATCTTTTCATTCTATTTTCTATAGTTATATTGAGTGTTAAATTCCCTGTAAGTAAATTTAGATCAAAAAATAAGCTCAATTTGATCCTTTTTTGTATAGAAATCATTCCTCAATCGAAAATACGGATAATAGATGTTAATCGAACTAAACCTAAATTCGATTTGATTTGAGCCCCTTTTACTAAGTATTCCACTAAATAAAATTCAGAAAACAGAAAAGTTTGGGTTGAAAACTCCACTATTTTCAAAAAGGATGTTGTTTGTGGTAAGACGTTGGATTCTATTTCTTTTAATATTCTTTTTTTCAACACAGTGTTTTGTTTTTCAAAAATCTGTTAAAATTACACCAGCCAATTTCGAATACGATTCCATTGCAGAAAACTATTTCTCTAGGGGAAATGAAAAACCTTTCCCATTGACCGTTCAAAGAGGAAACAATTTATACAACTCAACCACCCAAGATGGGAGATATCTTTTTTACACTACCGACCACTCTGGAAATTACGACATCTGGTTTCGCGACCTAAGATCTGCCATTATAGTTCCTGTGACGACCCATCCAGCCGCTGAGTATAAGCCTGCAATCAGCCCAAATGGAAAGAAACTTGTTTTTGTATCAGAAGAAAATGATTCTGCAGGTGATATTGTATTAATCAATCTAAGCCCTACCGATTTACTTGAAAGACATCTTGCCGGAGAAAAGAATCTAGCAGAAGAGAAAATATTTCTTACAAATCCAAACTACGCTGACTCCAAAAAGAAAGACAATTTTGTGGATACAGATCCAGCTTGGTCTCCTAACGGCAAACACATAGTATTCGCAACCGATCGTTTTACTCCAGGTCTTCAGAATCTTGCTCTTTTAGACACATCCAATCCAAATCAGATCATACAACTCACAATGAAGGGTGCCGCTTCTCCTCAATTCTCCTTTGATGGGAAATCAATTGTTTATCTATCTTTTCAGGATTCAAAGGAAGGAGAAATTTACAGACTTAATCTAGAAAGCAAAACCGAAGAAAGACTTACAAACGATTCTTATATGAATTTTTCTCCTTCTCTTTCGCCTGACGGTAACTTTTTATACTTCACATCCATACGAAAAGACACAAACAAAAATCAAGTTTTGGATACGGAAGATAATAGCCTCATCATTAAACTAGATCTAACTACAAAAGAGGAAAAAATCTTAACAACAGATAATTTCTCTGTCTTTGATACTAAGTTTTCTTTCTTTAACAAAGGAAGCATTCTATTCTCAGCAGCTCTCTACAATACAATCAATATTTATTTTATCCCCGAATCAGGTCCTATACCCAAAAAAGCAAATATAGATGAGCAATTTAATTTTGCACTTCGAATCAAAAAAACACAGGATAATTATTTCTTAGCACTCGATTCTTTAAAACTTTTCTTTGAGAAAGACCCGCTTTTCTCTATTTATGAAGCAAAAGCAAAAGATACAAAAATAGAATTTAAACAAGACAGAGGACAACAAAAAGAAGCAAAAGAAATTCTAGATGAAATGCTTACACTAGAAAACGATCCAAAGAATGCTCTCTCCTATGCAATGGCAATCCGCAGAATCGCTAGAAATTCAAATAAATCGGCAGAGAAATCTCTATTCGAATATTACGAAAGAATGAAAGGTTTAAATGCCGACAAACAAGTATTAGCCTCCATATTAAAACTTGTGGGTGGAGAAAAAGAAAGATCAAAAAATATTTCAGAAGCAAAGGAACACTACCAAACGATTTTAAAAAACTATCCTGATTATTTCGAAAAAAGAGAAGTAAAACGAAAACTGGCAAGATTAGAATTCAATGAGGGATCTATCACAATACCAGAACTCTATTTCGATTTATTAAACGATAGTTCTACAACCTTAGAAGACCTCCGCCTTATACTAAATGACTTAGAAACAAAAATTTCAGCCAATAAAAACTACATTCAAAAAATTGAATATACTGATAAACTTTTAGCAAATAATAAATTAAAAGAAAGATCCAAACCTCTTTATGAATTGGTTACCTATATAAAATCAAAGGCTCTCAGCGAAGGGAAAAAATTCCAAGAAAGCAATACAATACTAGATTCCTTTTTAGAGCCAGTTAAAAAAAATCCCGATTGTGATATCAATCCATTCTGCCAAAAACTTTTAGTCTGCGTAAAAAATCCTGTCTGCTTAAAAAGCCATCTACTCAA
Organism: Leptospiraceae bacterium; assembly: GCA_035345875.1. Classification (GTDB taxonomy): domain Bacteria; phylum Spirochaetota; class Leptospiria; order Leptospirales; family Leptospiraceae; genus UBA2033. Next base: position 44,520 of record DAORDH010000023.1, on the reverse strand, counting down.
ATCGAAGAACTTCGAAGGACTTGGTTCGGTAAATGGCTCCTTTGATGAACTCAGAGTATTTTTAGAAAATTATGATCCTGATCTCGGTGTAGAATTAAATAAAACAGAAATTGAAAAAACATTTCGCTATTACGAAAATAAAGCAAGAGACCACGAAGCAAGAGGCAATAGCAGTCCTGAAAATCGAATTCATCTGAGAGATGCAGCCTTTCACTATTTTTTTAACGTGGAAAATATGTATCTACTCAAAGAAAAAAATCTTTTCGTAGAAGATTTATACAAAGACTATGCGGTGTATTATCAACGCAAGATGGTAGATTCCATTTTTAATTATGCAGAAAAACAAGCCCAAGACAATAGGGAAGATTTACTTGCTAAATTAAATGTTCTAGGAGATAAAAAACTAAATGTCTTCGGGCGCGTAACGCTTCTACTTTCCAATCTACTAGACAACCGTGTTACAAATAAATTCAAATTCCTAGGAGACTTCAGAGATTTAAAACAGGAGACCATCCTAGGAAAACCAGGCGAGCCCGATGATGCCTTAAAAATAATTGATGCGCATTTTGTTTTAAGTAGACCTAGGGCACGACCTGTATTGTATCTTGCCTCTCTCTATGGATATGCGTATTATTTAATTAATAAGTCACTTATTTATGAGACACACTATCGATCTACCAATACGATGACACCCGCACGAAAAGAAACGATTCTCAAAGACTTACGAAATGCAGAGAACGAATTAAAGTGGATTATTTTTGCTGATCCACAATATGCAGATGCGCATCAATTACTTGGTTGGCTCTATCAATATATAGATATTTTTAAATCCACAAAACCTTCTCCCAATGAACCAAGTGATGGAGAAGTATATGCAGATATTTATGCTAAATTCTTTTCCGAAAAGCACTTCGAAGAAAATATAAATCTATACAAGCAAGTTCTAGACATGCTTGGAAATATTCAAAATAAAAAAATTCTATCTGATTTAAACTTAAATCTAGCAAATAACTATTTGCTACTGCAAAACTATCCAAAAGCAAAAGAGCATTATACAAAAGTAGAAACATACGGACAAAATATTCTAGATCAAATTCAATTTGAAAATTACAAACAAGCAGCTCTTTTTAATTATCACTATGCAAGATCCCTGATCTCGATGGGTGAATACCAAAAAGCAAGCCAATATCTAAAAAAGACAGCAGAGATTTATTATGACAATGAATACTATGAGGAAGTAGGTAAAAACCCAGCAGGACTTGGACTTCCCAAAAAGAAAAAAGAAAAGGTTGTGTATGACGTTCACAATAAGCTTGTATTAATCTATTCTCTACTTGGTCTTTCAGAAAGAGAGTCTGGAAATTATATCAATGCGATTAACGCTTATAAAAAAGCAATCGCACTCAATTATAATTCTGGCTATGTAGAAAACATAAATCTTTATAGCTCTCTTGCTCTCTGCTATCAAAAAGTAGAAAAATATCATCTTTCAAATTATTATATTTCAAAAGTAGAAACAGAATATAAAAAATACAAAGCAAAACAAAGATTTAAAATTCCTTCTCTAAGAGATTGGTTTTGGAATTTAATTTTACCAGATCGAGTGAGAGTCATTGGAGATGGAAGATTTCCAGGAGAGTTTGCACCCGAAGAACATTATCTATTGGCACAAGGAATCAAAATTCAAAATCTTTCAGAAGAGGGAGATTTAAGAGAAGCAGAAAAGGCAATCACAGAGAGAGATAAATTCTTAAAAGACACTGGTTTAAATAAACTAATCATTGGTGAGCAAATCAGCCTCAATGCAAAATATAAAATCGGTTATGATAATTTCATAAGAGGTAGATATGAAAAAGCTCTCAATCATTATGATGAATTTTTAGAACAAGTTAAATCCAAGAAAATTCCTGTCGGAAACCAAACAAAAGAAAAAAGAAAAATCTTAAAAAGAAAAAGTTTTACTCTTTTCCGCTTAATTGAATCAGCAGAGGCAAATCAAGAGTATCTGCTACCTTCTTTGTCAGATAATATCAATGATTTAAATTCAGAAAAAAATACATCCGTTGAAGCCTGTTTAAAAACAACAAAGCAAACCAAGCAAGAAAATGATTTAAGAAAATTCTGTGAAGATGCATTTCATAAGGAATGGTATGTATTTGATCCACTTCTAGGTCTTAGCTATTATTATCTAGGAGAAGTTTATAACCAACAGGGCAATTATAGTTCTGCCTTTCACTACTATGGGCTTGCCATTCCTCTTTTAAAAGATCCTGCTTCCATTCCGGTTGAATTAGTAGGTCTTCCAGGAGATTTATTCTCTAAAACAGAAAGACTCCGTTTAAAAATCAACCTAGCCAATGTATACTATCGCATTGGAGATGAAAAACAGTTTAAAGCAATCATCGGCGAGACCGAAGAACTCTCCTCTGAATTTCAAGCAATGGAGGATTTACTAAAAGTCAAACTTCTAAAAGCTAAGTTTTTATTTCAAAAAGCAAAAACCAAAAACGATTTTCTCAAGGTTTTAGAAGAGATAGATGCAATCGAAAAAGGACTAACCAAAAGCTACGCAACTTTAATTGATCTTGAAGATGGATTTTTCTATGAACTTTTTTCTCTATCTCAAGAAACTCATTTCAAATTAGGCAATTGGAAAGAAATCCTTTCCAAAGAAGAAAAATTATATAGTCATCTACTCTTTAACCATTTTCAAAATACTCGGATTGTATTTGATGAAGAAAAGTTAGAAGGTCTAAATCAATATCTAAGAGATACAATTCAAAAAGACTTAGAAAATAATAATAAATACAAAGTATTGGTAAATACCCGTAAGCCGCTCTCTACTCACCTACAATCTAGAGTAGAAATTACAAAAGAAGTAGAAAGAGTCATCGGTTTAATTTTAAAATTCTTTCCTGAGAAAAAACGTTTCTTCGAAATGGAAGAGGCAACAAAACCAGAAACTATAAATCCAAATGAATCAATAATACGCTTTAAGAAAATACAAAACTCTCTTGTGGTATCAGAATTAATTCAATCAAAAGAAAGCTTCTCTAGTCTTCCGATTCAATCTTCTCTGGAAGAAACACTCTCTTCCTTTTTCGCAAGACATTTAGAAAAAGCACAGACGAATGAGATTACAATCATTCCAGACAAATCCTTCGCAAACCTAGACTTTAAATCCATTCCTGTAAAGAATTCCACTTTGGGAAATTTAGTAAATTTAAACTACGCACTTACAATGCGTCAGGTAAATCCGATCACTCATAAAAGTATACAATTTGAAACGATTGTAGATACAGTAGAACCAAAGGAAGGCACAGAACCAAAGCCTTCCAAGAGACTCGGACCGATTCTTTCTGATTCAGATGTTTTAAATACAAAGGTTCATTACACAACTGGAAATGTATTTACTTCCAATCGAAGCGGCTTTATCAATCTAAAAGAATTTGCAGAGAAAGATTCTACTCTATCACTCGTAATCTTAAACCAAACCAAACTAGACGATAAATCCTTTTTTAAAACTGTTGCGGCAATTGACTCTGTTCAATCCACAAAAGTTCCCCTTCTAATTTTAGGAGGAGACAAACCAATCAAAATAAACAAGGTAATCAAAGAAGAATTACTAAAAGAAAATCCAACTTCGATAGGGTGGAAAAATACGTTATTTGAAAACAATTCCTCGAAAAAATATCTCTCTGTGAAAGAAGAGGCATTCAAATGGGAAAGACAAAAAAAATACAGAGAAGCAATCGAATTATTTCAAGAAGCAAACACTCTCGTAAATCCAGCTGATCGAGAAGAAAAATTACAATCAGAAATAAACCTAGCTCGTATCAAAAGCAAAGGGATTCCCAAAACAAAACGTTTTGTTTTCTTTGAAAGACTCATCAAGAAATACCAAGATTCGAATCCAGAAAAGATCACAATCTATGAAGCACTCTTACATCAATGCTATGTTCATTTTTCTAACACTTATTGTAGAGATCATTTTAAAAATTATTACAGAACTCTAAAATCTTCCGAGCTAGATTCAGAGTCAAAAGAACGTAGTAAATTGCTGGTTAATTTCTACATTCAAGTAAACAACGGTTCCATTCAAAACCTAGAGAAGAACTATCAAAACTTTCTAAAGAATGTAAATTTCGAAGATTTATTTTTATTTCACGAAGATATGAGCGATCTGTTTATTAAAAATTTCATTTTAGACAAAGCTGAATTTCATACAAAACAATTAATCAGACAAGCAAACACAAAAGAAGAAAAACAAATTGCATTGCAATTAGAAAATGAAATTGAACTTTTATCTTATTTTTCTCAAAAATCAAATAATATCAATCCAATCGAAGTAACAGAATCTATTTATAAAGATGGAATTCTAAAAAACTGGAATCAAGTAGAAGAGAAAATTAAAAGTTTAAATAGAAGATCCTATGATGATGTATTAATCAAATATAGACAAAGATTATTTTCTATCTGGAAAGACATTCATTCCGGAAGAGAAATCAATCCATTGCAATTGATTTCGGAAACTACCTCAACTGGTAAATCTGTTTATTCAATTCTAAGCCAAGTAGACAGAGCTTTATTATTTCATTTATTACTCAACTCCATTCCTTATCAAACCAATACAGAAGTAAATACAGTCTTTGATGCTTTACTAGAAAATCAAAAAGAAGAATCTAAGAAAATTCAAAATCTATACTTGCAAATGTCTTGGTCGGAAGAGCTTTTAAATCGAGGAGATTTTACGAGTGCAGAGAAATATCTTTCTAAATTAGAAACAGATCTAAACCAATTTCCCTATGATCATTCTCTCGAAACTAGATTTCATTTAGCAAAATTCAAATTGCTAGAACTAGATGAAAATGCTCGTAAAAATTTAAAACCTGCAAATCCAATTGTCTTAGAATCGGAAGTTGATTGGTATCCCCTCTATAAAAAAGCAAAAAACAAAGATATAAATAGCTTTATTCCAATGCTAAATGAAATCCTAGCGGCTAAGAGTGATAAGCCCTATGATTCATTCAACAAAAGAGAGTTTTTAGATTTTATCACCTATCTACAACTCAAAGCCTTTCAGTCCAATAGCTCAGAAGTTTTTTTAGATCTTGCTTTTTATAAAGACAAGATAGAAGACTTGAATCGACTCAAAAAAGAAAGTTTAAACTTCTCCTCTCTTCCACAAGCAGAAGTAATAAACGACCTACTTCTTAAAAAAATCCCCAAGGGACAAGAATTTATCGCAGTCGTAAACTTTGGACTACAGACTTTTTCCATTAAAATCGAAAATGGTAAATCAAACGGTGAGTTATCCTTTGCCGACTATCGTCCTATTAAAAATGAAATCTATAGCTATTACAAACAAGTTCAGAAAAAAGGAAGCGGTCTTCTTTTAAAAGATTCTCTTGAACCCAAGTTTAGAAATAAAATTCTCTTAAAGAAAAATAAACTCACCTATATTTATCTAAGCTCCTTTTTTATCAAAGCTCCTCTCGAATTAAAAGAAGAAGATAATTTCTATATAGTCCAAAATCCTGCTCTTCTCTCTAGAAGAGAAATTCGAAAGTCCTCTGATTTCTTCCAAGATAAATTTCCTATCAAGAAATTTAAAGACCTACTTCCCGAAGAAAAGATTCTATCTAAATTAGAAAATTTAGAAATCACAGAAAGAACTGGTTCTACACTTCCTGTTATCCTCTCCGGGGAAAGACTCTTTTTAGCCTCTAGCTCCGAACTCCAATTTGGAAAAAATACTCTTTCCAATTTACAAACCGATAGACGAAAAGGTGTATGGTTTCTCTCCAACTCTGATCTCTACAGCACTTCTTTCTTTAAAGATGATTTAAATATCGCACTCAATTACCTAGACCAAATCCACCATGGTCCTGGTATCTTCTCTCTCACCGAACAATCAAGTCCTGCCAATGTATTGTTTATCAAAACCCTACTCCAAGATACCCAGCTGCAAACCAACCTAAAACCTCGCTTTCTAGAAGCCATCAAAACCGTTAAAGCCCGCTACCCGCAAGAAGCTTATTGGCATGGCTACCGGCTTTATACGAATACTTTGCTCGAGGAGTGAACTTTTTTCACCTTTTAGCACTCTAACCAATAGAGTGCTAAAAAGGAGGAAAATACAATGGCAATCAAGGATTTACTACCAGCTAGATGGAGAAAAAACAACGATCTAGAAGCTAGAAATAGCAATCTAGTGGATTCGTTTACGAGCTTACAGAGAGAAATGAATCGAGTGTTTGATTCTTTCTTTGATAATTGGGATTTCCCAAAAGTTTCTAGTTCTTTTTCTCCCACCTTAGATATTTCTGAAAATGAAAAAGAATACAAAATCAGTGTAGAACTTCCGGGTATGGAAGAAAAGGATATCGAAGTTCACTCTACAGAGGATTCTCTAACAATCTCTGGAACCAAGAAAAATGAAATGGAAGAAAAAAAGGATCATTATCATTACTTTGAAAGATCCTACGGCTCTTTTAAAAGAACAATTCCACTCGGAGAGAATGTAGATTCCTCGAAGATAAGCGCAAGCTTCAAAAAGGGAGTTCTGCATATTACAGTTCCAAAAAACAAAGAATACATATCAAAACAGAAAAAAATTCCAATTCTTTCTGAATAATATAAATAAAAAGACCTTCACATCTCTGTGGAGGTCTTTTCATCTCTGATAATTGAATCCAAAATTTCTATCTAAAAGAACATAGTTACAAAGCGAAAAAAAAAGCGTTAGGAATCAAATCGATCGTATTAATCCCATCTTACTACTACCGTAATTTTTTTAAGGGATGCTTTCGGGCATCCCTTTTTATAGAATTGACATTCTTCCAAGAAAAAATTATTTTAAAAGTAAGTTAGAGGAAATTTAAATGAATAAATATCCAGATTCATACCCTTAACTCAATTTTATAATCTATTTTAGTGATTACATGGATAAATTAGAATCTATTCACATCGTAATCCAAACATTTCAAAAAGGCAACACTCATAGAATCTTTCTCGAATCTACCACCTTCTTTAATATAACGGATCATGATTCTTCTACATTGCCTTTGAATTTGACGGGGGGATAAATCATATTTACGCTCGATCTCTCGATTGGACATTCCAGAATAATAATCCATGAAAAGAGAATCCCATTGAATCGATTTATTTTTAAGGTTCAGATTTCCCGTATGTCGCATAGTTTCTAATGTAAAAAATCGGTCATCTTACATCGATGACCATCAGTAGTCGCTTGTTAGTCGAATAAAATTAGATTCTATACTAGGATTATGTCAAGTTAAATTATGAGTAGTAGAGACGCTTGGCTGAGCGTCTATTTTTAATATAAGTTTTACCGCATAGGTTTGCATGGTGTTAAACTAAGCTTATGATAATCATATATAGATATTGTATGCCAATGCCCTTCATAAAAATAAAAATCAAATTTAAACCATAAAAAAGATAAGGTTAAAAATTTTCTTGGCATATCTAGCCATTCTTCATAAGTTAAAGAAAGCAAAGCATTCTCAGAATTACATTTTGATATTCTAAGTAAAGAAAGTCCAGCTCTAAAACTAGTAAAAGAAATGTCCTTATACCAATAGATTGTAAATAATGCAAAATTCATTGATGTAGCCATCAGTAAACTATTTTTTCAAACTGGATACCATTGTCACCGGGGTAAGGTTGACGATGTGAAACCTTACCAGACCAAATATCATCCGGAATATAAGTAAAGGCTGAGCAAACTCCATGATCTGTGCTATGTTTACAACTATAACACTCATTTCCTTCACCAATATTTTCCCTTTGTTCTGAGTCATCTAATACAAAAGATTTATTTTCTGTCATATACAAACTTAAATTCCTTAGATGTTAATTCCCATTGAATATCTTGTATTTCTATTAGTAAATCTTTTGCTAAAATTAAACCCTTGTCAATCTTAATTTGCGCTTGTATCTTTGCTTTTTGATACATAGATTTCCAAAAATTTTCAACATCAATGTAATTCAATTTCACTTTATTAGGATTACTGATTGAATAAGTATATTGAAAAGTTGTAGCTCTCATCTCTAAAGCTTTACCTTCTAGAAATATTTTAAAATCCTTTAGGCTTATTGGTGTGTTGCTTGGGTGATTATGAGTTACGATTTTATTTTCAATATCAAATCCATTCAAATCTACAAAGTTTTTCCCTCCTGTTTGGGTTATGAAAATTCTATTTCCATTTTTATCAAATACAATTGCTATTTCAACTTTTGAACCAATTATAAATGCCTCTTGCTGTTCAATTGTTTTTAAAGAAGTATTAGAAGTAATATTATCTATTATATTTTTTGCCTCTGCTATTTCGGTTGCAGTTCCCAGTATTCGTTTTCCTGATTCAGATTTAATACTAGATTTCCCGTAACCTCTCCATCCAGTAGTCTCAGTAATAATCGCCCTCTGAGCATCCGCCTGTGCCTTATACTGTGCTTCGATATTTACATTATACTCATCCTTAAACGCAGGCTCAGCAAAACAACGACATCTATAATCACGACCGGGGAATTGTGCGTTAGGTTCAGTAGAACCATCTTTCCATGTAAAGAATTTTCCTTCTAGAGTTTGGTGAACAGGACGAACGCGAGAATCTCTAACTGTCCTCCAAATGAAACCATCAAATCCAGCAGAGGTTTGATTGAATCGAGTTACTTCCCCAAAGAACTTTGCACTTTGATCTTGTGCCCAGAATTCAGCCTTAGATTGAGATACGCCCGTTAAATCAGAAATCTCTTTAGCGATAAGCTTTGATGAAATTCCTTCTTTGGCTCCTTTGACAATGGTCTAAGATCAAAGAGGTTCGTATGAAAATGTTTATTGTTTTGTTTTTATTTTTCGTTTTAACTGGATTATTCGCTGAAACGAAAGTTGCAATTGATTGCACTTTTAAAGGGAAACGTTTAGCCGGTAAGGTTCGTATTGTTACTGCCAATGAAGATTTTAAAGTTAGAGTTGTGAATGCAAATGAACATTTGAAAGTTCTATTGCAAACTCTTACATGGAATGATAGATGCGGAGAATGGATGTATGTGGAAGCAAATGAAAATTTTAAAATTCGTTTTGTTGAAGCGAATGAAGACTTCAAGATTCGTTTTGTAAATGCAATTCCCGGAGTTCCCAATTAAACAAAAGGGTTTTGAAATATAAACTTCTTTCTATTAGAATCGTTATTTTTGCAAAGCTTCCCATTCTGGTCTATATTTTTCAACATCAGCTTCGGTGATTCCTAAACTTTTCATTTGTTCAGCAAGGCTTACGGATTTATACCAAGATAAACTACTTAAAAAAGAGCATACTTTATGTTTCGTATCAGACTCCTCATCAATACTCATTGTTTCGTGCATTGCAGTTGTAAATTCGTCTTTCGTTGGTTTTGGATGATTACTCATAATTCCCTCTTGATAGCTTCAACTAAAAATTCCTTTTCTATTCTGAATTGATTTCTTCTATGAATTCTTTTATTACCATCGTTTCGAATTCAATTTTTTTTTCGTTGTGGGTTTGGTTTCTCCGCATATTGCTGAATCACAAGAAAACGAACCAGAAAAAGGAATCATTAAGTTTAAAGTTTAGAAAACATGGATGGAACAACTTTTCAAAGTAAGATAAAAAAAACTTTTCTTTTTTCTATTCTACTTTAGAATCAAAGAATGAAACAATTGATTTTATGTTTACTTCTACTCACAACTTCGACTGTCTTTGCGGATGACAAAAAGAATTACGAAAAGCTAAAAAAAGCACCCGATGCAGCTACTTGCAAACAAGACACTGCACTTTGTCTTGCGTATAAATACATTCAGCACTACCATTCGAATGCGAAAGAGGCAGAATGGTTTCAAAATACAGCTGTTAGCCACTACTTTGATTATAAAATTACCTACCAAAATGAAAGAGAGAAAGGAGAGATCTTTCTTTCTTTTGAATCCTATTCAGATGGTTTGGAATGGAAGTATTGGGAAGACTCAACTCTAATTCGAATCAAAGATCCGTTAAAACTGGTAGATTCAAAATCTGCTCAGAAAAAGATTCAAGAAAAGCTAGAATCTGAATTTGATAAAGATATAAAGATAGATCGAATTCAAAAAATCATCACTCGCTCTCTCATGCAAAATCAACAAACTCCAAGAGAATATTATTCCATTGAAGAAAAGATTCAACTTAAAGTAAAAGCCAATGGAAAAACATTTGTTTTTAAATCCAATGGCGATTCACCTTAATTATGAGGCTAATTTGCATTAGCCTCTAACAGTCTAAGGATTACTGCTTTTTGTGCATCTAGTCTATTCTCTGCTTGTTGGAATATAATAGATCGCTCTGATTTTACAATCTCCCTTGTGATTTCATAGCCAGCATGAATCGGCATATCGTGCATAATCTTTGCTTTCGAGTTTTTCAGAAGATCTGAATTCAATTGATAGGGCATCATCATTGCAATTCTTTCTTCTTTCTCTTTTGCATAGGAAGGTTCGTTAAAAAATTCCATATCCACCCAAGTATCTGTATATACATACTCACAATGGTTGACTGCATGTTTTAAATCTGTTTCCCAAGATAAAGTTTTATGATTGATTCCTCTTTGAACAATATGATCTTGAACTGCTTCTTTGGGAGCAATCGGTGTAACTAATGTTAAATGAACTCCGAGTGCTGCTGTAATTCCAATCAAAGAATTCACAACATTATTGTGAACACCTACATAACAAAGACTTGCCCCTTTAATGCTTCCTTTGTCCAAGCGAATTGTAAGCATATCAGCCAATGCCTGACAAGGATGATATAGATTGCAACATCCGTTGATCACTGGAACGAGAGAGCCTGATTTTAAAGTGAGTAAATCTTCATGACGCTTCATTCTAGCCATAATAATGGAAACGTTACGAGAAAGATATTCTGCTTCAAAGTCAATGTCAGAAAGTTGAAAATTAGATGCTCTCCAGTCTAGATAGATAGCATGTCCACCGAGTTCAGTCATTCCTGCCTCAAATGAAACACGAGTTCTAGTTGAAGTTTTTTGAAAGAGCATAGCCATTGTGCGACCATGCATATGACCTGAAAAATAAACTCGATTGTTTTTTACATAGACTGCAAAATCGAGTATAGATTGAATTTCCTCATCTGACCAATCACTCCAACTGATCAGATGTTTTACTGAATTGTATGACATAGATATAATATCGGCTTTTCTATGCTACAGATTTATGAAATAGGAAGGATTGTTTTTAGTATGGCTTCTCGCCTACATAATTTCCAGGAGGTGTATAATTACAAACCCAGAACTGAGAATTGTCTTTGCATACCACCATCCCACACCCTACTTCCGTTGTATTTTTCCAAACGATTTGAGTATAATGACCACATACTTTTCCTGAAGCACATGCGTTTTTCTTGTAGTTATAATTTGCCTTTTCACTTCCCCAAGCATCTGTTACTTTAGAAGAAGTAATATTCTGCGGTTTAGTAGTCCCATTTGAATAGGAAATGGCACTCGCCCAGTAAATATTTTCTCCCAAGCCTTTGGCTCCACTGTGTTTCATTTTACAACCATTGCCTTTCTGTTTTTCTGCATAGGCTTGTGCTGTCTCTGCTAAACTATCAGACCATTTGATATTTGAAATATTTACCGCTTTGCGATACTTATTATGAGCAGCAACCATTTCGTCTTGTTGCGATTTATCTAATCCAGTCTCTGCTAAAATTCCAAATCCAAAAAGAAATAAACTTACTTTAAAAATTTTTCGAACCATTCTATCCTCCGATTCAACCGATTGCCTTCATTACTTCCACAGATAATACAATCGAACTTAATAACTCAGAACCAACAGTTAAAGAAAGAGAATACTTACCTTCAGAAGGAAATCCAACTCCTGCTGTATTAAACGTTAGTTCTATTACTTCATCTGGATTTGACGCTTGCATCTCTCCAGGAATTAATAAAATGTTTTGATTTGTTTCCATATGATTTAGAGCTACCTGAAAATTATGTTTTCCGACAACATTTGTTATAGCAGCATAGATTCCCCAAGGAGCAGTCTGAACAGGAAACATAGGAGCATAAATTTTATTAAAGGTGCCTATGATTCCCTTCTTTCCATTGTTCTCTACAATCACTCTATCAGCAAAAAGTAAAGCAGTGCATACCGGTTCTTTCATTCATCTAATCTAAGAATCAAACAAACAAGAGTCAATCGTTTAATATTTAACGCCAGTTCGGTGAAACAGAAAAATCAAAAGATTACCACCTATTGCCGCGAACAAGCGGCAATGGATTTTGGGAGGAAAGACGATTATCACCGATGAAAGATACGACAATTCAAAATTATCCATCGTTTCTTCATCGTTCAGTTATCGCAGTTCATCGGTGGTGAAAAAATTGTTACATCGATCTCACTTTATTTAATTCTTTTTCGATTTCAATTTCGAAATGATTCTCCATTGATAGAGAATGATTGCAATGAGAAGAATTGTAAAAATTGGCCAAATGATACAAAAGAGATATACATTGATCTCGTTGTAACTAATTCCTAAAATTTTAGCCCAGTAGATTAAAAACTCCACACACCAATCAAAAACAATGTCAGTTAACTTCTTTTTTAGCATCCATTCACCTTACATAAGTTGAACCAAGTTTTGAAATTAGACATACTCTCCTAGCGGAGGGCTTTTCTCCCAGCGCTTTTTCGCTCTCCAAAAGCCAAACTATGCAGCAGGCTATTAATTTTATTAATTCATTAGCATTTTCTAATATTCCGAAATTCATCTTTGGTTCCTAAATTATCAAATCTCTAAAATGATAGCATCCATTCACCTTACATATGCTGATAGAAAACTGGTTTCTCATTTTTTTGAAAACGCCTCACTTCATAATGAAGATGTGGTCCGGTTGCGCGTCCTGTGCTCCCGACTGTTCCAATCTTTTGTCCTTTTTTTACATGATCTCCAAGGCTTACTTCCATCTTATCCAAATGACCGTATCTGGTTTCATATCCCATAATATGCTTTACAACGATTAACTTCCCGTAACCGCCTTTGCGTCCCATAAAAATCACTTCTCCATCCGCAGAAGCAATCACATCTGTTCCTTTCGCTGCGGCAATATCAATTCCACCGTGAAATGTTTTCTTTTTAGTAAAAGGATCGAGTCTAGTTCCAAAACCAGACGTTAGGTATCCTTCATTAAGAGGAGGATGAAAGGCTAGACCATAGAAAAAAGATTTTTCGATTCTTCCCAATTTTCTACCTGGAATAAACCATTCTTTGATTCTTTTATCAAATAGAATTAGATTTTCAGGCATGTCATATTTTTGTGCTAATTTAGAACGACTTATCTCTGTCTCGGGAAGATTGTCTGTATCGTAAACTCCACGCATATTAGGAATTAAAAGCGTCATACCCACACGAATATCTTGCGGAGAACTAAGAGCATTGACAGAAGAAATAGTATCTATATTCATCCCAGTCCGAGCCATGATTCTAAAAAAGCCATCTCCTTGCACAACTGTATATTTATAAAAAGCAAGAGGAATGTATTCTAGATCAGAACCTTTGGACTTGGATACTTTTAAATTATGTTTTACTTCACTTCTGAGTTTTTGTAATACCTCATTTTCATATTCTAAATTTTTTAGAATTTCAAATGGATATAAAACTTGAATGTATAATAAAAAGACGAATAAAAAATAGAAACTTTTACGCGAGAACACAAACTAAGAATCAACCAAATGCACCAGCTCGTAGTTTATCGAGCGGATAAATCATATATACTGTTGTAGTGGTTTTTCCTTGTGTGTAAGTAAATTGCTCTATTGGATTGAGACCCATATTATAAAAGCCTTCATCAATCATTGCAATCCCGAATCCAGCTGATTCTTTTTCATCTAAGAACTCAGGTCTAAAATAATCGGATGATCTACCTTCTAAATAAAGTTGGTAGTGCTTTTGTCTGGATTCGTTGATACGATCCATATCTCCTTCCATAATTGGAGAATCGTTTTTAATTCGGATATAAAGTTCTTTTTCATCTAGACGAATTTTCATAGAAATCTTTCGATTGTCTGATTTCATCTTTTCTCGAATTGTATAGAGAAAATCGCGATCTTGTTCAGAGATATCTACTTTCTTGACACGAATTTTATCTTCTAAAGATAAAATATTTTGAACTAGTTTCTTAATTTTCTCAGGAACAACATAACGTTGCATCGCATCTCTAAGTGCGCTTGTATCTAGGATGATTTGTAAAAGTCTGTCTATTTCTTTGTCAGAATTCTCAACATCTTTTAGCTTATTCGCTAACTCATTTTTAAAAATGGTAAAACGAATATTTCCTTTAATGGCATTTAAAAGGGCTTCCATAAGACCACTGAATAAATGAAAAGAGGACAGAGGATCTGCCCCGATTCTCTCCAATAAACCATTAATAATGGCTGAAATCAAGTCTCTAGTGTCCCGAGTGAGTCCTTTCAGTTCCAAATGAATGTAGTTTCTTTTGATGATTTCATCTAAATTTGCTGAAATCTCTTTGCTATTTAAGAATTTTTTCTGATTTGCCATATCCTAGTGTTCTTTAAATTGGTTTTATTATCAAATCCAAGATGAGAATTTCATATACATTATTTAGTATCGCCATTACTGCAAGAAGGATTTACATTTATGGGCACAAAAAATTTATTTGAATTAAAAACTCCCGATTTAGGTGACACCGACAAAATTGAACTGATTAAATGGTATTCAGAAGTAGGTCAAAGTATCGAAGAAGGGGATGAAATCTTAGAACTAGTGACAGATAAAGCAGCTTTTCCTGTCGAATCTCCTGTAAGCGGAGTTCTTCTAGAAATTAAAGTTCCAGAAGGCTCAATCGTTCAGAAAGACCAATTATTAGGAATCATGGAACTGATTCAAAAATGAAATTTATTCATATTTCCGATATCCACTTGCCAATCAAAGTTCCTATTTTTTCTCTCAGAGGAAAAATGATCAGTGGATATTTGAATTACTCTCTTAGAAGAAGAAAATTACATCCTGTTGCTGTCATTGAATCTCTGCTTTCTTTCATACAGAAAACAGATTACGATTGTTTGATATTATCGGGTGACATTACAAATGTTTCCCATAAGTTAGAATTTGAAGAAGCAAGAAAGCTACTCGATCCAATCTTAAATGAAAAAGCCTTTTTAATTCCTGGAAATCATGACCGTTATATGGAAAGTTCCGTCAATCCAGTGGATCTATACGAAAAATACTTTGGAGAATTTTCTGGAGACAAAATTCCTAATTCAGAAGGGGAATACATTCGAATCAAAAAAATCAAAGACTTAACTTTAATTGGTTGGGATTCAAATGCTCCAACACCAATCGCGATTGCAACTGGTTTTGTAAAACCTAAAGTGATTGAAATTACAAAAAAATATTTAACAGAAAATAAAATTAAACAGTATGCGTTAGTTTGTCATCATCCTATCTGGAATCCGCCTGATGGTTTCGAATCCGAATACCACAAAATGAAAAACAGAGAAGAAGTTGTGAGTCTAATCCAAGACTTTCCGCCTATCGCCTACTTTCATGGTCATTGTCATTCCAACTGGATACGAAATAAAACAACTAACTCTCCCTATCACATCATAAACTCTGCCTCTACAACCAGACTTGGAAGTCATACTCATAAAACTGGATTTCATGTTGGCGAGTTACAAAAAGATTCGCTCCAAATAAAACGATACGCTTTCGATAAATCCGAACAAAGTTTCAAAGAAGACTCACTCGTCTGGTATGAAAAATAATAGAAAGATAGTATCTAACGTAAGCTTGCTGAAAGAGGAGACTACCACCCATAAAAGATAACTCAAAATTATCCGTCATATCTTTTATCGTTCAGTGATCGGTGATCACACATTTAATCGTCTGAGTGTAGTTTGGTGGTGAAAAAAACTTAGATCGGGTTTATGTTCTGTAAGAAATGATTTTTAAATCTTATACTTCTTCTGTATGTAAGATCTCAGGGAGTCTCTTTTTGTAAATCTTATCATTTTTAATATCCACAAAGTAAACGGATATTTCGGGAAAGCCAATACAAAGCCGAACCCATCCATTCTTCATGCTTTCAATTCTTTTTTTCATGTCGTGCAGATATTGAATAGGCAGAGCAATCACGATGTTATCTGAATCTATTTGTTCTAATTGAGCAAAGGCTCTAAAAAAAACTTCATAAAAATCTCTAGAGGCAGCGCGAGGAGATGTTTTATATCCAGCTACTTCGACATATAAAATAGTATTGTCTTTTTCTGCAATGATGTCGGGTTGAATTCCTACTTCTTCTCTATGATGGTTCATCTTGTAACCCTGTGAATCTAGTTTACGACGAACGATTTCTTCTACGTGTTTTTTCTTAATTGATTTTTGCTTTTTTCTATTCACTTTATTGCCCCAACATCTCTTACAGTTTCTCACATTTCTGCTTTGTTGCAAGAATTTATTTATTTACTTTGGGTTAATTTTAAATACTTTTCTTTATCTCCAAAATCAATAACAGAATGAGTGAGTTTAATTCCATCTAAACGATTCTCTTCACTTAATTTTCTAAAAACAAGAGCTAAATCATAAAACGAATTTTCTGGAATCGAATCTAGAATGGATGCTTTTAATAAGCTCATACCTACATAAAAACAATCTCCCTCTCTAAAATAAACCTTTCCTTTGTCTAGATCTAGAGTGGTATATTTCTCACCTTCTTCTGGATTTGATAGAAATAAAAGGCAATCCCCCGTATAACTTCGAATTGCCTCAGATTCTTCAGAGGAAATACCTGTCACCATTACATCTGGATTGAGAGTTAGAAAAATTTCATTTTTTGGGATAATTCCTGTTATCCCCTTTTTGATTCCTCCGCCCGTTCCTAAGATTTCCTTTTCATAAGAAATATGAATTTTTAAATCAGTATAACGATCTAGATGTTTATGAATCTTGTCTGCATGGTAATGAGTGTTTACAATAAATTCTGTTATACCTAAATTACGGGCAAAATCAATACAATGATCCAAAAGTGTCTTATTTTTATAAGGAAGTAACGGTTTAGGGAGATTAGTAGTCAAATCTCCCATTCTTTTTCCAAATCCAGCAGCAAGAATAAAACACTTCATCTAACGTAGCTGATAACCATTTTCCTTAGCAAGTCCAATCAATTTATCTGTAATTTCCTTAATCGCATTTTGGGTAAATGTCTCTTTGTAATTGAGAAGAGATACTCGATACGTAACAGATTTTTTATCTTGGGAAATGTTTTGACCTGTATAAATATCATGCACCCATATAGATTGAATTTCAGATACTCCGAGTTTACTCACTAATTCAGCATATTTTTCTGTTGTTGCTTCTCTTTCCATCACAAGGGAAATATCTACTTGGTCTTGAGGGAATTGAGAAGGAGGAACGAAGGTAAACTTTTTATTCTCTGGAACATTCAATTTTAAAATGGAATCAAAGAAAAGTTTTCCAACTATCGCTCTCTTTTTTAAATTATAGAGATCATTGAATTTTGGATGTAGATATCCTAGTTCCGCAATAACAATCCCATTTACCTTCCAATGCACACAAGCGTTTGGATGGAAATAGGAGAGACTTGTTTTTTCTAGCTGGATATTCTTAAAACCAAACAGTTTCAATAAAGTATCAACATCATTTCGAACGGAAAGAAAATCGTTTTCCATTTCTGTAAACTCATTGGACTTACGGTTTTTTAAAACTCCAAATCCGAAGAATCTGTCTTCTTCTGCTAACTCATTTGGGTTTCTCTTGTGATAGGTTCTTCCATATTCAAATAGTTTTACAGATTCAAAACGATCTGCATTTAAAGATAAATGTTTTAAGATAGATGGATAGATGGAAGTTCTTAAATACTTAAATTCATCCGGCATAGAATTCGCAATGCCCAAAGCATTTTCTTCTTTTTCAAATTTTGTATCTTCTTCGGATGCAAAAGAATAATTAAAAACTTCTGAATAACCAAGATTTTGAGTAAAGATCGATTTTAAAACTCTCTCGACCGATCGCATTGGATTCATGGCAACTGGTTTTACATCCGATAGAAGCGGTTTACGCACAATAGCCGCATAGCCAAGAGAACGACCAACCTCCTCTACCAAATCTTCTTCAATTGTAATATCATAATTGTGACGATAGACGGGAACGATTACACTTAGCTCATCTTTGGTGACTTTGGTTTGAAATCCAAGTCTTTCTAAAATATCTACAATTACTTTTTGTTCAAAAATAGTTCCTAATTTTTCATTGATAAATGTAAAACTAGTTTTGATTTCCACTCTGTCTTTTTTATGTTCAAAGCCGGATGGTTTAGATGCAGATAGATTTGGACATCCATTTTCTTTTAGTAAAATGAGAGAGCGGCTAATGACGGGTAAACTCGAATGAGAATCTAAACCTTTTTCATATCTTACAGCGGATTCAGTTCGAATCCCAGTATTGCGAATGGTTTTACGAACATCTTCTCTTTTAAAGACTGCTGATTCTAAAACCGCTTCTTCTGTAGAATTGCTAATCGCAGATTCTTCTCCTCCCATAACTCCAGCCATCGCGACCGGTGTTCCACTGTTTCGAATGATTAAAATATTTCCATCTAGCTCTTTTGTAGTTTTATCTAAGAGAGCCATTTTTTCTTTTTCTTTTGCAAAAGAAACTTCAAGAGATACATTTCCTAATTTTGCCTTATCAAAAAAATGAGTAGGTTGACCCATCTCAAGCATAACATAATTGGAAATATCCACTACATTGTTGATCGATTTGATTCCACAGCGAATCAGTCTCTCTTTGATTTTAGGAATTGATTCTTGGACTTTAAATCCTTTTACAGAAGAAGCAAAATAAGAATGTGCATTTTGATTTTCCACAACAATAGGAGAAGAATCATTTGAAAAAGAAAAACTAGATTCAAATGGATTGAAACGAATTGGAATTCCAAGCTGTGCTGCAAGTTCTCTTGCAAATCCAAAATGACTCCAAAGATCGGGTCTATGTGTGATGGATTTATTATCAATTAAAATGATTTTATCTTCGCTGTCTAAAATTTGACGAAGACTGACTCCTAGTTTTGTATCAGCGGCTAATTTCATGAGTCCGGAAGATTCTTCACTGAGTCCTAATTCTTTTTCAGAACAAAACATTCCAAAACTATCTACACCTCGAAGCTTTCCTTCTTGGATTTCTTTTCCATCCGGAAACTTGGTTCCAATCATAGCGAGTGGAACAATCTCTCCTTCATTTACCTTTGCACCTGTTACTATTTGTAGTTTTTTAGAGCCGATATCCGCAACACATACACTTAGTTTATCTGCATCGGGATGTTTTTTTACCTCTACCACTTTCGCATATAGAATGGTAGCAAGATGTTCTCTGTATTCAGATACTTCATCTACTTCACAAATAGAAAGACTGATCTTTTCATAGATTTTTTCAAACGAGATAGATTTAAAATCAGCAAAATCATTGAGCCAGTTATAAGATAGTTTCATAGTTTTTGACCTCTCCCCGACTTTCTATTCTCTGAAAAATTTTCTAGAACAAAGCCCCTCTCCTAAAGGAGAAAGGCAGACTGGAAGATGGGGAAAGGTTCTTGTCCTTTTAGTATTTCAATAGTAGCGTTAGCGATTGAGGCGGTGTCAATTATTTGCGGATGCAAATAATTGACAGTAGCCGAAAGCGCGGCGGCGTTTTTTCGTAAATGTAGGGAACGCATATATGCGTTCCCTACGACGATAATAATGTCGCCGCAACGCCCCAATGGACTGAATAAATTCAATCCTTAAGAGAAGAATCTCTTTGTTACTTCGTCTGGTAGTTTTTGTCCGGTGATTTTTGCTTTTTGAACGAGCTCCCAGAAATAACGATAGGTTGCACGGTCATGCAATTCGCCAGCATGTTGAATTGGTCCCCAATCTGCATCTTGTGCTTTCATTAGAATCTCACAAGCTGTTTGCACTTCTGAATAATCAGGAGTCATTGCATCTAGGATCGCTTGGATTTGAGTTGGATAAATAGACCACATACGTAAGAAACCAAAATCATTTCTTGCACGGCTAGCATCTTTATAAGTTTGGTATTGGTTTTTGAGATCTAATGTAACGTTATGTGCTGGAATCACTCCATGTGCAAGAGCTGCAGCTACTACAGTCGCTTTCGCTTGACGTAGTAATTCATGCTCGAACTGACCAGGGCTTCTCATTGCAGAAGCAGGAATCGCACCATGGTGACCAGAAATAAAATCCATGAGTCCAAAATCGAGAACTTGCATCCAAGGAAGAGCAGCAATTTGTTCTACTTCTAGAAGCGCTCCATGCGTTTCAATTAAAACGTGAATTGGAATTTCTCTTTTGATATTTGATTTCTTTGCCACTTCTTGGATATAAGAAATCATTTCAGCCACTTGAGCTGCTTTTGTTGGCTTAGGAATTGTGATATAAGCAATTTTTTCTCCAGCACCTGGAACGATTATATCTACATCTAGTCTCCAGTGAGCATTTGAATAGTCGTGGATTCGCACACCACTCATTTTATGAACATTCAAATCAGAATTTTGAATGCGAACAATCATCTCTGCGTGTTCTTTCTCTTTTCCTGTTTGTGCACCATCTTCGCAGTCCATGGTTATATCAAAGAATCCGCCCATCTTGTTTTGGAGCTCGAGTGCTTTTGTAATCAGCTTTTCGGATCCAGCGAAATGTTCACAAGCTGGAATAATTGGGAATGGTTTTTCCCCTTGAAATAATGCTGAACTTGGATGTTCTAATTTTGCCATAAATCTACCTTTTTCATGCCCTAAGCGTGGGCGTATTATATATACTAATACTATGGCTACAAAAGCGACTCTTACGTAAATTCAATTTTTAATGAATCGAGAGTCAAATTTGTTGGGAAATTCTTGAATAAAGCCACAAAAGACTGTGATGAGCCAAAGGATAGATATTTCCGAATCAAAAAATCACCTATCGGAGTCTATCGTCCTTTAAATAGGATAATAAAAACAATATCGATTTTTGCCTTGTTTTTTGGCTTCATACATAGCTTGGTCTGCATGATGAAGTAAAGTATCTGATTCACTTGCATCCTCAGGGAAAAAAGTAACCCCGATACTAGCAGTTACACGAGCCGTTCCATTTTGGATTTGAATTGGAGCTTGCACTTCATCCAAGACTTTATTTAAAACTCGGATACAATCAGATTGACTCTTCATATCTCCAAGTAAGATTACAAATTCATCACCGCCTAATCTTGCCACTGTATCATACTTACGAACAATACCGGAAAGTCGCTTTGCAATTTCTTTCAAGACTATATCGCCAGCTAAATGACCATATTTATCATTGATTGGTTTGAATCCATCTAGGTCAATATAACAAATCGCAAGAGCTGTTCTAGCTGCTTCTGAGTGAGCAATCGCAATTGTGAGTCGATCTCTTAAAAGGAGGCGATTTGGTAAACCTGTCAGTGTATCATGATGAGCAATGTTTTCTAAAAATGCTTGTTGCTCCATCAAATGACTTACATTTGAAAATATAGCCACATAGTTCATAACGCTTCCATCAGAATTTTTAACCGCAGACAGTGTCATCCATTCTGCTTCCATTTCCCCTGTCTTTCTTCGATTTGTGATAATCCCATTCCAATGTTTAGATTCATTCACAGCTTCAATAAACCCATCCATTTCGATCTTCTCACGGAAACCAGATTTTGAATCACTCAAAGAACGACCAATGAGTTCCCCTTCTATAAATCCAGTGCTTTGATAAAAGGAGGGATTTGCCTCCATTACTTTAAACTGTGAATCTAAAATACAAATAGCTCCTAACGTATTTTCAAATACATTGGAAGCAAGACGAAGTTTTACTTCTGCCATTTCTCTTTTATTGGCTTCTCTCATGAGTTCTAAAGTTCTTTTGGAGAGATGATCATTCATTTTTAAAATTGTATCAATGAGAAGAGACAAGACTCCTTCCATTTCAATGCCTGCCATCTCCTTTGCTTGTTCGAGCGGCAAACCAGTCTTAACCCTTTTTGCTGCTTTTGCTAACTTCTTATCGCTTTCTAAAATATGAAATGCTAGCCAATGAGTCAAAAACGATAGAATATCAGATAAAACAACCTCAATGGGTCTTTCCTCTTCTTCTGCTTTTAGTTTTAATAATTCTGTTACGAAACTTTTGTGCTCATTCTCATGCTGTAGAAACCAGGTATCTTTACTACCTAGGTATTTTTTCCAAACTCCTTCTTCGGTCTCAAAATGATAAAGAGCATAAGATGTAATTTCAAGGAAGATTTGGTTTAGAGTGATTTTGTCAGATTGATAAACTAGATGTCTAGCGAGTTGGTTCAAAAGTTCTACCAACTTTTTATGTTGTGTATCTATCTCCTCGAATTCTGTTTCAAAACTTTTATTCCAAGGGAAAATATCTATACGTTCAGTAGGTTCGTTCATTGTATTATATACCAAACTAAATTCAAATACCCATCAAAAATTCATTTGATGAATCAAGAAAAATGAGACCTTGCAGGAACTTCGATCAAATAATATCCACTTTTTTGGCTTTCTCGAATTGGAATAAAGATTTGATTAGATCCAGTTCTTTGAATATAAATTCCAAGTTCTTCAGCATCTTCTGGAGATTTTTCAACCCTTGCATCTGGATAAAGACTTTGAAAAAAAGTAATAATAGAAGGGACATTGTGAAAGGTTTCTATCGTTGACTCAGCTTGGTGTTCCCCAATGCCAAAGAATTTTAAAATTTGTTCAAATATATCCATATCACCCTCTTTGTTTCTTCCAGTTTTTACAATAATTCTATTTTATCAATCTGAAAAAGGCAGCTTCAGAGTAACTAGATGAGTTCTGTATCCATCACCAAAAACAGGATTCATTTTGTTTAAAAAAAAATTGGCTGATTTCAAATCAAATATTTTGCAAAAACATTTGGAGCTTACAAACTTTACCCTTTTCTAAATACGAGATCTATTTCTTCTTTAATTTGAAAAACTTTCAAGCAGCAAACATCCTAGATAAAAAAATCACAAATTAATTTTGAATCATTCTAATTGATTTTTCCAAAATAAAAGTTTACTAAATAATACTTCAAAAAAGCAAATAACGTTCGTTTGCACTAGAAAATATTTCTTTTCAAAAATACATTTTTATATTCTATTGAATTCAACTGCTATGAAGAAACTTATTTTTTTGATTTTTATATTTCATTTCATTCTATCTATAACGCCAGAAACAAAAGATTCTGAAAATAATTACGAATCTCTTTTAGAAATTAAAACCTCTAAAATTCCGAAATCAGGAAATGGAGTTTTCGCTAAAGAGAATTTTGAAAAGGGAATTGTATTGGGTGCTTATACAGGAAAATTTATCACAGAAGAAGAGTATAATGAAATTTTAAAACGAAATGATTGGCATTATGTAATGTGGTTCAAAGATTGTGCTAGACCCCACCTTGGTAAGTATGTCGGTGTAGATGGGAAAATCGAAGGAAATATATTTTCGAGAATCAACTACGCTCCCGCAAAGTTTCAAAATGTTAAATTCGAGAAAATATGCGAGCCACCCTACGCACTGGTTAGAACGTTACGCTCTATTCAAAAAGGAGAGGAACTTTATATCGATTACGGTCCTGATTATATTTATGATTTTATGGAAGATAAAGAAATACAGAATTTCTTTAATCCGCCCAAATAAGACGAGTTTTCGTTTTTTTTCTGCCATATAAAAAAGCATTCTGGGAAAATTGTTTTGCGATAGACATTCCTTCTTTTAGAGAAATTCCAAGCACAAAAAATGAATCTTCTTTCCATTCTCCATCTTTAGATTCCCCAACTCCTTTACAATAAAACAAGGCTTTTTGTTTAATTTGATTCTCTAATTCTAGATTTGCTTTTTCATTTTCTGCCTCAGATACAAGTAGAGAATGCGGGTTTGCAGCTGTAATAAAAATATAAGACGTTACACCCTTATCGATTAGAAGTTTATCCACGAAGTCAGACCTTTTATCTACTTCGATTTTAAACTCTTTATCTTGATAGAATATCTTATATAGTGTATTTTTATAGGCTGTTAATAATACATTTGAATTTAGCGGTTTCAATTTACCTTTCCATTACAACTCTAAATCCAAAATGACTTTCTCTTGTTTCTTTTAAAGCAAAATTTCTAGCAGAAATTCGGAGAAATAAAAAGGAGTCAAACCAACTTCCTCCCCGCAAAACCTTATAATTATCATTTAAAACTTCTATTTTTTTATCTCTTTTAAAAAAATTCGAATCATAGCTATCCTCACACCATTCCCAAACATTTCCTGAAATATCATAGATTCCCCAAGCATTCGGCTTTTTCTCTCCAACCGGATGAGTTTCTCGATTTGAATTTTTATTAAACCAAGCAAAGGACTCATTGATATCGAAGCCCCAATAATATCTTTTTACAGATAGATTTAAATTTTCAGTTTTTGAAATATTAAAATTTCCATCATTTGCCCTAGCAGAATATTCCCACTCCGCTTCTGTTGGTAGGCGATATTTTTTATTTTCTTTGCTAGAAATCCATTTTGTAAATTGTATCGCATCATTCCAACTAACGCATATAACAGGATGTAAATCTGTTTGCTTCATTCCATGGCAATTCTTCCATGTATTTTTAAATCCTAGTTTCTCAGCTTCTGTTATAAAACCTGTTTCAGAAATAAATTTAGAAAATTCTCCCTTCGTAACTTCATATTTTCCAATATAAAAAGGATTCGTGATATAAGTCTTACGATTTGGAATTTCATCCTCATCACAATTAGGGTCACCATCTCTACAACCCATGGCAAAGTCACCAGTAGGAATCTCGATTAACTCCATACCAATCGAGTTTTTTATCTGGGACAAATGATCTTGATTCGAATTTAATTTTTTCAAAATCTGACAGGATAAAAATATACTCACTAAGAGTAATGATATTTTTTTTGAACTCAATTTAATTTCATCCTTGCTAAAGAATTTGACATATTATAATTGCACAGAGCATCCCTGCAAGGCATTTTGGAAATGGTATGAGTTGAAATGAAAATTATAAAAAAAATTATACGCACCCTGCTAGGATTCATTTTTATATTTTTCTCTCTACCACTTCTACTCTATATTCCACAAATCTATGATTCTAACTTTTACAAAAACCAAATTACTTCCGCAGTTGAAACCTATACGGAATACAAATTAAAATTAGATTCACTTGATTTATCTGTCTATCCAGACCTAAAACTAAACTTAAAAAATATTGAATTAAAAACTAAAAACAAAGATATTGAGATCTTAAAACTAGAAGAAATAAATTTAGCAGTATTCTTTCTACCTGCACTCGCGGGAGGCAAATTACAAGTAGATGATCTTAGTCTCAGGAATGGATTTGTGGATATTCCAAATTTACTAAGCTCCATTCCAGAACAAAAAGAAGAATCTCCAAAGGAAGAAGTGAATGTAAAGCAGATAACAGATATTATCCACACAAAACTAAGAATAAAACAAATTCAAATTGAAAACACAACCGTTTATATAAAAAAATTAAATCCTTATATCTACCATGATCCATTTATAAAAAAAATAACATTTAGTTTTGAATCCTTCTGGAGAGCTAATCTAGATTTACTCGCGGATTATGGAAAAACAAACCTGAATTTATCTATTTCAAGTGGAATCTCGCCTGAAGACTTTTCTCTATCCTCTCTTGTAGTCGATTCCAATATTAAAATAGCAAACTTCAATTTTTTAGAGTATAACCAATTTCTAAAAGATATTCCCCTTCAATTTCAATCTAGTTTTTTAAATTTAGAAATTAGAACAAAAAAAGAGAAAGATTCCATTGTGTTAAAAAATGAAGTAGATTTATTTTTGAATAGAATTGGATATAAAAATGATAAAAAAGAAGATAAATCTATCAATGGAATTCAAATTAAGGGTAATATCTATTATCCGCTTTTAAGTAAGAAAATAGAAACCGAAGATCTAAAGATATTTGTTCCCCGCCTACTAGATGTAAAAGTTGATTCTAGTTTACAGTTTTTTAAAAAACCAATTCTTCAATTGAATCTTTTCTCAAACCATGTCTATATAAATGAAATATTAGATTTTGCAGGTGCATTCGCTCAAACAGATACAAATAAACAATCCAATGAGAAAAAACAAACTAGTAAGTCTGAAATACTCTTAAAATTAAAATATTTCGCACAGCATATAAAATATGATACATTCGATATTCATAATTTTTTTTCACATATCGATCTAAATAATTCTGCTTTAAATTACAATTTAGGATTAAAAAAAATTGCAGATGGAAATATACAAATACAAGGAGAAGCAGAATTAGCTGATTACATATCTACTAACGCAGATATTCAAATAGAAAATATAAACCTTGAAAAATTTACAAAACAGTTTTTAAACAAAAAGTATGCAGAAGGAAATTTTGTAACTTCTATCAAATTACAAACAAACAATCAATTTGGAGAAAAAGACTTCTTAAAAAATCTATATCTTACTGGATTTACTCGTATCGAAAAAGGTATTTTATTGGAAAGAGCAGATCTTTTATATCCAATTCGGTTTTTAACTAAAATCATTCCAGATAGTGATAAATGGAATGGAAATATTTCTAGATTTGATTTTATGGATATAGATTATTCAATCAAAAACAATCGCTTCAAAGTAAAAAATCTAGACATGAAAGGATTGATTTTTAATACAAATGGGTCTGCCGATATTGGTTTAAATGATCCCTCTAATGATATAGCGGTTAATTTAATAGTATCCACTCGAATTGCAAGCACAGGTCTAAAAATACCTCTTGTATATTCTAAATCCAGCTATGTCCCACTCACTGTGGATAAAGTATGGTTAGCCTCTACATATACTGGTATGGTTGTTGGAGGTCCTGTAGGTGCAGTGGTTGGATCCTTACTATCAGAGAAAGCAGGACAGGCATTTCAAACAATTCACAATAAAACAAAGGACAAAACAGAAATTTTATTTAACAACCCACCTTATACAAGGTGAAATATTTCTTTGAGACTTTTTTTATTAGCCTAATTAAAAATTGCAAAAGTTTTTATCAAAGGAATAAAGAAAGATGAGATATCTTACCTTTTAATTTAACATTCACCAAATTTAGCATTCCCTTTTATTATCAAAAGAATCTTTTTTAATCCCACACTAGATTCAAGATGTTTCCTAAATACCATTGAATTTAAGAATATTTACTCTCGTTTTGAGGCAAATATGTCTTATCCTCATTTTACTAAAGAAATGAAAATGATTTCTCTGTTTGCCATTAACCGCATATTTTTTTAAAATATCTCTCATGAATTCTTTAATACATTACAGAATCAATATTTATAATTTTTCTTTTTTGATTGAGTCGATTGTATTAAGAAAATAAAAATCTCTAAATAACTGAATTCTATAATCAATCGTAAAATTATCAGAAGAATGTTAACTAAACTCAGGAAAATAAATAAAGAGGAAAATTATGGCAGAAGTAAAAGGAAAATTTATAACACTATCGTGTAGTCTACTCGAAACAAAACCAGCGGCAAAAAAGGCAGCATTAGAAGCTGTAAAAAATATGACTGGTAAAGAATTCAATGAACTAGATCCCGAAGGCTGGTATGATACAAAAGTTATGCAATCAGTATTCAAAGCGATAGAAGAAAACTCATCACCTCTTCTAGCAAGAGCGGCAATTAAATTAATAGGACAGAAAGTATACCCAACGATAGAAAAAACAGCAGGTCTTCCACCTACTTTAAAAACACCACTCGATTTTATAAAATTTGAAGCAGAAGGATTCTTACTCAATCACAGAGGATCGGATGTCAAACCTAGAAAAATAATTCAGGCTGAGGATAAAAACGTTGTCATCGAAGCGAACTCGCCTGGCTACTCCCCTGTTTTGATTGAAGGTGTTTTTTTAGGAATTTTAGAAATGTGTATGATAAAAACAGGTCGAGTTGATAACAAAGAGGAAAATGGAAACTCAATTTATTACATTAAATGGTAATCATTTTGGGAAGTATTTTATTTAAAAATTAAATAGAATCAGAATCTGAAAGCGGATAATAACCGTTATCCGTTTTAATTCAAAACCAGACATCAAAAAACTTTTTCATATGTGTTTACAATCTCAGGCTTTCTGTAAGCCTTGCAAGAGAAGGAGTTTTTTATGAAGTGGTGGCAAAAAACTACAATCTACCAAATCTATCCAAGATCTTTTTATGATACAAATGAAGATGGAATTGGGGATATTCCAGGCATAATCGCAAAATTAGACTACATTCAAAACCTTGGATTTGAAACGATCTGGATTTCTCCCTTTTACAAAAGTCCTGGTAAAGACTTTCACTACGATATCAGCGATTACAGAGATATTGATCCAATTTTTGGAACTCTTAAAGATGCAGAAAACTTAATTGCAGAAGTGCATAGAAGAAATATGAAAATTGTTTTCGATATGGTTTTAAATCATACTTCAGACGAACACCCTTGGTTTAAAGAATCTAGATCGAGTAAAACCAATCCAAAAAGAGACTGGTATATTTGGCGAAAGGGGAAAAAGAATTCTCCACCTAATAATTGGACTTCGATGATCAATAAACCTGGTTGGAATTATGACCCAACTACTGATGAGTGGTATTTCGCAAATTTTCTTTCCTTTCAGCCTGATTTAAATTATCGTAATCCAGAAGTCAAAGAGGCTATGTTTGACGTTATGCGTTATTGGTTACAAAAAGGAGTAGATGGTTTTAGATTAGATATTTTTAACAGTATTTATAAAGATCCAGAGTTTAGAGATAATCCATTGTCTTTTCGATTTGTGCCTACTCCTGACTATCAAGATGAAGCTTTTTTTCAAAAAAAACTGCATACCCTAAATCATCCAGATTGCTTTCCTCTCGCGAAAGAAGTGAGAGGAGTAATCGATGAATTTAGTGGAGATCGTTTTCTGATTGGAGAGGTAAGTGGAAATGATAAAACTTTAAAAAAATTTTTAGGGGAAAAGCAAGATGGACTCAATCTAGTCTTTCAATTTGAGCTAATTGATTTTGAATTCTCTGCAAAGTTCTTTAAAAGAGTTTTAATTAAAAACGAAAACACATTTCCCTACCCTTATACTCCGACCTATGTTTATGGAAACCATGATCAAATGCGTTATATAGATAAAATTGAAAACAATCCAGAAAAGGCTAAACTACTTGCATTGTTTCAATTTACTGCCAGAGGTGTGCCTATCGTATATTATGGAGAAGAAATTGGAATTAGAGATGCGAATATTCCGAATGCGGAAGGTAAAGATCCGATCGCACAACAAAATGCATTTATTCCAAACTTTTTTGTAAACTTCTTTGGAATCTATTTAAATCGAGACAATTGTAGAACACCGATGCAATGGAGTTCTGCACCGCATGGAGGTTTTTCTGCTCCCCATGTGGATCCATGGCTAAATGTAACTCTTGGCTTTTCTTATATGAATGTAGAATCCGAAACAAAAGATCCAAATTCTCTTTTGAATGCTTACAAATCTATCATAAAACTTAGAAATGAACAGGAATCTTTCCAAACTGGTAATTTAGAAGTAGTAAATGATTTTGATAATTTAACGGATCTTCTAGTATTTAGAAGGTTCAGTAAAGATAAAAACTTTTATGTATTTTTAAATTTTGGGTATAAACCGTTAGCTGTTAGAGTAAAAAATATTACAAGCATCTCTTTAAAAATAGGAGATGCTCGCTTTGATTCAAGTATTGTAACTCTAGATGCCTATGCAGGTATTGTTCTAGAATCGGATCAAAATTCTATTTCTTAGTCTTAGGAGCAAACCAACGAATAAAATTATCTGTGAGTGGTGGAAAGATTCTAGCAAGATCATAGATATCAGGATAAGCAAGAACAAGTTGTTTCTTTAAATATCCTTCTACTATTTTTTCAGCTATAATCTTTCTGTCTCCGACTGGCATTAGACTGGAAACTATATTTTCATCATAGCCAGCACGAGCACCTTTTTCCAAAGCAGTGCTCACTGGACCTGGATATACGGTTAATACGTGTATGCCGTCGTCTTTTACTTCACCTGCTAAAATTTCAGAAGCGTGCCCGAATCCAGCCTTTGCTGCTCCATACCAAGTGCAACCGGGTAATGGTGCTTTGCCCGCCATACTGGCTAGATTGATAATCCCACCACTTTTTCTTGTAATCATAGAAGGAAGAAGTAATTTAATTAACTTCATTGGAGCAATTAAATCTAATGTAAGAATCATATGACCCTTCTCCCAACTCATTACACTAAAGTCTTCTATGATCATTACACCTGCATTGTTGATTAAGATATCAACTTCTCCCCGTTCTGATTTAACTTTTTCAACTATCGATTCAAAAGCTTCAATTTTAGTTAAATCAAATGGATACCCTGCCGCATCAATCCCTTGTGTTTTCATTCGATTGATGGTTGCATTTAATTGTGCTTCATCTTTATCTAAGATTGAAACTTTATCTTTTGGAAATTTCGAAAACCAATAGTCTACGATACTTTCCCCTATTCCTGTCGCCGCGCCTGTTATTAATATATGCATAGTGTAAATTTCTAAAGAGTCTCTTTTTTTGTCCAATCAGAAATAAAAAGCAAATACTGTCTTTATTTCTCTAATCTAGTAAATAAAAATCTACTCAGGTCTAGATACTATTTTGAGAGTCGACTCTTTAAAACCATTTCTGCTAAAAAGGGATACATTTCGTTTGCAAAGATTTGATTTCCTGCACTTGTAAAATGAATTCTATCCCACCATAAAAATGCATCATCATTGTGAGGGAGCATTTTTTTATGCATGTTAATATATGGGATATTTAATTCCTGTGCAAGCTTTTCCATCGCTTCTCTATGTGCGTTAGGTATCGCATAATCAATTTCATTTGGTTCTATAGAGAAAATAGTGGTTATATTTTTATTCTGATTGATTTGAACAAACTCACTTAAATTTTTTATAAACTGGTCTACTGGAACTTGAAAGTAGGCGTCGTTATGCGATAGATTTATTATTGTTATATCTGGTTTTAACTTATCTAGATATTCTTTATATAGTGCTAGCAATTTCTCGCTTGAAAGACCGGAAACTCCTCCATTGATACATTCGATTCCTTTTTCTACTTTTTGTAAGTCTCTTTCTAAAATGGAAATAAATGTATCTGGATCATTGTAAACTCCTGCTCCCCATGTTTGGGAAGATCCCACAAACCAAATTCGTCTTCCTTTTTTTTCTACTGAGTATTGATCTACAAATTTTCGAATGGTTGTATCAGTAGCCGGCATAACAGGAAAGCCTTCATATACTTTGGACCAAGTAAAATAGATTCTGGATATACGAGTATACATAGCATAATAAATAAAAATGGAAAATAAAACTAAAATAAAATTTATATAAGCAAGAATTTTGAGTCTATCATCTGGATTTACTTTATAGAAGTTTTGAAGGATCCAAAAAAGAATAAAATACAAAATTATAAATAGAATAAAATAAACGGAATATTTAGGTATTTTATTCCAATAGAAAAAAGATTCTTCAATCACACTTCCATCTTTTTGTAGAATAACCAAATCATCAATATCAGATCGTAAATCTGTAAGACCTGCTTTAAATCCAATAAACATGGATTCAGAAATTTTTTCTTTTTGAGTAAATATGATTTGATTGTCTACCATTACAGTAAAGGAATCATCCATTATCTGAATCGAGAATCTATGTGGTTTTGTATCGGATTGAAAGCCTGGATCAAGTGGCTTTTTTTCAAGAAAAAGATCATTTTCTATTCGTAAAAAAGTGGATGGATAGAGTTGATTATTACTGATTCGAATTCCATATGAACGATAGGCGATTGAATCTGCATTAAATATGAATGTAAAATATTGACCCGGATCAATTCTATATTGAAATGAAATTTCTTTTGGTCTAACTTCTTTTGTAAAAATTAGTTTATGATAACCTAACCACTGAGATAAATTCAATTTGAATTTAAATAAAGCTGGCATAGTATTCATGTAAGAAGCGGATGCTGGAACAGATCTACTCACTTGTGCTTTTCGATTGATCCAGTTTCCTGAGTTATGAAGTGTATTATTGTAAATACTGATAGATAATATCGATGTGATGTACAAAATAAGAGTTGTAATCAATATAATTATTATAAAAAGTCGAGTATGATTCTGTTTCATTTCTTTACCAATTTATAAAGACTAAAGAATTGAAAAGAATTTATTAGTGTTATAGGACTGTCATGAAAATTATTTTAATTATTGTGAGCGTTATTTGTTTTATTTGGGCAAGTATGTCTTTTTTATTTACCGCAAAACTCATTCTAGATGGAAAAATGCTACTTGCTGTGATTGATTTTTTAGTATTAGGATTTTTACCCGCTATAGTTGGAGTCTATTGTTTCAAAACTGCAATTAAAAAATGAGATCCATTTTTAAATACTCACCTTATTTCCATAGCTCAGTCAGATATTTGATAGGCAATCGTCCTAAACACCATTTCATTCCGTTAAGAAAAAAATAAAAGAAATTAACCACAAAGAGAAGAAAGGTCGCAAAGGGATAAGAAAACATTAAAATATCTAGCTTTATCATCTTCGTGCTTAAACTCAACAAAGCCTCCCAAGTTCGTAACATATTGTAGAAAAAAGTTCCCTATCTGAATGAGATTGGTCGATCGCATAAATCAAGGCATGGCAACGGAAATCAATTCAACTTATTTTAATAAAATTCATGAGAAGTATTCAGAGCTTACATTCTAAACAAAATATTTTTATCTAGGTTTTAAAGATAGAAAGCTTAGTATGAAAGAGGAATGAACTAAGCGCTTTGTTTTTCTACTTAGGTTGGTAAAAGAATAAAGATTTGTGCTAAAAACTAGATAACACCGATCAAAAATACAATTTTTTCTTTAAACCAATCGGTTAAAATCATTCTGTGATCGGTGTCCTCGGTCGTAAAAATTACGCTACACCGTTTTTTTGAAACCAGCTTAGCATTTTTGCCCATGCATCTTTTGCTGCGGCTTCGTTGTACATTGGACGATAGTCGGCATTAAAACCATGATCGGCTTCTGGATATACAAGGATCTCTGAAGAAGAGTTAGCTTTCTTTAATGCTTCTTTCATCTGATCTACTTGCGCGAGTGGAATTCCAGCATCCTTTCCGCCATAAAGTCCAAGAACAGGAGCTTTTAATTTAGGTGCAATGTCGATTGGATGAGCTGGTTGTAAGGGAGATTTATCGGAAGTAAGTCTTCCATACCAAGCCGCTCCAGCTTTTACTTTTGCGTTATGTGCTGAGTAGAGCCAAGTGATACGACCACCCCAACAAAATCCAGTAATGGCAAGCTTGTTTGTATTGACTAGCTTTGTAGATTCTGCGTAAGAAACACATGCATCTAAGTCTGACATCACTTGTGAGTCAGGAACTTTAGAAACTACTTTAGAAATGATTTCTTTCCAGTCTGCGATAGTAGAAACATCTCCTTGTCTAGAATAGAGTTCAGGGGCTATTGCAAAGTAGCCGCTCTTAGCAAGTCTTCTACATAAATCTTTGATATGCTCATGCACTCCAAAGATTTCCTGGACAACAAGAACGATCGGGAGATTTGTTCCATTTACTGGATAAGCGCTGTAAGCAGGAATGCTTCCGCCTTTAACAGATACTTTGACCTCACCAGCCACAAGTCCATTTGTATCGGTTGTGATGATATTACTAGAAGAAGAACAACTTGGTAGAACCGCGAGTGCAAATCCAGTAGCAAGAGACTTAACTATAAAATCATTTCTTGAAAATTTGTTTCTTTCTAAATTTTGTCGGTTCATATCATCTCTAAGGTAATTGTTCTTTATTTGTAAATAGTTTAAACATTCTATCAAAGCCACTTGCTTTAAATAGATGAGATACTCCATGTGTAATGTTTAGTAAATTTAAACGTTTATTCTTTTTAGACAAAAGCATTCCCTGTGTGGCTAATGTGCCTAATCCGCTAGAATCAATATATTGAATTGGAGACATATCAATAACTATATCTTCTGATCCATTCTCATTTTGCACTTTAAATACTTCTGCAAGATCCCTTGAATTATAAAGATCCAGTTTATGATAGTTTATAAAAGAAATAAGAACATAGTTTTTATAAGTGCTAACCTCCACTCCATAATCAGAATCTGAATTGTTTAAGTCTGGATTCATCTAGCCTCCTTGCCTGAATCGATGCGGTGCTAATATTACAAATATAAGCAATCATTGCAAACTTTTTTTAAAGTAGAATGAAAGAAATCCTATTTCTCATAGGAATGTTCTTAATTTTGAGAAATCTTTATATGAAACCAAAGTTCTCAGTTTCAAGCTAGAGAACTGCCACACATCGCACAAAACTTTGCATTTGGAATCGTTGTATGAAAATTGCATTTTCTGCAAACACCCGGCTTGAATTCAATTTTGGGAAGGTTTGCAAGTTTTGTATCAATTTGCTTTAAATCCTCTATGATTTGTTTAGACAGTTCTGAAAATTCATTCGTTTGAATTTTCTTTGTATCCATATCCGTCTTTAAATCTTTTAAGTTTTCGAGTAACATTTTCCTTTCTGACTCCAGCGAAGACCGAGTCTCTTCCTCTGAAATTGGATTCTTTTCTGAAATCTGAACATAGATAAAAGGAGCCACTATTAAAAAAGCAAGTAATACAGAATAAAATAAAAGTAATAGATCCATCAGCCGTCGATCTCCTTTAGATACTTTGCAGCATCTTCTGATAGAGTAGAATCTGCTTTGGGCTTAGAATTTTTTTCTTTAGCAAGTCGATCTTTTAAATAATAAAAAACAATTCCGAGTCCAAGTGCAATTCCTACAAAGAGTGTAATATTAATCCAAGTTGAATCTGGATCCGCGAGAATTCGTTCCCCCATTCCATGAATCAATCCTGAAACCATTTGTTCATTTCCCGAAGCTTGAAATTTTTGAACGATAGGATCAGATAATATCTCTTCTCCAAATCCTGTCTGCATTTTTTGCACAATTTCATTTGCAGACTCACCTTTTCGAATTCGGTTTTCTAGAAAGAATTTAAGTTGGGCTGAGATAGCACAATTATTAAAGGAACAACTTTTAATAGGAAGAGAAGGGAGGCAAATGCATCTTATCCGCGAAGTTACTTCATTGAATACTTCAATCTGCTTTAAATCTGTCAATGTGGTGGTGCTCGAATCTGCTAAAATGGAAAACGATAGAAGAATGATTGCAAAGAATAAAATTTTTACTCTCATATCTTTTTTCCTTCTCCAATTGGTAACAGAATAAACAAACCGGATAAGAAGTATAGAACAGATCCAAACCAAATCAATTTCACTAGCGGGTTTACCCATATTTCCAAATTTCCCACAATCTCAGTTGGAAATTTATCAAAGATTGCTTTTTTTTCTTCAAAGCTTCTGGCTCCGAAAAAATATTCCATAAATAGTAGGGGCAAATCTGGATTTTCCTCAGATAAAGAAGCATTTTCAATCGCACCGAGTTGAATGTATAAATCCTCTTTGGGACTAGAATGAATAGAAGGCTCGCTCGTTGGAATGTGTGTTTCAAATCCACCGGTAAAATGATTGATTTGAGGATAAAATCTTCTCTCTGTCACCATGTCTTCAACAGAGACTAATTGTTGTTTTATTTTAAAACTTGCTTCTTGCGATACGATCACATTAAATAAGTTAGGAGATTTTGTTTCATCCCCATTTATAATCGGTTTTATCTTTAGAGTATTTGCTTCTATTTGATAATCACCTAACATTCCTTTATCAAATCCTCTATAGACGATTTCATTTCCATTCGTATTTTCTAACTGATAGTAAAATTTAATAGATGTATTTTGTTTGAAGGCATTTCCTGCATACCCGATAAAAATAAGCACTACTGCAAAGTGAACAATGTATCCACCATACCTACGCTTATTTTTGAGGAGCATTTTAAAGCCTGCTTTGAAATAATTCTCATCTTGAAATTGTTCTCTTCTCGCAACAATTCCTCTATGATATTCCTGAAAAATTCCCGCGACAGTAAAACCTGCTAAGCCAACTGTGATAATAGAATAAATCTCGGCTAACCTATCACTTATCGAATAATCACTTTGCGTAAAAAATTTAGAATAAAAAACTCCATAGAAAAGTGATACTATGACTCCTACAACTAACGGTTTTATTAGAGTAGTAAAGAAAACTGAATCTGCACCTTTTCTCCAAGCTAAAAGAGGAGCGGCTCCCATGAGTAATAAAAGAAAAATTCCAGCCGGAACACCCCATGAATTGAACCAAGGTGCTTTGAATTCTTTTCCGTATAACAAAGGAGAAAATACTCCAAGTAAAATCACAAGACAAGCCAAAACTAAAATAAAATTATTTAATAGAAAACTTCCTTCTTTTGACGTAATAGCCTCTAAGTCTCTTTCCGGTTTTAATTCATTTCTGCGATAAATTAAGATAGCCGTATAGACTACAAAACTAATTCCAATAAATAAAATAAAAGGAGTCCCAATGGTTGACTTTGCGAAACTATGCGGTCCCTCTAAGACTCCACTTCTAGTAATCCATGTGCCAAGTAATGTAAAATGATACGTTAGTATAATCAGAAGCATGTTCCAAAACTTCAACATCCCTCTTCTTTCTTGAATAATCAGAGAATGAATAAAGGCACTCGATAGAAGCCAAGGCATGAGGCTTGCATTCTCAACAGGATCCCAAGCCCAATATCCACCCCAACCCAATTCCTCATAAGCCCACTTCGATCCTAGTAAAATTCCAGTTCCTAAAAAAAACCAACTGAATATAGACCATCTACGAATCGACTTTAACCAATCTGCAGACAGATTTCCCGTAATAAGCGCAGACATTCCAATTGCAAAAGGAATAGCAAAACTAACGTATCCAATATATAAAATAGGTGGGTGAATAATCATCGCCCAGTGTTGCAAAAGTGGATTGAGTCCTCTACCTACAACAGCAGCCGGTTGAAACTCTCTAAATGGTTGCGCGTCTTCATAAAAAACCGCTAGATAGGTGAAGAAACAAGAAATAATTGCAATCACAAGATGCATGACTGGAATACGATCCATTTTAGAATTGCGTGTTTCCCAAAGAGCAATAAAGGAAAATAAACTTACAAGTAAATTCCAGAATAAAAGAGAACCGGAAGATCCAGACCATATCGAAGTTACTCGATAGAATAAAGGCAAATGCTCACTCGAATGCATAACTACATAATGGTTATTTAAATCCATTCGAGCTAGTTGAGTCATGAGTATGATAAATGCTAATAGTATTACAAAAAAATTAGCTAAAAGAGTATAACGTCCAATTTCGATTGCTCTTTGGTTTTTTTTCCAGATTCCATAAGAGGTCTGAAAAATACTAAAAAGCAGAATGGAGAAAGAAGCGATAAGACAAATGATTCCTAGATTATTCATGGTTCGTTTTTATACTCTGCTTCATATTTGGAAGCACATTTTGCTTCTACGTGATCCCCAACGAGAACTCCATTTTTGAATTTCCCATCGACTCGAACCCGCACTCCTTCTTTAAAAGCATCGGGTAACAACTCTTTGCCGCTATAATTTACCGGAACTTCTTTATCATTGAGTTCTATTGTAAACTTGGCTTGCCTTCCCTCTCTCACAACAGAGCCAATTTTTACAAGTCCACGCACTCGTAAATTGTCCCCGTCGTATTTATCGGGGTGACTTGCTAATTCACTTGCATCGAGTAATATAAACGATGTTTCTTTTGAGGAAAAAAATGCAATCGCCATTAAAGACATTGCAATCGCTAAAATTAAAATTGTAAATTTTACTTTCATAGTCTATCTGTTTAGACTTTTTCAACCTAGGTAAAAGAAAAGCAATTTATTAATGAAGGATGAATAAGCCATTTATTTAATCCAAAACACGAAAAGTATCATCCTCAAAAGGAGGGAAACTAGAACGTTGATACATTGTCCGATTTTTCCTTTGAATTCTTCGTGCTCTTTTTCGCAAGAAATGAGTGATTCAGCATCAACCGATTGAATTGTATCCTGA
Source organism: Leptospiraceae bacterium (assembly GCA_035345875.1). GTDB lineage: Bacteria > Spirochaetota > Leptospiria > Leptospirales > Leptospiraceae > UBA2033. Next base: position 6,313 of record DAORDH010000023.1, on the reverse strand, counting down.
CTCAAAATTAAATCAGAAACGATGCTTACCTTTTCTAGACAAGTTTACTCTAAACGGTTCTCAGTTTACTTAAATCCTCTTTAAGCTCATCAGAAACCACTGTCCAAAGAATTAGGGTTTGAATTCTTTCGATTCATAGATTACTTTTCAATCTTAGAAATTCTGTCTTCAAATTTAATAAATTCTTTTTCTAATTTCTTTCTTAGATTCTTTTTTTCTTTAGAGGGAAGAAAACTATAATCAATACTATTAAAAATAAATCCTTTTATATCAATATACGAAATTTGTCGATAGCGTTTGGCGAGTATCGCAAATTGTTCTGTAAAACTAGTTCTAAGCACCCCCATATCATCACTTGTAATCACAATAGGCACTCCAAACTTATGATAAAGTAAAAAGGGATGAAAATCATTTTTGATTCCTAGGATAAACTCATTGCTAATCATATTGATCTCAACTGGAATCTTTTTTTCTTTCATATACTCTAAGAGGGAATAACAATCGGTTTCATAGGGTATATCGACCCCGTGCCCAATACGATTTGCCTCTGCATCAAAAAGTGCCGAGTTTATATGCCAAGATAAATCCTCTGGTGGAACAATTCCAATTGATAATTCTCCTGCATGCATTGAATATTTAAGATCAGGAAATTTTTTATGAAAATACTTAAACATCTCCATATGGAGCCAATAATTTTTCATTGCATTGGGATTATCTTCCGGTCCTACAATGTTTGTCCCAACAATTAAATCAGAAATCGAATCGGATTGAAAAGAGAGAAAAATCTGAACAAATACATCCGCAGGACTATCTGTTCGAGTAACGTGGTTTTGATATCGAATCAGTATTTTTTTTTCTTCTTCAATTGGAAGCTTTGATTTTTGGTGAATGACTTCAATTGTATCTGCAAAGTTTTTGGCAACATCATCATATTGCATTTCAACGATGAGTGTCTTTACCATTTCATCAAATAATAGAGAAAGTTTTGTCTCAGAGCGTTCTTTTGCCTCTGTCTCCAAACGTTCTTCTTGAATTTTTAACAATTGTGGAATATATTTATCGCTAAATAATAAAAGCTTTGGGTCTTTTCTATCATACTCAGGACGCAAGAACATAGTTTCAATGTATTGAACATTTTCTATAATTGCTCTTGCTTTAATTTCTTTTAGGAAAACATCTTCGTTTCCTTTGATGAGTGGACCAAACTTTCGAAATGCTTCAAAAAAATGCTTATCAGGTGTCTGTTGCGTTTCTTTAAAGTCTTTAATTGACCATAAAGAAATCAATTTGAGCTTTACAGGCAAATAGCCTTTATCCGCAATCAGAGAATTAATTGGTCTAACGTTAGGGTCATTGGCGAGACTAGAAGGAATCGTTTGAAAGGAATCGCCTGTTTCCAAGTTAATATAAAAATTCTTTTTTACTGCTAGTTCAAAATATTTTTCTGCATATACAGAACCACTAAAGTGATGATGCAAATCTCCGCCTTTGGGCATTGCATTAAAAAAGGCTGTTAACATTGCCTGATTTCCACGAATCTTTTTGAAATAAGCATTTGTCTTTTCTGTATCATTTGCATAAATTAAAGATTGATATAAGTAAATTGGAATGATCGATAAAAATAGACTTTTTTTTATAAATGGAAACATTCAATATTATCCTTCTATTCTTTTGGGAGACTTTTTAGAATCCTTCTCTAATTGCTCCCAAAAATGATTACTCATTGTGATTTGGTAAACCAACTCTATTCAAAAAAAAGCAGAGTCAAGCCTATGTCAAGATTATTCGATAGATTCCAAATTGGAATCAGGTAAGAATTTTCTAAAGAATCCGATCCAATGCCGAATTTAAAAAGCAAAACGAGAGATAGAACAAACCATCACAAAACCAACTACATCCATACAAAAGAAAGGAAGTCATTTTAAACTTATTTTTGTAATACCTAGACATGCAGGAATGAATATCAGTCTTTCTCTAAAAAGACCCAAATCTTAGATTCAAATCAACCTACTAACGCTTATATTTTGATTGCCCTTTCAGTGTTTTAGCATATTCCAATATTTCCTTTAATTTGTCTGGAAAATAATTTTGAACAAAATCCTGATTTTTCCCAAGTAGAAATTCTTCTATGGAACATGAACTTCCCCATTCTCCATGCGGATTACCACTCGTAGCCCCAAAACAAAATTCTTTTTCATTTAAGGAGCAAGCATATTGCATTCCATCTTTATACACCGTCCATTCTTTAAGTTCCATTTTTTCCTCTTACTGTGTTAATCGCAATTTTTGATTTCAGGATAGCCTTAAACAAATTCTTGTCTTTCCCTAAATTGACAATCAAACAGACTTCTCTTTTTTTGGGATGCAGTGTATTATTTAATATTGTCAATAGAAATCATTCAAAATAATCTTGCTCAAAAGGAATATTTTCTAGATTTATCATGCACCAAAGCTTTCCGTTGCATCATTCCACACTTCTTGTTGTTCTGGCAGCAGTCACTTTCATTACAACAACTTTGCTTGTTATAGCTGCCCTCTTTTCAGATAAAAATAAATCTATGATACTTTGGGCAAAGGGAAATGTATTCATCTGCCTTGGTTTTGTGGTGGGAGCGTTATATTTCATTCCCAGTTTTTTCTATTCTGTTATTTGTTATGTTTTAATGGGAACTGGTATGGGGTATATTTATGCAGGAATAAAGAAATTTATCAACGAAGATGTGCATAGAAGTTTTATCCCACTTGTGTCTAATTTGGCTGGAATTGGACCTATGTATTATTTATACTGGGACGATAGTCTATCGGGGCGACTTCTCGTATCTTCTATCTACTTCGGAATTATCAATTTAATCTGTGCTTGGACTTTCTTAAAACCATCTAAAACATCTGAACGCGGTGCGAGTATTTTAGCGGGATCTGGATTTTTATGTATGGGTTTAGCCTTATTGAGTAGAGGTATTTTTATAATCAAAGCAGATTTGAATAATCCTAACCATTTCCAATCCATTGAAACTGGAACAATATTTCTAACTTCTATCCTTCAAATCTGGACAACAGTTGCCTTGATTATATTAATTATGAACCGTTATGCGAATCAAATTCTAAATATTTCAATTACAGACAGTCTTACAAATACATTCAATCGAACTGGTCTTAATTCTCTCGGTCTTGCAAAATTAAAGAAAGCAGAATTGAATCAAATTCCTATGGCAATCATTCTATTCGATGCAGATCATTTCAAATCAATCAATGATATGTATGGACATTTGACAGGAGATAAAATACTTACCTATACAGCAGAGACCGCAAAAAAGAATCTAAGAGAGAAGGACTTAATTGCTCGCTTTGGTGGGGAAGAATTTGTAGTCATCCTTGAAGATGTATCTAGTCAAGAGAGTTATCTCCTCTCAGAAAAACTGCGCGATGCAATCGCTAAGAATGAATACTTTACAGGTAATGAATCTGTTCACTGCTCTATTAGTATCGGAGTTGCCTCAACAGAAGTTTGTAATACATATAATCTTTATGAACTAATCGATATTGCAGATAAAGCTCTTTATAAAGCAAAAGCGGAAGGTAGAAATCGTGTTGTTCTTTCTGGATAACTTTCAATTCTATCGGCTGACGTCTATAAACTAATAGCTGATTCAATAAAAAATAAGGAGTCTTCAAATTTACTAAATTTACTATATTTATTTTTCTATCCGTCTCATTGATTCAATGTTGGAACTATAGAGCAGACTGTTATGAATTAGAAGGATTAAATTATGCTGCATCAACAAAGCCTAATCGCTTAGACAGGACTATAGATTCTTGTGGCGCACTTGCCTTGCCTTATTTAGTAAATCCTTCTGCTAAAATGGATTCTTGGCAAAGAGATACTCTACTTTTAAATTGTTATCTAGTGAAACAAAAAAGAAAGAAATGTGATAAAGAGCCGAATGGACCGATACCCGGGAATCCTTACATTTGGGATAAAAAGTATGGTAAATAATATTTTACTTGAGTTCGATATAACAAAGAATTTGAAAGATTACCACCGATGGAGACGATAAACACCGATAGGAAGGAAAAATTTTCAAACCATTGATAGTTAGGAGAGCAAGCGAAGTGACTTGTATGTATCTGAGGCTCACTCTTTGTTGAATCTGTTGAAAAAGTATATAATTACAAGAAAATATTTTCCATTTCCATGCTATTCACGCATTTTGTATTTTAAAAAATTACATGGAACAATTCATGAGTGAATTTATATTTTAACTTTATATAAATTTTCGAATCTTGTCTATGTTATGAATGAGAGCAAATAAATTCCATTGAATATTTACTTTGTCTTTAGTGCGAAGTGTAAAATAATTGAGCCGCTTATGAAAGCGGATATTCGCAAACACAGGCTCAACTATCCCCATTCTCTTCGAATACATCTCTCGCCCTTCCTTACTGTCTATTTTGGATTGCATATCATTCATACATCTACAAATACACTTTGAATCTCTCCGGACATTGAAGAAATGAAATTCGCTATCGTGGAATGATCGGGACAAGTATTCCCACTGATCGATTTAAATAAGATGTTTTCAGCACATAAGGTTTCTATTCTTCTAGAGGAATATATTCCTTTCGAATACGCTAACAGAACTATCTTAAGAAGAACAGTGGGGCTAATTGCCTTTCGCCCCATTCTATCATTCTTATACTTAATATCAAATATTTTTGCGTCTATTTTACCTTCATCAAATAGGTAACATAACGCATGCTCAAACGTTCCCTCTATTATTTGTTCTGAATAATTTACTGCTAATAATAAACTTTGCTTGTATTCTATCTCTTTGTATCTCGCCATAATTTTCATATCTATCGATATTCAAATTATGGGTACTACTTTTTTACTTTTTCGACAGACTCGTTAGGCGAAGGTTTGCAGAACTTCTTACTAATTGTCTTCTAACCAGCACTCAGGATATTCATTTATTTTTTTTAAAACTTTATCATGAACTGCTAATGTAAAAGCTAAAGAAGTATAATGTCCATTTTTCTTTGTCTTTTCTATATCGAAAACATCTGCTAAGAAATATTCTTTTAATTTTCCCCTCAGTATTCCTTCTATTTCCTTTCCTTTAATTTTTTGAGTTAAAATCTTTTTTTGGTATTTCCCTTTTTTGGTTCTAGGAGATTCTGCTTCAACACAGGCTAACTTATATTTTTGCTTCTTTTTATCTTGGAATCCATAATGGATAAAAGTATCTCCAGAAAGAACTTCTATAACTTTTCCTTTCTGAATCCAATCGGGGAAAATTGGACTTAGACAGGAAAATAAAAAAAGAAGCAATACTAGGTTGCTTTTATTATCCACGGACTGTAAGTCTCTTCAAATTTATACTCGTAATTTGCCCCATACCAAGTATCATCAGTCAATATAACTTTTTCAATATTACCCGCATTGTCTTTAATTTCTTTTATACCTGTTGATACAACATAATGTCCAGTATCTTTTTTTGTATAAATTCTAACTACATAACCTGCTAAAAGATATTTTTCAATATCGTCTTTCTTAATGGAAACGGCTACGAAGTCTTTACCTCTCATTCCTGTATGAAGAGCATAATCAGAGACCTCTGAAATTTTTTGGGCAACGACTGCGAATCCAGCGGGGCTAAGTTCAATTTGCCCCTTACTAAGTTTATACATTCCTCTTAAACTATCATTGAAAGTGCTTGGAATTCTATATTTACTTTTTTTTAGAGATTTTTTATATTCAGATGGAGCATCGCTTGCTAAATGTAGGTTTGTATATGTTAATTCAAAACGCCTTCTACTCATATTTGGCTCAATTATTCCAAGTGATTTAAAGATATTAACTACACTTGCGGAATAACACTCAAGTCCAAAAGCATGTTTTGCTTGTAAGAAGCCTAAGTAATTAAACTTTCCACTTCCTCTTTGATTGGTTGCGAACGGGTTTCCACCAAATTCAGCTTTATTAAAAATCGGGTTGTATTTTAAATTTTCTTTAACTATTGTATTACTATCAATTGACTGTGCCTGTGTCTCTTCCTTTTTATTTAGATATAAAAAAGCAAGAGCACCAATTCCAGCCCAAAATAATAAACCTGCATACGGATTTTTTTCATTTTTCATATTTTACCTCGGCTTCGCAATATGTCCCATGTAAATAAAATGTCAATAATATTTTGCCAAGATTAAACGCTCTAAATAATATTACTATGTCTCATTCTTTATTTAAAAAATTTCTGCAAACTTTCGCCTAACGTTAAGAGTAGCCGACGTGACTTTAAAATTCGAAAGTGCGGTA
>DAORDH010000022.1:0-87175 GCA_035345875.1 Leptospiraceae bacterium | reverse complement strand
TCAAACTCTTTTTATACTTTTTTTCCCTTTTTTTTAACAAAAAAATAAAAATTTTGACAAAGATAACAAACGATATATATATTAAATTATGCAAATAAACCAGTTAGATTCTCAGTATGATATGGAATTCATACAGCAAAATGCAAATGAAATCCAGATTAAAACCTACAGGACATCCAGGCATTTAGAAGAAAGAGTGCAGGAAACACTGCAAGGTATTTTAACAAAATTCGAAAAAGAGCGTCTAATTCCAATTCTTTACACTGTTATAAAAGAGTTAATTATTAATGCAACCAAGGCAAATCAAAAGCGTGTGTTCTTTGAAGAGAATCATTTTGATATAAAAAATCCCGAACATTATGCGATAGGCATCAAAGAGTATAAAAAAATATTCAGTGAAAATATGGGACAAGCATATGCACCCAAATGCAAAGCAAAAGATTACTATTGTTTAATCATTTTTGATTACGATGCAAGTGGCCTAAAGATAGAAATTAGAAATAACACTCTCATTGCTGAACAAGAAGAGAAATCAATTCGCGAAAAACTAGCAACAGCTATGTCGTATGACGACCTTGCCCAATTCTATATGGATAATGCTGATAATACAGAAGGTGCAGGACTTGGTCTTGCACTCATCATTATCATGATGAAAGGAGAAGGAATAGATCCCAATTACTTTCGCATATCGATTACAAATGAATACACATCAGCAAGATTAGAGATTCCTTTTACGAATGAATATAAATCAGCCCGAAATTAAAATTATTTGAATGACACTTCCTATTTCAGTTTGCATCATCACCTTAAACGAGGAAGATAATATTGGACGTTGTCTCGCAAGTCTAGACTTTGCAGACGAGATTATCATTGTTGATTCAGGATCAACGGATAACACTACAGTAATCGCTCGTGACTATCCTAAAACTTCTCTTTATTATAGAAAATTTGATACTTATATTAATCAAAAGAATTATTGTAAAAGCTTGGCGAAAAATCAATGGGTATTAGCGCTTGACGCTGATGAGGAAATCTCCCTTGATTTAAAAAAAGAAATTCTTTCTGTATCGAAAGAAAAAATGAATGAAGTAGTTGGTTTTTTTATTCCTAGAATGACTCTTTATATGGGAAAATGGATTCGTCATGGAGGTTGGTATCCCAATTATCAAATGCGATTTTTTCAAAAAGATAAAGGTGAATTCTCTGGAATCTTAGTTCATGAAACTGTATCGATTCAAGGGAAAGTAGAATATTTCAAGAATCCTCTCTCCCATTACTCCTATCGAAATATTTCTGATCATTTAAAATTTATAGATAGATACTCTGAATTAGCTGCTGTAGAAAAATTCAAGAAAGGAAAGAAGTCAGGTTTAAGTCTTGCCATCGCAGAAGCGATTTGGAAATTTATTTCAATGTATATTATTCGATTTGGGTTTTTAGATGGGAAAGTTGGGCTCATCATCGCAATTCTTGGATCGTATTACAACTTTCTTAAATACATCAAACTCTATGAACTAAATCAAAAGAAAACATAATTGATGTTGCAAGCATTCCTTTAGATCATTATTCACAATCTAAACACAATTCATCGGTTGAATAAATAGGTTTAATTTTATTCGAATAGTAAATTTCAAACACTCTTCTACATTGAAATTATTTGTTTAAAAGAAGGAGAATGTAAATAATTTTAGTTTTTTTCATATCAGTTCGAGGTAACAGAAAAATCAAAAGATGATCACCGAAAAAAGATACGATAATTCTAAATTATCCATCGTGTCTTTATCGTTCCCTTATCGGTGTTCATCCGTGTTAAAAAATTTTTTACTTCGAATTCACGTTTTTTTAATTTAACCTTTACGCAAGAATCGCATGCTACTCATCTTACGCACGAGCGCGTAAGATAGGAGACAGGGATCCTGTCGGCTAATGCTGTCAAGTGAAGAGAAATGAAAAAGAATTAACCAGAAAGAGCACAGAGAACACGAAGAAAAGAGAAGGCTTATTCTTTATTCACTTCGTGAGTCTTCGTGCCCTTCCTGCCTGAAAATCCTTAATTTGACAGAATCACCTGTCGGCAACTTGGGCTATACTGCACAACGTCATTTTTCTACAGTGAGTTTTTCAGGAAGACTAAAACCTTGTATTTCGGGTGCATACATACATTCCATTCGAGCTGGTTTTACATTGAACACACCAGGCAACTCAGCACGAATCATATAAGCCAATTCATAAACCTTGCCCTTCTTTAATTTATTAAAAAAGAAAACCATTTTTTCATCTCTTCTTTCTGAATGTGTATAATAAACTCTTCCCTCATAAGCATCTGTCTTTGTTACTTCAAATCCAGAAGGTAAAAAGTCCTCTAACATGAGATACTCATAATCCTTATCCGCTTTAAATTGGACTTTTACTAAAAGCTCTTCCCCGACTTGCAATTTACGTTGCACTAATGGATGTGGAACAAAATATTCTTGGTTATTCAAATCCCGAATTCTTTTGATCGAATAAAATCCTCTTTTAACTTTTAATCCATTTCGCAATGAGTCTATACTTGTCTGCGTAGCCTGACTATTTGTATCATTGTCTTTAAATTTCAAAAATCCTTTCAAAGATAAATCAAAACTTAAATCAGAAGACTTAGTTCCTGTTGCGGCTATTGTATATTCATCTTTAGATTCCTTTATTGGAATCATTTTCTTCAACTCCCGATCACTCTTACTCGTATCATATTCTATAGAAGTAAGAGGTTTCCCATTGAGTGAAAAATCCACTTTTCCTTTCGAAGAGAAATTCGCTCCTTTTTTATCTAGATAAGATGTAATGGCAGAAATTACAGTCGCTGTCTCCTTTGTAGAATTCCAGTATCCACCACTTCCTCTTTTTTGAATTGAACTCATAAGATTGGCAGTTATAGCAGACTTATCGTCTGCTTCTAACAAGGCAGATAGCACATGAGCCGATACTTCTGTAGAACCACCCTGCCAACTATAATACGTTTCCTCTGAATGATCATAATAGATTCCTCTTTTGTCATTCTTATGAGAGGATTTCAGTCTCTCTACAAGAATTGGAATTTGCTTCTTTAGTTCACTTACAATTTTTTCTCCATCTTTTGTAAATGCTTTTGGAGATAGATTTACAAGTGCTCGAATTAAAAATGATTTTGCATAAGCACTAACGTCATCCTTCTTTATCAATTTTTCATAAGAAGAAGGACTCCAAATATCGTAAAGACTTCCTACAAATAATAGATAAGCTCTTGCATCATCCTCCATACTCTGCGGATTAGAGAGCATTCTAGTCAATGCAGTCTTACCTTTTTGAACTGCATTTTGATCGATGTGTAAAACCGATACACGCTTCATCCCATACATAACATAGGCAGTTAAAAATTCATTGCCAACATCACCACTCCACCAACCCCAACTTCCATCATCGTTTTGCATTTCAGATAGTCGTTTGATCCCCTCTATTACTTTCTTTTCTAGATTTGGATCATCTTTTATGGAAGGAAGTTTTTTAGCTTGGTTAAGATTCCAAATTTCCACAGCAGGCAAAAATCGATTCAAAGTTTGTTCGACACATCCATAAGGATAATCTGCTAAAAAGTCTCTTGCTGCACAGATTTTCTCTACTGGACTAGGATTCAAAGAAATCGATAGTTCCTCTGCATGAGCAGAAATATTTTTGTCAGGTTTTGCAGGCCTTAACTGAACAACTGTGTTCTCTGTCATATCACCCTGCTCTGAAATTTTAAATGCAATTCCATTCTTATAAATTGGAACTTTATGTAAAATCGCATCCTTTGCTTTTTCATTTGCACTTGCTCTAAACTGCAATTTCATAGAATCCGTTTCGGGAACTACAAGCGGATAATGTTGTTTAGATGCTCCAAAAGGAGGTAGACTTATTTTGTCTTTCTCCTCTGGCTTTATCTCTTTCTCATTAACTAGCATTTCAGTTTTAATCTCGGGCATTCCCTCTTTCGAATTATTATTTACAATTCCAATCACACTGATACGGTCTGATTCAGTAAAAAAACGAGGCTTTGCGATTCGAGCAACCAAATCCTGAGTCACTAGAACTGAACTTACAGTCTCTCCAACCCTACCTTCTTTATCATGACCTCTAAGCGTTAGTCTCCATTCTGTTAAATTATCTGGCACTTCAAATTGAATAAACGCCTTTCCATTTTTATCTGTTCTTAAATCTGGCTTCCAAAACGCAGTGTCTTTAAAAACTTCCCGAATCAAATCTTTACCATCTTTTGTAGTCCCTGCTAGAAGTGTCATCGGATAGGAATAATTTGTAGAAACCCAATTTGAAATTTTTGAATAGAAAAATGGATTCATTGCTCTCGTATGATCTGGACGAATTTGATAGATTGCTTCATCCACTGCACCAAGGGAAAAATCTCCCTCTATAGGTTTTCCTTCCTCATTTTGAGCTGTTATTTCTACTTTTATGGTCTCTCTAGGTAAATATTTTTCTTTGTCTGTTTTTACTTTTATCATCACACGAGTATCTACATGAGGAAATTCAAGACTTTGACTTGTAGTGTATAACGCTCTATTTTTTTGCATGGTAGCAGTGATAAATAGATTTGGAGCATATTCAGGTTTTATATTTAATTTGACTGCCTGTAAATTTCCTTCCATCTTTACTACTTTTCTGTCATAGATATCTCTTCCTTCTAAAGTAACACAAACAAAATTATCTACAAATTTACTTTTTAGTAAAACTGTGATTTCTCCAGGTTTATCAATTGCATTCTTATCTAATGTCAATTCAATATTCTTAAACTTTGACTCCAATCGATCGTTAGTTCCTGAATAAAGCCAAACAACACGAGATGCTGTGATTTGATTTTGCATGCTGTCTTGAGAAGTAGCAACAATATCAAATTCTCCTGCAGTCGCTAATTCATTATTCAATTCTAGCTTATAAATTCCTTTCTCATCGGTGCTGATTTTTTGAATAAAGACAGGCTTATCTGCATGCATATAGACTCTCTGCCAAGGCTTCCAAATAAAAGGGAAAAATTGTAAAGTTACATTTGCACTGACAGGCTTTCCTTCATAATCAAGAGTTTTTATTTCAAATTCTTTTTTATCCTTTGTATAAAAGAAGCTATTTACTGGATTGATCTTAATATAAAACTTTCCTCTTCCCACAGTAATTGTTTTTCTAGAAGTGATAGAAACGTTAGACTTATCGGTTACAGTTGCTTCTAAAGTTATTTCTCTATCATAGGGGTAATTTCCTAGTTTATATTTTAAAACAGCAAGACCGTTTTCATTTAGTTCCTTATCTCCCTCCATTCGAATCTGATTGTATGTTGTATTTGCTTCATATTCTTCTTCCCACCAGTAAGTTGTATTCGTATCTCTTAGTTTATTTTCATAGATTCGAAAGCTCATATTTGCATTCGCAAGTGGTGCTCCAAAAAAATACTTTGCCTCTACTTTAAACTCTGCTGTCTCTCCATTTACATAGGCATTTTCCGCCGGTGTTACTTCTACTTTGTATTCTGGCTTTCGATATTGTTCTATATAAAAATAAGCTGACCCAGCGGATAACTCTGATTTGTCCTTGCTAACATTAATTCCATACTCACCGAGAGCATCTTGGTTTTTAGAAATAAACTCGCCGCTATAAGTCCCCCAATCATCTAGCTCAATATCCTTTGTTTCAATTGTCTCGCCATCGGGACTTGTAATTTTATAATTTAATTTTACTCTTGCATCGGGTAAAAACTTACCGTCGCTTTTTTTACCAATGATTTTAAAAAATATAGAATCACCTACTCGATAAACAGGTCTTTCTGTATAAATAAAGAATTTATTTTTCTCACTTAAATACGATTTAGGCTTTCCAGTTTCCGAGAATGCATTACTTCCATCTAAACCAGATGCAACTACTAAGATATTCTTCTCGTTCTTTGCCTTGTATTGATAGGTTCCAGATTCATCAGCAAGACCTTCATAAATCAATTTAAAATTATAACCTGTGATAGAGGATGGTTTATCTACTTCATAAGTGTAATAATCCTCAGTGCCTCCTTCTGAACTGTAAGACTCAGATTCGGTGCTTACTGCCCCTTCTTCTGTCTTTTTCTTTTCATTCACTGGTGGTATTTCTTCATAAAAATAGAATTTCGCGCCACCCATTGGTAGATTAGAAATTAAATCACTGGCATAAACAAATACAGAATCAAGAGATCTCTTGACTACAATACCAACTGACGTTACACTAAAAAATTTATTCGCATAGTATTTCTTATCTTCCCCCACTACAGAAATTAAATAGGTAGCCGTTGGTAGCTTATCCTTAAGATTTAATTGCATATAATTCCAGTCATAGAGTTGAAAGTTTCGCATGTTTTCTTCCCATTCAGTTATCAATTGAAACTTTCGATCAACCGGATTTAATTTATTTGCATCCTGTAAAAGAAGCATTTCCGCCTGCTCTTTTTCTGGAACTTTATAAATTTTAATATTCACTTTCTCAATACGAAATGTTCTGAGATCAAATTGGATTTTATCGGCGGGAGAAAACACATAACGGTTAGTGCTGACTGTAATCTCAGGCTCTTTCGGCTTTGCAATAAAACTTAATTTTTCAAAATCCTTTCCTTCTGTGATTACGATATTTTCCTTTTCTATTTCATGAAATCCACGATGGGATAATTTCAACTTATAGGTTCCTGGCTTAATGTCTTCGATTCTAAATTCTCCATTGGAAAAAGTAGATGCACTATGAGTAGCACGTAGAGAGGATAAGACCACATTCATTCCAATCGCAGGAACATTAAGCCCATCAATTAAAACTGTCCCCGAAACAGACGCATTGTTAAAAAGCCTCATGGGCAAATGAAACTTTTCGCCTGATTTCAGTTTTTTTATTTTAGCAGTTTCTCCAATCCTTCCTGACTTTTCAAAACTTACAGAATAAGGCCCTTCACTTAATTTTTCAAATTTATAAAAACCCTTTGCGTTCGTTATTACTGTGTTTGATCTTCTAGGAAGAGAATAATTTTCAGATTGAATCTTTACTTCTACTCCTTCTAAATTTTTACCACGAGAGTCTTTTACAACTCCATATAAAATTCCCTCCTTTTGCAAAAAATACTTAGGCTTGTCTTTTGTTACGAAAAGGAGATTGCTTGCACTGAAATTTACAAACCCATCTGCTTGAATTGTGATTTGATAATTAATTTCTGGGATAAAGTCTTTAATTTGAAAATATCCTTTTTTATCAGTCTTAACGGAATAATATCCAACTCCTAAATTCTGATTTTTCATTTCAACAGTAGCATTTTCAATCCCTAACTTTGTTTTTGTATCTAATACATAACCATCATAATAATTCTTAGAAGTAAAATTCTCTTCTAAATTCAGTTTATTCTCTTGCGGATAAATGCTGTATGTCAATAATACTAATAATATCTTACTCAAGATAAGACGTTGTGCGCAAAGTTTAGAGTGGATTAAAGACCAATAAACACTCATTGGATTTGAATTACTACCAACCAAAATATTACGAAATAGATTCTGCTGATTAGATCTCTTGGATCCTCTAGAGAAAGAATGCCCGAAAAAGCCAGTAAATAGTTTCGAGACATGTGGGGCAAATTTGAATTTACCTCTCTTTGGCTTATCAAAAGATCCTAATTTTTTGTCATTACTCATGGATACGTTATTCTGATTAGCGGCATTCGAACTTTTGAATCGAGCCATAAATCTTAGATAAAATCTTAGTCTTCCGAACATACTATTCTCCCTCTTAACGAATTAAAATTGCTTTAAATATACTAACATCTTGAATTTTTTCTTTTTGCATAATTCTTTTCAAACTAGAATGAGATTTGATTTCTCCAGGCACATAAACAACGCCCTGCCCATTTTCCTTTGTTAATAAAACACCATATCGTCCAAGCGGTATACTCTCCGTATCCGCTACTGGTGCGGGCGAGTCCGCTATCGTTAAAATAAAATAAGCTGTTTTTAATTCTTCTATTTCCAAAGGAGGATATCTTGGATCCTGTCTCAGTGCACCTCTGATATAGTCCTGTAAAACATTTGTGATCTGTGTATTTTTATGTCGAAATGCGCCAAAGCAGCCTCGCACTTTTCCTTTATTTACAATCGTAATAAAAAGACCTAATTCCCCAAAAAACGGGGGAGTCTCTGGAATTGGATGATCGCAATTCTTTAATTGTAGTTCTTCAGTGGCGGAACAGCGGATAAACTCCATTAGTTCCTCAGAGGCTTTCGTTTTAGAAAATTTTTTCCATTCTGAGAGAGCTGTTTCCTCTCCCCAAAGAGTGAGTGTGAGAAAAAATGAAACTATTAAACTCCAAATTCCCATGTGCTATTCATTGCTTCTTCTTTATCTGAAAAACGTTTGAAAGAACGAGTAAACCCACCTAAAGAAAAAACATGACTGATAGTGGAATTGACATTGATAAATTTTAAGACTAATTTTCTTTTTTGTAGGTAGAGTGCTTGTGTTACTAAAATACCAAGCCCAGAAGAATCTATGAAATTGACATTGAGCAAATCAATGATGATTTTATTTTTCTGCGATAAATTTAATTTATCAAATGCATCTTTTAACTCGGGAGTTGTATAAAGATCAATATTACCCTTGATTTGAATAAAGGTAACATCCTCCTCTTCTTTTAGTGTTAATCGATCTTCATCATCTATTTGCATGAAAAACTCAAAATTTAGATTTACAGCCACTTCATTATTTGAAATAGACAGCAGGTATAAAATCCTTATAGAGTAAAGAAGTTTCAAGCAAATTTTCACCTCTGTATTTTTTTCTAAAAACAGATACAGTGTATGCATTTCGATAAGATTTTTCTTTTTTTAAAATTGGTAATTCATGCTCCTCTTCTTCTGTTTCCAACTCATATTTCTCCAATAACTCTTGATTCCCATATAAAGAGAAGGTGAGAGTTGAATCTGTGATCTCGGCAACCAACCGAAAGGACTGTGAGTGAGGATTTTGCATTCTTAAATTTTTCTTACCGTAGAAAATAGTAGCATCTAGACCCATCGGAACATAGCTTACCGGTTGACTATGCTTATGCCTTTCTTTGATTACAAATCCACTCAATAAGAGTAAATTAAATACGGTAGAAGAAACTTGACAAAGCCCTCCTCCAGGCTCGTAGATAGCCTCATTCCAATAAAAAACTCTTCCAGCTACGAAGCCATTTTGAATCGATGCTTCTCCAACTATATCACTAAAAGAAAACGTAGAATTAGGCTCAATTTTATAGCCATTTAATTTCTCAACTGCTAAAGCTATATTTTTTTTTACATCCGAATTTTGCTTTTCTACTAAAGTTGAAAACCTCTGGATCAATATCTCTTCATCTGCGGCTAATCCAAATATTCCCCAAGCTAGAAGAATCAAAAAATATTTCATAGTATTGTAGGCATTTTCTCAGATGTAAGAGGTTTGGTTAAGAATGACTTTACATTCTTATAAACACGAGCTCTTTCAATATCTCTCCTATCAATAGAAGACGTTAGTATATAAACAGGAGGATTAATATTTAAACCAGCCAGTTTATCTAAAAATTCCCAACCAGTCATTTCGGGCATAGTTATATCAAGAAATACAATTGGAAACTCTCCTTTGTTTTCTTTTAACTTTTCAAGAAAACGAAGACCCTCGTATGGATTTGTAAATGTATCTACCTTGATTTGAGGATTGTATTGAACTAAAATTCTCTTTGTTAAAATATTTGTTATTTTATCATCATCGATCAGCAGAATAGTTTTAAGTGTTTCAATAGTTTCAAATCTCTTTGTCGAATCAATCGTTATCGAGTTCATATCTATTTTTAAATCATACGGAGTTGCTTTATCACCTAATTCGCGACTAACGGTATCAAGTTCATAAACAGACTGTCTTACATATTGAAAGTATTCTCGAATCTCTAATAAATTATTTGGATTTATCGAATTCATCAAACCCAATAAGTTTGCTACATGCTTTCTTAATTTGTGAGATAACACAAAAGAAAATTCTTCTAAATTTTTCTTTTGTTTACTTAGTTCCTCATTGTCCTTAATTAATGTTTGAATCAAAGGTCGATATAATACACCAATCTCGATCAAAATAATAATTACAGCAAAAATGGCGAGTAGAGACTCAATGATTTGAAGCCGAGTTGACTTTTTAATACTTTCTTCATTAAAAGCAGTTACAATCAAATCCATATTTTTTAAAAATTCTTTCTCTGATTCAAACAAAGTCTTTATCTTATCTTTATCGATTTTTTTGTCTTGTAGGAGCGTATTAGCAACCAATATAATTTGATCAAAATGAGGTTTATTTGATTTAAATAATTGTTGTGCTAAATCATTCTGATTCGCATCGATATTCAAACTTTTACTTCCATTTTGAATCACATAATCAGATGTCATAAAAAGATTTTTTAAATTTTCTAGCTCAGATAAATCATTTGCGTCCGGATTATTTTGATCTAAATGAATTTTTAAAATTGTTTTAGCAATGTTTTGTGAAAGCATTCTCTGACGACCAGCAATATTGATTCGATTCGAATCAAATTTTTGGGAATAGATAAAAAACTGAGTAATTGCCTGACTCGAAACGATTAATAAAATAACTGTTACTATGAAGGTTTTATATATTTTCTTATAAGTAGATATTGCTGCTTTGTGTTTTTCGGACATAAAAATAGAAAAATTAAACCACAAAAAATAGCAAGAATTTTGTTTTTATTTATTAATTGATTGCGTTGCTTTTTTTAATTCATTGAATTGGTTTATATGATTCGATTCATTCTTATATGTATTTTCACTTTATCTTCATGCACTCTCTTTTATAAAACTATTAAACCAAATTACTTTCCCGCACCACAAAAAATCAATAGTCCTGAAAAACTGGAATTTTATTGGATAGGACATGCGACTGTTTTAATCAGATTCTTTGATAAATGGGTCATCACAGATCCAAACTTTAGTTCTCATACAGGAATTGTCGTTAAGCGTTTTATTGAACCAGGAATTGATCTAGAAAAACTTGAAAAAGTTGACTTTGTTTTAATTTCACATACACATTTTGACCATCTAGATCAACCTTCTCTACGAAAACTAATTGGGAGCAAACACATATTAGCCCCAAGTGGTGGAATTACATACATACCAGATGCGTTATTTGAGAATGTTATCAGTGTTGAAAACATGAAAGAATTCAATTTAGATGGAGTTAAAATTACCGCAATACCAGTAAAACATTTTGGTGGACGATGGCTTTTGGACAATTTCTGGGATGGGGAACCTTATACTGGATATATTATAGAATATAAAGGCGTAACAGTTTTCTTTGGTGGGGATACAGGATATGATGACTCAATCTTTAAATTAATTGGAAAAGCATATAACATTGATATTGCGCTCATACCAGTTGGTCCTGCAAGCTGGATCACAGGTGGTGGATTTGGAAATTCTGTTCATGTAAATCCATTCGGAGCAGTGCAAATCTTTCAGGACTTAAATGCAAAATACATGATTCCAATTCACCACAGCACTTTTTACAGAAGAGGTGGAAGCGAAAGAGAAATGATTTTAGAAGCCTTGGAAAAATCTGGCAAAAAAGAAAGAATAAGGCTTTTAAAAATTGGAGAAAAGGCAGAATTTAAAAAAGACAATGCAAATATCAATTTTATTAAAAACGAGGAAATAAAAAAATGAACGGTTTAATGATGGATTTTCCACTCTCTCTTACTTCTCTTCTTAGAAGAACAATTAAAAATTATCCAGAAAAAGAAATTATATCTTACCAATCGAACAATCAAGTCCATAGATACAAAAATAAAGACTTCTACAAAAGAGTTCTACGGCTAATGAATGTTTTGCGAAACCTTGGAATCAAAGAAGGGGATAGAGTTGCCACATTTGCTTGGAATAGCTACAGGCATTATGAACTATATTTTGCCATTCCTTGCATGGGAGCTGTTTTGCACACTCTCAACATTCGCCTCTTTCCAGAGCAATTAGAATACATTGTAAATCATGCGGATGATAAAGTAATTTTCATTGATCATTCTATTGCAAAATTAATTGCACCTCTCCTGTCGAAATTTCCAAATGTAAAGCATCTTGTTTTAATGGATGATAACACTCCTACCGGCGTAGAAATTCCTAATGCACTTGATTATGAAAAACTTTTAAATGAGGCAAATGAAGATATTCCTCTCATTGATTTTCCTGAAAATCAAGCAGCAGGTTTATGTTATACTTCCGGAACAACGGGCGATCCAAAAGGAGTTCTATATAGTCATCGTTCTTTCTTTTTGCATTCTATGGGAATATGCTTTGCCGATAGTCTTGCGTTAACCGAAAGAGATCGAGCTTTACCAGTAGTTCCGATGTTTCATGCAAATGCTTGGGGAATTCCATATGGAGCTGCCATGACTGGTTCTAGCTTAATTTTTCCAGGACCCAATCTAGGCGGACCAATTCTCGCTGAAATTATCGAAAAAGAAAAAGTAACACTTGCAGCAGGAGTTCCTACTATTTGGAAACTTCTCTATCAGCATCTAAAATCTAAAAAGCATGATCTTAGTTCACTCAATCGAATGGTTATCGGTGGGTCGGCGGTCCCTAGATCTATGATTGAAAATTTTCAAATGGAGTTTGGAATTCCAATTTTACATGCATGGGGAATGACAGAACTCTCTCCTGTCGGAACAGTCTCTCGCTTAACGTCAGAGATGGACTCTTGGGATTTGGAAAAACAAATTACTTGGAGAGCCAAACAAGGTATGAATGTGCCTTGTGTCGAAATTAAAGTAGAAGACGACGAAGGAAAAGAAGTAGATTGGGATGGAAAAACGGTTGGCGAACTTTTAGTCAGAGGTCCTTGGATAGCAAAATCCTATTTTAATAACGAAAATGCGAATACTAATTTTACAACAGATGGTTGGTTTAGAACCGGGGATGTCGTAAAAATTGATGAGTATGGTTTTATGGAGATCACAGATCGCAAAAAAGATTTAATAAAAAGTCGTGGAGAATGGATTTCTAGTGTAGATATGGAAAATTTAGCAATGGCTATTCCAGGAGTTTTAGAAGCGGCGGCTATCGGTAAACCAGATCCTATTCGAGAAGAAGTGCCTGTTGTATTTATAGTTCTTACACAAGAGGAGATCCAAAAACCTGAAAATAAAAGAGTGAATTCTAAAACAGTTCATGATTTTTTAAGTAAAAACTTTGCCCATTGGCAACTTCCAAAACTCTCAGATATTCTCTTTGTTGACGTTATACCCAAAACGAGCGTTGGAAAATTTGACAAAAAGGAACTAAGAAAAAGAATCTAGAGAGTTATTGCTTTATTTACATTTATTGAACAGTTCTTATATTATCTAAATCGTAATGATCAAAAGTGAGAAACTTTTGTTTTAGCAGTGTTTTCATTGCTGCATTCATTGAAATGAAACAACCTCTATTGAATGCCTATCGTTCCCGCAGATAGGCTAAAACAGATTACTAGTTGAACTCTTGTAAAAAGATTCTCCGCATCAGTCGATTATAAAATTTTAGCTATGATCAGTTTTAAATCTTAAACAAATTTAAATCCCTTTGTAGATTAGCTGTTTCTTTTGTAAGAGCAATCATTTTTTCTTGAATCGTTTCTAGAGACGTTAGTCTAGTCTTAATGGCTACACTCACCTCTTCACCGGATGCAGTTAAATGTTGATTAGCCCTGAAAATCTCATTTGTCATTTCACCTACTTCAAATATATTCTTTTCTAAAACCAAAATAGCATTTGAAACTTTTTCTGTTTGCGTCCTTGATTCTTTTACCGCTTCAAAATTATTAGAAATAACCTTTTCTATTCTTTGAATAATTTGAATCAAACTTTGACTACTCGCATGAGAATTTCTAATTTTTTGAACAGTTCCTGCAATTTCATTTGTAATTTCAGAAATGACTCTTCCTATTTTTTCTGTTGCTTCATTTGTTTGCATTGCAAGCTTCCCAACCTCATCGGCAACAATGGCAAATCCCTTTCCATGCTCCCCTGCCCTAGCCGATTCAATCGCTGCATTGAGCGCAAGTAAACTAGTCTGCTTTGATATTTCTTTTACTGATCTCAAAACAGAATTAATTTCTTTTGAATTATCAGAAAGAGCCTCTGTTACCTTTGCAGTCTGTTCTAATTCTCGATCTATTTCCTTTAACTCCTTATTTGCAATTTCAATTTCTCTGTGGGTTTGAGTAATTTCTTCTAATAAAAAATTTGTATTCTTTGTATTGTCTTTAGAAATAGACGAACTGAAAGAAATTTTATCTTTTGATTGATTTACCATATTGACGATTGTTTCTGTATAAACCATAAGTTGTCCAGTCTCTGAAGAAACATTATCTGTTGCAACCGAGACTTCTTGAATTGATCTTTTTGTTTCTTGAATAGTTTCATCTAACGTCTTCGACAAACTATTTACTTTATTGATGTTTGTAGAAAAAGCTCTAAAGAGTAGAAGTATGCTTTCTAGAAATCCATTAAATCCTTTTGCTAGTAAACCTATTTCATTTTTTTCTGAAGCAGGAAGAGAATACGTTAAGTCTTTGCTGTCAGCCAGTCTCCCCATTTCATCTGTAAAGTTCAGGATTGGGACTGTTACCTTTATATGAATTGTGTAGGAAACAGAAATTAGTATGATTATTAAAAATACGACAGTTCCCAGAATTATTCGCAAAAGAAGAGTTTGCTTTTCTTTGTTTTCTAAAACTTCTCTTGATGTTCTTTGTTCTAATAAAACATAAAAATCATCTATTGGTTTCATAATCCTATATTTATCTTTATGGTATTGATCACTATGTAAAATTCTCTTTGCGAATTCAGAAAGTGATTCATTTGGTTGAATCATTTTTCTAATTTCCTCTTCTAGTTTACCCTCCATAGCTTTCATAGCAATTTCTTCTGTATGAACCAAAGCATCCGAATTTTTCTTTGCTTCATCCAATTTCTTAAATTCTTCTTCTGTAAATCCATTTTGCCTCATTAGATTTAGAAGAGAAATTGTTTCTCCATCTTGCCTTGGCTTTGTTCCGTCTACCGTATAAAAATCCCAATAGATCCTATCGTATTTTTCGGGTCTTGGCTTTTTTCCATTTCTTATATCTAAAACACTAAAAAAATATTCTTTATATTTTGGATCGCCTGTTAAAGCATAGGTTCGCATAAACCTTGTCAGATCATCTGAACTCTGCCTTAATTCATCTGCCAAAAGATAAGAATTAAATTTCCTTTGCTGGCTTTCAAATAAATCATTCTGACTTGCATAGAGAAAAATAATCAATAATGCCATAAATAGAATCAGTATAAATAAAGTTGCAAAGCTAAGTATAATAGTATTTTTAATTGATAATTTCATAGATATCTCCTCTAAAAACTCATCCTTTCACCCTTTGGTATGAAAGAAGTATATGGTAAATGATCTAAATCCTATGATTAAGATGATTCGCTTTTATTGTTTGGTGCGGTAAGATTTTCTCGTCCTAAGAAAATCATAGACTCTTATGTTGCAGGATTCTAGACCAAAGAATCAAAGTAAAGTGAATAAAGCCATTTTTTCACCATTTTATGATAAAATAAGAAATTTTTTATATTCCAATTCATTGATTTGCTATCTTAACTTTTCATTGAAAGTATATTTTTATAAAATAAAAACATTTCGATTTTAGAAACCGACTGCTATCTTAAAATCAAATATTTAAAAGAGCACCTAAGAAAATGCAAGATTTCCAATCAACCGACTTATGCAAATTAATAGGAGGATAAAAAGAACTAAATCTAAATTAAAAAATTTACTTCTATCAAATCCTTCCCGATTTCTGTAGGTTAGAATACTAACGATTCAAGCAAATCATTCTTTATTCCGATTTGAAATCATTTTTAATCTAGAATAGGAAGTATCGTTTTTTCTCTAAAAATGTTTCTTTTTTTAGAAGAATCAAAAGTATTGGCTTCATGAATGCTAAACTGAAAGTAACTATTATTGAAGATAAGAAATATTTTTGTAATCATATAATGGATTTATTATCTAAACATTCTAGAATAGAAAAAGTTCTATGTTATCACTCCGTTGAGGAATGTTCAGAAAAAGATTTAAAAGAATCAGATATTTTTTTGATCGATATATTACTCCCGAAAGCAAGTGGGATCGATTTTCTAAAAACAATTTCACAAATCAATCCATCTAGTAAAAAAATTATGCTGACAGCACTTGACTCAGAAGATACAATTTTTCAATGTTTAAAGTTAGGTTGTATTGGATACATCTTAAAAAGTGAAGCTGAAAAAGTTTCCTCTATTATAGATATTATTATAGAAGGTGGAGCCTATATGACTCCATCCATTGCAGTCCGTGTTATGCATTATTTTCAAAAGCAAAAAAAAGAATCCAAACCAGAAAACATGGAAGAGTTATCCAATCGTGAATTACAAATATTAAAAGAATTAGCACAAGGCTCAAGCCCATCTGAAATAGCTGCGTTGCTTTTAGTAAGTATCTCAACAATTCGTTTTCATATTAGAGGGATTTATCAGAAATTAGAAGTAAACAATCGATTGCAAATGTTACGAAAAGCAGAAGATCTGGGAATTTTAGAATAGTTTTTTGATTCAATTCTAATCTACAAGGGTTAATGATTTCACAAAACTACTCATCTTACCAGATTCCAATCCTTTCTCTATTGATCCATTTTATAAAATAATAGAATGCTTGTCTTATCTAGTTATGTGAGTTCAATCAAAATTTTCTTCTAGAATTGATTGAATGATTTCTATTCAGAAAATTTAACTTGTCGTAAAAAGTAGTCCTTATTTAAAGTTGTAAAACATTATTTATGGAAAAGTATTATCCAGACCTCAGAAAAAGAGGAATCCTAAAAATTTCCTATACCTATTTTGCAATTAACATTTCTAGATTGCTTCTAGCATCGGCTGGTTGTATTATTGCGAAATTTTATTCCTATACAGCGATTTTTGATATAAGCTTACTTCTAGTTTTTACAAGTTTAACCTATTTACTTGTAGAAACTTTTTTTGATTTAACAAACCGATTTAGTAATTTTAGTTTTTTTGTTTCAGCTATTGATTTAACGATTATATATTTTTTTGTTTATTTGACTGGAATGAATTCCTTCTTTTTGGGAGGGACAATATACGCTACAGCTCTCTGCTCCTTAAACCCCAAAATACGACAGGGATTATTTTGTGTTTTATATTGTTTATTCCTACATCTCTTACTTCTAGTTTTACTCTTTACCAATTCAATTGAATACTATAATTTTTTGCAAGAAGGAGAAAAGATCAATCGGTTTAGTCTTATCCTTGGTTTTATGCTTACACATATAGTGAATATTTTGATTTATTCAATCATAATTGTCCTCCAAAGAAAATTACAAAAACAAAATGAGGAGTTAGAAAATGAAAGAAATAAATTACAACAGAGTTACAATGCGTTAAACACTGATCTAAATATGGCTCGAAAAATACAAAATAAACTAATTCCAAAGGCAAATCCCTATCCCTTTATTAGTTTTTTATATCACCCTATGATGCATGTTGGTGGAGATTTCTTTGATTTTGTCAATTTCAGAGATCCAAATAAACTTGGAATTTTTTTAAGTGATGTATCTGGTCATGGAGTTCCAGCAGCATTTATAACTAGTATGCTAAAGACTGCAATTTTACAGTCTGGAATCAGGAAAGAAAATCCGGCAGAATTTTTATTTTATTTAAATGAAGTTTTATTTAATCAAATAGGTGGTTTTTTCCTTACTGGATTTTATTGTGTTTATGATATAAAAGATAACTCCCTTCTCTTTTCGAATGCAGGTCATAATTGGCCAATCATAGTAGAGGGAGAAAATATACGTTATCTCTCAGGTGGAAGAAGCTCAGCCATTGGAATATTTCAAAATCATGAATTAATAGACCGAAATAAAAAATACCAGAATCATGAAATAAAATTAAATGCAAATAGTAAACTATTGCTCTATACAGATGGATTCACAGAAACCAGATCAATTTCTGGAGATGGAATTTTCTTTGAAGAAAATGAAATGGAAAAGACGTTAAGAAATCTCTCCTCTCTAAAAGGGCAAACCTTTCTAAATGAACTATTTTTAGCGCTACAAAGATTTAGAGGAAGCAATCAATTTGAAGATGATGTATGTATCATTTCTCTTGAAATTAACAATGTTCTTTAATTTCTATTGACTTAACAGAATGACATGTCATTACTGGACAAATGACAGATATCGATAAAAAGAAAAAAGACATTCTAGCTGCATCTGTTCAAGTCTTTGCTGAGAAAGGTTTTCATGCCGCAGGGATTGCAGATATTGCCAGAAAACTAGGAATGGGACATGGAACTTTTTATCGTTATTTTAAAAACAAGGAAGATATATTTCATTCCGCAGTAAACGAAATACTAAAAGAAATTGTAAGCATCGCAATCAATGAAAACCCAAATGGCGCAACCAATTTAGAGGAGTATAAAGAACAACTTCATAGAATTGGGGAAAAACTCTTTGATCTTTTCTCTGAAGATGACTCGATGGCTCGGATTCTATTCTTTGAATCCCAAGGAGTTGCAAGCAGTCAAAAAAAGATCTCTGACTCCATGGAGATTTTCGATGAATACACAGCTCAATATTTGAAAAACGGTATAAATAAAGGATTTTTGCGAAAAGACTTAGATATAAAAATTACGGCAAGAGCAATCAATGCAGTTATATTCGAAGGAATAAAAGAAGTTTCACCAATCGAAAATAAAAAACAAAGAATTAAAGCAAGTAAAGAGTGGATAACAGTGATTATCTCCATCATCTTACAAGGCATACAAAAATAAATAAGGAGAATGAAATGGTTCAAGTAGATGTATTTTGGGCATATGGAATCGGTAGCACTATGGCTGCAGCCGCTTCTAAAAAATTAGAAGAAGAGAAGGAACCTCTATCTACCAGCTTCTACGCGAAAGCGTTAGTTGTTCTTTCCTGTATATGGGCACCAACAGGAATGTTATTATTATTAAAACACCCAAGCTGGGAGACGATGCAAGTCGCAGAGACCTTGTATTCTATACCCGTCTGGCTCATCATTGGCTTTGGAATTACAAACGTTACGCAAGGAATTTTAGGTTTTTGGGTAACTTCTGAATTAATTAAAAGAAAAAAATATTATCTTTCCCATTTAAATTGGATTTTTGGATACTTCGGAATGTTCTTTATTCTTCTTTATGGATGGGATGGTTTAGGATATGATAGATTTCTTTACGACAGAGATTTATTTGGCGGAGAAGCATGGAAACCCGGTGCAGGCTATAAAGGAATCGGAAGCGTTGCTGCTATGTTTACTTCTACTGTAGCAATGACTCTTTATATTGATGGAGTGTTTTTAGTTCCAGCAATTCTTTATTACTTTTCAAAGTGGACAAAGGAAAGTGTATCTACTTTCTCCAAGAAAATAGTTTCCTCAGGCGCACTTGCTGCAAATTATCTAGTAGGAGTATTCTTAGTTGGCTTTGGTTCTGCCGCAATCAGTGCAATTACAGTTTATTATACAGGTCTATTGATAGGTGCAGGTGATCCATTTTCACGTTATGCGGGAACCGGTGGCTCTACAAACATGCACATTCTAAGTTACTTTCTAGGACTTCCTATATCCTTTGCGATTCTATACTATGGATTGTTTAAAGAAGGAAGACCATTTCACAAACTAATTAAAAAAATGTATCATATAGAAAATTAATTATGCCAAACTTAAATAGACCTCTCAAACTTAAAAATGACCTAATCATTCCAAATCGCCTCGCAAAAGCTGCGATGAGCGAAAATATAGCAGATAGAAGCCTACTTCCAGATAAAGCCATCTATCGATTGTATGAAAGATTCGGCTCTAGTGGAGCAGGTCTATTGATAACAGGCAATATCATAATAGATAAGACCGCTCTAGGGGAACCAAACAATGTAGTATTGGAAAACGCTACCAATTTAGACCCTTTTAAAGAATGGGTAAGAATTGCCAAACAGCATGGTTCCATTCTATTTGGACAAATCAATCATCCAGGAAGACAATCTCCTGTTCTTTTATCTAAACAACCCGTTGCACCATCTGCAATAGCAGTTAACGCTCCATTTGGAATTTTTGCTACTCCGAGAGAATTAAGAGAAGAGGAAATTTTAGATTTAATCTATCGATTTACCGCAACAGCCTTGAAACTAAAAGAAGCAGGCTTTGATGGTGTAGAAATTCATGCAGCACACGGATATCTCATCAATCAATTTCTATCTCCTCTTACAAATCAAAGAAAAGATAAATGGGGAGGAAGTTTAGAAAATAGAATGCGATTTTTAATGGAAGTATATAGAAGCATTCGAGCAGCTGTAGGAGAAAATTTTGCAATTGCAGTAAAATTAAATTCGAAAGATTTTCAACATGGCGGTTTTTCAGAGGACGAAAGCACAGAGGTAGCAAAGACGTTAGACCACGAAGGGATTGATCTTTTAGAAGTCTCGGGTGGAACTTACGAAAAAGCAGCTATGACCGGAGTGCATGAAAAAGACACAACCCGACTTAGAGAAGCATACTTTTTAGAATTTGCGCATTTACTTAGAAGAACTGTAAGCTGTCCTATGATGCTAACAGGCGGTTTTAGAACAAGAGCAGGAATGGATCAGGCAACAGAAGAAGGAATTGATGTATTGGGACTCGCTAGACCAATTGCAATGGATCCAAAGTTTCCATCCAAAATTATATCAGGAGAATCCATGGGAATGGTTCTAAAGCGCGTAACGGCTGGTATCGGTGTAGTAGATGAAGCAGGTGCCTTAGAAATTGCTTGGTATCAGCAACAACTACTCCGAATGGGAGATGGAAAAAATCCAGATCCAAATCTATCTAACTGGGAAGCCGTTAGTAGCCTTATCTTTAAAAGTGGAAAAAAGTTTTTCTTCTTTTAATCAGAGTGGTTCCAATTCATTTATAAAATTCCGAAGAGTTTCGGCTGCTTTGAATGGGCTTTCTTGGCATACCCAAAGCCCAATTTTTTCATAGCCACCAATGAGTTGTGTAAATGGTAAAAACTCAACATAAAGCCCTGCTCCCGGTCCATTATTCACAGTAACGTTATACGCTTCTTCTTTCCTAAGTCGCTTCAGAATTTTAAGCATGATTCTTGTTGCATCCTGCCAGCCTTTAGCGACTCCCTCTAATTCTTCTTGGCTTAATTCATGGATGTATTTTTTAGAAGTATCTTTTACAATTAAAAACATATCAAAGGGTCTTCTCATAAAATAAGGAACAACCAACACTACTTTGCCATAATCTTTTACAGTTAATTCCTCTGGATTCTCTTGCATTAAAAATCTGGAAAAATGAACTCCATGTCTTTCTCTAAAACTCCAATTATTGAAAAATTGTTTCGGCATAATATTCGAAGATACAATTTGCTGATGCCCATGCTGTAAGGAACCACCGGCAGCTTTCCCATAATTTTTTATAATAGAAACATAACCATAGGTTGGCTTCTCTTGTGACGATGCAATAGATCCAGGCATGAAGTCACTCGATTCAACAAGTAACTTTTTCTCAAGTGCGGCTAATCTAGATAATACGATCACAGCATCTTTATGAGAAATATTATGCCAATCTCTATGGTGGTAAGAAGAAGTCCACTGTAGAAAATGAAGTCCAAAAGAAACAGAACCCATATTTCCGGGCACATCAGTATCATGAGGATAAAATATTGGAAACATATTCTTATTGATAAAACTAAAACCCTCACTCATGTGGGTAACATCCATTATCCCCGTAGTCTTTCCTTCGCAAATAGGACAATGCTCAGCTTCTTTTTTCTTTTCTTCAAGACCATCAGGTCCAACGTTCGGTCTTGTAGCACGAGAAGAATTGTAAACGATCAATTCTCCATTTCTAGGATCAATTTGAAATACAGATTCAGGACGATAGTTTGTAATAGATGTTTCATTGATAAAAAGTTTAGATATTTCTCTCATATCTAAATGCTCAATCGAATGGGATTGTAAAATTGACTCTACTGATTTAAAATCTAGCTGTTGTAACTCGCTCATTTCAATAGTTCCCCCTTCTTGGTAATCATTCTTCTAATTGAATCAGCATTCGAAAAGTTTGTAAAGAAAATTATTTGCTTTATAATTTTACCCAAAAACATTCTTAACGTGATACTTTGTATGATTATGCGAAGGCGAGGTTACATAACCTTGGTTTCCCGAATCAGAATATAATATCTCAAATTTTACTCCGTTTAATTCAAAACATCTTTTTCTAAAAGACTCACAATAATTTTAAACAGAAGTTTCAACCGTATGAAAAACTTACACCTTCTCGATCTTCGTGCCCTTCGTGGTAAAATATTTCTTTACAAATACGATACAGTATCGTATTTATATTACGATGAAAGTAACAGCAATTCTACCAGATCAATTAATCAATGATGTAAAAGAATTTAGCGGTGGTAAAAATATTACAGAATCTATCGAAAAAGCTCTTTCTGAATGGATTAAACTAGCTAAACTGAAAAGATTAAATAAAACCATTCAAGAAAAACCTTTATCCTTTAGAGATGGATTTTCTGCTGAAAAAGTTCGTAAACTAAATAGAAGCAATAAATAAAAATGAAATTTTTTAGCCATCCGTGGTTATCTTCAATAATCAATCGTAAGAAGCGTTATATCATCTTGTAAACTAGAACCATTCATAAATTGAAAGACGGATTGAATTGTCTTTTGGGGAAATTCTTCATTGGGCAAATATCGATTAGCCGTTGCACCTTCTAAAAATCTTTCTTCTCCAAATTCTTCTCCTTCTTTATTTAATTCTTCGAAAATTCCATCCGTAAATAAAAGAAGTCTACTTCCTTCCCGAAAATCTTCTTCACAGGTTTTATACAATACATCTTTTAAGACTCCCATCAACTTACCGGAACTTTTAAGTAATGTAGTTTTGTTTTCCAAAAATAAAATCTGATCCGGGTGACCAGCCGACGAATAATAAATCTTCTTTTTTTCTAAATCAATATCCACTAAAATACAAGTAAAATAGGCATTTAAATAATAATAACGATAGTAGTATTGTTTATTTAAAATATTTAAAATTTCTCCTGCATCGAGTTGATACTCTTTTATATTTTGGTATTCAGAATAAATAGACATGGTCATAAGTGCTGCTTGAATCCCATGCCCTGTAGCATCTGCTAAAAAGATTCGAATCACTCCATTTTGCAATTCTGTAATATCATAAAAATCCCCACCTACTTCCTCTAACGGTAAGTATTCCGTTGAGATTTTTAGTTTTTGAATGGAAGTTTTATTTTTAGGTAAAATATTCTTTTGAATCTTACTCGCTGTTTTCAAATCAATTTTAATTTTTGCAATTGCTTCTTTTAGTTCTTGGGTTCTCTTATCTACTTTATATTCTAAAAATTCATTTGCTTCTTTTAGATTATTCTTCAGATAATTGATCTTATCCGCTGTTCCAAGAGCAAGTAGAATTAACATAGAAGAAAAACCAATTTGAAAAGACCAATACCCCAAAAAACTAGCAGGTAAAAATGTATTCACAGTGAGAAAAGCAATTACAATACTAACAAAAAATACAGAAAAAGAAGACATAAAGAAATAAGCAGGTCTATATCTTTTAACGCTTAAATAAGCTCCTAATAAAAATGCAAATACAACAAAGAAAAAGCAAAAGTTTAAGATAAATTGGAAAATCAATTTTGAAAATTGCTCTACTAAAAATGGAAATGTAAATGCCATACCCAATGTAAAGGCATTAAAAAGTTTTAGTATTTTATAAACTTTAGGTAAAGTTACTTTTAAATCTAAATACTCATTCGTATATAAAACAATAAAGAGGGTTACAAGCGGAGTAAAGATTGTATAGTCTCTGTTTTGAATCCAAGGAAAATCAGGATACAAATACTGATACGATGTCCCATGAATCCCAAGTGTGATGAGTAGATAAAATACAATCGAGACAGAAGAATACAAATGCACTTTTTCTCGAATCGTAAGATAAAGAAAAAAGTTATAAAAGAGCATAATTCCCATTAGCCCATACAAAATTCCATTTACCAAATTTCTCTCGGATGCCCTTTGATGAAATTCTATCTGGGTATGTAAATGTGGATTTAAAATAGATCGATTGTAAATACTTCTTGTTCGGAGAAAGTAAGTCTTTTTCGTATTTGCTTCTATTTCTAATTCAAATGCAAAGCCAAGATGATTGATCTTACGAGAGTGAAATGGAAATATATCTCCTGTAATTTCTGTTTCATATCTTCCAGAGGTTTCAGAATAAAATTCGATATAATCCTGGCGAGGAAAACTAATTTCAAAAATCGGTCTTTGCTTGTCTTTTGTAATATTTTCAACAGTAAAACGAATCCAGAAGAAGGAAGGATTAAATCCAAAATTTGTAAACTCATCATTTTTTAATTTTAACCAGTCTTTCTCTCTTTTTTGAATTTCTTCAAAGGAAAGATTCCCCTCTTTATCTTCTATATATTCTAATATAGGTGTCAGATTGGTTGTTTTGAAGTTAGAATCGATAGTTGCTATATTAGATATTATTTTATCCGGTGATTGATTTTTTTTATTACAGTTTAGAAAGAGTAAACCAAAAATGAATGGAATCAGTATGTATCGTATCGATTGCATGAATCCCAATCTAAAGAGTTGTTTTGAATCCATCTACTACAAATATATCTGTAAGCAGATTTTATTTGATAAATGAAGACGAATGTTGTGGGAGTAGATCACTATTCAAAGCATCCTTTTTCAACTGATTACCACCGAGGGCACCGATAAATGAACGAACCAAAACCGATTGATAATTTTAAAATTAAGTAACTTTATTAGTAACCTTCGCAATCATCTTGTTGATTTTCTTTTATTTTATACCAAACGCTAAAAGAAAAGTCCGATTTTAAAAATAAAAATATGCATTTGGTCTAAACACTTCTTAGTGTTCCCGAACATCAGTAGGTTCGGTATACCAAATGCTACTCAAATAAAATCCTTGTGGGAAATTACTTTTGTCCTTTGGTATATAAATGAATAGAATATCGAATTTTAAATTTTTCTTGCAAATTGAATATTTCCATTATATAAAGAAAAGTATGAAACAATTCTCAAGAATAACATTAAACCCATCCGTAATGGGCGGTAAGCCTTGCGTGCGCGGTATGCGGGTCACTGTTGGAATGATTCTCGGATTACTTGCATCGAATAAAACGAATGACGAAATACTGAAAGCTTTTCCGTATTTGGAATTAGAAGATATTCAAGAGTCTTTAAAATATGCTGCTTGGAGATTAATGGAATTTGAAACAGAACTTCCGGCTGCATGAAAATACTCATAGATATGAATCTCTCACCCGCTTGGGTAGAATTTTTTAAAGAATTTGAAATTGAATCCGTTCATTGGACAAGCGTAG
The DNA here is from genome assembly GCA_035345875.1 of Leptospiraceae bacterium. GTDB lineage: Bacteria > Spirochaetota > Leptospiria > Leptospirales > Leptospiraceae > UBA2033. Next base: position 61,634 of record DAORDH010000022.1, on the reverse strand, counting down.
GAAACATAAATGCGACTGATAAGGAATTTTTTAATTGGGCAAAAGAAAACAATTACATAATTTTAACACAAGATTTAGATTTCAGCACAATTTTAGCTCTATCAAATTCAGAAAAACCAAGTGTAGTTCTAATTAGAGCAAAAAGCTCTTTACCTGAAGATTTAGGAAATCAACTATTGAAGGTTTTAAATTTACATTCAATAGCATTAAAAGATGGAGCACATGTAATCTTAGATACGACAACCGCAAGAGTTAGAATATTACCTCTATACGAAATTTAAAGACTAATCTACAGAACAAATATATACCCGATTCTAGATTCACTTCCATTTTCAACTGATTACCACCGAGGGCACCGATAAATAAACGATGAAGAAACGATGGATAATTTTAAATTATCCTATTTAGTATCGGCGGTAATCTTTTAATTTTTCTGTTACGTCGAACTGGCATTAAATAAATCTTTTCAAATCTCCGAAGCCTACTCTACTTTATAATCCTTTAATTCTTTTACTTTAAAATTTGGATCGCATTGCTTTGGTTCTTGTCCATTTTTAAATTTAGAAAATAAAAGTGGCATCCCAACCATACCAGCAGGATCATCAGATGTAGGAAGAAGCATTGGTCGAATGTCCTCTCTTGTAAAACTGCGGTTTGAGTAGTATTCTTTGGAATCAACTTTCTTGCAAGCGGCAAACTTCGGTTTGCCCACAGGGCATTGACCTTCGTATTGTGGTTCTGTTTCTCTTTTTTTTCTCTCTGCTTCTGTGGCTACATATTCAGGATTACATGTTTCAGAGAAAGTGATTTTAACATCTCCGTTTACTAGTTTCCACTTTCCTCGATCAAATCCTTTTCCCTCACAATTGAGTTGATCCCCGCCGACAGTCAAAGCAATTCCAGATTTACATAGATAAAAATATTCAGGCTGCCTTGGACCTTCTTCTGTAATTTTTCCATTGAGGGCTGATTCATCATAATTTGCATTCGCTTTGATTGCTTTTAGTTTTGTTTCCCAGTCAGCTTGTTTTCTTAAGTTCGCCATGTCAGGATCTTTTTTGATGTATTCAAATGCATTGTATCCTCTCTGGACTGCACTTCCTAAGTATTTATAAGCGTTATCCGCTTTATCTAATCTACTATAACTACAAGCAATATTGTAAAGAGCAAGCTCAGGACGAGGAGTATCTAATTTGAGAGCAATCTCATAGGCTTTAACAGAATCTTCTAAGCGTTTTACATTCGAAAGACTATTTCCATAATTATAATAAATCTCTCCACTTGGAAAAAGATCAATTGCTCCTTCGTATTTCTTGATTGCCTCTGCATCTTTTTTAGCTTTATACAATTTAAAACCTTCTGCATTTAACTTCTCTGCTTCTTGTTTTTGCTTGGTCACTTCTTCCCCATACGCATTCCATTGTTTAGAATAAAAATACTTTACCCAATTATAAGAAAGATAGTCTTTCTTTACCGCTTGAGCGGCTAATTGTGAATATGCGATTGCAAATAAAAAAATAGAGATAATTTTTTTCATAGTAATTTTCCTTTTTGGGATTTGATTTGATTGTTACAAGAGTTAGCGATAGAGGCGATGTCAATAAATCAGACAGAAATTACCACCGAGGTCACCGATAACTGACCGATAAAAAAACGATAGACTGTATCGATCCTTTATCGGTGTTTATCTGTGGTAATCTTTTTTCTTCGTTCTTAACTACCCTAAGCCATTAGCTCTAAAGTTGCTTTTTTCTTGCGATTGTAGATTTGCTCTTCTGTTTCTTCTACAATCACTTCATCTGGCTGCACCTTAAAGATTGGCTGTCCTTTTTGAATGATCTTTCCATCTGCGTCTTCCATGAAGCTTTTTGTGATTGTTCCACTGAATGGCGCAACAATCTTATTAAACATCTTCATTACCTCGATGATAAAGAGTGGCTGACCTGCATTGAAATGATCTCCTACTTTAATCATAGGAGGCATGTTTGGAGCCTCTCTCGCATAGAACATTCCACCCATTGGAGCTATGATCTCGTCTGACTTCGCTTTTGGAGGTGGAGCTAAAAACTTCACAAGTTTAGTTACACTTTCTGCGTTTGTGAATTTTTCAGGAATCTCTGCTTCCAGTGTAGATTCATTCATTCTAATTTCAAAGAATCCAGATGCTCTTCCTACTTTTGGAATGATCTTAATTAGATCGAGACCAACTTGGAATGCTGCATGAGATCCCATACACTTTTCCCAAACGTCAGCCGGTATCTTATCCGGTGCAGGATTTTTATTGTTTCTAAGTGCGTCATCAAAGAAAGAATACGGCTCGTTTTTGCCAGAAATCTTTTGTAAATCTCTATAAAATGCAAGACCAGTTTCTAAAATTTCTTCATCATGATCCCAAATTTCATCGCAAGGAGCTTTGCCTTCTGATCTTTCTAGATCTAAGTATTCATAAAGTTCTTTTAGAATTTCAAGTGGATTTCGAGTAAATTCTGGTTTTCCATCTACAATCTTCCAAGATCTATGGCGATTGAAACCAATACATCCCGCGAGTAAATGTGGACTATTAAATAATAGTTTAATCGGGCGGGTAATCAGTGTTACCTTCTTAGCAAGAGCTTTACCAAGAGCTGGGTCTTCTTTGGAAGTTTTCTTCACTGTTTCTGTCCAGAGAATTTCTAGGTCAATGTCTCTTAAGAAAGAAGCAAGAGAACCGACAGCCGCAAGATATGAGAGCATGAATTTTGTGTTTGGCTTAAACATCACATCATGACCTAAAATCCAATTGATCAGTCCATAGTGAACTGGCATATTGGTTTGTAAGTCATTTCCTCTCATCTCAGTAATTTTAATGATATGGCGGAGTCTCTCTAAATTTTCTTTACGACTATTTCCATAGCTCACAAGAAGGGCTACGTTTGAATCATAAGCTCCTGCAAGACGATAGTGGATAAAGGCTCCTGTATCTGGGTTTCGAATTCCAATCCCTTGGTCATCTCTAATTTCAAACTCACTGGGTTTAGACCAGTTTTGAATGAGACCACCTGCGTGTGGTTGGAGTGCTTGGTTAGTTGCATTGATTCGCACTTCTGCCCCAGAAACATTTCTTAAAATTCTTTGTGGCTTAGGAACTCTTTTGCCATGCACAGAAAGCATTGCCATTGCTTCGATTAAACTCTCTACAATGAAAAATTCATTTGGATTGGATGGATTTGTAAATTTTAATTTATAAGCCATCTCTGTTACTCTATGCTCTACTTGAATACGAGTATTCATTTCCATAAAGAAGTGATTGGTTCCTTCTACAATCGATTCAAAAGTAGAAACACTGTCTAGTTTTACTGCGGCTCCAAATCTTTCCGATTGCTCTTCCATTTCTGTGAGAACTTTTAGATCTCCTTTTAGAGTTTCAGCTCTTTTTGGATCTTTAGAAGAAGCAATTTCTTGTTCTAGCATTTCTCTTGTATTAGAAATCTCTAAAAGTTTTTGCTCGTGCATTTGTAAAGAACAGTCTCTTCCTCCAAGGGCTAACGACCATTCACCGTTTCCAATCAATTGGATCTCATTGTGACGAGTGTTTTCAATGTTTAACTCAATCAAGAAGTTTCTGTTAGAACCAACACCTGTTACTTTGGATTCTGCTAGAATTTCCATAACAGCTGCTTTTACTTCCTCTTTGCCTTTGATAACACGCTGTCCCTTTCCACCACCACCGCCGATGTATTTAAAACGAATACGGTTGTTTGGATATTGTTTCCAAATTACTTCTGATTCGATTTCTGCTTCTTTTTGTAGGTCTTCAATTGTGATGATATCAATATGAGAATCATACGATAGTTGCAAGAGTTTATCTGCATTTTCAGACTCAGAAAGATTATTGTCATAAGAAAAATTTAAATAGTTCTCTTTTGCAATCTTTGCAAGTCCATCTTTTCCACCCACTTTTCTAAGAAGTGTAAGAGCTGTGATATTATCAATCCCAGGTGTTACAGATACTCCTAATTTACGAGCGATGATCTTTGCAGCATCCTTTGCTCCTGCTTGCTTTGCAACGCTAGAAGCAGGACCCATAAATTTAACGCCTGAATTTTCAATTGCTTCGATAAACTCAGCGTCTTCTGCCATGAACCCATATCCAGCAAAGATGTGAGTATAATTGTTGGTAACCGCAATGTTTATGATTTGCTTGATAATTCTATCTTTCTCTTCTTTCCCAGCTCCCATATAATCAGAGATTCTATGAATGTTGTTGATAAATCGAAAGTTTCTAAGCTCGGGTGCATATGCCATTGGATAAACAACGCTATCTTTTTCTGAAAGTAGAATTCCATATTCTTTAATTCCGATTTCATCAAATACATCCATTGCTTCTTTACGAACCGGACCACGACATACGATAAGACATTTGATCCCACTTAGATCAAAAGAACGAATCCACTCGGAAGAGGATTCGTGAAATTTCATTTTATTTCCTGTTACATCAAACATTATTCAAACTCCCTTTGCACACCACCCATTGGAGATGCTTTATAACGACTCATTAAATAATTCAAAGAATTTCCTAAAACTTTTCTACTTGTTCCAGGAATAACGACACTCGAAACAGAACCAAGAGAAAGAGCTTCTTTTGGATTCATTAATTCTTTTTCATAGAGCTGAGAAAGCTTAGCAAGTTCTGCATCTCTCACTTTCTTAGCTTCATCTTCTGCCCCACCCTTCTTGATTGCCTCTGCATAAGCCTTGTTTATTTTAGAAATTTCATCTTTGTAAACATAGTCTTTACCCGCAGGACCCATCACAGCAATACGAGCAGTCGGCAATGTATACACAACGTCTGCTCCTGTGAAATAAGAATTGAAAGTAGCATACGCACCACCAAACGCATTGCGGATAATTAATGTTATCCGTGGAGTGCGAAGATCAATGATAGAATCGAGTAGCTTTCTACCTTCGAGCACAATACCACCTGCTTCTTGCTCTCTACCAGGTAAGAATCCAGTTGTATCTTCTAAAAAGATCATTGGAATATTGTAAAGATTTGCAAAACGAACAAAACGAGTTCCTTTTCTTGCGGCTCCAATATCAATCTGTCCGGAACTAACGGCTGAGTTATTGGCAAGGAATGCTACCACATGACCACCAATTCTTCCAAATGCAGTGATTAAGTTTCTAGCTCTTTGCGGTTGCACTTCAAAGTAAGAACCATGGTCACAGATTTGTTGCATATATAAAGTGATATCAAATGGAGTGTTCATTCCAGTCGGGGAATTGAATGTCTTTTTAAATAAGATATCTTCTTCATAAGTAAAACGATCAAGTGGATCAGAGGTTGGAAAGAAAGGAGCGTTTACTCCATTGTTATCCGGTAGATAAGAAAGTAGACGAAGTGCAGTTTTCAAAGAACCATATTCATCTGGAGTTACTAAATCCACAACTCCACTTTGACCATGCACTTTTGGTCCACCTAAATCTTCTGCAGAAATATCTTCGCCTAACACTGATTTCACAACTCCAGGACCTGTGAGTCCAAAGAATGTGTTATCACACTGAATCATAAAAGATCCCTGACGTGGAAGATAAGAACCACCACCCGCATTAAACCCAAACATGAGCATCACACTTGGAACTTTACCAGAAATTTTTCGAAGTGCTGTGAAGGCTTCACTATAACCGTCTAGTCCACCCACTCCAGCAGGAACGAAAGCACCAGCAGAATCATTCATACCGATAAGCGGAATTCCATGCTCGCCTGCCATATAGATGAGTCTTGCTAACTTACTACCGTTAGTCGCATCCATTGATCCAGCGCGTAATGTGAAATCATGTCCATAGATAGCAACATCTCTTCCACCAATGTTTAAAATTCCAGTAACAAGAGAAGCACCATCTAAATTGGCTCCCCAGTTTTGATAAAAGATGGTTGGCTCTTTATCAGTTAGAACTTTAATTCTTTCCCAGACTGTCATTCTGTCTTTGGAATGTTGCACAAGGATTCGATCGGTTCCACCACCAGCGAGTGGCTTTTTGATTAATTCTTCTCCCATTTTCAGGGCTTCTTCGTATATACCAGTCTTCGTTGGAATTGGAGCTGGTTCGTTCAAATGTGCCAATGGATTGTCAAAGGATATGTGTTTACTGTCCATTTAGGGTCTCTCTTTATTTAGGAATTTAAAAAAATAACTATGATAGGAACATTTCAGGTAAAGCATCTATTTGTCTACTCGATTCCCTTTTTAATACTATGATTTTTAGCAGAACTTAGAATGGGGTTGTGCATCAACCAAGACCAAGGCTATAAAAACAGATCTAAAAAAAGAGATTTCGATGAAAGCCTTCTTGGTTTTTTTATCTCTTTATTTCTATTGTGAATGGATAGAAATACAGAATGGAATTTATCAGTTGATCCATTTTTTGATTTCTGGTTTATTTCAAAACAAATCAGTCCTAATGAGTCAGACGAAATCTTGTATCTGCAAAGAATTCTCATGTCTTTTCAAATCCAATCCTCTAAATAAGAAGAAGCCTCCTAAGGTTTCATCTGCGGAGAGTTTGTGTTTTACCCATTTGAATCGAGGAATCTACTCAGATATACTCCCTAGATTCTAGATTGGAAACAAAAGTTCGTAAAAGTACTAAACGTCCAAGCACTTCCTTTTTACAAAATGAATTGTATTACTGCTTCTATCCTCTTATAGTAAGGAATCCAATATGAAAAATTTTCTCAAAATCATATTCGGTATAAGGAGTATTTCATGAAATATACACTGATAGGAATTAGCTTACTAATTCCATTTTTACAAACCTGCAACAATCTAGTAGGTGGAAATAATGATAATAATAAATCAGCACAATACGCATCCGCAGCCTATCTAGCAACCAGAACAACTGGATCTACAAGCTGTTCTTCCTCCACATCAACTGGAACCTCCGTCACAAATAGCACCGCGACTATCGATAACTCGACTGGGTGTGTAAGCGGAGTTGCAACTTGTATGGATAGTTCTCTTCCTTCTTGGATCAAAAATAACTTTAAATGCGCTGTTGGCTATATCGATTCAAATGGTAAATACGTTTTCAAATCACAAAACATACCAAACCACAAATCCTATTATTTTGGTTCTACTTCTCCTTTGTATGATTCTGCTACGGCTGGGAATCCAAGCACCATTGCAAGTCAAAAGCTAGTTTACACCATTCCATCCACTCCAACGAAAGGAACAGGAACAGATAGCACACAAGGTGGTTTAGTTTCCATTGGAATGACAGTCAATGGACTTGCAATTTATAATAATGCTGCTGCTCCACCAGATACACTTGCAAAAGAAGCTGTGTCATTTGATTCTTTCTCAGGTCACCCAGAAGGAACTGGAATGTATCACCATCATGCGGCTGTTCCTAAAGTTTGTGATAATACAACGTTAGTCAGTAACAGTGCTTCTTGTAATAACTCTACTCTCATAGGAATTTCATTAGATGGTTATGCAATCTATGGGCAAAAATGCGATAATGCAACTAGCTCAACGTCTGATGATTTTACTCCAACAGACTTAGATTCTTTACATGGCCATACAGCAAAGACAACTCATTTTAGCACTGCTACATATCATTATCATTATGCCTATGACAGCACTGCTACCATTTATACTTTAATGGGTTCCTATTTTTATGGGAACAAAGGAACCGTCTCTAATTAAACAAATATGTTTTCTAAATTTTTATTTTCACTTATAACAAAGAGTAGATTTTTCTGCTCTTTGATTTTTTCAAATACATCTCTCGAACTGACGAGATAAACCTGCATCGACTTATTTTCTAAAAATTTCAGTAAATTCAAAAGTTCTTTGGATATAGATTCAAATCCACGAAAAGAAAGACCAATTACAAAAAAGTCTGGAGAAATTGTTTCTAAAAGCTTAGTTACTTTATTTAAATCAAATATTCTCAAGAGTCGAATCGAATTACATTCTGCCTTCTCTCTTAAAATAGAATAATCAAGCGGTAGATCCCAAATACAAATCGCAACTTTGTCCTGACAAGGAAGAGAAATTTGAATCTCTGTTCCAATGTTTTTTTTTGATTTCAATTGAATTTTACCATCATGGAGACTAACGATCTTTTTTATGATTCCAAATCCAAATCCAGAACCTACCTCTCCTTTTGTTCCTTTTTCACTGTAGATCGAATTACCTTGAAGCCTACTTACATCTGCTTGACTCATCCCAATTCCTTCATCTGAAATAATTATCTCGTAATAGTTTTGATTGAACTGAGAAAGGATTTGAATCTTACCATTTTCATGAGAAAATTTTATTGCATTTGAAAGAATATTTAAGAAGAGCTGCAAGACTAATTGTCTATCTCCAATGATAATCATATCTTCTTTTTCTTGGAATTCGATTTTTATATTCTTTGCATTTAAAATAAAGGCAAGCTCTTGGATTGTTTCTTTTAAGATTGTGTTGATATCTAAATATTGATAGGTAATTTCTAAATTTCCAGACTCAAATCTCTCCACATTGAGTAAGTTATTAACTAGTTGATAAGAAGATGTAAGAGCATTTCTACAATTTTTTAAATAATAAATTCTCTCTTCCCAATCCATTTCTTCTTTTACAATCATGATATCTAATAAATTACGAATATTTAAAATAGGAGACTTTAAATCATGCGAAACAGTAGTGACAAAACTATTCATAAGTAAATTTGCATGTAAAGCCGCTTCTTTCTCTTTTTCCAATTCCAAGGTTCTTTCTTTTACGAGAGATTCCATATTTTGATTGAGAAGACTCAGCTCTTTTTGAACGCTGATTTCATATTCTAACTTGCTTTTTTGGATTTGCTCCTTTTCATTTTTAATTGCTCTCACTCTCTCCATGAGCGCAATACAAAGAATTACTCTTTCTAGAATACGAAATAAAAGTGTATCTAAAAAACTAAAATCAAAAGCTAAGAACTGATTGTATTCAAGAACTCGAACTAGAAATTCAATATACCATAATGTAGAACTTAGAAATACATAAACCCCAGGCTTATATCTCAAAAGGGAAATTTTAAATCCAGAAACTAATATAATTGGCATGACTAGAACAATTTCAAATAAAACTATCTTTAAAGAAAGAGAGAACTTTATAAAAAACAGAAGAGGAAACGTTATTAGCAATACAATCAGCTTAAAATTAAAAATCCGATTTAAAACAGGACTATTTTTATCAATATTTAAAACATTCCTATAAAACAAGACTCCAAAAATGGCAGATAGCAAAATTGAAAATAAATTAAAATGATTGAAAGATGGATAATTCGCCCATAGATATGGAAAACCAAATTCCGTATAAATCAAAATAGTAATCAAACTAAATAAACTATAAATAGAGAAATACAGATTCGCAAAATCTTTCATCAAATGAAAGAGCATAAGACCATATAAAACAGATAGAATCGCAACCCCAATAAAAATACCAAAATAAATTTGTTCACTTGCAGTTGTTTCTAATAGACTTTTATGATCATAGGAAATTAATTCAAATTGGAGAGATGTCTCTGATTTGATATGAAAAAATACGATAGTCTCCTCTTCTTGTGTTTTCTCCAATAAAAAAATTGGATTTCGATGAGAAAACTCTCTTACGGATAAAGGATCGAGTATCCCTGCCCTACTTTCTCGATAAACTCCTTTGGCTGGGGAATAAAAAAGAATTCGATCAATCCTAGGAGTATTAATCACCAAATATTGGTTTTCATTCCCTAGAATACGAACGTTTAGCGCTATATAAATATTTTTTTTTGTAAATCCAAAGTTTAAAATGGAAAGATTGCTTTTCTGCCAAGGGAAAGATTTACTCTCTTTTATTATTTCAGGAATTAGATCCTCTGAATCAGATTCAAAATAATGGATTTTTTCTGTTAAATGACTAGACCCTTTAGTTGGTAAGTCCACTCGATCAAAGGCATATTGACTAGAATAACTAAATAGAAGCAGAATTAAAACTTGAACTATTTTCATTTTATAAAAAATATTTTTCTTTGGCAGTGACTACAAGTTCTACTATATTTTCTGCATCTAATTTTTCTTTTAGGCGGGTAATATAGTATTCAATGGTTCGTCTCGAAATTTCCATTCTTTCTCCAATTTCACGAGCCGAGAAACCCGCTACTACCATTTTTAATATTTCGATTTCTTTACTACTCAATTCATCCGATTTTTCTGTTTTTAAAAGATAGGATTTTATTTTTTCAGAACAATAAAATTCATTTTTTACTAAGCAGGAAAGCGCCTTTGGCATATTTAAAATATGATCTGACTTTAAAAAATAACCATTAGCCCCAAGCCTAAGAGCTTCTCGAAAGAAGCCCTCCCCCTCATGAACAGTAAATAATAGTATTTTCAAATTTGGGAAATTACTTCTTTCTTCTCTTAAAAAATCAATTCCTGATAGTTCAGGCAAATCGACATCTAATATTAAAATATCAGCCTCTTCTTGTTGAAGGGTAATTTTTATTTGCCTCCCATCTGAAATTTTAGAAACGATAGTAAACTCAGGATTAGCCGCAAGAACAGCCTCAATTCCAAAATGAGCGACAGAATGATCATCTGCTACTACAATACGCCAAGGTGTTGAATTCTTCTGAGTCTTTTCAAAATGAACCATCTAGGATAGAATCCAAAGATTTCTAAATCATTCAATTTATTTTTACTGAGGTCCATTCGGAATTCTGTATTTAGAAATCTATCTTATGTATGAATAGAGACATCCAACCTTTCTAGGAATCATCCTTTGCTCCTAAAATCTTTTTTAAGCTCTTCCTAAAATTTTATTATTTGTCTTCATTTTTTAATTAATACCTAACGTTACTTTTCTTTCGTATTCAAGATTAAATTCCAAAGATTTACGACGATAAGACCGGCATTTATTCGCGGTTCCATTTTATTTTATAACAGATTGATTGCTTTTTGCGATGTAGATGAAACCTTATTTTCTAAATCCAAATTGAACTAAAATCTTTTCTTGAGAACCGATTCAAAAATTGGTTGACAAATCCAAATATCAGGTTCTAGATTTCTCTGTAGCAAAAACAGGTTTATCCCTGAAAAATTTGGAAAACTGGTTTGTTATAAATATAAAGGGTCTAGTTATCTTTTATACAACTTAAAATTTTGAGGAAATCATATGAAAAAATTTCTACTCACATCTTTCTCTCTCTTAGCACTTTCCTTTTGTATTGATGTAAAGAAAAGTTCAACCAACGAGGCAACTCTTCTTTTATTGGCTCAACCTGCTACCTACCAAGTCAGTGCCAATATATCCACAACATCTGCAACCTCAAATGCTATGGTTTATTTTTCTCCCGCAACAACCACCACTTCATCTAGCGTGAGGGAAGCTTCTTCCACTACTACAACGAGCACGAATAGCACAACCAGCACAACAACAGGTCCAGTGTTTACTACTTCTGCACAAACCGATACAAATGGGAACGTTGTATTTACATTAGCAGTAGGAGAATACCAAGCAGTTGTTACAACGACAGACAACAAAGGTATGGCATTTAAAATTAAAATTGAAAGTGGTTCTTCTCTTGGACTCAATAAAGATGGGAAGGCAACGATCACTTACTCAGATGGCTCTATCAAAGTAGTTATCATCAGAGTATCCGGAAATATTTTAAATGCAATTCCAAATGCACCGATTTCTTTTGTATGCGGTTACAATCCAAAAGGCGATACTGCGGCACCTGAACTCACTTCTGTGAGCATTGATAGTTCTACAGTAGATGTATCTTCTGGATCTGGTAAGCTTCGTATTTCAGCAAAAGTATCAGATGGATACGAAGGAACTTCTAGTGACAAAAGAGCAACAGGAGTGAAGTCCGTTACTGCAAAATTATTTAGTCCTAAAAGAATTACAGGAAGTGGATACACAGCTCATGCAACTCTTACTCTAAATGCAAACACAGGTTTCTATGAAGGAGATGCAACTCTTACTAATTTTGTAGACAATGGAACTTGGAATGTAGGTTTAATAACAGCAAGAGACGTCACAGGGAATGAAAGACAATATCTATACGATAGTAGCAAGAGCACAACGAATTATACCTTTACTGGTTGTGGTCAAAAGATCGATAGTAAAATCACAATTCCTACTTTCACAGTCAAAGGCTCAAGCCCTGATACAGCAGCTCCAACTCTAGGAACTGTCACTCTAAAATCAGATATCAATTCGGGTGCAACAGTTCAAAACCCAATTGCATCAAACGTAGATATTTCAGTTTCTAGCGCTAGTCCAAAAGAAGTTGTGATCACTGTTACAGTAACAGGAGCAACTGATACAGGTGGAACGGGAAATGCGAGTGGAATCGCTTATATGGATGCTCGTTTGAATAGTTATTCTTGGTGGTCAGCGAATAGCAACTACTTAGGAAATGCAATCTACATAAGACTAGATCTAACATCTGGAACGAACACAAATGGAACTTATTCTGGCTCTGCAACCATTCGTCAGTTTGCAGAAGGAAATACTGCTCCTGATGGGCAGTGGTTCTTAGGTGGAATCTGGGTTACAGACAAAGCAGGAAACTCGCTTTGGACTTCTCGCACAACTTTAAACAAAAGTTTTACAATCATTGGAGCATCAACAACTGCAACTGCAGACTTTTATCCTCCTGAGTTAAAATCTATCTCCATTAACAAGACAGATGTAAACTTTGACCAAAGCTTTACAATCAGTGCTGATGTAGCAGATGGAACTACAGAAACAACATCTGCAGATCAAAATGCAACAACAAGCTCAACTACTTTAACAACAAATAACAGTAGCACCAATGCGTCTGGTGTGAAAGCGGTCAATATTGTATTGTATAGTCCTTTGAAACTACTTGATAATACACTCGGAACCACAAAGACTCTAAGCACCACCTACAATACTTCGACTCTAAAATATGAAGCAACTGGAACCTTTCCAACTGCGAGCAACGAAGAAGGTGGAACTTGGAAAGTTGGTTGGGTGGAAGTAGTAGACAAGGCAGGAAACTATCGCGTCTATCGACTCTCGGAAGGCTACACCTATTATACCTATGTAAAATTAACAAGAGTAGATGGAGACGTATCTGGTTCTTTTATCGTAACAAATATATCTCCCGTAGCGATAACACGAAACTAAGTATAAGAATCTTATCTCTTTTAAAGACTGCCCTTCAAAAGGCAGTCTTTTTTTATGCCTATTTAAATTTAATTTTTCAATTCCTTTACATTTCTATTACATTTCAGTCGGTTTTACAATTTGTTTTAATTGTAAAAGTAAACCTTTTACTAAATATGGTTTCAAACATTCATTCAAGGATAGTTATATGATAAAAAAAATATTGGGGCTTACACTGATTACCCTCGTCATGCTCCATTGTAAATCGAAAAAAGAGCAAACTCTTTTTGCAGGCGGATTCCAAGGTGGAACCTATGATACAATGGCAAAGTCTCTAGAAGCAAATCAATCTCTAAATGTAAAAGTCATTCCGTCAAACGGAAGTCTAGATAATATCAATCTACTTTTAGATAAAAAAGCAGATTTCTGTTTAACACAGATCGACATGTTTTACAGTGCGAAATTAGGAAATCCGGCGATTCAAAAAGGAATTAACGTTTTACTTCCCGTTCTTCAGGATGAAATTCATTTGATTGTGAATCCTTCTATCAAAACAATCAAAGACCTAAAAGGGAAAAAAATTGCAATCGGTCACTCTGAATCTGGAATCAAGGCAACTTCGATTTCTGTTTTACGAATCAGTGGAATTGATTTTAGTGAAGTAGACGTAAAAGAAATCGGCCCGGAGGAAGCACTTCCTTTGCTCTTAAAAAATGAAATCGATGGACTCTTTATCGTTTCTGGTCTTCCTGTAAAAATTCTTTCCGCTTTAAAAGAGGATGCAGCTTCTAAACTAAAGATCTTAAGTTTAGATGAATCTGTCACAGGACAAATCAAAGATGACAATAAAGTTTATCAAAAATCAACCATTCCAGCCCTCACATACAGCTGGCAAAAAGAAGCAGTGTCTACTCTACAAGTGCAAACAGTTTTACTTGCTAGAAAGGATTTATCGCAAAAAGAAATTTCAGATTTTATAGAAAATCTTTTTAAAAACATAGATTCTCTCTCAGCTGCCCATCCAGAATGGAATGGCATTCGTAAAGAAACACTCAAGGAAAAAATCAAAACTCTTCCTGAGTTCTTTCATCCAATCGTTAAAGAGAAATTATAACTCCCTTCTTCTAAGGCTAGTCTCCAAAAGACAGCCTTAGATTTTAATTGCAATAGAATCTTACTTCTTACCTACCTATATTCCTTCCTAGGATCTCAACGAAGTGTGCGTAAAAGTTTTTTTCTACACCATGATTGACAACAAACTTACAAATTCCTCTCTAATTACAACCAACTAAACCATCAATTCCTTATCCCTACTAACGCATTTTATTGCAATAGTAATTATTCTATTTTTCAATAGGTTTGCATTGTAATAAATTTGTAATATTCTAGTAATTCATTAGAAATGCGAATGTTTTAATTTTGAAACATATAGAAAACAAATGGTCAATCCTGAGTTACTCCTAATAATTCAGAAAAAATGAACTTTTGATAAAAAATCACTATAAACAAGGAAAACTATGAAACAGAAGAATTTAATACTAGGAGTCTTATTGCTTTTCAGTTTTACAATTTATGCACAAAATGAAACGAAAACAACAGAGCCCAATACAGCAACAGAAACTGATCATGCAAAAGATCATGCTCCGAAGCCAGCGTCAAAAGGTCTAAAAGAAGTTTATGAAGACAATGAAACAGGACAACTCTTTACAAAACCAGGTCCAGGCAGAACAAAAGTAGAACCACAAAAACTCTCTACTACACTCCCAGATGCTTTCGCACATCGTCCCGATGATACCTCTAAAGAAAAACTAACAGTTTACGGAAGAATTCAATTTAGAGGAGTAACAGGTAGTGAACAATCACCGTATAGCAATGGTAATAATGATTTTAGCGCTCTAGATTGGAATTTTAGACGACTCCGACTCGGTGCTATGTATGAAAACGATTGGTGGGGAATGAATATCCAACTCCGTATGGAAAATATGGTAAATAGACCAAATACAGTTACTACAACAACTAACGTTGTAACGGGAGTTTCTAATAATGGGGGAGTCATCACAACCACGACAACTCCAGTTGTTAACACTGTGCGTATGACAGATAATAGAGGTTATGTGCATGAAGCTTTTGTTTATGCAAAACACCCTTATGCTGGACTTCGCTTGACATTTGGACAAATCAATACTCAATTCACAAGAGAGTATTTACAATCTTCTGCAAACTTCATTACATTAGAACGAAGTATCATAACAAATGCACTACCACAATTTGATTTGGGAGTTATGCTTTCAGCAAATCCTTTAAAAGAATTAGGTCATAAATGGGAAAGATACTTACAAGTATCTTTCATGATTGGAAATGGTAAAGGTGCTGGTGGGGATTATGGAACCGGTAGACGACAAGACCTTACTACTTCTAATCGTTGGGGCACTACTTTGATTTCACCTACTTATTATGGTCGTATCCAATACAATGTCTTTGGCGGACTGAAAAGAGCAGTGGATGGAAAAGAAGTAAACTGGCAAGAAGGAGAAGAAGTTTTCCAAAGTGATATGAAATGGTCAATTGGGGCAGCTGTTATGCAAACAGCAAATTTCCAACCAAACACACTTGCCGTTCCTGAGTATACACCTGGAACGACAAATGCATTTAACCTACTCAATGGACAACAATCCAACCCTGATCGTGGAACAACATTCAGCTCAACTGTAAATAATATCGCAATGACACTTCCAAATTACAATGTTCAGAACAACGTTACAACTCCGGGTCGTCCAAGCTTCGGTCTTGTGGGTCACACGTATGATACTACTTTTACATACCAAGGAATTTATCTAACAGGAGCCTTTACCAAATTTACAGGTGCTGCTTCCAATAATCTGCATGCATGGCACACAACGGTTGGATACAACCTTAAATTCTGGGATAAATATTATATAATGCCAGTTTTAAAATATGAACAAATCATGGGTGACTTTCATAGAGATGGAAATAGCCACAACCAAAATGATATCTTAAGAGTTTATTGGGCAGGTTTAAACTTGTTTGGTGACAAACATCATTTCAAAGCACAACTCTACTATCAAGTATTAGGAAATAAATTTGATGTGAATCCAAATACTGGAAATTATGCTGCAATTGATGATAGAAGAATCTATTTTCAATTACAAGGTAACTTCTGGACAGGAACTGTTTCCCCTGAAGCATATAGCTACAGACCAAACTAGGAGAAGGAAAATGAACAAGAATCTAAATAGAATTTTATTAGCACTTACAATCTTTACTCTATCGATTGGTTGTATTCAAACAAAAAAACAAAATAGAAGCGGTTTAACCGCACTCGTCTTAAGAAATTGGGCATCTGGAACTGCCACAGATCGTTATACAAATGGATCGTTAGTCATCATGCAAAGAGCAGATCTATCGAATCTTTCTTTTACAGGTCAATGCTTTGATACATTTACCCTAAAAGGAATTCCTGTGAGTCCATCCAATTATTACAATACACCAGCAGGTGGAGGCGGAGGCTTATTAAACAATGATTATAAAAAATATGCACTCTCTACTTCTAACTGCACTTCCTTGGGCTTTACCGGAACAACAAATACAAACCTAGGAAGTTCCTCACAACGTCCAGATCCAGATCAAAATTTTATATTTAAAATGTATACCTGTGATCCAAACAACAATCCATGCTCTAGATCTGCTATCACTGCAAGCGGGTTTTAATAGAGTATCCTACCAAAGAAAACATTTCACTTTTTATTTAAGTGAAGTGTTTTCATTTTTTTAATATAAGCCACTACAATAAACATCTAGAACCTTATCTTATTTTTAAAAATTGATATTGGATCTGGTAAGTATGCAAATTAATATTGCAGGTTGTGATACAAAATAAATTATCATTGGCTTTATACCTTGCATTCGTTAAAATCTCATCTTTTCAAATAGAAGAGGAGATTGAATAAAAAAAAATTATATCTAAATCAGGAGGAGGCTACGGCATCGAATCAAACAATTCTTTGCTTCTTTTCCATGAATAACCATATTTACCTATATTTCCATTGCATAAACATTTGAATCTCTTTCCGGACGTTAGAGTATCAACCGAAATATTTTGATTTACATCAACATCAAATATTAAGCCACTTGAAACTCTATTATTAATACAACCTTCAGAAACAAGGGGCGATTGTGGCATATATGATGGTAAAGCATTTTGCTGAGAGCATTGCCTTTTTATTTCCTCAATAGAAAGATAAATCAAAGCCGCATAATACCAAAAAGCCGTAGCATTAATTTTTCCTTCCCGCTTTTGGCATTCAACTAAGCTAAAACAATAAAATAAAAAGCAGAACGAATTTATGAACTCGCATTTTGTCCCTGAGTTGAATTTAAAATTTTAATCCTGATTTAGATAAATGTATAAATATCAGAATCCTTTTTTTCGAATTCCACTAGACTCTTCTAAGTGTTTTCTATTACAACCTTAACAATTAAGACTTATAGAATCTATTAAAATTCTTATCTAAAAACAGACTTTATTTAAGCACATAGATTTATACAAACAAAGACACTTCGCGACGTTGCGCCTTAACGTAAACTCTTCTTCATTGAGAGTCGCTACTCTTCGTGATCCTTCGTGCCCTTCGTGGTGAAACTCTTGTTTTTACACAATCCCTGGATTTTGGGTGGAAAGACGATGAACGGTTCGACTAGGCTCACCGCATCGCACCGATAAAAGATACGATAATTCAAAATTATCCATCGTTTCTGTATCGTTCAGTTATCGGTCTCCTCGGTGGAAATCCCTTACTTAAATCCCTTTTTTTGAATAGACCTAGAGATATAAAAATCCAGAATGAATCTGTGCGGATTTTATTTTTTGATACAAGTTGTGATTTTATTTTAGTTGGTCTTTATTCCTTACAAAACAAGGAAATAAAAGAAGAATATTTTTATGCAGGCAACCACCCAAGAGAATCTTCTTATAGACTACTTTCTGATATTCAGTTGGGGCTAACAAGCGTTAGCTGGGATAAACCAGATGTTGTAAGCTGTGCGATTGGACCAGGGTCATTTACAGGAATTCGAATTTCAGTCGCTACAGCTCGGAATTTAAGCCAGCTCTGGAAAATTCCAAATCTCGGATTTGATACAATTGAAATGTATTCTAATTTCTATTCTGATTTTTATAAATCTCCCGTAATTGCAGTCTTAGATGGAAAACAAAAGAAAGTTTTTGCAGGCTCTTTCCGAAACGAAACTTACAAAGGAACCTTTGACATATCTCCTAGTGAATTCGAAAACCAATTCAAAGAAGAACTAGACACAGAAAATAGAATAATCATAGCAGATACAAATTTAGTAAAACACGATTTTACAATCGAATCCCTACTGCCAAATCCAATTTCCATTTTAAAAAGAAATATTTCTAAACTAGAAGGTCTTACTCTTGCGGATAATTCCTATTTGACCCTACTTCCTAAATATATGAGAAATACCTATGCCCACAAAGAATAAAGAAGGGAAGGAAAATAGTTTTCACGCTAAATCTAAAAAAGAATGGAGGCAATGGTTAGAAAAAAACCATAAGAAAGAAGAAAACATCTGGCTCATTATCTACAAAAAAGAAAGTGGAGTTAAATCCGTATACTATGATGAAGCTGTTAATGAAGCCCTCTGTTATGGATGGATTGATAGCAAAATAAATAAAAAGGATGAGATTAGTTTTTACCAATTCTTCTCTAAACGGAATCCCAAGAGTAATTGGAGTAAGGTAAATAAAGAAAAAGTAGAAAGACTTATAAAAGAAGGACTCATGACTGAAGCAGGTTTTAATTCTATTGAGCTTGCAAAGAAAAAGGGAACTTGGAATGCGTTAGACGAAGTAGAAAATCTTACTATTCCGAAGGATTTAGAAAAAGCTTTGAAAAGTAAAAAGTTAGCTTTTGAAAATTTTCAAGCTTTTCCTAGATCTGTAAAACGTAGCATTCTAGAGTGGATTCTAAATGCAAAAAAAGAAGAAACAAGAGCAAATAGAATCGAAGAAACTGCTACGTTAGCCACTAAAAATATTCGAGCCAACCAATACAGACAGTGACCAAAACAAACTCATTACAAGAATTTTTCACCACCGATAAACACAGATGAACACCGATGGTCTTAAATTTTCTATCTTTTATCGGTGTCCTCGGTGTTTATCGGTGGTAATCTTTTAATTTTCTGCTATAGAACTGACGTCTATTATCCTCGTATATTGTATCCGCCGTCTACGTGACGAATCTCGCCAGTGATTCTTCCATAAGGTCTGAGTAGATAAGCGACTTCATAACCAAGGTCTTCTGGAATTGCATTTCCAAGCGGTGCATTTTCTTCAGCAAAATCAAACGCTTCCTGAAGTCCTTGAATCGCTCCCCCTGCTTTGCTTCCAGTAAATGGAGAGAAACGAATGGAATTTACTTTGATTTGATGAGACTTACCTAACTCGAAAGCAAGCTCTCTTGTGATTCTCTCGAGTGCTGCTTTTGCAACGCCAACATTTTTGTAAGGGTGACGCACAATCTTTTCAGCACCTAGATAACTGATAGATAAAATAGATGAGTTTTTTTGTAGAACTTCTTTTTGGAGTAAGCTTCTAGTTAAAGCAATCAGCGAATAAGCAGAAACATCCATTGCTCCCATAAACTCTTCTCTTGAAACTTCGATCAGTGGTTTTACAGCCCCAGCACGAATGGTCTTATCCATCGCAATGGAATGAAGCAGACCATTTAATTTGATCCCCTTTGCTTTGAGTGTATTTGCCACATCTTCTAGGCTACCATCTAATGTAACATCTAACGGCAGAGTAAGAGTATCATCACCAAACTCTTTTGCGATTGTTTCTTTAAAATCAGAATATGTTTTGTCTAAATAAGCTTTTGCTTTATCAGATAAATTGGAATGATAAGGTGTTAAACCTAGCCCAGTGCAAATCAGATTTGCACCTTCTTTTTTTACTTGTCTTGCTGCTGCTAGAGCAAGGGAACCTAAATCAGTAATACCTGTAATGAGTATATTACAGTTTTGTAGAGGTTGATTTGACATGTACTATCCTTAAGAAATTTGTTTGTTAGTATTTAGTCTTTCGAAAACCCTCGATTCGATAAAAATATTTAATAAATCTCCATCTACATGGTGATCTTTTACTTCCATTTTCAAAATATCTAAAGCACGCTCGAGTGGAACTGCTTTTTTATAGGGTCTATCTTTATCCGTAAGCGCATCAAAAATATCAGCGATAGTCATCATTTTCGATTGGATCGGAATATCATTTGCAATTAAACCCCTTGGATAGCCTTCTCCATTTAACTTTTCATGGTGAGCATGCGCAATACTAGGAACCATCTTAAGACCGGAAGTCCAAGGAATTTTACTTAAAAATTGAAAGGTATGTTCAACGTGAGATTCTATTTCTTTTCTTTCTTCGAAATCGAGAGAGCCTTTTCTGATTGATAAATAATTCAATTCCGCAGATGTTAGAACAGGTCGCTCAGAACCATCCAAAAAAGAAAAATTCATTTTGGAAATATCTTCTAAGACCTGAGAATTAGATTGTTCTAGAATTGTAGGTTCATTCGAAGTAATAATAACTTGCAACATATCATCTAACTTTTTCTTCTCGATTGCATATTCCATCTCAAGAGCTTTTTCAAATTCAAGGAAACCAGTATTTCCATTCTTACGAACATAATCTAATTTTCGAGCAGTAAAGCGTTCCTGTAAATCCTTAACCATATAATGAAAACGCCATTTGATTAAATCTAATTCATAGGGTTCTAATTTTTTAGATTTGACTAAAACTTTCTCTCTTACCCCTACTTTACCAAAATCATGTAGAAGTGAGGCATAACGTATTTCTTTTAATTGCTCATTTGTAAATTTTATATTAGAAAACTTACCGACAGAAATTCTATCAACTGTTTCGGCAAGACCGACTGTAAGTAAAGCAACACGAAAGGAATGACCACTGGTGGTAGGATCTCGGGCTTCAATTGCACTTACAGAAGCAGTCACAAACCCTTCAAAAAGAGCTTCAATATCCTGAATTAAATTATTGTTTTGAATGGCGACAGCAGCCTGTCCTGCCACACTCATCACAAGTTCTTCCGAATACTTATCAAAGGGCATAACGTCATTGCCCCTCATTTGTTCGACTGATAGTTTACTATTAAAATTTTTCTTGCGATTGATTAATTGAATGACTCCGATCACTTCCCCTAAATAATTTTTCATGGGGACAACTAGCATACTTTTAGAATGGTAGTTCTTTGCTTTATCAAAATCTCTATTAAAACTGTATTCTACATCTTTTGGTAAATTGTATACATCTGGAAGATTTAAAACTTTTCCGGTGAATGCAACATAGCCTGCGATACTTTGCTTATTTATGGGTAAAATAAATTCACTACTATTTAAGTCCATGGCAGAAATCTTAAATCGAAGATTTTTAGGATTTCCTTTTTCATCTTTATCTATTAAATAGAGAGATCCAGAATCCGCCACGGAAATCTCTCGAGCACTGTATAGAATATTTCTTAAGAGTTTAGTAAAATCCTTTTCATTTGAGAGACTAACGCCTATTCGAGTTAGTTTAGAAATATGACTAGTGCTTAAATTTACTTTGTATTGTAACTCAAAACTTTCTAATCGGAGCTGTAAGAAACTAAATGCATTTACAAGAGTCTTGGATAAAAAAACAGCCGGAACAGAATCCTGAATATTAGAAAAAAATAAATCATTCTCCAAGTCGGTCGTTTCAAAAATATTTTCTTCGGGAGGAGCATTTACAACTAAGAGAGCCAATATATTAGGATTGTATTTTAATAAACTTCTAATTTCTTTTTGGGAATTTTGTAGAGTCTCTTTCTTTAGATAGAATACGACTTTTATAAATCTTTCCGAATGTTCAGGAAAAGAATGCGCCTGAGATAACTGAAAATAGACTGCATTGATTTGCTTAGCGAAAGAGGAAACTTTCGATTCCAAATCTGGTAAGTCTGAAATTACAAACTGCGTTAACTGCAAATTTTCCTTCTTTCTAATATTGAATCTTTGTCATTTGGTTCTAAAATTCAAAGGACAATTTAGTTTTACCATAAATGTTTAAATTACAAATACTTTTTTAATTTTTAGAGTAGAAAATTAAAAAGCCACTAACTAACCTGAGTTAGCCAGTGGCTTGTATCTCTATCTCAATCGTCTCTTAAAAATTATCGCTTGAGACCTAAGACTTCTTGGATCATTTGATCCGATGTAGTGATTGTTCTAGAATTTGCCTGAAACCCTCTTTGGGTAACGATCATATCTGTAAATTGATCAGAGAGGTCTACGTTTGACATCTCTAATATCCCAGCATTTACTTTACCGCGACCAGCAATCCCAGACTCACCAATATTTGGTTCTCCAGAGTTAATTGAGTACGAATACATGGTGTCTCCCGCCTTATTTAAACCAGCTGGGTTCGTAAAGAGTGCCATTGCCACTTGTGCAAGTGGTTGTTGAATTCCATTCGAATAAACTCCTACAATTCTACCAGAATTGTCGATCGAAAAGGACTCCATATATCCCATTGGATAACCATCTTGTTTGATTGCCTTTGTTGTGAAATCAGAAGCAAATTGTGTTATTCCAGTAACCATTCCTGATTCACCTAGATTTAAAGAAAAGGATTGCTTTTCAGGATTTCCTGCGATTCTAAAAGAAACTTCTGCATTTAATTTACCTGAACTTAAGCTATCTACTCCATCTGATACACCTACAAGTCTTCCATCCGGTGAAAAACTGAGTTCGATTTCTGTGTTTCCAGGAACTGTTGTGTTTTGATCTTTAGTTGCTACATCAATCGAAACTTGAGTTGCATCTGTCATAGAAACGGAAGCTCTCCAAACATTGTCTCTGATTTTATACATTTCCATTTTAATTTCACGTTCAATGCCTTGGTCATCGTAAACGATGATACTGGTTTGATGTCCTCTTCTTTTCTTTGGATCTGGATCGTTGATATAACGCTTAATATCTTCTGGCTTTGATCCTTCATCCACTGCTAAAACAGAGGCATTTAAATTGGATTGAAAAATAACTTCTTTTGTAGCCTTTGCTGGCTCTTTAGAATAGAGAGGTAAAACAATGTCTTCTACACTAGAAGCAGTATTTACGTACTTATTTCCGTTTTCATCCACTCTAGCATTCCAACCTTGTACTTTGAGACCATTTGCAGGGTTTACATAGTATCCGTTTTTATCTACGTTAAATGCTCCCGCACGAGTATAAAATTCTTTATCCCCATCTTTAACGACAAAAAAACCTTCACCAGAAATTGCAATGTCAGTATTCTTTCCAGTTGTTTGGAACGATCCCTGAGTCATGATTTTGTCTATTGCAGCGATCAAAGAACCTAGACCAACTTGTTTTGGGTTTACTCCCCCAATATTGTCCTTTGGTTCCATAGCAGCCGAAAGCTCCTGTGAAATCATATCTTGAAATGTAACACGCTCTGTTTTAAAACCGTGTGTGTTCACATTGGAAATATTATTTCCAATTACATCCATACGAACCTGATGATTTTTTAATCCGGAAACACCGGAATACAAAGATCGCATCATATTGCAATTACCTCTGGGTTATTTTTTTTATTTCTCATAATTTGTGCCTTTATTTGTTTTAGCTCCGGGATAGTTCCAGTCCACTGGCTTATCCAAAGATTGGATCGTTTCGTGTACTGATTGTTTTGCTGTACCAATATCGGAGAGATTCTGATTTTCTTGAATACTAGTTTTTTTTTCGATTTGATTTTCTTTTATATTATTTGTAGAAATTTCTTTTTCTTGGTTTAAAACAGACGGATCGGAGATGAGGGTAATTTTTTCTACCTCAACAGAACGACCATTTACTCTTACATAAGACTTTCCATCTGCATCAAAGAATAATGCAGCAGCTATTCCAACTACCGTCTCACCAGTCACCATATCAGGACCGGATACGACTTTTCCAACGAGCGAATAACTTTGTTTTGCCTCCATTCGAGTAATACCAGCTGAAATATTTTTCATTTGCTCTAAGCTAGAGAATTGCGCCATTTGAGCAATAAAATCCTGATCTTTCATTGGATTGGTAGGATCTTGTTGGGATAATTGAGTAATCAATAATTTCAAAAAATCATCTTTTCCCAATTGCTTAGGAGTTTCCCTAACTTCAATTCCTTTGAGCCCTGATTTTTCTTCTTTAGATAATTTATCCAAATAAGATTTGATATCTACTTTTTTATCAGCATCTAAATACTTTGTTTTAGTAGATTCCGTAGAAGGATCTATTGATTTTGGTTTAATACCTGATATCGGTGGTGTTGGCATAGTTTATATCAAACCTTTATATCTACAAGATTATTAGAGCGTCTAGTGTATCCTAGTTCAACTTCCATTTCTTCTGTTTGATTCTGTGATAAAGATCCGTTAGACGAACTAGATCCATTCTCTCTCGAGGAATCTTTGTCACTAGAAGCATTTGCGAATTCAAAAGCTTGTGTGCTTTCATTTCTAACTTCAATCGAAATATTTTGCAATTCCAATCCGTTCGCTTTTAGTTCTGCTTTTAATTGAGAAACATCGCCTAGCAATCGATTTTTAACCATTTCAGAATCAACCAAAATTCTTCCTTCTACTCTCTCTTGCACAACATCAATGTTTAAAGTCATCTTTCCCAATTCTTTTGGATAAAGAGATATTTGCGCAGAATTTTTTCCGTTTTCTACTATATTGATTCTAGCTTTTGTTACCAAATCATTTAATGATTTGGAAAAATTTTCTCTGTCAAACAAAGCTTCTTTCGGCTTATCTGAGTTTGCCGCTTTTAGTGTTTCTGAAAATGTTTTTAAGCCATTTGTTTCATACTTAGGATTAGAAAAAGATTTATCTGAATCACTTGAACTTTGAGAAGAGCTAGACTTGATTGCCATTTCATTTGCAATAAGAACAGAATCTTTTTTGCGATCACTCAACTGTGTTTCTAATTCTCTTTCTTTGCGAGTTATAGTCCATTTATTTCGATCTAGACTTAAAACATCTACCATTCCTTCTCGAATTGGTCGCATGTCTTTTTCTATCGTCACTGCTTCTTTCGAAGCCACTTTATTGTCTTGATTTAATTTTTCTTTGGTATCGATTTCGAAATTCTTTTTAGATTTTTTATTCTCTATTGTATTTGTAAAAACAGAAACTTCCTCTTTGATAGATAAAGAATTGTTTATTTGGTTTAATTCCAGATTCGATTCATTTTTTATAGATGCTGTTTTATTTGGATTAGAGAAAGCTTCGTTGTTTTTAGTTACCTTTAGATTTTTAACATCTTCCGAAATCCCATTTGCAGGCTTTTCCTGGATTTTTGGAGAGAGTGATTTCTCAGAAATCATTTCTTTTGTATCAATCGAAACCTTAATATCCTTCGCTTTCAAATGAGAAAGTTCCATTTCTGCAGGAATGCTATTCTTTACAGAATCATTTTTTTTAGGGTCTTCTACTTGAGTCGTTTTCTTTGGTGATACTTCTACAATTTTATTTTCAAGAGCTAAAAGATCATTGGATTGTTTTTCAATCTTATCTTGCACTTGTTCAACTGAGACTTTTTCTATCTTTACATTTGATTTAACTTCTGATTTAACAAAACTTTCTAAGAGTTTATCAGAAAAAGCGCTCTTCTCTGTTTCTACACTTTGTTCTTTTGATTCTAACTTTTTGAAATCTTCCTCAACCATCTCTAGATTAGTATTGTCTTCTAGGAAATTAGATTCTTCTTTAGATGTATTGAGACTTGTTAAATAGGAAACGTTACTCGAAAAAGGTTCCTCAACTTGTTTTGGATTAGTCTCTTGGATTTTTAAATCAGCTAAGTTTTTTTCTTCTCGTGTTTTATAGACAGGTGCTTCCATTGCAAAGGACTTAATTGCAGTATCATTAGAAATTTCTTTTTCAGAGACGCTAGTATAGAGATTTAAAGGGGCTTGTTCTACTTTTGATGCATCGTTTACAGCTTGATGAAGCATTTCATGAAAATTTGAATTTGTTTCCGTGTTTATTGTTTCTTTTACTTCAACAGTGTGTACTTTACCAAAGAAAAAGTTTTCTATACTATTTAGGATTTGCATTAAAAGTCCGCCTTAATCACTACATCGAACAGTTTGGAAAAAGCTTAATTAAAAAAGTACACGATGTGTACTAATTTTTCCGTTTTCTGCATTGGACATAAAAATATTATCCTACCTATAAGTGCTTATCATACTTATTATAGCATTTATATCATTATCCACAACTGATTACCACCAACGTTTCTGTTTTTTATCGGCGGCAAAAAATCCTTATAACGAATCCATGTTCTTGAATTCAGCCACTATCTTAGAGTAGAGCGAGATTATTATTCATGAGATTATCCCCCTTTTGACCCTCTAACTACTTGGCTTAGGGCATAGTGGTTGATATGTTAAAATGTTTCTTTGCATTGTATTCTACTTTCTTAACTCTTAAAGATTAGCACGGATGAATACAGATAAAATATTAAGAATTATTAAAACCATCTGCATTTCTACTGCCACTCGCTCAATAGTATCAAATTATGGATTCTTAACCACGAAGGACTCGAAGATCACAAAGAGAATAAATAGTAAACCTTCTCTTTTCTTGGTGTTCTCTGCGCTCTTCGTGATCTACTCTCTTTTATTTCTCTTAACTTGACAGTATTACCGGAGACTTTCTTCGATGCCGTATCATTCTCAACCATTCATACTTCACAAAAAAATATTTTTTATATCAAAGCGACATAATTTTTTTAATGTAAATCGCAAAACCTGTCGAAGATAGCTTATATAACTATCACAAGATAGGAGTTGGTATGTTTACAGACACTTATTTCATGAAGACACAAGATTTATTAGAAAGAGGACTCAATAATGCCTCTTTTAAACGTAGAATCCTTGCAGATAATATAGCAAATGCTGATGTTCCTCATTTCAAAAGAAGTGAAGTTACATTTGAAGCAAACCTAAAAAGGGCACTCGAATCAGAAGAATCTGAAAAAAAACATGCTGTTCCAACTCAAATTTCACACGAAAAACATATAGAATTCTTCAAACCACTCAATTACAAAGACGTTCAATCTAAAGCCAATGTCGATTATCTGACTACAATGCGAGCGGATGGAAACAATGTGGACATTGAGAAAGAAATGACGGAAGTATCTCATAACCAAATGGCATATACAATCATGGTAGAGAGATTAAATCAAAATTTCAGATTATTAAATACAGTCATTCGTACTGTCTAAGAGGTTTTAAAAAATGGGATTATTTACATCAATAAATATTTCATCTACTGGTCTTTCAGCTCAAAGACTCAGAATGGACGTTATTTCAAATAACATAGCAAATGCTACAACCACACGAAATACAAATGGAGATGGACCTTACAGAAGAGATAGAGTTGTAATGACTCCAATTAATCTTAGAACTCAGTGGAAAAGTCCTGTTTATCCTTTTGGAATCTCTGCCGGAGAAGGTCAGGGCGTAAAAGTGATGAAAGTAGAAAAAGACATGTCACCACTTCGTTTAGTCTATGACCCAACTCACCCAGATGCAATCAAAGTGGGACAAAAAAAAGGCTATGTAGAATTTCCAAATGTAAATATTGTTACAGAAATGACTGATATGATTTCTGCTTCTAGATCTTATGAAGCCAATGTGCAAATGATCAATGGAAGCAAGGCTATGTTTAACAAATCATTAGAAATAGGCAGAGCCTAATCAATAGAACTAAAACTTAGAGGTAGTTATGAGTAATTTTAATATTTCCAATATCGGAGGAGTTTATAATTCAGGTTCTCCTTATCCAGTATCTCCCAAAGGTGACAAAGTTTCTGTTCACACAAGCGATACAAGACATTATGGGGATGTTAAAGCAACTCATTCGCCTGACGATGTTGCTGAAAGCTTTGCTCAAGTTCTACAAAAATCATTCGAAAAAGTAAATGACCAACAGGTAGAAGCTGACACACTTACTCAAAAGCTTGTATTTGATCCCAATAGTGTTGATTCCCACCAAGTATTAATTGCTGCAGAAAAAGCTAGAATTTCACTAACGTTCACAAAAACCATGATCGACGGTGTGATTAAAGCATATAGAGATTTAAGTAATCTCAGATAATCTCTAAAACAGAAAAGGTTTGTTCAATCTGAAATAAATTGACAAATCTTTTTTCTATATTACACTATCATCAATTAGGTAGAGGATTTTCCTTTGAGTATACTTGCAATTGATGATGAAGTTTTAAATCTAAAACTGATTGAAAAATTAATTAAACATAGATATAGAACACTTCTTGTCCAATCAGGAAAAGAAGCACTTGCTCAACTTGAAAAAGGTGGTAGAGAAATCAAGTGCATCCTGCTCGACTGGAATATGCCAGAAATGAATGGCTTAGATTTTTTAAAAATAATCAAAGCAGATTCCCGATTTCAAAGAATCCCTGTTATCATTCAAACCATTGATACATCGAAAGATACACTTCTAGCGGGGATGTCTGCTGGAGCATTTCAATATCTTTTAAAACCTTATGATGAAAAGACTCTTATCTCTCATGTCCATTTAGCAGTTCAAGAATACGATAGATATCATGAATTACTAAAAAATTTCGAGCACAACATGATGGCTTTCACAATGATTGAAAGTGCTGAGTTTACTTTTAATACAATCGATGAAGCTCAAAAACTAGCCTCTGTGATCGCCTCTCTCTATCCAGATCCAGAAAATGTTGTGATTGGAATTAGCGATTTGTTTGCCAACGCAATCGAGCACGGAAATCTAAATATAACCTATGAAGAAAAAACAAAGTTATTAGAAGAAGGTAAATTGCTCAAAGAAATCGACTATCGTCTCTCTTTACCGGAAAACAAATTAAAAAAAGTAAGGGTTAAATTTCAAAAATCAGCAAAGGAGATTCGCCTTAGAATCATTGATCAAGGAAATGGTTTTGACTTTCAAAAATATTTAAACTTAGATGAATTAAAACTATTTGAAAGTCATGGTCGGGGAATTTACCTAGCAAAGAAAATGTCCTTTGATCAAATTTTTTATCATGGAAATGGAAACGACGTAGAAACTGTTGTCTATTTTTAAATAGTCTACTCTTTTTGATTCCAGCCGCCTACTCCATTTTTTTTCGCGATTGCTTCTAGTGTTTTTAATTTTTTTATATAGTGCTTGGATTTTTTACCATCAGGCAAATTTGCATTCGCTCCATGGATTCGAGCTAAACCATTTTCGACAAGTAACTCTATCAAACTTTTTCGATCTACAATTATGATTGCATAGTAGCGATTCAATTTGCTACGTCCCATTGCATCTTTCCAGCGTGTCCAAACTGTAAATTTTTTATCCATCAAAGCTTGTTTTGTAAAACTAGCCGCAGTCTTGCCAAGTTCTATAGATTCAGGAGAACTTATACCAAAATAATCAGCTTGCTCTTCCACCCTATTTGGGAAAGAATCATCGGACTCAGGTGTATCAACAAAATAAAGTCGAAATAAATATTCTTTATCACATTCAACATGAAAAGAATCTCCATCATTCGATTTGTTCTCTAGATATTTGCAATCATTTAGCATCTCCCACTTCTTATTTGAATTCGCAAAAAGATTGAATATCGGAATGAGTAAAAATATAAACAGAACTATATGTTTCATATTATTTACTCCTTAGATTTTTTCATAATTGTCAATCGCTATAATAGAGACTTACAGAAAGATTTACTAATGCAAAAATATTTCATTTATTGATACAACAATAGAGCAATTTTGAACCGAATCATTTCGTATTTCCAGTTAAACTAACCTGATTGAATTTTGCACTGCGTAAAACCCGTACTTCTTCAGAGCGATTGCAAAAAATTGTAAATGTATCTCAAAATGAAATATTTAATATAGATTGATTCTTAATCTTAAAAAATTTTTTGCGGCAAATTGATATTAACCACGTTGCTTTTTAATAAATTTTTAAGTCTCACAGAATAGTAAATGACGATTTAATAAATTACTGTTAAAATGGATATAAGAAGAAATGGTAATTTGAGAAATTCAATTTTCTAAAATTTTCCAGAAGAGACATTGAAAATGCCCGAATGTAATTCTTATTTCAAATACTGTGAGGGATGCCTGCATGATAAAGCTTGCATCGCCGATAGTAAGATTTTGTCTTTTTACGAAGGAAACCTCCCTCTATCTATCGCTTACAATGCATTTGAAAATGCAAACCCTCTATTTCTGTCCTCTAAAGCGAAAGAAAACATTGAACTCATTATTTGTTTAAAATACTTCATACACATTTCTGAACCTACTAAAGTGGCAGAAAAGCTTAAATTTTTTAAAAATGATATCCTATCTATGATTTTAAAAGCAAATTATTATGAATATCTAGAAAAACAAAATGCAAATGGTGGTAGAAATTTTTTTGAGATAAAACAAAATCATTTCGTAAAATATTTTTCAGAAGAGAAAAAATTAGAAATGATTCATTCATTAGTAAGTGAAGAAGAATTTAAACTTGCATCGCTATTTTTGTTGATTCTATCTCCAAAATACTCACAGCGGCTAACAGAAATTATGCCCAATGACAATGAAACAGAGAAGAGACTTTACCTAGCTCTAGAGGATGATGTATTTACACTCGCAAAGATTAACCCTGAACTCTATTTTAGACTTTTAGAGATACTAAAAGACGACTCAACCGGCATGCTAGAAATTTTAAATGAGTATCGAGAAATAGCAAACTTTAGTTTAGCCAGTTTAGAAAGAGTAAAAATGATTATGGATGAATATGAAACAGTCAGAGATAAAATTTTTCCTCTTCAATGGTTCTATACTAAACTAAAAAACACATCGAATGAGGAAAGAATTCAAATTGTTCGTTTACTAGAACAAGAAGAAAAAATTTCAAAAGCTGATAAAGATTTACTGGAATCCTTTTTTAGCAATCACTCTAGAATCTTTTTTTTATAAATTTCGTAAATCCAATCTAGATTTTATTCTTAGTTACTGCTGTTACGCAAAATTAATAATTAAAAAATCAATGCTAATTCATAGAATATTAGAGAATGTGAATGAATTAATAAAATCAACAAACTCGACTGTTGGAAAGCTTATAAAGAAATGATTGGACAGTCTCTTCGTTCCTTCGCTTTCGCTCTACTCAAACCGATTCTCATTTTTCAATGACAAAGGTAGCAAAGCTTATGTAAAGATTTGATTCGCCTTGCATAAGGTGAGTTAGTTAGTAAAATTTTCTTCCAAATAGACATCTACCGATTTACAAATCAATTTTGATCATAAAAAATAAGTATATAAATCGGTAGAACCAAGAACTGAAATATCTATTTTATGAATTAAAGTGTAGGATAATCAGTATAACCCTTGGAGTCTGCAGAATAAAAAGTAGACATATCCACTTGATTTAAACCTGCATTTTTTTCCAAACGAACCACTAAATCCGGATTTGCAAGAAACGGTTTTCCAAAGGCAATTAAATCTCCTGCATTTGAATCTAAATCGGCTTCTGCTTTTTTTCGATCATATCCACCACTTAAGATCAAAGTATTTTTGAAATTACTTCTAATCTTTTTAACTGTTGATGGCTCTACTTTAGGAGCTCCCATTGAAGAATGATCTACTAAATGTATATAAGCAATCCCTAATTTATTTAACTCCGATGCTAGATAAGCATATTCCTCTTCTGTTTCAGGAAATGGAAATAGATCATTAAACGCGCCATAGGGAGATAAGCGAATTCCTACTTTTTCTTTTCCTATTTTAGCAGAAACTTCTTTTGCAACCTCTATCACATAACGACATCTATTTTCAATACTACCGCCATATTCATCTTTTCTTTGGTTTGAGCCTGGATTTAAAAATTGATCCAATAAATAACCATTTGCTCCATGCAGTTCAACACCATCAAAACCGGCGCTGATTGCATTTTCGGATGCTGTCACAAATTCTTGTTTTGTTTTTTCTAGGTCTGATTTTGTCATTTCTCTTGGAACTGGGTGGTCTTGCATCCCGTTTTTATCGGTCCACATTTGACCCTTCGCAGCAATTGCTGAAGGTGCAACTAATTCAGCTCCTTCCGGTAAATTATCAACATGTCCAATTCTTCCTACATGCATTAGTTGGACAAAAATTTTTGTTCCTTTTTCATGAACAGCAGAGGTCACTTTCTTCCAACCCTCCACTTGCGCTTTCGAAAAAATACCTGGAATTCGGGCATAGCCTAATCCATTCGGGGAGGGTGATGTTCCTTCCGTAACTATGAGACCTGCACCAGCTCGTTGTGAATAGTAAGTTGCCATTAAATCATTTGGGATGTTTCCGATAGCTCTACAACGAGTCATAGGTGCCATTACAAATGCATTTTTTAATTCGAGATTTCCTAGTTTAGTTTTTGAAAATAATTTTGAACTCATTTTCGATCCTTTTAAGTGTAACAATTTACTTTACACTACAAAATATTCTGGAATTAAATTCAAGTATAATAATTCGATATTTAACTATTTTTTTATTTATTTCAACATTTGCCTTATATTTCAAGGGTTATTACCCTAAATAACTAAAAATATTCTTATTGAAATAGAAATAATTTTAGTTTTTCGAATAAAACTAAAATGCCATTCGACTTACATAGGCATTGTATTCATTTCCTGAAAATTGTTCAGACCAACCTATGTATAAATTTCCATTAAAACTACCCATCGATCCCTGTGCAGCACTCTTTGTTGTATTAAAAGTTAATCCCTTATCAGTAGTAGGATTTGAATCCACAAAAAACCATCTAGGTGCAGAGTCCTCTCCCGAAAAAGTTGCAAGCCGTAACTGAACAACTCCAGAGGTAAATTCTTGCCAGAGAATAAAAACCCGATTGTTATGGGAAATGGAAGTAAGAGCATACGTTAGACTATTCGCTCCACCATAGCTCAAAGAAGAGCCATTGTCAATCGATGTCCAACTAGGCGATGTATCGTTCCCATTAAAAACTTTACCTCTGATTTGCCTTGAACTCCCCGATATATCCTCTATCCAAAAAGAATATAACTTATTATTATTTGATACCAAAGTAACTAGATATGGACTAATATCTGCGTTAGTAGACATTCCATTATTGTATTGAATTCCTCCATTGTCTATAAAACTCCAAGAATTACTTCCATTGTATTTCTTAATTCGCACATCTAATCCACCCGTAGATTGATTTTTCTCCATCCAGGCTGCATATAGTATATTATTGTAAGTTATTAAGACTGGTTTATATCCAGCTCCATCGGTAGAGGTTGGATTTTTCGAGTTTAATAATCCGCCATCGATAAAACTCCAAGTCGTTCCATTGAGTTCTTTGATTCTAACTAAACGGGCACCTGTAGATATTTCCTCTCCAAATATACAATATAACTTTCCATTGAATGTGTGTAAATAGGGTCGATCTGTTGCAATAGGAGTAGGAACACTTGTAAGAGATCCACTGTCGGATGACGTCCAAGAGGAACCATTAAAAGATTTTACCCTTATTTCCACATTTTCTCTCCATGCAAGATAGAGAGTATTATCTATACTACTCATGCTAGGTCCATCGGCAGATTTAGAGCCATCATAGTTTAGATTCGTGCCAATCAAGGAAACAGATTTATTTTTATCAATGGATTTTACATGTAAAAATGCAATATTTCCAAGAGTAGCATCTGCCTTCTCAGCCCAAGCAAAATATAATTTATCAGTGGTAGGATATACTCGCGAGGATATAATATACCCAAGAGGAGTAGTCCCATCAATGTTTAAACTAGAACTTCGTAAGAAGTGATCTGTTCCTGTATCCGTTGTAAACGAAGTGGAATAATTAGAACTTAAAGTTCGACCAGAACTGTCACTGAGTTGAGTCGTTAGACTCAATGTATAAATTGAACTAAAACTAAGCATCGAATTTGCGGAAACTTTCAAAGTGTTTCCAGAAACACTCATTGTTGTAGTGATTTGTGTCCCATTTTTATCAAAGAGTTTAACAGAATTATTTGTAGCACTAGAAGCCAAGAGATTAGAGGAAAAAGTAACAGTTACATCGGGTAGAATACTTGCAGAAGTTATGGAGGGTGGAACGGTCACTGCATTGATTTGAAACCCATATAAATAGCCATAAAAAAAACTAAATAAGCCTACTCCCCCGGTGGAAAAATCAAATGCACTCTTTTTCGTTTTCAAACAGAATGTTCCTGTTAGAAAAATAAGGATGAAAATGAAAGTTATTTTTTTCCTCATTAGATTACTCCCAAATCTACTAAAAAATTTAATCGTGTGAGAAAACCATTCTATTGGCACTCTCTATAACTATGTTTGTTGTTATTGATATTACTGTAAAATATTTATTTACTATCTGTAATTGATTCAAAACTAAAAACAGGATATTGAAAGATTAGAAAGTAAGAATTATTAAAAGAAAACTTTAGAATTACTTTGCAATTACCCCATCAAAATATTTTATTTGGATTTTTTGTAAAACCTTGTATCCTATTTTTTTTAAGCTATTTATTGGTTCCGATTTCAATTTTTAAAAAGCAATGACTGAAAAAAATCAGGATTGATAACACAATGTTTAGAAAGATACAATAAATCTTGGATAGGAAATTATACGAATCTTAAAAATTGCTTGTAGAAAGTTTAAATTAAATTTGAGTTTTCATTTATGAATAAAAAGAAATCTATTCTCCTCATTGTTATTTTATTAGTATTAGTTTATATCCCTTGGTTCTTCTCTTCTATGGTATTACTACCCAAAACAAATTGTTCCAAAGAACATCATGTCTTTTGTGATACTCCTTCTGAACTGAACTTAAAATATGAAACGATTAAAATTAAGAATCAAGATGGATTAGAACTAGAAAGTTGGTTTATACCTGCAGATAATTCTGATAAGGCAATTTTACTTGTTCATGGACACGGTGGTTCTAGAAACGAAGGTCTTCGATTTGCTAAAGTCTTAAACGAATCAGGATACAATCTCCTAGCACTGAGCCTAAGACGTAACAGTGGTGAATTTGCAACTATGGGATTTTATGAAGTAAACGATGTGAAAGCTGCCGTTGATTTTTTAATCCAAGAAAAGAAAATCAAAACGGTTGGAATATTTGGATTTTCAATGGGTGCTGCAACTAGTATTCTAGCTATGGAGAAGGACAATCGAATCAAAGCTGGTCTTTTTAGCAGTGGTTATGCCTCAGCGCTTAACGTATTATCCGAGGCGGCTAACCGTGATTTTGGAATTCCCTACTACCCACTTATTCCAATTGTGAGAGAAGTTTTAAACTTTAGAGCTAAAATGAAAATTGAGGACGTTAGACCTGTTGATAAAATTGGAAATATCTCCCCAAGACCTATTCTCATCTTCCATTGTGATAAGGATGATTATGTAGATTCTTCCCATGCAGAAGAATTATTTAAAAATGCAAAAGAACCAAAAGAAAAATGGGTCCCCGCTTGCAATAAACATGAGTTCATCTGGAATACTCATAAGGAAGAAGCTGAATTACGCGCTTCTAATTTTTTCAAAAAGAATCTTTAATACCCCAGCTAGGGCAAGATGAGCTAAGAATTAAAAACTTTATTTAAATCCGTTTCCAGTTGATTGATATAATTTATATCTTCAGAGAGTTTCCACATGATTAGAGCTCCTTCATATAAATTAAAAACTCTTCTAGTAAGATCAGGAATTTTTAAAGTAGGATTAAGTTTTTTATTTTTTCTTAATTCTAAAAAGTATTTATTGGAGATAGTCTCCCATATTTTCACAAACTCTTTAAAATCTTGCTTAAAAAAATCATTTTCACTTGGAAGCTGTGCACAAAAAAGAGCAATAGGACAACCCTGGTAAAAACCTTTTTCTTCTTTGATTTGCTTTTTGATTGCAGAGCATAAATTTTTTGCAAATAAATCAGGTGTCTTACTTTTTCTTAAGATTTGCCTAAGCCAAAAAAGGACATCCGCACAAAATTTTCGAAGGACCGCTCTACCTAAGATATCTTTTGATGGATAATAATCATAAAAACTAGCCTTTGCAGTTTTAGATTCTTGAATAATTTGGTTGATTCCTGTATTTACATACCCCTGTTCATAAAAAAGTTTAGTTGCTACTATTAAAATTCTCTCTCTCGGACCCATTGCAATACAATAAAAAAAAATATTCTTTTATCAATAAAAAAATAGACAAATCTGTCTGTATTAAAAAAATAATTAACAGACAAGTCTGTCTGTATTAGGAGCGATTTATGAAAACTTTTCATCAAACGGAAATTCCAGTTCTATGGAGTCATTTAGATTCAAATCATCATGTAAATAATGCAATCTTTCAATTTTACTTTGATGAAGCTAGGATGCAAGCGCTAGAGTCTACAGGTTTTAACTTGGCAGAACTTAGAAAAATAAATGTAGGACCTGTTATCTATAAATCAGAAATTGAATATAAAAAGCCACTCTATCATCCCGAAACTGCAATCATTCAAACTTGGTTTGAGGGCTTAGAAAAAGTGAGAGGGATCACCTGCCAAAACCTATATCGAAAGTCAGATGGAGAATTGGTTTGCAAGGCTCGTTTCTATTCCATTTTCTTTGATCTAGAAAAAGATAAACCTTGGAAAATCCCACTCGAATTGGGCGAAAATTTGAGAGAGCTTTCAGGACCTTCTAAAAATACTTTAGCAGCGTAAAAAATCCGTTAAGGGATTGTGCCAAATAAATTTCTAGATGAAAAAGATTCTACGAAAGCAGTTGGCTTTGTGATTCAATCGTTTAGCGAATTCTTTGCACAATCCTAAGTATTAATAGGCATTTTTATTGATCAAACCAGTAAAGGGAGTTAGTAAAATTATTTTTAAATCAAAGAAGATAGACCAGTTCTCTATATAGTAAATATCAGCTTCTATCCTTTTTTCAATGGATGTATCTCCTCGCAAACCATTTACCTGCGCCCAACCAGTAATACCAGCCTTTACCGCATGACGTCTCATATATTGTCTATGTTCATTTTTAAATTTTTCAACAAAGAATGGCCTTTCTGGTCTAGGACCCACAACAGACATATTTCCTGCTAATACATTAAAAAACTGAGGTGTTTCATCTATCGACAATTTACGAAGAATCCCTCCAATTGGAGTTACCCTAGGATCATTCTTAGTAGTCCATATTGTATCAGAATCTGTCTTTGCTTGTGTATACATAGTTCTAAATTTGAGCATAAAAAAACTTTTATTATCAAGACCTACTCTCTCCTGGCGAATAAAAATATCTCCTTCAGAAGTCAGTTTAATTAAAATCGAAATGATAAGGTAGACAGGAGAAAAAAGAATTATAAAAAACAAGGCAAAAACAAAATCAAAAGATCTTTTAATAAAACGATTGTAGCCCATCCGCATAGGAATATCTCGAATAGAAATAATTGGAACACCGTCCATTCCCTCTACTCTTCCTTTCGCTGCAATAAACTCAATAAACTCAGGAATGATTTTTAATTCAATATTCTCATGATCACAAATATCTATGATTTCACGTAGGTTTTCACTATCCGCAAATTCTTTGGCGTAAATAAGAAGATCTGGTTTATATTCTAACAGAATTTTCTCAATATCCTTTAGATTTCCAATGATTTTAAAATCACTTCTTGTATCAGACTTGGAAATACTCTTTATATAACCGACTATATTATAACCATAAATTTTATGTCCTTGGATAACATCTGTTATCCGTTCTGCTGTTTTTCCAGTCCCAATGATGATTACATTTCGTAGGTTATATCCTCTTTCCCTCAGTCGCATCAATACAATTCTGAAAATGTAATGAACGAGTGCAGTAAGTAGGATATTCGTAACAGCATAGTAGGCTACAAACAAACGAGAAAAGCTCTCTCCTCTGACTTCTCCTCTAAAAAAAAACAATAGAGACAAAATAAAAAGTAAATTTAAGATTACACCACTTGCAATCACAACAAGCTCATCAAAAAATGCGAGCCCTCTGCGTGGATGATAAAGATCAATCGATATAAATGCTAAAACCTGTGTAATCGATAAAACAATAGAAAGAATAATATAATTCGAGGTATTAAAATAAAAACTCTTATCCAAAAAGTATCTAAGTAAAAATGCGATCCAAAACCCTGAAAAGGATATCACTAAATCCAATCCAATAAACATTAACTTAAAAGTTTGGTTTCTCTCTTTTAACATTACGGACCCTCCGCGCTTATACCAGAATACCCACCGATACCCGGATCGAGTGGTCTCTTTCTGAATCTGTAAATCCTTGCTCTTGTTTGAGCGGCTGCTGGTTCTTCTGGACCAAGATTTACATTGATTAGGTTAATTGAAAAGAAGACAGACTGATCGTAAAAACTAACTAGACTATCTAAGGAGGTTCCTCCCGGTATAGCTCTCAAATCCATCGCATAACCAACCCTATACTCAAAATTATGAATGTTGTATTTGCCAATCAAAATAAAGCGATTAACGTTAAATGCTGTCGTCTGTCTTGCTTGCGATCCATTTAAACCT
Organism: Leptospiraceae bacterium; assembly: GCA_035345875.1. Taxonomy (GTDB): domain Bacteria; phylum Spirochaetota; class Leptospiria; order Leptospirales; family Leptospiraceae; genus UBA2033. The sequence goes on along the minus strand of DAORDH010000022.1, from coordinate 22,857 downwards.
AAACCATTTGCAATATCTCTTTGGATCGTAGTTTGTTGAAATGCTGTATTTGGACTTGTATATTGTTGGTAAGTATTGTCGATAGTTGCCTGATCTGTTCCATTTCTAAAAATTGCATTTTGTCCAATCTCATCTGTAAATCGCCATGGCTGAGTTACCCTAGAATCAAGTTCTAATTCGATTCCTAAGTTTCTAGTAACCTGAACATCAGTTTGAATGTAAAATCGATAAGAATCTAGGAAGGAACTTCTTGTATTGTAGTATTTTCCTGCTTGGTTGTAGGTTCCTGCATACACTCCGAATTGCTCCAACTGACTATTTCTAAAAACATGAAACCAAGTTCCACCCACCTCGAAATTTTTAAAATTACGAATAAATGGTAATGAGAATCCACCCATTTTATAAGAAACAGTTAGGTTATTATAGAGAGGACTATTTTGTGCAGTATGATATACGTAATCATTGTTAAAAAAGATTCCAGTGTAAAAGCTTCTTCGTTTTTCAAGAAGTGTTTCTCTCTTTTTTCCAAATCCATCTATAAAATCAAAAAAGACAGCTGCTCTAGCCACTGTAAAATACCATCTCTGTTGGTTTGTAGGCTGTGGGTTGTATTCACGAGAAAACTCACGAAGATCTCGAATCGTTTTAATAGAAAATTCAACATTTTCAAATGCGTTACTTTCTAAAGCAAATTCTAATTCTCGAACACGGTCTCGTCCTCTCATAAGAGTCTGTTCTGGTAATTCAGATCGACTACCACTTGTCCAACGATACGTAGATGACAATAGAAGCGCCGGAACTCCAAAACTTAATTTATGACTTTGTCTGGTATAGATATAGGAGTTACGACGAAGTTCCCGATCTCTAGATAAATCTGTTGTTTGGATTCCACCCGGAACATCTAAAGAATATTTTTGAAACCCATAATAAGCAGAAGGAGAAAAAGTCAAATAGCCTCCAAAATTTAGGTTTGTCTTTAAACCTGTTTCGGCTACCGTTTCAATTTCAGTTCTAGCAACGGATGCTTTAGGATCACCAAATGGATAAGAACCTGATAAGCCTGGAATAACTCCAGATGAAATTGATTGTGAATTACGAGCAGGACTTCCATAAAATCTTTTTACCACATTCGAAACGTTTATATCCCAGTAAACAGGTGAATAAAAATAAGGAAGCATTCCTACTTGAGATGAATTTCGAATGATCGTTCTTGGTAACTCCTCATACAAAGGATAAAAGTCTGAATACACAGCCGGATTATAAGGAAGGTAGAAATAATTTCTTCTAGCTGAAATATTTACAGATAAGTCTCCATGAGTTTGGGAATAATCCAACGCCCATGTTGTATTTTGTCTGATAAAAGGATTTCTCTGCTGTCTTCTAGTATAGAGAGATTGCAATGTATTTGCTGGCTCATATCTAAAACCAAATTCATAGTCATATCTTGGATTTGTATAACGTTCAAATTGGATCTGTAAATTTCTAGTTCCATCCCCTGCGATATTATTATTCCGTGCATTTGCTCTTAGATTGATTTTGCTCCAATCCTGTTGTTGCAGTCCTATATTTCGAATAGGATAAGACCAATTTGGATTATTGGCTTGTAAAACTTGGCTAGCAGTCGCTAAACAGTCTGTTCTTCCGCCAGGTAATTTAAGCTTATCATTATCATAAGCACATAAATCTCCTTTGTCTACTTGATTTGTAGCCATTAAGGTGCTCACGTCGCCTATCGGGTCTTTTGGAACTCCATATCTGCTTTCATAGGTGTCTACCGTTCTATAAGATTTGAAATTGGCAAGACCAGTTTCTAAATTATAGTTTAACCAAGGACTTGTCTTCCAAAAATCAAATGCAATTGCTTGCCCAGTAACTTGATAAAAATCTACTTTCACTCTTCTACCAACTGGCATAAATAGAGAAGGAACGGCTGTTGGATCTGACCATTGATAATGTCCTTGAAAGAAACTTCCTTGCGAACGATTCTTTCCAAACTGTGTAACCCAACCACTTCCTAGATTAGAACTATAATACATTGGAATCCAAAACAATTCGGTTCCACCAACTTGAAATTTTAAGTTAGTCGCTATAATGCTATTATCGCTGTAAAAAACGATTCGCTTCGCTTTGAATTTATAATGAGGAACTTCAGCTCCGCAAGCTGTAAAATGCCCCATATCCAAAACATATTTATTCTCATCAATTTTTTTGATTTTTTTCCCAACAAAGAAAGATGGATATAGAGTCGCTTTTGTATCGTAGACAACTCCTCTCTCCATTTTCACATCATAGATAAATTTTTCACCCTTCACAGTAAGTGAGTTATCTACGAACTCAACATTTCCTTCTGCATAGATTTCATTTTTTTTTGAGTCCACAAAAATTGAATCCGCAATTAAATTACCTTGGCCTATTTTTAATTTTACTTTTCCCCGAAGAATTAAAACTCCTGACTTTGTTTTATCTACAGATAAAAGTTCTCCCTCACTTGCATTTTCAATAATAAAAGAGTCTTGCTTTTTATTTGCTTCTTTCTGCAAATTAAACTCTTCTTTTACTTTTTCGTCTTTTGGAACAACAGCCTCTCTGAGCCTTGCTCTCTTTGCATAAATCGAACCTTCTATACTTAATCCCATCGCACGAAGATACTCATCTACTTCACGGTCAGATAAAATATCTAAAACCTTTCGGACTAATTTCTTTTGTGTTTCCGAAATTCTAAATTCTTTGATTGTATCCGCTTCTGTTTTTTTAGGTTCATTTCCATCTACATTGATTTGGCGTATCAGCTCTGTTGTATCTTGAGAAAATATTGAAATGGATAAAGAAAATAGTAAAAGTACAAAATAAGATCGAAAAACTCGCACTCTGCGGTAAATACTTATTAGCCTTACTGATTTCTTATTTTGCATGAAAATTTAATTTTGTAGTAATTTTTTAAAAATAATTCATTTCTATTTGAATTATTGTATTTGCACTTTGAAGAGTAATTTTTGCATCTTCGTATTTAGGCGGACCTAGCTTTGATTTAACGTTATTAGATACACCGTAACCCTCTTTAGGGATTCCAATTAAATTTGTATCCATTTTCAAATTATTGTTTTCATCATGCATAATTCCAATGGCATATTCACCACAAGGAATATCTTTAAAATGAAAGGTTGCCATATTGGAATGAATTGGTAATTTTTGGGATTGAAATGCTTTATCGCGCTTACTAGGAAAGCCATCGCTTTTATTAAATAAATTGATTAATGCTTGCCCATCATTATTTCTAAATTTAATAATCTCTACTTTTAATGAGCATAGATCTTCTCCTGCAAGTGCAAAGGAATAAATAAAAATGAGTAAGAGCATGATTCGTTTAAAGAACATTCGCCTTTCCTAAATTAAGTTAGATTTTTCAATCGATAAATTGAAAAGGTTCTTTATGTTTTTTGAATCATTTCACAGTTGCCGTCGAATACCACTCCATCGGCAATTTGTAGCTTTGCTGTTTTAATATTTCCAACAACTTTACCAGTAGACTGCATTTCGAGTCTTTCGGTCGCAATTACATTTCCTGTAACATGTCCCGCCACAACAACGGTATGTGCCTTGATATTTGCTCGAATCACCGCACCTTCACTAATCACCAAAAATCCATCTGAAACAATTTCGCCTTCAAATTCACCAGAAATTTGAAGAGGTTTTTTGAATGTCAGTATTCCATTAAAATATGTATCTTTCCCCAATATTGTGGAAATTGTTCCATGCTCTGTAACTAAAAAAGAATTATTTTTCTTCATCCTATCTACAACACTTATAAATTATTTTGTCTTCATCACATACACCCCATCCCAATCAGCCGGAGGTGGTGTTTCAATAAACTCTTTGCATCTCTTTATATACATCAAGGTGGGACCATCATCAGGAATAATTTCTAAACCTTTTTTAAAACTATCAAGTGCTTCTTTAAACTTTCTATCTTTGTAGAGAGAAAGCCCCTGATTGTAGTGAACTAAAACCTCTTTCATCTGTGGTGTGATCATACAGTCTTCCCTTTTTATTTATTATAAAGAATTACAACCGCAGTTGCATACGAATCTGTGTGACTAATCGACACAGAAATCTCATTAAATCCCTTCTCAATGAATAATTCTCTTGCCTTTCCATGCAACGCAAGATTTTTTTTTCCGAAAAAATTTCCACATAATTCAATCTCTTTCATTTCCAATGCTTTTCCATTTTCTAACTCAATCGCCTTTATAAATGCCTCTTTGCAAGCAAACCTAGCACTTAGATGGGGAATTGGATTCTTTTTCGATAAACAATACTCTACCTCTTCTTTCGAAAAGACTCTTTCTAAAAATTTTTCACCAAATTTATCAAAGGTTTCTTTGATTCTGCTGTTTTCTACAATGTCATTTCCAACCGAGAGAATCATTTTCTATCCTCAGACAAATCTTCTGGATAATACACCTCATCTGATGATCCATCTTTCTTTTCTTTTTCGAATATACCTGGTTTAATTTTATATTGAATATTGATTTTTTCTGGAATTACACCTAATATTTCAACATTCTTTAAGTCGGGAGATTTTACAATTCTAACTTTTGCAAGGACCGGCAATGAGTTTGGAGAAATCTTTTTGGTCTTTTTATCATATGTATAATTACAAGGAACACTTGCTTGAATACCTTGGATAATCTGAATGCTATTCACTTTGGTGGTAGAGGAAAACTTAATAGAAACCTCTTCTGCAGATAAATCCACTTCTAAAGCAGGATCTAGATACTCACATTTAACGGGCAATTGAACAATAATCTGGTCTCCAATATTGGAAAGGTCTCGAATGATATTTACTCTGAGTTGAAATTCTTTTATATTTCCCACAAGCCCCAAATTTTTTTGAAATTCTGGAATCCGAATGGTTCTTGTAAAAGATTCAGTTGCATCCTTCAAAGATACAGTTGGTAAAACAAACTTTGACATTTTTTCAACGACCGTTTTAGGTCCTGTCACAGTAATAGTAGAAGGCTTTACAGAATGAGAGGAGCGGATAAAACCTTGTGGCAAATCATCATCAAAACCAACGTCAACCGCCATCGTCTTAGAAGCTAAAACATCTACTCCAATATTTAGTTTTGGTCCAAGCATTGTGATCTTAATTCCACTAGAAGGTGCTCCCCAAATTTTCTTCACCTCGTATTGGTTTTCTCCGACCGTTAGTTCACTTGGATCTACAACCACCTTCATAAATTGGGAATGATAATTGACTAAATCTCTAAATCCTTCCACTCGAATCTGAAAGGTCTTTTCGCTATTTTTTGAGTAGTATAAATTTCCAGTGAGGCGAGGATATTCAATTGGAACATTAATCGTCTTTACTAATACTTTTGAGTTTTGCAAATTCACATAGAAAATAATTGCAAGTAAAACAGAACCTATCTTTGCTTGCCAGAAATCAAAGAGTCTCACAGATTTCCTCCCTTTTCTTTCTTGGGATATTTATCTGTGAGTAAAAGTTGAAGTTGATTTTTTAATTCAAAGGATTTTACAGGATGATACATTTCTCCATCTTTGCAAATAGAAATTTCACCTGTCTCTTCTGAGGTAACGATGACTACTGCATCTGTCTCTTCTGCAAGACCAAGTGCAGAACGATGTCTTGCTCCTAACGTAGAATTTCCAAGACTATTACTCATAGGAAGATAAGAAGAGGCTGAAGCGAGTCTATTTTGCTCGATGATTACCGCTCCATCATGAAGAGCAGAATTCTTTTTGAATATTGTAAGCAAAAGGCTAGAAGAAATTACTGCATCAATTTGAACGGACTGCTCAATGATATCTTTTAAGCTAATATCTTTTGCAATCACTATGATAGAACCAGTTTTATCCTGTGCCATCATCTTTACTGCTTCTACAATTTCATCTAACTCGTAATTGGGTTTGAGTAAAAATAATTTTACGATCCGAATTTTGGAAAGTTCTCCTAGATTTCGTCTTAGCTCTGGCTGTAATAAAACGATCACTACAAAGATAATAGCAGGCTTGATATTTACAATCAACCAATCAAGTAATTCTAATTGGAAATAATTTGCTACAAGTCCCATTATATAGAATAAACCTACACCAATTAACAACTGTAAGCCTCTCGTCTTACGAAGCATAATGTAGATTTTATAAAATATATAGCTAACTATGATTATATCAAATGTCACCGAGATAGGAGACAAATTATTATAATCAATATATAGCAGGGACTTGAGATAATCCAATTTATAATCCTAAAACATCAAACATATGAAAAGAACCTATTTTTTGTTCTGAGACAAACTCAGCTGCTTTCACAGCGCCAACTGCAAAGGTTCTTCTATCTCTTGCTTTATGAGAAATTTCAATCGCTTCATCGGCAGAGAAAAAATAAGCTGTATGATCTCCGACCACTTCTCCTGCTCTCATACTGTGAACTGCAATTTCTCTTTTGTCTCTCTCGCCGTATTCTTTTCCATGTCTGCCATAGATTACATTTTCTTCCCCTCTGCCTAGAGTAGAAAGTAATACTTCTTTTAAACGCATTGCGGTTCCGGATGGGGAATCTTTTTTATGTCTGTGATGAATATCTAAAATTTCAATATCGTAATCATCTCCCAAAACTCTTGCAGTCATTTCGGCTAACTTAAAAAGTAAATTTACTCCAACAGACATATTTGGAGATTGAAGGATTGGAATACTAACAGATGCCTCTCGAATCTTTTGTAAAAAATCTTCCTCTAATCCAGTGACACCGATAACAAGCGGCTTACCATGTTTAACCGCAAGATCTAAAACTTTCTTAGAGTTTTCAGCTGTGCTAAAATCAATGATCACATCTCCCTCAGATATCGCATCTTCTTGGCTTGATGTGTAAAATTTTTTTATTTCTCCAAGACCTGCATGAATTCCAATGTCTTTTCCAATGAGAGGAGATTTTTCATGTTCAACAGCTGCAAAGAGTTCTGATTTTTCACTCTTAGAAAGCACTTGAGTAATAGAAACTCCCATTCTACCAGCTGAACCAATCAGTGTTACTTTCAATTTACCTTTTCTACTCATAGCCATTTCCTCTTAAATGAAATATTTGCTTTTTAAATTCATCTGCTTGTGAACTATTAGAAAGTGGAGTGAGCGGCAAACGCAAAGTATTCTCACAGTAACCGAGTAAATGCATTCCCGCTTTTACAGGGATCGGATTGGTCTCACAAAAAGCCAAACCAAAGAGAGATAAAAAGTCATAATAAATTTTTCTAGAAGCCTCTATTTCACCACCCGTAAAAAGTTTTACCATACGAGCCATAGTCTTTGGAAATAGATTGGAAATAACAGAAACAACACCTTTGCCTCCAATGGAAAGAAGGGGAAGAGTGAGTCCATCATCTCCAGAAAGAACGGTCATCTTTGAACCAACTGCTTGGATTGTTTTAGCCATTTGACCTAGATCGCCTGTCGCTTCTTTGATTGAAGTAATCTTTGGATTCTCAGAAAGTCGTTTGATCGTATCGACAGATAGATTCACACTGGTTCGACCCGGAATATTATAAAGCATAACAGGTTTCTCTGAGGCATTTGCAATCAGGTTGAAATGTTGAAAAAGTCCTTCTTGGGTCGGCTTGTTATAATAGGGATTCACAGAAAGAACTCCATCCACACCAGCCTTGCAAGCTTCTTCGGTCAAATAAATCGCTTCCTTAGTGGAATTGGAACCGGTTCCAGCTATTACTTGAATCTTATGATTCACATAGCTAACCGTTTTTTGAATGAGTTCCAAATGCTCCTCATAGTCGAGGGTAGGAGATTCTCCAGTAGTTCCACAGGGGACTATCCCTGCTACTCCAGAGCCAATTTGAGAATCTAAGATTTTAAAATAGGCAGTATAATCAATTTTTCCATCTTTAAATGGTGTGATAACTGCAGTAAATACGCCTTCAAACATAGAAATAGAGTTTTAAGAACGAATGTTTTTGGCAATTAAAAACTGAATTTATTCAGATAAAGAGAGAGCTCTGCTTTGAACAGGAAAAAGAATTCCTGAGTTTATTTCCTATGATTACGCAGTAAAAATAAAATATTACTAGTATTAGGTAGGATCTACTTCAAACTGTGGTATCAATCAGTTATGTGCATACCTAGATATGAAACGAATTCCTAAAAGATGTTATGAAAACTAACTCGACTCAACTTCTTTTTTAAAACCATTCTTCTAACATATAACGATTTGAGTTCAAATTCCTAAAAGAAAGGAAGAAAGCCTTAAGGTAAAGGGGCAAGCAAACATGAAAAAGATACTGTTGATACTTTTGATAAACTTTTTCCTTTATTGTGGATATTGGAATGGTTATAAGAAAATGAAAGAGGAAGAAAAGTTCGGTCAGGATTTAGTTCCAATCTGTTTTCTTGATTATAAAAGAAATAACGTTGGTATACCTGGCAAAAGTTCTAATAAAATTTTAGCTTATAACAATAACACTCTCTATTTAATTACCAAAAGATCAGATTATAGCCTCTATGGATATGATGGTTTCGTAAAATTAACCAAATTCAATTTAATTTTTTCCTCTAAAGATGATGGAATTTCTTGGACAGAAAATTCTTTGCCAGATCAAACACAAATCTCAGAGTTTCAAAGTATTTACTTTTCAGTAGATACATTCGTGACTTTCTGGAAAACAAGCTCTACCGCTACTCCAATACAAATATCTTATTCTAATGATCTAAGTAGTTGGAGAACAAATGCGACAACCGAAACAAATTCTAGCAAAGCTAGTTTTTTTGATAAGGATAATATCTGGATCTATACTAGTTCCAAAATTTATAAATTTGGATTAACAACAGGTAATATGAATCTGCTATATACTTCCCCACTAGCAGAACAAACAGCGGGAGAAAATATTCTAGATATAAAATTTGTTACAGCACAAATTGGCTACTCTATATCAAAATCCTATCTAAAAAAAACAACGGATGGTGGCTCTACATGGACTATCGTATATACAATAAATAATGATAGTATTACTGATTTTTTTGTTTTAAACTCTTCCTCTGTTTGGTTACGATCTAGCTTTCCTAAACTCTATTATTCAAATGATGGGGGAAATAATTTTACTGCAAATAGTTTAGGAGAAAATTTGAAATCTGGAAAAATGATTTTTACCAGTTCAAGCAATGGAATGATTTCTAACAACAATATGCTTTATACAACATCAGACTCAGGAGCAAATTGGAAATTAGTATCCTTTACCTCAACAACCTCTGTTTCAGATATTTTATTTGCAACGGCTAATACTGGTTATCTTTCGAATCAAAAGCAAATTTTTAAAACAACGGACTTTGGAAATACCTGGTCAAAACAAACTGATTCTGCCGACTCTTTCAATTATGAATTAATGAATCCCTTAATGACCAGTGCAAACATATTGCTCATCGCTTGTTTGCAAGTTGCAAAATATTCAGGACACCCACCTGACAAATAATAAGAGGAAATATGAAAAGATTATTGATACTATTTTTATTAAACTTAAATTGCTTCCATTTTAGTTTGCCTCCTCCCTCAGGCGATGTAGATAAAAACATCTACACCTGTCTTGCTCTAACGCAACTAAAGACAGAAAGGAAAGGAAATTATAATTTATCTATGATAAAAAGATTTGGTGATAAATTATTTGTGAATTCAATACGCTCCCTTCCCAATCAATCAGGAGTTGGGTTCTCTGATTCTGATGTATATTTATTTTCGAATGATGGTGGTCTTTCTTGGTTAAAACTACTATATCCTCCGAAGGATCGTAATGGTTGGGATAGATTTTTTTTTTCGAGCGATTCCATCTACAATTTACGCTCTCAAAATTTAGACAAATTATCAGCTACTGATACGAATCAATGGGTAACGTTTCCCTATCTTTTATCTAATAATAGTATTCAATTTCTAGATACATACGATACTAGCCTTCTATTAGCGACCAATCTTTCTGTTTACAGATATGATACAAATATTCAGAGTCTGATCAAAATTTTTGATTTTAATTTGGCAGGAAATATTTCAGCTATAGATTTTACAGATTCTCTCAATGGATGGATCATTTCGAATCAGAAAATTTATAACACAGTAAATGGAGGCCAAACATGGAATTTAAAGTATACCTTTGCGGCAAATACCGGTTATTCACAAGTTTTTGCTTTATCAAATACTAATTTTTATTTTATTACTAGCAATAAATTAACTTATACTTTAGACAATGGAGCCTCTTGGCTAACGTATACATTTCCAGATTCACAACCTTTGAGCAATCTTTTCTTTTATTCAAAATCGATTGGATTCATATTACAGAATGGAATTCTATATAAATCAACAGATCAAGGATCTTCCTGGACAAAAGTATTTCCCGATTCTACTTTTACAGAAAAGATCGTTAGTCACACATGGGTAACAGATAAAACCGGTTATGCAATAGGAGCAAAGGCAATCTATGAAACTTTAGATTCAGGACAAAGCTGGACTTTAAAAAATCCTGACATTGACTCTTTCACATATCAGGCAAGAGCAACACCACCACTCCTTTGCGAATTTTGAAAATTTCTAAAAGTAGAAATACATTCTCTCTAAAATATTTACGCGAATACTATTGATTTAATCTAAATTCTTTCTAGTTCAATCCCTAATTCGTCACTAGCGCAACCCCCTAATTATTATATAAAGGAGTCATTAAAATACAAAGAGTCTTTTCTTTTGCTAACTCATTTCAAAGTAGAGACTAATAAATATTAGCTACAAAATTAATTATTTACAAAAAAGACTAAAAACATACACTCTGCAGTGACTGAATTATAAAAGGGATTTTAAAAAAATGTAATTTAGTCTTCGAAAATTTTATTCTTTGAGTTGTTAATAAGAAAAGAAGGCAGTAAATATATATTTCAAATAGATAATATCTGATAATAAGAAATAAACTCAAATTTTCTATTTATCAAGATAAATCGTTACTCGAAAGAGTATATTTACTTCGTTTGTATTCAATGTATTTAAATTAGTGAAAGGATATCTCTCATTCAAGAATAATTTATGTTAGAATCTAGGACTATACTACTCATACTATTCATATTAATTACAAATTGTCTCAAAGTAAAAAAATCCCCTTTTGATATGACAAAGCCTTCTGGTCTTGCTTTTGGAATTTTTTCCATTTTTTTTTCTAACTCAGATGTAACGTTAAGCGGAACAATTGAAGGAAAAGCATTACAAGACAGTATTACCTTGACAAGTGGAGCGGAAACAAAAGTATTTCAAAACACAAATTCTTTTGGTTTTACCTATCCGCGAAACCAAAATTTTAGTATTGATATAGTTACAAACCCCTCTGGACTTTCTTGCTCCATGCTAAACAATAAAGGGTATAGTAGTTCAAATATTAGTAATATTCTTGTGATTTGTGAACAATCAAAACCAAGCCTCACCTATCCTACCAATGGAAAAAACTGGGGAGATTATATTCAAAGAGATTACTCTAAGGACATTCTTTCCCAAACAGACAGCCCCTGTGATCCCAATTCAGCTTCAAATAAAAATTATTTTTCCTGTATCCATGGAGCAGAAATTCTCCAAGTAGAATTAAAAGGAAAAACGAGTTGTGATGGAATCACAGCAAGCGATAATGCAAATCAAACAGGAGGCGCATTGAATTGGAATTGTATAGTTAAAAACAGTAAAGTCATTGTTTATTCAACAGGTTTTAGAGAAGGAGATTTGGGTGCGTTAAACACAAATCCACCTCCCGGTCTTTCGGACTTAATAGATTGGACATCAGGAAATAAATTTAAATCAATCACTCTTACAGTAAAAGATAAAGACATAGTCTATCTCCAAACAACTCCTTCGACTTGGTGGAATAATTCTTTTGTATTAAATCCAAGCTGTGCAACATCACTCGTTCAGGGCGCACAAGAAATAAATACCATTTATACTTTTTCTTCTAGTTCTGATTACAACGTATCGCAAGCTTCTCCCTGTCAAATGGATTCAGATAAAACATCGTTTGTGATTGATCCAAAGATTAGATTGACTAATTCAATTAGCGGAGGAACTCTTCTTCTCATTAACAATAGAAATTTCAATTGGATAGAAGGTTATTTTCATGGACTCAACAAAAACACAAATGTCTTTTTGTCTGATTCCAAATTTTTAGTAGCTAGAAATCTTACAGCAGCCGAAATTACTGGAGGCGGTGGTGCGGGATTCAATCTTCGCTTATCTAATATGAGCTTGTCTCTATTTAAAAATGTGATAATCGCAAATTCTCTCTTTGTAAATCCGGGTATTGGAGTTAACGTTGAATCTTCTTCTATGAAAAATATTTTTCATTCTATGAAAGTTTTTAATAACTCTGCTACAGGTATAAATCTAAATTCCGCCCAATCTAATTTATTTATTCATCTAGTCACAAGTGCAAACAATGGAGTCGGACTAAATATTCCTGCAACATCGGATAATAATTTTATACTCAACTCAACACATGCTTTCAATGCAACTACTGGTATCACAACAAATGCAAACAATACTCTCATAATGAACCCACTGATCACAAATAATAACTCTACTACTAATTTTGGTTTTGATACCTCAGCGGCTAATCTAAATTTAACTGTTTTGAACATAGGATTATTTAATAACAATTCGAATGCCAATTCACAAATTCAATCCTCTGGGAATGGAACAACAAACTACAAAAAATATTTGGATCAATTTAAATTGTCTTTTCTCAACTGCACAGGAGGTGGAACTAGTTTTGATGGAATTTCTGCCACAAATTGTAATCCAATTGGTCAATCCGATTTCACTGTTGGCGCCCTAATCAATTTTTCAACTTCGAATCCATTCGTTTCCATTAAAGCTAGCTCAGATTCCCTGAATTCGTCAGTGACTGCGAGTGGTCTTCCGTTATCTTCCATTACTAATTTTTCTAGAGTGCAAAGTTTTTATAGGGTATATGGTCTTTATAGTCTAGTAAATTTCCCAAATTTCAATCTAATTGGTAGATGCACAACTCAATGTACATTGTATGATTTTGGTTTTTCTCTAACCGATAGTTCCGGAGTTAGAAATAGTAATCCTTGTCCTCAAAATCTTTCTCGCCCTACTTTGAGTTTTTTAGCTGATACAATTCTTAGAAATTCGATAGAGATTTTAGGGGACTGGAAAGGCGATGATGATGGTCTTTGTGAGTCAAATGAAGATTGTATTTATTCTCCCAATATAGGCGTCTATCAAGGACATGGAAGTTTACTCAGTGCGAGCACAAGCAACACTTCCTATCCAAACACAGTAAATCAATGCCAAGATATTACGACTGCAACAGGAGTGGATGGGGCTGTTACAAATATAAAATTATATAAATATGAGAAAAATGGGTATTAACCTCCATTTTCCCAAAAGCTCTTTTACAAATTTTATAGAAGATTTTTATTCAAAGCGAGTTTTAGTCGAAAACCAAAATCAATGAATCCTATAAAAAGATTTTTCCTCTTTATAGGATTTAATCCTAGCATCTGAAGAATCAATGCGTCATGAGGAATACTTGCATTTCCCCAACGAGGAAACCTAATATAGCACCAACTGTAATTAGAATCCATTCATCTTGTTGAAAAGCAGGTCTTAATACGCTTTCAAATTCCTCTTCTGTAAGTTGTTTCATTTTACTAACGATTGTGTTTTTAATGTCTAATGCATTTCCTACATATGTTTCAATATTCTTGAGAGTTTCCGGGAGACGTTCTATAATCTTCATGGCAGCTTTTTCTTTCATGTCTTGGTATTTCTGTCCACCGATTGTCATTATCACAAGCGGTTTAGCTAAACCTACTTGGCTATCAATTGTTTTTTTAATGATACGAATTACCATTTCATAAAGTCGATCCGAGAGTGGCCCGGAAAGAATAAATTCTAAAATATTCTTTGGAGTTAAAATTTCTTGTGCAATCAGTGCTCCATACTCAGCCGCTACTTCTTGTCTTCGTTTAATAAAAAGTCCCTGCCAAGTCACAAGCCCTAAATACTTAGTTGGCTTTTTTGGATAAAAAATCATTTTTAGAGCGAGCCAATCTGTAAACCATCCTGTAAAAAGACCAAAGACAGGCATGATGAGTGGAGAATGCGTTAGCATCCATGTAAAAGCTTGAATTAAGCCGATTAAAAAACCAAAATAAATTCCAGAATTTGCGATGAATTTAAATTCAGGGGCACCTACTTCCCTAAAGATTCGGTTGATCAGAGCTTTATCTTTGCTCATGATCATCACTACCATGGTTTTAATATCAAATAGAGTATCTAAATCTCTATCCATATCAGCCATTAAACTTTTAATCACGCCTGGAATTTCCTTTCTTAGGTTTCCAATTAATTGATCTCGAACGATAGTCGGTAGAGACTCCCAAAGTTCAGGTTGCATTTGACCAATGACTTCATCTGCAATGATATCAATATCGCGAATGAGTGGTTCCTCTAAGTTCTTTATAATTTCAGCAGGATCGATTTTATTATAGAGCTCACGGGTAGAAATCAATCTTGCAGTCAAAGTGTCTGCTGCAATTGCCGCCATTTTTTCTGCTCTCCTAGGAATAATCCCTTGCCAGCCTAAAAATGGTTTTATACCAATAAATTTCAATGGCTCAAACATCATTCGAATTGCCACAAGTTTAGTAATATAACCGATCAAAGCCGCAACGATCGGCATTGAGAGATAGAGCCAGAGATGCTGTTGGAAATCTTCCCACATAATAGAGTCCTTATTTGTTTTTTAGGATTTGCTTTGGACTGCCTTTGAGTCGCAATAGAAAGCACAAACGAATTTCAAACTACTTCTGGCTAAACTATATTGTCAAATGATTTACTCAAAATTAATAATAAATTCCGCTTGACTTACCATTTTTAGGTTTGTAAAAAGGAACTATTATGGCAGTGATTGCACCCGAAATTTTAAATCAAACTGGTATGACTGAAAAAGAAGTCTTAACAGAAATCTCTGTATTATTTTTCCAGATGAATAAATTGACTTTGGGAAAAGCAGCAAACTTGTGCGGTCTACATCCATTCCAATTTCAAAAAATTCTAGCAAGTAGAAAAATTCCCATCCATTACAACCAAGAAGATTTGAAACAGGATATGATTCACTTGCAGAAATTATGATCGTTGTTTCAGATACCTCCCCTATTAGTAATTTAATAGTAATTGGTAATCTGAATATATTGATAACGCTCTTTCAAGATATTTACATTCCTCCAAAAGTTTTTGCAGAAATTTTAAGATTAGAAGAATTTAATATCAATGTTTCAGAAATAAAAAATTCTAATTCTATTAAAATAAAAAGTGCATCCAATGCGCAATTGATTCAGGACTTAAAAGAAACGTTAAATGAAGGAGAGTCAGAAGCGATTGCACTTGCGAAAGAACTGGAAGCAGATTATATTTTGATAGATGAGCGAAAAGGACGTAAAATAGCAGAACAAATGGGAATTAAATCAATTGGATTACTTGGTATTTTACTAAAAGCAAAAGAAAAGCGTGTCTTTGAAAGAATTGCTCCAATACTCAATGCACTTAGAGAAGAGGCGGGTTTCTGGATCAGTGATATCTTATACCATGATATATTGATGCAAGCGAATGAAATTTAAATGAATTTCTATTTTCTCATTCCTAAATAAGCATACTCTGTCACTGACTCAATCAAATCTTCCATTTCTTTTTGATTGTCTTTTGTTTTAATTCTTCCTTCTAAAAATAACATTGCAATTCCATGAATCATTGCCCAAGAGGCAAGTGTCTTATTACGAGCATTTCCTTCGCCTATCGCTCCTATTTTTTGTCCGAGTCGAATGATCTCGTGAAGTTGTCTATAGGTCTTTCTTGAAACAGCAGCTAGTTTTGGATCGCTTTTTATATCTACACCCGATCCACCGAACATGATACGAGCAAATTGACGGTTACTCATGATAAACCGCACATAGGTGATACCGAGTGCCTTGTATTTCCCTAGAAAATCATTCTTTGTTTTCTCTAATTCTTTTTGATAATCAGAAAAATACTTTTCAAAACCCTTTTCTGCAATAGCGGCTAGGAGTGCATTTTTATTTTTGAAATGATGATAGGTGGCAACATGACTCACTCCTGCCTTTGCAGAAACTTGTCTAAGAGAAAGATTTTCAAGGGATGAAGTCTTTAAAAGTTCTGTGCCTGCTAAGATTAAATCCTCTCTCACGGTAAAGCCACTTTTCTTAAAGGGTCTACCAGCTTTCACTTGTTTCTTTTTGTTTTTTTTCTTTGCTGTCATTGATTCAATCACCACACATTACTACTATCGCACCTTTTAAGCCAAATAGAGGAGATCCGTCTGCACACTCCCCTAATTTTATTAATCCATTTGATTGCCTGAATAGTTTCAAAAAATGCAATTCTTCTTTTTTTGTATGATTTGTTACTAACCTACAAATTCATTTTATCTTGCATAGAATTATTTTACCACTGGTAATTTAATTAGTTGACTTATTTTCAGAATATATTACCACTGGTAAATTATATTAGATTCGATGTAAGAAATTTCTCATCGCCAATAAATACAGATCGCATTGATAAGATTGATTGTTGCAAAATTCTTCATTTTATCGGTATCCTCGGTGTTTATCGGTGGTATTCTTTAAAATCTTCTAAACTAGGAGTTAAATATGAACACAGCGTTTCAACCAATCCAAATCGGAAACTATACTCTCCCCAATCGATTTATCATGGGATCTATGCATTTAGGCATCGAAGGAGAAATCGGAACAGCAGAGAGAATGGCTGCCTTTTACGGAAAACGTTTTGAGGGCGGAGTCGGCTTAATTGTTACCGGTGGAGTCAGTGTAAATGAAGAAGGGAAAGGTTCAAAGAGTTTTTTTAATATTCAAATTGAGTCCCATGCAAATGAACTCAAAAAAATGAATGATATCCTAAAAGGGAAAGGTGTGATGTGTGCCCAACTCTTTCATGCAGGACGTTATGCATTTGATAGAAGCTGTGTCGCTCCTTCTGCGATTAGAGCTCCCATCAATCGTTTTATTCCACGAGCTCTCACAGAAGAAGAATGCTGGAAGACAATCGAAGATTTTGGAAAAGCTGCAAAACTCGCAAGAGAATCTGGATTTGGTGCTGTAGAAATTATGGGAAGTGAAGGCTATTTACTGAATCAATTTTTCTCCCCTGTCACAAATCAGAGGGATGATTTCTTCGGCGGAGACAATAAAAGAAGAATGAATATGTCCATTGAAGTTTTAAAATCAGTTCGAAAAAATCTACCCGAAGGATTTCCGATTATTTTTAGAATGTCAGGAATTGATTTAATCCCAGGCAATCCTACCTTCGAAGAAGTTGTAACGCTTGCAGAAGCGTTAGTTTCTGAAAAAGTATCTGCTTTAAATATTGGAATCGGTTGGCATGAATCTAGAATCCCAACCATTAGCCAACTTGTTCCGAGAGGAGCTTGGGCAAGAACTGCAAGTAAAATCAAAGAGAGAATTTCAGGAGTTCCGATCATTGCATCCAATCGAGTCAATGATCCAAGCACCATGGAAAAAATCTTTTCTGAAAAACAAGCAGACATTATTTCTATGGCAAGACCTTTCTTAGCAGATGCGTCTATCGTCAATAAAATCAAATCTGGAATGGGAAACCGTGTCAATACCTGTGTTGCTTGTAACCAAGCGTGTTTAGATCATGCATTCCAAGAAAAATCTGTTTCTTGTATTGTGAACCCAGAAGCTGTAAACGAAATCAAGTATTCGGGGAAAACAAATGTTAGTCCCAAAAAAGTTTTAGTCATTGGATCCGGTCCTGGAGGACTCGAAGCAGCAAGAGCAAGTGCTTCCCTTGGTCATAAAGTAATTCTTTTAGAAAAAGGAAGTGAACTCGGGGGACAATTTCAATTAGCCTCCCATATACCTGGGAAATCTGAATTTAAAGAAACAATTCGCTATTTTAAAAATGAACTTCCAGCACTCGGTGTAGAAATTCGTTATAATACAAATGCAGATTTAAAGCTAATTGAGGAAATCAATCCAGATGCGATTATTTTTGCGACAGGCGTAAAACCTAGAGAAGTAGAAATCAAAGGATTAGAGAATTTACCTCATGGGAATTACACAGAATACCTAACTGGAAAATTTGTTCCAGGAAAGAAAGTTGCGGTGATTGGTGGTGGAGGAATTGGAGTAGACGTTGCGCATAAACTCACAGAAGAAACAGATCCTACCTTCGAGTCCTATGATGAAAAATACAATATTCAATCTTATACAAATGTTGCGATTCAAAAACACAAAGCGAAAAAAGAAGTAGCTGTATTTAGAAGAAATGGAAAACATGGAGCTGGTCTTGGTCCTACAACATTTTGGGCACTCAAACAAGAATTAGAATTTGCCGGAGTAGAATTTTTTCATGGACTCAACTACAAAGAAGTCACAAAAGACGGAATCACAGTAACTTTAAAAAATGGAGAAGAATTTACTTATCCCTGCGATTCTATTGTATTATGTGTGGGACAAGAGAAAGAAAGTTCTCTCTATGAAGAGTTTACTTCCCGTTATCCGCAAAGAAAAGTTTTTCTCATTGGTGGAGCAAAAGAAGCAAAAGCAATCGATGCAAAAAAAGCTTTTCTAGACGGACTAGAAGCCGCTTATAATTTATAGGAATTACCATGAACTTTTTTTCGGAAGAAGAAGATTTAAAATTAATATTTGATTCTTTAATTGATTGGAAGCCAATCGTAGAAGAAGCAGAGGGAGATTTTTTAGATCATAAATACTATCTAAAAACCAAGGATCCTAGATTTGAAATGGCTCCTTCCGATTTAGAGAGTGCAATTGATTTCTATAAATCGTGTCTAACGTCATTAGGAGAATTTTTCGGAGAAGAAGTTTTTCCCTTTGCAAAAGAGATTGATCACAAAGGTTTAAAATTTGAAAATGGAAAAGTCATTTTTCCAGAAGAATTGATCCAAGTCTATGAAAAACTAAAATCTACTGGACTACTACCCTACTCCATTGCACGAAGCGGTGGGGGACTCGGTCTTCCTGCTACGATAGGCGCACTCTTTGCCATGATTATGGCAAGATCAGATGTTTCGATTTGTATGACGGTCACTTTATTAAACTTAGCTCAGATTATAAATCGATACGGAACCAAAGAACAAAATGAAAAGTATACAGTGCCAGCGGCTAGTGGTGAATCTCTTTTTGCAATGGCACTCACGGAACCAGATTATGGCTCAGATTTAAACAATGTCAGAACAGTAGCTACTAAAATGGAAGATGGTAGCTATCGTATCAATGGAACTAAGAGGTTTATTTCGCAGGGCTGTGGACTTGGTTCTCACCCCGCTTTTCTTTTAACACTGGCAAGAACAGGAACACAAAAGGGTGCTAGAGGTCTTTCTGTTTTCTTAGTGAAGTCAAGTGATGTGCAAGTAGCAGGAATTGAAAAGAAATTAGGAATTCATGCATCTCCTACATGTGAGATTGTATATGAAAATTCTTATGCAGAAATTTTAGGAGAGGAAGGTCTTGGACTTACGCGTTATACGACAGGTATGACCAACTTTATGCGTCTTGCAAGTGCTGCCGGTGGTCCGGGAGGTGGAGCCGCGGCACTTTATGAATGTAGGAAGTATGCAAAAGAAAGAATGCAATTTGGAAAACCAATCGAGGAAATCCCTGCTGTTTCTGAAATGCTAAACAAAATAGAAAGAGAAACAAATGCGATGAGGCTCATCACTCTAGAAACAGCGAGAGTCATTGATTTATACCAACACACACAAATCAGATTAGAAAAAAGTGGTAAGGAAGATAGAGAGATCAGAAAAAACGAGAGAGTTCAAAGATACAGTGCGTTAGCTTCTATCTTAACCCCGGTTGCAAAATACTACTGCTCAGAAGAAGGAAATAAACTTGCTTATCTTGCAATCCAAATCCATGGAGGAGTTGGATACACAGAAGATTTCAATGTTGCAAAACTCTATCGCGATTCTAGAATCAATTCCATCTACGAAGGAACCAGCCAAATTCACGTAAGAATTGCGACAGGTGCTATTTTTGCAGGCATGTCAGAAGAAGGACTCTTTCGAAAATACCTAAAAGAACTAGTGGCTAATATTGATTTACCTTCAGATTATTTAAAAGAACATACAGAACTTTTAGAAAAAGCAATTCTTTCCTTTAAACAAATTCCAATCGATACAGAAAAAGAAAGAGTGGCAGAAAATCTAATGATACTAGTAGCAAGATATTTTGGAAGCATTCTTTACGAGAATTCAGTTCAGAAATTAAAAGGCAAACCCCAATTCGAAAGATGGAAAAAAGATGCCAGAAACTATGCAATTGAAAGCACTGCGATCGCTCATTCCTGCTTATTTAGAATCCAAAATCTTTGACTCGAATTACACGAACCAAAGTTTATCAATTAGTATTTAAAAAGAAAAATATTAGCTAATACAATAAATCAATAAAAATAGGGGTTTGGGGATGATTTAGTCCCCAAGCTGCTGGAAGGTAATGCCGTCAACTTAAGAGAAATGAAAAAGAATTAACCACGAAGAGCACAGAGAACACGAAGAAAAGAGAAGGTTTATTATTTATTCACTTCGTGAGTCTTCGTGTATTCCCGGGCATCGCTTGACGCTCACCATAGCCAAGCTATGTGGTTGAAAATCCTTAAATTGACAGCATTGGCCGGCAGGTTCCCTGCCAAATATCTCACCGAATACGCGAAGTGTGTAAGGTGAGATATTTAACTTGTATTTGATAGCTTAACTCTTTTTATTGGATTTGTGTTTGCTTTAGAAAGTTGGATTCTGTATTTGCTTACTTTTATTTCCTCTACAATACTACTCAGAGGATTTTATCATTCTAAGTTTTTTTCTCATTTAGATGTTCCAAACCATAGGAGCATGCATGACTACCCAACTAAAAAATCAGCTGGCCTAGTTTTTATGGGGCTATTTATGATTAGCCTCTTCTATGTGCAAATCTATTCAAAAGACGGAAGTTTTTCTTTACTTTCCCAAACTCTTCCTGGTCTAATGGTTTGTCTCTTAATCGGTTTTTTAGATGATAGATATAATTTTAGTTCCAGAAGAAAGCTCTTTTTTGAAATTCTTTTTTTTATTCCTTATGTTTATCTTTTTTTCCCAGACTACCAAGTCTTTGGATTTACCCTTCCTCTACCGCATATTGTATTTAGTATTGTTCTCGCAGGATATATTATTTTTGTAACAAATCTTTGTAATTTTATGGATGGATTGGATCTTTACCTTTCTCTTTCTATTCTTTCTAGTATTGGAATTTACTTTTCCATTCTTCATCCAAATCCAAATCAAGCTATAACAGTTTTATTGCTAGTAACATCGATTCTTTCTTTTCTTTATTTTAATTTTCCACCAGCAAGACTTTTTATGGGGGATACTGGCTCTTTGCCGCTCGGCTATATGGTTGCGATATTACCTTTTTTAAATGGAAATGAGATTCCAGATTTAAGTTATGGTTTTTTACTCATTCCTGTTTTCTGGATAGATGGGGTTTTTACAATTCTGATTCGACTGAAGAAAAAAGAAAATATCTTTCGTGCTCATAGAGAACATCTATATCAAAAGATTACATTACAAAAATTAGATAAACGGTTTACTACATTTATCTTCAGCCTCTGGAATTTACTTACTATTCCAGTTTATTTTTTTCTAAAAGATTCTATCCCGCTCATGGGGATAATCTCGATTATTCTTTTTCTAAATGGTTTTCTCTATACAATCTTAATTCGCAAATTATAATCCTAATCATTACACTAGGAATCGCATTTTCTTTGTTTCTAAAGCAAACATCTCATTCATAAAAAACTTCGAATTAAAATTAAAAGTATAGTTTAAGAATTGACTCTTTGTATTTGAGTCCTATATCTATGATTATGAAAATTTTAGAAAGAGTCCTATCCAAGATTTTTTCTCTAGCATTACTATGGGAAGGAACCAAAAAGAAAGTAACAGTCTCGGAGTTTCTGGAAAGAGAAATCATTTTAGAACATCCCTTTCGAGTCATTAGTATGTTTCTTTTTACACTCTTACTTTTTATTTTGCTAGGTTTAATTGGATCTTATTATACGATCAATCATATTCTACAAATTTTATCAAATCTCATTCATAAAAATTTTGACTTTTCCTCTATTGTGATTTTACTCATAGCAGTCCCACTCTCCTCCTTTGGAATTATTGTATGCTTTTCCGCTACATGTAAATATGCGCTAGAAATACAAGCTCTGATCCTACTTCTCTATCGATCGAAAGAAGTTTATGGGAATGTAGAGAAAATTGAATACTCCATTCGAACTGGAAAGAATTGGAAAACGATCACGAAACATTGCACTGTTTCTTTTCTCTCACCTCTTGGAGAAAAAATTACAATGATTGGAACAAATTCAGATGGATACTTTCATGATATCTTAGAACAAGAAATAGAAGAAAATAGACAGATTAAAATTTTACTCGATCCTAAGAATCCTAGAATCGCTAGGATGATCCATAAAGAATCATAGAAATAGATTTCCTTCTCTTATGACTCTGTATCAAAGACAAGGACTGAGCATAGTCCAATCAAGCGTTTAAAAAAGGTTTTGATTCCTATCATTCAATATTGAAAATAGATTTATGCAGAACAAAAGTGTAAGAAGAGACATTTCCATCCTTTTCTTGCTCTCCTTCAACCGAGCTAGATTAAATGCTACTTTATTCATTCATTAGAATTATCGTAACCTATCAGGCTGCTAAGTTACTTTTATCAAGA
>DAORDH010000021.1:0-95494 GCA_035345875.1 Leptospiraceae bacterium | reverse complement strand
TTAGGTGTTAGGTGTTAGGTGTTAGGTGTTAGGTGTTAGGTGTTAGGTGTTAGGTGTTAGGTGTTAGCCGGCACATTTCACATAATAATCACGTTTTTTATTTTTCGCTTTCACTCATGGATGTCATATGCCTAGGGTATTCTGTTTTATGCAAGCTTTTTAGTGAAAATTTCTTAGGGAAAAGTATATTTTTTTTGAAAAAATAAAATTTCTTAACAGGATGATTTTATTAGCATTCCTAGATGGAATTTATTTCAAGCCTGTCGAGATACTCAAAGTGAAGCTGGTGTAATTTAACGTTTCAATATACCTATTAAGTTTTCTTACTTCAATTACTCCAAATCCCTTTTGAACTTTTCTTGGTTTTCAATTCCTTTTAATCGCATAACGTTTACAATTTTAGAAGCAAGTGCTGGAAACATTCCTGCGAGTTTAGCTTGAAATCCTCTTGAATAACCAATGGTTACTTCCATTTTTTTACTTCCAATCGTGTCTAGGACTACATCGGCAACTTCTTCGGCAGATAACGGTTTTGATCCGCTAAAAGTGAGTGCGGCTTCCTCGTAATCTTTTTGTAAATCAAGCATGGGAGTTGTTACGGCATCAGGGCAAATACAGGTTACATTTACATTGTATTTTTCGAGTTCCATAGCAAGTGCTAGAGTAAACCCTCTAACGGCAAATTTGGAAGCAGAATAGAGTGCGATGCCCGGAACAGGCGAAAGACCAGCAAGTGATGCGATATTTATAATATGTCCTGCTTTTCGTTCTACAAAATATTTTGCTGCTAATTGAGATCCTAACATTATTCCTTTTGCGTTGATATCGATATGAAAGTCTATGTCTTTGGGTGTAGTGTTGATAATATAACCAGGCATCAAGACGCCAGCAGAATTAATAAGACAATAAAAAGGTGCAGATTGTGACTTTGCGAGAGAGATAACTTTTTCCCAAAGTTCGGGCTTTCGAACATCTAAAATTTCAGTGAGTAATTTTTCTTTGTAATTTGAAAATTCTGTTTTTAATTCCTCTAGAGACTTTAAATCAATATCGGTTGCGACAACGATTGCCCCTTCTTCCAATAGTTTTTTTACAATTTGAATTCCGATTCCACCGGAAGCACCGGTCACAATAAATGTTTTACTCATCACAGCTCCAAAAGGGGGTTAATTGATTCGCCTTATTCCTGAATGAAATAGAATTTCTGAAAATTAAATTTTTTTCTTTCATCAGATTCAGCTCTTAATATCGTTATTTCAAAATGAAAAAATTTTCTTTTAAAAGAAAGTAAAAAAAGGAATTATCTTGAAAATACTACATACAACCGCAGAATTTTTTCCTTATATTAAAGCAGGAGGATTGTCTGATATGCTCTCCTCGCTCAGTGATTATCAATCGAAAGAAAATGAAGTCTTTATTGCTTTACCAATTATTCAAAATCTAAATCAGGCTCCAGAATTTACAGGAAGGGAATTTCCTTGTATTGATGAATCGATTGCCTATCACTCGGATGCATGTGCGATCTTAAAAAAGTCTAAATTCAGAGAAGCGATAGATGGAAATAAAAAATTATACTTTTTTGATTCGCCTATCTTCCAAAATCTACAAACTATCTATGCGAATGCAAACGAACATTTTAATTTTGCTGTTTTTTCCTATGCTTGTTACCATTTAGCTGTAGAGTTAAATGTAGATGTTGTGCATTCGCATGATTGGCACACTGCCATTGTAACCATTCTATGCAATACACAACCTGTTCGAAAGCCAACTTGTTTTACAATTCATAATCTAGCCTATCAGGGAGATCACCCAGTTGATATGTGCCGGTTTCTTCGAATTGATCCTTTTTATTTAAATCTAGATCTCTTTGATCATTTACATAAATCTAATTTTATGAAGGCTGCGTTAGTCGTAAGTCAGGAGATAACAACTGTTAGTCACGGCTATAGAGATGAAATTTTAAAAGAGCCTATGGGAAATTCTCTGTCTTGGATACTGCATCAAAGACAAGATTCACTAACTGGAATACTCAATGGAATCAATGATAAAGAATGGAATCCTGCTCTCGATAAGAAGATTTATAAGAACTATACTTTTGAAACAATTGAAAAAGGCAAGTTAGCAAATAAATTAGCTCTTTACCAAGAATATAAGTTACATGTAGATTTACATCGACCTCTTGTTGGATTAATAGGAAGACTAACGCACCAAAAAGGATTCGATACTTTTTTACAATCTTTTTATGAAAGATGGAGAATGCCTTTTTATTATTTTGTTTTAGGCAGTGGTGATAAGCAGATCGAAGGTGCTTTGTTTCATGAGTCGCATCATTCAAATGCTAGAATATTCTTTTATAAAGGTTTTGATGAAGCTCTCGCCCGAAAGATTGAAGCGGCTGCTGATTTCTTCTTAATGCCCTCCCTTTTTGAGCCTTGTGGATTAAATCAAATGTATAGTCATGCTTATGGCACAGTGCCTATCGTTTCAAGAGTTGGCGGATTAAAAGATTCTGTTCATGAGACATGGGATAGAAATAAATCAACAGGATTTGTTTTTGAACCTGGTGTTGAACATTCTCTTAGTTATGCTCTTGATCGTGCACTAACACTCTATCATGACAAAGAGGAATTGAATTTTAAAAGACAAGTAATAATGAAATTAGATTGGAGTTGGAAAAAAGGAAGTAGTGAATACCAAGCTTTATACAATCGGGCAATTCAGAAAGTAAAAGGCTAATTATGGCATTTCGCTTTTTCCTTTTTTTAATCTATTTTATTCTTTTAATTCATTCGATAGGAGCTGAGTCCAAAAGAAAGGATGCTTTGCACAATCGAAAAAATTTGCTGAGTAAAATCACCAATGAAAATGGAAAAATTTTCTATTTAGAAAAGCAAATCAGTTTATCTGAGTATGAAGAAAAAAAGAAAAAGGAAATAGCCACTTTCAAAGAAGATTTGAAGTCAATCTACAAACTTGACTTCAAAGTGCGATATACGAAATATTATAATATTGCGTATCAGTGCACGGAAAAGGAAATGGATACTGTGGAGCACAAGTTAAAAGTATTTTTTGATGATACATATGCAAGATACTTTATCTATGAGCCTAGATTTACTCTTCGAATCATTTTCTTTAAAAACAAAGAGCAGTTCTCTAAAAAAATGGGTTATGATAGTTATGGGGTTTATTTTCCTGAATCTCCTGATTATTTTACAAGCACAGAAAGAACGCTTTATACCTATTATAATTCGGGTCCTGGAACTCTTTGGCATGAAATGGTTCACTCCTTTGTGGATTTGAATACGGAGACTGATGTTCAGCAATGGTTCAATGAAGGCTTTGCATCCTTTTATGAAATGGGTTCTGTTCAGAACAATAAGTTTATTGAAGGCTATACAAATTGGAGATTACCTGAATTGCAAGGCGTTATACGAAATAAAAAGATGAAGCCACTGAAAAAATTCTTACTCAATTCAGAAATGAATGAAGACTATGGGTATTCTGCTGCTCGGTTTTTATTTGTTTATCTTTGGACGGAAAATAAAATCATACCTTTTGTGAAGTCTTATATTTATGATTTGTCTCCAAATTACCAAGGAAAGGAACTTGGGCAAAAGGCAATTGAAAAATTAGAAGAGCTTTTGGGAAAACCAATCGACCAAATCGAAGAAGATTATATAAAACTAGCTCTGAAGTCAAAGACTTACGAAAAATTAAAACAAAAGTAAACAACGTGAGTTCGATGAAAATTTTTTTAACCACGGATTAACACGGATGCACACAGATGTTTTAAAGTTCGTTCTAAGTTTATATTAAGATTACCACCGATAACTGAACGATAAAAAAAAGATGGATATTTGAGTTATCCTATCTTTTATCGGTGTTATCGAAGCGATCAGTGTGAATCGGTGGTAAAACTCTATTACGCGGAGTCGAAACATTATCCTACTATAGAACCAAATGAATCTAACGCATCTCCTCCGAGGCTATCTAATGTGGCAGAGCCTGGTTTTAAAGGGATGTTGGAAATTGCATCAAAGTCAATTGGAGCACTAAAAGAAATGCTTTCAATAAAGACTCTTTGATTCATGATAATGACCCAAGCAAATCCAAAACCAAATGTTATAATCATAAGTCCGATTGATTTTATTGCGGTTAAGAATAATTTGCCCCCAGTAAGATTGGAACTTGTTTTCCCGTTTTGAAAGTAATAGTTATTCCAAAAGAAATTAAAAACATTTGCTCTGAACCAAAAGAAATAAATTCCAAACGTAAACAATGTAAAGAAGAATCCTTTTAGAAAAATAATAAATAATTCTTCTGCTTTCAGTCTAAGATCGAATGCATGATTTCCATAAAGAGAATTTTGAGCTATATAGGTTGTGATTTTTACCAAGAACCATGGATAATAGAATCCGAGGGTAATGATTGTTAGCCCCAATGATTTTAGAAATAAGATTAGAAACTCTTTTGGATCTCCTAAAAACTGGAAACGAATTCCATTAAAGGATGTTCTGCTTAGTCTGAATCGAAGAGAAAGAATGATTACAAAAGGCAGTGCAGTAAAAATAACTACATATGTTACAAAAATACTAATCGTATTTGCAATACTTGCATTGGCAATTTTTGTTATGATATAACTGATAAGAAAATTAATTAGACCGAAGGATAGCAGGATTCCTACTCCTTTTAAAAACCCGATGAATTTCTCTTTACCTGTTGCGTGGTAGTCAAAAGAAGCACCTTGAAGCTTGGTATTATTATAATAGAATTTTATGATTTTTACTCTTCCCCAAAACCAATAAATTCCAAGAGTGAAGATTGTTAAAAAGAATGTTTTGATCGCTAGTCCAAAATATTCTCCGCCTTTCGCTGTATAGGAAAATCGGGATGAACCCTCTGAATTTGCTATGTTAGACTCGGTCATTTTTTGCTCCTAATGCATTCCATAATTTACAGAATCAAATCTATGATCTACAAAACAGTCAATCAAGATTTTTCTTTATTTCGTTGTATTTTTAGGGAAATGCTAAAGTATGAGTATTGGAGGATTGAATGAAAAAACTTTTAGTTTCTATCGTATTACAAGTGTTAGTTGTAATGTTTTTATTTCCCATGATTGATGCAGGCTTTCGTGTAAAGGGTGATTTTAAAGATGCGTTGATTATCGTCATAGTATTTATTGTTTTAAACTTTGCCGCACGTAAGTTGATTTTGATTTTTACTCTTGGTATTGGTGCGTTAGTTTACTATTTGACATTAGGTGTAGCGGGACTCCTTTTAAATGCGGTTATTATTTATGCAGTCAAAGGACTTTTTCCAGAGCTAATCAGTGTTCCTAACTTTACGGCTGCGTTTCTGGGAGGATTATTTCTTGCCATTGCGAACTACTTTGGCGGAAGATAATATATAAATTTATATACTCACTTCTCTTTATTCTGAGTTGGTGCGGATAATAGCATTATGCCGTAATCAGATTAATGGCAAATAAATAAGAAGGAGAAGTGAGTGTTCTATAGAGACCTTTCTCAGATGATCTTGGGCAACAGCCAATTCCTAGCATTCGATCGTTCTAACGCCAAATTCATTTACATTTCTTCGGTAAGTCGAATCTGTTGATTGTCAATACTAATAAGAAGTAGATTGTATTTCGAATGCCTCTGATTTTCCAGCGAAAGTGATGGACGCGAAACCTTGGAGCGTAGGTTGGAAAGAGAAAGGGAGCGTTACCCACAATTAGATTAACACCGATCACAGAACGATCGAAACGATGAATCCATATTTCGATTTAATAATTTCGATTCACTCTATTTAAAGGGTAAATATTTGAATCTCTAAAAAATTAAGCGTGATGCATTCGAAAACGAATGTAATAGAACAAAACCCAATTATATATACACCCCTTCGTTCTCGAAGTTTATACCGAGTGAGTTCGAAGTGTGATTGAATCATCATAACGTATATTATCCGTGTTCATCAGTGATTAAATCTTAAACACCATCGGTGCAATCGGTGGTAATCTTTTAAATCTTTCCCAATGATACAAACGTTAAGTTATTGGTATTCGTAGATTATTTCACCATTCTGCAATTACAAACGTTATATCATCATGAATTTCAGATTCTCCAAGAAAATTTTTTAAATCAGAGATTACATTCTCGATGATTAGATCAGAATGATTTTCTTTGTATTGGAATAGATTTTGTTTCAATCTTTCCTCTCCAAATTCTTCTTCTTTTAGGTTTATTTCTTCATATAAACCATCTGTGAATAAAAACAATTTACTACCAGAGGGAAAATCGATTTTTATATTTTGGTAGTTTGTATCTTTTTTTAATCCAATAATTCTTCCTGTATTCCTAAGTTCTATTATTTCATGATTGGAAGCCAGTAGCTGTGCTGGATGACCTGCTGAGGCATATTCTAATTTTCTTTCGATTGGATCGATATCCGCGATAAAACAAGAAAACAACGTTTCCAGATTGGAATACTTAGAACAAAAACTACTGTTTAATTCGTTTAATAAATTACTCGGACTAGAGGAAGAATGTTTTACTGTTTCAAATTCGCTTTTAATCAACATTGTAATTAAAGCAGCTTGCACTCCGTGTCCAGTCGCATCCGCAATCAAAATCCGAATTTTATTTTCATGGACTGTTATATCAAAAAAATCTCCGCCTACCTCATCCATAGGAGCATAAAAAGAAGAAATGTTTAGACCAGAAATTTGCAAACTTTCTCTGGGAAGTAATTTCTTTTGGATCTTACTAGAAAAATTCAGATCTTTTTTTATCAGTTGTAAAGATCGATTTAGCTCTACTGTTTTTTCTTCTACTTGCTTATAAAGATTTGAGCCATAAATAATTCCAGCAAGTTGTTCTCCAAGTATAGAAAGACGAGTGATATCATCTTTAGAAAGATTCATCCTTTTAGAAGAATTATAAAGATCCAATGTCCCAATAGGTTCATTGTTTAAGAAGAGTGGAATTAAAATGAATGATTGAATCCTACATTTTTCAGAGAAGTATATTTCCTCTTTTGTAGCGGCTAACGTTCTCATTTTGGGAAGATAAAAAGGTCTCTTTGATTTGATTGGAAAAGCATGACCTGATCTCTCTTCTTTAATTGGAATTTTAAAATTAAAAATTTTGGATCTATCTTCTTCCATTACAAAGTCTGCGAAATACATATCCAATGGTCTTATGTAAGTATTGTTTTGTGATACAGTGAAAAGTCCATAGTATTCAATTCCAAAATTTTCTTTTACATACTTATGGACCTTTTCCATAATCACTTTCAAATCAAGCTCTTCATTTAAACTTTTAACAAGCTTGTTGAGTTCTTCTGTTTCTTTTTTTTGTTTTTCTGTTTCTAACCTAGCAAGAATTGCAATGGCTTTTTCTTTATCAGCTTGTTTTCTTGCCTCTTCAATTTTATCTTTCTCTTCATCTAATTTTCTAGCAATCGGTCGTAATAATATGAATGTAAATGCAAAAAAAGAAACAAGGGCAGAGGAACCTATCAAAGAAAGATGATAAACAATTTGCGTCCCTTGGATTTCTTTGGAGAGATTGGACGAATAAAAAAGTAGTATAATTGGAATCACAAATATGGCATAAAAAGAAATTCTATTTGTAAGAGCCGTTGACTCTCCTTGAATCGGAAGAGTATTGAATTTTATAATCGCAAAAGCGTAGAGAAACGTTACAATGAATTGAAAGTTGATAAGTGGATAGAACTCGATGCCTCTTGTGGCAGGAATTGAACCTATGCTTAAAAAAGCTCCAATGATTGAACAAATCATGATCCAATCAACAAGTGAATTTTTATTAGATTTTCTAAATTGAATCCAATCATATAAAACTTTTAGTAAAACTAAAACGATTATAGTTTGGGAAATTTGTAAAAAAAATCCTGCAGATGGATATCTCCCCCAATTGTATTCATAATATCCATTAAAGAAATAAGGACTCAATGCAAATAGAGAACAAATCAAATTGGAAATATCAATCAAATAGGAGAGTTTTGGTATTGGTTTGTTATAACCTAAATATAAAATTCTAAATCCAATCGACGATGAGAATGCAAAAAATAAAAACAAGATTTGATTTAATCTATGTTCTATAATGAGAGGTAGATACAATCCTCGTATCATTACTAAAAATGCAAGAAATCCTTGTATGAAAATATTCAATGCAACAAACATTACAAATTTATCGTCTGGTTTGTTACCAGCGATATATGCAGAAAGACATATTGTTGTTACAAAAGAAAATAATGAAATTAAAAAATATCCATTCCTATAATGAAACCCATGTTCTGGATTTAGATAATAAGCCACAAGAATAGAAACAAATAGAAATAAAATGGAAATTGAAACCGAGAATATATAGAACAATAAATTCTTTTTAAATAAGAGTTCATTTAGATTTAAAAAATCAGAATGAAAAACTCCATAAGCTATTAAAAACATTGGCACAAAAGAAAAAACTACAAGAGGTAGCTTAGAATCGCCAGTTGCTAACAAAGCAGAATTTATATTCAAAATAAAAAAACCAATCACTGCAATGACAATAGATATATGAATTTTAGATTTTTTCAAAAATATGAAATAGGAAATTCTTATTATATCATACAAGCCAATGATAGCGGGAAGCAGAACTAAAACGCCACGTCCTTTTGTAATAATTGGAAACTTTCCCAATTCATTTTCATAAAATGCACCAGTAAATCCTTCCCCCAAAAAAGTATGATATAAAATTTTTACTTCGATAAAAACAGTAATCAATAAGAGGAATTTCATAAATTTTGTTTTCTGGGTGCTCACCATTGCAAAGTAAGTAAGTCCAAAAGTGACTAATCTAAAAATTGGATAAATAAAAAGATTTAAAAATAGAATTCTCTCTGTGTCCCAAAATACGAACCGCACAAAATACAAAAACACAAAGCCGGTAAGTCCTAAAACTAGTAGAGAAAAAGAAATGTAGTAATCCCTTTTTTCTTTGTCGTTATAAGCGCTCCAGAATCCAAGCATGGCAATAAAAAATCCAATCACAACGGTAAGTCCTGTTGGAAATCCATGCGACATCTGGTTCCAAAAATATTCCCATGCAGTTGGGTTTGTAGGAAGAACTGGCAGTTGGTGAAAGATTGTTTCCATGTTTATTCAAAATACCAATAATGATTATCGGCTAACTTCAACTAGTCATCACTTCTAATTCGAATAACACCAAAATTTTCTTATGCTTAGGGATAAATATCCCTTAAACTGATCCTAAATATTTTTTCGAAGATATCTTTCAGGGAAGTTTAGTCCTAACTTTAAAAGATGTTTAGTAGATTGTTAATAGGTTCCACTAACAATTTTTTTCTGAAATCGTAACGATGAATTGAATGATTTTTTATACGTAGACAGATCGTGATCTACCTCTACAATTTTAAATAATTATCACAAATATTATCCGTGTGCATCCTCCCTTCTCTCCAAGCATTCGCGACCAACGCCTCCGCATGTGTCTCTTCGTGGTTCAATCTTACAAATCATTCCCAATAAAAACAAACGATAGAATGAAATATCCAAACACCACCAACCATTAAACCCCATCCGTGTCCATCCGTGCTTAACCGTGGTTAAATCTTAAATACCTCACTTCACTTCATAATGAAACACCAAAGGATCTGCAACGTTATTCGCTCGATCTTTAGCGGTTGCTGTAATTACATGTTTGCCAACTTCTTTCATGGAGTCGGGATAGAAAATTTCTCTAAGACCAGTCTCAGGATCTAAATCGGTATACGCTTCTTTTTCATCTACTTTGACTTGAAAGTTAGATTCTGGAATTCCTGTTCCATGATCTGATGCGACCATGTAGATTTTAAAATCTTTTCCTTTGAAAACATGATTGTCCTTGTATCGATAGATACGCAGAGTAGGTTTTGCATAATCAGATAAAATCGCAAAATTTCCTGTCACTTTAATTCTGGCTCGAAAGAATCTTTCTGTTGTATTGTAATAAATTCCTGGAAAATTCTTTATAACTTTACCGTTATTCGAAAGCTGGTAAAGACCAAATTTCTCTGGATTGATGTCTTTATCTAATTTTATATACAGATCATATCCTAAATTAAATTCTTTATAGTCAGGTTCAACTGTATAGACTTCTGATTCAAGTGTCATATCTTTTTCGGATATTTTTTGGTTTTTACTTTTCTCTATTGATACATTTGCTTGTGTAAAGATAGAGTATGCAGGAAAGAAAGCTTCTCCTTTTTTATCAGGAGTAGAAACAGTGATATAAGAGTCATGACTCAGGTTAATCTTTTTAATTTCTCCATCAGGATACTCATTGTTATCCTTTACTGCTTTTATTTTAATAATTGCAGGTAATTTGGAAATTCCATAGACTCCGAGGCTAATTTCATTTTCCCCATCTTTAAAAGATCCCGAACGAACAATTCCAGCCCCTACTTCTTGATTTTTAAATCCAAGAAGTGTATTCCCCTCTTTGGTATGTGTAAAATATTTAAATGGTCTGCCATTCATTCTGCTTCTATAATTATCTAGAACGAAACAAGAACGGAAGGTATGAAAGCTAGATATTTTAGTGAAATTAACTTCTTGTAGTTCGGAGCCGTTAAGCCCTACAGTTATTTTTTGAAATCCAATTTTATTAGAACGACCGGAAGATTCACTCCCATAGAGACTTAGACTTACATCTCCTTTGATTTTTAGGATTTCATTTTTAGAAGGAACAAGGTTATTATCTTTATCAAGTTTGAAACGAAGTGTATAAGTTGCGTTCTTACCATTGATAAAAGATTTGTTATTTTCAGGAACAATGTCTACCGCATAGACATTGATACCTCCAAAGGCAAAATAATTGAGCCCAAAGTCAGCAGGGTTGTAATAAATATTGTCTTTGAATATTTCTAAATGTAAATGCGATGGACCAATTCCAGTATCACCCGAATATCCTATCACATCACCTTTTTTTACTCTTACTTGTTCGGAGGCGGTTAACGTATACTCAAAGTCTTGTCTTCGTTTTCTTTTTTCTAATACATCTTTATCTTGTATTGCTGCCCAAATATTTTCCGCAAAACCACTCATGTGACCATACCGACTCATAAAGCCATCATCGTGTAATAGGATAATCGCATTTCCAATGGAATATCGAAAACTTTGTAGTTTAATTACTTTTGCATCTGTCATAGCAAGTAGGGGTAAACCGTTCTTAGCCTCTGTGGCAAAATCTTGTCCCATATGAAAATGGTAATATCTGAATTCTCCAAAACTACCTGTAACGAGTTTATCTCCAAAAATAGGCCAGATGTATTCAGGATATTTTGTTCCAGCTTCTATTGGCTTTGCTGATTCTGGTGAATTACTAGCTGGAGAGTTTGTTTGGGATAACAGGGTGTATGCGCTAATAGAAATTATTAAAATGGAAAGTATGAAAAAGGTTTTTTTGAATCTCATTTCTTCCTTTAGTCAAAGACTTAATATCCAAAGAATTCGACTAATTAAAATTTACAACTGAATATTCTCCTGTCTGTGCCCTGTAGATAATTGTTTTACGCGGACTAGCGTTACTTTCAAAAACTATTTTATTGTCTAATACGTTAAAGCTATTGATCGGTGTGAAATCATCAATTTTGTAAAAATGAAATTCTTTTATATATTCTGAATATGATATAATTCTCTTATTTGTAATAAGTGCTCCTGTTTTATCGAATGCCGCATGCGTTCTAACAATTTCCCCTGTTAAGTCTATTGTCCTCCATTCTGAAGATGAAACAGTGTAAGAATAGATTTTTTTATTAGAAACAACAAATACGATACAGTTTGAAATTGTAAAACTAATGTTGGTATCACCATATAAAGGTTGTCTAGCAAACTCATTTGCATTTGTGGATGCCGCGATCAAATTTTTATTGGTAATGACTAGAACCATATTCCCAAACTCTTTTGCTGTGTTTATTGTCTCACCTGTGAGTTTGTATTCTAATTGTTTAGAACCGTTAACTAGAGCGATAATTTTTTTCTCACTATATGTCAAGTCGACAGTAGTTGGAACGACATGCGCTTGCGTAAGGTTTTTAATGCTACGATTTTCGTCTGAGGGAAATGTTTGTCCGAAGAGAGAAAAGGAGAGGAAAAATAGGATAAGGGTTAGATGAAGTGGATTCATAATTAGTATTTAATAGTTTGTTTGAAGCGAATATTTAGTGAGTGGTTTAAAAAGTGGTTTCCGAGTAGGGGTAAATTAGGATTTACCCCTAGATGGTCGTTTTACCACAGCCAAGGATTTGCGTAAATTCCGTCTGTGTAAAGGGTAGCTGTTTTGTTATGGCGATCTGGATGTCCAGGGCTAAATGGAATATCTTTTCCATCTACATCTTTCTTTAGTCGAGTTCTCATGAAGTTAGCAACTGCCGCATCGTTTTTTGCATTTACCAATTGGTAGAATTCCAAAATCATCTTGCCGTTAGTCGTTGTATCATTTGCATAAGAACCTCTCCAGAAGAGATAAATTACGATTGCATCAATCTTGTTTTGAGTAAGTGGAACTGTAATGAATTTTTTCATGTTCCCAATGATGATATCTAAATCCTTTCGGAGATACATATCTACAGCTTCATTTTTCTCTTGTTGTGTTGCTGTTCCATCTCCTGATCCAGTTCCATATTTTGTTTTAAATCTTTGGATTTCATCTTTTACTTCTTGTGGATGTTCAAAGCCATCACGGACAAGTTGAGGGTTGGGAGCGACAAGGTGGCCATATCCAAAGATGTAATTCTTATTGCCATCTAAGTAAAGATAGTCTCTAAAAGCTTCTAATTCTTTTATTGCGTCAACAGCCTTATCGGTGAAATTAAAACTAGCTGGTGCAATTTCTCCTGACTGAACACTGAGAGTTGTGATTGGTGTTTTAGAAATTCTTTTTAGATAAACAAAGAAACCGCTCGATAAAGAAGCGTTAGCTGCTCCAGGGGTTGGCGTGTAGAGAGCAATCGATTCCTGCTTTGGAACATATAAGAATTCGGCAAATGGAGTTGTCTTGCAATAGAATTCACCTAATGCCAATTTTTCATCTGCTTTAATTGTAAGAGAGTCTTTGTTGTTTGCATCAAATTTGGAATATTTTTGGAATGTAATAGGTCTTACTACTCCACCTTTTGTATCACATTCTTTTCCTACAAAATTGGATTTACTGTAGAGTTCAAATTCATCGAGTAGTTGGATTTTACTTTGAGAAACAGAGACTTTTTTTCCAAGCCATTGCTGCACTGCGCTTGTATCGGTGGATCCGTAGGGTTGCTCAATTTTATTAACTTCCCAAAGACCTTCTAAGTCTGAGAGACTTGTCGGTAGTGGAAATGGATTTTTCTTATCTTGTGCAGATAAACTTACACCAAATGATAAAAAGATTATAAGGGTCAATATTCTAATATTCATAATTAACTGAAATAAGTAGTTTAAAATTTTGACAATCCTTAAAAAAACATTCAAGACTCTATTTTATAAAATTAGAAAAACTTATGTCTAACGATACAATTTTTAGATGGGATTTTAATATTCCCAATCAATTAGATTTCACAAAATTGCTACAGTAAAGAACAAATGATAGTTTTGAAAATATTAGAATATGCTAATGAATTAAAAAAATCAATAATTACCGCTTTGATTCTTAATGAATCAAGTAACTAAATGATGAACTAGAAAATCTTTGTTCTTCCTATCATGCCAAAAGAACTAGGAAAATCTAAATGTATTGTTTAAAGAACAGATCGATTGTGCTACACCTAAAGTGGTTTGCAGTAGAATAGCAGATCCTAAACTATGCTCAATGCTCAGGAAAATGTTTCTTATTTAAAATCGAAAAAGGCAGTAGAATAATTTGTTCCAAACCTCTGATTCTAAAATTGAGGACTAATGAAAATATTTTCATTTTATAGGATGAGTTCTATGAATTACAAGAATTTTAAGATTTGTTTTTTTATGTGTTTCTTTTTTTTATTT
The DNA here is from genome assembly GCA_035345875.1 of Leptospiraceae bacterium. GTDB lineage: Bacteria > Spirochaetota > Leptospiria > Leptospirales > Leptospiraceae > UBA2033. Next base: position 81,471 of record DAORDH010000021.1, on the reverse strand, counting down.
GGGTCTTTTGAGCTGTAACTAACAAGACTATTCTCAACCTTGTGATCCTTCTAGTAACGATTTTAAAATGGGACTCCTAACTAAAGCCTTTTTGAGAGATGGTGGCACCTATTGTAATATTAATTTCTCATCGAGTTTAAACAATGGTCGCTTTTCTGATACGAGTCAAAATTTACCAATTCCTCCTTCTAATCTAAAATACTCTGATAATTCTTTCTTATTGTCCACAGGGGTTAATATTAATTTGACTCCGACTTATCAAGGAACAGTGCAAAGTTGTTCAGCTAATCCTAATTTACCTCTTGGTTTAACAATATCTTCGACGACATGCGCTATATCGAGTTCTATCTCTATTCCTCAGGGAGCACCAACTATACAATCACTGCTACTAATCCATTTGGATACTCCATTACGAATCTAACAATAGCATCTGCCTACTGTGTAGGTGGATTCCAATTTGGAGGTGTTTGCTATCGATTAGCAAATGTTGGCTTTGATTGTCAGTCGACCTGTAGTTCTTATGGTAACTTAGGAGTGGATTCGATTTCAATGAGTGCAGCCAATTGCCAAACTGTTTTAAACACCTTATTAGGATCTGTGCCAGCAGGAGGCTATGTTCAGTGGGCAGGAAGTTTTCCTTGTTTGTATGAAACGATTTCTCCTTTTAGAGGAATCTATAGCACAGTTGGATTTAATCCTAATTATTCTAATTATAGAGCTGCTTGTCCTTGCATAAATTAATTTAACCATTGACAATCTAAGGATTTGATTTAATGTCTTTTTGTTTGGTTTTATTATGGAGTCCTTTGATCTAAACTCAGTTCTAATTCTTTTTGTTGCACTCGGTGGTTTAGTGTATCTAACAGCTAAAATTTTTCGAAAAGATACCAGATTGAAAACTCCCAAGACAATTCCCTCAACTGCCTCTTCTACTGACTTTTCTCCTTTTGAATCGAATGATACAGATTCTTCAGAAAGTGATGATATGGAAATAGAGGAAGAGGAAATTATTCTTAAAGGTGATATGTCTAAACTAGAAGAATTTGTTGATAAGCTAATTCTATTACCGAAAGACACGTTAAGCGATATACAGATTAGTAAAAGCGAAGATGATGATCTTCTAATTACGATAGAGAAAGATGAGACAAATGGGATGATGATAGAAGGCTATTATCCAGAGGAAGTTACAAGTCTCAGTTATTCAGATTGGCTCAATGCTACAAAGCAAGTAATAGAAGGTTTTCAGTTAAAGATAGAAAGCTTTAACGAAAAAGATCAATCCATTCGAATCATTTTAGAAGGAAAGTCTTCACACGAGATAAAAGAAATTACGGAAAGACTTTTAACACAAGGCTATTTAAATAAACTAGGAAATTCCTTTTTAGTGGAATATTTCTATTAACCGCTAATATCTTGTGCTTCCAGAAAGATAGGCGGTGCTTTCTCTATATGTAGATGTAGATGGTAATTGATTTCTGTCAATCGTTCCAATTCCCTTGCCACCTTGAATCATTATACTGATGCTAAAAGAATTTCTAGCAGTCTCAACTCCAAAACCCAAAGTATAACCAAGTAAATTTATATACTCTTCTCTTTTCTCTGGCATGGAATAATTGAAATAATTCCTGATTGATACATCGGTATTCGCTTGGTTTAACTGGCGATATGCGGCATACCAAGCAGCCTCTGTCCAATTCACTTTATCATTATTTGAGCGATTTGTAAAGTGACCTAATCTAATTACGAAATTATCAAATATAAAGTATTCGAGACCAATGCTATAATTTACAGTATGATTTCTTTTTAAATCATTTTGATACGGATCTGAAATTGTAAAAGTTCCTGTTCTTGTGTTATAACTATTATCGGCAATTTGGATTGCATAACCGGATGTATAGATTATATCAGACGCAAGAGTAAATTTACGATTAATAAAATAAGCCCAACCAAAGCGAACTTCCGTTGTCTGTGGAACTTGATAGGAAGATGGGCTGAGTAAAACAGGATTAAATCCATCTACTTTTGCTCCCCCATTTTCTGTTGATTGAATTACAATGGAAGATGGACCGCCTGTCCTGCCTGCGGTAGTAACGTTAGTTCTATAGGAAACGTTTCCCCCCGTTACAAAAATTCTTCTAATAGAAAGACCTAAAGATAATTTTTCTGTGAGCATGTATTGAAATCCTAACACAGGCATTAAACCACTCGTTCTTCTTCTATTTTGTTCTGTTACAGTGGTCACGTTTTCGTTGAATTGGTTTTCGTTTTGATTCACTATCTTTCGATTGCTATCATACATATAATAAGTTGTTAGACCTATTGAAAACTTTTCCGTCAGTGCGAATGCTACACTTGGACCAGCATACAATCTAAATTTTTCTTCTGTGTAACTAATGTCTAATTGAGATAAATTTCTTCTATAAATTGGAAGCGTTATGCGATCGGATTGATCGAAGGATTGATTCACTGCTGTTAAAACGGAGAAACCATATGTGAATCTTCCATCCTTTCTTGTAAAACCTATGAAATTTGGTAAATAGTTTCTAGATGTTCGATTGTAATTTTGTCCTGGACCAAAAAGGTTCTTATGGTTTACCTTAACTTCGTTATAACTACTTGCATTGATCGAATAATAGGAGTTTTGCGAAAAGGCTAGTCCTGCAGGATTGTAGTAAGTTCCAGAAACATCATCGGATATGGCAGTGTAGGAACCAGCTAAACCAGTTGCTCTTTCTCCAAAGAATCCATTTATATTTTGAAAATTATCTCCGAGAATGGGAAGTGCTGTAAAACAAATAATAAAAACTAGAACCAAGTGAATACGTATCATAGAATCCTTTTTACAAAAAAAAGCTTTCAAGCGTAAAGAATAATTTCTTAGTTTTTTAGAAGAATTAGAGAGATACTCATCGAGAAGATTATAAGAAAGGATTCTTTTATTCACATAGTTTTAGTGTGTTTAAGAGAAATTACAAGCTGACTTGCTTCTTTTTTATTAACTATTTTAAATAAAATTAGTATATTACGTTTTTCTAATGGAATAGTAAATAAATGGATTTGGTTAATAGCTTAATTGATGCACTAGAACGACTGTTGCGGTGTTACAAACAATGGAAGTGGATGGAGTTGTTATTTTTATGCAGCTTTGCATAAGTTGATCTATTAAATTTAATTTAATAATGTCTAATTAGTTTTATTTTATGATTTACTGAAAATAAATGAGATATTCAATAAAATATAAGAGATATTTAATATGGCTGAAATAATTAACCTAGATGAATTTAAGAAAAACAAAAAAAAGAAAAATCCACTAGAGCAAGAGAAACAATCAAAAATTTCTTTTTCAATTTTAAAAGTCACTCTTTCTGATAAATTGGGTGGTGGTATCAGAGAAAAATCCTATCGAGTGCTTTCAATTCCAAATAAACAAACTCTAAGTATGCTTGCTCAATTTATACTAACAAGCTTTGATTTTGAATTGGATCATGAGTATGGCTATTTTGATAATATCGAAAATTGGATTCAATCCCAAGAAATTTACCTAATGGATGGGGATGCTAGTTTTCGCTCTACAGGATATGTTACTAAAGTAACGGTAGGTGAGGTGTTTAACGTTCCAGATAAAAAGATGCTTTTCTTGTTTGATTATGGTGATGAGTGGAGTTTTATCATTGAATTGATTCGAACAGAAGTTCCAGCTGGTAATGTTAAGTTTACCCCTAAGGTGATAGAGAAAAAAGGAAATCCTCCTCCCCAATACCCTGATTTTGAAGCATAAAAATTGATATTTTTCTTGAAAAAAAAGCAATCAATTAGAACAATGTTTAATAGTTCGATGTCGAATTATTAAAGAGAGGGCAAAATGAAAAAAATTATACACAAGGCAAATACTAGAGGAGTTGCTGATTTTGGATGGCTGCATAGCAATCATACATTCAGCTTTTCCTCCTATTATAATCCGAATAGAATGCAATTTGGTGCTCTAAGAGTTTTAAATGATGATATAGTGCAGCCGGCTATGGGGTTTGGAACCCATGGTCACGAAAATATGGAGATTGTTTCAATCCCGATTACAGGGGAACTAGCACATAGAGATAGCACAGGAAATGCCAAAGTGATTTATCCTGGAGAAGTTCAAATCATGTCTGCAGGAACAGGAATTCGTCACTCAGAGTTTAATAATTCAGAAAAGGATTTAGTAAACTTCTTACAGATTTGGATTCTACCAAAGGAAATAGGGATCAAACCAAGATACGATCAAAAATTCTTTGATAGAGAAAAGCGAATCAATTCGATTCAGACTGTCGTTTCTCCAGAACCAAGTGAAGATGCAGTATGGATTAATCAGGATTCTTATTTTTCATTGTCTACTTTAGAAAATGGAAAGACTATCGAATATACGAATCATATTTCAGATAACGGTGTCTATGTTTTTATTATCAATGGAAGTGTCAAAATTGATGGAGAGGAATTTTCGAAGCGAGATGGAATTGGAATTTCTGACACAAAAAGTTTTTCTATCACCGCATTGGAAGATTCTGAAATTTTATTGATTGAAGTGCCTATTTAGAAACATTGTGCATACACTATGAAATTCCTTTTCTTGTTTAGTTTAGTTCTATTTTTTAGTTTGAATTTGTTTTCAAATTCTATACTGCTAAAAAGTGGAACTAAAATAGACGTTAAGTCCATAGAGAAGGAGACAGAAGAAGATTTAATTGTAACGACTATCGATGGGTTTATTATTAAAATTCAAAAGGACAAAATCGAATCAATGAATCTTTCAAATAAAGATTCATTGAAAGAAGAAAAGCCTCCTCTTGATCCTAAAAACTCTAAAGAAGATTTAGTTAATAAAGAGAATTCTTCTGTCCCAACAGCTAAAGATTATAAAATCTTCTTTTCTCAATCTATGAACAATGATGCAAACATCAGGGGAGCAAGTATATTTGGAGAAAGACTGAATAGAAGAGACAACACTCCTTATAATTCTTTTGCACAGGCTTGGGTTCTTGCAACAGCGGTTCAGGTTTTGGCTCCACTCAAAGGTCTACGCATGCAATTAATTTCCGCAAATGCAGTCTCTCATAGAAATAACGTTGATTCTGATGGGAGACTTTTTCAAAACGGACCCGGTGGAGAGGATGTAACCAATAAATCTCTTAATGATTTACAATCGGGCAAATTGACATTTGATCCAAATCAAACCAAAAGACACCCTGAACGCAACGGCCTTAAAGATTTTGTAATTGGTGGAATTTATTATGACTGGGAAATGGGCTCTTTTGGGGGTTTTACAACCGGTCTTTTTTATGTAAATAATACAGATCCTTATCGAAAAAACACATTTACCGAAATCAATATGGCTTGGAAGCTCCCCTTTTTTAGAGAGTTACTGAATCCTACTTTAAATATCTTTAACCGAATTAGTTCTGAAACTAGCACTTTCAATAATTTGAATAATGGAAGCACTTATTTGAGCTTTGGAGGGAATCACGATTTTAGAAAAAAAGAATATTTCCGTTTTTCTATAAGCTCTCAACTAGGTTATCAATACAATAACAATAATACGGATAGACGAAGTGGTTTTTCTGATCTCTCAAGTAAGATACAATTTTTTCTCGGTCAATACTTTCTTGCGCTCAATCATGTCTATCGTCCTGACGTCTATCTATGGGATACTGATCGTAATTTTCCAAAGATAGGAACTTACGGAGATATCAATGCAAATGATGGAAAGACTGTTGATCCATCTAAAGTAAATGGTCCTTTGAATCAATTTGTAGCAGATCAAATAAAAGCAAATTCGCCTAACGATATTGTGGCAAGGGCACTCACTGAGAACTACCAACAACAAAAGATTGTTCGAAACATCTTTTTTATTAGCTTTGGTTATACGCTTATTTTTTAACTTGTTTGTGTCGAAAGCAATTTTTTAAATGATCGTTTACCATTCCTGCCGCTTGCATATATGCATAACAGATTGTTGAGCCTACAAATGTAAATCCTCTTTTCTTTAAGTCTTTACTCATTGTATCACTTTCTTTTGTCTTGGCTGGAATTTCTTTCATAGACTCCCAATGATTTATTATCGTTTTATAATTTGTAAATTGCCAGATGTATTTATCAAAAGAACCAAATTCTTTTTGTATTTGAATAAATGATTTTGCGTTTTGAACTGAACCATATATTTTTAATCGATTTCGAATAATGGATTCATCTTGCATAAGCTTGAGCAATTTTTTTTCTCTGAAGCGAGCAACTTTTTCTACTTCAAAATCTGCAAATGCTTTTCGAAAACCTTCTCTTCTGTGCAGAATGGTTCTCCAACTTAATCCGGCTTGGAATGCGTCTAGAATCAGAAACTCAAAATGTTTTTTATCATCATGAACGGGCACTCCCCACTCTCTATCATGATATTCTATCATAAGGGAGTCATCCCCAGTCCAATTGCATCTGAAAATTTTTTTGTTTGAATTCATATCTTTTCATCTATCAAATTTTTATGTAAAATAATTTACAGTTTTCTTTTATAGAATTAGAATTTTTAATTGGAAAAAAATCTTCAATTCTATTTTATACTAGAATCTCACCTTACACTATCAATGCTAAACGAAAGCAATGATTGAATATGAGTGAGTCAAGCGTTCAAAAGAGGTTAGCTCCTATTGTCATTGCAAAATGGCAATGAGCTTGAGCAGAGCAAATGAGTAGGAACAGAGGGCTTTACACCCATCGCTTTTTTGTTGCCTTTCTGCTAAGTATGCCCTAGGCTATTGATTTTATTAGTTTATTAGGATTTTCTAATATTTTTAAAATCCTCTTTTGTTCCTAAATTTATCAATTTTGTGTTGTGTCAGTTTGAATTTTTTGATCAGAGGTTTTTATGAAGAAATTGTTTTTACTATTTGTATGTTTTTTTTGTGTCTCTTGTTTTGATATATTTCACTATATTGAAGTCACGGATAAAAAATTTAGAGCAGAGTATAGAATCTCTTTTTCTAAAGCTTTGTTTGCAATGGGTGGAGTCAATTCTCCTGTGGCAAATTTAGATATAGATGATATACTAAATAAACCTGAACTAAAAAAATTAGATGGAACTTTCTCAGGTGCTAAAAAAGAAACTGACTCTTCCTTAATTTTACATTTAAAATACATTGGATCAGAAAGCTCTCTTACTAAGAGAGTAGAAACAGATTCTTTTCCTATGATTCCGTTTAAAGATGAAAATGGTCAGTTTATTTTTATATTCCGGCAAAACAAAACAAATCCACCGGCAGGCACGCAAGAGAATCAAATGGCAGAAGCAATCATGAGTGGTCCGGTATACAGGTTGTTAGTTGGAGGAGAGCTTAAACCTAAAAAAGCAGTTTTTAAAAAGAAGAATCAAGAAAGTTCGATTGATTTAGAAATTATACCCTTGGGAACACAGTATTTAATAGAATTTCCAATTAGTTACATTTTAAAAGAGACAGGCGCATTTGTAGTATCCTTTACTGGAGAAATGAAGTTAGAGACTGTAAATAAAATTTTAAACGAAGAACCGAAAGAAGCAAGCGAGCAACCAAAGTCAACAAAGGATAGTAAGACAAAGCCAAAATCTAAAACAAAACCAAAAGAAAAGGATAAAGAAAAAGAAAAGGATAAAGATAAAGATAAAGATAAAGATAAAGAACAGGAAAGCAGTTTATGAATTTCTTAAAAGAAGATATTCCTAGAAGTGAGTTTTTACGCTTAGCAATCAAAGCTTTTGCGATTACTGCATTGTCCTTTGAAGGGGTAAATTGTGGGAATTCCCTCTCAACACCAACACTCAAAGGAATTTCCTCTGAGGAATATTTTAACATGAGGTCAATGCAGGAAATATTTCTAGAAGGAAATCCTATTCCTAATTTTGATCTAGGAAAAGCGTTAGACGACTATATTTATGGACACCCTTCTCCCATTCCCACAAAGGATTTGATTCATGAACTGGCAGGGGCTCCTTCTTCTATTCTCGCTGCAATTTTATTGGACTTCTCTCTTACTCCCCTAGTAAAATTAAACAAAGAAGAAAGAGAAAAAAGATTACTGTCTTGGAAAAATTCAAATTCTCAAATGAAGCGAGGTCTTTTTAGTATTCTGAGACAGACCTGTATGTTTTTACTTGCGAGCAATAAAGAATATCAAAAAGCGATAGGATACGAAGGTTAATATGGGTATACCAGAAATAAATAATAAAATCATTACTCCCAAAAAACATAAAGATATTATATCAGAAAATAAAATTAAAAGCGGAAAATGGGAATTATCCGCAGATGTCATTATAATTGGATCAGGAGCAGGTGGATCGGTCGCTGCTGCTGAACTTTCTAAAAATGGTTGGAATGTAGTTCTGATTGAAGAAGGATCTTATTTTACTCCTGCTCAGTTCAATGGAGATGAATTTTTATCGAATGCAAGACTCTACAGAGATGCTGGATTTGTTCTGTCAGAAGAGCAAACTTTGAATATTGTCCAAGGAAGAACGTTAGGTGGATCAACCACTGTCAATTGGCAAACATCTCTTTATCCCCCGATTTATGTAACAGATGAATGGGAAAAACGATTTGGTTTAAAAGATTATTCCAAGGAGAAAATGAATCCGTATATAGAAGAGATTCATGCTAGACTAGGAGTGCACCAAGTTCCTGAAAGATTAATTAATAAAAACAATAATGTATTACGGCGCGGAGGAGAGCAACTAGGACTTCATCCGGAAGTATTGCCTAATAATAACCGAGGATGTCATGGACTTGGAAGATGCGGTCTTGGTTGTCCAATTAATGCAAAGCAGTCTATGTTCCTAACGTTTATTCCAGATGCTTTGGAATACGGTGCGCGGATAATCACAAATATGCGTGCAGTAAAAATAAAAGATGGAAAAGTTAAAACTGTAATCGCAGAATTCACACCAGATCCTTATGATTCCTATCCAGATGATTTGATTCGAGAAATGGAGATAAAAGCTCCTGTTGTAATTTTAAGTGCGGGCGCGATCGAGGGACCTGCCCTTTTGCAAAGATCTGGTCTAGGAAATAATTGGGTTGGTCGAAATTTTAAAGTTCATCCAACGAGCACAATCTTTGCTCATTTTGAAGAAGAGATTAATATGTTCTCTGGTCCACCGCAATCAATTGTAATCAAGGATGGACACAATCAGGATAATTCGGGATATGGATTTTGGTTGGAGACAGCTCCTTATCGACCGGCTATCGCAACTTCTCTTATGCCATTTTACGGCAAACAACAATTTGAAGTGATGCAAAACTATAAAAATTTACAAGCAGGCATTGTGCTTGTTCGAGATGGAGCAGATGGGGAAACAAATGCCCGAATAGAATGGAAAATGGGAAAAAGAAAAGTTTATTTTGAAATTACTCCAACAGATGGTAGAAATCTTTTGAGGGGTTTAAAGATGTTAGCTGAAGTCCAAACAGCTGCAGGTGCAAAAGAGTTAATTTTTCCTTTTACTAGAATGAAAACTCCTTTTAAAGTGGATAGAAAATCTAATTTTGATTGGATCTTAAAAGAGCCAATTACGACTGGATCTATCAACATTGCTTCTGCTCATCCACACGGATCGATTCAAGCAGCTGACTCCCCAGAGAAAGGCGCAGTTGATCCAAACTTTGAATTGTATGGACATAAAAATATTTTCGTCATGGATGCTTCTGTAATTCCTACAGGTCTTTCTGTAAATCCTCAAATTACAACAATGAGTTTGACGCTTCGAGCTTCTAGAACTTTGGCATCGGAAAAGACGAAAAGGGTAGGATGACCTTTGATTTGCTATTAATAATTCTTGTCTCTAAACGAGTTTGCAAAATTCTGTTTAATTAAAGACCATAAATAAGAGAAAACAGAGGAAAATCATGGGTGATGAATTATCAGGATTTGTAATTAATACTCTCGAAGCAAATTTACCAATTATAAAAAAATATGTTGTTGAGAAAGTTGGTCCTGCTGCCCGTGAAGTCATTAAAAATGATGAACAAATGAAAGTTATTTTTAGAACAGTTTATAATCTAATGCCTTTTGCTGTTAGAATGGCTGTAACGGAAAATGATTTCATGATGTTTGCGATGAAGAATAAACATGTCCTTCTTGATTTAACCGAGAACACATAATAAAAATGAGCAGTAACCTCTAAAAGAGTAAAATGAATGAAAAAAGAAATTAGTGATAGATATGAACCACAAGCAGTAGAAAAAAAATGGATTGAATATTGGGAGAAAAATAATTCATTTAAAGTAGATTATAGCAGAAAAGAAAATTTCTCTATTGTAATTCCGCCACCTAACGTCACAGGAACGCTTCATATAGGTCATGCCTTAAATCATACAATCCAAGATATAATTATACGTATTGAACGTAAAAAAGGAAAAGCAGCCCTTTGGGTTCCAGGAATGGATCATGCCGGTATTGCGACACAAGTAGTTGTTGAAAAACAATTAGCAGCAGCAAATAAAAAAAGAACTGATTTTACACGACAAGAATTCGTTGATAAAGTTTGGGAATGGAAAGCTAAGTCAGGCGGACAAATCACACATCAACAAAAGATGTTAGGTGAAAGTGTAGATTGGTCCAAAGAGAGATTTACTTTTGATACAGGTTTATCTGCTGCTGTTACGAAGGTATTTAAATCTCTATATGAGGAAGGTCTTATTTATAGAGGAGAGAGAATTATTAACTGGTGTCCAGTTACAAAAACAGCTATCTCTGATATTGAAGTTGAATTTAGAGAAACAAAAGGACATCTTTATCACTTACGTTATCCTATAAAAGGAACCTCTGATTATATCGTTGTAGCAACGACTCGTCCAGAAACCATGCTAGGGGACGTTGCTGTTTGCGCTCATCCAGACGATAAGCGATATGCAAATAAAAAAGGGGTTACTCTTATTTTACCTTTAATGAATAGAGAAATTCCTTTATTATTTGATACCTTTGTTGATAAAGAATTTGGTAGTGGACTTGTTAAAATTACACCTGCTCACGATGCAAATGACTATGAAGCGGGTAAAAGACTTGGTTTGACTCCCGTTAATATTATGAATCCAGATGCAACTCTAAACGAGAATGCAGGAGACTATAGAGGTTTAGATCGATTTGCCGCTAGAAAAAAGATTATAGAAGATTTACAAAAATTAAACCTAGTTGAGAAAATAGAAGACTATACTCACTCTATTGGTCACAATCAACGAGGTGGTGCTATCATTGAGCCTTATTTATCTACACAATGGTTTGTAAAAATAAAACCTTTGGCTGAAAAGGCAATGGATGTTGTTCGAAATGGGCAAATAGAGATTATCCCCAAAATGTGGGAAAAGACTTATTTCGAATGGATGGAAAATATTAAAGACTGGTGTATCTCTAGACAGCTTTGGTGGGGACATAGAATTCCTGCTTATTATTCGCCTGACGGTTCAATGGTTGTGGCAGAAAGTTTAGAAGATGCTTACCAAGCTTTTAAATCAAAAAATCCTTCTCTTAAAAAAGAAGAAATTTCTCAAGATGAAGATGTTTTAGATACTTGGTTTTCTTCTGGGCTTTGGCCATTTTCTGTTTTTGGCTGGCCTGAAAAAACGGAAGATTGGAAACGTTTTTATCCAACATCAATTCTTGTAACAGGTTTTGATATTATATTCTTCTGGGTTGCCAGAATGATTATGTTTGGATTAAAATTTAACGATGGTGTTATTCCATTTAAGAAAGTTTTAATTCATGGACTGGTTCGTGATAAACATGGAAAGAAGTTTAGCAAGTCTCTTGGAAATACAATCGATCCTTTGGATATGATGTCAAAATATGGAACTGATTCATTTCGGTTCTTTTTAGCAGCAACTCTTCCAGAGGGAAAAGATATATTGTTCGATGAGAGTCGACTTGACGGCTATCGTTCATTTTGTAATAAAATATGGAATTCGAGTCGATTTATTTTAATGAATCTGCCTGAAGATTTTTCTCTCAAGAAAATTTCTGGTTCTGACTTGGAAGCGAGTGATGCATGGATATTAAATCGCTTCAATCAATGTTTAGCTGATTATGAAAAAGCATATTCCGAATATCATTTCTATGAAATGGCTGCTAGTATCTATGATTTTATATGGGGTGATCTTTGTGATTGGTATATTGAATTGGTTAAACCTAGAATTTATGGTAAGTCAGGTGAAAAATCATTAGAAGTAGCAAGACAGACGTTAGTTCATGTTTTATTATCTGCTTTGAATTTACTTCATCCATTTATGCCATTTATTACAGAGGAAATTCATTCAGCATTTGCTGAAAAAGATTTAACAAACTCTGACTGGTCGAAGCCTTTCTCTGATATCGATTCAAAAAAAGTAGAAAAACTTTCTATCTTAATTGAAATTGTCTCGAAAGTAAGAGTGGTTCGTGCGGATCAAAACATTCCACCTGATAAAAAGTGCAAAGTCATAGTGAAGTCTTCTGATTTATTAGCTAAGGAAATTGTAGAAGAAGAGAGACTCGCAATTATGCAGCTCTCTAGAGCAGAAGAGCTTACCTATAATGCAGAGTATTCAGTTGAAAAGTCTGACTCTGTTGCAGCGTTTTCAAAAGGTGAAATTATTTTACCTCTTTCTGGAATGATTGATTTTAAGAAAGAGCAAGAACGTTTGACGAAAGAGAAAACTAGTTTAGAATCTGAAATGGAAAAGGTCAATAGGAAGCTCACGAATCCTGAATTTATTTCAAAAGCAAAACCAGAAGTAATTGCAAAGGAAAAAGAAAAAATCGAAGGGCTAAAATCAAAATTAGAAACAGTCATTAAGAGTCTAGAAAAGTTAGGATGATTATGAAAGTATTATTGATTGGTAGTGGTGGTAGAGAATCTGCATTAGCTTATAAGATAAGACAATCTAAATTATTAAAGGAATTGAAAGTATTTCCGGGTAATGGTGGTTTTCCGCAATCCGAAATATTACCTAAAAATTCTCTAAACTTAAAGGATAAAAATAGCACAGTAGATTTTATCCGAAAGGAAAAATTTGATTTAGTCATTGTTGGACCGGAGGAGCCACTTGTTGATGGTATCGCTGACTGGTTAGAGGAAGTTGGTATTTTATGTTTTGGTCCTTCTATGTATTGCGCCCAATTGGAAGGGTCTAAAGATTTTGCAAAAAATCTAATGAGAGAGTTTAATATCCCTACCGCAAAGTATCAAACATTTACAGATTATAAATTAGCTACTGAATATGTGGATACTCATAGTTTGCCTGTTGTAATTAAGGCAGACGGATTAGCTGCGGGTAAGGGTGTAACTGTTTGTCAAAATAAGGATGAGGCACTAAATGCCCTGAAAGAAATATTTCTGGATAAGAGATTCGGCGCAAGTGGTTCTAGAGTTGTAATTGAAGAATTTATGCAAGGCGAAGAAGCTTCCATTTTTGCTTTAAGTGATGGTGAAGACTTTATTATGCTGCCAGCGCTTCAGGATCATAAAAGAGCTTATGACGGAGATTTAGGTCCAAATACAGGTGGTATGGGAGCTTATTGCCCTGCGCCTATCGCTACAAGTCGAGTATACGATCAAGTCAGAACAGAAGTTTTCAAACCAATGATTGAAGGACTCAAGAAGAAAGGGCATCCGTATAAAGGTTTGCTCTATGCTGGTCTTATGATTCAAGACCAATATGCTAAAGTAGTTGAATTTAACTGTAGGTTTGGTGATCCAGAAACACAAGCACTTATGCTTATGATTGAGGATGATTTGTTAGAGTTATTTTATAATGCCGCTAAGGGAAGTTTAGGTAAAAAAGAAATTAAAATCCGCTCTGGATCTTCTTGTGTTGTAGTGCTTGCGGCTACCGGTTATCCAAATGATTACATAAAGGATATTCCTCTCAATTTAAAAACAGGTTCACAAGATATTCAAATTTTTCATGCAGGAACTACTTATAAAAATGATATATTAGTTTCCTCTGGAGGAAGGGTATTAGGCGTTAGTTCTTATGCTGACAATCTTAGAAATGCAGTAGATAAAGCCTATCAATACCTTAAAAGCAATCCTCAACAAAATACATTTTATAGATCGGACATAGGATTTAGAGCACTCTAATATCATATGCCTTTTCTAGTATCTGGAAATCTCAATCGAATCAAACAAAGTTCTCTTGTAAAGTTTCAAAAGAACTTTGGATTAATTCTTTCTGCAAATCAATTTGAAAAACAACAGTATCAGATGATACAATCTGCACTTCGAACGAAATGTAATTTTGTTCAAGTGTTTTCTAGTTTAGCTAAGCATGAAGTAATCTCTTTGGTTTTTTTGATTTCCCAATTTGGAGATGCATTAAAAACGGAAATTCCACCTGAATATGCCTACTTCGATGAAATTCCATATATATTAGAATGGAACGATGGTGCTTATATGATTCCAATGGAAGTATTGGATTTTTTAAGTCACGAAAAAATCTTTAAAGATCAGAATTACCTGTTTGCATTGCTTCCATTGATTCCCTCAAAAGAGAAGAAAGCTTGGATTAAATGGATCGGGACTGATTATGAGGGAGACTCAGATAGAGACTTAAATCATGAATTATACATGAGAAGTCGAATTTTACAGAAACCTTTTAAGGGAAAATCTTACATTCATGAAAATGAGTTTTTTTTAGAGCAATTGTGGCCTGTCGGAAAAAATAAAATTGTAGATTGGTATTATAAGGGGCTAACAACATTTTATTTTGCCATGCAGGAGCTTGCTCGCGTAGAACATGATCCTTTCTTTGTTCATGTATTGGAAGAAATAAAATCTGGTAAGTATGTATTAAAAAAAGTTCCACAAGAATTTGGAGCAACTGAGAAGTTTAAACTAGTTTCTACAGTAGAAGGAAAAAGTGTTCAACTAAGAGAAACATTATTCAATTGGGAATTTGAGAAAAAGAAACAAGCAGATTATTTATTCTATAATATCTGAAATTTTTTTCCAATTATTTTTAATAGTAGGATAAACATTAAAAAATCTGGGTAAAATAAACTATGGAATACTTGCGATATTTGTTTATTTAAAACGAAGATTTATGTATAAAATTTATATCTAACCTTGTATTCAAGTCAATAAATTTCTGCCAAATCTAAAAACATTCTTTACTTAAAATCCTTTCTGATTCAAATTAGTTATAATAACTTACAATACGTAAAATTGAGAATTTTTTAATAGATGATGTTTGTGAGAATATTAGAGAATGCTAATGTTTTAATAAATTCGATTACATATAGTTAAAGCGACTGTAATTTCTAATCACCGAAGGCTATCGCTTGGTCTATTTACGTTATTCGATTCTAGTATCTTTTTTGATCGACATAATAAATCTTATTTAAACGTTTAGGTGAGTTATGAATTAAAATGTTATTTTAACATAAGAAAAATATCGATTATGCGACGGGTTGCTATTATGAGGAATTCTAAAATCGGAATCATTCTATTTATTGCGATTGTTTCATTGGCAGATTGTAGATTCTCATTTTATGAAAATAAACCCATTCCAAATCTTGATTTGCAAGGTCATCGAGGGGCTAGGGGATTATTTCCTGAAAACACACTTCCTGCCTTTAAAGCTGCTATGGACTTAAAGATGACCACCATTGAGTTGGATACAGTCTTAACAAAGGATAAGAAGTTAATTATTCACCACGATAATTTTATTAATCCTGAATTATGTAAATGGAAAAGTGGCAAGCCTGTTCTTCCTGAACCAATAGGAAATTTCACAGCTTTAGAGTTAAAAGAGTTAGATTGTGGTTCACTCAAAAATAAAAATTTTCCGGAACAAAAAACAATTCCAGGAACCCAATTATCAACACTCGCAGAATTTCTCCAATTTGTTAAAAAATATGAAACTGATAACAAAATAACAACACCTTTCTTTTACAATATTGAGACAAAGCTGGATGAATCTAATTATACCAAGCAAGATGTTTTAGAATACGCAACAACTATTGTGCACACGATAGAGGAAGCAGATGTAGTAAAGTATGCAACAGTTCAATCTTTTGTATTAGATGTATTGCCTGAAGTAAAAAAACTAAATCCACAAATTCAAACATCTGCTTTATTTGCTCCATCCAAGTTAGAATTTTTTCTTTTATCGCTAGGTTTTTTTGCTCCTTCACAGAAAATCATTGATAGAGCTAAAGAGTTAAAAGTTGAGATAATCTCTCCATTTTATAAATATGTGGATAAAAAATTTATTAATATTTGTAGACAGGGGCAAATAAAAGTTATCCCCTGGACGGTAAACGATAAAGAGACTATGTTAAAACTAATTGATGATGGGGTTGATGGAATTATTTCAGATTATCCCGATCGTTTAATTTCTGTTGTAACTAGTAACGCAATAATAAAAAAATAAGAGGTCTATACATATGGGTTTATTTGACAAGTTTAAACAATTTTTAAAAGGTGAATCTGTTCAATCCTCGAAAAATAACTCCAAAACGATTACCTTTGAAAATGATAATGGTGTGATCTGTTACAAAATTGATGGAGTGAAATATAATTCCCTTGATGAGATACCAGATCCAAATGATCGAGAACAGGCAAGGCGTATTACTTTCCGTTAAGGTTCCTTTGTAGTAATGAATGAAGACAAAATCCCTGTTGGGATAAACCCAGAGAATTTAAAACCATTTAAAATAATTACCGCAGAAGATTCTATGATAGACAGAAGTCTTCTGCGAATGCATCTACAATCTGAGAAATTTGATATAATATATGAGTCAACAACAGGCGAGGATTTACTTTTCTACTTACAAGAGTCATTAAACAAACCAGACATGATTTGTGTCGATGTGAATATGGCTGCAGGAAATGGAATTGAAATTATTCAGAAAATTCGTAGTAGTTATAAAAATATTAAAATTGCAGTAGTATCCGCAGCTTCAGACAAAAATATTATTCAAAGCTTAATTCAATTAAAAATTGATACATTTATCAAAAAGCCTTATAATCGGATGCAGATAGTTCAAAAACTTTCACAAGCGTTAGGTCGAAAGGAAGATACGTCAGTCACCAAAGATCAAATACCAGCAGTTAATATTAATTTTGCAAATTTGGTAATTCCTCCATTACCGGCAGTCGCTGTAAAAATTACAACTTTTGATATTGATAACCCAAGTGGAGGAAGTGAGGAATTAGAAAAAATAATTAGTCCAGATAAATCTATTACAATGGATATTATGAAAATTGCTAATTCTTCTTTCTATGGTAGATCCGGTAAAGTCCATACTCTAAAGGATGCGATTACTTTGCTAGGAACTAAAACTGTTAAAAACCTAGTTTTACTTCAATCCAACAAACAAGTTTCTAAGAAACTAAAAGGAGATATCTTTCAAAAGAATTTACAGGAACTACCAATTCTTTCTGCGTTAATTGCACATGATATATCAATTCCACTTGGAATGAAAAGTTTTAAAGATGATCTATTTTTATCTGCTTTACTTAAAAAAATTGGCATGACCATTTTAGCACTTACATTTACAGAACGTTATGAGCAAATGATAAAGCAGGCTACAAGCGAGTCTAAAGACATTTATGCCTTAGAAAAGGAAGCATTTTCCTTCGATCATATTGATGTAGGTTCTAAAGTTTTTAAAATTTGGAATATGCCTAAAGGATTACAGGATGCAGTCGCTCATCAAAATTTTACAGCAGAGGATATGGGAAAAGTTTCACATGTAGATCGAATTACTCGTTTAGCTGGTTTGCTTGCCTATCAAATGGTTGGTTATGAACTAAGAGAGGAAGAAAAAAAACTAGAAGAAAACATTTTTCAAGCTTATAATGCTACAGACAAAGTTAAAGAATCTTTTCAGAAAGAATACTATGATTTAATTAAAGATCATCCCTTTTTCGAGATGCTAGCCTAATTCGAAAGGAAGGTTGTGTTTTTTTTTGTTGTTACACTCTTTGCAGGCAGGAACTAGATTTGATTTAATAGATTTACCTCCACGGATCAAAGGAATTAAATGATCCATGGTTAAATCTTCTACCGGAAACTTTTTTTTACAATAATAACAAATTCCATTGGATCGTTTTTGTTTCCACCAAGCGGTTTGTTTTAATTCTTTCGCTTTTTTTCTTTCTCTTGCTATGTCTGAATCTGATACGTCAGACCAAAAGGATTCTTCGTTGTTCAAATTTACTCGTGAGTCTTCTTATACCATTTTGCTAGATCCATAAGAGTTAGTATTCCCATTACATTCCCATCATCGATAACCGGTAAGGAGTGGATCGAGTATTGAACAAATAGAGCTAACGCATCTAGAAGTGATGTATCAGTTGTGACAGATACCAGGTTCTGTCCTTTTACGAGAGATTCCACTGGAGTGCGAAGCATATCTGCATTACCCTCATTAAATGCCTCTTCGTATGATACTCGTATTAGATCATAGGTGGATACCATGTAGGTAGGTTTCCCATATTTAATAACAAGCAGACTGTGGACATGGTTTTCAATCATTAGTCTTGCTGCTTTACCAATTAGATCATCATAATCTATTGTTAAAACTTCTCTTGTCATTAAATCTTCTACTTTTAATTTTTTTAATAATTCAGTTCTACTTAAAGTGGATATATCTACCATATTTACCTCTACTTAAAATTTGAAAATACCACGGTTTACTAATTCTTTATGTATTGCAGCTTGAATGCGGAATCTAACGTTTTGTGCAACTTCAATTAAGAATTTTTCATTTTTTACATCTTTACGAGAATACTTTTTCAAGCTGATTGGTTTTAAAAAAATTATTTTCCATCTAGATGGAAGTGGTAAAAGATTTAATGGTATAGGAATCTTTGCTCCAATTTGCTCTTCAAACCAATCAATAGTTCCAATATTAATATAATTCTCTTCAGCTCCCAAAATTGCTACAGGAACAATTGGAGTTTCTGTCATTAAAGAAAGGGCTACAAATCCAGGATTAAAATCGGTTAGCTGATACATTTTATGGGAAGGTTTAAAATTGCCATGTTCTGCTTCCGGGAAAATGACTAGTAATTTATTTTTCTTTAATGTTTTTACAGCTAGCTTGAAGTCAGTCGTGATAAGTCCCATCTTGCGGCTAACTTTCTTTAAAAAAGGTTGGGACTCCCAGAATGCATGTGCCATCGTTCTAGGAATTCTTTTCTTTTCTCGTAAAATTTCGTTTTGTAGTACAGTTGCATCCCATCCCAAAATGCCACTATGATTGGGAACTATCATAACACGTCCAGCCTTTGGAACGTGTTCCAAGCCTTCTGTTTCAAGCATGGTAAAATTACGCAGATAATCGCCTACGTATCTAGGAATTGCATGAAATAAAATATTTTCTGGTCCTTTTTGAAATGCTTTTATAAGAACAGACTTTAAATCGGGAGTTTTAAAAAATTCTATGATGGCAGTATCTCCTAATCAAACATGACTCTCTTAATTGTCTGAATCTCTTTCCATTTAGTCAATGAAAAATCATTTTAGAATTTAAATTTTATATTTAAAGATTGATTAGAAGTCTAAATCTAGGTTTTCAATTTCTAAAATTTTTAGTGCATTTGTGGATTTGATCACGCCATCTTTTATTTTGTAATCGAAACTCATTTTGTTTTCCTCAATGGTTTCGGTAAAGTGAGCTACTTTTTGTTTTGTGGTTTTTATAGCTAAATCCACATCATGGGTAGTTATAAAGATAATTGAATTGGATGAAGCAAGTTTTTTTAGAATTGCTCTAGACGCAATTAAACGCTCACGGGTATTCGTTCCTTTTAATAGTTCATCAAGTAGAATTAAATAAATTCCTGGCTCTTTCGTTTGATTTAATATATGTGCTATCCTTTTTACTTCGGAGTAAAAAAAGGAGATTCCCTCTTCCAAAGAATCTTCATTTTTAATACTAGACAAAATATGAAGTGGAGGCAAATCCATTTTATCTGCAGCAACAGGTGAACCGCAGAGTGCAAGAATTGCATTGATGCCTACTGTTCTGAGATAGGTTGTTTTTCCAGACATATTCGAGCCGGTGATTATTAAACTTTCACCAATCTTGATTTTTTGTAGCGGATTATTGATTCTATTTCTTTCAGGAATTAATGGGTGTCCCATATTTTGAGCTGATATTGTTTTTAGTTTCTCATCCAAGGTAGGAAATGTATAGCCTGGATTATGAAACTTCAAAAATGCGAAGGGGAGTATAGAATCGATTTGATAGATATCATCTGTAATTGACTGAATGATTTCTCTATTTTGTTTTTGCCATTTTGAAAATGAAGTTAACTGCCATAGATCCCATAAAAAAAGCATATTCAAAGTGTAGTGCATAAGAGGTGCATTCTGAACAGATACTCTTCCTATTATTGAACTCAATTTTTTATAAAGATTTTTGATTCTATTTTTGTCTAAATTCGAAAATGTATTCTTATCATTAAACTGAATTTTAGACCCATATAGATATAACGTTAGTCTTTCTATGGACGGAATTTCATCTTCAATATTTTTAAATGACTTAAATAGGTGACTGATTTCTTTTCTATTAATTATAAATAGAATTGTATTTATTATAAAAAGGCTTGCACTAATTGATGGCGATCCTGCTAAGAAAAGATATATATTTACTAACCATCCTAGAATTATATATGGTTGATAGATTCTGCTTAAGATTTTTTGCTTCTCGAAGAACTTGCTTTGGTAGGAATAAAGAGGAGCTAAATTAATTTTACTGTTTACTTCTTCTAAATGCGCTTCCTCGAATATTCTCAATATTTTAAAACAAAGATTTTTATTTTGAGAAAGTGTTTTTATAGCTGATTGACGTTTGACTATTTCATCTGTGCTTTCTCTTTTTATGCGGAGAAGATTTTCTAAAAATATTTTTTCTCCATTGATGGTTTTAGTTGTATTTAAATAAGTAAAAAGGCCATTTTTTCCGGATATTCCAAGGTCTCTGTGGAAATGGTTTTTCAATTCTAGAGAATTGATAGTAACATCGTAGTCATATAACGTTTCTAGTTTAAATTGAGATCTATTTGTTTCTCGCTTTAGAAGTCTATCATAAGCAATTAGTCTGTTCTTATAAACTTCAATTCTTCGATAATAAAAAATCAAAAAAACAAAAGTAATAATCTCTAATCCTATAATGAGCAGATAATAATGATTATCTGTTCTGCTTGTATAATAAATGAAAATGGAAATTCCAATGATTGAAAAAATGCCGAGCCTTAGAAGACTGAGTTTACTTAATTTTTTTTGCTCAGTTTGTATTTTTTGAGATAGTTTGTTAATTCTTTTTTTTAGAAGCGATAGAAGTGTTTTGTGCTCGTCTGAATTTTTCATAAACTGACTAGAAGTGAATGTATCATGAAAGGCAATCTTAGATTGCATTTACATTTTCGTAATTTTCAACTTCTCTTCTGTAGATTTCTAAATCTAATGTACGAACTAGACTTCCTAGATCGTTTAAAATCCATCGGTCTACTAATTTGCCTTTATCATCATTTCCTTTGAATTTATCTAAATAGATGTATCCAAAGAGATCTGTTCCAAATTCATAAGAGACAAACTTACCTTCTCTTTTTCCTGTATGATTTACTAGTTTAATACACATGTGTCTGACAATTATTCTTTTTTTTGTACATAATAATATAGGAAAGAAATTGTACAATTATTTTTTTTAGTATCAAGTATTTTTTATTTTAATCGATAGTTATATTAGGAGAAATAGACGCTTCATGGATGAGGGTCTACTCTTTAAAAGATATAAAACACACAATAATTCAAATACGCACGGAGGCGGATTATGTATTATTCAGACATGAATGAGAACCTAAAAAGTTCCTTCGCAAAAAACAATTTATCTAACGCAAATTTAACAAGTGAATCACAACTTCCAAATTTTGGACTTAAGGCTAGTGAATTGCTCAATACGCGCCAGATGCAGAAATTAGCTAAAATTAGAGCCAAAAGAATCAAGAATGCTCGAAACTTCATAAAGGATTAAAGTTTAAAACTAGTAAAATTTTTAGTAACCAAATTACCAAGGGATTCGTTGTTCATCCTAGAAAATGATAGGTAATGGAAATCTTGAGATTGATCGATTAAATTGTTTTGGATGATTGTGTACTCTGCGCCAAAAGTAATTTTCCATTTTTGAAAAATTTGGGTATTCTCAATTATCAAAAATAAGACTCTCTATAAAAAACTGGGAAAATTCTTTTGGTAATTGGCATTAGTAAAATTTGAGATAGAAAAAATAGTAATTTAAAGCGAAAGCAATTTGGAAATAACCACTGTTATTGTTTGGGAATAGTGAGTTTGAATTTCTTTGTTTTGTTGCTGGAGTTTGGGAAGTGCAATGAGTTAATTTTATGATAGTTGGAAAACTACTCTTGCAAAACTAATCATCGCACTTTGGATATATTTTTATCTAGATGTAGCAGATATGATAGATTCTACAATGTCTCTTGCTTCATCCATTGAGGTTGCTACTCGGATATGATTTTCTAGACGAGTGATGGTAAATACTTTGCGAACACTATCGACAATATTTGTAACAATAAATTCTCCACCTCGTTTTCGTAGCCAACCTACTATTTGAATAAAAGCTCCGATTGCAGATGAATCTATGAACTTACAGTCACTTAAATCAAAAATTACAAATCGATAACCATCGCGCATTTGGGATTGAACCGTTGCTTTGATATCAGGGCATTTGTATAAGTCAATATCCCCTATGACTTTGTATTCAAAAATACGGTCATGAACATCAACACCACCGGTATCGATGATATCCATTCTACTGTAAAGATCACTTCCCTCTGCCATAAAATGTTTACTTGCACTTGCAGCGTTTTCTCTTAACTTGATTTCAATATTTTTTAATCTTTGTAGAATTGGGTTTAGGATATCGGGAGATAGTTTAATATTATCTTCTACACGATCCATTGCCGCTTGGAGTAACGTTCTAGCCATACCTACATCATTTTCTTTGATTAATTTTGCGGCTTTAATTACAGTTTTAGCGGATGATGTTACAAGTCTCTCTACAACAACTTCACTATCAGAATCAGGTTCCTTTGCTGTTTTAACTAATGGTAGAGATCGACTGATCTTATCTAATCTCATCTTTTCAAAGAGATTGTAATAAGAAACATCAATATTTAATAAATCGGGAGCATCAATATTTTTCTCTGCATCAATCTCCAATGACATAACGATACTGCGTGCGTCATCTGCTCGAACATCTCCTGATTGAATAGATATTGTTCCATCTTCATTTGATTGAAATGGAAAGTCATTATATATTTCGAGCATTTTCACATTTGGAGCTAGTTTTAGTTTTACTTCAACTGCTTGTGCGTATAACGCTCCAATATCTCCAAATTCTCGAAAGAAAATTTCAGATGTTTGTTCGGGACTGCTAACATAATAAAAATTCCCTCCTCCATTGACTGCTATGTCGCGAAGGGATGTTTCATTGAAATCTTCACCAAAGCCAATAGTAGTAGTTGATACGCCTCGACCAATATGGTCTGCTGCTATTTGATTGAATTGTAACGGATCTTTGATTCCGAGAGTTGCCTGTCCATCTGTTAGTAGTATTACTCTTTTATAGGCATTTGGAACACCTGCAGATTCGACCGCTCTTAGTGTTTGAAGCCAACCACCACTTAAATTTGTGGAGGTTGCGACTTGTATAGATCTAATCTTATCAAGTACGGCTGATTTTTCTTTTAGTTGAATGAGTGGTTGAACAACTTGCACATCTGCTGAATAAGCTATGATAGTAACATAATCGTGTCGAGTTAACCAATTAACAAGTGAGCAAGCAGCTTCAATTGTTGCTTCCATTTTGTCGCCTTTCATCGACCAACTTTTGTCGATAGCAAGTCCTATTACAAGAGGTTGTCTCTGTGGTAGGTGGACAGCGGGAGGAGTTTTCATTTTAATCAATAGATTATTGATTTGACGGGTTCCAGTTACAATAGCAGGTTTCTCTAATTTTGCCTCTAATTCCATTGGACAAACAATAATGAATATGAAAACTTATGCAAGTATAAATAGAAAAAATACAATAAAAAATAGGAGGATTTAAATAAGAGTGTAATTTTAAATTACTCAGGAAAATCGATTTTTCCTTTTACAAAAAAGCTCATTTTAACTACTTAAATTCTAATCTGAAAGGAACTTTAGAATTTAAGAATCGTATTAACGTATAATTTTTGAGCTATTAAAAGCAAATTAAAAGTTTCATTGCGGATAATCAGCAGAAACCGTTGTTTCTTCCCATTCATCGAATTCTTTCTTGAGTGAATCTAATTTGTTTCGAGCATTTCTGAGAGCGGCTTTTCCTAGAAGTAAACGCATTGGTGGATTTTCTGACTCTACTGCTTTTACAATTGCTTTTACTGCTCGCACAGGATCACCAGCTTGATTGCCACTACTCGCTCGAATATTTTGCATATTTGCGCCAGCGCTTTCTTCGTAATCTAAAATTTTTTTCTTTGTATTGTTTGCGGATCTTCCAGCCCAATCTGTGCGAAATCCACTCGGTGCGACTATCATTACCTTGATTCCTAAATGCGATGTTTCTTTAGCAAGAACTTCAGAATATCCATCGACTGCAAATTTAGTTGCATTATAAAATCCAACGGCGGGAAAACTTACAAGCCCACCGATAGAGGCAATATTAATTATCATTCCATTTCTTTGCGCTCTCATAATCGGTAAGACGGCATTGGTGACATTAGCAAGACCAAAAAAATTGATTTCAAACATTCTTCTAACTTCCTCTTCTTCGCTTTCTTCGATCGCACCAAAATATCCTATACCGGCATTATTTACTAGTATATCGATTCTTCCGAATCTAGCCTTTGCTTTTAAGATTGAGTTTTCAATTTCTAATTTATTTGTAACATCAAGTTGGATAGGAATCGATGTATCAGGATAGTTCTCCGTAATATCTTGAATATCTTTTGGATTCCTTGCTGTCACAATTGCTTTGTATCCTAACTCTAAAACGAGTTTAGATAGTTCCCTTCCAAAACCTGTGGAGCAACCAGTTATAAACCAAACTTTATTTCTTTCCATATTTGTATTATCCTATTTTTTGCTATCTTTTACATTAATTATTCGCAAGACTTTTTTTTTATTTACTGAATCTATTAAATTTGCTTTCATTACCTAAAGATAATAAAATTTGCAACCAAACCAAAGAATCTTTTCTTTAAATCAGTTTAATAATTTTAACTAAAAGATTTTGGCAAATTTATTTCAAGTCTTACTAACAAAATAAATTTCAAAGTTTTAATTTTAAGGGTCATTAAGATGAATGTAACAATCAGGGAAAATCAATCGATTCCAGTAATTGATATTCAGGGTGAAATCACAATGTATGATATTGAGCCAATCAGTGAGGCTATTAATAAACTGATTCAGCAAAAAAAATATAAAGTTGTTTTTAATATGGCGGAAGTCCCCTTTATAGATTCTTCCGGAGTTGGTATTATTCTTAGGTCTCTTGTTAGCCTCTATAAATTTGGGGGAATCATTCATTTATGTTCGTGTGTAACAGCAGTTGATAATATTATTAAAGTCTCTGTAAAAAACACTACAACAAAAATTTTTGCAACAGAAGAAGAAGCAGTTAAGGCTTGTTTAAATTAGTATACGAGAGAATATATTAAATGGAAAATCTCAACGAAAAAGACTTTTACTTCATCTATGAAGATGAAAAATTCAATGAAGAAAAAGAAAAAGTCAATATCGTAGAACAAGTCAATATAAATAAAGGTCTTGTGATTATTGTATATTCCTTCTCAGCAGAAATTGAGGAGATAATAAAATTCGGACTTACCGCCATATTAGATAGATACGGCAAATCATCGTTAGTCAATACTGTATATAATGTTTTATTTGAGTCGATTTTGAATGGACTTAAAGCAAATGCAAAGAAACTTTTTTTCTTGGAAAATTCCCTCAATATAGATGACCCAAATGATTATGCGAAGGGTATATTACTATTCAAGAAAGACATCAATAAGTCAAATTTACGACAATCTGGGGAGCGCAATCGAGAAAGAAATATATTTGTTCGTGTTAAATTTGATTATTCAGACGATGGACTCGAAATAGAAGTTTTAAATAATACACAACTACTACCAGCTGAAGAATCTAGGATCAGAGAAAAACTTGCGTTAGGTGAAAAGTATGATGATCTAATGAGTTATTATTTAGATAATTCTGATTCTACTGAGGGGGAAGGTTTGGGACTTGTTCTCAGTTTAATTCTTTTGAAAGCAGAAAAACTAGATCCCTCTCTGTTTAGAATTGGGACAAAAAATGGACTTACTTTTGCGAGAATTGAAATTCCATTTACAAGTGAGTTTATAAGCAAAAGAACCAATATATAAAAACCTGTCCAATGAAATTTATCATGGTTATTATACCGGCTTTTATTGTTCTTCTTGCTTCCATTATATACACTCAACAAGAATTTCTATTATTTAGACCCTATCCTCTCGCAGCAAATTATACCTATTCATTTCCTTTTGAATTTGAGGAATTGAATTGGGAAGTAGAGCCAGGTATTAAAATAAATGCACTTCATTTTAAAACGAAAGATGCAAAAGGAGTTGTATTGTATTTTCATGGAAATGGAGGAAATCTTGCTGGATGGGGAGGAATTGCTGATGATTTTTTAAATCGAAAGCAAAATTTGATTATTATCGATTACCGTGGATATGGTAAAAGCACAGGAACTATTAAATCTGAGGATGACTTAATAAAAGATGCTCTTTATGCATATGAGTATGCAAAATCTATTTATCCAGAAAATCAAATTACTTTGTATGGTCGCTCTCTTGGCAGTGGCTTGGCAGTGTATTTAGCAAAAGATAAGAATCCCAAACGCCTTATTCTAGAAACTCCGTATAATAATTTGTCAGATATTGCAAGTTATCATTATCCTTATATACCAACATTTTTATTAAAATATAAGTTAGACTCTGAAAGTATGATTGGAAGCGTTAAGTGCCCTATTTATATTTTTCATGGAACAGAAGATGCTGTAATCCCACTTGCCTATGCTCGAAAACTAGAATCCAAAATCAAAAGAGACTATAAGTTCTTTCAAATTACAAATGCAGGACACAATGATGTCTCAGAAACCAAAGAGTATTTCATGGAACTAACTAAGATTTTTTGGTAGAAAGTTTTATTTCTTATTTGTGTATTCGATTAGTAACAATGTTGAATCATCGTTGATTTTTGTATTTCCTCTGAACTTAATCCAATCAGCCTTTATCGATTCCAATGCGGCTTCGAGTGATAATCCGCTCGATTTAATAAATGCCTTTTGTAATTCGTCGGAACTCCATCTCTCTTCTTTTTCATTAAATGCATCAATTACTCCGTCCGTAAAAAGAAGAATTCTATCTCCTACATCCATTTTACTTTCTTTTTCTTCAAATGTATCACTAGCATAACTAAGCATTCCAATAAACATTCCTTTTGTGGAAACGACTTCTAATTTTTTTGTTTTCTTTCTGAAAAGAAAGGCAGGTCTATGTGCAGCAGAGCTAAAGCAAATTCTTCCATTTGGTTCTATTACTATAATCAGTGCAGTTAAATAATCATGAGTCGTCATGATACTGGATATATTCTTATTTACTTCTTGGAAAATTTTAACAGGAGAACTTGTTCTTCTAGTCGCATTCATAAAACTGATCTTATACATTGTAGAAAGTAGAGCAGCAGGAATTCCATGACCAGATACATCAGCAATTAAAATACCAACTGCGTTATTTGGAAGTGGAACAACATCATAAAAATCTCCGCCGACTTTCATGAGATATTCATAATATCCAACGAATTTTATATGAGGATAAGGTAAATCATTCGAAGGGAAAATACATTTTTGTAAATCAGATGCTAAATCTAGCTCGGAATCAATCGTTAACTCTTTTGCTTGCAGAATTCCTAACACGCGACTTAATTCTTTTGTTCTTTCCTCGACTTTTTCTTCTAATTTTGTATTGAGAATTGCTAATTCCATTTTCATAGTATTAATTCTATCTGTCAATGCGAGAGAGAGAAGGAGCATTTCAATAGTGCTTCCTATTTGCAAACTATAAGTTGTTAGAAAGTTTTGTGGAAGAATATTAAAATTTCTAAGGGTCAATATAATTCCACCCGCAAGAAAAGTGATCCAAGTGATTAAAAAGAAAATCGCTGTTCTATTGCCATTTATAACTGCACGGACTACAATTAAAATGGAAGTAATCATGTAGATAAAACCAAGGATGTTCATCGGAACTATAATTGTTGCGTAGTCAACAGTAATAACGAGAATGATTGAAATAAAACTAAGAATGGTTAAAACAAAAAGGGATTTTCTTTCCCAAGAATATCTTTCTTCGATGTTTAATAGATTTTTAAATAAAATAATTAAAATAAATTGAAGTATTGCAGAGGAAAGCGGTAGGAACAATTTATTCCACATAGGATAATTAGGCCAATATGCGTAAATGATTCCATTCATCGATAGTTGATAGAGCCCAAGAGCGATCACATAAAATAAATAAATGAAATAGTTTTTATCTCGAAGCGAGAGGTAGATAAAAAGATTATAGAAGAACATGATGATGACTACACCATAGTAAATTCCAAAAACAAACTCCTCGCTTTGGTCTTTTTTGAAGAATTTCATTTCATCATAAAGATAAACAGGAAAAATAATTGTTTCATCGGAAACTACTCTCATGTAGATTACAAGTTCATCTCCATTTGGGAAGTTTGGAATTTTAAAAACAAAATTTCTATGTTCATAGTTTCTTTTATTGTATGGGATTAATCTCCCGCTATTGTATGAAACAAAAACATCATCTGCTTCCTCATCCCCATTGTTTTTATTGCTCAGCATGTAAATGTCTAAGTTGTCAATATGAGGCCAAGGGATTTCTAGTAGAGTTGGTTTTGATCGGTTTTTATTAAACAATTTTAGTCGAAACCAATAAGCAGATTGAGTATAACCAAGATTAACCGTATCATCATCAATTTGTTTAAAGGATAATTCTTTTTCAGAGTTAATAATAGTGCTAAGAGTTAAGGTTCTTGTTTTGTCCTCTAGCATTTCTAGATAAGAGGTTACATTGTAGACACCTTTTTTGTTTGTCAGTCTTACAGCTTCTTCTGCAAAGAGAAAACTTTGCGAAATAAATAGAAAGAATAGAACTAGAAACCTCATAGGATACAGTATTTTTATAATGCATTAATTTATTTACAAGAAAAAAATCAAAACAACCAGTAAGTGTTTCCATTTTAGTTTTATCTTATTCTAATGGAATGTCTTTTAACTTCCATGTTTCTGTCCCATCACCAATAATAGGATAACTTTTCCCTGAATAATTTATATCCGACATTAAATTCATATCGATCCATGCTAGATTACGTGCGAAAAATTCTCGCAACCTGTTTTTGGTTTCATCTTTATATTCCCCGGAATCAGATTCGAAGCAGGAAACTTGAATACCAATTTTTTCTGCAATAAAAGCAGCTCTTGGTTGATGGAATCTCTGGGTCACAATCACTGCGTCCTTTATTTGGAAAATATACTTTGCTCTAAGTAATGTGTCAAGAGTTCGGAACCCAGAGTTATCTACGAAAATATCTTCTTTCTTTACTTTGTTTTTGAGCATGTAATTTAGCATGGGTTTCAGTTCGTTGTAAGACCTTGTTCCATTATCTCCAGAAAGTAGAATTTTTTTTACCTTTCTCTTTTTGTAGAGAATTAATGCTGATTTTAGACGGTCATTTAAGACAGGAGAAGGTTTGTTGCCATAGACTGCTGCTCCAAGAACTATAGCAACTGTCGCTTCATTTATTTTTTTATAGTCATTTGCGGAGTTGATTCGGATGTAGTTAATTTCAAAACTTAAATCTATACATATACTAAAAAATAAAAACAAAGCTATTGTATAAACAATTACTTGGGAAATTTTTTTTAGCTTATTCATTGTTAGATTTAGTTTTATATCCATTTAGTTTAGGGAGGTAATATTAAAAAAGTTTCATTTTAAGAACGTTACGCACAAAATCTTTTCATATCTAATTGTTTTGAACCCAGAATTCACTGATTAAAGATTTTCTTCGCTCTTTGCTATAGAAATTTGTAAGATATTGCAACAATTTGAAGATTTTACATAGGTATAGATCATTTTAATTTTCCTTTTTTAGTTTATACTCAATCTGTTTAAAAATTTTAAATAAAAAGTTCAAATCATTGCTAGAAATGGAACTGGAATCAATTATTTTGCTAAAACGTTTTATTGCAAGATTTTCCCTTCCATGAAAATCATTCATTTCAATTAACTCAAAAACATGTTGAACGTATTTATAAAGATTGGTTTTATCTATTATATCTTTGGTATGTGCGATATTTTCTTTGGGTTTGGGAGAATGCAAGCAGCCTAAAACAAAACTTACCGATTGAGAAAGATTCATAGATGGTTGTCTGCTTGAAAGTTCAAAGTCGATCAACAAATCACATAAATCGATCATTGTGTTTGATAAACCTCTATCCTCACGGCCAAATACTATACCTATTCTTTTTTCTCCGAAACTTTTATATTTTTCATAAAGGGATTGGATCGGAATAAATCCGGGTCTGTCTTTCCCTTGAATCATTGCGGTTCCAATTAATATATCTAGATCTGCTCTTGCCTCCTTCTTATCTTGAAAATATTGAATTTTTGCAATTTCTTCCTTTGAATTATAAGCCATCCATTCCATTTCGAAATGTAACTCTTTCTCTTCCCCAATCAATCGAAGAGGAGGTAGGTCAAAATTTGCGATAAGCCTACAAATCATTCCAATATTACCCGCATACTTGGGATTCTCTAGTAAAATAAAAAGATTTTCCATTTCCTATTCTTTTATTGCTCTAAATGTCTACTTGTGTCAAATTAATTTTCAAATGTAGATAGAGATCTAAAGATTGAAATCAGATCAGATTTTTTAAAATAAGGTTTTTTAGGATTTGTTTGTGATATGTTTATTTTCTTTGTTCGTAAAAGGTTGGAATTTTTAATTACAATAAAAATCTTTGTATGGAATGTTTAAGAAATTAGTAATCTTTTTTTTGCTATTGATTCATCTCAACTGTATCACTCTAGCAGGTATTAAAATTGGTAATGCTTTGGATGGTAAATCAAAGAATGCGGAGTCCATAATACAGGCTGCTGGATTGATTGGTTTGTTTGGTGATGTTTATTTAGGAACAGCCATAATTCAACCTCATTCCATAGGAGTGGGCTACTCAGTATTAGCCGCACTGTTCTATATAGTGACTGACGGTGGCATTAGTGACCGTATAGGTAAAGATGAAAATTTGCAGGAGTAAATTTTTATGAATGAAAATATAATTGCAATTGATGGACCGGCGGGTTCAGGAAAAAGCACTGTTGCAAGAGAAATTGCCGCACAAATAGGATATCATTATCTAGACACAGGATCCTATTATAGAGCTTTTACCCTTTTCTTTTATCGTTTATATAAGAAAAACAAGATAAATTCATCTTTTGCAGATTGGGTTCAAGCACAGAATCTAGAGAAAGAGTTTTCGAATATCAATATTGAAACTGAGTTTCTAAGCTCTGGCGGAAACAAGACTCTTTTGAATTCAGAAGACATTTCAGAGGAAATTCGCTTACCAGAGATTACAGAAGAAATCAAGCACTTAGCGCCTTTACGAAATGTGCGTGATTTTGTGAATGAATCTTTACATAAACTTGCTAAAAAGTATAAATTGATTATGGATGGAAGAGATATTGGGACAGAAGTATTTCCAGATGCAAAATATAAATTTTTTGTAACTGCCTCCATTGAAACAAGAGCAGACAGAAGATATAAAGAACTAATCGAAAAGGGTATCCAGGTTGACCTAGAGCAATTAAAGGAAGACATAAGTAAGAGGGATAAATCTGATATGGAAAGAAAAATCGCTCCATTGAAAATAGCGAATGATGCAATCCTTATTGACACTACTCAACTATCGAAAAATGTTGTTATTAATATGATCCTGTCCAAGATTTTACAGTCCTAGCTTAGGAATGTAACTTCGCCGGTCAAATTTATACAGATTCCTGGTTAAAATTGAATTCACAAACGAACAACAATAGAACAAATACCTCATCAGCAAACAGAGGCAATACAGAACAACGCTCTTTCAAAAAAGGGCAAATTATCGAAGGAAGAATCGTCGATGTATACGATCAAGAAGTATATGTTGATTTAGGTTTAAAGTCAGACTGTCGTGTAGCTAGAAGCGAGTTTTTAGAAACACCTGAAATTGGTAGCATGGTATCCGTTGTTATCAAATCGAAGGAAAGTGACTCGGAAATCTACATTGCATCGAAATTAGAAGCAGATGCGCGAAAGGGTTGGGAAACCATCAAAGAAGCATTTAGCAAGAACTTGCAAGTGCAGGGTCGCATCGAGTCTGAAGTCAAAAACATTGGTTATAATGTTTACGTAGAAGGTGTTCAATTATTCCTTCCAGCTTCCCAGCTTGGTATGAAAGCCAGTCTAGATGAATTAAAAGCGAAGCCGCTTGATTTCAAAATCATTAAACTGAATGAGAAAGGCAGAACTGGAGTCATTTCTAGAAAGAAACTAATCGAAGAAATCAACAAAGAAAAATGGGATGAATTAGTAAAGATTGTAAAGGTTGGAGATAAGGTAACAGGAACTGTTACTAAAGTTGCTAGCTTTGGAGTATTCTGCAATGTTCATGGCATTGAAGGACTCTTACGTCAAAATGATATTTCTTATAAAAAATATGCTCCATTTAAGCAATACTTCCAAGTTGGTCAGTCTGTTGAACTATTAGTTCTTGAAATTGATCCAGCAAACAATCGATTGAGTTTAGGTATTAAACAATTATACGAAGATCCATGGGTTTGGGCAGGACGAGAATTAGAAAAAGATATGGTTGTTCGCGGAATCGTCACTTCTCTAACAAATTTTGGAGCCTTTGTTGAGCTCAAAGAAGGTTTAGAGGGATTGATTCATTGCTCCGAATTGACATGGGCAAAAAAACCTCCTCATCCAAAAGAAGTTTTAAAGAAAGGACAAGAAGTAGATTCTATGATTTTAGATATTGATTTATCTAAAAAACGACTTTCTCTTGGTCTAAAGCAACTTCTTCCAAATCCTTGGGATAATCTATCCTCTGAAGTAAGAGTTGGAAATGTATTAGAAGGTAAAGTAACTGGAATAACAAAATACGGTGCATTCGTAGAAGTGGAAAATGGTATCGAAGGTTTGATCCATGTAGGCGATATTACTTGGGATGAAAAAGTAAAAGATCCTACAACACTTTTGAAAAAAGGCCAAGTAGTCAAATATCAGATATTAGACATCAATCTAGATACAAGCCGTATATCTTGTGGTTTAAAACAACTTCAAGAAAATCCTTACGAAGTTCTGCGCAAGAAGTATCCTACAGGTGTAATCGTTGAAGGAAAAATCAAGAGTATTGTCTCTTTTGGAGTCTTTTTAGAAATTGAACCTGGATATGAAGGATTGATCCACGTTTCTCAAATTCCTGATACGAAGACACAGAAGCTAGAAGAAATCTACAAAGTAGGTGATGTTATCAAAGCAGTAATTCTTAAAATCGATCCTGATAATAAGAAAATATCTCTATCCGTTAAAGATTTTGATAAAGCTATGGAAAAAGAAGAGATATCTAAATATATCAAATCTGATAATACTCCTTCTAGCGAAAGCTTTGGTAGCTTTATTAATTCAAATAAAGCGTAATCGATATGGCGAAATTTGATAGAAAGAAATATAGGGAAGAGCAGTATAAAAAATCGTTAGTTTCTTACGATGATCCCCTTGAGAATTTTGAAGGAACTAAAACAGAATTATTGTTCTTCAAATTCTCAAGATTCTTTGCTCGTAATCGCTTCCAGTTTTTTGTGGGAATCGGAGGTTTTATACTCTTGATTGTTGGATTCGTTGCCGTTGGGGAATGGATCCAATACAACACAAATCAAGCTACAATTCAAATTGAAAAATTAGAAAAAGCACATGCAAAGAATTTTTCTATCGATAGTGCTAAGAAAATTAAAGACTTCGAAGATTTATTGAAGTCTTATTCTTCCCACGATGCTAAGTTACGAATCTATAAAAGAATTTCTGATTTGTATGTAGAGTCTTTTGATTTTGGTAAGGCTGCAGATTATTTAGAAAAGGCAGCTGATCTAGTAAATGATTCAAAAGAAATAAAGGCTTATTACTATTATGTAGCCGGTTCACATAGAGAAAAAGCGAAAGACAATAAACTTGCACTCAGCGACTTTTCTAAAGCTGCTACACTCATCGCAAACAACAGAGAGACTATTTCCTTATCTGCTTGGACTCACTATCAATCTGGTAGATTGAAGTTGATGAATGGAGAAAAGGATGCTGCAATTAAAGATCTTACCAAGGTATTGGATATAGAATCTGAATCTGCAGATATTTCTGAAGTTAAAAAATTGGCAACCTACCTACTTATAAAAGCCAACAAGGGATAATTCATGTTAACCATAGCTCTGCCCAAGGGTCGTCTTGCAGATGAAAGTGTAGAGCTTCTTATTAAAAAGAAATGGCTTTCTGAAAAACCGGATGAATCGAGTCGTGAGTTAACGTTTACCGATTCATTGGCACGCTTAAAAATCTTACTAGTAAAAGCTCAGGATGTTGCAACCTATGTTGAAGAATGTGCAGCCGATGCAGGAATTTTAGGTTGGGATACATTGATTGAAGGACGTTATGATTTGCTCTCTCCAGTTGATTTAAAAATTGGTAAATGTCGTCTTTCTCTTGCTGCTAGTCTAGATTTTGATTTGAAAAATTATTCTAGAAAGATTCGAGTTGCTACAAAGTATCCACATCTAACCAAGGAATTCTTTTTTTCTAAGGGTTTAAACTGTGAAATAATTAAGCTTTATGGTAGTATTGAACTAGCCCCGCTTTGTGGTCTGTCGGATTGTATAGTGGATTTAGTCTCAACAGGTGCTACTCTAAAAGCAAATGGATTGGAAGAAAAGGAAATCATCTTAGAATCAACTGCTCGTTTGGTTTTTAATCGAAATTCAATTTATAAGAATCGACAAGAAATTTTAGAATTTGTAAAAGATCTATCTACAAAATAATCTAGAGATGTTATTTTAATTTCATTTTTTTAGTTGCATTGCACTACCTATTCACAAATCTAAAAGAGGATAGGACGTTAATGTTATTTCATAAATTTAAAATAATTTTTCTATTTCTCATTTGTTTAAATTCTATTTTTTCAGATGAACTAATTGAGCGAAAAGAAGCCTATGTTTTATCTGAATCATCTTGGTTTGAAGTAAAAGAACAAGAGAGACAAGAATTTTTAAAAACAAAAAGAGAACGCAAAGAGCTAAGAAAACAAACTGAAAATCAAATTGCCGAATCAGAGAAGACGTCAAAGCGTTATGTTTCTTTTAACGGTGATATTTATGTAAATAAACATTATAAACCGCAAGTTGTAAATGAATTCAAAGGAAAAGTATTTATAAAGATAGATGATGAGCCAGAACAATTGCTGACTCCAAACATAAATATATATAAGCAAGGAATTCATACAATAGTATATAATCTATACGATGAGAGTGATGTTCTACGCAGCACAAAAAAAGAAAGTATATATCTAGATACAACGATTCCAGAATTGTATGCCCAGTTACAAGGTGTTTACTATGAAAGAAATCAATTTTATTATTATAAACCTGGATTCAAACTATTATTGCAAACAAAGGACAAAGAGTCCGGTATAGAAGAAATTTTTATAGACTTAAACCGCAAAGGTTATTTGCCATTGAGCAAATTAGATCAACCGATTGACAGTCCGGGTCATAAAGAAATCAGAATTATCGCAATGGACAAAGTTGGAAATCTATCGCAAGAAATTCATTTAAACTTTACAGTAGATTCTGATCCTCCGATTGTGAGTGTAGAACTAGATACAATTCCAGAAAATCATTCTAGTAAAGGTTTACTCTGTGATAGAGAGACGCTCATTTGGCTCAATGCTTTTGATTTAGGTTCTGGTGTTCATAAAATTGAATTTAGAAAAAAGGGAACTTTGAATTGGAGGGTATACAGGGATTATCCTCTAGTTTCTGTTAAAAAGAAGAAAATATCTCTTGAATTTAGATCTATTGATAATTTAGGTAATCAGTCAGCTATAAAGTATTTTAAGTGTAGGTTAAAAAATGAATAATTCAGTTTCATTAAAAAAAAATAAAGTCAATCTGCTAACGTTCTTTTTTTTAACTTTTGGATTAGGAATTTATTCACCATTGTTTTCAGTAGAAGAGAGAAAATCTTCACTACCATCTTTTGCAATTTATACTGGAAATATTCCAGTTTATTCAACAATATCTGGAAATTTTACCTTGAACCCAAATAAAGAGATTAGTAAAACAGAATCTTATTACAAAGGCTTAAAGCAAGTTACAAAAGCATTATCTGGTTCATCTTTTTTATCAATAAAGGTTGATGAAAAAGTTTTTAAATTTCATGAATTAGAAGATTTAAGATCTGAATGGAATATGGAAAATGAATCTATTACAATTTTGGGTAAAATACCTTCTATACCTGTAGAAATTGCAATGATTTTGAAAAAGAAAGTAAATCGAGAAGGTTTTTTTTATATTTCATATGAAGCAAAGAATCAATCTAATCGTATTATAGATATCGGATTTAGAAGCTTAATAGACGTTAGCACAGAGGCAAATGATGATATTCCTCTAAAGATTAGCATTGATAACTTACAAGAAAAAGAAGTTTATTTAAATGAATTTAAGTTTACACCCTATAAAAGCACTTATTGGGAAACATATGAACAGGAAACGGATTCATTTCATGGGATTCGTAATTATCTTGTGGGTAACGACAATACTCCGCCAGATCAAATAGCTTTTGCGAATTGGGATAGAGCTTTTCCAACCGAGTGGAAGTATTTTACAAATAAGAATATCAACATTGCGAATAATCCTGCGGTGCTTTTGTGGTGGAATGTAAAGCCAGTGAAAGCTGGTGAAAAACGTGAAGTTATTACAGAATTTGAGATTAAAAAAAAGACTCAACCAAGAATATACTTTGATTTATTAGATTCTGAATCAGGAAGCGGACGTCTACACTTAAAATACATTAATAGCACAAATTCAGCCAAGGAACTATCGTATTTTTTGGATGCTGGGAGCAATGCAGTCTTAGCGTTAAATCAAAATAATCCACTGAAATTCATAATAGATAAAAATGCTATTTTTGATAAAATCTTACCTATTTCGATTCATGGAAAAGGGAATGTAAATCTTTCCGTAAAAGAAAAATTTGGTAACACTGAAATCGCTCATAATTTACAAGTAAGACTTGCGCAGCATAATAGAGAGCAGAGTCCAAAATTCTGGAAGTCTTCAAAGTATCCAATTATCTACAATTCTGACAAAGATGGTTTAAAGTTAAAAGGTGTTGTGAGAGCTAAAGATACAGGGAAAAAGCTTGGGGAGACGGACTTAATTTCTGTTCGGTCTATTGAGAATAGTTATGTATACTTAGGAGAGGTAGACCTAAAGGAATTTAGTGGTGAAGTCTTGGTAGAAATATTTAAGCAATAAAATTATCTAAGTTCATTTTGAAAAATGCTTGAATTGCTAAAAAAAAATTTCTAATCTTACACGATGCGTTTCTTGTTTAAAATATTTCTTACATTTTTTATTCTTCCAATTTCTATTTATTCATTTCCAATTTCTATTAAAGATAATTGGTTTGTAAAAGAAGGTTTTGATTTAAACTTCAAAAATAACCCTTCTTCCTGGCAGAGTTTTAAAGAACTTCCAGTTAAATCTACGGAAGTAAAAAATTTAAGTGATAAGAAAGTTATTGTCCTTAGTTTTTTCAAAGAAGTTAATATTAGCGATAGCGATATGAATCAATTAACTGAAAGTGTTTCTATTTGGCTGCCTTATTTATCTAATGCCTATGAAATTTATTTTAATGGAAGTAAAATTGCAGAAGAGGGTATTTTTACTGAAGATAACGTTGTGCGACATGGTTTTCATCGTCATTTAATAACTAAGATTCCTACTCCATTGATTCATTCCGGCGTAAATGAAATTTATATAATCGTTAAGGGAGTGCAAGGAGAGGAAATTGCTGTATATGGAGATTCGAATCCATCAATAGATTTGCATGAAAGAAATATTCAAAAAAACTCCGAACGTATTTCATTGATGCTATTATTTCTCTATTCGTTTATTGGATTTTATCATATGTTACTTTTTATTAAAAGAACAAATGAAAAATATAATTTTTATTTTGCTTCCTTCTGCTCTTTCTTAGCTATTTATATTTATACTCGTAGCAATGCTGTTTATGAACTCGGCATTGATCCAATGATCATAACACGCATTGAATATATATTTTTATTTTACATTACTGCATTCTCCCTTGCATTTTTTGAAAATTTCATTAAAGGCAAGACAGGATTAGCTACAAAAATTACATTTGGTTTTATATCTATCTTAGCTTTTCCAATGCTTTTTGTTGAAATTAAAATAGCTTATAAGTTATTATTGGTTTGGCAAATCTTTACTTTGATTTCGTTTATCGGTTGTATCTACCTGATGATATGGGGTATTATTAAAAAGCATCAGGATTCAAAGAGATTATTTTTCGGATTTATTATATTAGTGAGCACAGGAGTATTGGATATTATTGGTGCTATGGGGATAAGTAAGAATATTCCTAATTATGGACTACTTCAATATGGTTTCTTTATATTTGTGATTGGAATTGCTTTTGTTTTAGCAAATCGGTTTTTAAGAGTTCATAGTCAAGTGGAAGAGTTAAACCTTACACTTGAAAAGAAAGTAGAAGAGCGAACAAGAGAATTACAGAAAACACTTACACAAGTGCAAGCATTGAAATTGCAGCAAGATGGAGACTATTTTTTAACTAGCCTCCTGATAAAACCTCTCATGGTAAATGAGGCGCGTAGTAATAAAATTAAAATTGAGTTCTTTATTAAACAGAAAAAAACTTTTGAGTTTAAAAATAAAACATATGAGATTGGCGGCGATATGTGTATCGCAAATAATATCAAACTCAGAGGTAAGAATTATTGTGTATTTATCAATGGGGACGCAATGGGAAAATCGATTCAAGGAGCTGGTGGTGCGTTAGTTCTAGGAGTCGTTTTCAGATCTATCATTGAAAGAACGAAAATTTTTAAACCAAATATGGAATTATTTCCAGAACAATGGTTGAAAGTTTGTTTTATTGAACTGCAAAATGTTTTTACTTCGTTTGATGGGAGTATGCTTGTATCTATCGTGATGGGATTAGTAGAAGAAAATACCGGAGCACTTTTTTTCCTAAATGCAGAACATCCTTGGACTGTGTTGTATCGAGATGGAAAGGCAAGTTTTTTAGAACAACAATTGTATTTACATAAAGTAGGTATGATTGGTCTTGATGGAAGCTTACGAGTTCAAATTTTTCAGATGCATCCGGGAGATTCTATCTTAATTGGATCGGACGGTAGAGATGATATAATGCTTGGAATGGATCCTGATGGTCAAAGAAATATAAATGAAGATGGAGAACAGTTTTTAAAACATGTAATGACCGGTAAAGGTGAATTGAAAGGAATCACAGATTCAATTCTTAAGGTTGGAGAATTTACTGATGATTATACTCTAATTAAAATATCTTACATCGAAGAAGATAAACCATTAGAAGAGATTGATTTAGATTATTATTCACTTGTGGATAATGGTGATTTACTTCTTGCTCAGAAATCAATACCACAAGCAATTGAGCAATATCAAAAAGCTTTGAAAATTAAAAAAGACAAAGACGTGTATTATAAAATATTAGATACACTTTATTCTCAAAAAAATTATAAAGAGTTTATCCCTCTGTGTGAAGAGTATTTAAATTGGAATCCTATTGATTCAGATTATCTATTTAAGATTTCCTATGCTTATAAATTCGAAGGGAATTTTTCTCTCGCAATTGATTATGGTGAATGTTTAAAATTAAGAGATCCAAGAAATGTAAATAATCTATTGAATTTGTCAGACTTGAATCGAAAGATTGGCAATTTAGCTCGAGCGAATAAATTGCTTTCTGATGTAATGTATTTAGATCCAGGTAATTTAAAAGCGCAGGAATTACAAAGGATGCTAGAAGAAAAAACTATGAACTAGAGACACTTTCACTTAGTTTTCTCAGCGTTTATCGTCTAGAAAATGTATTGATACAATGATTTGCATCCAAAATATTAGCTTTAAATCGTTATGGAGCAAATCATGCTTAACCCGAGAGAACTTATTTATGAAACTACGCTAAAACAATTATTTTTTCGATTAAATCCGGAGAATGCTCATGAATTGTCCAAGTCTTTACTGATGCTTGCAAATTCGTTGCCTTTTGTTTTCCCTATTATTGAAAAATTAACTACATACGAAAGCAAAAGACTTCAGGTTGAAATAGCGGGAATTCAGTTTAATAATCCTCTTGGTATGGCAGCCGGTTTCGATAAGACTGGTGAGCTTTATCCTTTTCTTGCAAAATTAGGATTTGGGCATGTTGAGATTGGAACAATCACTGGTGAAGAACAGCCTGGAAATCCAAAACCAAGAATATTTAGATATGAGAAGCAGTCAGCCCTTGTGAACCGTATGGGATTCAATAATCCCGGCTCAGAAAAAGCATTTGAAACAATTTCAAAACAAACAAAAAAAATACCACGTGGTATTAATGTCGGTAAAACAAAGTTAGTCGCAATAGAAAATGCAGTTCAAGACTATGTGAAAAGTTTTAAAAAACTTTCAAGTTTAGGAGATTACGGGGTAATCAATATTAGCTCCCCAAATACTCCAGGTCTTAGAAGTTTCCAAGAGAAAGATTCTTTCATATCTTTAATTAAGGGAATTAAAGAAGGACTTGGTGGTGAATTTTTGATTCCTACATTTATCAAATTAGCTCCAGATTTAGATGATAAATCAATTGAAGAGCTACTAGATGTTATATTAGATTTCCGGTTAGCCGGTGTTATCCTCACAAATACAACAATCGATAAAACGACATTATCTAAATACTCAAAAGTTGAAGAAGGAGGAATTTCTGGACTACCAGTTCAGAAACGTTCCACAGAAGTGATACGCCTTGCCTACAAGAAATTAAAAGGTCGATTGCCGATCATTGGTGTTGGAGGTATTGATTCTGGTGAAGCAGCTCTTGAGAAAATTCAAGCAGGAGCAAATCTTTTTCAAATTTATACTGGCTATATTTATAAAGGACCATTATTGCCTTATTCAATATTGGAGTATCTGGATAGGTTTATGATTCGTCAAGGAGTCTCAAAAATTTCTGAATTAGTTGGAACTAGTTCTAAATGATTGTAGTTCGGGATATAGTTTCCAAAGAAGAATTGGATATTGCTTTTTCTATACGTAAGAAAGTTTTTGTAGAGGAGCAGAAAGTTCTTCTCTCTGAGGAGTATGATGAGTTCGAGGATGAATCGATTCATATTTTAGCGTATTATCAAGATAGTCCTGTAGGAACTGCAAGGATGCGTAAAACAGATAAAGGTATTAAATTAGAAAGATTTTCTGTGTTAAGAGATTACAGAAAGTTAGGCATTGGAAGTGCGTTGGTAAAAAATTTATTGACTAAATGTTTGAATGAGTTAGAATCAAACGTCTATTTGTATGCTCAATTGAGTGCCCTGACCTTTTATCAGAAGCATGGATTCATCGCAAAGGGGGAAATTTTTTTAGATGCAGGAATTGAACACATTGAGATGGAACTAAATAAAAAGGCTTAGAAAATAAAAATTATATTGATTATAATATAGACTATGTTAAATTTATATGAAAATTCGGCTATGGTGAGAGTGAAAAGATAAATTATGTCAGAAAAAGACTTATTGATCCAAGTTGCCGATAATTCCTTTGTAATGTTTCTTCCTCCTGACATGGAGTCGGTTCGTTATTTTCGAAAAGAACTTAGAAAAACTCTCATGCTTAACTCTTTTGGTGAAGATGATATATCTCAAATCATTCTAGCAGCTGACGAAGCTCTCACTAATTCAATTACTGCAAATGTTTCCAATCAAAGTGAAGAAACAATCATTTGCCGCTGGAGGATTGTTGATTCCAAGTTTACACTTTTTATACTCGATTATGGAAAAGGCCTAAAGATAAGTGAAACAGTGAATGATTCCTATGAATCTCCTAAGAATCTAGATCATTATCTAGATGATATTAAAGAGCATCAATCCTCAAGTGCAGGACAGCTTCCTTTTGGTGGAGTTAATAAGACGCACAAGAATATGGGAAAAGGTTTGAAAATTATTCGCAGTCTGATGGATACTGTAAAGATTCTATACCACAACAATGAAACAATTACCGACAATCCTCTCGAAAATAAAATAAATGGCTCTATAGTTGAATTAGAATTCAACGCAGAATCTAAAAATAAAAACTAATTTCCAATTTTATAAATCTAATTTTCTATGTAATTCTTATGAGTTACATTCACTCAGTTGCAAAATCCACTCCTTCTACAAATGTGAAACAAGAAGATGTTAGAGAGTTTGCAAAAGCTGTATTTAGAAACTCGAATCTAGATGTAGATAAATATCTACCTGTATTTGAAAATTCTAAAATAAAGACTAGACCTGTCCTTAAAGATATTTCTTGGTATGGAGAAACTAAAACATTCAAAGAGAAAAATGAATTATTTGTTATTCATGCAAGAGATCTCGCATTTAATTCAGCAAAACTTGCTATTGAACAAGCAAATCTTTTACCTAAAGAAATTGATATCATTATCTTAGTCACAAGTTCCGGTTTTGTAACACCCACACTCGATGCTCCGCTTATTGATTTATTAGGCTTATCTACGGATGTAAAACGGATTCCAATTATTGGTTTGGGTTGCGCGGGTGGTGCAAACGGAATTGCTCGGGCTGGAGAATTATCAAAACTTTATCCAGATAAAAATATTTTACTTATAACCGTAGAGACTTGCACACTAACGTTTCGTCCAGCTGATAAAAGAAAAGCAAACCTAATTGCACTTTCATTATTCTCGGATGGTTCTGGTTCTATGATAATCTCTGGCAAGAAAAAGGATCAGTCTATTAAGATAGAAACTAACGCATCTAGAAAGTGGAGAAATTCTTTAGATGTTATGGGTTGGGAAATCGAGATGGATGGTTTGCAAGTGGTTTTCGATAAATCTATTCCAGGTCTTATTACCAAAAATTATTTAGATTTTTATAATCAATTTTTGGAGCAAAACAAATTAGCAAAGGATGCTATAAAGCATTATCTGTTTCATCCTGGTGGAGCAAAAGTTTTAGAAGCATTTTCGCAGGCTCTGGACGTAAGCGAGGATCAATTCTATTATTCTATGAAGGTTTTACAAGAATTTGGGAATGTTTCATCTCCTACAATTTTATTTGTAATTGAAGAGTTTTTAAAAGAACAAAAGTTTCAGAGTGGTGAGTATGGACTTTTCTCGGCTATGGGTCCGGGTTTTTCATCTGATATAGTTTTATTTCAAACAACGTGAATTCTTATCATCATTTCAATAAAGCAGAATAAAAATAAATAAAATATTTGATAGGCTATTATGATATTGCACTTAAATAATTCGAGAACATGGAGAGGCGGGGAACAACAACTTTATTATTTAGTTTGCGGTTTAGCAGAGAGAAAGATTCCGCAAATTTTAATTGGACAACCAAATTCTGAATTGGAGTCTCGGATTTCTGAAAAAGTTAAATTTTTTCCTATAAAAATGAAGGGCGAATATGATTTGATTGCTGCATATAAAATAGCAAAAATTGCAAAGGAAAATCAAGTTAAATTAATTCATACACATACAGGAGCTACTCATGGTTTGGCTCTACTTGCGAAATTCTTTTTTCCTTCTCCCAAATTAGTTGTTTCTAGAAGAGTGGATTTTCATATAAATAAAAATCCTCTGAGTCTAAGGAAGTATTATTCGAAACGAATAGATTATTTTTTAACTGTATCGAATCGAATCAAAGAGGTATTGATTGAGGATGGAGTTCGTCCCGAAAAAGTTGTTACAGTTTACAGTGGCATTGATTTAAATAAATTTAAAGAAGCGGGTAATCGAAATAAACTGCTAAAAGAATTTAATATTCCTTCTGATACGGTTATCATTGGAAATGTAGCAGCTCTTGTTGATCATAAAGATCATGAAACAATGCTTCGTTCAATAGCGCTTATCCAAACAGAGAAAAAGTTTATTTTCTTTTTAGTAGGAGCAGGAGAATTAGAAACTAAACTTAAAAATTTAGTAATGGAACTTGGAATTTCGGACAAAGTAGTTTTTACAGGATTTAGAAATGATATAAAAGATTTTTATGCCTTTTTTGATGTATTTACTTTAACATCAAAAGAAGAGGGTTTAGGAACTTCTGTATTGGATGCAATGGCAAATGAATTGCCTATTATTGCAACGACTGGTGGTGGAATTTCAGAAATGTTGGAAGATGGCAATGGATCATTGCTGGCACCGGTTGGCGATTACACTAGATTAGCCGCTCATTATAAGAAATTAATTGAAAGTAAAACTCTCCGTAAAGAATATGGAAAGCGAAATAAAGAAAGTGTAAAAGCTTTCTCGGTTGAAAATACAATTCAGAAAACAATTCAAGTATATACATCACTTATAGGCAACTAATATGAAATTAATCATTATCGATGGTCATGCATTTGTGTTCCGGGCTTATTTTGCCTTTCAGTCTGCAAATTTAACAAACT
The DNA here is from genome assembly GCA_035345875.1 of Leptospiraceae bacterium. GTDB lineage: Bacteria > Spirochaetota > Leptospiria > Leptospirales > Leptospiraceae > UBA2033. The sequence continues at coordinate 36,569 of DAORDH010000021.1, read as the reverse complement.
CTCTCACAGGAAAACCAAGTGGTGCAGTATTTGGTTTTTTTAAAATGCTTTTTAAAATTATCAATGACTTTAAGCCAACACATATTGCTCTTCCTTTTGATCCAGGAACTCCACTAGAGCGTTCTAAGTTATTTGATGCTTATAAAGCACAGAGAAAGCCTATGCCTGAAGATCTAAAGCCACAAGTTGGAGAGGTAATCGAGATTAGCCGAGAGCTTGGATTTCCTGTTATGCAAATAGCTGGGCAAGAGGCGGATGATATTATTGGGACGTTATGCAAAAAGTATGGGAATAAGAAAAATGAAGTCTTAATCTTTTCGGGTGATAAAGATTTATACCAAACTTTAAATCCAAATATAAAAATGTATCGAGGAACGAAGGGAGCTACCGAGTTTACAGAGATAGATGAAAAATGGGTTTTTGAAAATATTGGTATAACACCCGATCAAGTCACAGACTATATGGGAATTGTTGGGGATAGTTCGGATAACATTCCAGGTGTAAATGGAATTGGAGAAAAAGGTGCTGCAAAATTAATTGCTGAGTATAAAACGTTAGAAGGAATTTATAAAAATCTTTCTCAAATAAAAAATCCATCTCTTAAAGAAAAATTAGAGAAGAATAAAGACAATGCATTTCTATCTAGAGAACTGGCTACTCTAAAAATTGATTTAACTATAAAAGAAACTTTAGATGATCTTATCCTTCCTGATTATCTTGCTTCAGATAAAATTATCAAGCTCAAAGAAAGAGGCTATAATCGACTCTATACAGATCTTGCAAAACAAGCAGGAATTAAACCAGATACTACACCAGTCAAGAGTGAAATTGAACCTAATAAGGAAAATACGAAAGCGGCTAACGGAAAGTATTCTCGAATTAAAACAGAGTCCGAGTTAGTAAAGCTAGTAAAAGAATTTCAAAAGGCAAAAGTGATTTGCGTGGATACTGAGACGACTTCGGTAGATCCTATGCGTGCAGAGTTATTAGGGATTGCTTTAAGTAAAGAGGAAGAAGTTGGTTATTATATTCCTATCGCATACAGTCAGTCTTTATTTGCTTCGGGATGCTTGGGTTTAGATTTAGTGATAAATCACATTAAGCCGCTACTAGAAAATTCAAAGATAGAGAAAGTAGGTCAAAATATAAAATATGACATGATTGTCTTAAAAAATCATGGAATTGATCTTGAAAATGTAAGCTTTGATACAATGTTAGCCAGCTACTGCATAAGACCTAGTATCCGAAGACATGGAATGGATGATTTAGCAGAGGACTATTTAAATTACAAAACCATCACTTATGATGAATTGGTCGGAACAGGTAGAAAGAAACAAGAACTTTTTAACATTGATCCGGATCGAGTTACAGAGTATGCAGCAGAAGATGCGGATATAACGTTTCGTTTGTATAATAAACTTAAAAAAGAATTAAAGATAAGTGAGTCGGAAAATACTTTTTATCAAATGGAAATGCCCCTGATGCCAGTCTTATTAGACATGGAAATGCAAGGTGTTCGGATTGATGAAAAATATTTCAAAGATTTATCAACAAAGTTTCAGAAGGAAATTGAAAAGCTAGAAAAACGAATCCACATTCATGCAGATAAAAACTTTAACATTGCTTCTACGAAAGAGTTACAGAAAGTATTGTTTGAAGATTTGAAACTTCCAGCTGAAAAGAAAACACAGTCTGGTTATTCAACAGATCATAGTGTTCTAGAAAGTCTACTTGGAATGCATCCAATTATTGAAGATTTACTAGAGCATCGAAAGTATACAAAACTTAAATCAACCTATATAGATACTCTGCCGGCATTAATTAATCCTAGAACTAAAAAGATTCACACAAACTACAATCAAACGATAGCTGCAACAGGAAGACTATCTTCTACAGATCCGAATTTGCAAAATATTCCAATCAAAGATGAAGAAGGAAAGATGATTCGTCGCGGATTCATTGCTGATGGTAAAGAGTTCCAACTTCTCAGTCTAGATTATTCTCAAATTGAATTAAGGATTATGGCTCATTTTGCGAATGATAAAAACATGATTCGTGCTTATGAAAAAAATGCAGATATTCACAATGAAACAGCCCAGGCATTATTCGGAGTTTCGGCAAAAGAAGTCACACCTGAGATGAGAAACAAGGCTAAGATAGTAAACTTTTCTGTTATTTACGGAGTAACTGCTTATGGTCTCAGTCAAAATTTAAAAGTCTCAAGACAAGACGCTGGAATATTTATCGATAAATACTTCCATCAATATCCTGGTGTAAAAAAATATATGGAAGATATATGCGTTAGTTGTGAAGAGAAAGGTTATGTAGAAACAATCACTGGAAGAAGACGATACATTCCAGAAATAAAATCTACCAAAAGACAAGAACAAGAAGCAGGAAAGAGAGTCGCTATCAATAGTCCAATTCAAGGAACTAGCGCTGATATGATAAAGCTTGCGATGATTTCGATTCATCAAAAACTACAGAAGAAGAAACTAAAATCGAAACTGATTTTACAAGTTCATGATGAATTGGTTTTTGAAGTTCATAAAAAGGAAAAAGACACTGTTTATGAACTCGCAAAAAAAGAAATGGAATCTGCAATTAAATTAAAAGTTCCAATTATCGCACAAGGAAAGTTCGGTGATAATTGGGAAGAAGCGCATTAATTTTTTTTTTTTTTTTTTTTTACAAAAAATGCTTGCGTAAATCTCAAAATGAGATGTTTTTAAGATGTGCATATCATTAGTTGGAAAAAACTTTCTGATTTTATAATAGATTATCCAAATTCAGAAAGCTCACTAAAGAGCTGGTATAAGATTATAAAAGAATCAGATTTTTTTAACTTCAATGAATTAAAGCACACGTTTCGCACAGTAGATCAGGTTGGAAATCTGACTGTTTTCAATGTAAATGGAAACCATTTTAGATTAATAGTAGCGATTCACTACGATAGGCAAAAAGTTTACATTAGAGATATTCTCACTCACTCTGAATATGACAAAAATAAATGGAAGGAGAAATAAAGTATGATTGCAGAATTAGAAAAAATCCAAGCAGGCTGGAAAGAAGTGAAAGATTATTTGTCAATTCCTCATTCCAAGAAAGAATACAATAAACTTGTTTCTCTTTTAGATTTAGTAATAGATGAAGTTGGAAACAAACAAAACCATCCTCTTGCTGGATTGCTTGAAATGTTAGGAAGTCTTGTGGAAGCCTATGAAGAAGAAAATTTTAAACCGATAGATGCTAAACCTATTGAAGTGCTTAAATATTTAATGCAAGAGCATAATCTCTCTCAGAAGGATATGAAACAACTAGGAAGTCAAGGAGTAGTATCCGAAATATTGAACGGCAAACGAGAATTAAACGTTCGCCAAATAAAAGAACTCAGCAAGAGATTTGGTGTATCGCCTGCTGTTTTTATTTAGAGATAAAAGTGTCACCCCCCGAGTTCTTTTATCGGGGGTCTCTCAAACTAAATAGTATGCAGAGTTCCGATAGGGGATTTCGGGAGTGACATTAAGAATCGAATTGTGTTCTCCTTACGGATACAAAACAGAAGTCAAATTCCCACTACCTGTAATTAGAAGAACGCCTTGGTTGAATAATCCTGATGTTATGTTGAAAGCTAAACTGCCGCCATCAGGAATAGCTGGACCAGAGCTGATTGCGTTTGTATTAGGGTCGTAGATTGAGCTTGTAGTGCCGTGCATAATCCAGTATTTGTCTTTATTCGCTCCATTCGAGAGAAGCAAATAGGAACTGGGTGCTATACTGCTTGCGCTTCCACTTAAATTTGGTCCTACTGAAAATGTATGCGTAGTTGGGTCATACAGATTTGTAGTATTGCCTGTTCCAATAATAACGAGCGCCTTACCGTTATTAGATCCATTTGTAATAGGCATAGAAAATGTTCCAGCCGTTGTGGCAATCGTAAGGTTTGGTCCTGCTGCAAATGAATTCGTGGATGGATCATACACTCTAGTCGGAGTGCTATTGAATCCTTGAATGACAAGAAACTTACCAGCATTAGCCCCGGAATTAATAGGAAAACAAGTTGCTCCTAGTCCGATAATCCCACCGGTAGTCGGACCTGCTGCAAACGTATTTGTAGAAGGATCATAGAGGGATGTATTTTGACTTACATTGCCATGAATAATCAAATACTTTCCAGCCTGTGCTCCACTTGGAACTTTGAATATACACTCATTCGTAATATTGTGTGCGGCAGTCGATAGCGCGGGACCTGCACTAAATGTATTTGCAATTGGATCGTAGAGGGAAGTCGTTGTTAGCCCTCCACCATGAACGACTAACGTCTTTCCGTCTTGGGTTCCGCCATAAATTGTAAACAGACCGGGGCTTCTTCCCATTACCCCCGTTAAGTTTGGACCAGCTGTGAAAGTCCCACTCGCAAAATCAAATAGAGAACTGGTATTATTGCCTCCATTGATAACTAGCATTTTACCGGCATTCGTCCCTGTCGTAATAGGAATTCGGTTTACTCCTACTCCAGCGGCTGACGGTAGTATGCTGCTCGCATCGAGTGCATTTTTGATCGGATCGTAGAGGCTAGTGAATTTTACGTTTGATCCGTAAATTGTAAGATATTTGCCTGCATGAATGCCTGTTTCTAGGTAAACAGTTTTTGAATTTAATCGGATTAATCCCGGCATAGTTGGACCAGTTGAAAACGTATTTGTTGCAGGATTGTAAAAGGAAGTTGGTGAAGTATTATTTCCTGCATGCAATAGCCAAATATTACCTTGGTTAATTCCACTTGAAATTAAAATACTATGCGTGCCTCTATCAGCGAGAGTATCAATAAAGTTAGGTAATGTCGGTCCAGTCGAGAGTGTTAAAGAAGTTGAATTTAGGATAAATGTATCTGTGGAGCTATTTCCTCTTGCTATAAGTATATTGCCACTTTGTATACCCGATGGAATTAAAAAACTATGTGAACCATAAAATGGATTTGCACTAAAAGTCGGGCCAATCCCATACTGTCCGTCAACAGTAAGTCCATAAATATCTGAAGTATTTAAATTATTAGCGGATACGATAAATGCCTTACCTGAATTAGAACCAGAATTTATTACAGTGAGATTTGATCCATTGTTACTTAATGCAGTGTTCAAGTTATTCCCAACAGAGAATGTATTTGAGATTGGATCATAGATATTTGTAGTTACTGTTTGTGAGAGAATAACCGTTTTTCCAGAATTTATTCCCGAATTCACAAGAAAGTTATTCGACCAAGCTAAACTAGAGGTAAGGTTTGGACCAACTTGCATCGTGTTTGAAACAGGATCATAGATGGATGATATATTTGAAACGCTATGCACAATTAAAACCTTTCCAACATTAGTTCCGGAATTTATCGAAAATGCTGTTCCTGAATCTTGATTTGCGATCACAGATGGTAAATTCGGACCGGTAATAAAAATACCTAAATCGGGATCATAAATATTCGTATTCGATGTCCCTCCCCCTTGCAGGACAAGTATTTTCCCCTTCGCAGTTCCGCTCTCAATTGGAATCACTAAACCACCATTTCCTAAAGAAAAACTTAGAGTAGGTATTGTGCTAAACGGTATAGGACAAGTCTGTGCATTGTAAACAGTGCAAGGAGTTGCTGTTGTGAAGCCATTTGTATGAGAATAGTCGGCAGAGAGTTTTTCTTTTGTTTGACTCGTTGCGCCTGTCGTTACCCTAATCTTATGTGTTGCGTAAGTTCCCATAGTTGGGTTGGCATTTAAAATAAAAGTTTTATTATCTGTTGTAGTGATGGAGGATCTCATTCTTATACAAGTCGCGAAATTATCAAAGGAGATTTGGACAGTCCCTGAACATGTTGTGTTATCTGTATTCGTAGTGATTGTAGTCTTGTCCATTGTTGTATTAAAGGTGATTGCTATTTGCGCGTTCGCGGTTACTCCTGTGTCGTTATCCGCCGGAGATGTGGAAACAACGTTAAGGGAAGATGTAGTTGAATTGTTTCCAAATCCACTCAGCACTGCAACCCATGATAAAAGAGAATTTACATTTTTAGTTGCATCAAAAGGTGATTTCTTAGCCTCTAAACAGTAAAGAGAGGTCAGGATAGGGAATAAGATCAGAATATTTTTTTTCATTTTTGAGCCTTTTTTAATTCAATAAAATTGGTATCTTTTTTTGAGTTAATGTTTCTAGTTTTGATTAATAGATCAATATACTTTTTATATTAGACCAAATGAACCGTAAATTTATTTACTACGGGCTATTTAATATTACCCGCAAAGACACTGTATTTTTGCAAGGGATTATATTTGTTTTGATGATTTTTATCAAGGAATGAAGAGTATACTCTCTTCATTCAAAGAACTCACAAACTTTATTCTTTTGGGATTCTTTTTAAAAATGAAGAGATAACTTTCGAGTCATATAAAATGGGAAGTGAATTAGAGTCGCAAGGATTCGCTAAATAGCTGAATCGAAATGATTGCTTAACAATTTGAATCAAATAAGATTTCTTATTCGATTAGTCCCAATTCATAGGCTAACTTTACCATTGCAATCGCTCCAGCTACTTTTGGAAAAGGGTGATCTAAATTTGGGGAACCAAAGCTTAATTTTCCTACAAAGGAGTTGTAGGATACATCCCAGTGATGACCATGTAACATAGCCAAGTCAGTTGCCATTGGTATATGAAGCTTAGAATGTTTTTGAGTCACCTGCATATCGTTGTTTGCATCATACTTATTTAATTCATTTACTCCTTGTAATTGAAAGTAAGGGACTTCTGTAATTGTGGTAGATGCTGTAATATTAAAGATAGGAATATTGAGACTATCAATTTTTTTTAAATTATCTCGCAGAAATTCTTTTCTAAATTCAGTTGTTAAATCTAGAATTGCAGCTTTAACGTTATATTCGGAGAGCCTTCTTATTTTGTGCGGAACATGAATGATTGGTGAAATCAGTTTAATTAAATTATCGAATTCATCTTTAATATTAAAATTTATATCCTTGATAGAATCATAAAGAGTATTCGCAAGATAGGAGCCACCCGGAGCACCTGCCCAGTTAAAAATGCACTTAATTCTTTTTTTTAAATCTGGTCTTTTTACTAAAAGATGTAAAAGATCTGGCATTCCCTTGCTATAAGCTATTATAAAAATATCTTTTGGTGGGACTGCATGTCTCTCATCGATCAGTTCAGCCTTTGCATTTAGACCAATGCCTTTTTCAATTGCATTTAAAATATCAATCGTATTTCCTTCACAACTTCTCATTGGATGAGAGTCGGATTGAATCACTCGTAATTTATAATTTTTCTCTAAAAGCGGAAATGCATCTTCGAATGCCATTACAGGAAAAAGACCATTTAAAAAACCAGGACAGAAGATAAGCGTTGTATGCCGCAACTCATCTATTTCCACGTCTGGCATTTCAGTTCTCCATTCGTTTGGTCCTTCCTCTTTTAAAAATCTTTCTGCAACTTTTTGTTTATCGCTTCTATGATCCTTGCCACCAAAAAGTTTTGTATGACTTGCTGCGGATACGGCTTTTGGAATTTTTGCGGCTTCATTGATAAAAAGATTTCTCCATCGAATGGCGCACCATTCCTTTATTTCATGTTTCTTAAAGTTTCTTTTGTTTTCGGAAATTAGTTCCCGGACTTTGGGAATAATCTTTTCATAGTTGTGGGCTAATAAATATTTACGAAGCTCAGTCATAGAATTGCATCTTTATTTACAAAATTTGCAATTCTAGACTGATATCAAGTTTAAAATCTTATGGGCACTCGACAAGTGCGCCTGGATTTGTAGCATACGCTCCAAGTGGTTGCACTTTATTTAATACATAAGACTCAGTAGATGGTGTTGCGATAGTGCTTAAGTTAATAGCTGTGGTCTGAACATTTAACTGACAATTGGTTCCACCACTTGCACCTGCATTTTTATCAACGAGTGCAGGAAAGCTTAATTTAGGAGGAAGAGGTATCTCTTTGAGGATATTATTTACCAAAGGAACCACAAGGGATTTAACCAATGGATCCACAACACTTCGAATCGCTTCCGGATCGAGTCCATAAGGGTTCACCGTATTGCCCTCTCTAACATCGATAGAATAGTAAAAATTTGTATTTGGATCAATCTGAACATATATAGCATTTATGTTGTTTAAAGATGGGTTTGATGTTGGATTGGAAAATGTTTTAAATCCAAAGCTTGCCATTGCATCAATACTTACACGAACAGTGCTGATTGTATAGAAGCAGCTTGTTCCTGTATCTCTAGCTGTAATTGGACCTGCTGAACAAGGATATTCTGCAGAACTTGTTCTTTTTCCAACAATCGCCATTTGCAAATCTGTTAAATTTGCACGCACTTGTGGAATTCCAATTCCAACCGGTGGAACTAGTTTTATAACAGGGGCTTGAATTGGTTCTAAAGCAAACGTTATTGGATCTTGGTCACCGATAGGCGGTAGACGAGTAAAAGGTCCATTCTTAACCCCAATCAGGGTTGATCTTCCTGGAGCTAGAATCGAGATAATTGGTGAAGCTTTTAGCAATGTCTTGGTCAGTTTAAATAAGTCGCTTGTGCCTGCATATTGGTTTATCGTATCTATGAATGTTTCATCCATATTCAAATCGATTGCTCTTGCTCTCCACATATGATAGGCTGCTTGTGTAACAGAGTCTGTATGAAGAGAAAGCAGCATCCCTGGATTGACTGAAATTTGAGAGAATGGATAGGTAGAGTCTAACGCTCCTGGAGGTTTAAAAGATACTATACCTTGTTGTCCACCCTGAACTCTATATCCACCAACAGGAACTAATCCCGCATATGTGATTCCTAAGTCTACAGAAGAGACTAAACCTTTGTTTGCTCCTATCACTCTAACTTGTGCATCATTTTGTAATTTCATTGCAACGTTTAATGGGAAATTTGCAAGGGGAGCAGGCAAGTAATTTGGTAAATTTAAATTGATTCCTGGATTTTGAAGAGATCCTAAGACTGCATTTAAAACGTTAGGTGCTACTTTTTCCACAACGTCTTCTAACATTGCGTGAACAATTTTGGGACGAACCTGTGGAACAAGACCATCTGCGATCATATTCGTGATAAAGCTTAGAAGTTCTGACACCCAACTATCTGAATTCACCAGAGTCATTCCACCAACGGCAAGATTAGAGTCCCATTCTGCCATTGTAAAGTTAGGATCATTTACATTCCCTCTAGTAAATGGTTTTATACCAAGACTTAAAACTCCATTGTTAACAGAGATATTATTGTTGGTAATGGCTGTTCTAAGGGATGTTGGAGTTGGAGATTGGTTCAGCTCAACTGTTGTTTTAAAATGAAATCTGCTACCACTCGGAATTGCACAGATGCCAACACATCCAAGTCCAGATCTATTTTTTGCAACAACTTCTAAATTAATAAATGCTTTTCTACCTTTTAATGCAATTTGGAGGTTATCGGTGCTAGTGGCATTCATAGCAGCTTCAACAGTCTGAACTCCATTTGTTAAACCTGGAATACTAGCTCCTGAAATATAAACATCCATATCAAAAAATACATCACTCCCCCAAGATAAAATACCATTGTAAGCTCCAAAAAATGCTCCTGGATTTTCACCTGATCCACCGCAGTATCCATCCCCAAGCGCAGAGCCAGAATCACCGTAGGTTCTGATGAAACTAAAGCTACCATAGTTTATACAATGACTCGTTCTTTTGGTGGAAGTCGTCGGAAGTCCCATAAAGTCGTTGAAGGTTTTATTTTGAGTTCCTTCTTTTACTTTGAAATCAGTTTTTACAAATCTTTCAACGACTTGCCCTAGAAGCTTCATCATAATACCTTCATCTAGAACTCCTGTTGCTGCATTTGCGATCAGTCCTGATGCAGAACTAACGTCTCCCCAGTTGAATGCAAAAAATCTTTTGTAGGTCTTATTGTCTTTGGTTTGGATTTGGTAGTAATATGTGTTTCCACCTTCAACCGGTGGAACAGCAGATGTATTCAAATTAAATGAAGTTAAAAGACCAGAGCAACTAGAAACGCAAACATCATATCCATTCTGTGTTCCTAGTCTGAAAAGAGTAATTTTAGCAATGTTAATAAAAGCACCTTGAGGATTTGTAAAGGCACTAATCAAAAGAAGCGGAGCTGATTTGTTAAATGTTACATCATTATTTCCGCCTAACGTTATTCCATTAATTAGATTTGTAATTTGAAAATCATGTTCCGTTTTAAACGTTGTAGTATATTGAGATGAAATCGGAGTGCCCGCTGTGTTTTTAGCATCGGTGGAAATTGTTAAAGAATAGGTTTCGTTTGGTTTTAATTCTTTATATGGATCAAATATAAGTCTACGTCCACTCAGCCAAGTAAATCTTCCACCTTTGTCTGAAACGTCTGCGTCATCTAAATCTGCTCCACCAGGTGATGGTAATGCACCTGAGTCTAAGCTAACGAGTGAAAAGGCTGTCTTTACAGATTTTTTATCCATACCACTTGCGAAAATAATTTCTAAACTTTTGTAGCGATCAACGTTATCCGAAGAAATTAAACATAGACTAGCAGCCTGTCCTTCTGCGGGAACACAGTTTCCAGTTACAGTAGTTCCATTTGGAAGATTGATTTGAGTATCGGTGCTATTGTAATTAGAAGGAGCAACACCACCATCGTTAGGCTCACTGTATCCACTTCCACCACCTGTCAAGGCGAGAGGGATTAAGTTAGAGATATCATTTTTCTTTTTACCGCCTGCCGCTGGATTACATCCAAGGAAGAGCAAAAAGAATAAGATGGAGATAGAGAGAGATATTTTTTTCGCAATGGTTTTCATTTTCAAATCCTCATTAACTTATTTTTAGTAAATTAATTTATTCTTTTAGTTTATTCTATTATCCCAAGCATACTAATATTTTGTAAACCCTTATTTTATACTAAAGATTATATTCAATCTTTGAAACACAGAAGTGCTTTCATTTACATTTAAATTATCAGCAAATGACAATCCCTGTTTTTCAAGTTTCTTTCCGTATTGGTAAATATCAGCAAAGACACGAATTAAGACACCGCTAGAATAAAGAAGAGAATCTGGCGTATTTGAGGTAGTTGTAATCATACTCGAGTTTAAAAGTCTTTCTGTGTCCGATATAAAATTAGCAATGCTGTATGGCATAAAAGTCATTTTATTTTCCATATAGTCAACAAAGCCACCAGGGATAGCAAGTGAATAAAAAACCCCAAATAAATTTCTACCGTATGGCGCTGTCTGAATTAAGACTGGTGGGACATAAAGAGTCAATATATTCGTCAGATTGTAATAACCGTTAGACTCTTTTGTGAGAAGAGAATCCAGCATATTAAATAGAGATGTCACCTCAGAGCTAGTAGGAGTCACATCGATTATCAATCCAAGAATGAAATCTATATTTTTTACAATTGAGTAGCCAGATGTTTTAGAAAAATAATCTCTTGCAAATGCTACAGAGTCATTTACTCCATTCCAGGAACTATCGGTTACATTGGTAGATCTTGTATCGGGATACGCGGCAAGAACAGCAACTTTATCGATTACAAATTGTTGCAAATTGTATTGTATTGAAGAAGTTGCTCCATCTGAGTTGATTTTAATTTCTCCAAGTAGCTTTTGCACCGCTGCCCAGATTTTTGTTCTACCTGATTTTTTACTAGAATCTCCTAATGCAACAAACATCTGGACTAAATTTGTAATAAAATCAGTTTGAGCTGCTAATACTAACGCACCATCTTGAAATTTTCTTTGGCTCTCAACTAAAAATGATACTGGTGAAAAGATAATAGAAGAAGGCAAATATTCGGCTGGTGTCGCTGTAGCACTTCGAATTGGATTATCATCAGTAAGGCGGATATCTACGATGGTAGGTTTAACAGTGTATTGAGGATTCGGCAAAATTACATTGTCAGTGTTTATAAATACATATGGTCTTGAGAGAATTTTACTTAAATCAGTCAGGAGGGTAAAAGGATTTTTACCAGCTACTGTTTGGTCTGCTTGGTCATCTAGCGTTTTAGCAAGAGCTGCGATCAGAGGTAAAAGCTTATTTCTTTGTTCCCAATAAGTAGAAGTCGAACTAGGTATTACAGTTGCACTGGTAGTAAAACCAAGTCTTTCTAAAACAGGAAAGTTAAACGAAATTACAGGAGGAATAAGCCCGTAAACTTGACTTGGATTTGGTATGAGTAATGGCCATACAGCATTGGACTGTAAAACAAAAGCTTCTTGAAATGGTAAATTTCCAGCGGCTCCATATCCCCATCCTTCCACATAAACAACAGAATCTCCTGCTACACTAGAAAATTTGGATGCAGTAAAGTCTTTATAGCTAGCAGTGTTGTCCCTCAGGCTGACCGATGTGTTTTTTTGCCATGTTCCATTGCTAGCGCCTCCACAGGTAGAAGCAGTCGAACCACTGCAATATGGCTTCAGACTCATCATACCTTTAAGACCATTTCCAATGGCTATGATAAATAATGCTTCTTGAAACGTTAAAGAGCTATCTAGTTTTGCGCTAGCTGGGATGATCACAACAAAACGTTTCTCGTATAATAGCCACTGAAAGTTTTTATAAAAGGCCTCCTCATCTGAATTCACGGCACGTTCTGAATCCGATTTTGGAATTTCATAAATAGTAAAGCCTGTTCCAGGATTACTTGCATTGGTGCATGGAGCCACTACCGCTGGATCAGCAGGCACCGTTGCACAACCAGAGCCTCCTGTTGGATATTCATAACCGCCCATTCCAACATCTTTACAATTAGCGGCTGTGGTCGCAGCATTGCTCACACAAACTTTATACTTTGCTGTTTGCCAAGTAGGCTTGAAACGGTTTTCAGTTCCATTTGCATAGCGAGCGATACTTCCATCTGGTGCTAAGAAATTTCCATTGCCGTCTTTTTTGTTTTTATTATAGTAAGGTCCGTATCCAGAAAACGTTACTCGTTTAACCCAGTTGAGAACCCAAGGCACAGTATTTCTATAAATTAAATCCGTTCCAGTACTAGAGGATTCAATTGGGAGAGTTGGACCGATAGACTCTGCTTCGAGTAGGGAAAGTTCAGCGGTATTAAAATCAATGCCATTAGTCCCAGTTAGAGCGGTTCCATTCTTAAAAACTCTTCCTCTATTTTTACTTGAGGTCATAATAAAGTTGAAATTAATTTGAGTTCCTGACTGCATAGTAGACTGAAGCGCCCAGAGACTATCTCCTAGATTGAGCTGCCCGAATGTGGATCCTGTGACCCAAGTCCTATCCCATTGTGCAACATTCCAAACATAGCCAAAACTATCTACAATACTTAATGTTAGAAATAAACTTTCCAGCGCAGAGATTGGATCAGAAGAAGAATCTGAAAAACGATTCCTACCATTTGAATCTTGTAAAATCAAGTTTAGAAGCGATGTTTCTATGCCGGTTGTTGTTCCAGCAAAATCCAATAGCTGTAAATTTTCGGCAAGTTTATCTACTAAGATAGCGCTGGAGTCTTTTGTGGTTGGGGAAGCGGGAGGTAGAATCAGTTGACGTATGTTTCTATAGATATCTACAATAACGGTTCCTAATTCGGCTGAATTAATCGTGACAGGAGTAGAATAGCTTGTGCTATAAATAGATGTATATCCGCTTCCTCCGACAGTGAAATATTTTTCTAAATTTACCATTAGCTCTTTGATAGTGGTTTCTGAAGTTTTATTTTGTGAGGGACCACTTCTTTTGAAGAGCATTTCTCCAAAACCATAAATAGTTCCAATCAGCCCGTTTTTTAGTTTTTTATCAGAGCTTACTATTGGGTCTAGAAAAGCGTTAGTAGCACTTTCTAAAGAAGATCGGAAAGTGGAGTTGAGACGGATTGCCTTAACTGCTAAGTCTTGGTAATCCTCTAGCCACTTTTGAGAATCAGCATTTCCAAGAGTATTTGCAAAACTTGTGACTTGATTGCTGATTGTGAGAGAGCTCTTAGTCGTATATTCTTGTAGTAAGTATGAAGTTGTAATTGGGATTACATTTCGAATAACGGGTTGACTGTAGTTTCGAATTCTTTCTAGAAGAGGTTGTAGATTAGAATAAGTAGCAGGATTGTTTCTTTGAATTCTTGCTAGCATATTGGATGTCTGTCCAAGAAGTGCTTGTAATTGCGGACGAGCATTTAAGAGGATACTTTGTGTTAGCCGAAGAGTTCCTAGAATGTCTTCTTTTGCTGAAACTTTTAGAGAATTATCAAGCCTCGTATTAAAATCATCTACATTTAATGTTTGGAATGGTCTTTTGAGAACTGGATAGGGATCTAAGAGTGTAAAAAGTGTGAGTCCGCCAGCATTTTGAAATCCATCTACAAATAGATTTGGATCTGATAATTTTTTGGAGTTTTTTTGACAGTTCCAGGCGGTATTCAGAATGATTAGAACTAAAAAAAGGGGGAGAAAACGTTTCATAGAAATTACACTCAGTCATTCGATCAGTTTGATTTACCAGAAATCGCAAGAATTTCACAAAAAGTCAAATCATAATTAAAAATTCTTGGTGAGAGTAAAAATTTAATAAAATAAAAACGAATGATTGCAATTTGTAAGCTATTGATTTATTAAATAAAATGTATAACTTAAGAAGGTGAAAAACTAAATGAAACAAGTTTTTGAAAAAATGAAGGGTCGAGTTAATTTTATAATTTTAATCATACGAAACTGGATTGAAAAGTTAGTAAATAGTTTTTTGCAATTTGTTCAGAAAGCTTTCTTGTCGATAAAAACTAAGTTCAATCATTTTAAAGAATATATTTTAACAGATCGAAAGAGAACCATTTTATTTGTTTTGTTTTTTCCATTTGTAGCTAGCTTAGGAACTACAAGTTATTTCCTTTTACGCAAACATTTTAAAGTGCACACATCCATTCAATCTGGATTTGGAATGGTTCCTCTAGATGCAGAGTTTTATATTGAAATTAAAAAAACGCAAAGTCTTAAAGAAAAACTAAGCAAAGCTAAGTTTTTTTCTGAGATTGAAACCTCGGAAGCTTGGACAAAATTTATTTCTTCTTTAGCTTTTAAAAAATTAGGAGAAGTGTTATATATAGTCGAGTTAAAATCAAACTCCTTACTCAATTGGTCAGACTTTATAGAATTATTTGCAGATAGCATTGGTTATATTTCTTTTCAAGATGGAAACTATTCTGTAATTGCAAAAACAAATCTAAAATCTCAGTTTGGTATTAACGTTTTTGAATCATTCAAAGCTAGAAATATTCCATTAAAAGAAGCAAAAGATAAAACACAGGAAGAAAAGAAAAAAGACAATCCAACTTCAAATGAAAATTCAAATAATTCACCGGAAGGAGCTAATAGCGAGAATCCGCAGGAGGAAAATTTATCAGAAGGCAGTGATACTTCTGTTGTTTCTGAGGATAATTATGAAAAAAGTTATTTAGAAGAGGGAATTGAAACGGGAAATATATTAATTAGTGTAGTGAATGGAAATAATGGTGCAATTTATTTTGTTTTAGTGGATGATTATTTCTTTGTATCAAATTCAATTGAACGACTAACGCAGACCCTTTTAGCTGCAACCAAACCATCAAAGTATTCGATTCAAGGTAAAAAGGAAATGGAAGGCGTTATGAAAGAATATTATAAAGAAGATATTCTTGGTCTTGCTTATTTTAACTTAACAAATACAAACTTTACTCCATTTTTAAAGCCAATTTCAGAAAATGGAGAATCCATATCTCTCTTTTTTAAAACTGAGAATGATCTCTTGTCTGCAGATATTTATGTAACAGAAAGAAAAAATGAGAATACAGAAGGATCGATATCGATAGAAAAAATTCAGAGCAGTATTCCGAATGACGTATTACTTGCTATATACTCGAATTCTATTGGAATAAAAGAATATATTAACTCCCTATTGAACCCTGGGGAGGCTTGGCCTGAATTATCTAATATGGTAAAGCTTTTTCTAAAAAATGGAAAGGTTGAAGAGGAGAATTATTTTCCTGCTCGTGCAGGAAGTGCCATTTTATTTCATAAATCTGAATTGAAAGGGGGAGTGAATCAACTGTATCCAGATATGAGCCTCGGATATGTTAGCACAAAATCAGACGATACATTCTTGAAATCGATTTTTAAAACAGGGAAACCAAAAAAGGAAACACATCTAGACATTCCCATAAAAAACTATTCTAGAGAGTCAAGCGAGTATTCTCCTAGCTTATACCAAATTGATAAATTGAATTGGATTTCCTCCAATATAGAAAATGCAAAGGATTGCATTGCTGCGGCTAAAGGAAATAAGCCTACACTATCTGATTTGCGTTCTTCCCAATTTGAATCACCTTGGAAGGAATCCCCTCATCATATCGTTTTGAACTGGCAAAGGCTAAAAGAAGATACGAGAGTTTTATTTATCTATGGTGGTTTAAAATCATCTCTCTATACTGAAAAGACAATTCAAAATGATATAGATCCTTTGTTGGAAACATTTAATTGGATTGAATCGATACATTTCTCTTTAGGTGCAAAGGGATCCATTTACGGTAAAATGAAATTATCTGCTCTGTAGAGATTGCTTTGCGGCTATTGCATCTTTTTGAAGTTGTTCTTTGAGTGCATCGATTCCACTGAATTTAATTTCATCACGGATACGGTCTATGAAATGACAATCAATTGTTTGTCCGTAAATTTCTTCATTGAAATCAAAAATATGTGCTTCAATGGATTGGTCTTGATTTTCAAAGGTAGGATTTTTTCCTATGTTTAACATTGCTTTATATTTTTTTTGGTTTATAACTACAAATACAGAATAGACTCCATCGGGAGGAATTAGGCTTTCTCCGGCTAACTGAATATTAGCTGTTGGAAAACCAATCTGTCTTCCTCTCTGAAACCCTTTCACTACTTTGCCACGAATCATGACTGGTCGGGTTAACACACTGTTAGCCTTTGCAATATCTCCATTTTGAATATAAGTTCGAATATTGGAACTGGAAACAGGTTCTCCGTTAAAATAGACTTGATCGATCTTTTCTACGCTGTAATCAAATTCTTCTGCATGTGATTGTAAAAAAGCAAAATCACCTTGTCTATCTTTTCCAAAGAAATGATTGAAGCCTATTATGATATGATGTGGCTTAAGCTTATCTACTAAAATGTTTTTTGTAAATTCATATGCATGCATGGTAGAGAATTCATGAGTAAAAGGAATTGTAAGTAGCATATCAAGCGAAAAGGATTCAATTAATTCCCGTTTGATTTCTTCTGTATAAATTGATTTTAGATTTTTTTTCTTTCCAAGAACAATTGCTGGATTAGGGAAGTAGGTGACTAGGATAGAGGGGAGTTTCTTTGCTTTGGAAACTTCTTTGACTCTTTTAATGAGAGAGAGGTGACCAATATGAATGCCATCGAAATTTCCTAGAGTAATAACGGAACCATTTGGAACATTGCCTTCTATTTCTTGAATATCATTGAATACTTTCACAAGAAGCCTTTTAAAAAATGAAAAATCTATCGCTCATCTTTTTTATCTATGTCTTTAGGACTTGACTATGAATGCAATCATAAAAGCATATCTATATAGAAATTCATAGAACAAAAACAATTATGAACTACAAAACTTTAACTCTTCTAATATTCCTAATGACCTCTTCTCTAATATCTGATGAGATGGCTCCCTTTAAAAAGTATATCAATTTTAATCATACAGGAGAGAATGGGGAAAAGCTAAATCCAGAAGACTTTGCTGGCTATGATGAATTGAGACGCTGGGCAAACTTTCAAGGAATGAGTTTGAAACCAGATTCGGGAAAGTATGGTTTACAGGATGGAATTTGTAGAATGATTCCATCACAAGGATTTTCTTTTTATCTAACTTTTGACACAGCAAACAAAAAACCAATTTATCTTTATTTAGACCTGACTACCTACGATCGACTCAATAATGAAATCTATCCTATCCGTGCACTAACAGTTTTAATCAATGGAAAGACAAAAGCTAAAATATACTTTGATAAGAATAGTTCAGGATCCAATCCATATCGCATTACGGTTGATCCAGTAGAATGTCCAACTGGTCGAATTAATGTTACACTCATACCAGATTCTACGGCTAACGGTCGTTTTTGGGGGATTTGGGATGTGTTTTATTCATACGTTAAGGAATAGAAATGAATCAAGTATGTTATCTTTGTAGTAGTTCTGATAATCATCCAGTATTTAATGAGAATGGGATACTCATTGTTAAATGTAATTCTTGTAGTCATGTATTTTCAACGTATGAACAAGAAGAGCATTACGATGGTTATTGGGGAGAGGGTGATCAGGAATATGATTTGGATTGGTGGGATCATGCGCATAGAGCAATTTATTCAGAGTTTATTGAAACCTTTATGCAGAAAGATTCTGGAACAATTTTAGATGTTGGATGTGGTCTTGGTTTTTTTATAAAGATGTTAAAAGAGAAAAAACCAAACTGGACTTCGATTGGATTTGAGATGTCAGAGCCAGCTGTAAAATTTGCAAGAGAGAAGAATGGGCTAACAACGGTATACCCTGGAATGGTTCAGAATAGTGGAATTGGGAAAGGTTCCGTTGATATTATTACTCTGTGGGACGTAATTGAACATATACCGAAACCGCAGCCTTTACTTGAATATTTGTATTCCATTTTAAAACCAGGAGGAATATTATTTTTACAAACTCCGAATGTTCCTGTGCAGCTAATAAAAGCAAAACTAAAAGTTGCTTTAAAGGGAATGAGACCCGACGTGCATTATCTAGAAGCTAAAGATCATATCAATGATTATTCGCGAAAAACATTATCTATGTTAGCTGCTCAAACTGGCTATTTTGAAACAGACTATTTTGTTTTAACTCCAATATTATCCTTTGCAGGAAGTAAAAGTAGTTTTGGAAAGATTGGAAAGATGCTCTTTTACTATCTAACCAAATTTGTTTGGATAGTAAGCTTTAAGACAATTATGATAAATAATACCTTATTTGCAGTTCTAAAAAAGAAGAGCTAAGTGTTTGGCTTAACAAATCAATCATTGCTTTTATAGATTAGATAGAATACGGGTTGAGTAATTTAGTTTTTTAAAATAAATCTTTAGAAATTCTTTTTTTGATTGAAATAGAAGATTGTAATGTTCGTTAATAAAGGAAGATGAAGCTCAGAACAAAAATTACTTTTTTTACATTGAGCACAGTGTTAACGATTTTTCTGCTCGCAATGGGGATCAATACTTTTGTTTTTTATTCCCAAGCTAAAGAATCCATACAAAAAGAAATTCATAGTTCAGTATCTTTTTTTCTCTCAGAAATTAATAGAGCTACAAATACAACAGAAATCTTTGGAAAAGATTTAGCACAGACTGGAGAAATTTTTTACAATACAAAAATTCAGGAGAAACCCAAAGACATTCTACCTTCTGTGATAACAGATAAGATGAAAGGGTTTTCGAATATTACCGGTGGTGGCATTTGGTATGAACCAAATTTACTTGGGGAGAAATACTTTGGGCTATATGGAATTTTAAGAAACGGTAATGTAGACATTACTTGGGAATATTCAAACGATTCGTATAATTATTTTAAGCAAAATTGGTATTTGCAAGCTTTGCCAGAAAGTTGGAATCGAAATACGCCTAGATCTGAAAAATATTATAGAACAACACCATACAAAGATAGCTTAGGCAATGAGCAGGTAATCTTTATTACCCTCTGCACAATTATGTATGACAAAACAAAAAAAATAATTGGGATGTCGACTATCGACTGGACTTTGAAATCTATAAAAGATCTTCTTTCAAAATTGAATATTACAAAGAGCTCCTTTGCGGTTTTAATTGACAGAGAGAGTAAAAAGATCCTTTTTTTTCCCAATGAAATTTATTTATTAAAAGACTATAGAGAATTGTCTTGGTTAAAGAATAATGATTTCAGAAATATTCAAAAAGGAGAAATCTCTAAGGAATCAGATATAATAATTCAAGACCAAGTTCATTCTTTATATATTACTGAGACCGATGCAAGATTCATATTGGTTATCGCTGTTAATGAGAAGGAAGCTTATTCCTTGATGATAGGTATTATTATTCGTAATATAATCTTGACTATAGTAACGTTACTCCTTACAGGTGTCGCTGTTTCCTTTATTGTCAAAAGAAGTTTATCTCCTCTTATGAGTATTATTGATATATTGAGAGGAATTGCGAGTGGTAGTAAAGGTTTAAAGGAACGAATTCAAATCCAATCAAAAGATGAGTTTGGTGAATTGGCAAAGACTTTTAATCAAATGGCTGACACGATAGATCGACAGAATTTAGAATTAAAAAATTATGCTGAGACGTTAGAGGATAAGGTTAAAGAAAGAACAGAGGAGTTAAATAGAACTCTTCAAGAAGTAACATTTTTAAAAAACCAACAGGATGGAGATTATTTTTTAACATCTCTTCTTTTAAAGCCACTTGGAAGAAATAGAATTCAATCAGAAACTGTTAAAGTAGATTTTCTAGTAAAACAAAAGAAAGAATTTGTATTTAAAAATAAGAGAAATGAAATTGGAGGAGATCTTTGCGCTACTGACTCAATTCAATTGGCGAATAAAACCTATTCCGTATTTTTAAATGCAGATGCAATGGGCAAATCAATTCAAGGAGCAGGTGGGGCTTTAATACTTGGTTCTGTATTTCATGCAATTATAGAGAGGACGCATTCTAATTTTGATACAAGTCAAACATCTCCTGAACGTTGGCTAAAAAATACTTTTATCGAACTTCATAAAACATTTGAAACATTTGATGGATCTATGTTAGTTTCAATGATTCTTGGTCTTGTGGATGAATCGAATGGATTTTGTTATATTATGAATGCTGAGCATCCGTTAGCCGTTTTATATAGAGAAGGCAAAGCTTCCTTTCTAGAAACGAAATCTTTCTATAGAAAATTGGGAACTCCAGACGCACAGGGTGGAATTGTAATTGATACTTTTTTAATTCGACCTGGGGATATATTGTTTTTGGGTTCAGATGGAAGAGATGATATTTCGATTGGAAGTGACGCTTCCGGAAAAAAACTGATTAATGAGGATGAAAATTTATTTTTAAATATAGTAGAGAACTCAAATGGAGATCTAAATAAGATTCAAGAAGTATTAAAAAGTAAAGGAGAGGTTACTGATGATTTGTCGCTTCTCCGTCTTGAATATACCGGAAAAACTCATGAAGTTCCTGAACTTTCTGATCAAGAAATGGATTTAGTTCAGTCTGCTATTCAAGAAGAAAAGAAAGGTCATAATCAAAAGGCAATGAAAATTTTGATGGAAGCAAATAATGGAAATCCGAATCATCCTGCCATTCTTCGAGAAATGATGAGAGTATATTTAAATACTAAGAGTTTTGTCAAGATTTGTGAAATTGGAATTCCTTACATTCAAGAAAGACCAGAAGATTTGGATATGATTTACTTAGTCTCTTTTTGTTTGAAAAGGCTTAAGAAATATGAATCAGCTTTAGATTATGCAGAAAGACTTAAAATGAGAGAACCAAACAACACTGTGTATTTAATTCATCTAGCGGAAATTTATATTTTGCTTTCTAATTTTTCGAAAGCAGAACATACAATTAACCAATTGAAAAATATTGATCCTGAAAATGAAAAAATATTTGCATTAGAAGAGGAATTCGAAGCTAAGAGAGGTTAATTGTTATTATCCTTTACACATCGAAAGCCATTATTATTAAATGCTGAATAGGTAAAAACTTTTCCTCTAAAATAAAGTCCATAACCATTGCAGGTTTTTTCAGAACACCACCAAGATCCACCACGAGTTACTTTTTTATTTCCATCAAGAGGACCTTTGGGATCTTTGATAGGTTTGCCTGTTTCTTTTTCCATTTCACTTGCTTGTAAATAGGTGAGAGGGTCATAGAAATCATCTGTAAATTGCCAAACGTTTCCTACAGCATCGTAAATTCCCCAAACGTTAGGTGGATATGCCTTTACTTTAGAGAGGTATTTGTTTCCATCTTTTGAATTGGCATTTTTGTGGTCCTCTCCTTGCCAGAAGTTTAACATATATTTGCCGTTAAATGTAGGGCTTTCGCCCCAAGGAAATCTTTCTTTGCTCCCTGCCCTCGCTGCGTATTCCCATTCTGCTTCTGTTGGAAGTCGCATTTGATAGTATTCACAGTAGGCTTTTGCATCTAAATAAGATAAGCAAACTACAGGATAATCCTCATTTACCTCAATTTCAGAATCTATTCCGAAGGGATGAAGATAATTAGCCCCTTTCTTTTCAAACCATTCCCAGTCCTTCATTCCTTCAACCGATATGAGACATGCTCCTTTTGTTTCTGCTGTTGTGATATATCCAGACTGCTTTGTAAATTCTTTATACTGTCGTTGTGTGACAAGTGTCTCCTGATAATAGAAGCTACTCACTTCTACTCTATGAACAGGAGACTCATCTGGACGTTTTGTTACAATTCTGCCTCTAGTAAAAGTTCCACCTTTTACAAAGATTAACTTATTTTCTTTTTCTTGCTTGTATATAAAATAGGAAGCACTGAGAGCAAAGCTGAGAAAAATGGCCAGAATCAAAATGAATTGTAAAATGTTTTTCATTTTGGATTCTTCTGCATATACTCATCCTCTATTATTTGTGATATTCGCATAAATTCTTTACCTAATTCTGTAACAGAGCACTGTGACTGATAGTTCATATAGGATTCTAGGCAATACTTATCATTGTATTCTTGAAACAAACTATGACTGAGTCTTTGTTCCCCTTTTTGTTTGCCTAATTCGGCTATTTCGTTTAACTTATACTCTTTACAGCCTTTGTCATTGTTTAGGGAGTCAGAGGTTTTTACGTCACATCCACAGATTGCGCAACTTTGATAACTTGGATCATTCTTATGTTTTTCGTATTCTCTTTTTTCTTCTATTTCGCATTTCTCTACTTCTCTATTATAATTGCGTGTAATTCTTTCTACTTCTGCATCAGAGATCAGCTGTGGAGGTTTATTACTTACAAAACCTAAAAATATCCAACCTGTTTTATCACCGACTGTAATTTTTCCCCATTTTCCTTTGTTGCCTTCTACTTCGATTTCCTCTCCGCCTTCTTCTGTGATTCGGATACTGTCTCCCTTTTCTAGAGTTCCGACAGACGTTGCTTTTAAATTCGGTTCGGAACGAATTTTAAGAGAACTTGCAGTTATATAAAGGCGATTTTTGAAATTTAACTTCTCTTCAACTGAATTGCTCGAACCATCTACGCTTTGATTGGTTTCTTTTTTACAATTCAAAAATATGAAAACTAGAATTATTATTAGATATATTATTTTCTTCATTCTTACCTCTTGAAATTTTTTACAACCTTCTTGTATCCAAAAATATTTTACAATTAGAAAATTCTTTCCGTTTCAATATAAATATATTTTTACTGAATCCTAAATGAAAGTTTTCGAATAAGAAACTAGCATATTTGTTAAGAAGTTTCTCTTAGGAGATGATGTGTGAATCAATAAAAAAAAAATTAGATAATAGAAAAAAAATAGAATTTTTGCGCACAGATCTCTTGTTTTGATTCCCTATATATATTAGAAAACCTTCGTATTGAAAGTAATGCGATAGTAGAAATCTAAAATAAGAGGAAGCATTTTATGGAGAAAATATTTTCGAATCCCCAAATTTCTTTTCCGTGTGAGAATTTAAAATTAGCTGATTTTAGTTCTACTCTTCTGATTCCAGAAAAATATTTTTCTTTACTTCAAAGTAAAATAAATCAGCATAAAGGTGTTCGTAGCTATGTCGCCTATCTTTTATCTAAATACCAAATTTTTATTGCAAATGGTATGATTCCTGGTTATTCAAATGTAACTACAAAGTATCAGGATAAAGGGCAGAATCTTCATAAAGTTGCCTTTCGTCCAAGACCTGAAGATTGGGCTGAACTAAAACTTTATCGTGTTAGTTTTGGTATGTCTATCTCTGCCTTTTTAGTCTACCTACTAATAGCAGACTCCGTTGAGTTAGCAGCAACTCTCTCGAATTACCTAACGGGTGTCGGAATTTCAGTGCTCCCGAATTTTAACTTGAGCGCAAAAGTCTTCTTATGGAATAAAAAGACTTTTTACACACGAATTTTTCAATATCGAAAAAGTCAGTATCACTGAAAATTCGAAATTTTTCAAAGAAAGACTACTATATAAGTGAATTAATCTTGGACGAAACCGGTGAGTTCAGTGCTCACAGGAGTGAGAATAATTGTAAAAGGTAATAGGATATACCAATAGCGAGTGGTTTCTCTTTGGATGATATGAACTTTAGGGGCTCTATTTTTAACTGCATCATCTGTGAAATCATCTAAAGTTTGTTCAAAACTTGAATTACCTAGTTTATCATGAATTGGGATTAAACCGAAAAAGAAATGCACTGCAATATTAGTAGTTGTTTGGTAGTATTTTGGTTTTCCCATTGGTGTAGTTGTATTATTAAATTGTTTTACTTTGGTTGTTGTTGAACAATTTATTAATACTGAAGTGATTAAAAGAATAGATAGAAATAAAAGTTTTTTCATTAAGAATCTCCTGAACTTGGAAGCAGATTCTATTAATTCCGTATGAGTTCAATCTTTTTCTATAAGCATATTGATAAAAGCACCAGAAAAATTATATGCATCTCCTGGCCAGCGAGCCGAAAGATAATTTCCATCTCTTAGAGAAAAACCTCGATCTAAATTTTTTTCTGAATCACGGAATATTGGGGAAGGACCTTCGATAAATTGACTAGGATGGGACAATACTGATTTAATTTCATTCTGAACGGTAATTTCTGGATAAGTTAGATAATAATTTCCCATCCAGATTCGAGTTAAGTTATAAGCAGTCATCTCTTGAGAATTTAGTAAGGCTGTTGTTTTTTTTAAGAACAGAATGGATTTACCCGTTTCTGGATTTTTACTGCGAGCAGCTAAAACAACTCCGTGACAAATAGCGCCTATCGGTTTTCCTGTTAGAAAAAATTCACCTACAAATTTTTGAAGAATGGATGATTCAAGGTAATCTTTCATTCGTTTTGCATGTCCGCCAGGAAGAAGAATGCCTTCATAATCTGACACGCGAATAGAGTTGTAGGTCTTTGGATTTTGGAAAGATTTAGATGCTTTCATTTCTGAATAAGCAGCAATTGCATCTTCTCTTGCCATTAGAATTTTTTTCCATACTCCTAAGCCTTTTCCTGTTAGCATAATTGGATCTGCTTCACCTAGCTTACCATCTGGTGTAGCGAATTCGATTTGATATCCTTTTGAAGTTAAGATTTTCCAAGGTATGGCTGTTTCTGTTGGATCAAAGTCATGGTTAGGAATTGGCATAAGAATCATATTAGACTCCTTGGTGAGTTGTATGTGAAAACAAAAACGGCGTCTTGAGGACGCCGTTTCATTTAGTTGAATTTACTAGTGGATAATTTCGATTAGCTTCTTTTCTTGTTATCAACAGGAATTGTAGCCTTAGCAAAAGATTGAGTTTGAATTTTTTCAAACAACAAGATGGCTCCAAATAAAACTAAAGAATAAATTAACGTAGACGCAAGTGTATTTTGAAAGAAAGGAATTGCAAGTATATAGCATTGAATTAAACCATTTAATGATTTTTCATACATACCTGAAGTTGCCCATACTCCAAAATTTGTTACAATAAAAAACAACACGGCTCCTATTAAGCTAAAACCTAACGTTCTACTAAAACTTCTATTATCTTTAAGATACCAACCCATTATAGTAATTACAGCCATACAAGCATAAACTACTGGAATTAGAGAATGAAATCCAATAATAGCATCACTGATAAGCATAGCCAAAAATGGAACTAAGAGGGACTCTCTTTTAGAAAGAATTGTTGCTCCAGAAAAAAGTGCAATTGCCATTACGGGTGTAAAGTTACCTGGATGTGGAAGTAATCTACTAAATGCGGCAACAGTAATTAGCAATGAAATAAAAAGAAATCTATTCATAGTATAACCTCATGAATAGGAAAATTTCAAAAATAGAGACTGTCAAGTCAGATTTTGTTTGAAGATTGGTTCTAATTAGAAAAAACAGTAAGAATAGAATGAGGAAAAGATTTGAAAGAAATAGATGATTTAATAGATATAATGGCTCAATTGCGAAGTGAAAATGGATGTAATTGGGATAAGAAACAAACATATGAGACTCTACGAGAGTTTATAATTGAGGAATCATATGAAGTTGTTGATGCCGTCGAAAACAAGAACTTCCCTCATTTAAGAGAAGAATTGGGAGATTTACTTTTTAATATTGTTTTCTTTGCTCGAATTGCAGAAGAAGAAAAAAGATTCAATTTTAAAGACATTGCAATTGAAATTTCAGAAAAGTTGATACGAAGACATCCACATGTTTTTAATGTTCCAGCTAATCTAACTCCAGATGAAGTTTTAGCAAACTGGAATCGAATTAAAGAAGAGGAAAAGAAAAATAATCCAAAACCAGTTTCAATATTAGATCCAGTTCCGAAATCTTTACCTTCCATACTCCGTGCAGAAAAATTACAGAAGTTAGCCGCAAAGGTTGGGTTCGATTGGGAGAAATTAGAGGATGTGAAAAGTAAATTACAAGAAGAAATTGATGAGTTATATGCAGAGATTGAAAACCCATCAATGGATCAGACAAAAATAGAAGACGAAATAGGTGATGTGTTATTTTCAGTTATTAATCTAGCACGATTTTTAAAGATATCACCAGAGGTTGCTTTGAATCGAGCCAATTTAAAATTTACTTCTCGTTTTCAATTTATTGAAAAGGAAGCCAAAGCAGAAAATAAAAATTTAGAAGATATGACATTAGAGGAAATGGATAAATTATGGGACAAGGCGAAATTAAACGAGAACATTTAAGACTTTCTGAGGCGGATTTTCCAGAATTAGAGTCAAGGACAAAGCAGCTAATGAGTGTTATTCTAAACTTATTTTCTTGTGAGCCAATTCAAACTATAGATTGGCCATATCGGTATTCTCTAACTAAGAACCAAAATAAGTATGAATTTATTTTTTCACAAATGGGATCATTCACTTTAAGGCTAGCACAGAGTGAAAGGTATCGCAGAAATCCTCCTCCTATTTTTTATATGAGTATTGGCAAATATGCAGAAAAAGAATTTGTTTGGGAAGATTTCAATGCAAATCCTTTGAGCCTTTTAGAATCAGATTTAGTTAAGGTGATTGAAGAAAGTATTCAGCACTATGAAAATTCGGTTCAAGAAATATAACTCACATTAACTCCCATTGTTACTGAAAAATGAAAATCGGCTTGAGCAGAGCGAAAGAGAAGGAACGGAATGAGTGTTCACTGTTTTCTTTATGAGCTCTTCTGCAGCCGATCTATCGCAGTATATTGATTTTACTATTTCATTAGCATTATCGAATATTTTCAAAATCAAATTTTCTTCTGAAAATGATCAATTGAGCGGAATAAAAGTTATAAGTCTTTCTTTTTAAAGACCCTATATCCTATATAAAATGGAAGAATTGCCCAAATATTTAAGAACGTTATACACAGAATAATTCCATTTGTATTTCCAAGATATTTTTGGAAAAAGGCGGATGTAAATCCGAGTAAAACTGCATTGTCCATTTGTAAAATCGTAATAATTCGAACAAGATCCAATGGATTGATGCAGGTGAGGATTAGTATTGGAACTTCAAGTGGGTATTCACCAAAGTTTATACTAACTCCTAGCATGATAAGATCATACAACAAATACAAATAAAACCAAATTGCAAGAGACATTGATAGCACAACTTCTCGCTTTACGAATGTGATAGCAACTAGGATTGCAATTGAAATAAAAACCCAATTTAAAAGCATTCCATATAATAATAGCTGAACTGATAAATGGATTAACTTTGATTCAGGGTTTGTAAAAAGTAGTATAGGAAGACCTGCTCCGAGCAGATAACCGATGTTCAACGCAAAAGAAAGCCCAAACCATTTTCCATTAAAATATTGAAGTCTGCTAATCGGTCTTGTAAAAATCACCTCCATAAAGGACATTGAATCTAAGAAATTCATACTACCAAAAAGTAGAGCGAAGAGGGGAACCAATAACAATATAATGCTTAGCAAACTAGCGATAATTTTTGCACTTTCATTTCCTCCAAAATAAATAAGCAGACTAGAAATTAAAAAGAAAAAAATCCCATAAGCAAATATCCATTTATTTCGAATATTTTCTTTAAACTCAAATATTGCGACTTGTATGAGGTTACGCATGATTAACCCCTACCATCCAGTAAGAACGAAGAGCAGATTCCATATTAGTTGTATTACTCTTATTTAAAATCTCTAATGGGGTTTCATCTAATATTAGTTTACCTTCCACCATCACAATTACTCTGTCTGCGATTTCATCTACTTCTGACATTATGTGAGAGGTGAATAAAATCGAACTGCCTTTCTTTCGTCTTTCTTTTAAGAGATTTTTTAAATAAAAAGAAATATGTGGATCCAAGCTAGCTGTTGGCTCATCAATAATATAGAATTTTTTTTCGGAACTAAAGCATTGTAGTATATTCACTTTTTGTTTCATACCGCCCGACAACTCACCAAAGTATTTATTTTCAAATTTATTTATCTCTAATTCATCTTTTAAGTTCTCTTCGTAGATTGTTTCTTTTTCTTCTAGATTTTTCAAAATCTGAATGATTTCTTTGACTTTTAAATTCTGAGGAAATAAGGGAGTTTGTGGCATGTATCCTATCTCTTTAATTCCATTTTTATTTAAATACTCAAACCCAGATAGTAGCACTCTAGATTCTTTATCAGGATACGTTAGTCCTAATATACATTTTAGTAGAGTTGTTTTACCTGATCCATTCGGACCGACAAGGGCTGTGATCAAACCTTCTTTTATTTCTAAATTAAGGTTGTGAATGACTTTATTTTTATTAAAAGATTTTGATAGATTGGAAATTTTTATCATAAAGCAATCTTCTTTATTTGTGGGAAGTTATCCTTTAAATCAACTGGAGTCATGACAGGAAATGCTCTCTCAGCGATTTCTAGAAATTCAATAATTGGAGATTGAAATAAAACCATTAAAAAAGGATAAACATTAACCCAGTAGCTAAAAAATCGAACGGGTAAATATGGTTTATCCCCAAATCCATTTTTATCTAAATCGTATCCGTTATAACTATCCCAAAAGTTTTTTTCATATTTATTCCTATTCTCTCGCGAGTTTGTTGATAAATCAAAAACATTTTCAATAAAATTATTTTCAACGAGTTGATTATCATCACAATTTCCCATCATGTTAAAAGCCCATCCATTTTTTTTGAAAGTATTGTGAATGAAATTATTTCGAGTAGCATTATCTGCTGTGATTCCAATTGTATTTTCTTGGAAAATATTATTTTTAAAATTGCTATCTGATATGTCTTTTAGAAGTATTCCATAAGAGTTTGAATCCTTGCTTTTTTCAAAGAAATTTTCTAATATCTCAATGTTCTTTGAATACATAATTGCTACTCCTGTTGAATTTCTTGTGAAATGATTTTTGATAAACTTGTTATCATTCGAAAACATAAAGTGTAATCCATAGCGAATACTTTCTGTGCTGTAATTCTCCTCAATAACTAAAGAGTTTGAAAACTCAATATAAATTCCATCTCTATGCATACTGGTTTTGTTTTTGATGACCTGAATGTTTTCACAAGACCAAATATGAACACCGTTTCCACCTGAAACTTCATTCACAGCATTTCCTATTGAGTCATTATTTTCTATTCTACAATTTTGAACTTTTGCTAAATAGATTCCATATGCGTTATTCTCTAGATGATTATCATGAATTAAACAGTTTTTACTATTCTCTATATGAATTCCGGCAAATTCGTGTATGTCACTAATTCCACCGTTTATAATTTTAAAACCACTTACCTCTACTGAATCTGCAGTTATATCGATAACACTTTCTTTATTGTTTCCGTCTATCGTTGGAAAATTAATACCTATTAACTTGACTGATTTCTTAATTTGAATTGGACTTTCTTTAAATGTTCCTTCCTCTACTTCAACTGTATCTCCTGTGGTAGCAGCATTGAGTGCGTCTTGGATTGTTTTCCACTCGCAGGAATTACAGACATTTAATGTTTTTGCGTTTAAGTCGTAGATGCAACTTGAGAGTGTTAAATATAAGATAGTGAATAGAATTCTATTTGGTTTCATAACTTAATCACTTACTTTTTTGAGAGAGGTCTTTGTCCCAATTTGTTTTTATAAAATGCATAACATCCTCCCTAGAAAGAATCGAGCCGCCGTATATCGTAAGATTCTTTTCTGCATCTTCCAAAGAACGATAGGATGAAAGGTTCGCTGCCATTGGAGAAGGAAGCTTTTCGGCTTTCAGAAATTTTGCGTTTTCAACTTCTAACCAATCTTGCGAATTTAAATAATTTTTAACCCAAACTTTTTCTACTTTATCCTCATTTTGATTCCAATAAGAAAACAAACACTCTATAGAATCAAAGTTATATCTTCTTCCTTTTTTTGTGAGGATTTGAGAATTGTAATTTAGGTTCACAATTCCCATTTTACAAAATTCACATTTATGCTCACCAGGCTTCACCGATTCCGGACCAGATTCTGAACAAGAATAGACTAAAGATAAAATAATTGCACTTATTACTAATTTAAATTGAGTCAATTCCCTGTTAGCTAAAAATGCAATTATCTTTCTCATATAATCATCCTATGATTTTGTTTATTTCTGCAATACAAGCTTTACAACTTTCCGCGCAGTTCATACATACTTTGTGTTTTGGATGCTTTTTACATTCATCTTCACACTTCTTGCAAACTTCTAAGCATAGACTTGCATGTTTTTTGGTAAACTCTGAGTTAGATGTTGCAAGTTTCACAAGTGTATCGCACATCGTTAGCATATCGCGAACTGATTTTGCGCAAGGTCCCATTGTTTTATCGCCACCAGCCATCATATCCACGCAATGACTAATGCACAGTTCTCCTTTTTTGAGACAATCTGTTGTTGCATCAATCAATGCGCCATATTTACCACCGGTTTTTCCTGAATCAGAAGACTTTGTATCTTGCGAAAAAAGTTTTCCGGATAATAAAATTGGGGATGCGATAACCGCTGTTTGAAGTAATTCTTTTCTGTTCATATTAAACTCCTTTACTTTCTAAATAGAGTTTTCTTTCTACCCAAATTATGTAAACCAAGATTGCAACAGCGAGAAACAACACAATTGCCCCAACATGAGGAATGCTACAAGCGCTAATGTTTAACATTTGTTTGCATCCTAGTAATGGGGGTTGGTAGGACATTCCCGGAACAATAATTGCTGCCTCTGGATTTAATTCATGGCCATAGTTATATTCCCAGCGCCAAAAGTCTATTAGCCCCGCGATTGCTACTAAAACCAAATTTACAATCCCAAGACCAATCATAAAGACTCTCGGAAACATAAATGTGATAATAGCTCCTAAAATCATATACAATAATACATAGGGCATAAAGAGGAGTTCTGGAATCGAACTAGAAACAATTTCTTTCATTCCAACGTAGTGATTTAGTAGATTGATATTTTGTAGATCATACTGAGTCCCACCACTTATCTTGTTTGTCCAGATATACATACTAAGCCCTTCAGGGTATTGAGGTGCGTCAAGCGATATATACCACATAGGTTGAAAGTAAGATCCTATCATAAGAACGGCAGCTAGTAAAACTAGCCACCTATTATTTTTTGTTAAAACTTTATTCCACATAGAATGATCCTACGGGCTAACACGTATATACTGCTGCATTTCTTGGTGAAGAGCAGAACAGAAATCCGTGCAATAGAATGGATACACTCCAACTTCTTTTGCTTCCCATTTCATAGTCTTTGTCTGACCAGGCATAATGAGTAGGTTTGGAAGAGTAGAACCGTTAATTGCAAATCCGTGTGGAACATCAAAATCTTGTTCTAGGTTCGTAACATGGAAATAAAGAACATCTCCTTTTTTCACTTCTACTTTATCAGGTTTAAAGTGAGATCGGATCGATGTCATATAAATATGAACTTGGTTTCCATTTTTTACGATTTTAGCATCTTTCTCAGATTTTGTTCCATATGGATGTTTGTTTTCTTCCAATGGGAATATTTTTTTAGTCTTGTCTTTGATCATGGCTGCAGGAATCATTTGGGCATAGTGCGGCTCTCCTACAGTTGGAAAATCTAAGAGTAATTCTGCTGTGCTTCCAGATATATCCCAGAGTTGTGCACTTTGGGGAAGTTCCATTCCAACTGGTAAGTATCTGTCTTTTGTAATTTTATTCATTGCTACTAAATATTTACCATACGGCTTTTTATTATCCCCACCTACAATGCTTAAGTGACCAATACTGTAAAATGCTGGCATGTGTTGCACAACTTCCCAGGTTCCAGGTTTCCACTTAACGACTTCAGAACTTACGAAACAAGATGTATAGGCATAACCGTTATTATCAAACTCTGTATGTAGTGGTCCGAGACAAGGTTTTTTTACTTCGCCGGCTAACGTTGCTTCATACTTTAAAATAGGAATTCCCATTACTTCACCGGTAAAGTTTGCTTTATCCTCTGTTGCTTTTAATAATTTCGAATAAGAGTGAACTGCAATAACAGAAGCTAATTTACCACCTGCTGCGATGTATTCACCAGTTGGATCTACGTCAGCACCATGTGGACTCTTTGGAGTTGGCATAAAATAAGCAACGCCTGGACAATCTTTTGGATTGAGTAATTTTACACCTGACATTTTTTCTGCAATGGCAGGAGCATTTTCAGGTTGGTAGTTGTGATAGTATGTGCCGGAAAAATCTTTTGCTTTTCCTGCATCTTTACAAGCTTTTGCTTTTACCCAGTTGAATGCCATAACATAGTCTTTATCATTTTTAGAAGCACCAACTTCTATCATTTGATAAGCTTGCTCTGTATTGTATGTGCTAAAGAAACACCAATCATGAGAAGGACCTTTACCGCATCTAGTTAAATCATAGCTAAATCCTGGAACAAGCATTTGCAAATCAAGGCTCATCTTTCCATCTTTAGGATCAACTTTCACCATTGAAATTGTTCCATTGAAATTTCCTTTTCCCATTTCTTCAATTGCGATATCACGCTGAGGAATTGGAACTGAGAATCTGGTAGTAGAAATTGCATATTCAGTATTTTCTGTTATGAATGGAGCACCATGACCACCGGCAGTATTTGGAATTTCAATGATCTCTTTTGTTTCAAATGTTGTTAGATCAAGTCTAGCTATACGTGGAGTATTGTTACCATTTATAAATAACCATCTACCATCATGGTTCCCACCGGTTAAAGATATTTCAGGATGGTGAGTATCGTCCCAAGCAACATATCCTTTAGATGTTAAAAGCATGTCTTTTGTTTCATCGTCATATCCGTAACTATTCTCAGAATGTAGAGAAAAAACAGGAATTATCTTAAATAAACGTCCTGAAGGTATTCCATATACTCCGATTTGTCCATTAAACCCGCCTGATGTAAATAGATATACTTCATCTTTTTCTCCAGGAGCAACGTATACTTTTTGAGCAGCGTTAGACGCTAATACTGCTTGTCCTTGTTTCTTGCCACAACTTAAAATTGAAACTAGGATTGTCAGCGAGATTAAAAATTTTAATGAGTTTCTCATATTATTCTCCTCTTATTTTTTATTGTCCATCTGTCTGAAATATTCTAATATCTCTCTCGTTTCATCCTCAGTTACATTTTGAAACGTCATTTGAACGAGATAAGTAGAATATAGCTCCATTGCAGTTGGATCTTTTTGTGTCATTTCGACTGGATTTAAAATCATATTCATAATCCACTCAGGGGTTCTTCTTTTTGTGATTCCACTTAAAGGTGGACCAACGACTTTTTCTTCAAATTTGTGGCAAGCGCTACATTTTGTTTCGAAGTGTTGTTTTCCTTTAGTCGCCTTCGCTGAATCAATATCTCCAAGATCAACTTTCTTAATTGGACCTATTCCCTTATTATCATCTGATTGACTGCTTGGATTTGAATCTGCTGTTTCGCCTTCTTTTTTACAGAATGTAAATGGAAGACCTAGTAGAACCAAAACCGTGATAATCCGTATCATGAATTTCATATTTAACTCCTAATCTTTAATCTAAAAGTAACATAAAACTAAAAAAGAGTAATTGATGTATATCAAATATATGAGTTAAATATTTTTTTTTAAACTGATAAAAATCATACTCAGAAGGATTCTCAAAAAAAATAATCTTTTGAAAAAAAGCAAACTTGTAATGGTTTAATTGCTTGTAGTTTCTTTGTAAGTTTACGGGTTTACACATTTGTTCTCTTTGGTCTATTTTAAAATGAATCTTCCAATTTTTACGGACCAGAACAATAAACCTAGTGTAAACAGTATAGCTGCATATGCAAAATGACTTGTCATTGTTTCCATTGAGATATAGGCAAAAGATCTAGCAATGGAGGCAGAAAGGATAACAGCGATTATCCAGTAAAAGACATTAGAGTTTTTCTCTATTCTCATATCAGCCCCACCATGAGAAAGAGTAACTCTTGTCATAATTCCTAGTATTAATAAGGTTAATCCGCCTGCTAAATAAAAATGCGCCAAATGTGCTGAGTATTTAAATCCAAATGTATGTCCTGCAAGGCCTATTATAAATAGATAACATGCAACGAGTATCAAACGTGGTAATTTAGTTTGGAAGGATTTAATTTCAAGAATATGAAAGAAGGTTACGATCCAATAAACACAGATAAGAAATCGCAATCCTTTAAAAAGAATACCCAAATCTAAATAAAATACTGCAATAAATTCTATTAAATAGGAAAGAATAAATATAACTAAGACTAAATGATTCCACTTTTGTCCCTCTGCGCGAGCCATCCACTCCATTCGTTTACTTGGATTTTCTGAGTTTACGATCATTGGAATAATTCTAGTTCCTGTTCCAAAAATAATACAGGGAACCATCCCATAAAAAATAAAGTCTTTACCAATTAGAAAAAGGTAGTATTGGTTGAGGTATACGCTTGTTAGTTGGGCAATTGATCCAATTATACCTAAAAAAAATCCACCGGTCAAAAAATAAAGATAAGAAGATAGTTTAAGCTTTGAAATTTTAAACCGGTGTAGTATGAACAAAAATAGGAATCCAAAATCTATGGATTGGAAAGTATAAAATATGAGTGAGTCATTATAAAATAGCAAGATTGTTATTAAGATTAACTGAATTGAGGTTAATATCAATAATTCACTTTGATTCAATAAGGATGTGCCAGTAAATCTTGGAATTGCTGTAAAAACAAAGCCTTTGATCACAGGGAGTAGAAAAAAAACGGTCATAATTGTTATATGAAGCTTTAGTGGATATATGTTTTTAAATGAAGAGATTGTATTCGTTTGTGCTACCCAAAATAAAAGCCAAAGACTTACTCCAGTGATTCCTCCCAAAATGGAAATGGGAAAAAAGAAACGATATGGATCAAGTTGTTTGTTTTTGAATAATGACATTGTTTTTTCCAATAGAATGAATGATTAAATACTTGTATCATAAGTTTCATATGTATGAATTGACCTATATCAAGAGGAAAAATAAAATTGGGTGGAAGTTTTTGGAGTCAGTTACAGGAATCGATTCGATTCGAACTAGAAAAAATTGCACAGAATAAAAAATATAAAAAAACTGAAATCGTATTTTCTGAAAATGATCCGTTCAAAGGCTTTGTAGTTATTCGTTCAGGAAAGTATAAAATTTATAATCTGAATCCAAATGGAAAGGAAGCAATTCTTAGAGTAATGACAGATGGAGATATGGCAGCTGGTCCTTTGATTTTTTCCGGAGCTCCTAATTATCCAGCAACTTTGGAATGTTTAGAAGATGGCTATGTTCTTTTCTTTGAAACAAATCTATTTAAGCAATTTTTAAAATCACATCCTGATTTTCAGAACCATTTTACTACTCAGATGATGCAGTTTATGCACTACTTAAAAAATAAAACTTCTTCTTTGATGCTTTTAAGTTTAAAAGAAAGATTAATTGAATATTTAAGAGAGAATGGAGCAGATAAAGGTTTCATTCAACTCAAAATTAATAAGAATCAACTAGCACTCCTTTTGAATGCAACACCTGAATCAATCAGTAGAACCTTTAAAACACTTGAAGAGGAAAATTTAATTCAAGTCGATGGAGATAGTTATAAGCTTTTATCTATTTAGAATATTTATAGAACTGTGTATTCTAATGCATGAAATTGAATCATAACTCTCTCTAAAAAAATATAAGATAATGGATTCAAAAATTCTTTCCTTTC
Organism: Leptospiraceae bacterium; assembly: GCA_035345875.1. GTDB lineage: Bacteria > Spirochaetota > Leptospiria > Leptospirales > Leptospiraceae > UBA2033. Next base: position 146 of record DAORDH010000021.1, on the reverse strand, counting down.
TATCTTTTTATATCTCTCTAAACTTTTCTTATTTGTGAACAGAAATAGGAGCAAACCTAATTAGATGGTTTCATTTGACTCTCTTTATTAGTGCGACTTTGTCAAGTCGCCTAAAATAAGGATTGTACAAAAGAAAGAATATAAAA